>NZ_LN831029.1:5450545-6813182 GCF_001457475.1 Achromobacter xylosoxidans | reverse complement strand
GTCGCTCTTATTCAAACCTCGATTCTACCTTGCCTGGGCACGGGTTATCCACAGGGTAGGGCATGGACGTGCACAATCCGCCCCCTTAACTGTTTGACAAGACAGGGAAAACTTGCTGAAATGGTGGGCTTTTCCGAATTCTGTCTGTCAGAAGGTTTCGCAGAAGGCCCAGATTCGCACGGGTAATAGGGTAATGGTTACACTTACCCCGTCCCCGGCACTGTGCCTTGCTGAATAGGTCGCCCGGGGATTACCCGGACCAGAGCCCCGTCTACAAGCCTGTCTTTGCCGGTGAATCCGCATATCACATGCGATTCACAGCGAAACGCTTACTAGATACCCGCTACCGGATTTGCGACCAGGAACCCTCCGGGCAGGTCCCTTCTGACTTTTGTTCTTTTTGTGGATCGTCCATGAAACGCACCTACCAACCTTCCGTTACCCGCCGCAAGCGCACCCATGGTTTCCGCGTGCGCATGAAGACCCGCGCTGGCCGCGCCATCCTGAACGCTCGCCGCGCCAAGGGCCGCAAGCGTCTGGCCGTCTAAGTCTCGCTTTCTGCGCAGACACCCGACCCGCTGACCCGCAGTCCATGCCGCGCGCCACGCTTCCGCCGGAGGCGCGGCTGCATCGCCCCTCCGAGTTCGCCGCCGCCCTCAAAGGCCGGCGTCTGGCCCGAGGGGCGTTTTTCGTTGTGAGCGCCGCTTCCAACGAACTGCCTCCCGGCCAGGCTCCCTGTGCCCGGCTGGGCCTGGTGATCGCCAAGCGCTTCGCCGCCCACGCCACCACGCGCAACGCCCTCAAGCGGGTCATCCGCGAAGCGTTCCGCCACCGGCGGCTCGGATTGCCGGCGAAAGACTACGTCGTCCGGCTGCACAGCAAGGTGACGCCCGCCACGCTCACCGCGCTGAAACAGGCGGCCCGGGCCGAAGCGGACGCTCACTTCGAGCGGATCGCGCGATGAACGGGCCATCCCCCCGGCAGGCAGGCCGCGCGCAGCGCGGGCGTTCCGTGGGGGCCGCAATACTCATTGCCCCGATCCGGTTCTACAGGTTTTTCCTGAGCCCCTGGATCGGCCGGCAATGCCGCTTCACTCCGACCTGCTCGGCGTACGCGATCGAGGCGATCGAACGCCACGGGCCCTGGCGCGGCTTCTGGCTGATGCTGCGACGCATCGGCCGCTGCCACCCCTGGTCGCCCGGCGGCTGGGACCCGGTTCCCCCGGGCAAGGGAACCAATGGCGGTGCCTGCTGTTCCCATGGCCACCGCACCGAGCATGATTGACGCTAAACTGGCGGGCTTTGCTGGCCCGTATTCACTTCAGTAGGCACCATGGATATCCGACGAACCGTCCTCTGGATGATTTTCTCCTTCTCGCTGTTGCTCCTGTGGAACAACTGGCAGATCCATAACGGCAAACCGTCGTTGTTCGGGGCGCCCACGCCCACGGCCAGCACGAACGCCAACGGCACGCCGGCCGCCGCGAACAACGCGACGCCCTCGGTGCCCAATGCGCCGCCGGCGACCGCCGCCGCGCCCTCGGCCGTGCCGGGCGCCGCCGCGCCGGTGCCGACGCGCTCGGAAGAAGTCGTCATCACCACCGACGTGCTGCGCCTGACCTTCGACACGCTGGGCGCCCAACTGGTGCGCGCCGAGCTGCTGAAGTACCCGGCCACCGGCCAGGCCGACAAGCCCACCGTGCTGCTCGACCGCACCGCGGGCCTGAACTACGTGGCCCAGACCGGCGTCGTCGGCGCCGCCAATGGCCAGAACTTCCCCACCCACCAGACGCCGTTCCGCGTGGTCTCGACCGACCGCCAGATGACGGGCGACAGCCTGGCGGTGGCGTTCGAAGCCGAATCGGGTGGCGTCAAGGTCACCAAGACCTTCACGCTGCACCGCGGCCGCTATGACATCGACGTGCGCCACGACCTGGCCAACGTCGGCGCCGCCCCCGTGACGCCGGCGCTGTACCTGCAGCTCGAGCGCGACGGCAACGACCCGGCCGACACCTCCAGCTTCTATCACACCTTCACCGGCATGGCCGTCTACTCGGAACAGGACAAGTTCCAGAAGATGACCTTCGCCGACATCGAGAAGAAGAAGGCCAACTACATCAAGCAGGCGGACAACGGCTGGATCGCCGTGGTGCAGCACTACTTCGCCACCGCCTGGGTGCCGCCGCAAGGCAAGCCGCGCAACAACGAAGTGCTGGAAGTGCAGAAGAACCTGTACGCCGCCCGCACCATCGAAGCCGTCGGCGAGATCGCCCCGGGCGCCGCCGCCCGCGTCGATTCGCACCTGTGGGTCGGCCCGCAGGACCAGAAGGCCATGGCGGCGCTCGCCCCCGGCCTGGAACTGGTGGTCGACTACGGCTGGCTGACCATCATCGCCAAGCCGCTGTTCACGCTGATGACCTGGCTGCATTCCATCCTGGGCAACTGGGGCTGGACCATCGTCGCCCTGACCGTGCTGATCAAAGCGCTGTTCTACCCCCTGGCCGCCGCCAGCTACCGCTCCATGGCCCGCATGAAGCAGGTCGCCCCGCGCCTGCAGGCCCTGAAGGAAAAGTACGGCGACGACAAGCAGAAGCTCAATGCGGCCATGATGGAGATGTACCGCACCGAGAAGATCAACCCGCTGGGCGGCTGCCTGCCGATGGTGGTGCAGATCCCGGTGTTCATCTCGCTGTACTGGGTGCTGCTGGCCAGCGTGGAAATGCGCGGCGCGCCGTGGATCCTGTGGGTGCACGACCTGTCGATCCGCGACCCGTACTTCATCCTGCCCGCCATCATGATGGCCACCATGTTCCTGCAGATCAAGCTGAACCCGACGCCCCCGGACCCCGTCCAGGCCAAGGTCATGATGATCATGCCGCTGGTGTTCGGCGGGATGATGTTCTTCTTCCCGGCCGGCCTGGTGCTCTACTGGTGCGTCAACAACACGCTGTCGATCGCGCAGCAGTGGTCGATCACCCGCGCCATGCAGCGCAAGACGGAAGCCGCGGCGAATCGCTGATTCCCGCTCGCGCCATGAAAAGCCGGCCCCCAGGGGCCGGTTTTTTTTCGTCCAGGTTGCACGCGGGTTTGGCGGCGATGCGCGTCAGGTCACGCCAGTGATAGTTATTTTCAATCAAATTTGATGGATCAATCAACTTCACACTGCAAACAATGACCCCTATGATGTGTCGGAGATATCCCCCGGCCGGCAATGTTCCGGGACGGTATCCGATCACGTTGCGCGGCCCCGTCGCCGCGCATTCCAGGAATTACGTAGGGAGTGTGTGCCATGACCGACAAGAAGCATCTGACCACCGCCTCTGGCGCCCCGGTGGCCGACAACAACAACACCCTGACCGCCGGCCCGCGCGGCCCGGCGTTGTTGCAGGACTTCTGGCTGATAGAAAAGCTTGCCCATTTCGACCGTGAACGCATCCCCGAACGCGTGGTGCACGCCAAGGGCTCGGGCGCCTATGGCACCTTCACCGTCACCCACGACATCACCAAGTACACCCGCGCCAGCATCTTCTCCAAGGTCGGCAAGCAGACGCCGCTGTTCCTGCGCTTCTCGACCGTGGCCGGCGAGCGCGGCGCGGCCGACGCCGAGCGCGACGTGCGCGGCTTCGCCATCAAGTTCTACACCGACGAAGGCAACTGGGACCTGGTGGGCAACAACACCCCGGTGTTCTTCATCCGCGACCCGCTCAAGTTCCCCGACTTCATCCACACCCAGAAGCGCGACCCCAAGACCAACCTGCGCAGCGCCACGGCGGCCTGGGATTTCTGGTCGCTCAGCCCCGAATCGCTGCACCAGGTCACCATCCTGATGAGCGACCGCGGCATTCCGGCCAACCTGCGCCAGCAGCATGGATTCGGCTCGCACACCTTCAGCTTCGTCAATGCCGAAGGGGAACGCTTCTACGTGAAATTCCACTTCAAGTCGCAGCAGGGCATCGCCTGTCTGACCGACGAGGAAGCCGCGCAGGTCGTGGCCCACGATCGCGAGAGCTCGCAGCGCGACCTGTTCGACAACATCGAGCAGGGCAACTTCCCGAAGTGGACGCTGAAGGTGCAGATCATGCCCGCGGCCGAAGCCGAGACCTATCACATCAATCCGTTCGATCTGACCAAGGTGTGGCCGCACGGCGATTACCCGCTGATCGAAGTGGGCGTGCTGGAACTGAACAAGAACCCGGAGAACTACTTCGCCGAGGTCGAGCAGGCCGCCTTCACGCCCGCCAACGTGGTGCCCGGCATCGACTTCTCGCCGGACAAGATGCTGCAGGGCCGCCTGTTCTCGTACGGCGACACGCACCGCTACCGCCTGGGCATCAACCACCACCAGATCCCGGTGAACGCGCCGCGCTGCCCGTTCCACAGCTATCACCGCGACGGCGCGGCGCGCGTGGATGGCAATGCCGGCGGCACGCTCAACTACGAGCCCAACAGCGCCGGCGAGTGGAAGGAAACCCCGTCGGCCGGCGAGCCGCCGCTGCCGCTGGACGGCCAGGCCGCCGCCCGCTGGAACCACCGCGTCGACGATGACTACTACTCGCAGCCGGGCGCCTTGTTCCGCCTGATGACGCCGGCGCAGCAGGAATTGCTGTTCGGCAACATCGGCCGCCACATGGCCGGCGTGCCCGAGGAAATCCAGCGCCGTCAGCTGGAACACTTCCGCAAGGCCGATCCGGCCTACGCGGCGGGCGTGGCCAAGGCACTGGGCCTGAAGCTGTAAGGGCGGCGCCCCGGCGCGGCCAACGCGCCGCGCAACACGCATCGGGCGGCCCGCGGGCCGCCCGTTTTCTTGCCTGCCGTGCGTTTTCCGCCCGCTTCCGCGCCCATTCTTGGTGGCCGCGCCCGCGGTTTTCGCCTGCGTTTTGCTCCGAAAGCCGCCGCAAGCGACTTCTCCACAACTGGGCGGCGAAAAGTTATCCCCATTCGTCCACAGCCAATTCACAGGCAATCCACAGGAATTCCACAGGCGCTGGGGATAGCTTTCCCCGTGAATGCTGTGGAAAACCCGCTTTCCTAGTATTTCAGGCCGGTATCGCACAGCACCGTGGCCACCGCCGCATCCGGGCGCAGCCGTCCCGAACGCAACAGCTTGGCCGCCGCGCACACGTTGGCGGCAGCGGAATAACCCACGTACAGCCCCTCGCGCACGGCCAGCAGGCGCCGCCATTCCTGCGCCTCGTCATCGGCGACCGCAATGCTCAGGTCCATCAGGGACGGATCCCAGTGCGGCGGCACCGCGCCATAGCTGGTGCCCTGGATCAGGTGGCGCGCCTTGGTCACCGGCGCGCCGGCCAGCACTTCGCAGCCCAGCGGCTCGACCGCCGCGCAAACGGTGGCGGCGCTGGCCGCCTTGAGCGCGCGCGCCACGCCCATGAAGGTGCAGCCGGTGCCGACGGCCGCGGCCCAGCCATCCACGGGGGCGCCGAATTGTTCGAGGATTTCGCGGCCGGTGCCGGTCTCGTGCGCGGTGATGCATTCAACCGCGTTGAACTGGTCGACGTAGAAGCCGCCGCGCTCCCGCGCCAACTCGGCGGCGACACGGGCCGCCGCCTCGACGTCGGCGCCAGTGACCTGCCCCGCGGCGCCATCGACCTGCGGCACCAGCACCACCTCGGCGCCCAGTCCTTCCAGCATGCGGGCACGGGCGGGGCTGTTGCCGGCCGACATGGTGACGACCAGCGGATGCCCCAGCGCGGCGCAGGCCACGGCCAGGCCCGCCCCCATGTTGCCGCTGGTCATCTCGATCACCGGCATGCCGGGCCGGAGCCGGCCATCGGCGCGGGCGGCCAGCAGGATGGCCTTGGCGGCGCGGTCCTTGACGCTGCCGCCCGGCTGCAGGAATTCGGCCTTGGCCACGATGCGGCCAGGGCCATCGTGCGCGCGGCTCAGCGCGATCAGGGGGGTGTTGCCGATGAGTTCAATCGAAGAGGTTGCCAGCATGTCGAGTCCGGTGGATGCCCCGCGCGCATCCGGCGGATGCCGGGGGCGTGGTTGCCGCGTACCGGACTATTTTAGGGATGCTGGGATATCCACAGGTCGGCGCGCGCGCCGATCAGTCGCGGCGGGGCGCGATGTCGGACGGCGCGACAGCCGCGGGCTGCGACGGCGCGGCATGGGCGCCGTCAGCCGCCAGCGCGGGCGTGGGCGAGGCCAGGGCCACCAGGGCCAACGCCAATGCCACGCCGGCCGCGGTGGCGGTGCGAACCAGTCGTTCGCGCAGGTCAGGTGACAGATTCATGGTGGTCCTTGTGGATAAGTCGCGCATCGGCCTAGAACGGCACGTCGCCCTCGATCGTGGTGCGGTACAGCTTGCGGCGCAGGTGGTCGGGCGTGCCGCCCGCCAGGTGGATGAGCGAGCGGTTGTCCCAGAACACCAGGTCGTGCGGCTGCCAGCGGTGGCGGTAGATGTGTTCGGGCCGCACGCTGTGCGCGAACAGTTCGTCCAGCAGTTGCCGGCTCTCGTCTTCCGGCAGGCCTTCGATGTGGGTGGTGAAGCCTTCGCTCACGAACAGGGCGCGGCGGCCATTCTCGGGATGGGTGCGCACCACCGGATGCGACACCGCCTGCACCTGCGCCACCTGCTGCGCGCTCAGGTTGGGCCGCCAGTTGCCTTCCTTCTGCAGCTGGCCGTACTTGGCCAGGTACGAATGCACCGCGCGCCTGCCTTGGACGGCGTTGCGCAGCGCGGCGGGCAAGGTGTCATAGGCCAGGTGCATGTTGGCGAACAGCGTGTCGCCGCCTTGCGCCGGCAATTCCTGCGCATGCAGCAGCGAGCCCAGGCTGGGCAGTTCCTTGTACGAGATGTCCGAATGCCAGTACTTGCCCGCATCGCCCAGGCCGACCGGCTTGCCGTTCTCGACGATGTTGGAGACGATCAGGATCTCGGGATGATTGGCCAGGTGGAACTGGTGCAGCACGTGGATCATCAGCGGCCCGAAGCGGCGGCTGAAGTCGATGTGCTGCTGCGGCGTGATGCGCTGGTCGCGGAACACCAGCAGGTGGTGGTCCAGATGCGCCTGGTGCACGCGCTTGAAGTCGGCGGGCGACAGTTCTTGTCCCAGGTCCAGGCCGATCAGTTCGGCGCCCACCGGGCCCGGCAGCGGCCGCAGCTCGAACGCCTGCGCGGCCGGGCGCGGCGGGACGGGGGCGGCCTCTTCGCGCCGCACGGCGTTGCTCTGGGACATCGGTCACTCCGGTTGGCGTGGCGGCGTTGCCGCCGGCGCTGAGATCCATCCGCGGATGGATCAGGAATGATCGATTATGGAAAGCGCGCCTTGTATCTCAAACGAAGTTATCGGCGTTTGAACAAAGCCTGGCGTCATATAGAAAAACCGCCCGGGGCAAGCGGGCGGTTTGTGGCGGCATGGCGCATAAGCAAATAACCGCAATGCCTGAAGCGCCGTGGCGCGCTACTTGTGCTTGGACAGGTAGGCCTCGACCAGCTTGACCCAATACGTCGCGCCGACCGGCAGCAGCGCGTCATTGAAGTCGTAGTTCGGATTGTGCAGCTGGCAGGGCCCCATGCCGTGATAGCTCTCCATGCGATGGTCGCCATCGCCGTTGCCCAGGAACAGGTAGGTGCCGGGCAGGGCTTCCAGGAAGAAGGAAAAGTCCTCGGCGCCCATGAAGGGCGGCATGTCGCGCACCACGTTCTCGGCGCCGAAGGTGTCCTCGGCCACCTGCGCGGCAAACGCGGTTTCCTTGTCCCAGTTCACCAGCGGCGGATAGGCGCGCACGAAGTCCAGCGTGCCGGTGCCGCCATACACTTGCGGCAGCGTGGTGGCGATGCGGCGCATGTCTTCCTCGATCTTGTCGAGCACCTCGACCGAATAGGTGCGCACCGTGCCGCGCAGCACCGCTTCGCCGGGAATCACGTTGTAGGCGTCGCCGGCATGGATTTGCGTGATCGACAGCACCGCTTGCTCCAGCGGATTCTTGCTGCGCGAGATCACCGTCTGCAGCGCATGCACCATGTCGGCCGCGACGATGATCGGGTCGACCGACGCATGCGGCTGCGCGGCGTGGCCGCCCACGCCCTTGATGACGATGTCCCAGCGGTTGCTCGACGCCATGGTGGGACCGGCGCGAAAGCCGAACTGGTTGACCGGCATGCCGGGCATGTTGTGGATGCCGAACACCGCGTCACAGGGGAATTTCTCGAACAGTCCATCCTGCATCATGGCGCGCGCGCCGGCGTTGCCGCCTTCCTCGGCCGGCTGGAAGATGAACACCACGGTGCCGTCGAAATCGCGATGCGTGGACAGGTATTGCGCCGCGCCCAGCAGCATCGTGGTGTGGCCGTCGTGGCCGCAGCCGTGCATGCGGCCGCTGATGGTGGACTTGTGCGCGAAGCGGTTGTGCTCGGGCATGGGCAGCGCGTCCATGTCGGCGCGCAGGCCGATGGTCTTGCCGCCGCTGCCGCCGCGCAGGACGCCGACCACGCCGGTTTTCCCCAACCCCGTGTGGACTTCCAGCCCCCATTGGCGCAGGCGCTCGGCCACCAGGTTGGAGGTGCGCGTTTCCTGGAAGGCCAGCTCGGGATGGGCGTGGATGTCACGGCGCAGTTCGGTCAGCGCACCGTGGGCGCGTTCGATTTCGGCTAGGGTTTTCATGGCGGTGGATAGGCGGAAGGGAATAGGGAGGAAAGGGCAGGACGCAAACGAGAGAACGGATGTCGTATGACAGCGTATCGGAAAATTCTCGCGCCCGTCGCCGGCCGCGTCCAGCGTTGTTACGGATTAGCGCTAGCGCGCGTCGTTCAGGTGGCAGGCGCTGAACTGCATCGGCGCCACCTCGCGCAGCAACGGCCGTTCGGTCTTGCAGCGCGGCATGGCGTGCGGACAGCGCGGATGGAAAGCGCAGCCCCCGGGCGGATCCAGCGGCGACGGCAGCTCGCCCTTGATCGGCTGGTAGCTGCGGCGCCCAGGCGTGAGCGTCGGCAGTTCCTTGAGCAGCGCCTGGGTGTACGGATGGTTGGCGCGCTGGAACACGGTATCGGTCGGCGCCAGTTCGACCACGCGGCCCAGGTACATGATGGCGACGCGATCCGAGATATGGCTCACCACGCTCAGGTTGTGGCTGATGAACAGGTACGTCAGGTCCAGCTCGTCGCGCAGTTGCTCGAACAGGTTCAGCACCTGCGCCTGGATCGACACGTCCAGCGCCGCCACGGCCTCGTCGCACACGATCACCGAGGGTTTCAGCGCCAGCGCGCGCGCGATGCCGATGCGCTGGCGCTGGCCGCCCGAGAACTGGTGTGGATAACGCTGCGCGAAGGCCGGGTCCAGCCCCACCTGGCGCATCAGGCCGGCGACGTACTCGGCCTTGTCGCGCGCGCGGATAAGGCCATGCGCCACCGGCGCCTCGCCGATGATCTCGCGTACCCGCATGCGCGGGTTGAGCGAGGCGTAAGGGTCCTGGAAGATCATCTGCACGCCCAGCTCGTAGGCGCGCCGCTGCGGGCCCGCCATGGCCTTCACCGCCTGGCCCTGGTAGTGCACCTCACCGGAAGAGGGCGGCAGGATGCCCGAGACGATGCGACCCAGCGTCGATTTGCCGCAGCCGGATTCGCCGACGATGCCGATGACCTCGCCCGGCTGCACGTCCAGGTCCACGCCGGCCACGGCGTGCACCACCTGCGTCTTCAAACCCGCGCCCAGCAGGTTGGCGATGCGGCCGGCCAGGTCCACGCGTTGCGTGAAGCGCAGCTCCACGCCGCGCAGCGACAGGATGGGGGCGGCGTTGCGATCGGCGGCGCTCATTGGACCTCCGGCGCGCCGGCATGCCAGCAGCGCACCCATTGCGCCGGGCGCACCTCCACGGGCTGCGGTTCGGTCAGACAGGCCTCGCTGGCGCGCGGGCAGCGCCCGCGAAACGCACAGCCCTGCGGCAAGTTGAGCAGCGACGGCGTCATGCCGGGAATCGGCACCAGCGGCCGGCCGCGCGATTCCGGCGTGGGAATCGAGGCGATCAGGCCGTGCGTGTAGGGATGCATCGGATGGCTGATGACGTCGCGCGTGCTGCCGGTCTCGACCACGCGGCCGGCGTACATCACCGACACGCGGTCGGCCAGCCCCGCCACCACCGCCAGGTCGTGCGTGATCCACACCAGGCCGGTGCCGGTCTCTCGGCACAGCTTCTGCACTTCGAACAGGATCTGCCCCTGGATGGTCACGTCCAGCGCCGTGGTGGGTTCATCGGCGATGATGACGCGCGGCGAATTCAGCAGCGCGATCGCGATCGCCACGCGTTGCCGCATGCCGCCGGACAACTGGTGCGGATAGGTGCGCAGGCGTTCCTGCGGCGACGGGATGCCGACCATCGTCAGCGTCTGCAGGGCGCGTTCACGCGCCTGTTCGCGCGACACCTTTTGGTGCGCCTGTACCGCTTCGATCATCTGCGTATCGACGCGCAGCACCGGGTTCAGCGTCATCATCGGGTCCTGGAAGATCATGGCGATCTCCTGGCCGCGCAACTGCCGCCAGCGCGCGGGCGACGCGCCGCGCAGGTCTTCGCCGTTCAGGCGCAGCTCGCCCTCGACGATGCGGCCCGGTTCATCCAGCAGGCCCATCAGCGAGAAACCGGTGATGCTCTTGCCCGAACCCGATTCGCCCACCAGCCCCAGGATCTCGCCCTCGGCCACCGTCAGGTCGACGCCATCGACCGCCTTGACCACGCCGTTGCGGGTGAAGAAATGCGTCTTCAGTCCGCGCACATCGAGCACCGGCGACTTTTCCACAGCTTGTATCTGCATCGCGTCCGCCCTCAGTTCGCGTGGCGCGGGTTGAGCACATCGCGCAGGTGGTCGCCCACCAGGTTGATGGCGATGATGGCCAGCGCCAGCGCGATGCCGGGGAAGAACGAGATCCAGTACTGGCCCGACAGCAGGTACTCGAAGCCGTTGTAGATCAGCATGCCCAGCGACGGCTCGGTCACCGGCACGCCCACGCCCAGGAACGACAGCGTGGCTTCCAGCGCGATGGCGTGAGCCAGGTCGATGGTGGCGATTACGATCAGCGGCGGCATGCAGTTGGGCAGCACGTGGCGGAACAATACCCGCCCCCACGACAGCGACATGCAGCGCGCCGCCTCGACGTATTCCTTGCCGCGCTCGACCAATGCGGCGCCGCGCGCGGCGCGGGCGAAATAGGCCCACTGCACCACGATCAGCGCGATGATCACCTTATCCACACCCTTGCCCAGGATCGCCAGCAGCATCAGCGCCACCAGGATCGCCGGGAACGACAACTGGATATCCACAATGCGCATCAGCAGCGCGTCGATGCGCCCGCCGAAGTACGCCGCGATCAGGCCCACGGTGGCGCCGATGCCGAACGCCGCCAGTACCGACACGGTGGCCACCAGCAGGCTGGTGCGCATGCCGTACAGGATCGCCGACAGCAAGTCACGCGCCTGGCCATCGGTGCCCAGCCAGTAATGCATGCTGCCGTCGCCGCTTTCGCTGCCGGGCTTGAGCTTGGAATCCATGATGTCCAGCGATGCCAGGTCATACGGATTCTGCGGCGCGATCCACGGCGCCAGCAAGGCGGCGCCGACGATCAGCACCAGCATCACCAGGCCCAGCGTGGCCAGCTTGCTGGCGAAGAAATCGCCCAGGAAGCGGCGCCACGGCGTCTGTTCCCTGGCGGCGGCGGGTACGGCAGCAGTCACGGGGGCGGTCATCGGCGGCTATCCAGGCGTACGCGGGGATCCAGCACCGTATAGATGATGTCCACCACGAGGTTCAGCATCACAAGGAAGAACACGATCAGCAGCAGGTACGCCACCACCACCGGCCGGTCCAGGTTGATGATGGAATCGATCAGCAGCTTGCCCATGCCGGGCCACGAGAACACCGTCTCGGTCACCACCGCGAAGGCCATCACCTGGCCGAACTCCAGGCCCGCCACTGTCACCACGGGGATCAGGATGTTCTTGAGCAGGTGCACGCCCAGCACGCGCTTTTCCGACAGGCCCTTGGCGCGCGCGAACTTGATGTAGTCCATCGGCAGCGCCTCGCGCGTGGCGGCGCGGGTCACGCGGATGATCATGGCGCACTTGGCGAAGGCGATGGTGGCGGCCGGCAAGGCCAGGCTCAGCCAGCCGTCCAGCGTCAGCACGCTCAACTGCAGCGAACCGATGCTGACGGTCTGGCCGCGGCCGCCGGCCGGCACCCAGCCCAGCATCACCGCGAACACCATGATGAGCATCAGGCCCACCCAGAAATTGGGCAGCGAGAACCCCAGCACCGATCCCGTCATGATGGCGCGCGAGCCGGCCGCCTTGGGCTTGAGGCCCGCGATGATGCCCAGCGGCACGCCGATCAGCACCGACAGCAGCATGGCCACACAGGCCAGCTCGACGGTGGCCGGCATGCGCTCCAGGATCAGGCGCATGGCTGGTTCGCCGGTCAGGAAGCTGTTGCCGAAATCACCGCGCACCGCCTGGCCCATGAAGATCAGGTACTGCCGCCACAGCGGCAGGTCCAGGCCCAGCGAGGCGCGGATGGCGGCGCGCTGCGCCTCGGTGGCCTCCGGACTGGCCAGCATCGACACCGGATCGCCGACCATGTAGATGCCGGCGAAGACCAGCGCCGACATGACCATCATGACGACGATGGTTTGCAGCAGCCTTCGTACGATTGTCGCTAGCACAGGATACCGCCCGCGACGTGCGTCACTTCTTCAGCGTAGCGAACTGCGCCAGCGTGACCTGGTCGGGACGGCCCTGGTAGCGGATGTCGTTCTTCATCGCCCACACCGACAACTCGAAGTGCACCGGCAGCATGGCGTAGTCATCCATGGCGATGTTGCTGGCCTTGGACAGCAGCTCGGCGCGCTTGGCGTCATCCATGGTGGACGAGGCTTCCTTCACCAGCTCGTCCATCTTGGGATTGGAATAGCGGCTACGGTTGGTGGTGCCCAGGCCCGCCTCGGGATTGCGCGTCACCAGGAGCGAGGTCAGCGCGTTCGACATCTCGCCGCTGGTCACCGACCAGCCAGCCAGGTAGGCCGAGAACGCATAGCTGTCGCGATTCTTGAAGAACACCGGCGGCGCCATGGCGTCGACGCTGGTCTTGACGCCCACGCGGGTCCACATCGACGCGATCGCCTGCGCCACCTTGGAATCGTTGACGTAGCGGCCCGACGGCGAGCCCAGCGTGATCGAGAAACCGTTGGGATAGCCGGCTTCCTTCAACAGCGCCTTGGCCTTTTCGACATCGGCCTTGGGCGCCTTGGAATGTTCCTTGCTGGAACCGAACATGGGGTAGGGCAGAAGATTGCCGGCGGGCAGCGCCACGCCCCCCATCACGCGCTCGACCAGCGCATCGCGGTTGAGCGCCAGCGACAGCGCTTCGCGCACGCGCTTGTCTTTCAACGGATTTTTGTCGGTGCCCTGGATGCCGGGCGAGGGCTCGGCGTACTGGTCCAGCGCCACGTACACCACGCGTACCGACGGCGTCTCTTCGACATACAACTTCTTGTCGCCCTTGAGCTTGGGCAGGTCATCGGTCGGGGGATCCTCGATCATGTCGACGTCGCCGGCCAGCAGGGCCGCCACGCGCGCCGCGGCATTGCTGATCGGGCGATAGATCACCTTGTCCCACACGGGCTTCTTGCCCCAGTAGTTTTCATTGCGCGCCAGCACGAATTCGGCGCCGCGCTTCCACGACACGAACTTGTACGGGCCGGTACCGATGAGGCCGTCGCCGCTGTTCAATTCCGTGGTGGTCTTGCCTTCGGCCGCGGGGCCGGAGGCGGCCTTCTTCGACATGATGGGCAACTGCGCCAGGTTCACCAGCAGGTTCGGCGCCACTTCCTTGGTGGTGATGCGCAGGGTCATCGGATCCACCGCTTCGGCCTTGGCCACCGAGCCCAGGTACAGCGTGAACGGCGACGGGCTGTTCGGCACCTTGGGCACGCGGTCATAGGTGAAGACCACGTCCTCGGCGGTGAACGGCGACCCATCGGAGAACTTCACGCCGGGCCGCAGCTTGAAGGTCCACACCTTGCCATCGACGGTCCAGGACTCGGCCAGCGCCGGCACCGGCTTGAGCTGCGCGTCGGTGGCCACCAGCGTGTCGAAAATGGTCTGGGAGATCTGGGTGTTCGGCGTCAACGCGTGGTACTGCGGATCCATCGATGATGGCTCGGTCTTCAGCCCGATCACCAGGTCGCGCGCCAGCGCCGAATTGAGGGTGCCGAAGGCCAGCAGAACCGCTACCGAACCACAGGCCAACACACGCGAAAACCGAGATGCCATCATGATCTCCCAGGGTTGTTTCGGGTTTTAAACCTCTGGCGCACCTTAACCAGCAAACAAGGCCCCGCGCAACAGTTATATTCCCCTATTGTCCTTGCCTCGCGTTGTCCCCGATATGTCCGTCCATGCCCCTATTGCCGCCATTGCAACCGCCCCCGGAAGAGGTGGCATCGGTGTCGTGCGCGTTTCTGGTGCGGACCTGTCCGAATTGGTGCGTCGCCTGTTCCAGCGCGAACTCACGCCGCGTCACGCGCACTATCTGCCGTTCAAGGCGGTCGATGGCGAACTGCTCGACGAAGGCATCGCGCTGTACTTCAAGGGGCCGCATTCCTACACCGGCGAAGACGTGCTGGAACTGCAGGGCCACGGCGGACCCGCGGTCCTGCGCCGCGTGCTCGACAGCTGCCTGGCGGCGGGCCGCGACCTGGGCCTGCGGCTGGCCGAGCCGGGTGAATTCACCCGCCGCGCGTTCCTCAATGACCGCATGGATCTGGCGCAGGCCGAGGCCGTCGCCGATTTGATCGAAGCCTCGTCGGTGGCCGCCGCGCGCGGCGCCATGGCGTCGCTGTCGGGCGACTTCTCGGCGCGCGTCAACGACCTGTCCGACCGCATCATCCACCTGCGCATGCTGGTCGAGGCCACGCTCGATTTTCCCGAAGAGGAAATCGACTTCCTCGAGAAATACCAGGCGCGCCCCACGCTGGAAAAGCTGGCCGGCGACCTCGGTCATCTCATCGCCCAGGCGCGCCAGGGTGTGATCCTGCGCGAAGGCCTGCATGTGGTGCTGGCCGGCCAGCCCAACGTCGGCAAATCCAGCCTGCTCAATGCCCTGGCCGGCGACGACGTTGCCATCGTCACACCGATCGCCGGCACCACGCGCGACAAAGTGGTGCAACAGATCCATATCGACGGCGTGCCGCTGCACATCGTCGACACCGCCGGCCTGCGCGAAACCGAGGACACCGTGGAAAGCATCGGCATCGCCCGCAGCTGGCAGGAAATCGAGCGCGCCGACGTCATCCTGCACCTGCAGGACGCCACCCAGCCCGGCGACGAACTGGACGCGCAGATCACCGCGCGCCTGCCGCCGCGCACGCCAGTGCTGAAGGTTTTCAACAAGGTGGACCTGTTATCCACAGCCTTTGCGGCCGGCCCCGGCGAACTCGGCATCTCGGCCAAGCGCGGCGCGGGCCTGGACGCGCTGCGCGCCGAGCTGCTACGCATCGCCGGCTGGAATCCCGGCGCCGAGTCGCCCTGGCTGGCGCGCGAACGGCACCTGCACGCGCTGCAGGATGCCGCCGATCACCTGGCGCTGGCCGTGGAACACGCTGAACAGGACGACCGCGTGCTGGACCTGTTCGCCGAGGAACTGCGGCTGGCGCATGACAGCCTGTCGAGCATCACCGGGAAGTTCACCAGCGATGATTTGTTGGGCGAGATCTTTTCCAGCTTTTGCATCGGGAAGTAGCGTTACCCGTTTCTGCCACCGTCTCGCCACCTGCGCTGAGAGCCCCGCCCCTCAGAGGGACAGCTTCAACTCCGCCGACATGTTGTAAAGGCGCCTGCCCACCGATTCGCCATGCTTATCGAACGGCATTACGGTCACATAGAGCGGGCCACCTCCCTTGGGAGCGGGGAGTTCTATATGGGTTGATTTAGTTTCCAGGAACGCGACATCCTTGGGCGGCGTTTTGTACAGACTGTCGTACATTTCCGGCTTCCAGCCACCCACGAAGTACTTTTTGACGCTCTCGGGCGCGTCGATGTCCTGATAATTCCATCCCCTGCTGCGCGACGACACATAGACACGATAGCCAAGAAGATCATTGTCCGAGTCGCGCGCGGGCAACCATTCAACGAGGAATTTTCCCCTTTTCACTTTCACGTTCTTGAAATCAGGTGGATCAGGTTCGTACTTCGGTCCAAAGTCGGTGAGTTTCCAGCGATTGGTAGTCGTCTCGTAATAGTTCCATCCATACCACTTGGAGTCCGCAGCCTCTTCCGGCGTGGCGGTCTTGTAGTAGTAAGCCGCGTCAAGGCCCGCCAGGGCTTGACTGGAGAAGTAGTAGTAGGACGGATAGACTGGAGATTTATCCCCCCCGCCACTTGGCCCCGGAGCCACGTACACCAGGAAATGAGAAGGGGACTTATCGATGAGAAATGGGTTGTTTGCGAGTTCGGCAACGGAAGGGATACGCCCATTGATCATTACGGGGGGGCCGCCCACAAGGTCAGCTTCAAAGAGGTGCCAACCTCCGTCGTAATAAATCTCCGTGGTGATATGGGCATGGGCTTGCACCAGACTGGTCTTGTAGCCCGCCGCTTCGAACAAGTCTGCGGCAACACGGGCAACACCACCACAACGCATTTCGCCCAGCTTGAGAAGCACAATCGGATCGAATACTGCTTGTTTGTCTTCGTACATCGGTTGGACATACGGATTGTGGTACGCCGCCTTGTAGAGGAAGTCCAGGACGGCCAGGTGGCGTTCCTGGTTTGTTTTCGCGCCTGCGGTCAATTTCTTGAAGATCTCTCGCAGGGCAGTCAGACGGTCAACATCTGCCAGCTTTTTCTCGACCTTGGCAAGGTACGCAAATGGGTAGTCGTACGTTATGTCGATCTGATCAATCGGCTTATTGAGTCGACTCGGGCTGTATCTCGGATTGAAGTAGTCCGTCCCGATACGCATGTACCGTTCAGGATCAAAACGACTCAGGTACTCCTCAGTGGTAATGGATGCTTGTGCTGTTTGCTGTGAGGCCTGGCCGTTCTCCGCAACGTTTTTGTAGACATAGCCACCCGCGACGACAATGGCCGCCAAGGACAGCAACAGTCTGGATCTCAATTTCTTGAACAAAACTCAGGTCTCCAAATTTCCATCTATACAGCTGGTAGAAATAGTTAGCATATGCACGTATTTCAGGAAATTATAGGTCTGAAGGATTCAGTATTGGTTTTTTTTCGAAACCAACCGATTGGAGCCACGACATGGGACACATCATCCGCCCCGCCGTCGCGGAGGATCTGCCCACGGTGGAGCACATCGTCCACGATGCCTATCGCCATTACGTCGCGCGCATCGGCGCCACGCCGGGACCAATGCGCGACGACTACCGCGCACGTATCGTCCGGGGACAGGTGCAAGTAGTGGAGGACGAAGCCGGTATCCAGGCCGTGCTGGTCCTGGTGCATGAAAGGGACTGCCTGCTGCTGGACAACGTGGCGGTCTCGCCCGCTGCGCAAGGACGTGGCTATGGCCGCGAACTGATGCGATGGGCGGAGAGCGTGGCGCGGCAGGCGGGCTACCGCCGCATCCGGCTATACACACAGGAAGCGATGATCGAGAACATCGCCATCTATCAACGCTATGGCTATGTCGAGACCCACCGCGCCGAGGAAATAGGCTTGAAGCGGGTATTCATGACCAAGCAGCTTGATCCGTGACTCCACATTAAATGAGCAATTGCTCATTTATAGAATATGAGCTTTTGCTCATACCTATCTTCAAGGCACTTAAAGAGGAAATTCCAGGAGAGGAAATTCCAGAATCACGCATCTCGAGACTTTCCCGCCGTCAACGCGAGCGCCCCCTTCAAGGTCTCGCGCGCAAGACGATTGCTGGCCAATGACTTCGCGTACACCGAATCCGGTCGAATGCGCTGCGCAATGACAAAACCCGTGATGCACGCCAGCATCAACGGCAACATCACCTCATAGCTCAACGTCATCTCGAAAATCATCAATATCGACATCAGCGGCGCGTAGGTCGTGGCCGCCAGCAACGCCCCCATGCCCACCACCGCGTAGCTCGATACCGCGGACAGGTCGCCGGCGGGAAACAGCGCATGCAAACCGGAACCATACAGGGCGCCGACGGCAGCCCCCACGAACAGCGTCGGCGTGAATACCCCGCCGATCGCGCCGGAACCGACGCTGGCGCCGGTGGCCACGATCTTGAACAGCAGGATCGCCGCCACCGCCTGCCAGGCCCATTCGTCGGTATGCAGCATGCTGTTGACCACGCTGTAGCCGTTGCCCCAGACCTCGGGCTTGAACACCGACAGGGCGCCCACCACCAGTCCGCCGAGCGCCATCTTGGCCCACAACGGCAGCGTCAGCCGACGAAACAGCGCCTTCGATGCATCCAGGAACCGCAGGAATTGCGGCGCCACCATCCCTGCGATGAGGCCCAGCCCCAGGTAATTGGCCACTTCCCAGCCCGACACGAAATCGAACGGCGGCATATGGAACACCGCGTCGTAGTGCAGGATCTGGCGCGTCACGATGTTGGCGACCACCGATGACACCACCAGCGGCACCAGGGTGGCCGACGCTATGGCGCCATAGACGATCTCAGAAATGAACAGCGCGCCGGCAATCGGCGCGTTATAGGCGGCCGTGATCCCGGCGGTGGCGCCGCACGCCACCAGCAGCCGCAGATGCCGCGGCGGCAGCACCAGGTAGCGGCCCGACAACGACGAGAACATCGCCGCCAACTGCACCATCGGCCCTTCGCGGCCAATCGAAGCCCCGGAACCGATTGAAAACAAAGAAGAAATGCTACGCGCCACGGTCTGGCGAAAGCCGATCACGCCGCGGCCGATGGCAATGGCCTCCATATAGTCGGCGGCCCCGCGCGGCGGCAGCCGGCGAGCGGCCACCTGCAGGATCAACCCGGCGATCGCGCCGCCGGCCGCCGGCAGCAGCAGCCGTTCCCAGGACGACATGCCGCGCGCCAGCGACACCATGCCATGCGGCGAATCGACCCCGCCCAGCAGCATCTGGATCCAGCCCAGCAGTTCCCGAAAGATCACCGTTGCCAGCGCGCCGGCCAGCCCCATCAGGGCTGCCGCGCACAGCGTCGCAGGAAGATTGTCGGCCAGCAAACGGCCTCTCAGCCAGGTTGCCCAGGCCGGTTTCTTGATTCTGAGTTGTCTTGCCATGGGCGGATTCTACGGCGGAAACCTGCTCACTTTTTGTTCAGCCGGACGTCAACCACGGCGGGACGCCACCCCTCACAGGGCCGATTCGGGCAACGCCTCCAGGGGCCTTTACGGGCCTGCAAAGAGGCGAAAACCAGGGTAGGCAACCAGCGTTTTTTCGGGGTAAAAGTGCCGCTGCCCGACCCGGTTTGGCAGAAGAGGGCTGTGGATAACTCCTAAGGCGGCAGGTTGTGCACATTGTGTGGAGGCGAGTTGAACAAGCAGGGGTTTTGGACGAGGTCCGAAATCTTGTCCAACTTCGGCTCTTTTTCCACACAGAGTTCTTGCACAGCCAAAAACGCCCGCAAGTCGATGAAAAAAAACGGGTTTCCAAGGTTAAGGTAGTTATCCACAGGCCTTATTAATCATTAGTCTTTATATAAAGAGAAATACAGGGAAAAGACAAACATGCTTTCTCCTATCTCCCAGCCACACCCCCCCGGACTCCGTCCATGCGCATCCTCCTGATAGAAGACGAAGCGGAACTTGCCCGCTGGCTGTCCAGAAGCCTGGCCCGACATGCGGGCTTCGTTGTCGAATGGGCTGACGACGGATTGGTCGCCGAAAGAAGGTTGGCCGTCGAAGAATTCGATGCGGTCATCCTCGACCTGGGACTTCCCGGCATGGATGGCCATACCTTGCTGGCGAAGATCCGCGCGCGGGACGACCGCACGCCGGTGCTGGTCCTGACCGCGCGCGATTCATTGGCCGAAAAAATCGGGACACTTCACGAAGGCGCGGACGATTTCCTGCCGAAACCGTTTGTTGTGGAAGAGTTGGAAGCGCGCCTGATCGCACTGGTGCGTCGCAGCCGTGGCCGTGAACACCCGCGACTCACCCTGGGAAACCTGGTTTTCGAGACTTCGGGGCAAAAGTTCACGGTCTCGGGACAGGCTTTGCAGTTATCCCCACGTGAACACGCCGTACTGCGGGTGTTGATCCAGAAAAGCGGCGAACCCATCAACAAGCAGCAGATCCTCGACCGCATCGTGACCGACGATGCTGACATCAACCTCGAAGCCATCGAGGTACTGGTACACCGCCTGCGCAAGAAATTGGCGGAAACCGGCGTGCAGATCACCACCATGCGGGGCATGGGCTACTGCCTGGAGAACGCTGTTGACAACTAGTTTTCCGGAAAAAACCCCGGTTTCCAGGAAAAAAAACCGCAATCGCACCCTGAAAACGCAGTTGCTCTGGTGGTTGATCCCCACCCTGGTGCTGGTGATGATGGGCGCCCTGTGGCTGTCCAACCACCAGCTGCGCAACCAGGTCGACATTGCCTACGACCGTTCGCTTGCCGGCGCGCTGCGCGCGATCGACCACAACATATCCACAGCCAGCGGTGGATTAGCCATGGAGCAGCCGTATCTGATGCTGGAATTTTTCGAGTTGACGGCCAATGGCAGCGTGTTCTACCGCGTGGCCACCGAGGACGGCCTGGCCGAGATCGGCCATCCCGGGCTGCCGATGCCGGCCCAGCCGCTGGTTTCGGGCGAACCGCAGTTCTTCTACGCCACCTACCAGGGGGCTCCCGTACGCGTGGCCGCGCTGGCGCGGGCCATGGATCCACCGCTGTACGCAAACAAAGGGGGACGGGTTATCGTCCAGGTCGCCGAAGGGCTGGAAAGCCGCCAGGCCTTCCTGCACCAGGTGCTGGTGCGTTCGGTCGAACGCGACCTGGCCGTGATCCTGATCAGCGTGCTGGTGATCGTCCTGGGGGTTTTCATGGCCCTGCGCCCCCTGGAGCGCCTGCGCCAGGAAGTGGAAAGGCGCTCCGCGGACGATTTAAGCCCCGTCAGCGCGTCCGAGATGCCAGGGGAGGTCCTACCCCTGGTCGCCGCCGTAAACCTCCACATGGCCCGCTACGCGGCCCAGGCGAGGGTCCAGAGCCAGTTCCTGGACGACGCCTCGCACCAATTGCGCACGCCGCTGTCGGTCCTACGGACCCAGACCGCCTACGCCCTGCGTGAAACATGCCCCCAGGAGGTCCGTACAGCCCTTCTGGCGATGCAGGAGGGGTTGGACAGGGCGGTACGCACCACCAACCAGATGCTGGCCCTGGCGCGCGCTAAAGACGCCTCGCTGGCCGAAGGCGGCCTGGCGGCCGAACCGGTGGATCTGGCCGCGCTGGCCCACGGGGTCATCCGGACCCTGTTGCCGACCGCCCGGGCCCGCCAGATCGACATCGGGCTCGATGCCGGCGACGACCCGCTGGTGGTGCAGGGCGTGGACTGGCTGCTGCGCGAGGCCGCCAGCAACCTGGTCGACAACGCCATCCGCTACACCGCCCCGGGTGGCGTGGTGACCGTGGTGGTGCGCCGCCAAGCCGGTCAGGCCAGCCTGGCGGTGGAGGACAGCGGCCCGGGCATGTCGGCCGAGGACATTGCCCGCGCCGGCATCCGGTTCCGCCGGGGCGCGGCCGGCAAGAACAAGCCCGGCGCGGGATTGGGGCTGGCCATCGTCGATACCATCGCCGGATTGCTGGGCGCCCGCCTGGTGCTGGAGAACCGGACGCCGTTGGCCGGCCTGCGCGCGGCGCTGGTGTTTTCCCTGGAAACGGCCCCGTATGTTGCGCCGCACCAGGAAAATGGCGATTTTTGAAAGGTTCTGGAAAGCTTCGATTTTGTACGGTTGCATCCGCTGGAGTCCGATCAGGCGACAGACCGCCTCGATCGCCAGCCCTGACTAGACCTATAAATTCGGAGACGCAAGAATGCAGACCAGCCTCAAGCTGCGCCTGGCCGCCGTCGCGGCGCTCGGCGCGATCACCCTGTCCCTGGGCACCGCCCACGCCGCCGACGAACCGCGCCGGCCGGAATGCATCGCGCCGGCCCAACCCGGCGGCGGCTTCGACCTGACCTGCCGCCTGGCCACCGAGGGCCTGAAGCAGAGCGGGGCGCTCAAGAGCGCCATGCGCATCGTCTACATGCCGGGCGGCATCGGCGCGGTGGCCTACAACAACATCGTCGCCCAACACCCCAACGAGCCCGGCACCATCGTGGCGTTCTCGGGCGGTTCGCTGCTGAACCTGGCGCAAGGCAAGTTCGGCAAGTACAACGTCGACGACGTGCGCTGGCTGGCGGCCATCGGCACCGACTACGGTGTGGCCGTGGTGCGCAACGATTCGCCGTACACCGACCTGAAGGGCCTGATGGAAGCCTTCAAGCAGGACCCGACCAAGATCGTGCTGGGCGCCGGCGGCACCGTCGGCAGCCAGGACTGGATGAAAGCCGCACTGACCGCCAAGGCGGCCGGCGTCGATTTCAAGAAGATGCGCTTCGTTGCCTTCGAAGGCGGCGGCGAGGCCGTGACCGCGCTGCGCGGCGGCCATATCCAGGCCTACATGGGTGATGCCGCCGAGGCCTTCACCATGCTCGAAGGCGGCGCTCCCATCCGCGTGCTGGCGGTCTTCAACGACCAGCGCCTGCCGGGCAAGCTGGGCACGGTGCCCACCGCGAAAGAGCAGGGCTACGACATCGTCTGGCCCATCATCCGCGGCTTCTACGTCGGTCCCAAGGTGTCCGATGCCGACTACCAGTTCTGGGTCAACGCCTTCAATCGCGTCGCCGCGGCGCCCGAGTTCGCCAAGCTGCGCGAACAGCAGGGACTGTTCCCCTTCAACAAGACCGGCGCCGACCTCGATGCCTACGTGAAGCAGCAGGTCAAGCAATACGCCGAACTGGCCGACTCTTTCGGCCTGGTCAAGAAATAAGCCGCAAGGCTTGCCTACCGACCGCGTGCGGGTTAACGCGCACCTTGCGCCGCCGGCTCCCAGCCGGAGGCCGGGGCGGGCTTGCGCCGCGCGGTCCTTCTACCAACGGAAAGCTGATCATGAACGATCGAATCCTGGGCATCGCGGCGCTTGCGCTGGCGGCCTTCATGACCTGGGCAGGGTGGGGCATCGAAGCGCCGTTCGCCTATGAACCGGTGGGCCCGCGCGCCTTCCCGTTGCTGCTGGCGCTGATCATCGGCCTGTGCGGTCTGCGCCTGGCCTACAAGGGCGGCAACGCGGTCGAGCCGAACCCCGCCGGCGCCAACGGCCGCATCGCGTTGATGGTGGTGTTCGCCGCCGCGTATGCGTTCCTGTTCCAGTGGCTGGGTTTCATCATCGCCACCGCGTTGATGACGGTCTTCGTCGGCCGCCTGTTCGGCGGCGGCTGGGTCAAGTGCGCGATTGGCGGCATCGTCATGAGCGCTTTCTTCTACGTGCTGTTCGACAAGGTGCTGGACGTGGTCCTGCCCGGCGGGCTGCTGGAGAACCTGATATGAGCGGAATCCTCGATCATCTATCGATCGGCTTTGGCGTGGCGTTCTCGTGGACCAACATTCTGGTGGCCGCGATCGGTTCGTTCTTCGGCACCATGGTGGGCGTGCTGCCGGGCCTGGGGCCGATCAACGGCGTGGCAATGCTGATCCCGATTGCCTTCGCCATGAACCTGCCGCCCGAGACCGCGCTGATCCTGCTGGCGGCGGTGTACGTGGGCGCGGAATACGGCGGCCGCATCACCTCGATCCTGCTCAACGTGCCGGGCGAGGCAAGCGCCATCATGACGACGCTGGACGGTTATCCATTGGCGCGCCAGGGCCTGGCCAACGTCGCGTTGTCGCTGTCGGCGTGGTCCGCCTTCTTCGGCGCGATCGTGTCGGTGGTGGGCATCATCCTGCTGGCGCCGCTGCTGGCCAAATGGGCATTGGCGTTCGGTCCGGCCGAGTATTTCGTGCTGATGATCTTCGCCTTCTGCTGCCTCACCAGCCTGCTCGGCAAGCAACCCATCAAGGGCGTGCTGGCGGCAATGATCGGCCTGTCGATCTCGGTCATCGGCGTGGATGCGAACTCGGGCGTATACCGCTATACCTTCGACTCCGTGCACCTGGCCGATGGCATCGATTTCGTGGTCGTGGTGATCGCCTTGTTCGCGGTCAGCGAGATGCTGGAAATGCTCGAGAAGGTGATGGCGGGCCACAGCGTCGAGGTCAAACCCAGCGGCCGCAAGCTGTTCAATTTGAAGGAGCTGGCGTTCACCTGGTGGAGCGTGGTGCGCAGCGCATTGGTGGGCTTCGGTGTCGGCGTGTTGCCGGGCGCCGGCGCCAGCGTGGCCGCGGCCGTGGCGTACTCGCAGGAAAAGCGCATCATCGAAGCCAAGGACCCGGATGCCAAGTTCGGCAAGGGCGACATGCGCGGCCTGGTGGCGCCCGAAGCCGCCGCCACCTCGTCGGCCATCGGTTCGTTCGTGCCCATGCTGACGCTGGGCGTGCCGGGCTCGGGCACCACCGCGGTGATGATGGGGGCGCTGACGCTCTACAACATCACGCCGGGTCCAGTGCTGTTCGACTCCAAGCCGGAGCTGGTGTGGGGCCTGATCGCTTCGCTGTTCGTGGCCAACGTGCTGCTGTTCGTGATGAACGTGCCGATGGTGCGCCTGTTCTCGAAAGTGCTGTCGGTACCGGGCTGGCTGATGGTGCCGGGCATCCTGTGCATCAGCTACATCGGCGTGTATGCGATCAACGCGGGCACCTTCGATCTGCTGCTGGTGGCAGGCATCGGCACGTTGGGCTATTTCCTGCGCAAGTTCGGTGTGCCGATGGCGCCGCTGGTGCTCGGCGTGGTGCTGGGCGACATGATGGAACAGAACCTGCGTCGCGCCTTGTCGATGACCGACGGCAATGTGTCGGTGCTGTTCGCCAGCCCGGTCGCGATCGCCTTGTGGACCGCGGCCATCGCCGTGGTGATTGTCCCGCAGCTCCTGCGCCGTATGCGCAAGGCCAGGAAGGCAGTCGCCGAACCGGTGTGATGGATCCGCGCGCCGGCCTGTCCGCGAAGGCCGGCCGGCTGCGACCGAGGCACCGGTCATTGCAAGGGAGCGCCGCGGCGCTCCTTTTTTTCATGGGCGACATGCGGATGAAAAGAAAAACGCCCCGGCGGGGCGTTTCCAGTCGGCGTGTGTCGCGTGGCGTCAGACTTGCGCCAAGCGCTCCAGCGCCGCGTCCAGCGTCGCGTCTTTCTTGGCGAAGCAGAAGCGCACGATACGGTGGTTGGAGTCGGCGGCGTCGGGCCGTTGATAGAAGGCGGAAACCGGGATCACCGTCACGCCATGCCGCACTGTCAGATCGCGCGCGAAGTCCGCTTCGTTCTGTTTGGATATCTCGCTGTAGTCCGCCAACAGGAAGAACGTGCCCGGGCTGGGCAGCGGCTTGAAGCGCGTCTTGGCCAGGCCTTGCGAGAGGCGATCGCGCTTGGCCTGGTAGAAGGCTGGCAAATCCAGGTAGGGCTTGGGATCGCGCATGAACTCGGCCAGCGCGAACTGCATCGGCGACGGCACGGTGAACACCATGAACTGGTGCACCTTGCGCAGCTCCGCGCTGAGCTGGCGCGGCGCGCAGCAATAGCCGATTTTCCAGCCGGTGGTGTGGTAGGTCTTGCCGAACGACGAGATCACGAAAGCGTGTTCAGCCAGCAGCGGACGGCGCGCAATGCTCGCATGCGGCTTGCCGTCGAACACGATGTGTTCGTAGACCTCGTCCGACACCAGCAGCACGCCGGTGTCGCGCACGATGGCTTCGAGCGCGTCCAGGTCGCTGTCGTCCAGCACCGCCCCGGTGGGGTTGTGCGGGAAGTTCAGCATCAGCAGGCGGGTCTTGGAAGTGATGGCGTCGCGCACGCGTTGCCAATCGATGCGGTAGTACGGATCGTCCGAGGTGGGCGCGCGCAGCGGCACCGGCACCGCGGTGCCGCCGGCAAGGCGGATGGCCGGCAGGTAGGAGTCGTAGCAGGGCTCGATGACGACCACTTCGTCGCCGCTGCCGACCGCGGCCAGCACGGTGGCCATCAGCGCTTCGGTGGCGCCGCTGGTGACGGTGATCTCGGTTTCGGGATCGTAGGCGCGGCCGTACAGCGACTGCGTCTTGGCGGCGATGGCCTCGCGCAGCGGCGCCACGCCGGGCATGTAAGGGTACTGGTTGTGGCCGTCGGCCATGGCCTTGCTGACCAGCGCGCAGAGCGCGGGATCGGGATCGAAGTCCGGAAAGCCCTGGCCCAGGTTGATGGCCTTGTGCTCGATGGCCAGGCGGCTCATGACGGTGAAGATGGTGGTGCCGACGTCGGGAAGTTTGGATCGGATCATGGTGGACGCGAAAAGGAACGCTGGGTGTGCGCAAGAGTTTTCGTAAGTATCCCACTAACTCATAATTCGGGATTCTCATGAGCTTATGGCGTGGGCGGTATCGTGTTTCGGAACATGTTGTGGAGGGTGGCGGGCGGTTTGGCGATTGCACTGGCCGGCGCGTTGCTGGCGGTGTGGGCGCATCTGCCGCTGCCGTGGATGCTGGGCGCGTTGCTGCTTACCGCGGCGGTGCGGATCGCGGGCGGGGCAACGGTGTGCCCGCGGCCGGCGCGCAATGCCGGCCAATGGGTGATCGGCACTTCGCTGGGCCTGTATTTCACGCCGCAGGTGATCGGCCATATCGGCGCCAATGCCGGTCCCATCGTCGTGGGCATGCTGTTCGCATTGGGGCTGGCATTCATCGGCACCGCGCTGTTGCGGCGCTATACCGACGTCGATTTCAAGACCGCGTGGTTTGCTTCGGCTATTGGCGGTGCCAGCGAAATGGCCAGCCTGGCCGAACGCCACGGTGCCCGTATCGACCGCGTGGCGACCGCGCACAGTGTGCGCGTGCTGCTGGTGGTGGTGACCGTGCCGTTCATCTTCCAGTGGTGGGGCGTGGCGGGCCTGGATCCGACGGTGCCGGGTCCGCGTACGGTGCACGCTGGCGGGCTGGCAGCGCTGGTTGCGCTGACCTGCGTGGGGGGGCTGTGCTTCATGAAACTGCGCTGGCCCAATCCCTGGGTATTGGGACCGATGCTGGCGGCGATGACTCTGACTGCATGCGGCATCGAGCTTTCCGCCTTGCCCGATTACGTGCCGAAGGTCGGCCAGTTGCTTATCGGTTGGTCGCTGGGTGATCGTTATCGGCCGGACTTCTTTCGTGCCGCGCCGCGCTTCATCGCGGTGGTGGCGGCTTTCACCGTGGTGGCGCTGGCCTTGGCGTTCGGCCTGGGCGCCTTGTTGTCGCTATGGTCGGCGGCGCCGATACCGACGCTCATCCTGGGCACCACGCCGGGGGGAATCGCCGAGATGGCCATCACTGCCAAGGTGCTGCAGCTGGGCGTGCCCGTGGTGACTGCGTTCCATGTGACCCGCATGGTGTTCGTCGTGCTGGTCACCGGCCCGATGTACGCGTTCCTGGCGCGTCGCAACGCAAATTCCGCGTAGCGGTATTGGGTTCCAGTCAGAAAAATACGACATTGGGGAAAACAACTATATGAGTCTGTAATGCTGGATGAGTATGCTGGTTTCCGCAGTTGATTCAAGCAGCGCGCGGACTTGTCTGCCGCTTTTGCGGCAAGCGAGAACGCAGCAGCAACGCAGGTATCCCTACCGGTCGTTCAGTTCTCACGGCGTCCTTGATTCATTGCATCTCGTTAATTACAGGACGCTAGGAAAATGGCTCAGAAGGGCAAAGTTAAGTGGTTCAACGCTGACAAGGGTTACGGTTTCATTACGCCGGACGCCGGCGGTACCGATGTTTTCGCACACTTTTCCGCCATCCAGGGCCGCGGCTATCGCAGCCTGAACGAAGGCCAGGAAGTCGAATTCGAAGTCAAGGATGGTCCGAAAGGACCTCAAGCGGCCGAAATTCGCCCGCTCTAAATCGGGAAATCCCAATTTCCCGTGTGCCAGGCCAGGCCTGGCTACAACGCCCCAGAACCTCGCGGTCTGGGGCGTTGTTTCTTTGGGGCCGCGGCGCATTCTCACGCACTGCATAGAGACAGTTAGTAATCACTAACATATTCTCGGCCTTTGGATAAGTTTGTGGATAATTATTTTCGGGCATGAGCAATTCGTTGCGCAGTAATGAAGCAACGGCGCGTTCGGAATAATGGTTTTGCACATTTTTGGGTTGAATCCATGGTGTTGTCCTACCGCCATCGGCCGCGGGCTGGCAGCACTCTTTCCCCAAGGGCATGCAGGGGGAAATAACGCATTTCCCCAGGAAAACCAGGCATTTACGCCTTTTTTTCAATGCCGCCGCCGGCCATTCTCCCGCAGCCGGACGAGACGGCTTTTCACCAGGAACGGCATTTTTGCCGTTTCCAGGCACGGTTGTTCACAAAGATATCCCCATCCCGGTTATGCACAGAATGATGCCTGGATTAGCCAAAAGGCGAGCGTTCAACCTGTGGATAGAAATGGGGATAGCGGCTCTTTGCCGAAGGGGGAAGGCGCCCGCCGCGCGACGTCTGATGTCATGGACACTGGATTGCCGCGCGTCTTGAAGGACCGCGGCGGACTTCATGTGAAGGAATTTCACGGCGCGAATCGGCAAGCGACTTTTCCACAACCTGCGGTCCACATTGCCGGCGGGCGTCCGTGCCTCGGCCGAAAGGATGATGGCGCAAAGGACCGGCGAGGAGCAAGATGATTGTCCGCCCATCCATTGGCTTTGGGAGTTATGCACAAAGGGTGGTGGCCGACCGACACATAAGAGTCTGTGGACAAGGTGATGGTCAGGCGCGGCGGTTGGACTGGCGAAGAGAATCGAAGTTCCCGCGCTTGCGGTCGAGAGGTGGGCAGGTCTGACTACCTGGGCCGGCCGATCTGGAATGTCGTGACCTGGCTGCGAGGCTTGCTTATCGGATCGATAGTCGAAGCTTATCCACATTTTTGTCCACCGGAATGCGCATGTCGCACAAGGTTAGGGCCCGGTGGGCGAAGTCAGTTCTTATGGGAATGGAAGGGCGTTACCTGAAGCGCGGATTTCCTCGCTTTCATTGCGGATTTGTGCGTTTTCCCGATTCTGGGTATTTGTTCTCCAACGCAAGAGTGCGCAGTCGCATGGCACCCCTCCCGCATCTTTCCGCCGACTTTGCAGGCGACTTATCCCCAGAGTTGTTCCACGTGAAACCGCCGCGCTGATGTGGATGGCTTGGTGGATAAGTCGCCGTATGAGAGCCTGGGACTCCGCCGGCATCGCTTTTTCTGCATTGAGTTCGCGACGATCTACCCGATATGGATTTCGGCGACGCAAACACGCATTGATCGCGGCGACAGAATCTCTTCGCCTCGAGTGTTTGTTTCTGATGCCGCTGCGAAGCGTGCCATACACTTTGTCGCTGCCCGGTGCCCCGTAAGTATTATCGAGCCGGTGTGACAAGTTGGTCCTAGGACTTCTATGTTTCAGCTGAATGACGGGTGACATTCATTTGATAGTCGACGGGGCAGGTTTGGGAAGGCATGGCTTGATGCTCCTACACTTGCCGCCGGGAAAGAACTTCACGTGAAACGGAAAAATTCTGTTTTCGCGGGGTAGGGGTAGGGTAAGGGCTAGTAAATCACTTTTTTTGCTGATTTGGTTTCACGTGAAACCGAAGTCAGGCTGTCATCCGTGGATATCGACGCATCCATCTGCAGGCGTCGGAAGTCGCCGGTCGACCGGGTGGGCAGGCGATGCCGTTGTTCGAGGGCGCACTAGGCAAGTGGCTTTGATGTTTCACGTGGAACACCTGCAGACGGAAAGCATAATTTGGCTTTCTATAGATGCGACGCACAGTAGAAAAGATGGCGGTTTGCCCATGCTCTCCGCATGTTGTGCGGCGCGTAGATGCAAAGAACGGGCGTCAATGACTTCAGGAAAGGGACGACAGCCCGCCTCATATTAGCGTTCCAGCTGTGGAGCTCGATGTTCCACGTGAAACAGTAAGGGCGAAGGCATGGCAGGGGTCGATACGACGTGCCGATGGAAGGGCCGCGGTGAAGGGGCGTTCGCACGCGTGATTGCAGATGTGGGGCATGCAATGTTCCACGTGAAACGTCACCACGGCATAGAGACGACTGGTGAGTTCGACCGTAGACGGACCTCAGAGTGAGTTCCTAGAGGTATGACCGGAAAGGTGAACTGTATTGGACACTGCACGCCAATCTTCTATTCACCCTTTATGCGAGGCATAGCCTGCTCCGTCAGGAGTGGTGTTTCACGTGAAACATCGAACCGAAACACCGGCAAATGCCGACATATTCAAACGCCGTCAGCCTTAGGCGCGTTGCCAATTTGCAAAACCCAGTCCCTTCGAGGTTGGCTTTGCCCAGTCCAACCATGTTTCACGTGAAACATGCCCACCCTGCCTCTATAATGAGCACCGAACGCTCTCTTATCTCCCCATCATGGATTATCCCCGCGAATTCGATGTCATCGTCGTCGGTGGCGGTCACGCCGGTACCGAAGCGGCGCTGGCTGCGGCGCGTACTGGTGCCCAGACGCTGCTGCTGACCCACAACATCGAGACCCTAGGCCAAATGTCCTGCAATCCCTCCATCGGTGGGATCGGCAAGGGCCATCTCGTCAAAGAAGTCGATGCCCTAGGCGGTGCCATGGCGCTGGCGACGGACGAGGCGGGGATTCAATTCCGTATCTTGAACGGCTCGAAGGGGCCGGCTGTGCGCGCTACCCGCGCCCAGGCCGACCGGGTGCTGTACCGCAAGGCCATCCGTGGCCGCCTGGAAAACCAGCCGAACCTCTGGTTGTTCCAGCAAGCGGTGGAAGACCTGATGGTGGAGGGCGATCGCGTGGTTGGCGCCGTGACCCAGGTCGGATTGAAGTTCCGGGCAAAGACGGTGGTGCTGACAGCCGGTACGTTCCTGAATGGCTTGATCCATGTGGGCCTGCAGAACTATTCGGGCGGCCGAGCCGGTGATCCGCCCGCGATTTCCCTGGGCCAGCGCTTGAAGGAATTGCAGTTGCCGCAAGGTCGCTTGAAGACCGGCACGCCGCCGCGCATCGACGGTCGCAGCATCAACTACGGCATTCTGGAAGAACAGCCCGGTGACCTGGATCCGATTCCGGTGTTTTCGTACATGGGTAGTGTGGCCATGCATCCCCGGCAACTGCCGTGCTGGATCACGCATACCAATGCCCGGACCCATGACATCATCCGCGGCGGCCTGGATCGTTCCCCGATGTACAGCGGCGTGATCGAAGGCGTCGGCCCGCGCTACTGCCCGTCGATCGAAGACAAGATCCATCGCTTTGCGGACAAGGAATCGCACCAGGTCTTCCTGGAACCGGAAGGCCTGGACACGCACGAGGTCTATCCCAACGGCGTCTCCACCAGCCTGCCATTCGACGTGCAGCTCGCGCTGATCCATTCCTTGCCCGGCCTGGAGAACGCGCACATCCTGCGTCCCGGCTACGCCATCGAGTACGACTACTTCGATCCACGTGGATTGAAGAGCACCCTGGAAACCAAGGCGATTGCCGGCCTGTATTTCGCCGGCCAGATCAACGGCACGACCGGCTACGAAGAAGCCGCCGCCCAAGGCTTGCTCGCCGGAGTCAACGCCGCCTTGTCGGCACTGGACCGCGAGCAGTGGACGCCGCGTCGCGACGAAGCCTACCTGGGCGTGCTGGTGGACGACCTGGTCACGCGTGGCGTGACCGAACCGTACCGCATGTTCACCTCGCGCGCCGAATATCGCCTGAGCCTGCGCGAAGACAATGCCGATCTGCGCCTGACCGAAATCGGCCGCCAGCTCGGCATCGTCGACGATGCCCGCTGGGATGCTTTCAACCGCAAGCGCGACGCCGTCGCGGCCGAAGTCGAACGCTTGAAATCGTCGTGGGTCAATCCCCGCGTGTTGCCGCAGGAAGTGGCCGAGCCGCTGCTGGGCAAGGCAATTGAACGTGAGTACTCACTAGCGGACCTGCTGAAACGGCCCAATGTTTCCTATGAAGCCTTGATGGCCGCCCGCAATACCGACGGTACGCTACTGGCGGGCCCGGGTGTGGCCGCCGATGAGGTGCTGGCCGAACAGGTCGAGATCCAGGTGAAATACGCCGGCTACATCGCCCGCCAGCAGGACGAAGTCCAAAAGCAGATTGCCCACGAGCAACAGCCGATTCCGGCGGACGTCGATTACGACGCCGTCACCAGCCTGTCATTCGAGGTGCGCCAGAAGCTCAAAACGCACCGTCCCGAGACCATCGGCCAGGCCGGCCGCATCTCGGGCGTGACACCGGCGGCGATCTCGCTGCTGCTCATCCACCTGAAGCGCCTGCACTACGGCTCGCGCAAGCAAGCCGCATGAGCGCCCACGCCAACCCGGCCGGCGCGGACATGGCCGGCCGCCTGTCCCATGCCTTCGGGCAGCTCGGGCTGCAGGCCGACGCCGCCGCGGCCGCCAAACTGCTGGACTACCTGGCGCAAATGCAGCGCTGGAACCGCACCTATAACCTGACCGCCATCCGCGATCCGCAACAGATGCTGGTGCAGCACCTGTTCGACAGCCTGGCCGCCGTGGGGCCGTTCAGCGAAGCGCTGGGCGCGCCCGGCACGCCGGCAAAGATCTACGACGTCGGGTCGGGCGGCGGCCTGCCCGGCGTGGTCCTGGCCGTCATGCGGCCCGAATGGTCGGTGACCTGCATCGACGCCGTTGAAAAGAAAACCGCATTCGTCCGACAGATGAGCGGCGCCCTGGCGCTGCCCAATCTGCAGGCGCGTCATGCGCGCATCGAGACGCTGGAACCCGCCGGTTGCAACATTGTGACGTCGCGGGCATTCGCATCCTTGGAGGATTTTGCGATGCTCGCAGGCAGACATGTGGACAACGATGGTACCCTCGTCGCCATGAAGGGCAAGGTCCCGGATGATGAAATCCAGGCGCTGCACGCGCGTGGGGAATGGCAAGTCGACCACATACAGCCGCTCCAGGTGCCGGAGCTGCAAGCGGAACGCTGCCTGATCTGGATGCGCCGCAGTCAAGGAACCCTATGAAGAACCTACCCCCCAGCTCGACCGCCCGCGTTTTCTGCATCGCCAACCAGAAGGGTGGTGTCGGCAAGACGACGACCGCCATCAACCTGGCGGCCGGGCTGGCCACGCACAAGCAACGCGTGCTGCTGGTGGACCTGGATCCCCAAGGCAACGCCACCATGGGCAGCGGCATCGACAAGAATTCGCTCGAGTCCAACCTGTACCAGGTGCTGATCGGCGAAGCCACCATCGAACAGGCCCGCGTGCGTTCGGAGTCGGGCGGCTACGACGTGTTGCCCGCCAACCGCGAACTGTCCGGCGCCGAGATCGACCTGGTGCAGATGGACGAGCGCGAGCGCCAGCTCAAGACCGCCATCGACACCGTGTCCGGCCAGTACGACTTCGTGCTGATCGATTGCCCGCCCACGTTGTCGCTGCTGACGCTGAACGGTCTGGCCGCGGCCCACGGCGTCATCATTCCGATGCAGTGCGAGTACTTCGCGCTCGAAGGCCTGTCCGACCTGGTCAACACCATCAAGCGCGTGCACCGCAATATCAACGACGACCTGCGTGTCATCGGCCTGCTGCGCGTGATGTTCGACCCCCGCATGACGCTGCAGCAGCAGGTGTCGGCGCAACTCGAATCGCACTTCGGCGACAAGGTCTTCAAGACCGTCGTGCCGCGCAACGTGCGCCTGGCCGAAGCGCCCAGCTACGGCATGCCCGGCGTGGTCTACGACCGCGCTTCGCGGGGCGCGCAGGCCTACATCTCGTTCGGCGCCGAAATGATCGAGCGCGTGCGCGAGCTGAGCTGAAGCGCTGTATGTCCGCCGTCATGCACCTGTCCCCAGACGCCCGCACGCCGCCCGCCGATGCGCGCGACGCGCTGCGCGTGCGGCTGGAAGAGGCCGCGCTCAACGCCACGGCGGTGCGCGCGCAGGTGCTGTACGACGGCTGGCTGGTGCGCTATGCGCCATCGTCGGCCAAACGGGTACGCAGCATCAACGTGCTGGGGTTATCCACACGTCCGCTGGATGAGCGGCTGGCGTATTGTTCAACGTTGTACGCGCGCCATGGCCTGCCCATGGTGTTGCGCCTGACCTCCATCGGTCCGGATTTCACCCTGGATGCCGAACTGGCGTCGCGGGGTTACCTCCTTGGCGAAGAGACCCGAGTCATGAGCATGCCGCTCGCTCCCAGGCTGGCCGCCCGGGGCGATCTGGTTTTCAGGACAGTGGACGCCGCGCGCTTTGCGGCGGCGGTCGGTCGCATGCGCGAGTCCCGCCCCGAGCACATCGCCGAGCACCAGGCGCGCCTGGAGGGCCTGGCTGTGGATATCCTGCCGGTGCTGGCATTCGATACCGCTGGCGCGTGCGTGGCCGGCGGCATGGCCGTGCGCGACGGCGAACTGGCCGGCCTGTTCGACGTGGTGACGGATCCCGGCCAGCGGCGCAAGGGACATGCCGCGACGCTGGTGGACCATCTGCTGGCGTTGTGCGTCGAAGACGGCGCCACCACGGCCTACCTGCAGGTGGAACCGCAAAACACCGCCGCGCGCGCTTTGTATGGCCGCTACGGTTTCAAAGACTGTTACGCGTATTGGTACCGCCTGCCCGCCGAGCAGGCGGCCGCCTGAGCCCGGCTCGGGATACCAAAAACAGAAGGAAAGAGGATTTAACTATGGCCACCAAGAAACCCAAGGGATTGGGTCGCGGACTCGACGCCTTGCTGGGCGCCGACGCGCCTGCCATCGACAATATCGGCAAGGCTCCGGCCAAGCCCGAGGGTCTGCCGTCCACCTTGCCTGTTTCGAAGATGCGAGCCGGCAAGTACCAGCCGCGCACTCGCATGGACGAGGGCGCGTTGGGCGAGCTGGCCGAGTCGATCCGCACGCAAGGCATCATGCAGCCCATTCTGGTGCGCGCGCTCGGCGACGCGCCCGGCCATTACGAAATCATCGCGGGCGAACGCCGTTTCCGCGCCGCCCAGCTGGCCGGCCTGAAGGAAGTGCCGGTGCTGGTGCGCGAGGTCGCCGACGAAAACGCGGCGGTCATGGCGCTGATCGAAAACATCCAGCGCGAAGACCTGAATCCGCTCGAAGAGGCGCATGGCGTGCGCCGCCTGCTGGACGAATTCGGCCTGACCCACGAGCAGGCCGCCCAGGCCATCGGTCGTTCGCGTTCTGCCACCAGCAATCTGTTGCGCCTGTTGAACCTGGCGTCGGCGGTGCAGACCATGCTGCTGGCCGGCGACGTCGACATGGGCCATGCGCGCGCGCTGCTGGCGGTGGATGCCGCCACCCAGATCCAGCTGGCCAACCAGATCATCGCGCGCCGCCTGTCGGTGCGCGAAGCCGAAAAACTGGTCGCCAAGACCGCCAAGGAAGCCGAGAGCGCGGCGTCGCCCAAGAAAAAGGCCAACGGCGTATCGCGCGACCTGACGCGCCTGGAAGAAGCCCTGTCCGATCACCTGGGCACGCGCGTGGCGCTGAAGGTCGGAGCCAAGGAAAAGGGCCAGATCGTCATCGACTTCCACGGTTGGGAACACCTGAATTCGCTGCTCGAGCGCCAAGGCCTGTCCGGAGTGGTCGATGCCTGAGCAGGCGCTCCCCGTCATCGCGGTGCTGGCTACCGGCGGCACCATCGCCGGCGCCCAGGCCGATGCCACGTCCGCCGGCTACAAGGCGGGTTCGTTCTCGGTGGGCGACCTGTTGGCCGCGGTGCCGCAATTGGCGGGCCTGGCCGAGATCCGCGCCGAGCAGGTTGCCAACGTCGGCAGCCAGAACATGACGCACGACGTGTGGCGCGCGCTGGCGCAGCGTGTCGAAGCCTTGTGCGCGGATCCTTCCGTTGCCGGCATCGTCATCACGCACGGCACCGACACGCTTGAGGAAACCGCGTACTTCCTCAGCCTGGTGATCCGCCACGACAAGCCCGTGGTGCTGGTGGGCGCGATGCGGCCGGCCACCGCGCTGGGCGCCGAAGGCCCGGCGAACCTGTACAACGCGGTGGCGCTGGCGCGCCATCCCGACGCGCGCGGCCGCGGGCCGCTGGTCGTCATGAACGAAGATGTGCACTACGCTCGCGAGATCCAGAAGATCGCCAGCGCAGGCATCAACGCCTTTGCCTCGCCCAACCGCGGCCGCGCCGGCGTGATGCATGGCGGCACGCCGTGCTTCTATTCGCGCAACACCACCACGCACGGCATGCAAAGCGAGTTTTCACTCGCATTGCTGGAGAAGGCCGGTTGGCCGCGCGTGGACATCGTCTATGCGCATGCCGACCTGCAAGGCGACGTCATCGATTTCATCGCGCGCCAGGCCGATGGCATCGTGCTGGCGGGCGTGGGCGACGGCAACGCCACGGACCTGGCCATCGACGCCCTGGCCCGCGCCGCCGCCGATGGCGTCGCGGTGCTGCGCTCCAGCCGCACCGGCAGCGGTTTCGTCGCGCGCGACGTCGAACTGGATGACGCGGTGCTGGGTTTCATCGCCGCCGGCGACCTGAATCCGCAGAAGGCCCGCATCCTGCTGATGCTGGCGCTGTGCGTCACGCGTGAACCCGCGGCGCTGCAGCGCTGCTTCGACCGCTATTGAGTGATGCGCACGGCGGCCTGTCTCGGGCCGCCGCGCTGCCTGCCGCCTCATGGATTGGGTGGCGCATCCGCGCCGCGCGCCAATCCCAGGTTGCTGCGCAGCATGTCGTAGACCTGCCGTGTCAGCGGATTGATCAGGTCTCGCCTTATCCACAGGAAGTACGTCACGTCCGGTAGCGGTGGCAGGCCTTCCTTTTCCCCGAGCACCCGCATTTCCGGGGCCAGCAGTTCGACGCTGCGCGCGGTCACGCCCAGGCCTGCGCGCAAGGCGGCCTTGATGCTCACCAGGTTGGGCGCCACGTAGTTGGTGTGCCAGCGCACCTGCGCCTGTTCCAGCGCGGTCAGCGCCAGGCGGCGGAAGATGCTGGGTTCGTCGGCCAGCACCAGCGGCACCGGCGCGTTGAGGTCATGCACGTAGTCGGCCGAGGCCAGCCACACCGTGGGCGAGGTGCGCAGCGCCACGCCCTCGAACTCCTGGTCGAAGCGGGTCGAGATGGTCAGGTCCAGTTCTCCGGCGCGCAATGCGTCCATCAGGAATGGGCTGCGATCGGTGCGGATCTCCAGTTTCACGCGCGGTGCCGAGCGCGCGATATGGGTCAGCAGGGTCGGCAGGATGGTGTCGGCCACGTCCAGTGGCGCGCCCAGCCGCAGGTCGCCTTCCAGCGGGGCATCCTGCAGCGCGCGCAGCGCTTCATCGTTGATGGCCAGCATGTGGCGCGCGTATTCGACCAGGCGCCGTCCATGCATGGATAAGGCTTTGTTGCGCCCCTGTTTCTCGAACAGCGGCAAACCGATGGCCGCTTCCAGCCGCTGCATCTGCTGCGTCACCGCCGATTGCGTCTTGTGCAACCGGTTGGCCGCTTCGGAAAACGTTTCGTAGCGCGCGATCGCGGTCAGCGTGCGCAGCAGGTCCAGGTCGAGATTGCGCATGGGAGCAGCGAGTCGAAAGTATTAGAGATGCTTATGGAATATTAAGGCAATTTAAATTGTTGGCGCTCGCGCGCGGCGATACAGTGACTGCAATAACTCATGAAACAAGAGGAAAAGTCATTGTGAGCACCACGCATCCCCAGCAACAAGGCATCGACAGCGCCATCGGAAATATTAAAACTACTTTAGGAAATAAGGGCCTGAACCGCGACAGCCTGAAGGTCGTGCTGGACGAGTTGATCGGCCTGGCCAGTCATACCGACTGGTGGGCCCAGGATCGCTACCCGGCGCCGGAAGAGGGCGAACGCCAGGCGCGCTACCTGATCGGCGAGGACGCCGACAAGAGCTACGCGCTCTACCTGAACGTGATGCGTCCCGGCAAGCAGATCGTGCCGCACAACCACACCACCTGGGCCTGTATCGCCGCCGTGGAAGGCGTGGAATACAACTACGTCTACGACCGCACCGACGATGGCTCCGTGCCCGGCGTGGGCCGCCTGGAAAAGACCGGGACCGTGGTGGTGGGGCCGGGCACCGGCATCGCGCTGATGCCGGACGATATCCATGCCGTCGAGATCCAGGGCGATAGCGTCATCCGCCACCTGCACATGTACGGCCGCGCCCTCGAAACGCTGACCGAGCGGCTGGCCTTCGACCTGGCCGCCGGCACCTGCAAGGTCATGCCGATCGGCGTGCAGACCCGCCGCTGACCATCATGAACAAGCCCCTGCGGTCCGCGACGCGCCTGCTGCGCGCCGGGCGTCCCCATGCCGGCTGGGTCAACACCCCGGTCACGCGTGCCAGCACCTATGTGTTCGACAGCGTCGCGGCCTGGCGCGACACCCGCGCCCGCCGCGAACAGGAACGCCTGCCGTCGTACGGCGCGCGCGGCACCGACAGCACGCACGCGCTGGAAGACGCGCTGGTCGAGCTGGAGCAGGGGCATCGCGCCCAGCTGTACCCCACCGGGCAGGCCGCCATCGCCATCGTGTTGCTGGCCTATCTGCGCGCCGGCGACCACGTGCTGGTGACCGATGCGGTCTACGAACCGGTGCGCCGCTTCTGCGCCGAGCACCTGTCGCGGCTGGGCATCGAATTCACTTTCTATCCGCCGGATGGCGCCGGCCTGGCGCAGCTGCTGCGTCCCAACACGCGCATGATCTATGCCGAGTCGCCGGGTTCGCTCACCTACGAAATGCCGGACCTGCGGCAGCTGGCTGAGTTGGCGCAACGCCATGATTGCTGGCTGGCTGTGGACAACACCTGGGCGTCCGGCTTGCTGTGCCAGCCATTGGCGCTGGGCGCGGACATCTCGATTCTCGCCGCCACCAAGTACCTGGGCGGCCACGCCGACGTGATGATGGGCGCGGTCGTGACCAATGCCCGCGCCTGGCGCGCGCTGGAACGCGCCAGCATCGATTTCGGCCAGACCGTCGGCGCCGACGATGCCTATCTGGTGCTACGCGGCATGCGTTCGCTGCCGCTGCGCCTGGCGCAACATGCCCACAGCGCATTGCGCGTAGCGCAGTGGTTGCAGGGCAGGGCGGAAGTGGCGCGCGTGCTGTGCCCGGCCCTGCCTGACGACCCCGCGCACGCGGTCTGGCGTCGCGAGTGCACCGGCACCAACGGCCTGCTGACGCTGGAGTTCGCCGCCGGCATCGCCGATGCCGACATGGAACGCGTCATCGACGCGCTGCGCCTGTTCGGCATCGGCGCATCCTGGGGCGGATTCGAGAGCCTGGTGATACCCGTCAATCTGGCCAAGGCGCGATCCCTGCCCGTGGCCCCGCATGGCGCCATGCTGCGCCTGCATATCGGGCTGGAGGATCCGGACGACCTGATCGCCGATCTCGAACAGGCATTCGGCCAATTACGGCCCGTCCTGGCGGCCCTGAATTCCCATTCCCCCGATTCCCTGCGGATTTAACGATGCATGCCCATTCCGACCTGAAACTGGCCGATATCGACTCGCACACCCTCAAGGGCTGGCTGCATGACGGCGGCGAGATTGCGCTGCTGGACGTGCGCGAGCATGGCCAATACGGCGAGTCCCACCTGTTCTATGCGGCGCCGGTGCCGTTCAGCCGGCTCGAGGCCGATATCGCGCGCCTGGCGCCGCGGCGCGATGCGCGCGTGGTGGTCTACGACGCGGGGGATGACGATGACGTCGCGGCGCGCGCGGCAGCGGCCTTGCGGGCCGTGGGCTACACGCAGGTCCACCGCCTCGCAGGCGGCATCGCGCAATGGCAACGCGATGGCTACGCCGCTTTCGCGGGGGTCAATGTCCCGAGCAAGACTTTCGGCGAGCTCGCCGAAGAAGTCTTCCACACGCCGCGCATCAGCGCGGCCGAACTGGCCGAGCGCCAGCGTCGTGGCGACGATCTGATCGTGCTCGACGGCCGGCCCTACGCCGAATACCAGAAGATGAGCATCCCCGGCGGCATCTGCTGCCCCAACGGCGAGCTCGCGCTGCGCGCGCACGGCCTGGCGCCCGATCCGAAGACCACCATCGTGGTCAACTGCGCCGGCCGTACCCGCAGCATCATCGGCGCGCAGACCCTCATCAACCTGGGCGTGCCCAATCCCGTCTACGCGCTGGAGAACGGCACCCAGGGCTGGTACCTGGCGGATTTCAAGCTCGATCATGGCGCCAGCCGTCGATATGAGGATGCCATTGCCGCGGCCGATATACCGGCGCTGGCGCAACGCTCGGCCGGCCTGGCCGAACGCCATGGCGTGCCGTGGGTGAACGCCGCGCAGGTGCGCAGCTGGCTGGCCGACACGGGCCGCAGCACCTTCCTGTGCGACGTGCGCAGTGCCGAGGAGTACGCGCAAGGCTCGTTGCGCGGCGCGCAGCACACGCCCGGCGGCCAGTTGATCCAGGCCACCGACCAGTACGTGGCCGTGCGTGGCGCGCGCATCGTGGTGTTCGATGGCGAAGGCGTGCGCGCGCCGGTGGTGGCCAGCTGGTTGCGCCAGATGGGCTGGGACGCGAGCGTGCTGCAGGAAGGCGTGGGCGCCGACCTGCAAGCGCCTGTCGCCCCGATCGCCGAACCGCCGGTCAAGGTATTGGATGACGCGGCGCTGGCCGCCGCGCTGGACGCAGGCGCGCAACTCATCGACATCCGCCCCAGCATGCGCTATCGCGCCCAACACATCGCGGGAGCGCAATGGGCCATCCGGCCGCGCTTTGCCGGCCTGGCGCTGGACCCGGCACGTCCGTTGGTGCTGCTGGCCGAGGAACTCGCGGTGGCCGCCTGGGCCGCGGCGGACCTGCGGGCGCGCGGCGCGCGGGACCTTGCCGTCAACCTGGGCACGGCGGCCGGCTGGTCGGCGGCGGGCATCGCGCTGGAATCCACGCCGTCCACGCCCGCCGACCGCGATTGCATCGATTACCTGTTTTTCGTGCACGACCGCCACGACGGCAACAAGGCCGCGGCGCGTCAGTACCTCGCCTGGGAAACCAACCTGGTCAAGCAGATCGACGCGCGCGAACGCGCCGCGTATCGCTTCCCGGCGGGGTGACCATCGGGGCGGACTGCCCCCGTGGCCGCGCCACACGCTTCATCCGATCAGCACGCCCCGGCGCTTCGCCGACGGGGCGCGGACGGTTCATGGCGAACCGAAATGCAATGGACGGCCGAGCATCCGGCCGCCAATCACAAGGGGAAATATCGATGAACAAGTACCAGCTGCAACATGCCTGCAAGACCGCCGCCGCCCTGGCCTGCCTGGCGTGGGGGCTGAACGCCCACGCCCAGGCGCCCGCGCCCCTGGCCGACTACCCCAAGCAGGCCATCACCGTGGTCTCGCCGTTCCCGCCCGGGGGCGGCAACGATGGCGTGGCGCGCCTGATCGCGCAGGAACTCGGGGCGATCACCGGCCAGAGCGTGGTGGTGGAAAACCGTTCCGGCGCGGGCGGCAACGTCGGCACTTCGCAGGTGTCGCGCGCCAAGCCCGACGGCTATACGTTGGTGATGTCGCAGACCAGCGTCATGGCGGTCAACCCGCGCCTGTACAAGAACGTGGGTTTCGATCCGCTCAAGGACTTCGTGCCGATCTCGCAGATCACCTCGGCGCCGCTGGTGCTGGTGGCGCGCAGCGAAAGCGCCTACAAGTCGCTGGGCGACTACCTGGACGCCGCGCGCAAGCAGCCCGGCGTCATCACCTACGCCACGCCCGGCAACGGCACCATGAGCCATCTGATGGGCGCGCTGCTGTCGCAGAAGGCCAACGTGAAACTGGTGCACGTGCCGTATCGCGGCGCCGCGCCCGCCATCACCGACCTGATGGGCGGCACCGTCGACATGCTGATCACTTCGCCGGCCTCGGCCGAGCCGATGGTGGCGGCCGGCAAGCTGCGCATCCTTGCGCTGAGCCATGAGAACGGCATCGGCATCTTCAAGGGCGCGCCCACGCTTGCCCAATCCGGCATGGACGGCATCACGGCCGACGACTGGTACGGCCTGTTCGCGCCGGCCGGCACGCCGCCCGAGCGCATCGCCTACCTGGCGCAAGCGGTGGCGCAGGCCATGAAATCGCCCAACGTGATCGCCAAGATCCAGGCCGGCGGCAGCCAGCCCGTCGGCAGCGCGCCCGATGCGTTCGGCAAGCGCCTGCAACAGGACACCACGTACTGGGCCGACATGGTCAAGGTTGCGGGCGTGTCGGTGGATTGAAGCGGCGGCTAAGCCACCAGAACCTTGCCGACCGCGGCCTTCAGGGCCGCGAAGGCGGGCTGCTTCTGCGCGTTGGTGTTGGTGATGAGGTGATCGATGCGGTTCACTTCGCAGTACGACACCCGGCTGCACAGGCCGATCTTGCTGAAATCGGCCAGCAGGATGCGCTGCTTGGCGTTGGCGGCCATCGCGCGCGCCACTTCGGCTTCGCGCAGGTCGTAGCTGGTGGCGCCGCATTCGGCGTCCACGCCCACCGGTGACAGCAACGCCACGTCGGCGCGGTAGCGGTGGATCTCGGCGATGGTGATGTCGCCGGCGGTGGCGCACACCGGCCCACCCACCGATCCGCCCAGCATGATGAGTTCATTGGCCCCGCTGCCGGCGGCGCCGACCTTGAGCGCCACGTCGAACGAATTGGTGATGAGGGTCAGCCCGCTCAGCTTGGCCAGCTCGTCCGCAAGCATGCTGGTGGTGCTGCCCGCATCCAGGAACAGCGTCTGCCCGCTCGTCACCAGGCCGGCCGCGGCGCGCGCGATGGCGCGCTTGTACTTGACGCGGGTGTGCACGCGTTCCGTGATCGGCGGCTCGCTGTGCACCGGCACCGCGCCGCCATGCACGCGGCGCAGCTCGCCCATCGCCTCCAGCTCCAGCAGATCGCGCCGGACGGTCTCCCGCGATACCCCCAGTTCGCCGACGATACGGTCGGTCGATACCTGCTGCAGGGAAGACAGCAGGGCGCGGATTCTCTGATACCGCTCTTCTTGCCACATATCGGATGCTTCCTAATCTCTATTTGCGGCGCCGCGCCGGCAACGCGATCAACGCGCGCATCGCCAGCAGCGAACCACCCACGACCAGCATGATAAGCGTCGAATAGGCCGCGGCCTGCGAGACGAACCCCGCTTCGTCCAGCCGCAGTACGGAAACCGGCGCGACACTGACCGACGGTGTGACCAGGAAGATCACCGCCGACAGCGTCACCATGGAACGCATGAACAGGAAAAAGAACACGCCCAGCACCGTTGGGGCGATCTGCGGCAGCACCGCATCGCGCACGATGTGCAACGTGCCGCCGCCCAGGCAGCTGACCGCTTCCTCCAGCGCCTGCGGCACCGCGCGCATGCCGGTCATCATCGTCAGGAAGCCTTGCGTGTGATAGTGGTAGAAGTTGCACAGCGCGATCAGTGCGGCGCTGCCGTATAGCGCGTACAGCGGCGTGGAAGGCGAGTTGAAGGCGAAGATGTAGGACAGCCCCAATACCAGCCCCGGCACGCCCACCGGCAGCACCGACACCAGGTAGACCAGCTTGGCCCACGCGCGGGGGATGCGGCATACGCCGAAGGTCAGGAAGAACAGCAGCAGCACGCCGCCGGCCGCGGCCGCCAGCGACAGGTACAGCGAAGTCCACAGCGGCGCATAGCCGCCGCTGACGGTGATGTCGTAGTGCTTCAGGGTCCATTCCATGCGATAGGGCCACAGCCGCATGAAGCTGGCGAACACCACCGTGCCCACCGTCACCACGATGGCGCTGGCGCACAGCAGCACGCCCGCCGTGAACGCCAGGTCGCGGCCGCGCGCCGGTTGCGGCGTGACGCGCAGTCCGCTGGGCGAGGCGGCGCCGAACTGGCGTTGCGAGGCCACCCGTTCGATCTGCACCGAGATCAGCGACGGCAACAGCAGCAAAATGCCCACCACCGAGCCCATGCCGAAATTCATCTGGCCCGACACCTGGCTGTAGATCTCGGTGGCCGGCACGCGATAGTTGCCGCCGATCACCGCGGCGTTGCCGAAGTCGGTGATGGTGATGACGAACACCACGAACGCCGCGCTCAGCAGCCCGAACTTGCAGTTGGGCAGCGTGATGTCGAAGAACTGCCGCGCGCTCGACGCGCCCATCACCTCGGCCGCGTCGTAATAGCGCGCATCGGTGTTGCGCAGCGCCGCCTGCAGGATCAGCACGGCCTGGGGCAGGGCGTAGAACACGTTGGAGATCAGCAGGCCCCAGAACCCGTAGATATCGAACTCCCACCCGGTCCAGCGATGCACCAGGCCGTTGCGTCCAAGGATGAAGATCAGCCCCAGCCCCTGCACCAGCGACGGCGCCAGCAGCGGCAGCACCAGCGCCAGCTTCACCAGCGCCTTTCCGCGCATGCGGCTGCGGTCCAGCCCGAAAGCGATGGCAAAGCCCAGCAGCAGGCTGACGGCGGTGGTGGCCGCGCTCATCGTCAGGCTGTTGGCGGTGGCGGTCAGGATGCCGCGGGTGGCGAACACGTCGGCGTAATTGCCCAGGCCGATAGCGCCGTCCTTTTCCACCAGGCTGCGCCAGCCGACGGTGGCCAATGGATACAGGAAGAACAGCGCCAGGCCCGCCATCGGGATGCCGACGCAGGTCCATAGCAGCAGTCGATCCAGGGAGGCCGACGAGCGATTGGCCCGCGGCGAAGTGGCGGCGCCGATACGAACCGTGTTCATGCCATGACCCCCGCGCGTGCCGGCGTGGCGGACGCAGTCATACGCGAACCCAGGCGCATTGTTCCGGCGCCAGGTCCAGCCGCACGGGCGCGCCCTGCGACAGGCCCGCCGCGCCCTGTTGTTCGACCAGCAACTCGCGGCCTCGCCAGTCCACCCGCACGCGCGTCAGGTTGCCCATGAAGGTCATTTCGCGCACCCGGCCCGGCCCGCGCTCGTCGGCGGCGATGCGCAGGCTTTCCGGCCGCAGGCAGGCCTCGAAACGCTCGCTGGCGCCGTCCGGCCGGGTCGCCAGCAACGCCGGCATGGCCTCGCGCACCCAGTCGGTCGGCAACAGGTTGCTCAGGCCGACGAAGTTGGCGACGAAGCGTGTGCTCGGCCGCAGATACAGGTCGGAAGGCGATCCCACCTGCTCGACGCGGCCGTCATTCATGCACACGATCTTATCGGCCAGCGTGAGCGCTTCCTCCTGGTCGTGCGTCACCATGATGGTCGGGATCCGCAGGCGTCGCTGCACATCGTGGATCTCGGCGCGCATGTCGGTGCGCACGCGCGCATCCAGCGCCGACAGGGGTTCATCAAGCAGGATCAGCGCGGGGTCCACCGCCAGCGCGCGCGCCAATGCCACGCGCTGCTGCTGGCCGCCGGACAATTGGTGGGGATAACGCTGTGCATAATCCGGCAGCTTGATCAGCGCGAGCAATTCGCGCACCCGTGCGTCGATGCGCTCGCGCGTCTCGCCGCGGATGCGCAACCCGTAGCCGACGTTCTCGGCCACCGTCATGTTGGGAAACAGCGAATACGACTGGAACACGATGCCGAAGCCGCGCTTGCGCGCCGGCAGCGCCGACAGGTCGCGTCCGCCCAGCGTGATGGTGCCGCTGTCGAATGGCAGCAGGCCGGCGACGATGCGCAGCAGGGTCGTCTTGCCGCAGCCGCTGGGTCCCAGCAGGCAGACGAATTCATGTTCGCCCACCGACAGGTCGATGCCTTCCAGCGCCACCGCGCCGTCGAAGGTCTTGCGGATCCCGCGCAAATCCAGGTACATGGCCGCTCCAGGCGGTGGCGTGGCGGCCGGCGGCGCCGGCCGCGCGCGCCGTCAGCGTTTGATGGTGTCCTGCCAGGTCTTGATGGTGGCGTCGCGTTCCGCCGCCGATTTCTGGAAGTCCACCGGATACAGCACGGCGGTCAGGTCCTTGGGCAAGCCTGCGGCTTCGGCCGCCTTGTTGGGGGCGGCGCCGGGAATCGTCACCAGCTCTTTGTACTTGCTGTACAGCCCGCCGGCCTGCGCCGACAGCGTCCAGTCGAGGAAGCGCTTGGCGTCCGCGGGATTCTTGGCGGTCTTCATCAGGCCCGAGGCTTCCAGCTCATAGCCCACCCATTTCGACGGGATCACCATCTTCACCGGAAAGCCTTCCTCGATCGATTGCATCGCCGGGAACGCGAACGACACGCCGATCGCATACTCGCCGGCGCGCGCCATCTTGCAGGGGCGCGACCCCGACGGCGTGTACTGCGCCACGTTCTTGTCCAGGTCCTTGAGCAGCGCCCAGCCTTTCTCGGCGCCCAGGCCCTGCAGCAGCGCGACGATCTGCAGATAACCGGTGCCGGATGCCGCCGGACTGGGGATGACGATCTCGCCCTTGTAGACCGGCTTGGTCAGGTCTTCCCACGAGGTCGGCATCGGCAGGTTCCTGGACTTGAGCCGGTCGGTGTTGACACAGAACGCGGCCACGTAGCCGGTGGCGGCGAACCATTTGTTGTCGGCGGCCTTGTATTGCGCGGGCAGGGCTTCGATGCCCTTAGCCGCATACGGTTCCAGCAGCTTCTGCAGGCGCGGATCCAGCATGTTGCTGACCGCGAAGCCCCAGATCACGTCCTGCTGCGGATTGCCGGCCTCGGCGATCAGGCGAGCGCCCAGGTCGCCGGTGGACAGGCGCAGCACATTGACCTTCACGTCGGGCAGGGCGGCGTTGGCGGCCTTCAGGTAGGCGGCAATCTCGTCTTCCTCCAGCGCCGTGTAGACGGTGATCGCGCCGGCGTGGACGGCCTGGGCAAAACCTAGGGAAATTACTGCAACCACAAGACCAAGCTTCTTCTTACATTGCATGATGGGACTCCGGAAAGGAATACACGGCAACGGCGATGAGCTGCTTTTCTGCGGACGGCGACCTGCGGGCGGGGCGGTAGGGTTGCGCGAGGAAACGTTGCGTTTCCCGGGTTGCGTTTTTAGGTATATTTGCAAATTTGTGGCAACGTGTCTAGACTGGAAAAACCCGAATCGCATGGGTCTTTCCGCGCCGCGTTACGCCTCGGAGCTCGTCATGCAAACTTCGCCGCTGCCCACCGCGCAGCAATTGGCCGCGTTTTCCTCGTTCGCCCAGACGCTGGCGGACCAGGTCCGGCCCCTGTCGCGCCAGTGGTTCCGCCACCCCCTGATGGTGGAGACCAAGGCGGATGAAAGTCCCGTCACCCGCGCCGACCGCGAGGTCGAGCAAGCGCTGCGCGAAGCCATCGCCCGCCAGTATCCGGATCACGGCATCTTCGGCGAGGAATACGGCGCCAGCCATGCCGGGGCCGAGTGGGTGTGGTCGCTCGACCCCATCGACGGCACCCGCGCGTTCATTTCCGGCAATCCCCTGTGGGGCACGCTGCTGGGCCTGCTGCACCGCGGCCGCCCGGTGCTGGGCCTGATCGACATTCCCATGATGGCCGAGCGCTGGCTCGGCGCCGCCGGTTCGCCCGCGCGCCTGAATGGCGAGCCCTGCCGCACCCGTCAATGCACCGAACTGGACCAGGCGATTCTCTACGCCACCTCGCCCGACATCTTCGAAGGCGCCGATCTGGCCGCATTCGACGCGCTGGCGCGCTCGGTGCGCATGCGCCGCTATGGCGGCGATTGCTACAGCTATGGCCTGCTGGCCAGCGGCCACGTCGACCTGGTGGTCGAGGCCGGCCTGCAGCCGTATGACTACCTGGCGCTGATGCCCGTGATCGAAGGCGCGGGCGGCGTCATTACCGATTGGTCGGGGCAGCCGTTAGGCCTCGCGTCGCAGGGCCGCGTGATCGCGGCCGCCACGCCGCAGCTGCATCGCGAGGCGATGCGGATGCTGGGGGCGGCCGTGACCTGAAACACCGCGCCCCGCGACCCCGCACGTCAACGCAACGCTTCAGCCACGACAAGGTGAACGAGCCATGCATGCACTAGGGGTAGCAACGGTGGAAGACGCGGAGCGGCTGGTCCAGGCCAGCACGCTCTCGCATATCAAGATCGGCCTGTCCGACGTCGATGGCGTCATGCTGGGCAAGTACGTCAGGCGCGACAAATTCCTGGCCGCGCTGCGCGGCGGGCTGGCTTTCTGCGACGTGGTGTTCGGCTGGGACCTGGACGACCAGCTCTACGACAACACCAAGTACACCGGCTGGCACACGGCCTATCCCGATGCCAAGCTGCGCATCGTGCCCAGCACCTGCCGCCGGCTGCCGCTGGAGCAGGGGCCCGGCGGCGAGGACATGCTGCTGTTCCTGGCCGAGTTCGAAGGCTCCGCGGCCGACATCTGCCCGCGCCGCCTGCTGCATCGCACGCTGGATCGCGCCGCCGGCATGGGCTTCGAGGTCTACGCCGCGCTCGAATACGAGTTTTTCATGTTCCGCGAGACGCCGCACTCGGTGCGCGCCAAGCACTACCGCGACATGGAGAACTGGACCCCCGGCAACTTCGGCTACTCGGTGCTGCGCAGCACCGTGCAGGGCGATTTCTATCGCAAGCTGCTCGACATGTGCGAGCGCATGGACATGCCGATCGAAGGCCTGCATACCGAGACCGGTCCCGGCGTGCTGGAGGCGGCCATCGCGGTCGATCAGGCCGCCGCCGCCGGCGACAAGGCCTTCCTCTTCAAGACCTTCACCAAGGCGCTGGCGCAGCAGAACGGCCTGATGGCCACCTTCATGGCGAAGTGGTCGCACGAGCATCCCGGCCAGAGCGGCCACATCCACCTGTCGCTACGCGACCGCACCAGCGGCCGCTCGGCCTTCTACGACGAGTCGCGCCCGCACGGCATGAGCGCGACGCAGGCCGCCTTCATGGCCGGCGTGCAACGCTACCTGCCCGAATTCATGGCGCTGTACGCGCAGACCATCAACAGCTATTCGCGCCTGGTGCCGGGTTACTGGGCGCCGCTGGACGCCACCTGGGGCATGGAGAACCGCACCACCGCGCTGCGCCTCATCCCGGGCAGCGACAAGTCGCAGCGCGTCGAGGTGCGCATCGGCTCGGCCGACGCCAATCCCTATCTGGCGCTGTCCGCCGCGTTGGCCTCTGGCCTGCATGGCATCGAGCAGGGCCTGGAACCCGAACCAATGGTGCAGGGCAACGCCTACACGCAGCAGTTTCCCGACCGCCTGCACCTGCCCACCACGTTGTGGGAAGCGGCGCAGCGCCTGCGCCAGTCCGAAGCCGCGCGCGAGCTGTTCGGCGATGCCTTCGTCGAGCACTATGCCGCCACGCGCGAATGGGAAGAACGCCAGTTCCGCCGTCACGTCACCGATTGGGAATTGGCTCGCTATTTCGAGATCATCTGAACGCCGCCGCTTCATCTTTTCACCACGCATGCACAGGGTCGCCATGACGCAGGAACTCATCACCATCAGTCCCATCGACGGCCGCGAAGTCGTGCGCCGCCCCTACGCCAGCGAGGCGCAGGTCGCGCAGGCGCTGGCCGACGCGCAGGCCGCGCAGGGCGCGTGGCACGCGCTCGGCATCGAGCAGCGCGGCCGCATCCTGTCCGATGCGGTGACGCGCTTCGTCGCCGGCAAGGCCGAGATCGCGCGCGCCATCACGATCCAGATGGGCCGCCCCTCGCGCTACACGCCTGGCGAAGTGGATGGCTTCGAGGCGCGCGCGCGCCACATGATCGGCATCGCCGCCGAAGCGCTGGCGCCGATCCAGGTGCCCGAGATCGCGGGCTTCACGCGCTTCATCAGCCGCGAGCCGATCGGCGTGGCGTTGACGATCGCGCCTTGGAACTATCCGCTGCTGACGGCCGTGAACAGCATCGTGCCGGCGCTGATGGCCGGCAACACTGTCATCCTCAAGCACTCCGACCAGACCCCGCTGTGCGCCGAGCTCATCGGCCGCGCTTTCAGCGAGGCCGGCGTGCCGCATGGCGTGTTCCAGTACCTGCACGCGAACCACGACATCGCGCAGCGGCTGATCCGCGCGCCCGAGATCGGCTATGTCTCCTTCACCGGTTCGGTGCGCGGCGGCCAGAGCGTGGAGCAGGCCGCCGCCGGCCGCTTCATCGGCGTGGGCCTGGAGCTGGGCGGCAACGACCCCGCGTATGTGCGCGCCGACGCCAACCTGGCGCACGCGGTCGAGACGCTGGTGGATGGCGCCTTCTTCAATTCCGGCCAGTCCTGCTGCGGCATTCAGCGCATCTACGTGGCGCGCGACCGCTACCAGGATTTCATCGACCGCGCCGCGGCGCTGACCGGCGAATACGTGCTGGGCGACCCCTTGCAGCCAGACACCACGCTCGGCCCGGTGGTGCGCACGCGCGCGGCCGACGAGGTGCGCGAAGTGATCGCCGAAGCCGAATCGCGCGGCGCCCGCAACCTGGTCGATGCCACGCGTTTCGTCGCCGCGCGCGCCGGCACGCCGTACGTGGCGCCGGCACTGCTGACGCAGGTGGATCACCGCATGCGCGTGATGAACGATGAATGCTTCGGCCCCGTGGTCGGCGTGATGCCGGTCGACAGCGACGAAGAGGCCGTCGCTTTGATGAACGACAGCCCCTACGGCCTGACCGCCGCCATCCTCACGCAGGATGAAGAGGCCGCATTGCATCTCGGCCGCCAGTTGCGCACGGGCACCGTCTTCATGAACCGCTGCGACTACCTCGATCCCGCGCTGGCGTGGACCGGCGTCAAGCAAACCGGCCGCGGCGTTTCGCTGTCGCGCGTCGGCTACGAACAGCTCACCCAAGCCAAATCCTTCCATCTGCGCCGCAACGCCTGAGCGCGCGACCAGGAGCCGACATGACCGTCCCCAGCGTCAACTGGAACTATCCCACCGCCATCAAGGCGGGCCCCGGCCGCATCAAGGAGTTGCCCGACTGGTGCCGCGAACTCGGCATGGCGCGCCCCTTGTTGGTCACCGATCCCGGCCTGGCCGCGCTGCCCATGATCGCCGATGCGGTGCGCGGCTGCCGCCAGGCCGGACTCGAATGCGGCCTGTTCCACGAAGTGAAGGGCAACCCCACCGGCAGGAACGTGGACGACGGCGTGGCGCGCTATCGCGAAGGCCGCCACGATGGCGTCATCGCGTTCGGCGGCGGCTCGGCGCTGGACGCGGCCAAGGCCATCGCGTTGATGGCCGGCCAGAAGCGTCCGCTGTGGGACTTCGAAGACGTGGGCGACAACTACCTGCGCGTGAACGTGGCCGGCATGGCGCCAGTCGTCGCGGTGCCAACCACCGCGGGCACGGGCTCGGAAGTGGGGCGCGCCTCCGTCATCACCGACGAGGCGGCGCAGGTCAAGCGCATCATCTTCCACGCGCGCATGCTGCCCGCCATCGTCATCCTCGACCCCGAGCTCACCGTCGGCCTGCCGCCGCGCATCACCGCCGCGACCGGCATGGACGCGCTGTCGCACAACCTCGAAGCCTACTGTTCGCCGTTCTTCCATCCGATGGCCGCCGGCATCGCGCTGGAAGGCATGCGCATGATCAAGGAATACCTGCCGCGGGCCGTGGCCGATGGCGCCGACCTGCAGGCGCGCCAGCAGATGCTGGTGGCCTCCAGCATGGGCGCCACCGCGTTCCAGCGCGGCCTGGGCGCGATGCACGCGCTGGCGCATCCGCTGGGGGCGCTGTACGACGCCCATCATGGCATGCTCAACGCCATCCTCATGCCCTACGTGCTCAAGGCCAACCAGCACGCGGTGGCGCCGCGGCTGCAGGCGCTGGCGCGCTATCTGGCACTGCCGGATGACGGCCCCGGCGCCGTGCTCGACTGGGTGCTGGGCCTGCGCGAGACCGTCGGCATCCCGCACACCCTGGCCGACATCGGCATCGACGACGCGCAAGCCGAGCGGGTAGGGCGCATGGCCAGCGAGGATCCATCGGGCGGCACCAACCCCGTCGCCTACACGCCAGACCAGTACGCCGAACTTTTTCGTGCAGCCGTTCGCGGAATCTTGTAAGCTTCGCCCCCTCTGCGCGGAAACGCGGCAGGCAGAACGAAAGTTTTGAATATTTTTCGTCCCAGGCGTTTGACAGCGGATTTGAAAGTGTTCATAATCTCAAGTTCTCCGCTGGAGGGGTGCCCGAGTGGTTAAAGGGGGCAGACTGTAAATCTGTTGGCCTTGCGCCTACGTTGGTTCGAATCCAACCTCCTCCACCAGAGACCCAAACCTGAATCCAGGCGATGTTTGCCTGGATTTTAAAATGTAGGCCTAGTGAACTGGGCGGCCTTCGCAACGAAGGTGGCTGGTTCTCCAGGGCCTTAGTTTTGAAAGTCTGGGATAGATAGTGAGGTGGTGAAAGGACAGCCGCGGGTGTAGCTCAATGGTAGAGCAGAAGCCTTCCAAGCTTACGACGAGGGTTCGATTCCCTTCACCCGCTCCAAGCAGTACACATGCCCATGTGGCTCAGTGGTAGAGCACTCCCTTGGTAAGGGAGAGGTCGCGCGTTCGATCCGCGCCATGGGCACCACAAATTCCAAAGTCTTTTCTTCAGTCAGCAGCTTCAGTCAAAAGCGCAATCCAGGTCAGGAGTCAGCCATGGCAAAAGGCAAGTTTGAACGTACCAAGCCGCACGTGAACGTGGGTACGATTGGTCACGTTGACCACGGCAAAACGACGTTGACGGCGGCGATCACGACCGTTCTGTCGACCAAGTTCGGTGGCGAAGCCAAGGGCTACGACCAGATCGACGCGGCACCTGAAGAAAAGGCACGCGGCATCACGATCAACACGGCCCACGTCGAGTACGAAACAGAAACGCGCCACTACGCGCACGTTGACTGCCCGGGCCACGCTGACTACGTCAAGAACATGATCACGGGCGCCGCCCAGATGGACGGCGCGATCCTGGTCGTGTCGGCCGCTGACGGCCCGATGCCGCAAACGCGTGAACACATCCTGCTGAGCCGCCAGGTTGGCGTGCCGTACATCATCGTCTTCCTGAACAAGGCCGACATGGTTGACGACGCCGAGCTGCTCGAGCTGGTGGAAATGGAAGTTCGCGAACTGCTGAGCAAGTACGACTTCCCGGGCGACGACACCCCGATCGTGAAGGGTTCGGCCAAGCTGGCGCTGGAAGGCGACAAGGGCGAACTGGGCGAGCAAGCGATCCTGTCGCTGGCCCAAGCCCTGGACACGTACATCCCGACGCCCGAGCGTGCCGTTGACGGCGCGTTCCTGATGCCGGTCGAAGACGTGTTCTCGATCTCGGGTCGCGGCACCGTGGTGACCGGCCGTATCGAGCGCGGCATCATCAAGGTCGGCGAAGAAATCGAAATCGTCGGTATCACCCCGACGGTCAAGACGACCTGCACCGGCGTGGAAATGTTCCGCAAGCTGCTGGACCAAGGTCAAGCCGGCGACAACGTGGGCATCCTGCTGCGCGGCACCAAGCGTGAAGACGTCCAGCGCGGCCAGGTTCTGGCCAAGCCGGGCTCGATCACCCCGCACACGGACTTCACCTCCGAGGTGTACATCCTGTCCAAGGAAGAAGGCGGCCGCCACACCCCGTTCTTCAACGGCTATCGTCCCCAGTTCTACTTCCGCACGACGGACGTGACCGGCACGATCGACCTGCCGGCCGACAAGGAAATGGTCCTGCCGGGCGACAACGTGACGATGACCGTCAAGCTGCTGGCCCCGATCGCCATGGAAGAAGGCCTGCGTTTCGCCATCCGTGAAGGCGGTCGTACCGTCGGCGCCGGCGTCGTCGCCAAGATCCTGAAGTAAGCAATACCCGGATGGGTAGAGTGGGCTCTCAAGCCCCTCTATCCATCTTTGCTGTAAAAGTAGTATGATGTTTGGTTCCGCAAGCCGCTACGCGTGGCGGCCTGGCTGGAACGGCGAAAGTGTAGTGCACGTGTAGTGATGTGTGAGTTTTAGGGGCATAGCTCAATTGGCAGAGCGTCGGTCTCCAAAACCGAAGGTTGTAGGTTCGATTCCTACTGCCCCTGCCACCGCCAGGATAAACCCGCGGGAGATCATCGCGAGTTACGCATTCACGGCGGCTCGCGTCGCAATATGTCTAATACCAGCGTAGAAACCGTAACCAGTACCGCCGACCGGGTCAAGCTCGGGCTGGCGGTTCTTGTCGTTATTGCTGGCATCGTCGGGTTTTCCGTGCTCAGCGCGCAACCGATGCCTGCCCGTATCGGCGTCTTTGTCGGCGGCCTCGTGATCGCAGCCGTGATCGCCTGGTTCAGCGAACCCGGCCGTCGCACCCTGAGCTTTGCCAGCGAGTCCTACAACGAAGTCAAGCGTGTGTCGTGGCCGACCCGCAAGGAAACGACCCAGATGACGGGCATCGTTTTCGCGTTCGTGGCGGTCATGGGCATTTTCATGTGGGTGCTCGACAAGGGCATCGAATGGATTCTCTACGGCCTGTTGTTGGGCTGGAAATAAGGACGGCGAATGAGTAAGCGTTGGTATGTCGTCCATGTGTACTCCGGCATGGAAAAAAGCGTACACAAGGCCCTGAACGAGCGCATCGAGCGCGCGGGCCTGCAAACGTCTTTCGGCCGCATTCTTGTGCCCTCCGAGGAAGTCGTCGAGGTCAAGGGTGGCCAGAAGTCGATCACCGAGCGCCGCATTTTCCCCGGTTATGTCCTGGTTGAAATGGACCTGACCGACGAAACGTGGCACCTGGTCAAGAACACCAACCGTGTCACCGGCTTTTTGGGTGGCTCGGGCAATCGTCCGACCCCGATTTCCGAAAAGGAAGTCGAAAAGATCCTCTCCCAGATGGAAGAAGGCGTCGAGAAACCCCGCCCCAAGATCCTGTTCGAAGTGGGCGAGATGGTTCGGGTCAAGGAAGGTCCGTTTGCGGACTTCAACGGCAACGTCGAAGAAGTCAACTACGAAAAGAGCAAGGTTCGCGTGTCTGTCACGATCTTCGGTCGTGCCACCCCCGTCGAACTGGATTTCAGCCAGGTCGAAAAGACCTGATTTCAACCCCCGGGGAGCCCTGGCCGCGCGCTAGGGCGATATAACCCGCAAGGAGCAAAGCATGGCGAAGAAGATCGTCGGCTTTATCAAGCTGCAAGTGCCGGCTGGTAAGGCTAACCCCTCCCCCCCGATTGGCCCGGCCCTGGGTCAGCGTGGCCTGAACATCATGGAATTCTGCAAGGCGTTCAACGCCAAGACCCAAGGCATGGAGCCTGGTCTGCCGATTCCGGTGGTGATCACCGCTTTCGCCGACAAGAGCTTCACCTTCATCATGAAGACCCCGCCCGCGACGGTCCTCATCAAGAAGGCCGCCGGCGTGCAAAAGGGTTCGTCCAAGCCGCATACCGACAAGGTCGGCACGCTGACCCGCGCGCAAGCTGAAGAAATCGCCAAGGCCAAGGGCCCCGATCTGACCGCCGCCGATCTGGACGCCGCCGTCCGCACGATCGCTGGCAGCGCCCGCAGCATGGGCATCACGGTTGAGGGGATCTAATCATGGCAAAACTGAGCAAGCGCGCCGCCGCCATTGCGCAAAAGATCGACCGCACCAAGCTGTACCCGGTCGCCGAAGCCCTGACCCTGGTCAAGGAAACCGCTGTCGCCAAGTTCAACGAATCGATTGACGTGGCCGTGCAGCTGGGCATCGACCCGAAGAAGTCGGACCAACTGGTCCGCGGCTCGGTCGTGCTGCCCGCCGGCACCGGCAAGACGGTCCGTGTCGCCGTGTTCGCCCAAGGCGACAAGGCCGAGGCCGCCAAGGCCGCCGGCGCTGACATCGTCGGCCTGGACGACCTGGCTGACCAGATCAAGGCCGGTCAGATGGACTTCGACGTGGTCATCGCCTCGCCCGACACGATGCGTGTCGTCGGCGCCCTGGGTCAGATCCTGGGCCCGCGTGGCCTGATGCCGAACCCGAAGGTCGGCACCGTGACCCCCGACGTCGCCACCGCCGTCAAGAACGCCAAGGCCGGTCAGGTTCAGTACCGCACCGACAAGGCCGGCATCATCCACGCCACGATCGGCCGCGCGTCGTTCGGCGTGGAACAGCTGCAAACCAACCTGGCCGCTCTGGTCGACGCCCTGCAAAAGGCTCGTCCCGCCGCTGCCAAGGGCATTTACCTGCGCAAGCTGGCCGTTTCGTCCACGATGGGCGGCGGTGCGCGCGTGGAAATTGCCTCGCTGTCGGCTACCAACTAAGCCAACAGCTGTAAACGTACTTTGGGCCGCATCCGGATTCCTCCGGATGCTGCTGTCAAAGACCGCTGGAGCAGGTCGGTGGAAGCACTATCCCGCCGCCCCGCTTAATCCCGAAGCTCGCAAAGTTCGGATCCAGCGTAGACGGCGTCCCCAGGAAGATTTCTTTACCCGAAGAACTCGACCAGGCGCCGCATTCGGTTGACGCGCAAGGCTCCGGCCCCAGGCGTCTTTTGATGGAGTGTTCAAACCGTGAGTCTCAATCGTCAAGAGAAAGCGGTGGTAATCGAGGAAGTCTCGGCCGAAGTGGCCAAGGCGCAATCGATTGTTATCGCCGAGTACCGTGGTCTGGACGTCGCCTCTGTCACCGTACTGCGCAAAACTGCGCGTGAATCGGGCGTGTATCTGCGTGTTCTGAAGAACTCGCTGGCCCGTCGTGCTGTTGCCGGCACGGCTTTCGAGCCGTTGGCCGAGCAACTGACCGGTCCGCTGATCTATGGCATCAGCGCTGATCCGGTTACGGCGGCCAAGGTCCTCGCAGGTTTCGCGAAAAGCAACGACAAGCTGGTCATCAAGGCGGGCGCTCTGCCCAACAGCCTGCTGAACCAAGAAGGCGTGAAGGCCCTGGCCACCATGCCCTCGCGCGAAGAGTTGCTGTCGAAACTGCTGGGCACCATGCAAGCCCCCATCGCGCAATTCGTGCGTACGCTCAACGAAGTTCCGACCAAGTTCGCCCGTGGCCTCGCCGCCGTGCGCGACCAGAAGGCCGCGGCTTAATCCCCGCCCTTCACGGAAATTCGCTGAACGACCGAGCGACACCCAAACCCTGGCATTACCCAATATTTGGAGTTCTTAAAAATGGCACTTAACAAAGCTGAAATCCTTGACGCCATCGCTGGCATGACCGTGCTCGAACTGTCCGAGCTGATCAAGGAAATGGAAGAGAAGTTCGGCGTGTCGGCTGCTGCCGCCGCTGTTGCTGTCGCTGCTCCCGCCGCTGGTGGCGCCGCCGCCGCTGCTGAAGAGCAGACCGAGTTCACCGTTGTCCTGGCTGAAGCCGGCGCCAACAAGGTTTCCGTCATCAAGGCCGTGCGCGAGCTGACCGGTCTGGGCCTGAAGGAAGCCAAGGACCTGGTCGACGGCGCTCCGAAGCCCGTCAAGGAAGGCGTTGCCAAGGCTGACGCCGAAGCCGCCAAGAAGAAGCTGGAAGAAGCTGGCGCCAAGGTCGAAGTCAAGTAAGACCTGCGTCAACTTGCCCGGGGACAGCGCAATTTGCCGTCCCCGGGCTTTTGCGTTTCCAGGAAACCCCTGCTGGGGTCATGCCCTTTCCAGAGGGGTTTCCTGGAGTCGTATCACCTGGGGCCGTGGTTGACGGCCCATGCAACCTCGAGTCGGAGTGCTCATGCCTTACTCGTACACCGAAAAAAAGCGCATCCGCAAAAGCTTCGCCAAGCGTGAAGACGTTCAAAACGTTCCCTTCCTTTTGGCGACTCAGCTTCAATCCTACCTAACTTTCCTGCAGGCGGATACCGCCCCGTCCGATCGCGTAGCCGACGGTTTGCAGGCGGCGTTTTCGTCGATTTTCCCGATCGTTAGTCACAACGGTATGGCGCGCTTGGAGTTCGTGAGCTATGTGCTCGGCGAACCGGTGTTCGATGTCAAGGAATGTCAGCAACGTGGCCTGACCTATGCCTCGCCCCTGCGAGCCAAGGTCCGCCTGGTGCTGCTTGACCGCGAAGTCAGCAAGCCCACCGTCAAGGAAGTGAAGGAACAGGAAGTCTACATGGGCGAGATTCCGCTCATGACCGGCACCGGTTCGTTCGTCATCAACGGCACCGAACGTGTCATCGTCTCGCAGCTGCACCGCTCGCCTGGCGTGTTCTTCGAGCACGACCGCGGCAAGACGCACAGCTCGGGCAAGCTGCTGTTCTCGGCCCGCGTGATTCCCTACCGCGGTTCGTGGCTGGATTTCGAATTCGACCCCAAGGACATCCTGTTCTTCCGCGTCGACCGTCGCCGCAAGATGCCTGTCACCATCCTGTGCAAGGCCATCGGCATGACGCCGGAATCGATCCTGGCCAACTTCTTCGACTTCGACAACTTCGAGTTGAAGAGCGAAGGCGCCATGATGGAATTCGTGCCCGAGCGCTGGAAGGGCGAAATGGCCCGCTTCGACATCGCGGACCGTTCGGGCAAGGTCATCGTCGAGAAAGACAAGCGTATCAACGCCAAGCACCTGCGCGACCTGGCTGCCGGCGGCATCCAGCGCATCTCCGTGCCGGAAGACTTCCTGTACGGCCGCGTGCTGGCCAAGAACATCGTTGACGCCGATACCGGCGAAGTCATCGCCAACGCCAACGACGAGATCACCGAAAGCGTGCTGGGCGCCCTGCGCGCCGCCAACGTGCACGACATCCAGACGCTCTACACGAACGACCTGGATCGCGGCCCGTACATTTCGCAAACGCTGCGCACCGATGAAACCGCCGACCAGATGGCCGCGCGCGTTGCCATCTACCGCATGATGCGTCCTGGTGAACCGCCCACCGAAGAAGCGGTGGAAGCGCTGTTCCAGCGCCTGTTCTACAGCGAAGAAACGTACGACCTGTCGCGCGTCGGTCGCATGAAGGTCAACAGCCGCCTGGGCCGTGGTGAGGACATCACCGGCCCGATGACGCTGACCAACGAAGACATCCTTGAAACCATCAAGGTGCTGGTCGAGCTGCGTAACGGCCGTGGCCAGATCGACGATATCGATCACCTGGGCAACCGCCGCGTGCGTTGCGTCGGCGAACTGGCCGAGAACCAGTTCCGCGCCGGCCTCGTGCGCGTCGAACGCGCCGTCAAGGAACGTCTGGGCCAGGCCGAGACCGAAAACCTGATGCCGCACGACCTGATCAACTCCAAGCCGATCTCGGCCGCCATCAAGGAGTTCTTCGGTTCGAGCCAGCTGTCGCAGTTCATGGACCAGACCAACCCGCTGTCGGAAATCACGCACAAGCGTCGTGTTTCGGCACTGGGCCCGGGCGGTCTGACCCGCGAGCGCGCCGGCTTCGAAGTGCGTGACGTGCACCCGACCCACTACGGCCGCGTCTGCCCGATCGAAACGCCGGAAGGCCCGAACATCGGCCTGATCAACTCCATGGCGCTGTACGCTCGCCTGAACGAGTACGGCTTCCTGGAAACGCCTTACCGCAAGATCGTCGACGGCCGCGTCAGCGACCAGATCGACTACCTGTCGGCCATCGAAGAAAGCCACTACGTCATCGCGCAGGCCAACGCCGCACTGGACGAGGAAGGCAAGTTCGTGGACGACCTGGTGGCTTGCCGTGAAGCCGGCGAAACCATGCTGACCGCCCCGGCCAACGTGCACTACATGGACGTGGCCCCGTCGCAGATCGTGTCGGTCGCCGCCTCGCTGATTCCGTTCCTGGAGCACGACGACGCGAACCGCGCGCTGATGGGCGCCAACATGCAACGTCAGGCCGTGCCTTGCCTGCGTCCGGAAAAGCCGGTCGTGGGCACGGGTATCGAGCGCACCGTGGCCGTTGACTCGGGCACCACCGTGCAGGCGCTGCGTGGCGGCCTGGTCGACCACGTCGACGCCGAACGCGTGGTGATCCGCGTGAACGACGAAGAAAACGTCGCCGGCGAAGTCGGTGTCGACATCTACAACCTGATCAAGTACACGCGTTCCAACCAGAACACGAACATCAACCAGCGTCCCATCGTCAAGCGTGGCGACCGTGTCGCCAAGGGTGACGTGCTGGCCGACGGCGCATCGACGGACCTGGGCGAACTCGCCCTGGGCCAGAACATGCTGATCGCGTTCATGCCCTGGAACGGCTACAACTTCGAAGACTCGATCCTGATCTCCGAAAAGGTCGTGGCCGATGACCGCTACACCTCGGTGCACATCGAGGAACTGACGGTTGTCGCTCGCGATACCAAGCTGGGTCCGGAAGAAATCACGCGCGACATCAGCAACCTGGCCGAGACGCAACTGAACCGCCTGGACGATTCGGGCATCACATACATCGGCGCCGAAGTCAGCGCCGACGACGTGCTGGTCGGCAAGGTCACGCCCAAGGGCGAAACCCAGCTGACGCCGGAAGAAAAGCTGCTGCGCGCCATCTTCGGTGAAAAGGCGTCCGACGTTAAGGACACCTCGCTGCGCGTGCCTTCGGGCATGACCGGCACCGTGATCGACGTGCAGGTGTTCACGCGCGAAGGCATCGTGCGCGACAAGCGCGCCCAGTCCATCATCGACGATGAACTGCGCCGCTATCGCCAGGACCTGAACGACCAGCTGCGCATCGTTGAAAACGACCAGTTCGACCGTATCGAGAAGATGCTGGTCGGCAAGACCGTCAACGGCGGCCCGCGCAAGCTGGCCAAGGGCGCCACGATCACCAAGGCTTACCTGGCTGATCTGGACCGCTGGCAGTGGTTCGACATCCGCCTGGCCGACGAGCCCCACGCCGTGGTGCTGGAGCAGGCCAAGGAATCGCTCGAGCAGAAGCGTCACCAGTTCGACCTGGCCTTCGAAGAGAAGCGCAAGAAGCTGACGCAGGGCGACGAGCTGCCCCCGGGCGTGCTGAAGATGATCAAGGTCTACCTGGCCGTGAAGCGTCGTCTGCAGCCTGGCGACAAGATGGCAGGCCGTCACGGCAACAAGGGCGTGGTCTCGCGCATCACCCCGGTGGAAGACATGCCGCACATGGCTGACGGCACGCCGGCCGACATCGTTCTGAACCCGCTGGGCGTGCCCTCGCGGATGAACGTGGGCCAGGTGCTGGAAGTGCACTTGGGCTGGGCTGCCAAGGGCGTGGGTCACCGCATCGCCGACATGCTGCGCGACGAGCGCACCGCGCAGGTCAAGAACGTCCGCGCTTACCTGGACAAGGTCTACAACACGACCGGCACCGGCGCGCGCATCGACGAGCTGACCGACGAAGAAGTCATGGAAATGGCCCAGAACCTCAAGAACGGCGTGCCGTTCGCGACGCCCGTCTTCGACGGCGCGACCGAAGAGGAAATCACCAAGATGCTGGAACTGGCCTATCCGGACGACGTCGCCAAGCGCATGGCGCTGACGCCCTCGCGCACGCAGGCGTGGCTGTACGACGGCCGCACCGGCGAGAAGTTCGAGCGTCCGGTCACCGTCGGCTACATGCACTACCTGAAGCTGCACCACTTGGTCGACGACAAGATGCACGCGCGTTCGACCGGCCCGTACTCGCTCGTGACCCAGCAGCCGCTGGGCGGCAAGGCGCAGTTCGGTGGCCAGCGTTTCGGGGAAATGGAAGTGTGGGCGCTGGAAGCCTACGGCGCCGCCTACACCCTGCAGGAAATGCTGACGGTGAAGTCCGACGACATCACCGGCCGCACCAAGGTATACGAAAACATCGTCAAGGGCGATCACGTCATCGATGCCGGCATGCCGGAATCGTTCAACGTGCTGGTCAAGGAAATCCGCTCGTTGGCCCTGGACATGGATTTGGAGCGTAACTAATGAAAGCGCTACTCGACCTCTTTAAGCAAGTCTCGCAAGACGAGCAATTCGATGCCATCAAGATCGGCATCGCCTCGCCCGAGAAGATCCGTTCGTGGTCCTACGGCGAAGTTCGCAAGCCCGAGACCATCAACTACCGCACGTTCAAGCCCGAGCGTGACGGTCTGTTCTGCTCCAAGATCTTCGGCCCGATCAAGGACTACGAGTGCCTGTGCGGCAAGTACAAGCGCCTGAAGCACCGTGGCGTGATCTGCGAGAAGTGCGGCGTTGAAGTTACCGTTGCCAAGGTTCGCCGTGAGCGCATGGGCCACATCGAGCTGGCCAGCCCCGTCGCGCACATCTGGTTCCTGAAGAGCCTGCCGTCGCGTCTGGGCATGGTGCTCGACATGACCCTGCGCGACATCGAACGCGTCCTGTACTTCGAAGCCTGGTGCGTGATCGAACCCGGCATGACGCCGCTCAAGCGCGGCCAGATCATGTCGGATGACGATTTCCTGGCCAAGACCGAGGAATACGGCGACGACTTCCGTGCCCTGATGGGCGCCGAAGCCGTGCGCGAACTGCTGCGCACCATCGACATCGACCGCGAAGTGGAAACGCTGCGCGGCGAACTGAAGGCCACCAGCTCGGAAGCCAAGATCAAGAAGATCTCCAAGCGCCTGAAGGTGCTGGAAGGCTTCCAGAAATCCGGCATCAAGGCCGAGTGGATGGTCATGGAAGTGCTGCCCGTGCTGCCGCCGGACCTGCGTCCGCTGGTGCCGCTGGACGGCGGCCGCTTCGCGACCTCCGACCTGAACGACCTGTACCGCCGCGTCATCAACCGCAACAACCGTCTGAAGCGCCTGCTGGAGCTGAAGGCCCCTGAAATCATCCTGCGCAACGAAAAGCGCATGCTGCAGGAAGCCGTCGACTCGCTGCTGGACAACGGTCGCCGCGGCAAGGCCATGACCGGCGCCAACAAGCGCCAGCTCAAGTCCCTGGCCGACATGATCAAGGGCAAGAGCGGTCGTTTCCGCCAGAACCTGCTGGGCAAGCGCGTCGACTACTCGGGCCGTTCGGTCATCGTGGTGGGTCCGCAGCTCAAGCTGCACCAGTGCGGCCTGCCCAAGCTGATGGCCCTGGAACTGTTCAAGCCGTTCATCTTCAATCGCCTGGAGATGATGGGCCTGGCCACGACCATCAAGGCCGCCAAGAAGCTGGTGGAAAGCCAGGAACCGGTGGTCTGGGACATCCTGGAAGAAGTCATCCGCGAACACCCGGTCATGCTGAACCGTGCGCCCACGCTGCACCGTTTGGGCATCCAGGCGTTCGAGCCGGTCCTGATCGAAGGCAAGGCCATCCAGCTGCACCCGCTGGTCTGCGCGGCGTTCAACGCCGACTTCGACGGTGACCAGATGGCCGTCCACGTGCCGCTGTCGCTGGAAGCCCAGCTCGAAGCGCGCACGCTGATGCTGGCTTCGAACAACGTGCTGTTCCCGGCCAACGGCGAACCGTCGATCGTGCCGTCCCAGGACATCGTGCTGGGTCTGTACTACACGACGCGCGAGCGCATCAACGGCAAGGGCGAAGGCATCTTCTTCACCGACGTCGCTGAAGTGCAACGCGCCTACGACAACGGCGAAGTGGAGCTGCAAAGCCGCATCACCGTGCGCCTGAAGGAACACGAGCGTGACGAGAATGGCGAATGGCAGCCGGTGATCCGCCGCCACGAAACCACCGTCGGCCGCGCGCTGCTGTCCGAGATCCTGCCCAAGGGCCTGCCCTTCACCGTCCTGAACAAGGCGCTGAAGAAGAAGGAAATCTCGCGCCTGATCAACCAGTCGTTCCGCCGCTGCGGCCTGCGCGACACGGTGATCTTCGCCGACAAGCTGATGCAGTCGGGCTTCCGCCTGGCCACCCGCGGCGGTATCTCGATCGCCATGGGCGACATGCTGATCCCGTCGGCCAAGGAAGGCATCCTGGCCGAAGCCAGCCGTGAAGTGAAGGAAATCGACAAGCAGTACTCGTCGGGTCTGGTCACGTCCCAGGAACGCTACAACAACGTGGTGGACATCTGGGGCAAGGCCGGCGACAAGGTCGGCAAGGCGATGATGGAACAGCTGGCCACCGAACCCGTGATCAACCGTCACGGCGAGGAAGTGCGCCAGGAGTCGTTCAACTCCATCTACATGATGGCTGACTCGGGCGCCCGCGGTTCGGCCGCCCAGATCCGCCAGCTGGCCGGCATGCGCGGCCTGATGGCCAAGCCGGACGGCTCGATCATCGAGACGCCCATTACCGCGAACTTCCGTGAAGGCCTGAACGTGCTTCAGTACTTCATCTCGACTCACGGCGCGCGTAAGGGTCTGGCCGACACGGCACTGAAGACCGCGAACTCGGGCTACCTGACCCGTCGTCTGGTCGACGTGACGCAGGACCTGGTGATCACCGAGGACGATTGCGGCACCTCGCAGGGCTACAACATGAAGGCCCTGGTGGAAGGCGGTGAAGTCATCGAGCCGCTGCGCGACCGTATCCTGGGCCGCGTGGCTGCCATCGACATCGTCAACCCGGACACGCAGGAAACGGCCATCACCGCCGGCACCCTGCTGGACGAAGACATGGTCGACATGATCGACCGCATCGGCGTGGATGAAGTCAAGGTCCGCACGCCGCTGACCTGCGAAACGCGCCACGGCCTGTGCGCGCACTGCTATGGCCGTGACCTCGGCCGTGGCACTTCGGTGAACCAGGGCGAAGCGGTCGGGGTCATCGCCGCCCAGTCCATCGGTGAACCGGGCACGCAGCTGACGATGCGTACGTTCCACATCGGTGGCGCGGCGTCGCGTTCGGCCCTGGCCAGCGCGGTGGAAACCAAGTCCAGCGGCGTGGTCGGCTTTGCCAGCACCATGCGCTACGTCACCAACGCCAAGGGCGAACGCGTCGCGATCTCGCGCTCGGGCGAACTGGCGATCTTCGACGACAACGGCCGCGAACGCGAACGCCACAAGATCCCGTACGGCGCGACCGTGCTGGTGGGCGACGGCGAGGCCGTGAAGGCCGGCGCGCGCCTGGCGACGTGGGATCCGCTGACCCGTCCGATCGTGTCGGAATACGGTGGCGCTGTCCGCTTCGAGAACATCGAAGAAGGCGTGACCGTGGCCAAGCAGGTGGACGAAGTCACCGGCCTGTCGACGCTCGTCGTCATCACGCCCAAGACCCGTGGCGGCAAGATCGTCATGCGTCCGCAGATCAAGCTGGTCAACGAGAACGGCGAAGACGTCAAGATCGCCGGCACCGATCACTCGGTGAACATCTCGTTCCCGGTCGGCGCGCTGATCACTGTGCGTGATGGCCAGCAGGTTGCCGTGGGCGAAGTCCTGGCGCGTATTCCGCAGGAATCGCAAAAGACCCGCGACATTACCGGCGGTCTGCCGCGCGTGGCCGAACTGTTCGAAGCCCGTTCGCCCAAGGATGCCGGCATGCTCGCCGACGTCACCGGCACGGTCTCGTTCGGCAAGGACACCAAGGGCAAGCAGCGCCTGGTCATCACCGACCTGGAAGGCGTCAGCCACGAGTTCCTGATTCCGAAGGAAAAGCAGGTGCTGGTGCACGACGGCCAGGTGGTGAACAAGGGCGAAATGATCGTGGACGGCCCGGCCGATCCCCACGACATCCTGCGCCTGCAGGGCATCGAGAAGCTGGCGACCTACATCGTCGACGAAGTGCAGGACGTGTACCGTCTGCAGGGCGTGAAGATCAACGACAAGCACATCGAAGTGATTGTTCGTCAGATGCTGCGCCGTGTGAACATCGTCGATGCGGGCGATACCGAGTTCATCCCGGGCGAGCAGGTCGAGCGCTCCGAGCTGTTGAACGAGAACGACCGCGTCAACGCTGAAGACAAGCGTCCGGCCACCTACGAAAACGTGCTGCTGGGTATCACCAAGGCCTCGCTGTCGACCGACTCGTTCATCTCGGCCGCCTCGTTCCAGGAAACCACGCGTGTCCTGACCGAAGCCGCCATCATGGGCAAGCGCGACGACCTGCGTGGCCTGAAGGAAAACGTCATCGTCGGCCGCCTGATCCCGGCCGGTACCGGCCTGGCGTACCACCATGCCCGCAAGGACAAGGAAGCCCTGGAGGCCGCGGAACGCGAAGCCGCCCGCCAGCTGGCCAACCCGTTCGAAGACTCGCCGGTCACGGTGGGCTCGGACGCCGATGTCCCGTCGTCCGACCTGGGCAGCGAGGACGCCGCCGAATAAGGGCGACGTCCGGTGCACCCCCCGCGCAGGTCCGGCGGGGGAGGCCAGAAGCAAAAAGGCCGCTGATTCGCATCAGCGGCCTTTTTTTTGCCCGCGCGGGCCATGGCGGCGCTATTTGGCGGCCTGGCTCTTGGCGCGCTGGAACACCGGACCCCAGACCGGATGGCCGGCCTCGTTGGGCGCCAGTTCGAAGTTGGGATCGATCTGCAGGATGCGGCTGAAGCTGTCCTCGCACAACTGCGCGTAGCGGCTGACGCAATAGCTGAACGCCTGCAGCTTGTAGGCCTCGATGCGCACGGCCTTGCTGGACGCGGCCAGCTCATCGGAACGGGCGACGCCGCGGATCACTTCACCGTAGTGGCCGGCGCTGTACTGGTCGCGCACCTGTTGTAGCTGCTCCAGCGCTTGCGGCGTGGGCGCGCGGTCGGGGGCGCTGGCGGGCAGGCCGGCACAGCCGGCCAGCACAAACGAGGATCCGAGCACATTGCAGAGAAGGCGAATTTTCATAGGCTTTCAGCGAAGGGAGGAATTTGGCGATACGCTATCGTGCCACAGCCTGATGCGCTCGGACATTTTCGGCAATGTCCTTGCGTAACGGATTGGATAATATTCCGCCTATCAGCCGTTAACCCGTTTTCGCGCCCGTTGCGCAGTATTTTGAATATGTCTTCATCCGCCGGCCTGCATACGCCGCGCAGCCCTTTCTCAGGCGCCGCGCCGCTTGCCCTGCGCCCCTTGAGCGCCATCGCCGCCAGCGCGGCGGGCGGGGTGCCGGAGGCGCGCATCAAGCGGCTGCTGTCGGACCTGCTGCCCTCCCTGATGGGCCTGCATGCGCAGGGCGAAATATGTGGCGACATTTCGCTCGATACCGTCGGCATGGACGAAGGCGCGCGTGCTCACCTGCTGCCGGAATTGGCATTGCCGCGATCGCGCCGGACCGGGTTGACGCCGATCCCGGGCTTCGCGCCGTTCGAGCTGTATACGGACTCCGCCGAATGGCCGCGCGGTCCCTGGACCGACGTCTATGCGCTCTGTGCGGTGATGCACGCGCTGGTGATCGGCCTGCGGCCACCACCCGCGCCGGAACGCCGCGCCACCGACAGTTATGAGCCGTTGCTGTCCCTTGGCCTGACGAAGTACAGCCCGGCCTTTCTTGGCGCGATCGATCGCGGCCTGGCCATGCTGCCGGCCGATCGGCCGCAGACCCTGGCCGAGCTGGCCGCCATGCTCGACATCCCGGCCTATGCCGAGGCCGCGCCCGTCGCCCGCGAAGCGTCCCGGGCCGATGTCGCCGCGCCGGTCGCGCCTGCGGCACAAGAGGTGCGCAAGCCGCGCAATGCCGGCCGGCCGTTGCTGGTGCTGTTGCTCTTGGTGGCGCTGATCGGGGTGGGTATCTATGCCTGGGTCCGCCTGGGTATCGGAACGACGAATTCGCTCATCACCCGGTCCGAAGTGGTACAGCCCAATCCGCCTGCCGTGCCGCCCGTGCCGACCACGGCGCCGGCCGACCCGCCGGCTTCAACGGCGGCGCCAGCTTCGACGCCGGCGCCCCAGCCCGCGCCGCCTGTCCCGGTGGCAGGCACGGCGCAGGGCAGCGCGCCAGAGGCGGCCCCCACAGGTGAACGTGGGGCCGCGGCCGCGACGTCCGCCGAGGCGCCGGTTGGCTCAGCCCCGCCAGCCCCGGCCAGTCCCGCCATGCCCACCGAGCCAGCCGCCGCCGCCACGGCGCCGATCCCGGAAGCCGCCGCGCCGGCGCAGGACGAAGCACCCAAGCCCAAGCCGGTTCCCGTGCTGGTCCGCCTCGATATCCGGCCCTGGGGCGAGGTATGGATCAATGGCGTGGCCCGCGGCATCAGTCCGCCGGTCAAGGAACTGCGATTGATTCCCGGCAAGTATCAGGTGGTGCTGCGCAATGCCGATCTGCCGCCATACCGGACCACGCTGGAAGTCAGGCCGGGCAAGCCTGCCGTCATTTCCCACGTCTTTGAATAGCGCCCGGGGCGGGGCGCCCTTGGCCTCAAGTCGCCGGCGCGTCCTCGGGCGCAACGGGCAACCGCAGCGTGAACACCGAACCTTTGCCGGCTTCGCTGGTGACTTCGACCTCGCCGCCATGGCGTTGCGCCACCGTGCGCACGAAGGCCAGTCCCAGGCCCGCTCCGCCGACGTCGCCACGCGAGGCCACCCCCACGCGTGAAAACGGCTCGAACAATCGCGCCAGGTCGTGTGCCGCGATGCCTTGCCCCTGGTCGCGCACGTGGATCCGCCAGAATCCCGCCGCCTGGTCGATGGCGCATTCGATGCGCGTCCCGGCCGGGCTGTACTTGATGGCGTTGTCGATCAGGTTGCACAGGGCCCGCATCAGCAGTGTCTGGTCGCCGCGCGCATAGGCGGCGGGCAGCGGCGCAGCCACCTCCAGCCGGATGCCGCGCTTGTGCGCCGCCGCCCAGAACTCGTCGACGCCGTCCTGCAGCAGGCTGCCCAGGTCCAGCTCCACCGCGTTGATGGCCATCGACTCGGCCCGCGTCAAATGCACGAAATCATCGACCAGGTGCAGCGTGCGGTTGGCCAGCGCGGCGATCCGGGTAAGCGTTTCATCCCCGCCATCCGTTGTCCCGCCGTCCTGCTTCATCTCCACCAGCGCCAGGATCGAACTCTGCGGCGCCCGCATGTCATGCGAGATGAAGCGCAGCGTTTCCTCGCGCTGGCGCTCGGCCTGGCGGATGCCGGAGATATCGGTCAACGTGGCGACGGTGCCGGCGAAATTCCCTTCGGCCGTATGGATCGGCGCGCATTTCAGGATCAGGTCGCGGCCGGCGTGATCGCGCACCTCCAGATCGGCAGTCCAGGGGGATTGCTCGGCGATCGGTCCCTGGCCGCTCAGTACTTGGGCGACGCGCTGGCGTGTCGATTCGTCGCCGATGGTCTTCTCGAGCAGGTGGACCGCCGGGTGCCCGACCCGCGGTGGCCGCATGCCCAGCCGCTGGAAATACATCACCGCTGCCTGGTTGCGGAATTGCATGCGGCCATCCTGGTCGAACACCAGCGTGGCGTCGGGCATGCCGTCCAGGCCGTCGGCCAGGAACCGCCGCAGGTTGCGCACGCGCGCGAGCGCGCGCCGCAATTCACCGACCCGGCTTTCGAGCGATGCGCTGGGGCCGCCGGATTGCGCCCGCGCTTCGTTAAGCACCGGCGGGTATTCGCGCTGCAGCCGGCGCAGTTCGTTGTCCATGTAGCGCAGCGCGGCTTCCTGGCTGCGCCAGCTCCACAGCGGGTAGCACAACGCCACGCCCACCAGCGCGGCGGTGGGCGCGAACCACAGATAGGTGTGGCCCAGCAGCAACAGGCTGACGAGCAGCACCAGGGCGAGCAGGGCGATGTTCACCAACAGCGCCAGGTTGGGCGACAAGCGCCATAGCGCCAGGCACGCCAGCAGCACGGGCAGGGCCGAATACAGCGCGTTCAGCCACGGGGCGGGCGGCTGGAAGGCGATGTCGTCGTTGGCCGCCTGCAGCAAATTGGCGATGATCTCCACGCCCGGCATGCCACTGACCTCGTGGGATACCGGCGTGGTGTACGCGTCGCCCAGGCCGGTGGCCCAAGCGCCCACCAGCACGTATTTGCCGCGCAGCTGCTCCGCTGGCACGTCGCCGCGCAGGACCGATAGATAGGACACGGCGCGGGTATGCGCCGCCGGGCCCGCATACGGAATCAGGATGCTGCCGTCCGCCCGGGCGCGCCGTAGCAGGCGTTGCGCCAGGTCCGCCTGCCCGCCCACGTCCAGCATGGTCAGCGCGAAATGCTGCCAGCGCTGGCCGGCGAAACGCGCCGTCAGGACCGCTGATCGCAGCACGCCATCGGCATCGAGGTTGGCGTTGATGAAGCCGCTGCCGGCTGCCGCCTGGGCCAGGGCGGGGATGGGGGCGCTGATCGACGTGGGATAGATCAGCCGGTCCAGTACCACCGGCAGCACCGTGCGGCCATTGCGCCGGATACTGTCGGCAAGGATGACGTCGTCACCGGGGTAGGTGGTGTCGGGTTCGGCGAAGATCAGGTCCAGTCCCACCGCGCGCGCGCCTTGCAGCCGGTCCAGCAGCGCCGCATGCACCGCCCGGCGCCAGGGCCAGCGCCCCAGCGCGTCGATGCTGCTGTCGTCGATCGCCACGATTACGATGTCGGGCGAGATATCGCGCCCCGTCAAGGCGACGGCGCGGTCATACAGGATCTGGTCGACGCGCCCCAGTCCATTGAACCAGCCGAGCAACGCCGCCAGCAGCGCCAGCGCCACCGTCAACCACAGGCCTGATCGCGAGGTCCGGTCGATGGGATCGGTGGCGTCTGGCATGGGCCCTAGTACTCGGTCAGGGTCACCAGTCCGCCGGTGCCGGTGGCGACCCCGAGGCCGCTGCTGGTCATGAGCTGGTTCACCCCGGTGAAAGTGGCCATGGCGTCGCGGCCGCCCAGGCCCAGTTCATCGACCGCGCGCACCGTCACGTAGAAGGTGCCCGGACCGGGGGCGCTGAAGCGGATGTCGGCAGTGGGAAAGCGGGTCGAGGACACCAGCTGCGTGCCATCGGCATCGCGCGCGACGCGCACCAGGTAGCTTTGCGCGCCGGGCACCGGTTCGAATGCGCTGGTCCAGGCGCCGCCGCCGGCACGCACGGGTTGGCCGAGTTGTGGCGCGGCCAGCAACTGCCGCACGCCCGAGACGTTGCCGTCCGCGCCGATGGCTGCGCCATAGCCCTTGGCCACCGACACGGGTTGCGCCGGCGCGGCGCCGGGCGCATGCGGCTGCAGCCGCACACTGCCTTCCAGCACTTCGCTGTGGACACCATGGCTGCCGCTTTGCACGCGAAAGCGCGTGCCGCGCACTCCCGTGACGGCGACCGGCGTGCGCACTTCGAAACGGCCTACACCCTGGCCGGCTGGCGCGACACTCGATTCGACGCTGCCGCGCTCGACATGGATGACTGAATCGGTCAGGTTGGTGCCTTCGAACTGGCGCAGGCGCGTCAATTCGACCGCGCCGTCGGCCGGCAGCGTGAGCTTGGAGCCGTCGGCCAATTCCAGCGTCACGAAACCATTGGGCGCGGTCACGACCTTGCTGCCTTCGCTCACGCTCGCGCCGGGTTTGAGCGACTGTCCGTCGATGTTCGCCTGGCCACTGACATGCACCACGCGCGCGTCGGCGGCGCGTTCGGGGATCATCGACAACGGGATGCGCAGCTCCAGGCCGATGGGCAGGCGCTCGGGCGTGGTGACGCTGTTGAGCGTCTGCAGCGGACTCCAGTTGGCCTGATTGCGCGTGTAGGTGGAAGCGATGTCGATCAGCGTGTCGCCTTGGCGCACGCGATAGATGAAATTGTCTCCCAGCGCGCCAGCGGGCTGGCCATGCGAGGAAGTGGCGAGCAGCAGGCCGGAAAGCAGGGCAAGCAAAGAAAGCGCGCGGCAGCGGCTCATGACTTTCAAATCTCCAGGTAATGCCGCCAGGCGCTAACGCGTGGGGGGCGGGCTATCTTCAGGCGGACTCAGCAACTCCAGCCGGTAGCCGAGCGCGTAGGAAGAACTCAGGCGCACGCCATGTTCCGGGCGCAGCTGGAGCTTTTGCCGGATGTTCGACAGGTGGGTATCGAGCGTGCGGGAGGTGGCTGGAATCTCGCGATTCCAGACGCATTCGGCCAGCACATCGCGCGACATGAGCCGGCCCAGGTTGCGAAAGAACAGCAACGCGAGCTCGAACTCCTTGGGCGCCAGCGCGACCTGCGCGCCATCGAGCGAGATCGCGCGCGCAGCGGGGTCGACGCGATAGCTGGCGACGTCGAACGGTTCATCGGCGGGCTCGGCGATCTGGCTGCGGCGCAGCAACGCCGCGACGCGGGCCAGCAGTTCCAGCGGCCGCAGCGGCTTGACGATGTAGTCGTCGGCGCCGGCGCGCAGGCCTTCCACCAGGTCGTCCTCGCTGGACCGGTTGGTCAGGAAGATGACGGGAACGCGCGGGCCGATGTTGGCGCGCAACCAGCGCACCACATCGTCGCCGTCGATATCGGGCAGGTGCCAGTCCAGCAGCACCAGGTCAAACGTTTCATTGCGCAAAGCGGCAAGCAGGTCACGGCTTTGCTGATAACTGGTGCAGGTGTATCCGGCGGCAGTCAGGACTTGCTGGATACGTTTCGCCTGGTCCAGGTCGTCTTCCAGCGACGCGATTTTCATCAGACGTGGTCTCGCGAAGGTTGGCTGCGCAAGCGCGCCCTGTGGCGCCCTACTGCAAGAAGAAGAAAGGATTGTGTAATGGAATGATAACTCGCGTCGCGTCACTGTTGGCTACGTTGTGCCAAGAACTGTCAAACATTGCAAACTTGACGAATCTTGACTGGAGTTGTTGCACAACAACGGGTCAAACTGTCCTCAACCTTCCTCCAACCGGCGCGGTCTGCCGGGCAAGGGGAGGCAGAAGGGATGGAAAGAACCTATGAATCAATTGCGCGTACTGATGATGTCGCCGGACGAGGCCGCACGTAACACCGCTGTGTCCGCACTGCTTCAAGCTGGAATTTCGGCCCGTGGCTGCTCGACTTCTCTGGAATTGTTCGGCCTGCTCAGCAATGGCACCTATGATGCCGTGGTGCTGAATGTGGGGACGCTTGGCGAGATCGGCTATGCCCTGGTCGCCCGCCTGCACGGCTCCTCGTCCCTGGGTATCGTGGTGATGGGGAACAATCTGTCCCTGGAAACCCGCCTGCGCTGTCTGCAGAGCGGCGCCGACGCCTGCCTGCCGCCGCCGCATGACCCAAGAGAGCTGGCCTGCATCCTGCTGGCGCTGGCCCGCCGCCTGCCGGCCGGCCAGGACGCCGCCGCGGCCGATGAACCCCTGCCTGGCCAATGGGAGCTGCGCGATCAGGGCTGGACCCTGGCGGCGCCCTCCGGCACCACGATTTCCCTGTCCGCCAACGAGCGGCTGATCGTGCGTTCGCTGCTGGAAGTGGCGGGCAGGGCGGTGGGCCGCAACGAGCTGGGTGACGAGCTGCGGGTGGAAGGGGGCGGTTCGCGCTCCAGCGGCACGCGCAGCATCGACGTCATCGTCAGCCGCCTGCGCCGCAAGGCCGAGCTGGCGGGTGTGATGTTGCCGATCCGCACGGTCTACGGCAGCGGATATCTGTTCGCCGATCAGTAAGCCGTCCGCATCGCCCGCCACCGGCTACCATTGCCGCCTGGCTCCCTGGCTCCCTGGCTCCCTGGACCCCTGGACCCCTGGACCCCTGGACCCCTGGACCCCGCGCTCGCGCCACGCGTCGCGTGCGGTTCGCGACCCCGTGCTATCCCGCACCGGCCGTTCCCGTCGGCGGTTGGTAATTTGGCCCCATTTTTGCCGACCTGGGCGCGAGTTGCGCCTATCTGGCCGTCTTTTGCCGGCAACACGCCCACGCGCCATGCGCGCAAAAGTTTTTGACAGTGCGCCAAGTTCTAAGCTATGCTAAAGGGCTTACTGCTTTATTCGCGCGCAAAGTTTGATGCCAGGGCGGCGACCATGTGTGGTCAAAGACGTGTGGTCAAAGCGCCAGGAAGACAGGTCCGGCCCTTCGTGCTAGCGAAGCGCCCAAGGCCAAAGGGGTGCGTCACGAGCCTCCGTCAACCGACGCTGCCGTCTCCCGAACATCAGGTTTGTGCGTTTGTCATGGTTTGTTGGCAAGCCCGCTCTTTTACGTATTTGAACGTTTGAGGCGGTTTTGCGCGAGCCGCCTTCTCCAAGAGTCCATTGCTCGAGGAGACGAGTACGTAAGTACTTACCCAGTGGTACGTAAAAGGGATTTCAAAGGTCATGCCTACCATTAGCCAACTCGTGCGCAAGCCGCGCGAAGTCAGCATCATCAAAAGCAAGAGCCCCGCGCTCGAAAACTGCCCGCAACGCCGCGGCGTGTGCACTCGCGTGTACACCACCACCCCCAAGAAGCCGAACTCCGCTCTGCGTAAGGTTGCCAAAGTGCGTCTGACCAACGGTTACGAAGTCATTTCGTACATCGGTGGTGAAGGCCACAACCTGCAAGAGCACTCGGTGGTTCTGGTGCGTGGCGGTCGTGTGAAGGACTTGCCCGGTGTGCGTTATCACATCGTGCGCGGTTCCCTCGACCTGCAAGGCGTCAAGGATCGCAAGCAAGCCCGCTCGAAGTACGGCGCCAAGCGCCCGAAGAAGGCCTAAGGGCTCGCAACGCGAGTCAGCAGTACCCCCGAGTGACGGCCATCCGTCATCAGGGAAGTGCAACCGCGCCAACCGCAATACAGGAAGGTGCGCGGCACGTAAGGGGTCGTCTTATTGGACGGCCATGGCCGTGTAATGAAACACGGTTCAACTGAACAGACACAAGGAAGCAACAATGCCCCGTCGTCGCGAAGTACCCAAGCGCGAGATTCTGCCCGATCCCAAGTTCGGCAGCGTCGAACTCGCCAAGTTCATGAACGTCGTCATGCTGGACGGCAAGAAGGCCGTCGCCGAGCGCATCGTCTACGGTGCCCTCGAGCAAGTCGCCACCAAGACCGGCAAGGAGCCGATCGAGGTGTTCAGCCTGGCGATCAACAACATCAAGCCGATCGTCGAAGTCAAGAGCCGCCGCGTTGGCGGTGCCAACTACCAAGTGCCGGTTGAAGTGCGCCCCGTGCGCCGCCTGGCCCTGGCTATGCGTTGGCTCCGTGAAGCCGCCAAGAAGCGTGGCGAGAAGTCGATGGATCTGCGCCTTGCTGGCGAACTGATCGACGCCTCCGAAGGTCGTGGCGCCGCGATGAAGAAGCGCGAAGACACGCACAAGATGGCCGAGGCCAACAAGGCCTTCAGCCATTTCCGCTGGTAATTTAAGGACTAACCCACCATGGCCCGCAAAACCCCGATCGAGCGCTATCGCAACATTGGCATCTCTGCGCACATCGATGCAGGGAAAACCACCACGACCGAACGTATCCTGTTCTACACCGGCGTCAATCACAAGATTGGCGAAGTGCATGATGGCGCCGCCACCATGGACTGGATGGAACAAGAGCAAGAGCGTGGCATCACCATTACGTCGGCTGCTACGACGGCGTTTTGGCGTGGCATGGCCGGCAACTACCCCGAGCACCGCATCAACATCATCGACACCCCGGGGCACGTGGACTTCACCATCGAGGTGGAACGTTCCATGCGCGTCCTGGACGGTGCCTGCATGGTCTACTGCGCGGTGGGTGGTGTTCAGCCCCAGTCCGAAACCGTGTGGCGCCAAGCCAACAAGTACGGCGTGCCGCGTCTGGCGTTCGTCAACAAGATGGACCGTACCGGCGCGAACTTCTTCAAGGTCTATGACCAGTTGAAGACGCGTCTGCGCGCGAACCCCGTGCCCATCGTGATCCCCATCGGCGCCGAAGACACGTTCCAAGGCGTGATCGACCTGGTCAAGATGAAGGCGATCATCTGGGACGAAGCCAGCCAAGGCACCAAGTTCGACTACAAGGACATTCCGGCCGAGCTGGAAGGTACCGCTGCCGAATGGCGTGAAAAGCTGGTTGAAGCCGCCGCCGAGTCGTCGGAAGAGCTGATGAACAAGTACCTGGAAACGGGTTCCTTGGACGAAGCCGAAATCAACCTGGCCATCCGTCAACGCACCATCGCTGGCGAAATCCAGCCGATGCTGTGCGGCACCGCCTTCAAGAACAAGGGCGTGCAGCGCATGCTGGACGCGGTCATCGACTACCTGCCTTCGCCCGTGGACATTCCCCCGGTCGACGGCCAGGACGACGATGGCAACGCCATCAACCGCAAGGCTGACGACAACGAGAAGTTCTCGGCGCTGGCGTTCAAGCTGATGAGCGATCCGTTCGTGGGTCAGTTGACCTTCGTGCGCGTCTACTCGGGCGTCCTGAAGTCGGGCGATACGGTCTACAACCCCATCAAGGGCAAGAAGGAACGTATCGGCCGCATCCTGCAGATGCACGCGAACAACCGCGAGGAAATCAAGGAAGTTCTGGCCGGCGACATCGCCGCCGTGGTGGGCCTGAAGGACGTGACGACCGGCGAAACGCTGTGCGATGTCGATTCGCACATCCTGCTGGAGCGCATGGAGTTCCCCGAGCCCGTGATTTCGCAGGCCGTCGAACCCAAGTCGAAGGCCGACCAGGAAAAGATGGGCCTGGCGCTGTCGCGCCTGGCGCAGGAAGATCCGTCGTTCCGCGTGCGCAGCGACGAAGAATCCGGCCAGACCATCATTTCCGGCATGGGCGAGCTGCACCTGGAAATTCTGGTCGACCGCATGAAGCGCGAATTCGGCGTGGAAGCGAACGTCGGCAAGCCCCAGGTGGCCTACCGCGAAACCATCCGCAAGACCTGCGAAGAAGTCGAAGGCAAGTTCGTCAAGCAGTCGGGCGGTCGTGGTCAGTACGGTCACGTGGTCCTGAAGGTCGAACCGCTCCAGCCGGGCGGCGGCTACGAGTTCGTGGACGCCATCAAGGGCGGTGTGGTTCCTCGCGAATTCATCCCCGCGGTGGACAAGGGCATCCAGGAAACGCTGCCTGCCGGCATCCTGGCCGGTTACCCGGTCGTGGACGTCAAGGTCACGCTGTTCTTCGGTTCGTACCACGATGTGGACTCGAACGAAAACGCGTTCAAGATGGCCGGCTCGATGGCGTTCAAGGAAGGCATGCGCAAGGCCAGCCCCGTGCTGCTCGAACCGATGATGGCCGTTGAAGTCGAAACGCCCGAAGACTACGCCGGTACCGTGATGGGCGATCTGTCCTCGCGTCGCGGCATGGTCCAGGGCATGGACGACATGGTCGGTGGTGGCAAGACCATCAAGGCTGAAGTTCCGCTGGCCGAGATGTTCGGTTACGCCACGAACCTGCGTTCGCTGACGCAAGGTCGTGCCACGTACACGATGGAATTCAAGCATTACTCCGAGGCCCCCAAGAACGTCGCTGACGAAGTCATCGCCGCTCGGGCCAAGTAAATAACCCTCGCCGCGACCGCCCACAAGGCGGCGCGGCAAATATCGAAATTTCCTTGAAAGTCAAAGGATAGAGATCATGGCAAAAGGCAAGTTTGAACGCACCAAGCCGCACGTGAACGTCGGCACCATCGGTCACGTCGACCACGGCAAGACCACCCTGACGGCGGCGATCACGACCGTTCTGTCGACCAAGTTCGGCGGCGAAGCCAAGGGCTACGACCAGATCGACGCGGCTCCTGAAGAAAAGGCTCGCGGCATCACGATCAACACGGCCCACGTCGAGTACGAAACGGAAACGCGCCACTACGCGCACGTTGACTGCCCGGGCCACGCTGACTACGTCAAGAACATGATCACGGGCGCTGCCCAGATGGACGGCGCGATCCTGGTCGTGTCGGCCGCTGACGGCCCGATGCCGCAAACGCGTGAGCACATCCTGCTGAGCCGCCAGGTTGGCGTGCCGTACATCATCGTCTTCCTGAACAAGGCCGACATGGTTGACGACGCCGAGCTGCTCGAGCTGGTGGAAATGGAAGTCCGCGAACTGCTGAGCAAGTACGACTTCCCGGGCGACGATACCCCGATCGTGAAGGGTTCGGCCAAGCTGGCGCTGGAAGGCGACAAGGGCGAACTGGGCGAGCAAGCGATTCTGTCGCTGGCCCAAGCCCTGGACACCTACATCCCGACGCCCGAGCGTGCCGTTGACGGCGCGTTCCTGATGCCGGTCGAAGACGTGTTCTCGATCTCGGGTCGCGGCACCGTGGTGACCGGCCGTATCGAGCGCGGCGTGATCAAGGTCGGCGAAGAAATCGAAATCGTCGGTATCACCCCGACGGTCAAGACGACCTGCACCGGCGTGGAAATGTTCCGCAAGCTGCTGGACCAAGGTCAAGCCGGCGACAACGTGGGCATCCTGCTGCGCGGCACCAAGCGTGAAGACGTCCAGCGCGGCCAGGTTCTGGCCAAGCCGGGCTCGATCACCCCGCACACGGACTTCACCTCCGAGGTGTACATCCTGTCCAAGGAAGAAGGCGGCCGCCACACCCCGTTCTTCAACGGCTATCGTCCCCAGTTCTACTTCCGCACGACGGACGTGACCGGCACGATCGACCTGCCGGCCGACAAGGAAATGGTCCTGCCGGGCGACAACGTGACGATGACCGTCAAGCTGCTGGCCCCGATCGCCATGGAAGAAGGCCTGCGTTTCGCCATCCGTGAAGGCGGTCGTACCGTCGGCGCCGGCGTCGTCGCCAAGATCCTGAAGTAATCCGGATCACTTAAGCAGCACACAACCAGCGAGGGCCCATCAAAGCCCTCGCCTCTCGTTCTTTAGGAAACGCCATGAAAAACCAAAAGATCCGTATCCGCTTGAAGGCTTTCGATTACAAGCTGATCGATCAATCGGCCGCTGAAATCGTCGACACCGCCAAGCGTACGGGCGCCGTTGTCCGCGGCCCGGTGCCGCTGCCCACGCGTATCCGCCGTTACGACGTGCTGCGTTCGCCGCACGTCAACAAGACGTCGCGTGACCAGTTCGAAATCCGTACCCATCAGCGTCTGATGGACATCGTTGATCCCACCGACAAGACCGTTGACGCCCTGATGCGTCTGGACCTGCCGGCCGGCGTCGACGTCGAAATCGCGCTGCAGTAAGGCGCTGCCGGGTCCGCTACCTTCGCCGGTGGACTCGTGAAGAATGGCCGCAATCCCTCGGGACTGCGGCCATTTTGTTTTTGCGCCACAGCTTGGCGCGCTAGCAGCGGGCAGGGGCCCTTTTACGCTAAGTGCTTGTGCTGCCTGAAAAAAACGTGCTAATATGCCAAGCTTGCCATTTTGTGGCAGGTCTAACTATGGTGAAGGCGCGTGCAAACCCGGATTCCGGGGGTGTGCAACCCCGAGCCAGGTTGAACATAGTCGTAGGGCAAAGGCCGTTACCTTTTGCCTGATTAGCCCCGACCAATCGCAGTCGGGAATGGAGAAAACGATGTCGAATTCGACACCCACGCCCGCCGCTCACCGGCTGGGGCTGGTGGGTCGCAAGGTCGGCATGACCCGCATTTTTACCGAGGAAGGTGAATCCATCCCGGTGACCGTGCTGGACGTGTCGAACAACCGCGTGACCCAAGTTAAGTCGCTGGAAACCGACGGCTACGCCGCGATCCAGGTGGCTTATGGCACTCGTCGTGCCTCGCGCGTGCCGCAAGCACAGACGGGCCACTACGCCAAGGCCGGCGCTGAAGCCGGTAGCATCCTCAAGGAATTCCGCCTCGATCCCGCCCGCGCCGCCGAATTTTCGGCCGGTGCCGTGATCGCCGTGGAATCGGTGTTCGAAGCCGGCCAACAGGTCGACGTCACGGGCACCACGATTGGTAAGGGCTTTGCCGGTACCATCAAGCGCCACAACTTCGGCTCGCAACGCGCCTCGCACGGTAACTCCCGTTCGCACCGCGTTCCCGGCTCGATCGGTCAAGCTCAGGATCCGGGCCGTATTTTCCCGGGTAAGCGCATGGCGGGTCACCTGGGTGATGTCACCCGCACCGTTCAAAACCTCGACGTCGTTCGCGTTGACGTGGAGCGCGGCCTGCTGCTGGTCAAGGGCGCTGTCCCCGGCCACGCTGGCGCCGATATCGTCGTGCGTCCGGCCATCAAGGCCCCGGCCAAGAAGGGAGCGTAAGTAAATGGATCTCAAGCTCCTGAACGACCAAGGTCAGGCCGCGACTTTCAGCGCGCCCGACACGATCTTCGGCCGTGACTTCAACGAAGCGCTGATTCACCAGATCGTGGTGGCTTTCCAAGCCAACGCCCGTGCCGGCAACCGCGCTCAGAAGGATCGCTCGGAAGTCAAGCACTCGACCAAGAAGCCCTGGCGCCAGAAGGGTACCGGCCGCGCTCGCGCCGGTATGACCTCGTCGCCGCTGTGGCGTGGCGGTGGTCGGATTTTCCCGAACTCGCCGGAAGAGAACTTCAGCCAGAAGGTCAACAAGAAGATGTACCGCGCCGGGATCCGCTCGATCCTGTCGCAGCTGGCTCGCGAAGACCGCATCGCCGTCGTCGAATCGTTCGATCTGGAATCGCCCAAGACCAAGGCCGCCGCTGCAAAGCTGAAGAGCCTGGGCCTGGACTCGGTCCTGATCATCACCGACAACGTTGATGAAAATGTTTACCTCGCCACCCGCAACCTGCCGCACGTTGCCGTTGTCGAGCCCCGTTATGCCGATCCGTTGTCGCTGGTCCACTACAAGAAAGTGCTGATCACCAAGCCGGCCATCGCTCAACTCGAGGAGATGCTGGGATGAACGCTGAACGCTTGATGCAAGTCATTCTGGCTCCGATCGTGACCGAAAAGGCCACGTTCGTCGCTGAGAAGAATCAGCAAGTCGCTTTCCGTGTCGTGGCTGACGCTACCAAGCCGGAAATCAAGGCTGCCGTCGAACTGCTCTTCAAGGTGCAGGTCGAGTCCGTGCAGGTCCTCAACCGTAAGGGCAAAGTCAAGCGCTTTGGCCGATTCGTTGGCCGTCGTCGCGACGAGCGCAAGGCCTACGTTTCGCTCAAGGACGGCCAGGAAATCGACTTTGCGGAGGTGAAGTAAATGGCCCTCGTGAAAGTTAAGCCGACTTCGGCTGGCCGCCGTGGCATGGTGAAGGTCGTCAGCCCGAACCTGCATAAGGGTGAGCCCTACGCGCCGCTGCTGGAAAAGAAGACCCGTGGTTCGGGCCGTAACAACAACGGTCACATCACGATCCGCCACCGTGGCGGCGGTCACAAGCAACACTACCGTGTCGTCGACTTCCGTCGCGACAAGGATGGCATCCCCGCGAAGGTCGAGCGTCTGGAATACGACCCGAACCGTACGGCGCACATCGCTCTGCTGTGCTACGCCGACGGCGAGCGTCGCTACATCATCGCTCCGCGCGGCCTGGAAGTGGGCGCCACGCTGATCTCGGGCATCGAAGCCCCGATCCGCGCCGGCAACACGCTGCCGATCCGCAACATCCCGGTGGGTACGACGATTCACTGCGTCGAAATGCTGCCCGGCAAGGGTGCCCAGATGGTCCGTTCGGCCGGCGCTTCCGCCGTCCTGCTGGCCCGCGAAGGCACCTACGCTCAAGTGCGTCTGCGCTCGGGTGAAGTCCGCCGTGTGCACATCGAATGCCGTGCCACCATCGGTGAAGTCGGTAACGAAGAACACAGCCTGCGCCAAATCGGCAAGGCCGGTGCAATGCGTTGGCGCGGTGTCCGCCCGACGGTTCGTGGCGTGGCCATGAACCCGGTCGACCACCCGCACGGTGGCGGCGAAGGCCGTACCGGTGAAGCACGCGAACCGGTCAGCCCGTGGGGCACCCCGGCGAAGGGTTACAAGACCCGTCGCAACAAGCGGACGAACAATATGATCGTCCAACGGCGCAAGCGCAAGTAAGAGGCGAACACTATGTCACGTTCGATCAAGAAAGGCCCGTTTGTCGATGCTCACCTGATCAAAAAGGTGGACACGGCCGTCGCGGGCAAAGACAAGAAGCCGATCAAGACCTGGTCGCGTCGCTCGACGATCCTGCCCGAGTTCATCGGTCTGACGATCGCTGTGCACAACGGCAAGCAGCATGTTCCCGTTTACATCAACGAGAACATGGTCGGTCACAAGCTGGGCGAGTTCGCGCTGACCCGTACGTTCAAGGGTCACGCCGCGGACAAGAAGGCGAAGAGGTAAGCGATGGAAACTACTGCCATTATCCGTGGGGTTCACATCTCCGCTCAAAAGACGCGTCTGGTTGCGGATCTGATCCGCGGCCAGAAGGTCGGCCGTGCGCTCGAGATCCTCACCTTCTCGCCGAAGAAGGCCGCCGCCATCCTGAAGAAGGCTGTCGAGTCCGCCATCGCCAACGCCGAGCACAACGACGGCGCCGATATCGACGAACTGAAAGTCACCACGATCTTCGTGGACAAGGCTCAGTCGATGAAGCGCTTCTCCGCTCGCGCCAAGGGCCGCGGCAACCGTATCGAGAAGCAGACCTGCCACATCACGGTCAAGGTCGGAGCTTAAGGAGTCACGATGGGTCAGAAAATTCACCCCACTGGGTTCCGTCTCGCGGTCACCCGTAATTGGTCCTCGCGTTGGTTCGCCGACGACAAGGCCTTCGGCAGCATGCTGGCCGAAGACATCCGCGTCCGCGAGTACCTGAAGAAGAAGCTCAAGAGCGCCTCCGTTGGTCGCGTGATCATCGAGCGTCCCGCCAAGAATGCCCGCATCACCGTCTACTCGGCTCGTCCGGGCGTGGTGATCGGCAAGCGCGGCGAAGACATCGAAAGCCTGAAGGCTGATCTGCAGCGCCTGATGGGCGTGCCCGTGCACGTCAACATCGAAGAAATCCGCAAGCCGGAAACCGATGCTCAACTGATCGCCGACTCGATCTCGCAACAGCTCGAGAAGCGCATCATGTTCCGCCGCGCCATGAAGCGCGCGATGCAGAACGCCATGCGTCTGGGTGCCCAAGGCATCAAGATCATGAGCTCGGGCCGTCTGAACGGTATCGAAATTGCTCGTACCGAGTGGTATCGCGAAGGCCGTGTGCCGCTGCACACCCTCAAGGCCAACATCGACTACGGCACCTCCGAAGCCCACACCACGTACGGCGTGATCGGCATCAAGGTCTGGGTCTACAAGGGCGACATGCTGGCCAACGGCGAACTGCCGCCGGAAACCGCCGCCCCGCGTGAAGAAGAACGTCGTCCGCGCCGCGCTCCGCGTGGTGATCGTCCGGACGGTGCTCGCACCGGTCGTCCGGGTGGTCGTGGCCGTGGTCCCCGCAAGGCGGACGCTGCTCCGGCGCCTGAAGGAGAATAACCATGCTGCAACCCTCTCGCAGAAAGTATCGCAAAGAGCAGAAGGGCCGCAACACCGGTCTGGCGACCCGTGGCACCCACGTGTCGTTCGGCGAATTCGGTCTGAAGGCCACCGGCCGTGGCCGTCTGACCGCTCGCCAGATCGAAGCCGCTCGTCGTGCCATCAACCGTCACATCAAGCGCGGCGGCCGCATCTGGATTCGAATTTTCCCGGACAAGCCCATCTCGCAAAAGCCTGCCGAAGTCCGTATGGGTAACGGTAAGGGCAACCCGGAGTACTGGGTCGCCGAGATTCAGCCCGGCAAGGTGCTCTACGAAATGGAAGGGGTTAGCGAAGAGCTCGCGCGTGAAGCTTTCCGCCTGGCCGCTGCCAAGCTGCCGATTTCGACCACGTTCGTCGCGCGTCATATCGGTGCTTAAGGAGTACTAAGACATGAAAGCCAGCGAACTCCGTTCGAAAGACGCCGCCGAGCTCGGCAAAGAGCTCGAAAGCCTGCTGAAGGCGCAATTCGGTCTGCGTATGCAGAAGGCCACGCAGCAGCTTGCCAACACCAGCCAGCTGCGTAACGTGCGCCGCGACATCGCGCGCGTGCGTACCTTGCTGACCGAGAAGGCAGGGAAATAAAGATGAGCGAAACCCAAAACACCCAAGTGGCCAAGCGCCAGCGTACGCTGGTCGGCAAGGTCGTCAGCAACAAGATGGACAAGACTGTCGTCGTTCTGGTTGAGCGCCGCGTCAAGCACCCCATCTTCGGCAAGATCATCATGCGTTCCGCGAAGTACAAGGCGCACGATGAGTCGAACCAGTACAACGAAGGCGATACGGTTGAAATCGCTGAAGGCCGTCCCATCTCGCGCTCGAAGTCGTGGCGCGTGGTGCGTCTGGTTGAAGCCGCACGTATCATCTAAGTGAAGGTTTCGGAACGGTTCGCCGTTCTGAGGTAAAACGGCAAGGGTTCAGGCCCTTGCCGTTTTTTTTCGTCTTGCGGCTTTTCTTTGTTTAGGGAATCCGGGAACGTCATGCGCGCTTTCAGGAAAGCGATTTTGTTCGGATGGTTGATTGCCGCGGCATTGCCCGCAGTGGTCGCACGGGCGCAATCGGCGGAGTCCGGGCAGGGCCGCCCGGCAGTGCCAGCGACGGTTCCCGCCGTGGGGACCCAAGCCAGGTCGCCGGGCGTGGTGGTGCCCAGCACCGATCCCGCCGCCATCGGCCGCGATGTGCTGAACGCGGGACCCGATCCGCGCGTACGCCTCGATGGCCTGTCGCGTGATCATGCCGCCATCTTCGGCACACAGGACGAAGATGAACAGGCACTGCTGGATAACGAACGCGCGCTGCAGGCGCAGCAAGAGCAACTGCACATCCTCGAGCGCCTGCTGACGCAGAAGCCGGCCGCCCAGGATCCGTTTCCACCGGCCACGATTCCCTTGAAACCCGGTACGCCCATGAATATGGCGCCCCTCGCGCCAACGCCTTCTGGCCCGCAATTGAGCGGCGGCGAGGCCCAGCGCGGCGTGGACCAGATGCAGAGGCGGGTCAATGAGATGCGACGCGGCGGCGAGGCCTTGAGACAAGCGCCGCGCTGAGCGCGGCATGACGTCGTGGGCAATCGACGTGTCCTGGCCGGAACGGGTTCAACGGCGCCTGGCCACTTCCCGCAACCGTCCGGCGACCCCGGTGGGAAAGTAATACACCGACAGCACGAACAGGATGCCCAGCCACAGCAGCCAGCGGTCAGGCTCGAACAGCAAGGCCAACGGCGCAATGCTGCCGACGGCATCGTGGATCACGTGCAGGCCGTCCTGCAGGTAGCTCTGCGCGAACACGAACAGGCTGGCGCCGATGACCGCGCCGTACATCGTGCCCATGCCACCGATCACCACCATCAGCAGGATGTTCAGCATGATCTCGAACGACAGCGAGGTATCCGGGCCGTTGTAGCGCAGCCAGAGCGCATACAGCGCGCCGGCGAGCGTGGCGAATGCCGCCGCCAGCAGGTTCGACAGGCTGCGATACAGCACCGTGCGATAGCCGATGGCTTCGGCGCGGAAGGGATTCTCGCGGATCGCCTGCAGCACGCGGCCGAACGGCGAATTGACGATGCGCAGCAACATCAGGAACAGCACGACGCAGGCCGCGGCGATGAGGTAGTAGGTGATGATGCGACCGTCGACGGTGACGCCGAACAGCGGCTCGGACAGGGGCCGGAAGGCCGGGCGCAATGCCTGCGGCACCTTGAAGTTCAGTCCGTCTTCGCCGCCGGTCAGGTCGGACAGCTGTGACACCAGCGTCTGGAACGCCGCAGCCACCGCCAGTGTGATCATGGCGTAGAAGATGGCGCGAACCCGCAGGCTGGCCAGGCCGATGATGAGCGCGAACACCAGCGATACCGCCAGGCCCGCGGCGGTGCCCGTCAGCACCGCCAGCCAGCCGGCCTCCATGCGCACGCTGGCGATGGCCACGCCGTAGGCGCCGATGCCAAAGAACATGGTGTGGGCGAAGCTGACGATGCCGGTGTAACCCAGCAGCAGGTCGTAGCTGGCGACCAGGATCACGAACACCAGGATCTTGGCCGCCACGGCCAGCGACTTGGGGCCGGGAAACAGGAAGGGCGCGGCGGCGAGCGTGAGGACGATGGCGACCAGCATGACCGCCAGCAGGGTGCTGCGCGGAGGATCGCCGGAAAGCAGGCGGATGGGCATGGGGCGATTCCTAGCGATTCGTGACCGGGTACACGCCCTGTGGGCGCCACAGCAGGATGGCGACCATCAGCGCGATGTTCGAGAACAGCGCCGCCTTGGGCATCAGGAAGCCGGTGTAGTTGGCCATCAACCCGACCAGCAGCGCGCCGATCAGGCAGCCCACGGTCGAGCCCAATCCACCGATCATGATGACGATAAAGATCAGCACGTTCACCTGCGCGCCCAGCTGCGGCACGATGGATTGCTGGTACAGGCCCCACAGCACGCCGCCCAGGCCGGCCAGCATCGAACCGGCCACGAACACGCCGACGAACAGATGGCGGATGCGGTAGCCCAGGCTTTCGACCATCTCGCGGTCCTCGACCCCGGCGCGGATCAACAGGCCGAGCTTGGTGCGGTTGAGCAGCCACAGCATGCCGCCCAGCACCGCCACGCCGACCACCAGCGCGACGAGGCGGAATTTCTCGATGGCAGCGTCGCCGACCAGCAGCGCGCCGCGCAACGCGTCCGGCAACGGCAGCGACAGCGTCTGCGGCCCCCACAGCATCTTGATGATCTCTTCGCCGATGATCATGCCGCCCATGGTGATGAGGATCTGCTTGAGGTGCTGGCCATAGACCGGCCGCACGATCACGCGCTCGAACGCCACGCCCACCGCGCCGGCCACCAGCATGCCGACGATCATGGCGGGCAGCACCGCGGCCAGGTTCAGCCACAGGCTGCCGGACTGGGTCCAGTCGGACATCGCGCCGAGCACCGTGGCCGCCATGTAGGCGCCGATGGCAATGAACAGGCCGTGGCCGAAATTCAGCACGTCCATCAGGCCGAACACCAGCGTCATGCCGGAGGCCACGATGAAGATGATCATGCCCATCGCCAGCCCGGCGAAGGTCAGCGTCACCCAGGTCGAGAACGAACCGACCAGCGGCAGCGCGATGGCGGCCAGCGCCAGCACCAGCAGCACCGGGCGCAGGTCGGCGCGGGTCTGGGGCAGCGGCGTATCGATGTCGGCGGCGCTCATTGATGGGCTCCCAGCGACAGGCCCAGCAGGCGGGTCTGCAACGCGTCGTCCTGCGCCAGCTCGGCCATGCCGCCGGCGTGCACCACGCGGCCGTTGTCCATGACCGCGACGTGGTCGCCCACCTGGCGCGCGAAATTGAAGTTCTGCTCCACCAGCAGGATGGTGGTGGAGGCCTGCTTGAGTTCGATGAAGGCGTCGATCATGTTCTGGATGATGGCGGGCGCCAGGCCCTTGCTGGGCTCGTCGACCAGCAGCAGGCGGCGCGGCTCGATGATGGCGCGCGCGACCGCCAGCATCTGCTTCTGGCCGCCCGACAGCTTGCCGGCGGGGTACAGCCAGAATTTGCGCAGCGCGGGGAAGAAGCCGAAGATCCATTCCAGCCGCGCGGTGTCCAGTTGGGCGGCGCTGCGCGCCTGGCGCGCGGCCAGCAGGATGTTCTCTTTCACAGACAGGTCGGCGAAGATGCCCATGTTCTCCGGCACATAGGCGATGCCCTGGCGCGCCATGTCGGGCGGCGAGGTGCGCACGCCCGGGCCGCCGACCACGGCGCCGTCAAAGCCGATGTGGCCCTGCGTCGCCTTCCACAGGCCCATGATGGTGCGCAGCGTGGTGGTCTTGCCGGCGCCGTTGCGGCCCAACAGCATGGTGACGCCCGCGGCCGGCACCGACAGGTGCACGCCATGCAGGATGTGGTACGCGCCGATGTGCGTGTGCACGTCCTTCAGTTCCAGCAAGGTGGCCGCGCTCATGTCGTCTTCTCCGGCAGGGCGGCGCCCAGGTAGGCCTGCTGCACGATCGGCGAGGCGATCACCTCGGCGGGCTCGCCGTCGGCCATCAATTCGCCGTTGTGCAGCACCACGATGCGGTCCGCCAGCTCGCGAACCACGTCCATCTTGTGTTCCACCAGCAGGATCGTCTTGGATGCGTCAGCCTTGATTTCGCGGATCAGGTCCAGCACCACGGGCACGTCGTCCACGCTCATGCCGGCGGTGGGCTCGTCGAACATGAACACCTGCGGCTCCAGCGCGATCAGCATGGCGATCTCGAGCTTGCGCTGGTCGCCGTGCGGCAGGTCGGCCGCCGCCTGGTCGCGGCGGGCCGTCAGCCGGGTGCGTTCGAGCAGCGCGTCGGCGCGCGCCAGCAGCGCGTGGTCATCGTCCCAGGTGCGCCAGAAGCGGATCTGGCGCCAGCCCAGGCCCTGCTGGCGCGACTGCAGCGCCAGCCGCACGTTCTCGCGCACCGTCAGGCGCGGGAACAGCTGCGTCAGCTGGAAGGCGCGTCCCAGGCCGGCGTGCATGCGCGCTGGCGCCGACAGCCCGGTCAGGTCGCGGCCATTCAGGTGCACCGATCCGGCGCTGGCGCGCAGCTGTCCCGAGATCAGGTTGAAATAGGTGGTCTTGCCCGCGCCGTTGGGCCCGACGATGGCCGTCAGGCTGCCCGGCGCGAAGCGGCAGCTCACCGCGTTGACGGCCACGTGGCCGCCGAAGCGGATCGTGAGCGATTGGGTTTCCAGCATGAAGGGCAGGGCTCAGCGTTTGTTCTGGATCGGCACCGCCATCTGGTCGGGCGTGATTTCCTTGACCAGGTCCTGCACCGCCCACGGCACCGAGGCATCGTTCTTGATGCGGAAGTGGTACATCGACTGCATGGCCTGGTGGTCCTCGGGACGGAAGGTCATCTTGCCCTTGGGCGTATCGAAGCTCATGCCTTCCATCGTCTTGATGAGCGTGTCGGTGTCGCTCTTGCCGGCGCTCTTGTTCAGCGCGGTGACGATGGCGATGGCGGCGGACATGCCGCCCGCGGTGAAGAAGTCCGGCGGCTGGCCGTAGCGCTTCTGGTGCTCGGCCACCAGCCAGTCGTTGATCGGGTTCCTGGGGATGCCGTAGTAGTAATAGGTCGCGCCTTCCATGCCGGCCAGCGACTTTAGCGGCGTCATCGCGGCCAGCGTGTTGCCGCCGGTGGCGATCTCGATGCCGAAGCGCTTCGGATCCAGGTCGGCGATCTTGAACGGATTGCCGGCGCCGGCCCACAGGATGAAGATGATCTTGCGGCCCGGTTTGTCCTTGAGCGCGTCGAACAGGCGCTGCGCGCCGGCGGTGAAGTCGGTGGCGTTGGCCGGCAGGTATTCCTCGTGCACGATCCTGGCCTGCTTGAGCGCGCCCTTGAAGGCCTTGACGCCGTCGCGGCCGAACGCGTAGTCCTGCGCCAGCATGGCGATGGAGGTATCCGGCTGGTCGAAGGCGACGGCGTTGGCGATGGCGTCCTGCGATGAATTGCGGCCGGTGCGGAAGATGTACTTGTTCCACTTGTCGCCGGTGATCGAATCGGCCACCGCCGGTTCCACCAACAGGATCTTCTCGTACTCCTCGGCGATCGGCAGCATGGCCAGCGCCACGCCCGACGAGGTCGGGCCCACCGCGATGTCGGCGTCGTCGTCGGCATAGGCCGAGGCGAGCTGGGCGCGGGCGACGTCGGGCTTGCCCTGGTTGTCCTTCTCGATCACGCGGATCTTGCGGCCGGCCACCGTCATGGTGCCTTGCGTGGCGTATTCCAGGCCCAGCATCAGGCCGTTGTGGGTCTGCTTGGCATAGGCCTCCAGCGGCCCGGTCTTGTCGTAGACGTGCGCCACGACGAAGTCCTTGGCCATGGCGGCGGAACTCAGGCACAGGCCGGCCAGCGTGGCGAGCAGGATGCGTTTCATGGGAGTCTCCTTGGTCTTAGAGGGCGCCGGCGGCTGCGGCGGCGGCCGGCGTGGCGAGAAACTGGCGGACGGCCTCGATCTGCGGCGCGACGTTCAGCGCCGGCGCGTGGCCGCAGTCCGGAAAGTCGATGCGCCGCGCGCGCGGGCCGCGGCGGGTCATGGCATCGGCGACCTCGGGCAGCAGCAGGTCCGAATCGGCGCCGCGCAGCAGCAGCAGCGGCATGCGCAGCGTGTCGTATTCCGCCCAGCGTTCATAGTCCGCCGGGTGGTGGTGGAACTGGCCGACGATGGCCGGATCGTAGTGCGCCGTGACCCGGCCGTCGGGCAGGCGCCGCATCGAAGTCTCGGCCATGCGGCGCCATTGCTCGTCGCTCTGCCAGCCATATGGCTTGTAGGCGGCGCGCAGCCAGGTTTCCAGTTCGGTGACGGTGTCGAAGGCCGGCGGGTTGCCGGCATAGGCCAGGATGCGGTCAATCGCCGGCTGCGGCAGCGACGGTCCGATGTCGTTGACCACCAGGTGCGAGATGCGGTCCTTGAGCGTGGTGGCGGCGGCGTACATGCCGGTGGCGCCGCCCATCGAGGTGCCGACCCAGCGCACGCGGTCCAGCCCCAGGCCGTCGAGCAGGGCGCGCGCCAGCCGGGCGTAGAAATCCAGCCGGTACTCGGCCACCGGATCGGGACTCCATTGCGACAGGCCACGGCCGATCGTGTCCGGGCAGATGATGCGGTAGTCGCCGGCCAGCGCCTGCGCCAGCTCGTCGAAGTCGCGGCCGGTGCGGGCCAGGCCGTGCCACATGATGAGCGCGGGGGCGTCCGGACGGCCCCATTCGGTGTAATGCAGCTCGCGGCCCTCGCAGCGCAGATAGCGCGAAGCCGGCGTGTGGCGAGCGGCCTGTGCGGGCGCGTTGGTCATGGGTCTCCTCCCGGGTGGTCCAGGTTGTATGCTTGTGGCGCTGACTATAGACTTGCGCGAGGCGCGGCCACAATGCGCCGGACCGCCCGCGGCAGGGTGAGTCAAGAATATGTAGACGCAGGGTCACGAGCACCCCGACCCCCGCGAACCAGGAGACCGCGCCATGCCCGATACGGAATTCGCCACTTCGGCCATCGCCGGCGCCGATCGGTACGAGCAATGGCGCGCGGCGCTGTCGGACGCCTTCGGGCCGTTCGAGGTGCATCACGGCCAGGCCGGCCAGTTCGCCGGCCACGTGCGCTACGTGCGGCGCGCCAGCCTGCAATTCAACGACCTGCATTACCAGGGACAGAAGCTCGAACGCACCGCTGGCAACGTCTCGCGGCTGGACCAGGAGTTCTACACCTTCGGCCTGCCGTTGGCAGGGCCGCTGGCCGTGGTGCAGCAGGGGCGCGAATTCCAGGTCGAGCCCGGTTGCGTCTATCTGATGAACCAGAGTCTGCCGTACCAGGCCACCGCGCTCGGCGCCGGCGGCTATCGCAGCCTGAGCGTGTCGTTTCCGCGCAGCGCGTTGTCGCAGCGGGATTCGCGCATCGGTCCCTTCTACAAGTTGCGCGTCGACGACGGCTCGCCACGCGGCGCGATGCTGGCCAGCTACATGGATCATCTGTTCAAGGGATTGGACGGCTGGTCGCCGGCCGAGACAGCGGAGCTGGGCGAACGGCTGATCGACCTGATCGTGTTGTTCCTGGTGCAGCCGGGGCAGGGGCATGCCTCGGAAGCGGACAGCAGTGTGACGCTGGCGCATCGCCAGCGGGTGCTCGCATACATCCGTCAGCACCTGGCGGATCCGGCGCTGTCCCCGGCACGGGTGGCGCAAGGCTGCGGCGTGTCCGTGGCCTATCTGCATCGCATCATGCGCGGGGGCGGCATGTCGGTCGAATCGTTCATCTTTGACGAGCGGCTGGAGCGCTGCCGGGTTCTACTGCTGGATCCGCGCCATCGGCATCGCGGTATCGCCGAGCTGGCCTATCAGGTCGGGTTTTCGCATCCGGCCCATTTCAGCCGCTTGTTCAAGCGACGCTTCGGCGTATCCGCGCGCGCGTTGCGCGCGCGGACGTAGCGGGGGCGTCAGTCGGCTGCCGCGAGCGCGGTATCCAGATCGTCGATGATTGCGGCAGGGCTCTCGAAACCCACTCCCAGCCGGATCAGACCTGGCGGCAGCCCGGAGGCCGCCAACTGTTCCGGTGTCATCATGCCGGCCCACATCGCCGCCGGATGCACCACCAGCGTCGAGAACGACCCGAAGCTTGCCGAACGATGGGCCAGCGCAAGCGCGCCCACGACTCGCTCGGCCTGAGCCATGCCTCCAGCCACCTCGAAACTGAGAACGCCGCCGTGACCGCTCATCTGCGTTTGTGCCAGCGCCCGCTGCGGGTGGCTTTCCAGGCCGGGGTAGTGAACCGCGCAGACCGACGCGTGTGCTTCCAGGTACCGCGCCACCTTCAGCGCCGTTTCATTCTGGCGCGCGACCCGCATGGGCAGCGTACGCAGGCCCCGCAGCACCAGCCAGGCCGCGAACGGGTCCAGCGTGGCGCCGAGCAGGTAAGCCTTTTCCCAGACGGCCTTGATGCGCCTCTCGTCTCCAACGAGCACGCCTGCCGACACGTCGCCGTGGCCGCACAGGTATTTGGTGGCGCTGTGCATGACGAGGTCGATGCCGAATTCAAGGGGGCGCTGGTTGATGGGCGACGCGATCGTATTGTCCGCCAGCGTCGTGATGCCGCGTGCCCGCGCGATTTCCGCCAGCCGCGCCAGGTCGGTCAGTCGCAGCATTGGATTGGACGGGCTTTCCAGCATGAAAAGGCGGGTATTGGGCCGCACGGCCGCCGCGAACCCGGCCACGTCCGCCTGGTCCACGAAAGTCACGTCGATTCCCAGCTGCGGGGCGATGTTCTGCAATAGTCCTGTGGTGCCACCGTATAGCACGCGCTGCGCGACCACATGGTCGCCCCGCGCCGCGAACGCGAAGAGCGCCGCTGTGATGGCGCCCATGCCCGAGGCGGTCGCCAGCGCGCACTCGCCGCCTTCCAGGTCGGCCACCGCGGACTCGAACGCGCGGGTCGTCGGGTTGCCGTAGCGTGTATAGAATCCCGAATGCAGGGGCCGCGTCGCCATGTCGAGGAAGACGCTGGCCTCGTCCGTGGCGAAGCTGGCCGTCTGGTACAGCGGCGGGGCCACGGGATACGAACTTTCCGGCGGCGAAACGGCCGCCTGCGCCAAGCGGGTGTAGGAGTCGGAGTAGGGAGACATCGTCAATGACCTCGTCGGGTGATTTCAGGTCCTACGATCTTAGTGACGGCAACGCAGCTGTCTTGTCTGATCCTGCTGCGGTCGAGGGTGGCAGCCTCTATGCCGGCCTGCGCGACGGTGTGCGCGTGTGGCGCCTGGACGGCTGCGGCGCCGTGGCGACCGCGGCGCGTTTCGTGCGGCACGCGTTCCGGCCGCATACCCACGATACGTTCATGTTCGGTCTCATCGAACGTGGCGCCAAGACGTTCCAGCGCGAACGGGCCACGTATCTCGCCGCGCCGTATTCGGTATCGGTGGTCAATCCCGGCGACCTGCACACTGGGCAGCGGGCGGCCGGGGAAGAACTGCGATACCGCGCGCTGTACGTGCCGGCGCAGACCCTGTCGGATGCGGTCGGCATGGCGACGGCCGTCGGGTTCCAGTCGGGCGTGATCGAGGATGCCGGCGTTTTTCGCGCGATGGTGCATGCACATGACGCGCTGGTAGGCGGCGGAACGCGCCTGGCCCGGGACAGCCTGGTCCTGGGCGCGCTGGGCTTGCTGGCGTCGCGCCATGGCGGCGTGGCCACCGGCGACCGGACGGGCGCCGCCCGGCCCGAGATCGGGCGGGCAAGGGCATTGATCGAGGATCGCTATGCCGACGCGCTGTCGATCGCTTCGATCGCGCAGGAGGTCGCGCTGAGTCCATACCATCTGATGCGGCAATTCCGCAGGCAGGTGGGGATGCCCATGCATGCGTATCAGCTGCAGGTCCGGATAGAGCGCGCGCGGCATCTCCTGGCCAGGGGGGAGGCGCCTGCCCACGTGGCGTTGAGCGTCGGCTTCGCGGACCAGGCCCACTTTTCGAAACGGTTCAAGAGTCTGGTTGGCGCATCGCCCGCCTCATACCAACGCGACGTGCGTCGCGATCTGTCGGGCCGTTGAGAAGGCGCGAGGCAAGAAAAAGGGCTCCCCTTGGGGAGCCCGTTCATCATCGCCGTATGGCGGTCAAATGTGCGTGATGAATTTCGTCACCAGGTAGCCGTCGAAGGTTTCGAGGCCGCCTTCGCTGCCGATGCCGCTGTCCTTGATGCCGCCGAACGGCGTCTCGGCCAGCGCGCTGCCGAAATGGTTGATGTTGACCATGCCGGCTTCCAGGCCGTTGGAGACCTTGGTGGCGGTTTGCAGCGAATTGGTGAAGACGTAGGAAGACAGGCCGAACGGCAGGCTGTTGGCGCGCGCCAGCACTTCATCGGTGTCGGTGAAGCGGACCACCGGCGCCACCGGGCCGAAGGGCTCTTCGGTCATCAGCATGGAGTTGTCGGGCAGGTCGGTCACCACCGTGGGGGCAAAGAAGAAGCCCTTGCGGTCCAGCGGGCCGCCGCCGACCACCACCTTGCCGCCATGCTTCTTGGCGTCGTCGATGAAGGCGCTCATGGCGGGTACGCGGCGCTCGTGCGCCAGCGGGCCCATGTCGGTGCCGGCTTCCAGGCCGTCGCCGACCTTGATGTTCTTGAGCACGTCGGAGAAACGCGCCAGGAATTGCTCGTAGGCGCCGTTCTGCACGTAGAAGCGGGTCGGCGAGACGCACACCTGGCCGGCGTTGCGGACCTTGAACTTGGCCAGCATGGTCGCGGCGCGATCGATGTCGGCGTCGTCGAACACCAGCACCGGCGAATGGCCGCCCAGTTCCATGGTGACGCGCTTCATGTGCGCGCCGGCCAGCGCGGCCAGCTGCTTGCCCACCGGCACGGAACCGGTGAACGACACCTTGCGCACGATCGGCGAACGGATCAGGTAGTCGGAAATCTTGGCCGGTTCGCCCCAGACGATGTTCAGGCAGCCCTTGGGCAGGCCGGCGTCGTGAAACATGCGGGCGATCGCCATGACGGCGCTGGGCGAGTCTTCCGGACCCTTCAGCACTACCGTGCAGCCGGCGCCGAGGGCGGCGGCGATCTTGCGGATGGCCTGGTTGTAAGGGAAGTTCCAGGGCGTGAAGGCGGCGCAGACGCCGATCGGCTCGCGCACCACGATCTGGCGCACGTCCGGGTTGCGCGGCGGGATCACGCGGCCGTAGATGCGGCGGCATTCCTCGGCGTGCCAGTCGGCGTGCTCGGCGCAGGAGGTGACTTCGCCGATGGCCTCGGCCAGCGGCTTGCCCTGGTCCAGCGTCATGTTGCGGCCGATTTCCTTGGCGCGCTCGCGCGACAGGGTGGCGACCTTGCGCAGGATGGCCGAACGATCCATGGGAGAAGACTTCTTCCAGGATTCGAACGCGCGCTGGGCGGCGGCTAGCGCACGGTCCAGATCCGCTTCGGTGGCGTGAGGCAGCTGGCCGAGCACTTCCAGCGTGGCCGGGTTGATGACGTCCTGGGTGCGCCTGCCCTCGCCGGCGACGAATTCGCCGTCGATATACAGCGCCAACTGTTCATACATGCCTGTCTTTCCTTGCGAAATAGGAGTGGGTAGCGATCGCAATCGCCCATGCCAGTCTAAACCAGCTTGTCCGCCACGGGGAGGGCCAATCTCCGTCGCCGGCTAGGAGCCAATGGCGGCACTTGCGCCCGGGGGGCGCCATGGACAAAATGATGCATCTTTGGAAGTCTATATAGATACCTATTGTGCAACCTGCCGATACGCGTCCATCCAGCCAGCCCAGTGTCTATTCCCGCGTCTTCTTCCGTTTCATCGACTGGCTGCGCCACCGCATCGCGCGAGCCTCCCTGGTGGGGGACCACCCGATCTTCCAGAACCGCCAGTTCCCCTGGATCGCCCGCCTCGAGGCGCAGGCGCCCGCGATCCGCGCCGAGCTGATGGCCCTGCTGGCCGAGCGCGAGCAGTTGCCGTCCTTCCATGAACTGTCCCCGGATGTCGGAATGATCACTTCCGACGACCAGTGGAAGACTTTCGTCTTCATGGGCTACGGCCTGCGCTCGGACCGCAACCTGGCGCGCTGCCCGGCCACCGCCCGGGCGCTGCGCGAGATTCCGGGCCTGCGCACCGCCTTCTATTCGATCCTGGAGCCGGGCAAGCGCATTCCCCTGCACACCGGCCCCTACAATGGGGTGCTGCGCCTGCACCTGGGCCTCGTGGTGCCCGAGCCGGCCGAGCGCTGCTGGATCGAGGTGGGCGGCGAGCGCTACCACTGGAAGGAGGGCGAGGCCGTGGTGTTCGACGACCTCTATCCGCACCAGGTGCATAACGACACGGACGGCACCCGCGCGGTGCTGTTCATCGACTTCGAGCGTCCCTGTCGGGCGCCGATCCGTTGGCTGAACCGGCTGGTGCTGATGGCGGCGCCCTTCACCGACGAGATCCGGCGCGGCAAGGCCAACCACGACGCCTGGGAACGCAACTACTATCGGAATAAAACGGGGTCGGATTAAGCGGACCTACCGAACCGCGGCCAAGTGGCAGTTGTCCACAGGCACTGTCGTGTATTTGCTCTCTCTTTCACAAAGGGCTTGCGCTCAAAATCTAACCAGGATAGAATGGTCAGCTTTCCCAGATTGTCGATTGGCCTGGAACTAGCCGGGCCAACGTGTTGGGGGAATACCCGCAGGATTTCAACCCAGGGTCGTTGCGTTGCCACCAGCTGATGGTTTCAGGGCGAAAGCTCAAGACCAGCCAGCAACAAAGCAGGGCGGCTGACCTGACGGGACCAAAACTGGCAGGAATTGCAGTGTTCCCTTTTTTGGGGAAAACCGTATTTCCAGTTAAGTTGGAACAGGAAAAATCATGATCCAAATGCAGACCACGCTGGACGTGGCCGATAACACTGGTGCGCGTCATGTTATGTGCATTAAGGTGCTCGGTGGCTCCAAGCGCCGTTATGCCGGTATCGGCGACATCATCAAGGTGAGCGTCAAAGATGCGGCTCCGCGCGGACGCGTCAAGAAAGGCGAAATTTACAATGCCGTGGTGGTTCGTACCGCCAAGGGCGTGCGCCGTAAGGACGGTTCGCTGATTCGTTTCGGTGGCAATGCCGCCGTGTTGCTCAATGCCAAGCTGGAGCCCATCGGCACCCGCATCTTCGGACCCGTTACGCGTGAACTGCGTACCGAGAAGTTCATGAAGATCGTGTCGCTGGCCCCGGAAGTGCTGTAAGGAGCCCTACGATGAACAACATTCGTAAAGGCGACGAAGTCATCGTCCTGACCGGCCGCGACAAGAAGCGTCGCGGTACCGTGCTGGCGCGCGTCGATGCCGACCACGTCCTGGTCGAAGGCGTCAACGTCGTCAAGAAGCACGTGAAAGCCAACCCGATGGCCAACAACCCGGGTGGCATCGTCGAAAAGACCATGCCGATCCACATCTCGAATGTGGCGCTCTTCAACCCCGCCACCGGTCGTGGCGACCGCGTCGGCGTGCAAGAAGTCGAAGGCCGCAAGGTTCGCGTGTTCCGTTCCAATGGTGCCGTTGTCGGCGCCAAGGCGTAAGGGGCGATAGACATGTCTCGTTTGCAAGATTTCTACAAGAGCAAGGTCGCTGGCGACCTGCAGGCCAAGTTCGGCTACAAGAGCGCCATGGAAGTGCCGCGCATCACCAAGATCACCCTGAACATGGGTGTCTCGGAAGCCGTCGCCGACAAGAAGGTCATCGAGCACGCTGTCTCGGACCTGACCAAGATCGCTGGCCAAAAGCCTGTCGTGACCAAGACCAAGAAGGCTATCGCCGGTTTCAAGATCCGCGAAAACTACCCGATCGGTTGCATGGTCACGCTGCGTGGTCAACGCATGTACGAATTCCTGGATCGCCTGGTGGCGGTTGCGCTGCCTCGCGTGCGCGACTTCCGCGGCATCTCGGGTCGTGCTTTCGACGGCCGTGGCAACTACAACATCGGGGTGAAAGAGCAGATCATTTTCCCCGAAATCGAGTACGACAAGATCGACGCGCTGCGTGGGCTGAACATCAGCATCACCACCACCGCGAAGACCGACGAAGAAGCCAAGGCGCTGTTGACGGCCTTCAGCTTCCCGTTCCGTAACTAAGGGGCTGATGACGTGGCTAAACTTTCCCTCATCAATCGCGACATCAAGCGCGCCAAGCTGGCTGACAAGTTCGCCGCCAAGCGCGCTGAGTTGAAGTCGATCATCGACGACCAGTCGAAGACCGACGAAGAACGTTACCAAGCTCGGCTCAAGCTGCAACAGCTGCCGCGCAATGCCAACCCGACGCGTCAACGTAACCGTTGCGTGGTCACCGGTCGTCCGCGCGGTGTGTTCCGCAAGTTCGGCCTGACGCGCCACAAACTGCGTGAAATGGCGATGAAGGGTGAAATCCCCGGCATCACCAAGGCCAGCTGGTAGGAGAAAGAATATGAGCATGAGCGATCCCATCGCCGATATGCTGACCCGCATTCGCAATGCGCAGCAAGTGGACAAAGTTACGGTGAGCATGCCCTCCTCGAAGCTGAAGGCGGCCATTGCCGCCGTGCTGAAGGACGAAGGCTACATCGACAGCTTTGAAATCAAGGGCACCCAGGCCAAGCCTGAGCTCGAGATCACCCTGAAGTACTACGCTGGTCGTCCGGTCATCGAGCGCATCGAACGCGTTTCGCGCCCCGGTCTGCGTATCTACAAGGGCCGTACCAGCATTCCTCAGGTCATGAACGGCCTGGGCGTGGCTATCGTGTCGACCTCGCGCGGCGTCATGACCGACCGTAAGGCTCGCGCCAACGGCGTCGGCGGCGAAGTGCTGTGCTACGTGGCCTAAGGAGAAATTCGAATGTCACGTATCGCTAAGTATCCGGTCGACCTGCCCAAGGGTGTCGAAGCCGACATCAAGCAGGATCAGATCACCGTCAAGGGCCCGCTGGGTTCCCTGACCCAGGCCCTGACTGGCGACGTCACGGTTCAGTTGGACAACGGCAAGCTGACGTTTGTCGCCGCCAACGAAACCCGTCACGCCAACGCCATGTCGGGTACCGTGCGCGCGCTGGTGGCCAACATGGTCAACGGCGTGAGCAAGGGTTTCGAGCGCAAGCTGAACCTGGTTGGCGTGGGTTACCGCGCCTCGGTTCAAGGCGACGCCGTTAAGCTGCAGCTCGGTTTCTCGCACGACGTTTTGCACAAGTTGCCGGCCGGCATCAAGGCCGAATGCCCCACCCAGACGGAAATCGTCATCAAGGGCTCCAACAAGCAAGTCGTCGGCCAGGTGGCCGCTGAAATCCGCGCGTACCGCGAACCCGAACCCTACAAGGGCAAGGGCGTGCGTTACTCGGACGAACGCGTCGTCATCAAAGAAACCAAGAAGAAATAACGGCGCACGCAAGGACGAATCATGGACAAAAAAGTTTCCCGTTTGCGTCGTGCGGTTCCGACCCGCCGGAAGATCAACGAGCTGCGCGTTCATCGCCTCTCGGTTTTCCGCTCGAACCAGCACATCTACGCCAATATCATTTCGCCGGAAGGCGATCGCGTTCTGGTCAGCGCCTCGACGGTGGAAGCCGAAGTGCGCGCCCAGCTGGCTGGCCAGACCGGCCAAGGTGGCAACAAGGCCGCCGCTTCGCTGGTTGGCAAGCGCGTGGCCGAAAAGGCCAAGGCTGCCGGTATCGAACTGGTCGCTTTCGATCGCTCGGGCTTTCGTTACCATGGCCGCGTGAAAGCGCTGGCCGACGCCGCGCGTGAAGCCGGCCTGAAGTTCTAAGCGAGGATCTGTCAAATGGCTAAAGTACAAGGCAAGAACGCCGCGGAAAAAGAGAACGATGACGGCCTCCGCGAAAAGATGATCGCGGTCAACCGCGTGAGCAAAGTGGTCAAGGGTGGTCGCACCATGAGCTTTGCCGCGCTGACCGTGGTTGGCGATGGCGATGGTCGCGTCGGCATGGGCAAGGGCAAGGCGCGTGAAGTGCCGGTGTCGGTTCAGAAGGCTATGGAACAGGCCCGTCGCGGCATGTTCAAGGTGGCCCTGAAGAACGGCACGCTGCACCACACCGTGGTCGGCAAGCATGGCGCCGCCACCGTGCTGATTTCGCCCGCTGCTGAAGGTACCGGCGTCATCGCCGGCGGCCCGATGCGCGCTATTTTCGAAGTGATGGGTGTGCGTAACGTGGTTGCCAAGAGCCTGGGCTCGAGCAACCCCTACAACATGGTTCGCGCCACGTTGAATGGCCTGCGCGCCTCCCTGACCCCGGCGGATGTTGCTGCCAAGCGCGGCAAGACCGTCGAAGAGATCCTGGGGTAAATCATGGCTCAGAAGCAGATCAAAGTGACCCTCGTGCGCTCCGTGATCGGTACCAAGCAATCGCACCGTGACACGGTTCGCGGTCTGGGCTTGGGCCGTATCAACAGCAGCCGCGTGCTGGTCGATACGCCCGAGGTGCGTGGGATGATCCGTAAGGTGGATTATCTCGTTTCCGTCTCGGAAGCCTAAGGAATCACCATGTCGGATATGCAACTTAATACGCTGAAGCCCGCCGAGGGCAGCAAGCACGCCAAGCGCCGCGTCGGCCGTGGCATCGGTTCGGGTCTGGGTAAGACCGCCGGCCGTGGTCACAAGGGTCAGAAGTCGCGTTCGGGCGGTTTCCATAAGGTTGGCTTCGAAGGCGGTCAAATGCCGCTGCAGCGTCGCCTGCCCAAGCGTGGTTTCACCCCGCTGGGTCAGCACCTGTACGCCGAAGTCCGTCTGTCGGACCTGCAAGCCGTGCCCGTCGACGAAATCGACGTGCAAGTGCTGAAGGCGGCTGGCGTGATTGGCCAGGCGGTTCGTTACGCCAAGGTCATCAAGTCGGGTGAACTCTCGCGCAAGGTCGTGCTCAAGGGCATTACCGCGACGGCTGGCGCTCGCGCCGCCATCGAAGCCGCGGGCGGCTCGCTTGCTTGATCACGAGGTGACGAGTGGCTAACGCGCAGGCATTGGGTAAAACCGGAACGCGGTACGGCGACCTCAAGCGCCGCCTCGTGTTCCTGGTGCTCGCCCTGGTGGTTTACCGTTTGGGTACACACATCCCCGTTCCGGGTATCAACCCGGACGCGCTGGCGGACCTGTTCCGCCAGAACCAGGGCGGGATCCTGGGCCTGTTCAACATGTTCTCGGGCGGGGCGCTCTCGCGCTTCTCGATTTTTGCCCTGGGGATCATGCCGTACATTTCGGCATCCATCATCATGCAGTTGATGTCGGTGGTGGTGCCGTCGCTGGAAGCGCTCAAGAAAGAGGGCGAGGCCGGTCGTCGGAAGATTACCCAATACACCCGCTATGGCACGGTCGTGCTGGCGCTGGTGCAGGCTGTGGGCATTTCGGTGGCGCTTGAGTCCCAGCAGGGACTGGTGATCGATCCGGGCATGCTGTTTCGCTTCACGACCGTCGTGACGCTGGTCACCGGCACCATGTTCGTCATGTGGCTGGGTGAGCAGATCACGGAACGCGGTCTCGGCAACGGGATTTCCATCCTGATCTTCGCAGGTATCGTGGCGGGTCTGCCCGCGGCGCTGGCTGCACTGTTGGACCTGGTCCGCACCAACGCGATGTCCGTGCTGTCGGCACTGTTCATCGTGGCTCTGGTGGTGCTGGTTACCGCTTTTGTGGTGTTCGTGGAACGCGGACAGCGCAAGATCACGGTGAACTACGCCAAGCGTCAGGTCGGCAACAAGGTCTACGGTGGTCAGAGCTCGCACCTGCCGCTGAAGCTGAACATGGCCGGGGTGATTCCGCCGATCTTCGCGTCGTCGATCATCCTGTTCCCGGCAACGATCACGAGCTGGTTCTCCAGCAGTGAGAACATGCGTTGGCTCAGCGACCTGGCCGCGGCCCTGTCGCCTCGTCAACCGCTCTACATCACGCTGTACTCGGTCGCGATCATTTTCTTCTGCTTTTTCTACACGGCTCTGGTGTTCAACAGCCGCGAAACGGCGGACAACCTGAAGAAGAGTGGTGCGTTTGTTCCGGGCATCCGTCCGGGCGAGCAAACGGCGCGCTACATCGACAAGATCCTGATGCGTTTGACGCTCGCAGGTGCCATCTACATCACGTTGGTGTGCCTGTTGCCGGAATTCTTGGTGATGCGCTGGAACGTTCCCTTCTACTTCGGTGGTACGTCTCTGTTGATTATTGTGGTGGTGACGATGGATTTCATGGCGCAGGTCCAGGCCTACATGATGTCTCACCAGTACGACTCGCTGCTCAAGAAGGCCAACTTCAAGGGCGCGGGTTTGCCGATGCGGTAAGAGAAAATGCCCAAGGACGAAGTCATTCCGATGGAAGGCGAGGTTCTTGAGAACCTCCCGAACGCGACATTTCGCGTCAAGCTTGAAAGCGGCCACGTGGTGTTGGGCCATATTTCCGGCAAGATGCGTATGCATTACATCCGGATCCTGCCGGGTGACAAGGTCAAAGTGGAGCTCACGCCCTATGACCTGACGCGAGCCAGGATAGTTTTCCGCTCCAAATGAGCGGAACCGGATTACGGAAAATTAGGAGTCAACCATGAAAGTAATGGCATCGGTTAAGCGGATCTGCCGCAACTGCAAAGTTATCAAACGTCACGGCGTGGTGCGCGTTATCTGCACCGACCCGCGTCACAAGCAGCGTCAAGGCTAACTCGGGTTAGCGACTACGCAACGGATTTATTCAAGGAACAGTCATGGCCCGTATTGCTGGCATTAACATTCCGCCGCATCAGCACGCCGAGATCGGCCTGACCGCCATTTTTGGCATCGGTCGTACGCGCGCTCGCAAGATCTGCGAAGCGGCTAACGTCCCGTTTGACAAAAAGGTCAAGGATCTGAGCGACGCTGAGCTGGAACGCGTCCGTGAACACGTTGGTGTGTTCACGGTCGAAGGTGACCTGCGTCGTGAAGTGCAGCTCTCGATCAAGCGTTTGATCGACCTGGGAACCTACCGCGGCATGCGCCACAAGCGCGGCCTGCCCGTGCGCGGCCAGCGCACTCGCACCAACGCTCGCACCCGCAAGGGCCCGCGTCGTGCTGCTGCGTCCCTGAAGAAATAATCGAGGAACTGGATTATGGCGAAAGCTTCCACCAGCGGCGCTTCGCGCGTGCGCAAAAAGGTCAAGAAGAACGTCTCGGACGGCATCGCGCACGTTCACGCTTCGTTCAACAACACCATCATCACCATCACCGACCGTCAGGGCAACGCTTTGTCGTGGGCCACGTCGGGCGGTGCCGGCTTCAAGGGTTCGCGCAAGTCGACTCCGTTCGCCGCGCAGGTTGCCGCTGAAACGGCTGGCCGCGTTGCGCTGGAATACGGCATCAAGACGCTGGAAGTGCGTATCAAGGGCCCCGGCCCCGGCCGTGAATCGTCGGTCCGCGCGCTGAACGCGCTGGGCATCAAGATCTCGTCCATCGCCGACATCACGCCCGTTCCGCACAACGGCTGCCGTCCGCCGAAGCGTCGTCGTATCTAAAGGGAATCCACATGGCACGTTATATTGGACCCAAATGCAAGCTCTCGCGCCGCGAGGGTACTGACCTGTTCCTGAAGAGCGCCCGCCGCTCGCTGGATTCCAAGTGCAAGCTGGATTCCAAGCCTGGCCAACACGGCCGCACTTCGGGTGCCCGCACTTCCGACTACGGCCTGCAGCTGCGCGAAAAGCAAAAGCTCAAGCGCATGTACGGCGTGCTGGAAAAGCAATTCCGCAAGTACTTCGCTGAAGCCGAGCGTCGCCGTGGCAACACCGGCGAAACGCTGATCCAGCTGCTGGAATCGCGCCTGGACAACGTCGTCTACCGCATGGGCTTCGGCTCGACCCGCGCCGAAGCTCGCCAGCTGGTGAGCCACCGCGCCATCGAACTGAACGGCCACACCGCCGACATCGCTTCGATGCTGGTCAAGGCTGGCGACGTCATCTCGATCCGCGAAAAGGCCAAGAAGCAAGGCCGCATCAAGGAATCGCTCGACCTGGCCACCAGCATCGGCATCCCCCAGTGGGTGGAAGTCGACACGACCAAGCTGACCGGCACGTTCAAGTCGGCCCCCGATCGCGCTGACGTCGCTCGCGACATCAACGAATCGATGGTCGTCGAACTGTACTCGCGTTAATCACGCCTGCCGGCGCCTCCTTCGCAAGGTGCTGGCGAGCTGGTTTCGCGACCGGTTTGCAAGTCTCGCAGCAGCCCGCTTTCCGCCATTTGGCGGGGCGGGCTTTGCGGTAAGTATCGGGCGGCTTTTTCGTCGCCCGCGTTTCACGTTTCAACCTGTCCATCAGCCTTATCGGTGTAACGAGCCGAGGGTATTGAAAAGGAACACAGTACATGTCCACTCAAGGTTTCCTGAAGCCGCGCTCCATTGAAGTCGAACCGGTCGGCACCCACCATGCCAAGATCGTGATGGAGCCGTTCGAGCGCGGCTACGGCCATACGCTGGGCAACGCCCTGCGCCGCATCCTGCTGTCTTCGATGACCGGCTACGCGCCGACCGAAGTCCAGATGACGGGCGTGGTGCACGAATACTCGACCATCCCGGGCGTTCGCGAAGATGTCGTCGACATCCTGCTGAACCTGAAGGGCGTGGTCTTCAAGCTGCACAACCGTGACGAAGTCACCCTGGTCCTGCGCAAGACCGGCGCCGGCACCGTGCTGGCCAGCGACATCGAGCTGCCGCACGACGTCGAGATCATCAACCCCGGCCACGCCATCTGCAACCTGACGGACGCGGGCAAGCTGGAAATGCAGATCAAGGTCGAAAAGGGCCGTGGCTACGTGCCGGGCAACGTGCGCGCGCTGTCGGAAGACCGCACCCACACCATCGGCCGCATCGTCCTGGACGCCTCGTTCAGCCCGGTCCGCCGCGTCAGCTACGCGGTTGAAAGCGCCCGCGTGGAACAGCGCACCGACCTGGACAAGCTGGTGCTGGACATCGAAACCAACGGCGTCATCTCGCCCGAGGAAGCGGTGCGCCAGTCGGCCCGCATCCTGATGGACCAGATCTCGGTCTTCGCCGCCCTGGAAGGCGCCGGCGATTCGTACGAAGCCCCGGTCCGCGGCACGCCGCAGATCGACCCGGTCCTGCTGCGTCCGGTCGACGACCTGGAACTGACCGTGCGTTCGGCCAACTGCCTGAAGGCCGAAAACATCTACTACATCGGCGACCTGATCCAGCGTACCGAGAACGAACTGCTCAAGACCCCGAACCTGGGTCGCAAGTCGCTCAACGAGATCAAGGAAGTGCTGGCCGCACGCGGCCTGACGCTGGGCATGAAGCTCGAAAACTGGCCCCCGCTGGGCCTGGAGCGTCCGTAAGTCTTGAAGGGTGGCGCCCCTGTCGCGGGGGCGCTTCCCGCGGCGCCCGGCCTTGCCGCCGGGCGGTTTGCGAAACCGTCGTAAAATGCACCGTTTTCCACCGGACCGCGGCCTGGTTGCAGGTCGATAGAAGAGCCGGATAACCCGATGGCGGAAACGCCTTCACTAGATTCAAAGGATACTTATCATGCGTCACGGTAATGGCTTGCGTAAGCTCAACCGCACCAGCAGTCACCGTCTTGCCATGTTCCGCAACATGGCCGTTTCGTTGATCACCCACGAAGCCATCAAGACCACGCTGCCCAAGGCGAAAGAACTGCGCCGCGTCATCGAACCCCTGATCACGCTGGGTAAAGAACCCACCCTCGCGAACAAGCGTCTGGCTTTTGCCCGTCTGCGCGATCGCGACGCCGTGGTGAAGCTCTTCGCCGAAATCGGCCCGCGCTACGCGGCCCGCAACGGCGGCTACACCCGCGTGCTGAAGATGGGTTTCCGTCAAGGCGACAACGCTCCCATGGCTTTCATGGAGCTGGTCGACCGTCCGGAAGTCGATGAGTCCGCTGAGGACAGCGCCGAATAAGTTTCGGTGTCTAGATAAGCGACAAGGGCGGGTCTTCGGACCCGCCCTTGTTTTTTTTGCGCGGCGCGCGCGGGGCGCCCTGGCGGCGCAGGCGCGCCGATCGCTACGAAGCGTGCAGTTCGCCCCGCAACTGCGCGGCGGTGGCCGCCAGCGCCTCCTGGGGCGCCTGGGGCGGCATGCGGAAGGTCAGGTCCTGCTGCTCGATGTACTGCGTCGAGGTCACGTCCTGCGGATGGTGCATGGGGATCACGTGCGCATGGGTATGCGCGACGTGGATGCCGGTGAAGGCGAAGCCGACGCGGTCCACGCCATACAGCCGCTTCATGTGGCGGCCCAGCTTCTGCCCCAGGTTGACGATGTGGCCGGCCAGGTCGGCGGGCATGTCTTCGTAGTACGGATAGTGCTGCTTGGGAATGATGAGCGTGTGTCCGGGGCGCACCGGCTGGATGTCCAGGAACGCCATCAGGCGGTCGTCTTCGTGGATGATGTGGGCCGGTATCTCGTGGCGGGCGATGCGGCAGAACAGGCAGTTATCGGACATGCTTGCCTCGGTGGGAATGGAATGCGGTGGCCGCGGGTCCGATTGCGGGCGGACGCGGGCGGCAATATCGATAAAATACCCCGAGTTACATCCGACACGGGTATTCCCAGGAGGCTCCATGTTGCGCGATGACGACGTCGTGCTGGTCATCAGCAACGCGCCGGATCTGTTGCTGGCCAAGCGTATCGCCCACGTGCTGGTCGAAGATGGCCTGGCGGCCTGCGTGAACCTTGGCGCGCCGGGTCTGTCCATCTACCAGTGGCAAGGCGAGGTGGAAGGGGCCGAGGAAATCCCCATCCACATCAAGACCACCTACGCGCGCCACCAGGCCGTGGTCCAGGCCCTGGCGCAGATGCATCCCTACGACGTGCCCGAAATCATCGTGCTGCCGGTCATCGGCGGCGCCGCGCCCTATCTCGACTGGGTGCGCCAGCAGACGGCCGCCGTGCAGAACAAGAGAGACTGATGTTGCAACCCGCGGTCCGGCTCCACGCGCCGATGCGTGCCTTTTTTCCCAAGTTGCTGGCGGCGCTGGCCATGGCGCTGCTGTGGCTGGCCTGGAACGCGCCGGCGCGCGCCGAGGCCGAGTTCCTCGAGCCGGAAAAGGCCTTCGTCTTCAGCGCGGCGATGGCCACGCCGGATACCGTCGAGCTGCGCTTCCGGGTGGCGCCGGGCTATTACATGTACCGCGAGCGCTTCGGCATCAGCATCAGCCCCCTGGGCGCGGCTACCCTGGGCGAGCCGGTCTACCCCAAGGGCGAGGTCAAGTACGACCCGACCTTCGAGAAGGACATGGAGGTCTACCACCAGGACGTGGTGATCCGGGTGCCGGTGACGCCCGGTGGCCAGCCGTTCACGCTGACGCTGACCGGGCAGGGCTGCGCCGATGCCGGCCTGTGCTATCCGCCGATGGACAGCAGTGTGAAGCTGACGCCGGTGGCGGGCGGCTACGCGCTGGCGGGCGGCGGTGGCGCCTCGGCCGCGCCGGCGGCATCGGGCGGCGGCCTGAGCGCGCTGGTGAACGCGGGCGACACCGGCCTGGCCGATGCCCTGGGCGGGCTGGGCTGGATCAAGACGGCCGGCGTGTTCCTGGTGCTGGGCCTGTTGCTGGCGTTCACGCCCTGCGTGCTGCCCATGATTCCCATCCTGTCGTCGATCGTGCTGGGCGGCGCCAGCCAGGAACGCCCGACGCGCGGCCGTGGCCTGGCGTTGGCGGCGACCTACGTGCTGGGCATGTCGGTGGTCTACACCGCGCTGGGCGTGGCCGCCGGCCTGAGCGGCGCGGGCCTGGCCGCGTGGCTGCAGACGCCGTGGATCCTGACGCTGTTCGCGATCCTGCTGGCGGTGCTGGCGCTGGCGATGTTCGATGCCTTCACCTTCCAGATGCCGTCCGGCATTCAGGCGCGGCTGGCCGAGCGCTCGTCGCGCATTCCCGGCGGCCGTTACACCGGCGCGTTGCTGATGGGCGCGCTGTCGGCGCTGATCGTCGGGCCGTGCGTGGCCGCGCCGCTGGCCGGCGCGTTGCTGTACATCTCGCAGACCGGCGACGTGGTGCTGGGGGGCTCGGCCCTGTTCGCGATGGCGTGGGGCATGGGCGTGCCGCTGCTGATCGTCGGCGCCTCGTCGGGCGCGTTGCTGCCCAAGGCCGGGCCGTGGATGGATGGCGTCAAGCGGCTGTTCGGCATGCTGCTGCTGGCGACCGCGTGGTGGATGCTGATTCCGGTGGTGCCGACCTGGGTGCAGATGACCGGCTGGGCCTTCCTGGCGATCGTCGGCGCCGTGATGCTGCGCGCGTTCGACGCGTTGCCGGCGGGCGCCGGCTCGGCGCGCATGTTCGGCAAGGGCGTCGGCCTGTTGCTGGCCCTGGCCGCGGCCGCGTGGCTGGTCGGCGCGGCCAGCGGCGGCCGCGACGTGCTGCAGCCGCTGTCGCACTTTGCTTCCGGCGGCCCGGCGGCCTCGGGCGCCGCCGCGCATGCCGGCGAGGTGCAATTCAAGCGCGTGCGCAACAACGCCGAGCTGGACGCGCTGCTGGCCGCGAGCACGCAGCCGGTGATGCTGGACTTCTACGCCGACTGGTGCGTGTCGTGCCGCGAGATGGAGCGCTTCACCTTCACCGATCCGGGCGTGGCGCAACGCATGGCCGGCATGCTGCTGGTGCAGGCCGACGTCACCGCCAACAATGCCGATGACCGTGCGCTGCTCAAGCGTTTCCGCCTGTTCGGCCCGCCGGGGATCATGTTCTTCGCGCCCGGCGGCAAGGAGCTGCCGGACGCCCGTGTCGTGGGCTTCCAGGACGCCAAGCGCTTCGCCGACTCGCTGGACCGCGTGCTATTGCGCTGAGCGGCGGCCGGCCGCTACCATGAGGGTTCGCGCCGCGTGGGCGGCGCCTCCAACCCCTCAGGCCGGCGCCCGTGACGTCTTCGACAGTCGATGCAAGCCAGGACCGCACCGGTCTGATCTATCTGCAACTGATGTTCGTCATGGCCACCTGGGGCCTGAACATCGTCTCCATCAAGTACCTGACGCAGCACATGGATATCCGCGCCCTGGCGGCCTTGCGGATCGCCGTGGCGTTCGTTGCCGTCACCCTCATCGTCAAGGCGCGTCGCGGCCGCATTCCGAGGCTGGGGCGCGTGGAACTGGCCTGGGTCGCGCTGGCCGGCTTCCTGGTGGTGTATGCGCACCAGACCGCGCTGGTGTACGGGCTGCAGTTCTCGTCGGCCGCCAACGGCACGCTGCTGATGGCCACCAGTCCCTTGCTGTCGGCGCTGCTGGCGGCGCTGTTCTATCGCGAGCGGCTGACATGGCTGCGGATCGCCGGCGCCTTGCTGGGGCTGGCGGGCGTGGCCATGGTGGTGGTGGGCAGCGGCGCGCAAATCGGCCTGACCGGTTGGGGCGACGCCATCGTGTTCCTGGCGGTGGCGGTGTTCGTGTTCGGCGGGCTGGTGATCCAGCGCATCTCGCGCACGCTCGATCCGCTGGCGATGCTCTGGTACATGTACTTGGCCGGCGGCCTGATGTTGATGGCGCATGCGGCCATGACGCCGTCGTCCTATGACGCGGACAACTGGAGCATGACGTGGTGGCCGTGGCTGGTGCTGCTGTTCTCGGCGGTGATCGCCTCGGGCGTCAGCAACATCCTGTGGAACGCGGGCATTGCCAGGCTGGGGATCAGCCGCGCCGCGCTGTTCGTGAACTGGCTGCCGATCTTCGGCCTGCTGTTCGCCGCGCTGTTCCTGGACGAGCACGTCACGCTGGTGCACGTGGCGGGGCTGGCCTGCATTCTCAGCGGCACCTGGCTGGGCCTGCGCCGCTGCGCGCCGGCGTCGCGTTGAAACCGTGGCGGGCCGCAAGGGCCCGCCGGTAGTTGGCGCGTTGCATGGGCGCGTTTCGTGTGCGCGTTTCGTGTGCGCGTTTCATGCCGGGGCGCGCGGATGACGAGCGGGGCAGGGCCGAGCAGGCCCCCGCCAGCCGCGATCAGCGCTGCTGCTTGAGCAGCCGCGCCGCTTCGATCGCGAAGTACGTCAGGATGCCGTCGGCGCCGGCGCGCTTGAATGCCAGCAGCGCTTCCATCATGACCTTGTCATGATCCAGCCAGCCATTGGCCGAGGCCGCCTTGATCATCGCGTATTCACCGCTCACCTGGTAGGCGAAGGTCGGCACGCGGAAGGTGTCCTTGACGCGGCGCAGCACGTCCAGGTAGGGCATGCCGGGCTTGACCATGACCATGTCGGCGCCTTCCTGCAGGTCGGCGGCCACTTCACGCAGCGCTTCGTCCAGGTTGCCCGGGTCCATCTGGTAGGCCATCTTGTTGGACTTGCCCAGGTTGGTGGCGGAACCGACGGCATCGCGGAACGGGCCGTAGAAGGCGCTGGCGTACTTGGCCGAGTAGGCCATGATCTGGGTGTGGATGTAGCCGTTGGCCTCGAGCGCGCGGCGCACGGCGCCGATGCGGCCGTCCATCATGTCGCTGGGGGCGACCATGTCGACGCCGGCCGCGGCCTGCGTCAGGGCCTGCTTGACGAGGATCTCGACGGTCGGCTCGTTGACGACGTAGCCGTTTTCATCGATGACGCCGTCCTGGCCGTGGCTGGTGTACGGGTCCAGCGCCACGTCGCACAGCACGCCGAGGTCGGGGAAGTGCTTCTTGAGTTCGCGCACCACGCGCGGGATCAGGCCCTCGGGGTTGGTGGCCTCGATGCCGTCGGGCGTCTTGAGCGCCGGGTCGATGGCGGGAAACAGCGACAGCACCGGGATGCCCAGGGCCACGCATTCCTCGGCCACCGGCAGCAGCGTGTCCAGCGAATAGCGCACCACGCCCGGCAGCGACGCAACAGGCTGCTTCAGGCCATTGCCCTCGGCCACGAAGACCGGATAGATCAGGTCGTTGACGGTGAGGGCGTTCTCGCGCACCAGGCGGCGGGTGTAGTCGTCGCGGCGCAGGCGGCGGGGGCGGGAAACCGGGAAGTCGGGGGTGATGATCTGCGGGTTCATGGTACGACCTTGGGAGAAATCCAGTTTTCTATGTGCGCGCCAGCTTCTTCCAGGCCGATGCGCTCCGGCGCCGAGAAGGGGATGGTGTGCAGGGCGCCGATGTCCGCCAGGTCTTTGCGCACCGAGAACACGGTGCGCACGCGCTGGCCGTAAGGCAGCTTGTCGGCTTTGGTGAGCAGCGCCAGCACCGGACGGCCGGTGGGGGCGATGAAGTTGGCCAGGCGGCGGTCCAGTTCGGTGACGCCGCGGCGGATGTCGATGAGCAGCACGATGCCGGCCAGCGATTCGCGGTCGCGCAGGTAGCCGCCCAGGATGTCGGCCCACTTTTCCTTTTCGTCGCGGGCCACGGACGCGTAGCCGTAGCCGGGCAGGTCGACGAGGTAGCCGATGTGGCCTTCCGGATCCAGCGGGTCGGGCAGGCCGAACATGTTGATGAGCCGCGTGCGGCCCGGCGTCTTGCTCGAGAAGGCGAGACGGCGCTGGTTGCACAGCACGTTGATGGCCGTGGACTTGCCGGCGTTGGAGCGGCCGACGAAGCAAACCTCGGGCGCGTCAGGAGGCGGCAACTGGTCGAGGCGAGCGGCCGACGTAAGGAAAGAGGCGCGATGTAGGAGGGACACGGGTGGCTTTGGATACGGTTGGTTTCGAGCCCTATTGTATAATCCGGCGTTTGCAACAGTGGTCCCCGTGCGCGGAGCCGTCTCTTTTGCTTACTGTTGAGGGTATTTCGTACCAGCCGGACATCCGGTTTCCCAGGTACTTGCGCCTTTGACGAGCAGGCAATCGGGCAAATCAGGTTCGATACGGTTTTCCAGATGTGCGGGCAGGCGTGGGCGCCTTTTTGCGCCTTGATCGATGTGATCGTCGAGGTCTTCATGAAGCGTGTGCTGTCCCGGATGTTGGTTGCGAGCGGGCTGTTGCTCGGCGCCTCCGCCTTTTCTACTACGAGTCTCGCCGCCGAAGGCGCCGCGGGTCCGGCCAAGCCAGATGCCGCCAAGGGCGGGCAGCTGTTTGACCAGGGCGACGCCTCGCGCGGCATCATCGCCTGTGCGTCCTGTCATGGCGCGGCGGGTAACAGCACCATCCCGGTGAATCCCAACCTGGCCGCGCAACCCCACGAATACCTGGTCAAGCAGCTGACCGACTTCCAGGTCAAGCAGGGCGCCAAGCTGCCTGTGCGCAACGGGCCCGGCGGCAATCCCACTCCCATGACCGCCATGGCGCAGAACCTGACGCCGGCCGACATGCAGAACATCGCGCTGTACCTGGCGCAGCAGCCGCTGAAAGAGCCGGCCACCGCCGGCCAGGAGAAGTTGGTTGATCTGGGTCAAAAGATCTGGCGCGGCGGTTTGCCCGAGCGCAATGTTCCGGCTTGTGCCGCATGCCATTCTGCCAATGGCGCGGGCATTCCGGGCCAGTACCCCCGGCTGTCGGGTCAGTTTCCCATGTACATCGAAGAGCAGCTCAAGCTGTTCCGCAGCGGCGATCGCGCCAACGACGTGATGCACGCCGTGGCCGACCGGATGTCGGATGCCGACATCAAGGCCGTGGCGGACTACGCGGCCGGCTTGCGGTAACCACCTGCCGGCAATGCGCGCGGCTGGTCCGCGTTCACGCAAACCTGAGCATGGCGGAACCTGGTCCCGCCACGCGCTGTCTACGAGGGGGGTAGCCGATTGCGCGGCCCCCCTTTTTTCATGAATTCGACTCAGACACACTCCCGTCCCTCCCTGCGCAGCCTGCCCCGCGATCTGTTCGAATTGCTGGGCTCGATGCGGTTCGCCGTCAGCCTGCTGATGTTCATCTGCGTGGCCAGCCTGGTGGGGACGGTCCTGCAGCAGAACCGGTCGTCCAATAACTACATCGACCAGTTCGGCCCGTTCTGGTTCGAGGTGTTCGACAAGTTCTCGATCTGGCACGTCTACAACAGCTGGTGGTTCCTGCTGATCATGGCGTTCCTGGTGATCTCGACTTCGGTCTGCCTGATCCGCAACGCGCCCAAGATGCTGCGTGATGCGCGTTCGTTCCGCGAACACGTGCGCGGCGGCAGCCTGCGGGCCTTCCCGCACCGCGTCGAGACCGACGCGCCCAGCGACGTGCCGCAGACCGCGGCCGGCCTGACGGCGCTGCTCAAGCGCATGGGCTATGCGGTGCGCGAGCGCCAGGACAGCACCGGCGTGCTGCTGGCGGCCAAGAAGGGCAGCGCAAACCGGCTGGGCTACGTATTCGCCCACGCCGCCATGGTCATCATCTGTGTCGGCGGCCTGCTCGACAGCGAGCTGCCGGTGCGCCTGCAGGTCATGTTCGGCGGCAAGAAGCCGATCGTCGAGAACATGCTGATCTCGGAAGTGCCGGAAAGCGGCCGCCTGTCGGTCAACAATCCCAGCTTCCGCGCCAGCGTGCTGGTCCCGGAGAACGGCCAGGCCAGCACGGCGGTGGTGATGGTGGGCGACGGCGCCCTGGTGCAGCCCATGCCCTTCACGTTGAAGTTGAAGAAATTCATCGTCGATTACTACTCGACCGGTATGCCCAGCCGCTTCGCCAGCGAAGTGGAAGTGACGGATCCCGATACCGGCAAGTCGTTCGACTCGACCATCGAAGTCAATGAGCCGCTGCGCTTCAAGGGCATGACGGTCTACCAGTCCAGCTTCGACGATGGCGGCAGCACGGTGGTGCTCAAGGGCTACCCGCTGGTGGGCGCGGACAGCGCCACGTTCAATGTCGACGGCACGGTGGGCAAGACCGCCGAAGTAACCGCTCACACTGCGCGCGGCCCGCGCAGCATGAACGTGGAAATCACGGCCCTGCGTCCGATCAACGTCGAGGACCTGACCGGTGGCGAGCCCAAGGGGGGCAACCAGAGCTTCGCCGAGCACGTCGCCTCGGTGGCCGGCAGCGCGGCGGGCAAGAAGAACGAAAACCTGCGCAACGTGGGCCCCAGCGTCGAATACAAGCTGATCGACGACGCGGGCCAGGCGCATGAATTCCAGAATTACATGTTGCCGGTGCAGCTGGACGGCGCCAGCGTGTTCCTGGCTGGTGTGCGCAACAACGCGTCCGAGCCCTTCCGTTACCTGCGGATCCCGGCCGACGACGACAGTTCGGTGGCGGAGTTCATGCGTTTGCGCGCCACGCTGGCCGATCCGGCGGCGCGGCAGGAGGCGGCGCGCCGCTTCGCCGAACGCAACAGCCCGAGCGGCGCGGACCGCCAGCCCTTGCAGACGGCCGCCGAGCGCGCCCTGGAAACCTATGCTTCCGGCGGCCTGCAGGCCGTCGCCGCGTTCCTGCAGGCCAACACGCCGGCCGCCGACCTGGAGCGCGCCGCGGACGTGGTCATTCGACTGATCGGCGCCAGCATGAACGAATTGCGGGCGGTCGAGCGCGAGCGCGCCGGATTGCCGCCGGTCCCGACCGAGGGCCCCGAGGCCGAGCGCGCGGCAGTGTGGTCGCGCCTGGCGGTGGCGGCGCTGTCCGACCTGACCGTCTATCCGGCGCCGGTGTTCTTCTCTCTGGCTGATTTCAACCACGTGCAGGCCAGCGTGTTCCAGGTCAGCCGCACGCCGGGCAAGAATACGGTCTACCTGGGCAGCCTGTTGCTGGTCCTGGGGGTGTTTTCGATGTTCTATATTCGGGATCGCCGCGTCTGGATCTGGATCAAGCCGCAGGAAGGCGGCAGCGGCATCCTGGCGGCGATGACGTCGCAGAAGCGTACACTCGACTTCAACCAGGAGTTCGATCGCTTCAAGCAGGCGCTGCTGCGCCAGAAAGGGTCTTAAGGTTTCCTATGTCCACGACCACCACCACGCATTCCCCCACGCCCGACAACCTCTGGCAGGACAGCCTGTCCGAGACCGGTGACAGCCGCGCGCAGCGCGGCCGGCCGGACTGGACGGACATCGTGTTCTTCCTGCTGCTGGCGGCGGGCGCCGGTTTCGCGCTGACGCGTTTCAGCGGCGCCATGGACTACTACGAGAAGATCATCCTGTGCGGCACCGTGCCGGTGCTGGCCTGGATGGGCTGGCTGTGGCGGCCCCTGCGCCGCCTGATGGTGGCCTGTGCGATCGCGGCCGGCCTGGCACTGATGCTCTACGGCAACGACCTGGCGCGGGCCGAGCAGGTGTTCTTCCTGAAATACCTGTTCTCGTCGCAGTCGGCCATCCTGTGGATGAGCGCGCTGTTCGCGCTGGCCATGGTCTGCTACTGGATCGGTTTCTTCAGCCCGACCGCGGCCTGGCTGGGCACGGCCCTGACGTGGGGCGCGGTGTTCGCGGGCGTCACCGGCCTGCTGGTGCGCTGGCGCGAGGGCCACCTGATGGGCCCGGATCTGGGCCACATCCCGGTCAGCAACCTGTACGAAGTGTTCGTGCTGTTCGCGCTGATCACGGCGTTGTTCTATCTGTACTACGAACGCAAGTACGCCACGCGCGCGCTGGGCGGCTTCGTGCTGCTGGTGGTGACCTCGGCGGTGGTGTTCCTGCTGTGGTATTCGTTCACGCGCGATGCCGGGCAGATCCAGCCGCTGGTGCCGGCGCTCAAGAGCTGGTGGATGAAGCTGCATGTGCCCGCCAACTTCATCGGCTACGGCACCTTCTCGCTGGCGGCCATGGTCGGTTTCGCCTACCTGATCAAGCAGCACGGCCAGACCTCGTCGTGGCTCAAGCTGGCGCCGCTGTTCGTGCTGGGCGTGCTGCTGTGCGCCGAGCCCATGGTGTTCCGCACCGACGGCCTGTCGGCCACCTGGATGCTGTATTTCGGCATCGGCGCGGTGATCGTCGGCGCCATCCTGCTGGGCCGGCGCCGCATCGCCGCCGCGCTGCCGCCGCTGGAGGTGCTGGACGACATCATGTACCGCGCCATCGCCATCGGCTTCGCCTTCTTCACCGTGGCGACCATCCTGGGCGCGCTGTGGGCCGCGGACGCCTGGGGCGCATACTGGCAGTGGGACCCCAAGGAAACCTGGGCGCTGATCGTCTGGCTGAACTACGCGGCCTGGCTGCACATGCGGCTGATCAAGGGCCTGCGCGGCACGATGGCGGCCTACTGGGCGCTGACGGGGCTGCTGATCACCGGCTTTGCCTTCCTGGGAGTGAACATGTTCCTGTCCGGGCTGCATTCGTACGGCCAGCTCTGATTGTTCCATCCATGTGAAAAGGCCCCGTTCGGGGCCTTTTCACATGGCGCAGGGCAGGGATCAGGGCAACGTCGACTCGCCGCGCAGCAGGTCGTCGAGGGTCTCGCGCTGGCGCACCACATGGTAGTGGCCGCCGTCGACCATGACTTCGGCCGCACGGGGGCGAGTGTTGTAGTTGCCTGCCATCGTCATGCCATAGGCGCCGGCCGATTCCAGCGCCAGCACGTCATCTTGTTCGAGCACCAACGCGCGTTGGCGTGCCAGCCAGTCGGCGCTTTCGCAGACCGGGCCGACGACGTCGTAGTCGATCGTGTCGCCGGCGCGCGGGCGCAGGGGCTGCAGGCCATGCCAGGCGTCATACAGCGCCGGCCGCAGCAGGTCGTTCATGGCCGCGTCGACGACGGCAAAATTGCGCGCCTCGCCGTGCTTGAGGTACTGAACCGTGGTCAACAACACGCCGGCGTTGCCGACCAGCGAGCGGCCCGGTTCCAGTACCAGCCGCAAATGATCCTGGCCGCGGGCCTGCAGGCGTTGGAACACGTGATCCAGCAGCGCCTTGGGCGAAGGCGGCATTTCATCGTTGTAGCGGATGCCCAGGCCGCCGCCCAGGTCCAGGTGCGACAGGCGGATGCCGATGCCCTCGAGGTCGGCGACCAGATCGAGGAGTTTTTCCAATGCGTCGAAATAGGGACTGATGTCGGTCAGCTGCGAACCGATATGGCAATCCAGGCCGGTGATTTCCAGGCCCGGCAGCAGGCGGGCGCTGCGATATGCGTCCAGCGCCGCGCCGATGGGAATGCCGAACTTGTTTTCCTTCAGGCCGGTGGAAATGTAGGGGTGGGTTTGCGCATCGACGTCCGGGTTGACGCGCAGCGATACCCGGGCACGCTGCCCGGCTTCCTGGGCCACGTCGGACAGCCGCTGCAGTTCGGCCTCGGATTCGACGTTGAAGCACATGACGCCGGCAGCCAGGGCGGCGCGCATTTCCCAGACCTGCTTGCCGACGCCGGAAAAGACGATTTTGGCGGGATCCGCGCCCGCGGCCAGGGCGCGCTTGAGTTCGCCGCCGGACACAATGTCGAACCCCGCGCCCAGGCGGGCGAATTCCTTCAGGATGGCCAGGTTGGAATTGGCCTTCATGCCGTAGCAGACCAGGACGGGGCGCTGGCCAACGGCGCTGCGATAGGTGTCCCAGGCGGCGCGTAGCGCGGCGCGCGAGTATACGTACAGGGGCGTTCCCAGTTGTCCGGCCAGATGGTCCAGCGGCACGTCTTCGGCGTACAGCACGTTGTTGCGGTACTGGAAGTAGGGGTGCCCGGCCAGTTCGGGCGGAACCGGGAACGCGGCGGTCATGGCAGTGTGGGGGTGGCCGGTATCTGAGGCACCTGGGGCGTGGACTGGCGCTGCCCGGGTGGGGGCGGCTTGCCATCAGGCGTGGGCATGTACAAAGGACCCTTGTAGCCGCAGGCCGCAACCATGCCGGTCGCCACGAGCGTGGCTACAATGCGAAGAGACATGCGGCTGAATGCCAATTGGAACACTGGGAACTCCGTAATTCTTGCAGGCTCGATTATGACCGAATCCGAATTTCTTGCGTTGATCGACCAGGTGCTGGACAGCATCGAAAGCCAGGCCGATGACTGGGCGGCTTCGCTCGACGTCGACGTCGAAACCAGCCGCAGCGGCAATGTGCTGACCATGGTGTTCGAGGACAATACCCACGTGGTGGTGAACAGCCAGGCCGCCATGCAGGAACTGTGGGTGGCCGCGCGCAGCGGCGGCTTCCATTACCGCTACGACGGCCAGAACTGGAACGATACCCGAGGCGGCCCGAATCTGCCGGACGCGCTATCGCAGATCTGTTCGGCGGCGGCGGGCGTGCCCGTCACGATCCGCCTGTAGTCTCCAACGAAAAGGCCGGCGAATCGCCGGCCTTTTTCTTTCCGTTCAGAACGGGATCTTCTGCGACCAGGGCTGCGCGTTCTGCGTGCCCACGCCCGGCGCGACCCGGATGCGGTTGTCCTCGCCGCTGTCGCTGTTCAGGCCGTTCAGGAACTCACCCAGCGTGTCAGCCTGCGGCAGCCCCAGCCGCGCCACCGCCTGGCCGGGCGGGAATTCCGAGAAGTAGTACTCGCCGTTCTCGACGATGATGCCGTCGGGACGGGGGCGCGGCTTTTCTTCCGGCACGCCCTTGAGCACGTCCTGCATGTAGTCGACCCAGATCGGCATGGCCACGCCGCCGCCGGTTTCGCGCGAACCCAGCGACTTGGGCTGGTCGAAGCCGAGCCAGGCGGTGGCCACCAGCGAGGGCGTGTAGCCCGAGAACCAGGCGTCCACGGATTCGTTGGTGGTGCCGGTCTTGCCGGCGATGTCGTTGCGCTTGAGCAGCACGCGGGCGCGGGCGGCGGTGCCGTAGGTGGCCACGCCGCGCAGCACGTCGTCCATGATCCAGGCGGTGCGCGGGTCGATGGCGCGGGCCGCGGCGTCGCCGGCCACGGTGGGCTTGGCCTGCATCACGATCTTGCCGTTGCTGTCGGTGACGCGGTCGATCAGGTAGGGTGTGACGCGGTAGCCGCCGTTGGCGAACACCGAGAACGCGCCGGCCAGTTGCAGGGGGGTCACCGAGCCGGCGCCTAGCGCCAGCGGCAGCACCGCGGGCTGGCGCGCCTTGTCAAAGCCGAAGCGGGTCAGGTAGTCCTGCGCGTACTGCGGGCCGATGGCCTGCAGGATGCGGATCGAGACCATGTTCTTGGACTTGTACAGGCCCTGGCGCAGCGTCAGCATGGGCTCGTACTGGTTGCCGTAGTTCTTCGGGTTCCAGGCCTTGGAGCCGGTCTGCGCCGCGGTCAGTTCGAACGGCTGGTCGGAGATCTGCGTGGCCGGCGTCAGGCCGCGCTCGAGCGACGCGGCGTAGATGAACGGCTTGATGTTCGAGCCCGGCTGGCGCCAGGCCTGCGTCACGCGGTTGAAGTTGCCGCGATAGAAGTCGAAGCCGCCGACCATGGCGCGGATCGCGCCGTCCTGCGGCGACAGCGCGACGAAGGCCGCCTGCACCGACGGCAGGTTGATGATTTCCCAGTTGTCGCCCAGTTTGCGGATATAGACCACGGAGCCGCGCTTGATGCGCTGCTCGGGCTTGGCCTTGTCGTTGAGCGCGCGCGCCACCACGCCCAGCACCTTCTTGTCGGTGACGGTGATGATCTCGCGCGAGCTGCGCGCCAGCTTCACTTCGGTGGGGCTGGCCGACAACACCACCGCGGTCAGCAGGTCGCCGCTGTCGCTGAACTTGTCGAACACGCCATCCAGGAATTCGTCCAGGGCCTGGGGGTTGTTCTCGGTGCCCGCGGGCAGGTCGAGCTGTTCTTCGGGGCCAGGGTAGGGCGCGCGGCGGGTGTATTCGAGCACGCCTTCGCGCACGGCGCGGTAGGCCGCTTCCTGGTCCTTGGACTGGACCGTGGTGTAGATGTTGATGCCGCGCGAATAGACGTTGTCCTGATACACGTTGAACAGCAGCTGGCGCGCCAGTTCGGCCACGTACTCGCCGTGGATGCTGTAGCCGCCGGCGGGCGTGCCTTCGGCGGACTTCATGACGATCTGCTGCGCCATCGCCGTCTTGTACTCGGGCTCGGTCAGGTAGCCCAGCGACAGCATGCGGCCCAGCACGTAGCGCTGGCGCAGCTCGGCGCGGGGGCGGTTGGAGATCGGGTTGAAACGCGAAGGCGCCTTGGGGATGCCGGCCAGCATCGCGGCCTCGGCCGGCGTCACTTCCGACAGCGGCTTGCCGAAGTAGGTGCGCGAGGCGGCGGCGAAGCCGTAGGCGCGGTGGCCCAGGTAGATCTGGTTCATGTAGAGCTCGAGGATCTGGTCCTTGGTGAGCTCCGATTCGATCTTGAACGTCAGCAGCAGTTCGTAGAACTTGCGCGAATAGGTCTTTTCGGACGACAGGTAGAAATTGCGCGCCACCTGCATGGTGATCGTGCTCGCGCCCTGCGTCTTGGACATGTTGATCAGGTTGGTCAGGCCGGCGCGCACCACGCCGGTCCAGTCGATCCCGCCGTGCTGGTAGAAGCGGTCGTCTTCGGCCGCCAGCACCGCGGACTTCATCACGTCCGGGATTTCATTGAAGCGCAGCACATTGCGGCGCTCTTCGCCGAACTCGCCGATCAGCACCTTGTCCGCCGTATAGACGCGCAGCGGCACCCTGGGGCGGTAGTCCGTCATGGCGTGCAGGTCGGGCAGGTTGGGCCAGGCCAGGGCCAGCGCCATGCCCGCCAGCAGCACGCCGCACAGGAACAGGCCGGCAAAGAAAATGCCGGTCTTGACGAAAAAACGCAATATCGGGGAACCGTTATTGGCGGGCTTGTCTTTTTTGGAGGAATTCTGCGGCTTGCTCATCGCGGCGATTTTACGGGTATCTCCGGCCCCACCTCAGCGTGGCGGATCGGTTTCTGTAACAAGATAGTTCAGTGTGGCGCGCGGGCAACTTGGCGGCAGATGTGATAATGCCGTCATGAACTTTTCCGCTCACTCATGTCCGGAGGCCGATCCGGACCTGGCGCCCACTGGCGAGGCGCCCGAAAACCCGCCCTGCGCTTCGGAGTGCGCAGGCAGGGCCGTGTCGTTGCCGCACGACCTGCCCATTTTCCTGGTGGGCATGATGGGGGCGGGCAAGACCACGATCGGCCGTGGCCTGGCGCGTGCCCTGGGGCGCGATTTTATCGATCTGGACCATGAGCTCGAGGCGCGTTGTGGCGTGCGGGTGCCGGTAATCTTCGAAATCGAGGGCGAGACCGGTTTCCGTCGCCGGGAATCCGCGGCCCTGGAAGAGTGTACCCAACGGCGCAACATAATTCTCGCCACCGGTGGCGGCGCCATCCTGGCGGCCGAGAACCGGGCGCGCCTGCGCGAGCGTGGCATCGTGGTCTATTTGCGGGCCAGCGTGGACGAATTGTTCCGCCGCACCTGCCGCGATCGCAACCGGCCCCTGCTGGCCACCGCCGATCCGCGCGGCACGCTGCGGGACCTGATGACCCTGCGCGAACCGTTCTACAAGGAAGTCGCCGATCTGGTGGTGGAAACCGGCTCCATGCCCATCCACACCCTGGTCAAGGCGCTGTTGCCGCAATTACAAGCCTTCGAGAAGCAGATATGAACGTTGTTGAGGTCGACACCCCGGGCGGACAGTACCCCATCCGCATCGCGCCGGGGCGCCTGGATGCCCTGGACGAGAGCATTCCCGCCGACGCCACCGCCATCGCGGTGGTGACCAATCCGACCGTGGCGGCGCTGTACGGCGAACGCGCCGAAGCCGCGCTGGCGCGCACCGGCAAGCGGGTGCTGCGCATCGAACTGCCCGACGGCGAGTCGTACAAGGATTGGCAGTCCCTCAACCTGATCTTCGACGCGCTGCTGGGCAATCGCCTGGACCGCCGCTGCGTGCTGGTGGCGCTGGGCGGCGGCGTGATCGGCGACATGACCGGCTTTGCCGCCGCGGTGTACATGCGCGGCGTGCGTTTCGTGCAGGTGCCGACCACCCTGCTGGCCCAGGTCGACTCGTCGGTAGGCGGCAAGACCGCCGTCAACCATCCGCTGGGCAAGAACATGATCGGCGCGTTCTACCAGCCGCTGGCGGTCGAGATCGACACCGCCGTGCTGGCCACGCTGCCGGCGCGCGAGGTATCCGCGGGCCTGGCCGAGGTCATCAAGTACGGCCTGATCCTGGACCCGGTGTTCTGGGAGTGGTGCGAACAGAATGCGCAGAAATTGCGCAGCCTGGATCCGCAGGCCGTTGCCTACGCCATCCGTCGCTCCTGCGAGCTGAAGGCGCAGGTGGTGGGCAAGGACGAACGCGAATCCGGCCTGCGCGCCATCCTCAATCTGGGCCATACCTTCGGCCACGCCATCGAGGCCGGCCTGGGCTATGGCGCCTGGCTGCATGGCGAGGCGGTGGGCTGTGGCATGGTGCAGGCTGCGGAATTGTCGGCGGATGTGGCGGACTTTCCGCGCGCCGACGTGGCCCGTGTACGCGGCCTGGTCGAGGCCATCGGCTGCCCCGTTGTCGCGCCCGACCTGGGGGCCGACCGCTGGCTGGACCTGATGCAGGTCGACAAGAAGACCGAGGGCGGCGAGATCCGCTACGTGCTCATGAACCGCATCGGGGCAGCGATGATGCGGGCGGCGCCGGCCGATGCCGTGCGCGCCGTATTGGCCCGAACCACGCAGTAAATACCGCAGGAGAGACGGTGTCGCAGATGAAAGAACTGGCTTCCTATGCATCCGACCCGTCCCGATCGCGCGGCCGGACCTATGCTGAACCCGCGCCGGAGAACCGCAGCGAATTCCAGCGCGACCGCGACCGTATCGTCCACTCGAGCGCATTCCGGCGATTGGAGTACAAGACCCAGGTCTTCGTGAACCACGAAGGGGATCTGTTCCGCACCCGGCTGACACACAGCCTGGAAGTGGCGCAGATCGCGCGCACCCTGGCGCGCAGCCTGGGGCTGTCCGAAGACCTGACCGAAGCCATTTCGCTGGCGCACGACCTGGGCCATACGCCGTTCGGCCATGCCGGCCAGGACGAGCTCAACGCCTGCATGCGCGAGCTGGCGCCCGAGGCTGGCGGCTTTGAGCACAACCTGCAGAGCCTGCGGGTGGTCGACGAGCTTGAAGAACGCTATGCCGACTTCAACGGACTGAACCTGTGCTTCGAGACCCGCGAGGGCATCCTCAAGCACTGCTCGGCGGCCCATGCGCGGCAGCTGGGCGCGGTGGGCGAGCGCTTCCTGGCGCGCACCCAGCCTTCGTTGGAGGCGCAGATCGCCAACCTGGCGGACGAAGTGGCCTACAACAATCACGATATCGACGATGGGCTGCGCTCCGGGTTGATCACGCTGGAGCAGCTGCAGGGCGTGTCCATCTTCCAGCGCCATTACGCCGAGGTGCTGGCGCGTTATCCCGATCTGGCTTCGCGCCGCGCGGTGGCCGAGACCATCCGTCGCATGATCAACACGCTGATCGGCGACCTGACGCGCACGTCGCTGGCGCGCATTCGCGACGCGGCGCCTGCCAGCGCCGACGACGTGCGCCGCGCGCCGCCGCTGGCCGGGTTTTCGGACGGCATACGGCGCGAGGCCGATGAACTGAAGAAATTCCTGTTCGACAATCTTTATCGGCATTACCGCGTGCTGCGCATGACCACCAAGGCGCGCCGTATCGTGCGAGAGCTGTTCGCCGCGTTCCTGGACGATCCGCGCCTGCTGCCGCCCGACTATCGCCGCGCGACATTCAATGACCAGGCGCGTGCCATCGCCGACTACATCGCCGGCATGACCGACCGCTATGCCATCCGCGAACACAAACGCTTGTTCGACATGGTCTAGGGCCTGTTGACGTTAAAAGGAGCCGCGCACAGGCCCCGGCCCGCGAGCCGGCCGGCCGCTGACGGTCCCACGCGATGACATCGGCGTCAGCGGTGCTTGCGGTAAGGCTCGTCGGCCTCGACGAAGGTGGCTTCGGCGCGCGCGTCGCGCATCCATTCCTGCATCGCCGGCAAGGCCAGGACCGCGTCCATGTAGTCGCGCACCGGGCCGGCCGCGGCAATGCCGTAGGTGACGAAGCGCGACACCACCGGCGCGAAGAACGCATCGGCGATCGAGAAGGCGCCGAACAGGAACGGGCCGCCCTTGCCGAACTCGGCGCGCGTGTCCTGCCAGATGGCATGCATGCGGGAAATGTCCTGGCGCGCGGCCTCGGGGATGTCGAGGCCGGGCAGGTGCGCCTCGATGTTCATCGGCAACGCCTGGCGCAATGCGCCGAAACCGCTGTGCATCTGCGCGGCCAGCGAGCGGGCGCGGGCACGGGCGCGCGCATCCTGCGGCCACAGGCCGGCTTCGGGACGCTGCTCGGCCACGTATTCGCAGATCGCCAGCGAATCCCAGACCGCCAGGTCGCCGTCCAGCAGCACCGGCACCAGGCCGGCGGGCGTGATCGTCTCCAGGTGGCGGGCGAAGGCCTCGGTGAACAGGCCGAGCTTCTGTTCGGTAAAGGCGACGCCGGTGGCGCGCAGCGCGAGCCAGGGACGCAGCGACCAGGAGGAGTAATTCTTGTTGCCGATGATCAAGGTGTACATGCCGATCCCCTAAAGTGATGCCGCGCCGCCTATCCGCCTGGCGTGCGGCGCAGCAGTTTGCCGAGATAGTGTCCGGTATGGCTTTCCGGCGCGGCCGCCACGTCTTCCGGCGTGCCTTGCGCCACCACGCGCCCGCCGCCGTCACCGCCTTCCGGACCCATGTCGACGAGCCAGTCCGCGGTCTTGATGACGTCCAGGTTGTGTTCGATGATGAGCACGGTGTTGCCGCTGTCGACCAACTGGTTGAGCACTTGCAGCAGCAACTCGATGTCGCGGAAATGCAGGCCGGTGGTGGGTTCGTCCAGGATGTACAGGGTGCGCCCGGTGCTGCGCCGCGACAGTTCCTGCGACAGCTTCACGCGTTGCGCTTCGCCGCCAGACAGGGTGGTGGCGCTCTGGCCCAGCCGGATGTACGACAGGCCGACGTCGATCAGCGTGTGCAGTTTGCGCGCGATCGCCGGCACCGATTCGAAATACTCCAGCGCCTGCTCGACCGTCAGGTCCAGCACTTCGCTGATGTTGCGGCCGCGATAGCGGATCTCGAGCGTTTCGCGGTTGTAGCGCTTGCCGTGGCACACGTCGCAGGGCACGTACATGTCGGGCAGGAAGTGCATCTCGACCTTGACCACGCCGTCGCCCTGGCAGGCCTCGCAGCGCCCGCCCTTGACGTTGAAGCTGAAGCGGCCGGGGTCGTAGCCGCGGGTGCGGGCCTCGGGCACGCCCGCGAACAGCTCGCGGATCGGCGTGAACAGGCCGGTGTAGGTGGCCGGATTGCTGCGCGGGGTGCGACCGATCGGGCTCTGGTCGACGCTGATGATCTTGTCGAAGTTCTCCAGGCCCTGCATCGCGACATAAGGGGCGGGTTCGCTCTGAGCGTGATGCAACTGGCGCGACACCGCCACCGCCAGCGTGTCGTTGACCAGGGTCGACTTGCCCGAGCCGGACACGCCGGTCACGCAGATCAGCCGGCCGGCGGGCAGGCGCAGGTCGACGTTCTTGAGGTTGTTGCCGCTGGCGCCCGTGAGCGTCAGCCAGGGCAGGTCGTCGGTGACCGGGCGGCGCTTGGGGATGGCGATGGCGCGCTGGCCGCTCAGGTACTGGCCGGTGAGCGAGTTGGGGTCGCGCTGCACGGTCTCGGGATCGCCCTGGGCCACCACTTCGCCGCCATGCTCGCCCGCGCCCGGTCCCATGTCCACGACCCAGTCGGCCATGCGGATCATGTCTTCGTCGTGCTCGACCACGATGACGCTGTTGCCCAGGTCGCGCAGGTGCTGCAGCGTGCCGATCAGGCGGTCGTTGTCGCGTTGGTGCAGGCCGATGGAGGGTTCGTCCAGCACGTACATCACGCCCGTCAGGCCGGAGCCGATCTGGCTGGCCAGGCGGATGCGCTGGGCCTCGCCGCCGGAGATGGTGTCGGCGCTGCGGTCCAGCGACAGGTAGTTCAGGCCGACGTTGTTCAGGAAGCTCAGGCGCGCCTCGATCTCGCGCACGATGCGCTGCGCGATCTCCTGCTTGGCGCCGGCCAGCGTCAGGTCGCGGAACCACGCCAGGCAGGTCGACAGCGGCATCGCCTCGACTTCATAGATGGCCTGGCCATGGCGTTCGCCGCCACGCGGATCCTGGCCGATCAGCACGTTGCGCGCTTCCGGCCGCAGGCGCGAGCCGCCGCAGTCGGGGCAGGTCTTGATGTTGCGGTACTTGCCCAGTTCCTCGCGCACGGTGGCCGAGTCGGTTTCGCGCCAGCGGCGCTCCAGGTTCGGGATCACGCCTTCGAAGGTGTGGCGCTTGACGGTGCTGCGGCCTTTTTCGTTCAGGTAGAGGAACGAGATTTCCTCGTCGCCCGAGCCGTACAGCACCTTGTCGCGCAGCGCCTCTGGCAGGTCCTCGAAGGGCGCCTCGATGTCGAATTCGTAGTGCGCCGCCAGGCTGGTCAGCAGCGAATGGGTGAAGGCGTTGCGGCGGTCCCAGCCGCGGATGGCGCCGGCCGCCAGGCTCAGTTCGGGGAAGGCGACCACGCGCTTGGGGTCGAAAAACCCCACCTGGCCGATGCCGTCGCAACTGGGGCAGGCGCCCATCGGATTGTTGAAGCTGAACAGGCGTGGCTCCAGTTCCGGCAGGCTGTGGCTGCAGACCGGGCAGGCGTAGCGGCTGGAGAACACCTGTTCGCGGCCGCCGTCCATGTCCAGCGCCAGGGCGCGGCCATCGGCCAGCTGCAACGCCGTCTCGAAGCTCTCGGCCAGGCGCTGCTTGCTTTCGGGCTTGATGCGCAGGCGGTCGATGACCACGTCGATGTCGTGCTTCTCGGTTTTCTTCAGCGGCGCCATGCCGTCGATTTCGACCATCTGGCCGTCCACGCGCAGGCGCACATAGCCCTGTGCCTGCAGGCTGGCGCATTCGTCCTCGAAGCTGCCCTTCTTGCCGCGGGCGATGGGGGCCAGCACCGCCAGCCGTGTTTCGGCCGGCCAGGACAGGACCGCGTCCACCATCTGGCTGACGCTCTGCGCCTGCAGGGGCAGGCCATGGTCCGGGCAATAGGGCGTGCCGACCCGCGCATACAAAAGGCGCAGGTAATCGTGGATTTCGGTGATGGTGCCGACGGTGGAGCGGGGGTTGTGGCCCGCCGCCTTTTGCTCGATCGAGATGGCCGGCGACAGGCCCTCGATCAGATCGACGTCGGGCTTGTCCATCAGTTGCAGGAACTGGCGGGCATACGCGGACAGGCTTTCGACGTAGCGCCGCTGCCCTTCCGCATAAAGCGTATCGAACGCCAGCGACGACTTGCCCGAGCCGGACAGGCCCGTGACCACCACCAGCTTGTGGCGCGGCAGGTCCAGCGAGACGTTCTTGAGATTGTGGGTGCGGGCACCCCGAATGCGTATGGTCACGTCTATCGGGCTCTTTTAAGCGGTTGCAAAGGCCAACTTGGTACTATAGCGCGCCGAGTCCTCAGGCCATAGATCAGACCGTAAGCGCATGACAATCACGCGCGGACGGCCCACGTCATCGTTGAACATTCCGCATGCCGGCAGACACGAAACTGAAATTGACCCCCTCCGAGCGCCGCGCCAGCGTGGCGCTGGCCGGTTTGTTCGCCGCCCGGATGCTGGGGTTGTTCCTGTTGCTGCCGGTGTTCGCCGTGGCCGCCCGTGGCCTGCCCGGGGGCGACGACCCCGCCCGGGTCGGGCTGGCGCTGGGCATGTACGGTTTGACCCAGGCGTTCATGCAGATTCCTTTCGGGCTGGCGTCGGACCGTTGGGGGCGCCGGCCCGTGGTGTTGTTCGGCCTGCTGCTGTTCGTGGCGGGCAGCGTGGTCTGTGCGCAGGCCGACGACGTGTTCTGGATCACCATCGGCCGGGCCATCCAGGGCGCCGGGGCCATTTCGGCCGCCGTGACCGCCTGGCTGGCCGACGCCACGCGGGACGAAGTGCGCACCCGCGCCATGGCCATGGTGGGCGGGTCGATCGGCCTGTCGTTTGCCGCTTCGCTGGTGCTGTCGCCGGTGCTGGTGGGCTGGTGGGGGCTGTCGGGCCTGTTCTGGACCATCGCCTGCCTGGGCGTGGTCTGCCTGGCGGTGGCGCGCTGGGTGGTGCCGGTGGTGCCGCGCACACAGGCCCGCAGCCTGCAGGCCGCCAGTCCGCGCCAGGTGCTGACCCACACCGACCTGCTGCGGCTGAATTTCGGCGTGTTCGTGCTGCACATGATTCAGGTGTCGCTGTTCGTGGTGGTGCCGGCGCTGCTGGCCAAGGTCGGCGGCCTGGATGCGCGCGAGTTGTGGAAGGTCTACCTGCCGGTGATCCTGGTGTCGTTCGTGCTGATGGTGCCGGTGGTGTTCGTCGCCGAAAAGCGCCGCGCCCACCGGGGCGCCCTGCGCGCCGCCGTGGCCGGGCTGGTGCTGGTGTGCGCGCTGTTGCCGGCGGCCAGCCACGGTTTCTATACGCTGGCGGCGGCCCTGACCGGCTTCTTCGTGGCCTTCAACGTGCTCGAGGCATTGCAGCCTTCGCTGGTGTCGCGCGTCGCGCCGCAGGCCTACAAGGGCCTGGCGCTGGGGTTCTATAACACTGCCCAGGCCGCGGGCCTGTTCACGGGCGGCGCGCTGGGCGGCTGGGTGGCGTCGCATTCCGGCGCTGGCGCGGTGTTCATCGGCGCCGCCGTGCTGGCCGCCGTGTGGCTGGCCGTGACCTGGGCCCTCAAGCCGCTGGCCTGATCTGGCGCCATCGGCGAAAGTCGCGGATCGCGTCGCCAACGGTGTCCAACAGCGGTGAAATCGTTTCCCTGGGTGGACGGCTTTGTCACCATTCCTGTTTGGCGTGGCAAGCGCTTTTCGTCGATAATAGAAGGCAAACTAGGGCTTCACCGGCGTCGCCGGTCATCATGGCGGTGACCGGCGAGTTTCATGAAGCCGGTCATCAACATCGCTATTTATGTTGTTGCCGGCGCGCTCGCGGCAACGCGTGGCACAGGCTGTCAACAACAGAGGGACAACGGCATGGCATCGGTTAACAAAGTCATTCTCGTGGGCAACCTGGGTCGCGACCCGGAAGTCCGCTACAGCCCCGACGGGGCCGCAATCTGCAACATGTCCATCGCCACCACCTCCACCTGGAAGGACAAGGCCTCGGGCGAGCGCCGCGAAGAAACCGAATGGCACCGCGTGGTCATGTACAACCGCCTGGCCGAGATCGCCGGCGAATACCTGAAGAAGGGCCGCTCGGTCTACATCGAAGGCCGCCTGAAGACCCGCAAGTGGCAGGACAAGGACACCGGCGCTGACCGCTACAGCACCGAAATCGTAGCCGACCAGATGCAGATGCTGGGCGGCCGCGAAGATGGCGGCGGCGGTGGCGGCAGCTATGGCGGAGGCGGCGGTTACGACGACGCGCCGGCACGCCAGCCGCAGCAACGCGCCCCGGCCCAGCGCCCGGCGCCGCAACAGCGTCCGGCACCGCAGGCCGCGCCCGCCGGTGGCGGTGCCAACCTGGCCGACATGGACGACGACATTCCGTTCTGATCGCGCGTTCGCGGCAGTCAACAACAAAGCCCGGCAAGCCTTGCGCTTGCCGGGCTTTGTGCCGTCTGGGCCCTGTCTTGGCTCGATCCAGCCCCGGTTTCCCTGGGGAATCGCCGAGGCTGTCCACAGGCTGTGCACAGCATGTCAACAGCTTGCCCACCGATATTCGGGCCTTTTCCACAGCTTGTACACAAGTCTCTGCCACGACCGCTTCGAGTCGCCATGGCGGCGATAGGGCGCAACCACCTGCCGGGATCGCATTCTTCAAACCGCTGCCTGTCCCGCAGCCGCATGCAGACCTCGATCCACGCGCGTTCCGAGGGGCATCTATCCACAGGCTGCGCACAGCATCTTCACAGCTTGTACACCGCTATCCGGGGCTTTTCCACAGCTTTTCAACAGGGGTCGAAGCGGCCCCCGGCTCGCGCTAGGATGATCGCTGTCCGTTCGCCGTGGCCGTGTCCACCGGCAACCCAGGAGCCCTCCATGACCCAGAACATCTACGACACGCCTGAATTCTTCGACGGCTACAGCCGCCTGGCCCGCTCGGTGCATGGTCTGGACGGGGCGCCGGAATGGCCCGCGCTGCGGGCGTTGCTGACCGATGTCAGGGGCTGCGACGTGGTCGACCTGGGCTGCGGTTTCGGCTGGTTCTGCCGCTGGGCCGATGAGCAGGGCGCGGCCAGTGTCCTGGGGCTGGACGTGTCCCGGAACATGCTGGCGCGGGCACGCGCCACCACCATCAGTGCCACCATCCGCTACGAACGGTCGGACCTGGAACGTCTGCAGTTGCCGCCGCAAAGCGTCGACCTGGCCTACAGTTCATTGACCCTGCATTACCTTGAGCGCCTGCCAGCCCTGCTCGCCACTGTGCGCCAGGCGCTCAGGCCCGGCGGCCGCTTCGTGTTTTCCTGTGAACATCCCATCTACACCGCGCCGGCGCAGCCCGGCTTTATCCAGGATGACGACGGGCGACGGATCTGGCCGTTGAATCAATACGCCGAGCGCGGCGAGCGGCGCACAGATTGGCTGGCCAAAGGGGTGATCAAGCAGCATCGCACCGTGGCGGATTACGTGAACCTGCTGATAGGCGCCGGATTCACGCTGGCACACCTGGATGAATGGGCGCCGAGTCCAACCCAGCTTGCCCGCCAGCCGGCACTGGCGGAGGAACAGGATCGGCCCATGATGCTGTTGGTCTCGGCCAACCGGTGAGGGAGCCTCAACGGTGGCTGGCCACGAGGCAAAACGTGGAGAAAGCGTGGAATGGCGCTATGAAATATTTAGTTTCACAAAACCCACTTGCGCTATCTATCTAGTAGTAGGTAAGATTCATCCATCGACGCAGCACTCAGACAACAACGCGGCGCCGCCCCAAACCAGAAATACAGTAGCACCCCTTTTTATTTGCCTTGTTATCTACCTATAAGTAGATAGTTTAACCGAAACAACCTCACCATCGTTATCTGGAGATCCATCATGAAGACCCTCGTATCCGCCCTGATCCTGTCCGCTTCCTTCATCGGTGCCGCCCAAGCCGGCGAGCTCGACTACCCGCCCGCTCTGGACACCCACAGCACCGTGACCCGTGCCCAGGTGCAGCAAGAACTGGCCGCCGCCCGCGCCAACGGTGAACTGGTCAGCACCGAAGAGGGTTCGGCCGCCACCGCCTTTGCCAGCGCCAGCGACAAGAGCCGCGCCCAGGTCAAGCAGGAGCTGGCTGCCGCCCGCGCCCAAGGCCTGACCGACAGCGGTGAACTGGACTATCCGCCCGTCCAAGGCTGATTTTTTTCGGCATCAAACCTATCTACAGATAGATAGCATCTTCCCCATCGTGCAGTACTGATCCTTACCGGAGATCAACCATGAAGACCCTCGTATCCGCCCTGATCCTGACCGCTTCGTTCCTCGGCGCCGCCCATGCCGGCGAATTGGACTATCCGCCCGCCGCCGACACCCACAGCACGGTGACCCGCGCCCAGGTGCAGCAAGAACTGGCCGCCGCCCGCGCCAACGGTGAACTGGTCAGCACCGAAGATGGCTCCGCCGCCACCGCTTTCGCCAGCGCCGGCGACAAGAGCCGCGCCCAAGTCAAGCAGGAACTGGCCGCCGCCCGCGCCCAGGGCCTGACCGACAGCGGCGAACTGGACTACCCGCCCGTGCAAGGCTGAGTCCGATGCCGGCCACTGCGAACCCCGGGGGGCGGGAACATTCCCGGCCGGGGTTCGCACGGTTGCACCGGAGCGCCGCATAGGGATTACCGCCGATGACGTATCGACCTATTAGTAGGTAATATTCAGCCATGGACACTCCGACCCCCAACACCACCCGCGACCAGCTGCTGGCCCATGCCGAGAAGCTGATCCGTACCCGCGGCTGCAACGGCTTCAGCTATCGTGACCTGGCCGAGCACGTGGGCGTGAAGACGTCCAGCATCCACTATTACTTTCCCGGCAAGGACGACCTGCTCTACGAGGCCGTCGAAGCCTATAGCGCCCGCGCCCTGGCTTCGGTGCGCAGCATCGATACCGCGCAGCCGGCCCACGCCCAGCTCGACGCCTATCTGTCGATGATGGAATCGAAGGCCTGTGGCCACGGCGAACTGTGCCTGGGCGGCATGCTGGCCGCCGAAATGATGAGCTTGCCCGACCGCGTGCGCGGCGCGTTGCAGGGGTTTTTCCGCGCGCACGAAGCCTGGTTGGCCCGTGTGCTGGCGCAAGGCGCCGAAGAAGGCACCCTGAAGTTCTCGGGCAGCGCCGAAGCGGCCGGCCGGGCGGTGTTCGCCACGGTGCAGGGCTGCATGCTGGTGTCGCGCCTGTTCCAGGCGCCGCCGGCGTTGTGCGAGGCGATCAGCGCCTTGTACGTCGAGTGCCAGGATAAGCCCGCCGCCTGACCGTCCCCAGGTTCACCGCCACGGCCGCAAAGCGCAAGCTTGCGGCCGTTGTGTTTGTTACCGTGGAAAAACGTGCGTAGGCATTCAACGGGGGGCGAGCCGGGAATGTTTCCCGTAATCCGGGTGGCCAATTCGCGAAGTCCCCCCGGGTATTCCACGATTCAGAATAAGGCATACCGAATCCACACTCCCGACATGATCTCCCAACCTCATGGAGACGCCGGGCTTTGCCGGCCGACCTGACGCTATTCGTGTCAGGCCGACATGACACTCAGCCCGGCCGTAGGGACATCTGCACAGCGCGATCCAGGCAAGCCGAACCAAGAAAATGAACTACTTGGAGGGAGTGAGATGCGGGAAGCAATCAACCAAGGTGTCGGGCTGGCGCCCGAATCCCATTCGTTCGGCCGTGGGGGGGCGCAGAGTCGCCACTTCGCGGCTTGTCCATTGGTGCTGGCGATATTGGCAGCTGGCTGGTTGGGGCCGGTGGTCGCGCAAACGGCAGGCACGGGCGGCGGTGGCCTCGGAGGCGCGGGGGTGAGTGGTGGTGGTCACGCTGGCCAGGGCGGAGGCATCATTGGCGGGGATGGAGGTACGGGTGGCGCCGCGGTGCCCGGCGCGACATCTCCCTTTGGCGGAGGTGCCGGTGGGGGGGCGGTGCCGGTGCCCGGTGGAATACAAGGACAGCCCGGGTCGAGCGGGGGACCGCAAGGAGGCCAGGGCGGTATCCCCGGGCCTCCTGGACCGTTGGTGCCTATTAATGGCGGTGGGGGTGGCGGCGGCGGGATGCAGGGCTCCGGCGGCGGAGGTGGCGGGGGCGTTACGGATGGAACGGTGCCGGGCTCATCCAACGGCGCTAGCGGCGCCACCGTAGCCACGGTGATAACGACTTCGGGATCCTATGTTCCGGGCGGCAGCATTACGGGGACTGTAGGCGGTTCGACCGTGGTCGGGGTGGGCGGTGCAGGCGGTGGCGCGGTGGGTATTCTTTCAACCGGAGGGGCCGCCATCGACGTCCAATCCGGAATCGCGATCACCGGTGGGGCCGGCGGCAGTGCTGATGGTCCCCCGGCACCGGTGATCGGCGGTAGCGGCGGGGGCGGGGCGGGGGTGGCCATGAGCAGCGGTTCGATCGCCGTAAGCGGTGTCGTTACCGGAGGAGCCGGAGGCGCGTCGGCTGGAAATTCCGGCGGAGGCGGGGCTGGGGTGGTGATCACCGCCGGCAGTGTACAGGTCAATCCGGGTGGCCAGATTCTAGGTGGAGCCGGCGGCGTGGCGGGAGTGGGCTATAGCACTGGCCTGGGAGGCGCGGCAGTATCGATTGGCGCTGGCACGGTCGTCAACTTTGGCACGCTTCGTGGCGGCGCGGGCGCCATGGCGAATTTCTCCGGCCAAACCGGCGGCCAGGCCGTATTGGCGGGCAGCAATGTTACCGTCGTCAATCGAGGGACGTTGGAGGGTGGGCAACCCCTAGGCCAGACCACGCGTCAAGCGGTTCTCTTTCAAGGTTCCGGCAATCGGTTGGAGTTGTGGGAGGGATCCGTCACGACGGGAGACGTCATCTTCGCGGGAAGCGGCAATACGTTGGCCGTCGGTTCTGCCAGCGGGTCGCCGACTTCGATCACGATTGATGGCAGCCTGCAGTTGGGCAGCGGATCGTTGTTCGAGGTGCGGGCCAATTCGACAGGGCAGGCGGACCAGGTCTATGCAACGAATGTGGCCAATGTGGGCGGTACCGTGAAGGTACTGGCGTCGCCCGGGGCCTGGGCCGAGAATACGCGCTATACCATCGTCCGGGCGGGACAGTCGGTGACGGGGGGGTTTTCGGCCGTGACGTCGAACTTCGCTTTCTTGACGCCCTCGCTTGTGCAAGGCGCGACGGATATTGAATTGGTGATGCAGAGGCAGACATCTGGGGGGCGACCGATCAGCTTCGCGGATGCGGCGGACACCGCAAACCAAAAAGCCGTCGCGGGCGCGATCGACTACTTGCCGCCCAATAACGCGGTCTATCGCACTGTGTTGAACCTCGAGACCGGGGCTCCTCCCGCCGCGTTCGCCGCCCTGTCGGGCGATATGCACGCGACCTCGAGATCCGCATTGCAGGCAGATGCCTTGACGGTTCGCACGGCACCACTGAAGCACCTGCGCGCGAATCTTGTGGCAGCCATGGCGCCAGGCGCGCCAACTGCGCAACTCGGAGGTAGCGATACCACCGCAAGCGCCGCGGCGTTGCCGTATTCCACGGCTCTTCCAGCGTGGGCCGAGATCATCGGCAATTGGCAGCGATTTGATGGTGATGGCAACGCACCGGGGGGGCGACAGTCGACGGGAGGCGTATTCGTGGGAGCGGATCGCTCTGTCGGCGCGGGTTGGCGGCTGGGGGCCGCGCTGGGATATACCAGTGGCACGTTGATGGTGGACGACCGGTCATCCAAGTCCGGTATCGATAGCTATAGCGCCCTGTTGTACGGCGGCAAGGCATTCGAAGTCGGCATTGATCACCTGAACTGGCTCTTGGGCGCTGCGTATACGTGGCACGACATTTCGAGCGAGCGGCGCGTCTCCCTGCCAGGCCTGGACCAGACCTTGCGCGCCGACTATGGGGCGAGCACCAGCCAATTCTTTACGGAACTGGGCTATGCGATGCGATTTACCGGTGTGACGCTTGAACCGTTTGCGGGCGTCGCCTGGAGCGATCTGCGCACACGCGGTTTCTCGGAAACGGGAGGGGCGGCGGCGCTCTCCGGTCGCAGTGCGCGCGATACGCAAACGATCACTACGCTGGGCCTGCGGGCCCAGGCTCCGGTTTCGCTGGGGCGGTTGGATGGTGCCGTGCGTGGCGCATTAGGGTGGCGGCATGCCTTTGGCGACGTACAACCCGTATCGGAAATGGCCTTCGATGGCGGGCGCGTTTTTACCGTTGCCGGGGTAGCGATCGCGCGGGACGCTGCGTTGGTGGAGCTGGGCATGGATATGGCGATCTCACGCTCGGCAACACTCGGCATTTCATACAACGGTCAATTCGCCAGCAATACGCGTGAAAATGCCGGTACTGTCAGCCTGAGGTGGGCGTTCTGACCCGATCGAAAGCCTGCCCGCGTCGCGGGCGTTCCGGCCATTGCCAGACTGTGGCCGCGCATCGGCCTTCAGGCCAAGGCGCGGACCATATCGACACTGGTACGCAGTTGCCCTCCCAGGTCACGTATTTTTGTCAGGAATGAAGCCTGGGCGCTCGCAAAGCCCGTGACCGGGCTGATACAGTCGGTCAGCAGCACAATGCGTGACAGGTTGCCGCCGGGCAGGTGCTCGGTGAGGTGCTCGACCGTCGCCTTGACGCAGTGGCTGCCGGCTTCGCCGGCCACGATGACGAGGTCGGCGCGATCCAGCGAGTCGAGCAGGTTGCGGTTGAGCTGGGTGCGAGGGTCTTCGGCGTCGGGTACTTCGGCCATCAGGGCGCTGTAGTGCTCGGTCCAGGGATTGGCGCCTTTCGGCACCTTGCGCACGATGAACTGGCGTTCTTCTTCCCAGCGGCCGTAGGCGGCACGCACGTCCGCGTGGACGTTGTGGCCCCAGGTGCCGATCTCGCAATGCACGGGCCACACCATCAGGGTATAGCGGCCACGCGCTTCCAATTCATCCAGATAAGACAGCGTGCGCGGCAGATCGTCGACATGGCGCGGCTGGAAGGCGCCGGAACGCACCTGACTGGCGGTGATGGGCGTGAAGGGTGATACTGGCCGGCCGTCACCGGTGCGCCAGAACGTGGGATGGGCGATGTCCAGCCTGTGGTGCGAATCCAGCGTGACGGTAATGGCTGACAGCGAGGGAGCCGCAGCGTCGATGAAGCGCGCCAGCCGTTGCATGTCGGCATGGGCACCGGGCACCGGCAAGGCGGGTGCGACTGCTTGGCCGGTCAGCGGGTCGGTGGGCAAGTACGTCGTCGGAAGATCGCAGAAATCGTTTTGCGGATCGATGATCAGTAGATGAACGGAGCGCGACATGGATGCATTGGCAAGGAGTGAATACGGAATATAGACCGGGCGCGGGTTGGGCGCGAGCGGCATTAGCCGGCTGGAAAACCAGGGAGCGGAGCCATGAGAGGCGCCGACCGTCATCTTCGCCCAGGGGTCTCGATTCCGTCATACCCGCGTCCCATCGTCATGGGGCCTGCACGGAAGCGCCTCCCGTATCAGAACAACACCAGATGCCGGGAGATATCCGGCAGCTGCCGCAGCAGCGCCCGCCACAGAAACCATAACCTCGCTAGCGCAGCCGCCGCGATGGCCCCACCGATGTAGAAAACCATGATCCACTCGCTCCTAAAATCGCACGATCGTGCGAAATTTGTCGAAAGAAATGCCGGCTCATGCCGGCGATCTGTGTGACGACTACTCGATGTACTTGAAACTGCGATAGGTCGAAATCAGGCGCTCGTAGGCGGCCCGCACCCGTTCGCGCGCCTTCGGATCGCGCAGGAAGCGGGCATCGTGCATCAGCCCGATCATCAGGCTGTAGACCTCGAACACGAGCTGTTCGGGATCGGTATCCGGGCGCAGATGGCCTTCGTCCAGCGCCTGTCGCACCGTGCGCACCATCACTCCACGCCAGCGGCGCAGGTTGTTTTCCAGGATCTCGCGCAGAGGGGATTCGACATCGTCGAACTCGAAGGCGCCGGCGATGTAGATACAGCCGGTCAGCAGCTCGACATTGCACGCACGCTCGATCCACAGGTTCATCAACGCGTTCAGGCGCGGCAGGCCGCGAGGCCGGGTCATCGCGGGCGTGAAGACCGCGGCGACGAAGCGGCGCTCGTACTCGTCCAGAACGGCCTGCTGCAAGGCCTCGCGCGATCCGACCCGCGAAAACACACCGCTCTTGCTGATGTCCAGGCGTTTGGCCACCTGGCCGAGCGACAGGCTCTCGAGCCCCTGGGCGGCTGCCATGTCCAGGGCCGCGTCCACGATGGCCGCGAAAGTCAGCTCGCTTTTTTCGGTCTTGGCAGTCATGCGATCAAATTTAGCACGACTGTGCGAAAAATGGCGACCTCTTGCAGATGCCGACCAAAAAAAACCGGACAGCCGAGGCTGTCCGGTGGGAGATATGCGTCGCCGTGGCCGGCGGCAATCAGGCCTGGGCGGCCTTGAACTCCAGGCGGAACTTGTGCAGCAGTGGCTCGGTGTAGCCGTTGGGCTGGGTCAGGCCTTCGAACACCAGCGCGCAAGCCGCCTTGAACGCCAGCGAGCCGTCGAAGTTGCCGGCCATCGGCAGGTAATGGGGATCGCCGGCGTTCTGGCCGTCCACCACCTTGGCCATGCGCTGGAAGGTTTCCATGACCTGGTCGCGGTTGGTGACGCCGTGGCGCAGCCAGTTGGCGATGTGCTGGCTGGAGATGCGCAGCGTGGCGCGGTCTTCCATCAGACCGACGTTGTGGATGTCCGGCACCTTGGAGCAGCCCACGCCCTGGTCGATCCATCGCACCACGTAGCCCAGGATGCCCTGGACGTTGTTGTCCAGTTCCTGCTGGATGTCGGCGGCGGACCACTTGGAGCGATCACCCACGGGCACCGTCAGCAGGCCCGCCAGCAACTCGTCGCGCACGCTGTCGAGCCGGGTGCGTTCGAGTTCCTGCTGGACCGCCTGCACGTCCACCTGGTGGTAGTGCAGCGCGTGCAGCGTCGCCGCGGTCGGCGAAGGCACCCAGGCAGTGTTGGCGCCGGCCTTGGGATGTCCGATCTTCTGTTCGAGCATGGCTGCCATCAGGTCGGGCATGGCCCACATGCCCTTGCCGATCTGGGCGCGGCCGCGCAGGCCGGCGTCCAGGCCGACCAGCACGTTGTTGCGTTCGTAGGCGGTGATCCAGGCGGTGGACTTCATGTCGCCCTTGCGCAGCATGGGGCCGGCCTCCATGCTGGAATGCATTTCGTCGCCCGTGCGATCGAGGAACCCGGTGTTGATGAACGCCACGCGCGACGCCGCGGCCGCGATGCAGGCCTTGAGGTTGATGCTGGTGCGGCGCTCTTCGTCCATGATGCCCATTTTCAGGGTATTGCGCGGCAGGCCCAGCAGGTCTTCGACGCGGTCGAACAGCTCGCTGGCGAACGCGGCCTCCGCGGGGCCGTGCATCTTGGGTTTGACGATGTAGACCGAACCGGTGCGCGAGTTCAGCTTGCGATCGCGGTCCTGCAGCGCCGCCAGGCTGGTGACCACGGCGTCGAGGATACCCTCCGGGATCTCCTGGCCGTCGCGGTCGAGCACGGCCGGATTGGTCATGAGGTGGCCGACGTTGCGCACGAACATCAGCGAACGGCCGTGCAGCGTCAGGGCCGAGCCGTCCGGACGCGTGTACTGGCGGTCGGGATTGAGCTTGCGGGTGAAGGTCTTGCCGACCTTGGTGACGGCTTCGGTCAGGTCGCCCTTCATCAGGCCGAGCCAGTTGCGGTAGATGTGGACCTTGTCGTCGGCGTCGACCGCGGCGACCGAGTCTTCGCAATCCATGATGGTGGTCAGCGCGGCCTCGACCAGCACGTCCTTGACGCCGGCCGCGTCGGTGGCGCCGATGGTATGGGTGCGGTCGATCTGGATCTCGAAATGCAGGCCGTTGTTCTTGAGCAGGATGGCGCCGGGAGCCGCCGCGTCGCCCTGGTAGCCGGTGAATTGGGCCGGGTTCTTGAGCGTGGTGGCGCCATTGGCCAGCGCCACCTTGAGCTGGCCATTCTCGACCGTGTAGCCGCGGGCGTCGGTGTGCGAGCCCTGCGCCAGCGGCGCGGCCTCATCCAGGAAGGCGCGGGCGCGGGCGATGACGGCGCGACCGCGTTCGGGGTTGTAGCCGGCGCCGCCGTCGCCGGGCGTGGCGGGAATGGCGTCGGTGCCGTACAGCGCGTCGTACAGGCTGCCCCAGCGCGCGTTGGCGGCATTCAGGGCGTAGCGGGAGTTGGACACCGGCACCACCAGTTGCGGGCCGGCCTGCTGCGAAATCTCGGTGTCGACATTGTCGGTGGTGGCGCGCACGCTGGCCGGTTGGGGCAACAGGTAGCCGATGCCTTCCAGAAACTGGCGGTAGGCGGCCGGATCGGCGATGGGGCCGGGATGGGCGCGATGCCAGGCGTCGAGTTCGGCCTGCAGGCGATCGCGTTCGGCCAGCAGGGCGCGGTTCTTGGGCGCCAGGTCATGCACCAGGGCAGCGAACCCCTTCCAGAACGCGTCAGCGGCCAGCCCGGAGCCGGGCAGCGCCTCTTGTTCGATGAACTGGCTGAGATTGGCCGCCACTTGCAGGCCGTGGTGCTGGATGCGTTGAGTCATGCGGATCTCTGACGGTAGGAGGTCTGGACGGCGCGCGCGCCGGGCGAATCTGTCCACACATCATCGTTCGCGCCCGCCGCAAAGTCCATATCAAAACCTGCTGGTCATACCAGTTTGTTTGCGCCCGGCTCGGCAAACATCGTTTTTTTATGGTTTTATATCAGTTACTTACGCAGGTGGTAGGCGGCAGGCGGTTTGCTGTTGGCGCTTGGTCATACCACTGGTCCGGAGAACGCATGCACGCGGAAACTGAAGCGAAACCCCGCCAGGTGGCGGATGAAGTGGCGGAGCGCATCGAGCGCCTGATCCTGGACGGCGTCCTGAAGGCTGGCCAGGCGCTGCCGTCGGAGCGGCGGCTGACGGAAAAGCTGGGCGTGTCGCGCACCGCGCTGCGCGAAGGCCTGAAACTGCTGCGCGCGCGTGAAATCATCCACACTTCGCAGGGCAAGGGTTCGTTCGTGGCGCGCATCTCGAAGGTCGACGCCGGGCCGCTGATGCACCTGTTCAATTCGCAACCGCGCACGCTGTACGACCTGCTCGAAGTGCGCTCCCTGCTGGAGGCCGATTCGGCACGGCTGGCGGCCCTGCGTGGCACGCAGGCCGACTTCATCATGATCCGCCGCCGTTACGACGAAATGGTGAACGCGCAATCGGCCGACACCGCCACCCATGCGCACCTGGATCACGCGTTCCACCTGGCCATCTGCGAGGCCTCGCACAACCCGGTGCTGGTGCATACGCTGCAGTCGCTCAACGACCTGATGCTCGGGTCGGTGTTCGCCTGTGTCAACAACCTGTATCACCGTGAACCCGAGAAGCGCCAGATCGACAAGCAGCACGCGCGGCTGTTCAATGCCGTGATCGCGCGCCAGCCGGAGCAGGCGCGCCGCGCCGCGGCCGACCATGTCGACAGCGTGCGGCAGAACCTGGCGGAAATCGAGCAGGAAGAACAGCGGCTGGTGCGGGCGACACTGCGCCTGGAAGGCTGGGCCTAGCCGCGTTGCGCGCGCCAACGGTAACGACGGCCGCGCGTTGCGACGGCTCGCGGCCTACCGTCAGCGACCATCGCCGCCCTCAGCGGTCCTCGGTCATGGCGCCCGCCAATGCCAGCGGCTTGCCGGCATAGACGCGGCCAAAGCGGTTGCCCAGCAAGGCTTCCAGCGGGATCTGTTCCTGGCCCACGAAACCGCGTTGCGGCAGCGTGCCCTGTGCCACCAGGTCCAGCGCCGCGCAGATGCCGGCGGCCGTGGACAGCTGGATGGCGCTGAGTCGGTGGCCGTCGACGTCCGCGCCGAATACGCGGATGGGGTATGACTCTTCTTCCAGCCGGCCGTGGCGATGGCCCGAGGCCTGCGCCTGGATCACGATCACGTCCTGCTCGGTGGTGGGAATGGCGGTTTCGAAAATGTCCTTGAGCAGGTCGCGGCGATCGCGCAACCGCAGATCGTTGAGCAGCAGCTTCATCAGATTGCAGTGGCCGGGATAGCGCACCGACTTGTAATCGACATTGCGCGCGCGGCCCAGCAGCGTTGCAGGCAGCGTGCCCAGGCCGCCCGAGGTGTTGAAGGCTTCGTACTCGACGCCGTCCAGCGCGAAGGTCTCGTAGCCCTCCAGCGCCGGCACGCTGGTCAATTGGCCGTCGACGATCGCCTCGCATGGGTTGCAGTATTCGTTGATGAGCCCCTCGGTGCTCCAAGTCAGGTTGTAGCGCAGGCTGTTGGACGGATAGCGCGGCAGCGCGCCCACGCGCATGCGCAGGTCCAGCAGCGTGTCGAAGCGTCGCGCCAGCGCATTGCCGACGATACCGATGAAGCCCGGAGCCAGGCCGCACTGCGGCATCAGCACGGCGCGGGCGTCTGCGGCCAGCGCCTGGATGGCATGGGTGCTGGCGACGTCTTCGGTCAGGTCGAAATAATGTACGCCGGCCCGCGCGCACATCTGCGCGACGGCGATGGCGCGGTGGAATGGCAGGGCGTTGACGACCGCATAGCGGCCCTCGATGCAGCGGGCCAGGGACGCGTCGTCCGAGATCTGGCGGGTGTCGCAGCCCAGTTCCGCGACGAGGTTGAGTCGCGCCGGGTCCTGGTCGGCAACCAGGACCGAATAGTCGCCGCTGCGTTCGAGCATCAAGGCAATGGCGAACCCGATTTTGCCGGCGCCCAGGAGGAGGACGGGCTTGGTGGAGGTGGACATGGTGCGGCTCCTGCATAGAGGGGGAGGGATTGGCCTCATCCTATGCGCGGGCGCTGTCGATTTGTAGATAGCAAAGCGTCGTAACGGCTATGAGTGGCGTCGTTATGACTTAATTGAATGTCGAATCGTCAAAAGAAAAGCCCTCCGGGTGAGGCCGGAGGGCTTTGCGGGTGGATTGCGGGGCCTGGAGACCAGGCCGTGCAATCAGCTGCCCATGGGGGGGTAGTCCATATTGCCGAAGGTGACCAGGCCTTCCGCCTTGGCCTGGGCCAGTTCGGTTTGCACCTGGCTGCGGCTCAGCGACGCGGTAGCCGCGTGCGGGGCGGGCGGGTAGTCCATGTTGCCGAAGGTGACTTCACCGGCGTTCTTGGCCTGGGCCAGCTGTTCCTGCACTTGCTGCGAGGTCAGGCTGGACTTCTGGGCGATGGCGGCGGGGTAGCCTTCTTCGCCGAAGGTGTATTGGCCCGAAACCTTGGCTTGTTGCAGTTCGGCCTGGACCTGGGCGCGGGTGGCGCCTTGGTCGGCTTCAGCGGCTTGGGCGCCGGCGGCCAGAACGGACATGGACAGCATCAAAGCGGTAGCAAGGGTTTTCATAGCAGACCTCCATATGTCTTGAGCTTGGGATCCGATCCTCTGGCCTGATTGCCGGGGGTCGCTTGCTGTGTCCCGATGAGATGCATTCTCGGCCTAAATAACCTTGGGATAAACCCTTATTCTCTGAAAACATCTTTCCAAAATAAGTACTAATCGCCCGATAACTTACCAAATGGCACCATAGGTGGCGATATTTCCATTTGATGACGCAATAGGTAGTGGTTGGCGGACGAGCGACCCCCATCGGCGCCGTGCGTGCGGCCGTTGTGGGGGCGGCAAGGCGCGCCGGCGGTCGGCGGGCGGGCGAGTGACGAAGTGGGAGGGGGCGAGGCGGGATACGCCGCCCCGAGGTCGAGGCCACGGGGCGGGTAGGGGGAAACCGGGTCAGCGGTTCAGGTCGGCCAGCGCGGCGTCGTATTCGGCGCGGGCTTCATCCAGCTTGCGCTGGGCCTTGTCGATCTTTTCCTGCTTGCCCTTGGCGCGGGCGGCCTTGAGCTCGTCTTCGCGCTCGGAAACCTTGTTCTGCTTGTCGCGCACGTCGGCTTCGCGCTGCGATTGCAGGCGGCTGTCGGTGCAGTACGCCTTGGCTTCGGCCAGCGCCTTCTGCAAGCCGGCCACCCGGTGCGTGTTGCCGTGGGTGCGCGCATAGGTGATTTCGTTTTCCAGATGGCAGAACTTCGCGGCGCAGCCACGCTGGGCGGAGCAATCGGTGGTGGCCTGGGCGTGGGCGGGCAGGGCGCCGAGCAAGGCGCTGGCCGAAGCCAGGGCCAGCAGGGTTTTGGTCAATGCGGACATGCGTGGTCTCCGTAAAGCGTGTCGGAGCGGCCATCATCCCTCAAGCGGGGGGTGTCCGCAATGCGCCGGATCAGGCGATCAGGGTGCCGGCAAGCGCCGCCGCGACCAGGATCGCGCCCAGCCAGAGGTTGGCGCGGAACAGCATGAAATTGCGGTCGGGACGCTGGATGTCGAACACCTTCAACTGCCACGCCAGGTGCACGGCGATGGCCGCCATGCCGACGTAATAGGCCCATGACATGCCGATGGCATGGCCGCCCCAGGCCCACAGGATCACGGTGGCCAGATAGAAGCCGCCGATCCACAGCTTGCCCTGGTCACCGAAGCGCATGGCCGTGGAATGCAGGCCCAGGCTGCGGTCGTCGCGCACATCGACGTAGGCGTAGATGCTGTCGTAACCCACCTGCCACAGCACCGCGCCGAACCACATCGCGATGGCGGCCAGGGGCACGTGGTTCTGCGTATCCGACCAGGCCATCAGCATGCCCCAGTTGAAGCAGATGCCCAGGACGACCTGCGGCCAGTAGGTGACGCGCTTGCACAGCGGATAGATGAAAACGAACGGCAGGACGGCCACGGCGAGCCAGCGGCTCATGCCATTCAGGAAGAAAAGCAGTGAACCGCAGACCAGCAATTGGCCGATCAAGAACCAGACCGCATTACGCATGCTGAGCTGGCCGCTGGTGAGCGGACGGAAGCGGGTGCGTTCGACGTGCTTGTCGAAGTTGCGGTCGCACATGTCGTTGACGGTGCAGCCGATACCGCGCATGAGCAGCGCGCCCAGCGAGAACACCACCAGGCGTTGCAGGTCTGGCAGTCCGCCGGCGGCCTGGACCAGGGCGGCGATACAGGGCAGCAGCGTCAGCCAGGTGCCGATGGGGCGGTCGAGCCGGCACAGCCGGGCGTAGGGCCGCCACGATTTGGGCAGCCAACGTTCGACCCAGTCGGTGAAAACAATGTCGCTGAGGTCGACGGGAGAGGATTGCGGAGCGCTCACTGTCACGGCGAAAGAAAAGGGAGGAAAGCCGACAGCATAAAACAACGGCCGGGCAATGCGCCCGGCCGCGGAACCGTCAAGGGTGTTCAGGACCCGGTTTTCAGGCCGTGTATTCCTTGAGCAGCTTGCCCAGGATGGCGATGCCGGTGCGGATCTTGTCCTCCGGCACGGTGGCGAAGCTCAGGCGCAGCGTGTTGGCGCGGCCGGTGCCGCAATAGAACGGCGCGCCCGGCACGAAGGCGACGTTCTGGGCGATGGCCTTTTCCAGCAGCTTGGTGCTGTCGATGTGTTCGGGCAGCGTGAGCCAGATGAACATGCCGCCTTCGGGCTTGGTCCAGCTGACGGTGGACGGGAATTCGCGGGCGATGGCTTCGAGCATGCAGCTGCCCTGGGCGCGGTAGATTTCGCGCACGTTGGGCAGGTGTTCTTCCAGGAAGCCGTCCTTGACGATTTCGTACACGGCCATCTGGGTCAGCGTGGGCGTGTGCAGGTCGGTGGCCTGCTTGGCCTGCACCAGCTTGTTGATCAGCGGGCGGGCGGCGGCGATGTAGCCCAGGCGCAGGCCGGGGGCCAGCACCTTGGAGAACGTGCCCAGGCGCACCACGTTGGCGCCGTACTCGGCGGCCAGCGCGATCAGGCCCGGTTGCGGTTCGCCGGCGTAGCGCAGTTCACCGTAGGGATCGTCCTCGATGATGGTCAGGCCCAGTTCGGCGGCGCGCTTGACCAGCGCGATGCGGCGTTCCAGGCTGAGGGTGCGGCCGGTGGGATTCTGGAAGTTGGGCAGCGCGTACAGGAAGCGCGCGCCGGCGGCCAGTTCGGGGGTGATGGCTTCCGGGATCAGGCCGCCATCGTCGGTGGGCACCGGCACGAACTTGGGCTGGTACAGGCTGAACGATTGCAGCGCGCCGAGGTAGCTGGGGTCTTCGACCAGCACCTTGCTGTCCTTGTCGATCAGCACCTTGCCCAGCAGGTCCAGGGCCTGCTGCGAGCCGGACACGATCAGGGTCTGGTCGGCGGCGATGTTGGCGCCGGCGCGGTTCAGGTCGTCGGCGACCCATTGGCGCAGCGGCGCATAGCCTTCGGTGGGGCCGTATTGCAGGGCCGCGCGGCCGTTGGTGGACAGTACCTTGTCGAATGCCGCACGCACTACTTCCACCGGGAAGCCGCCGGGCGCCGGCAGGCCGCCTGCGAACGAAATGACTTCGGGACGCTCGGTGACCTTGAGGATCTCGCGGATGGCGGAGCTGGTGAGTTGCTGGGCGCGTTCGGAAAAGGCGAACGTCGGTTCGAGAGGCTTGTCCATGGCTTGCTTCTTAATCAAGAAGGGGGGTGACGGGGTGATGACAACGGAGCGGTAAAGACGTTGCTGCGTAAACTATTGTCCCACAGCGTAGCAAGGCGGCCCCTTTATCGCGGGCTGCCCCTAAAATCACTTGCATCGATAATCGCCTGTACAGTTACATTTATACATATGTTTGAAGCCGCCCCGATCGCCGCCGACTCCAAGTCCGCGCTGTACGCCGAACTGGCCAAGCAGGCCCGCGCCCTGCTCGACGGCGAGCACGACCGCATCGCCAACGCCGCCAACCTGAGCGCGCTGGCCTACCAGGCGCTGCCCGACCTGAACTGGGTGGGCTTCTACCTATTTGACGGCACGGAACTGGTGCTGGGGCCGTTCCAGGGCAAGCCGGCCTGCGTGCGCATTCCGCTCGATCGCGGCGTGTGCGGCGCGGCCGCCAGCCAGCGCCAGACGCAGCTCGTGCCCGACGTGCATGCCTTCCCCGGCCACATCGCCTGCGACGCGGCCTCGCGTTCCGAGATCGTGGTGCCGCTGGTGCACCAGGGCGAGTTGATCGGCGTGTGGGACGTGGACAGCCCGGTGCCGGACCGTTTCGACGAAGACGATCGCCAGGGCATGGAAGCGTTGTGCGCGGTCTTCCTGGCCAGCCTGCGTTGACAGCATGGCGGCGGCCCGGTAGATTTGCGCATCGGCCGCCTGCGGCCGGTTTCAACCCTTTATTCCATTCATGATTCCTCAGGCCATCTCGTCCGTTTTTCCGTTCCGCGCCCTCGGCGTGGCGACGGTTTGCGCCGGCCTGAAATCCAAAAAACAGCCGCTCATCTGACCGGAGCATGCTGTTCCGTCAGATGGGCGACGGAACAGCGGCCTCACGGCGGCGCCATGGCGCCTTCGCGCGCACCCCCAGTATCCCGAGCACTTCTGTACGGTCCAACCGCGGTCCGCTTACATCGAAGGAGTGTTCATGCAAACTCATCAATCCCCGTTCCAAGGCGTCTGGATTCCCCTGGTGACGCCGTTCTCCGGCGGCGCTGTCGATGGCGGGGCCCTGCGCCGCCTGGTGCGCCATTTCGTGGCGGCGGGCGTCGACGGGCTGGTCGTGTGCGGCAGCACCGGCGAAGCCGCGGCGCTCGATGACGCCGAGCAACTGGCGGTGCTGGATGCCGTGCTCGCCGAGGCCGGCGCCATGCCGGTGGTGATGGGCCTGGCCGGCAACCACCAGGGCCACGTGCTGCAGCGCCTGGCCGCGTTCGGCACCCGGCCGTTGGCCGGCATCCTGGCGCCGGCGCCGTACTACGTGCGGCCCGGCCAGGAAGGCGCCGCCGCCTACTTCCGCAGCCTGGCCGATGCCTCGCGCTTTCCCCTGGTGCTGTACGACATTCCATACCGCACAGGAACGACGCTGGAAACCTCGACTCTGTTATCGCTGGCCGCGCATCCGAACATCGCGGCCATCAAGGACTGCGGCGGTTCGCTCGACAAGACCCTGGCGCTGATCGCCGACGGCAACATGAACGTGCTGGCGGGCGAGGACCTGCAATCGCTGTCGCTGCTGTGCCTGGGCGGCAGCGGCCTGATCGCGGCGGCGGCGCACATCCGGCCCGACCTGTTCGTGGCCATGTACCAGGCGGTGCGGGCGCAGCAGCTGGACCTGGCGCGCAAGCTGTTCCAGGCGCTGGCGCCGGTGATCCAGCTGGCGTTCGCCGAACCCAATCCGGGGCCGGTGAAGGCGCAACTGGGGCGCCAGGGACTGCTCAGCGACGAGCTGCGAGAGCCCATGCCGGCGGCCAGCGCGGCCCTGGCCCGGCGCATGGATGCGGTGGTCGCGGGCCTGAACCGGCAGTTTCCCTGCCAATAGCGGCAAGCCGCGGCATGGACTGCTTCTTTGTGGCGCCCGGATTCATTTGGTAATAAATGTCTCCCCGCGAGGCTGGCGGATTGCTTATGATGCGGCCATTCTCCGGGGTGAAACAAAACGTTCATGGCCCAAGCTTTTGTCGCGTTGTCCGCCTGGCAGGTCATGCTAGCGGGCCTGCTGTTCTTCGGCGGCATCTACCTGCTGTTCGGCGCGGCCACCTGGCTGCTGACCCAGCGCATCCTGCCGGCGCTGGGCATCGGCCGGCCGCTCGATCCGCGGCCGCTGGCGCCGGGCCAGTTGCGCCGTGAGTTCACGCAGTCGGGCGTGTCGATCCTGCTGTTCGGCACCGGCATGATCTTTCCGTGGGGCCTGCTGCAATTGGGTTGGGCGCACCTGGACCCCGACGCCAGCTGGCAGAAGATCACGCTGGAGATCCTGGCGCTGGTGGCCTGGAACGACGTGCATTTCTGGATCAATCACCGGCTGCTGCACACCAAGCTGCTGCGCCGTTTCCACCTGCCGCACCACCGTTCGGTGGTGACCACCCCGTTCTCGACCTACAGCTTCCATCCGATCGAGGCGCTGATGCTGGGCAACGTCATCATGCTGCCGATGGTGCTGCATGATTTCAGCTTCTGGTCGTTGGCGTCGGTGCCGCTGTTCAGCCTGTTCTTCAATTGTATCGGCCACGCCAACTACGACTTCTTTCCCAACGTGTCGTATGCGCACTGGTTTGCGGCGAGCCGCCGGCATCACCTGCACCACGCCTGCTACAACGGCAATTTTGGTTTCCAGTTCACGTTCATGGACCGCCTGTTCCGCACCCGGCTGAAGGCCGAGGCGGCCGCGCCCCAGCTGGAGGCTTTCCGGCAGCGAGAATCGCTTGGCGGACGGGCTTAGCAAGACGCGCCGGCTGCCCGCGCTGCGCAACCGGCGCGATTGGCAGAGCCTGGCCTACCTGGCCGCGCTGCCCGCCCTGGCGGCGTGGCAGTGGCTGCACGGCTTCTGGTGGCCGTTGTACGCGCTGATGCTGTTCCTGACGCTGGGCATTGGCGTGATTCATCACAACCACACGCACATCCGCATGTGGCATGGCCGCTGGGTCAACCGCGCCACTGATTTCTGGATCACGCTGCTGCAGGGGCATCCGACCTTCGTGTTCTATCCGGCGCACGTGGCCAACCATCATCGCTACAAGCATGGCGCGCGCGACGTGGCGCGCACCTATCGCTTTGGCGGCGACACCAATCATCTATGGGGCTACCTGATCCATCCGGTGCAGGCGGTGTGGGTGCTGTATCCGCTGTTCTTTGCCTGGCTGGGACGGCTGCGCCGGCACTGGCCGGGCGCGTGGCGCTACTGCATGTGCCAGTACGGCGCCTGGCTGGGGCTGTGGGGCGGCCTGCTGGCCATCAATCCGGTCAAGGCGCTGGTGTTCGTCATCGTTCCGCAACTGCACGGCCTGCACTGGCTGCTGGCCACCAACTACCTGCAACACGCGCACGCCGATGGCGGGCCGCGCGCCGTCGCCGGCCTGAACTACGCCCGCAATTTCGAAGGACTGGTCAATCCGCTGCTGTTCAACATCGGCCTGCATACCGCGCACCACGAGAACCCGCGCGCGCACTGGTCGGAACTGACCGCGCTGCATCGCGACCACTACCGGGCCCGCGTGACACCCGCGCTGAACGAAGGCGGCCTGACGCCGTACATGTTCCGCGTGTTCGTGCTGGGCACCTTCCTGCCGCGCTTTCGCAGCCGTTCGTGTATGGCGCCCGAGCACGTGCGCTAGCGCCGCAACCCCATACCTGCCACTAGAGACCCGCCATGCCTATCGCGTTCAATCGTGTCTACCTGGAAAGCGCCGGCTATTTCATGCCGGGCGAACCCGTGTCCAACGAGGCCATGGACAGCTACATCGCGCCGCTGAACCGCATGTCCAGCCGCATCAAGAGCCGCATCCTGGCCGAGAACGGCATCAAGCAGCGCTACTACGCGATCGATGCCGAGGGCGCCACCGTCTTCACCAACGCGCAGTTGGCCGCCAACGCCATCCGCGATTGCCTGCGACGCAATGATGGCGACCTGGCGGGCGTGTCGCTGCTGACCAGCGGCTCGTCCGGGGGCGACGCGCTGATGCCGGGCTTTGCCAACATGATCCAGGGCGAGCTGGCCGCGCATCCGATGGAGACGCTGTCGGTGCACGGCATCTGCGCCGCGGGCGTGTCGGCGATCCAGGTGGCGGCGCAGGGTGTCGAGATGGGCGGCCATGCCAGCGCGCTGGCGGTCGCGGCCGAGCTGCCGTCGCGCCTGTTCAAGCGTTCGCGCTTTGCCGCGCGCGGCTACGACGCCGACTTCGACGCGCATTTCCTGCGCTGGATGCTGTCCGATGGCGCCGGCGCGTTGCTGCTGGGCCGCGCCGGCCGGCCGCTGCCGGGCGCGTCCAAGGGCGTGCGGCTGCGCCTGAAGTGGGTGCACCAGCGTTCGTTCTCGGGCGACTATCCGGTGTGCATGCAGCTGGGCCTGTCGGCCGACCGGCAGAAGGGCCACCTGGACTATCCGTCGTGGAACGAGGCCGAGGCCGACGGCGCGCTGTCGCTGCGCCAGGACATCCGCCTGCTGCCGCACCTGTTCGACATCGGCATCCACGAGTACGCCAAGCTGGTGCGCGACGGCTGGCTGGATCCGGACCAGGTCGATCATTTCCTGTGCCATTACTCGTCCGAGAAATTCATTCCGGTGGTCGAGGACCTGATGGAGAAGGCCGGTCTGGTGATTCCGCGCGAGCGCTGGTTCAGCAACCTGGCCTGGCGCGGCAACACCGGCGCGGCGTCGATCCTGATCATGCTGGCCGAGTTCCTCGAAACCCGTGAGATCAAGCCGGGCGAGCAGATCTTCTGCTATATCCCCGAGTCGGGCCGGTTCATGGCGGCCTACATGCTGCTGGAGGCCGAGGCCGCGCATGACGCCGCGCCGTCGGTGGCCCTGGGCGCCACGCCGGCCGCGGCCGGGCGCGAGGACGCCCGCAGCGCCGATGCCGACGCCATCGCGCCGCCGCACGATCCGGACATGGCGCCGCAGGGGCTGGGCCAGTTGCTGACCGAACTGGCGGCGATCTGGCACGACTACCGCTCGCGCGTCTGGCGCACGCCGGTGGTGCGGCGCCTGCGCAACCGCCGCTTCCAGACCGCCGATTACCTGAACTGGATGGAGAACTGGATTCCGCAGGTGCGCGAGGGCAGCAAGTGGATGCGCGAAGGCGCGGCTTCGCTGACCGAGCAATACCAGCCGCTGGCTGCGCTGATCGACATGCACGCCGGCGAGGAGCAGAACGACTTCCAGATCCTGTTCCAGGACTACCGCACGGCCGGCGGCAGCATCGACAACATCGATGCGCTGCGCCGCAATCCCGGCGGCGAGGCGCTCAACGCCTATCTGCACAGCCTGGCCGCCACGCGCGATCCGATCGGCCTCCTGGGCGCCATCTACATCATCGAGGGCACGGGCCAGCGCATCGTGCCGGCCCTGCTGCCGCTGCTCAAGGCCAGCCTGAAGTTGCCGCCGGACGCCTTCCGCTTCCTGGAATACCATGGCCACAACGACGAGAACCACCTGGCGCGCTGGCTGACCGCGGTGGAACTGGCGCTGGACTGCGACGAAGACGGCCGCGCCGAGCGGCGCATCGTCGACACCGCGCGCCGCACCGCCGCGCTGTACCTGATGCAGTTTCATCACGTGATGGAGGACGAGGCCGCATGAACAGGGAACCCGAATTCCTTGCCAAGGGGCACGATCCCGCCGATCCGAGCCCGTGGCTGGCGCTGTACCTGGATCGCAGCACGCCCCTGCCGGACAAGGTCAAGAAGGCCTGGCTGACCGATTCGAGCTGCGGCTCGCGCCAGTACCTGCTGCCGTTCCTGCGGCCGCTGGCGCGCGCCTGCATCATCCTGATCCAGGTCATCAAGACTTTCCTGCCGCGCCGCTGGTCGCATTCGCGGCTGCTGCATCGCATCCTGGCGTGGGGCCTGAAGCGCTTCGTGTCGCCCGAGGCCAACTGGCTGATCCTGCGGCACTTCCATCTTGGCGCGCAGATTCTGGCGTTCATCGCCGCCAATTCGCCCGTGCGGGTGACCACCACGCCGCTCGAGCCGATGGAGATCGACGATCTCAAGGACGAGCTGTTCGTCAAGCACGACCTGAACCTGTTCAACTTCGTGATCCGCCTGAACCAGGCCCTGCGCGATGCCGGCGTGGAGATGCATGCGCCCGAGCGCGTCGACTTCTCGATGATCCGCGATCCTGATCTGAAGCTCGAGGACATGCCGCAGGGCAAACTGAATTTCCTCGACCTGCAAAGCGCCATCGAGCTATTCACGCCGCTGTATCAATTGATGCTGACCGACAACGACTTCTGGCGCGCAGCCAATTCGCTGCAGCTGGACGAGACCATCGGCATCTACGCGGCCAAGCTCCTGGGCGCGCCGCAGCACCTGATCCTGGTCAACAACAGCCATCCGCTGGTGCCGATGTCGACGCTGCGCGCCGGCTATCGCCTGGTGCTGCACGGCCTGTCGACCGAGATGCTGCACAGCCTGCTGATGGAGATGCGCGATGCGCAGCAGGGCGGCGAGCCGCCCGCGCCGATCGCCTGAAAAGTGGGCGAATCCTAGCGTTGTCCCTGTAGGGCGGGGCGGGTTCGCTACGCTATAGTGCGACCCTTGTCCGCCGATTCCGGGTCGCGTGCGCGCGGCCCGGGCCTTCATACCGGAAGCGCTTCAGATGCCTCAGCCCATAGAACTCATCGCCACCGTCCTGTTCGGCGTGGCGGTGCTGCATACCTTCTCCGTTCCCATGTTCGCCCGCCTGGCCCATCGCGGCGGGCCTCATGCCGGTTTCTGGCACCTGCTGGCCGAGGTCGAGGCGGTGTTCGGCGTGTGGGCGTTTGCCCTGATCGTGGCGATGGCGGCGCTGACCGGGCCGTCATCGGCCATCGGCTACATGGACACGCGCAATTTCACCGAGCCGCTGTTCGTCTTCACCATCATGGTGGTGGCGGCCAGCCGGCCGATCCTGGAACTGGTGGGACTGCTGGTGCGCGCCACGGCGCGCGTGCTGCCGCTGCCGCGTGAACTGGCCACGTTCTTCGTGGTGATGTCGCTGGTGCCGCTCGGCGGTTCGTTCATCACCGAACCGGCGGCGATGACGCTGGCGGCGATCCTGCTGCGCGATGCCTATTTCCGCAGCAGCGGCCGCGCCGGCTTCAAGTACCTGACGCTTGGCGTGCTGTTCGTCAACGTGTCGATCGGCGGCGTGTTGACCTCCTACGCGGCGCCGCCGGTATTGATGGTGGCGTCCACCTTCGGCTGGGATTCGACTTTCATGGCGCAGCATTTCGGCTGGCGCGCGGCGGTGGCGGTGTGCCTGAACGCGGGCCTCTTGACCTTCATCTGCCGCAAGGCGCTGCTGGAACGTTCGGTGGGCACGGGCGGCGGCGTCGATGCGCCGGAAGGCAAGGACAACCGCCCGCCGGTGCCGGCGCTGGTGATGCTGATCCACCTGGTGTTCCTGGTGGCGGTGGTGCTGAGCGCCCATCATCCAGCGATCTTCCTGGGCCTGTTGATGATGTTCATCGGCTTTGCCGAGGCCTACAAGCGCCACCAGAACCGCCTGCTGATCAAGGAGGGGCTGATGGTGGGCTTCTTCCTGGCGGGCCTGGTGGTGCTGGGCGGGCTGCAGAAGTGGTGGCTGCAGGACCTGCTGGGCGGGCTCGAGCCGTTCGTGCTGTTCTGGGGCGCGACCGCGCTGACGGCCATCACCGACAACGCCGCGCTGACCTACCTCGGTTCGCTGGTGGAAGGCACCAGCGAAGCCTGGCGCTACATGCTGGTGGCGGGCGCCGTGACCGGGGGCGGACTGACCGTGATCGCCAACGCGCCGAACCCGGCCGGTTTCGCCATCCTGAAGAACCATTTCCCCGATGGCAGCATTTCGTCCGGGCGGCTGTTTTTGTCTGCCCTGGGGCCGACGGCGGTGGCTGCCCTGATGTTCCTGCTGCCCGTCTGACGGAGCGGGGCGCGCACCCCTGGCGGAGCCCCCGGGCGCCCCGCCATGAGGGTGCCGCCGGCCTTTCACGAAAAACCGCTAAAATTCAAGACTTTCCCGTATTTTTCCGGCCGTGCCCGGCCGTTGTCCGGTCCAGCGCCAGCTCCGGCCCCGGGGGGCCTCCTCTTGGAGGACTCCTCGCGCCCCTGGTTTCGCGCCACGTCCGGCCGACGGTCACTGATACACCGGGCCCGCGCCTGGGAGCCCTCGATGCCCATCTACGCCTACAAGTGCAGCGCCTGTGGCCATGCCAAAGACGTTCTGCAGAAGATTTCCGACGCGCCGCTTTCGGTTTGCCCCGAATGCGGCCAGAGCACGTTTTCCAAGCAAGTGACCGCGGCTGGCTTCCAGCTCAAGGGCTCGGGCTGGTACGTCACCGATTTCCGCGGCAACGGCAGCGGCGGCCAGCAGGCCACCGGCGCCAGCGCCCCGTCGGCGCCCGCTGACAGCGCCGCCCCGGCCGCCAGCGCACCGGCTCCGGCCGCTGCCCCCGCGCCCGCCGCGGGACCGGCCAGCGCCTCCTGAGTACCCGCGCGATGCGTATGCGCGTCATCAAGAAGTACTTCATCACCGGCCTGCTGATCTGGGTTCCGCTGGTCATCACGGTGTGGGTGCTGGGTCTGCTGGTCGCCACCCTCGAAGGGTTCGTGCCTGGCTTCCTGTCGTCCGAATCGCTGTTCGGCGTCGACATCCCCGGCTTCCGCTTCGTCCTGGTCATCGTGGTGGTGCTGCTGACGGGCATTTTCGCGGCCAACCTGATCGGCCGTACCATGGTGGACCAGTGGGAAAACCTGCTGGGCCGCATTCCCCTGGTGCGCTCGATCTACAACTCGGTCAAGCAGGTCAGCGATACCGTGCTGGCGCCGAACGGCCAGGCGTTTCGCCGCGCCGTGCTGGTGCAGTATCCGCGCGCCGGCAGCTGGACCATCGCGTTCGTCACCGGCACGCCTAGCGGCGAAGTGGCCGAACGGCTGCCCGGCGACCACATCAGCGTGTACGTGCCGACCACGCCGAATCCCACGTCCGGCTTCTTCCTGATGGTGCCCCGTGCCGACACGGTGGACCTGCAGATGAGCGTGGACGCGGCCTTGAAGTACATCGTTTCCATGGGCGTCGTCGCCCCGGGTCCGGCCGCGCCGGGCGCCCGGCCGGCGCCGTCCTCCCCGACGCCGGACGCGCAGCGCGCGCCGGGCGTCGACCTGTAACCCTTTACGCTACTACCAAGCACACAACGGAGTTATCCCGATGCGTACCTGCTACACCGGCCAGGTTTGCCGCGACCATCTCGGCCAGACCGTCACCCTGTATGGCTGGGTGAACCGCCGCCGCGACCACGGCGGGGTCATCTTCATCGACTTGCGCGACCGCGCGGGCCTGGCGCAGATCGTGTTCGATCCGGATAACGCCGCCTTCGCCACCGCCGAGCGCCTGCGCAACGAATTCTGCATCCGCGTCACCGGCCTGGTGCGCGAGCGTCCGGCGGGCACCGCCAACGCCGAGCTGGCCTCGGGCGAGATCGAGGTGCTGTGCAAGGAAGTCGAGATCCTGAACGCGTCGGTCACGCCGCCGTTCCAGCTGGACGACGACAACCTGTCGGAAACCACCCGCCTGACGCACCGCGTGCTGGACCTGCGCCGCCCGCAGATGCAGCGCAACCTGATGCTGCGCTACCGCGTCTCGATCGAAACCCGCAAGTTCCTGGACCAGCTGGGCTTCATCGACATCGAAACCCCGATGCTGGCCAAGAGCACGCCCGAAGGCGCGCGCGACTACCTGGTGCCCTCGCGCGTCAACGCCGGCCACTTCTTCGCGCTGCCGCAGTCGCCGCAGCTGTTCAAGCAGATGCTGATGGTGTCGGGCTTTGACCGCTATTACCAGATCACCAAGTGCTTCCGCGACGAAGACCTGCGCGCCGACCGCCAGCCTGAATTCACCCAGATCGACTGCGAAACCTCGTTCCTGAACGAGCTCGAGATCCGCGAGATCTTCGAGAACATGATCCGCCACGTGTTCAAGGTGGTGCAGGGCGTCGACCTGGCCGAGCCGTTCCCCATCATGACCTGGACCGAAGCGATGCGTCGCTACGGTTCGGACAAGCCCGACCTGCGCGTGCAGCTCGAATTCACCGACATGACCGACGTCATGCGCGACGTGGACTTCAAGGTGTTCGCCGCCGCCGCCACGGCGCCCGGCAGCCGCGTGGTCGCCCTGCGCGTGCCCGGCGGCGCCGAGATGTCGCGCAGCGAGATCGACGCCTACACCCAGTTCGTCGGCATCTACGGCGCCAAGGGCCTGGCCTACATCAAGGTCAACGAAGTGGCCAAGGGCCGCGACGGCCTGCAATCGCCGATCGTCAAGAACCTGCATGACGCCGCCCTGGCCGAATTGGTCAAGCGCACCGGCGCGCAGGACGGCGACATCATCTTCTTCGGCGCCGACCGCGAGAAGGTCGTCAACGACGCCATCGGCGCGCTGCGCGTGAAGATCGGCCACAGCGAATTCGGCAAGAAGACCGGCCTGTTCACCGCCGGCTGGATGCCGCTGTGGGTGGTCGACTTCCCGATGTTCGAATACGACGAGGAAGACGGCCGCTACACCGCCGCGCATCACCCGTTCACCAGCCCCAAGGACGGCCACGAGGACTTCCTCGAGACCGATCCCAGCAAGGCGTTCGCCAAGGCCTACGACATGGTCCTGAACGGCTGGGAAATCGGCGGCGGCTCGGTCCGTATCCACCGCGAGGAAGTGCAGAGCAAGGTGTTCCGCGCGCTCAAGATCGGCGCCGAGGAAGCCCGCGAGAAGTTCGGCTACCTGCTGGACGCGCTGCAGTACGGCGCGCCTCCGCACGGCGGCATCGCCTTCGGCCTGGACCGCATCGTCACGATGATGACCGGCGCCGAATCGATCCGTGACGTGATCGCTTTCCCGAAGACCCAGCGCGCCCAGGATCTGCTGACCCAGGCGCCGTCGGAAGTCGACGAGAAGCAACTGCGCGAGCTGCACATCCGCCTGCGCAACGCTGAGCCGAAGTGAACCCACCCCCGAGCGCCTGCGGCGCTCCCCCTCAAGGGGGCGCCGCGCGGGGCCGGCGGAGCCGGATCCCGGCGGCCTGGCTAGGGATGGTGTCTCGGGTTTGTGGCGTTTTTCTGCTTGCCTTGTGTGTGCTCGGCTTGGGGGCGTCCCGGGTGCGGGGCTTTGCCTGAGCGGATGCGCCTCTGAGCCGCCGCCGGGCCCGTTCGCTGCGTTTCAGGGTGTCTCCGAGGTGGGAAGGGTTCATGGAATTGGAGTAATCTGGCAAACGCCGCCTGGGTTGGCGGTGCTTGCCGGGGCTCTTCTTTTTTGTGGGCCTCGGTTGGCGGTTTCACTGTCTTGAGAAGGCGCCATCTCCTCCATGTCGCTCATCCGTGTCGTCAGCTACAACATCCATAAAGGTCGCTCGGCGTTGGGCCGCCGCGACTCGTTGAACGAACTGCGCCTGGGCCTGTATGGCCTGCGCCCCGACCTGGTCTTCCTGCAGGAAGTGCAGGGCCGCAACGAGCAGAAATCGCTGCTCGACGCCCAGCATGAATCGCTGGCCGCCGCGCTCAAGCTGGACGTGGCCTATGGCCGCAATGCGATTCGCCACGAAACCGACCACGGCAACGCGCTGTTGTCGCGCTTTCCCATCCTCGACCATGAAAACCAGGATATCTCCGACCATCGCCTGGAGCAGCGCGGCCTGCTGCACGCGACCATCGAACTCGACGGGCGCTCGGTGCACTGCTTCGTGGTGCACCTGGGCCTGTTCGCCGGCAGCCGCAGCCGCCAGATCCTGGCGCTGACCGAGCGCATCCGGCGCATGGTGCCCGACGGCGAACCGATACTGATCGCCGGTGATTTCAACGATTGGGGCGACCGCCTGGCGCCGCTGTTCGTGCAGCAGCTGGGCCTGTACGAGGTGTTCTCGCACGCGCCGCGCAGCCATGGCGGCGAACTGCCGCGCCTGCGCGATTCGGTCAAGCGCCTGAGCAACGCCCTGCGTGGCCTGCCCAACAGCGGCGTTTCGGTGCTGGAGCGCACCAACCAGCTCGGCATGGACGGCAGCTCGCGCCTGTTGCTGCCGCCGCCGCGCACCTTTCCGGCCGTGTTCCCCTGGTTCCGCCTGGACCGCATCTACCAGCGCGGCTTCGCCGTGCGCAGCGCGCGCGTGCTGCGCGGCCGCGAATGGGCGCGGCTGTCCGATCATTCCCCCTTGCTGGCCGAGCTGGAACTCCCGTGAAGGCCGAGCAGGTCAGGCTGGAGTGGACCGACGGCAACGACATCCGGCTGCTGCAGAACGGCACCGACTTCTTTCCGGCGCTGTGCCAGGCGATCGACGCGGCGCAATCCAGCGTGCATCTGGAAACCTATATCTTCATGCTGGACCGCACCGGCGTGAAGGTGCTGGATTGCCTGATGGCGGCGGCCGCGCGCGGCGTCAAGGTGCGCGTGGTGCTCGACGGCTTCGGCGCGGCCGAGACCGCCGAGACCCTGCGCGAACGCCTGACCGGCGCCGGCGCGCAATGCCGCATCTTCCGTCCCGAGCCGCGCTGGTTCGCCAGGTTCATTCCGTCGCGCAGCCGCCTGCGGCGCCTGCACCGCAAGGTCACCATCGTCGATGGCAACGTGGCCTTCATCGGCGGCATCAACATCATCGACGACTACGACGACCTCGATCCCACCGACGGCATTTCGGCGCCGCGCTTCGATTTCGCGGTGCAGGTGCGCGGCCCGTTGGTGACCGAGGCGGCCTACGCGCAGGATCTGTTGTGGGTGCGCCTGAACTGGGCCCGCCTGCGGCGCCATCCGCGCGATTGGAGCCGCATGCGGCTGACCAAGCCCAGCCATGCGCCCGTGGCGCCCTGTGGCGAGCTGCGCGCCGCGCTGGTGCTGCGCGACAACCTGCGTTTCCGCCAGACCTTCGAACGCGCCTATCTCTACGGCATCACGCAGGCGCGCCGCGACATCCTCATCGCCAACGCCTATTTTTTCCCCGGCCGCCAGTTCCGCCGCGCCCTGGCCAAGGCCGCCGCGCGCGGCGTGCGCGTGCGCCTGCTGTTGCAGGGCAAGATCGAATACCGCATGCAGTACCACGCTACCCGCTCGCTCTACGACCAGCTGCTGCGGGACGGCATCGAGATCTACGAATATATGCCGAGCTACCTGCACGCCAAGGTGGCGGTGATCGACAACGTCGCCACGGTCGGTTCGTCCAACCTGGACCCCTTCAGCCTGCTGCTGGCGCGGGAGGCCAACGTGGTGATCGATGACCAGCCGTTCGCCTGGGACCTGCAGGAGCGCCTGGAGACGGCGATCCAGGAAGGCGGGCGTTTCATCCGGCCCCTGGATTACCAGCGGCGTGGATGGGTGCGGCGCTGGGTGGACGCGGTGTCTTATACGTTGTTGCGGATCGGGGTGGCGCTGACGGGGACGTCGGATAAGTACTGAAGTCGGCGGCCACGGCGCTAAACTGCCGGATTAGGAGGCGGCGCCTTCATTCGGGCACTACGCAATGAGCATTCTCGTCACCGGCGGCGCCGGATTCATCGGTTCCAACTTTGTGCTGGATTGGCTGGCGCAGGGGGGGGAGCCCGTGATCAATCTGGACAAGCTGACCTATGCCGGCAATCGGCGCAACCTCGACGGGTTGAAAGACGACGCGCGCCACGAATTGGTGGTCGGCGACGTCGGCGACACCGCTTTGGTGGCCAGTTTGCTGCGGACCCACCAACCGCGCGCGATCCTGCACTTCGCTGCGGAGTCGCACGTGGATCGCTCCATTGCCGGGGCGGGTGATTTCATCCAGAGCAATATCTGCGGCACCTACGGCTTGCTGGAGGCGGCCCGGAGCTATTGGGCCGGCCTGGTCGGCAAGGCACGCGAGGACTTTCGCTTCCTGCATGTTTCGACCGACGAGGTCTACGGATCGCTGGCGCCGGATGCGCCGGCATTCACCGAGGCCAGCGCCTATCAGCCCAACAATCCCTATTCGGCCAGCAAGGCGGCCAGCGATCACCTGGTGCGAGCCTGCGGCCGTACCCATGGCCTGCCCGTGCTGACGACACACTGCTCCAACAATTTCGGACCGCGGCAGTTTCCGGAAAAGCTGATACCGGTTGTGATCCACAATGCGCTGGCGGGCAAGCCGTTGCCTGTGTATGGCGACGGCCTTCATGTGCGCGATTGGTTGTATGTGGCGGATCATTGCAGTGGCCTGCGCAAGGTGCTCGAACGCGGCTGCCCCGGAGAAACCTACAACCTGGGTGGCGACAGCGAGCGCACCAACCTGGACGTGGTGCTGGCCGTCTGTCGGCTGCTCGACCAGCTGCGTCCCCGTGCCGACGGTGCGTCGTACAAGACGCAGATCGCCATGGTCGCGGATCGCGCCGGGCACGATCGCCGCTATGCCATCGACACGACCCGAGCCCGACGCGAATTGGGATGGCGCGCGGTCGAGACGTTTCAGTCGGGACTCGAGAAAACGCTGGGCTGGTATCTCGACAATCCCCAATGGGTGACCGATATCGTGTCGGGCGCCTATCGCCAGGAAGCGCCGTCGCCATGACCTCGCTCGCGCCACGCAAGGGCATCATACTGGCCGGCGGCTCCGGGACCCGGTTGCATCCGGCCACGCTGGCCATCAGCAAACAGCTGATGCCGGTGTATGACAAGCCGATGATCTATTACCCGCTCAGTACGTTGATGCTCGCGGGCATACGCGACATCCTCGTGATCGCCACGCCTGATGATGCGCCGCGTTTCGCCCATTTGCTGGGGGATGGCGGGCGCTGGGGCTTGAATCTGCAATACGCGGTGCAGCCATCCCCGGATGGACTGGCCCAGGCATTCCTGATCGGGGCCGGTTTCATCGGCAACACGCCCTGCGCCCTGGTGCTGGGCGACAACCTTTTCTACGGGCATGACCTGCCGCAGCTGCTGGCGCGTGCCGACGCCCGGCGGGAAGGCGCGACCGTGTTCGCCTACCATGTGCAGGATCCGCAGCGCTATGGCGTGGTCCAGTTCGATGCCGCCGGACAGGCATTGCGGATCGAAGAGAAGCCCGCCGTGCCGCAGTCCAGCTATGCGGTCACCGGTTTGTACTTCTACGATGGCCAGGTGGTGGACCTGGCGCGTGGAATACGTCCTTCCGCTCGCAACGAATTGGAGATCACCGACCTGAACCAGCTTTATCTGCGGCAGGGGAGGCTCAACGTCGAGATCATGGGGCGCGGCCATGCCTGGCTGGATACCGGCACTCACGACAGCCTGCTCGAGGCCAGCCAGTTCATTGCCACATTGGAGCGCCGCCAGGGCTTGAAGGTGGCCTGCCCCGAGGAGATCGCTTTCCGCAAGCAATGGATCGACGCCACGCAGCTGGAAGCGCTGGCCCGTCCGCTGCAAAAGAGCGGTTATGGCGATTATCTGATGAGTCTGCTAAAGCGCAGGGCTTTCTGATGACCATCACCCCCCTGGCCTTGCCTGATGTCCTGCTGATCGAGCCGGAAGTCCATCGCGACGAGCGCGGCTGTTTTCTCGAGACCTATCGACAGTCCGTGCTGGACGCGGCGGTGGGACGGGAGTTGCGTTTCGTGCAGGACAACCAATCGGAATCCCATCGCAACGTACTGCGCGGCCTGCACTATCAGACAGTGGATCCCCAAGGCAAATTACTGCGTGTGACCCAGGGAGAAATCTACGATGTTGCTGTGGACATGCGCCAGGGTTCCCCTACGTTCGGACAATGGGTGGCGCAGCGCCTCTCGGCCGCCAACCACCGGCAGATGTGGATTCCCGAGGGCTTCGCCCATGGGTTTCTGGTGTTGTCCGCGCGCGCCGTCGTTTCCTACAAGGCGACGAGCTACTACCAACCCATGCACCAGCAATGCGTGCTCTGGAATGACCCCGTGCTGGGAATCGAATGGCCGCTGGGGCAAGAAGCTCCGCTGTTGTCGGCCGCCGATCGGAACGGCCGGCTCCTTGCCGAAGCCGACCAGGTCCGGATTGCCTAACTTGCTGGGCCGCGGCGCTTTCTCTCGCCGACCAAGCCCAGCGCCAGTGCCGTGCCCACCAGGATGATACCGGCGCCGGTCAGGATGGAAACGGTGATGGCTTCATCCAGGAACCAGGCTCCCCAGACCACGCCAAAGACAGGCACCAGGAACGTGACGCTGACCGCCCCGGTGGGGCCGACGTTGGCGATCAGGCGAAAGAAGATGATGTAGGCGGCGCCGGTACAGACCACGGCCAGCAGGATGGTGGCGCCCCAGGCCCGCATCGATACAGGCGTCTGCGGCCAGGTGGCCAAGGCCAGCGGCAACAGCACCAATGCCGCGGCGATCATGCTGCCGGTCGCGTTGGAAAGGGCGTCGACCCCGGTCAGGAAGCGCTTGGTCCAATTGGCCGCGATGCCATAGAAGACCGGCGCCGACACCGCCGCGAGCACGGCCGGGCCCGTGCCCCCCGATTTGAAGTCCAGCTTGTCCCAGACCAGCACCACGATTCCCAGCAGGCCGATCATGAGCCCGAGCGATCGCGACCAGGGCAGCCTGTCCTTGAGCCAGAGCCAGCCGACCACGGCGCCCCAGACCGGCGTCACCGCGTTGGCCACAGACAGGAATCCGGCGCCCAGCGATTGCGCGGCGTAGGCGTACAGCAGGAACGGCAGGGCGGCGTTCAGCGTTCCCACAACCAGGATGGCTTTCCAGTGCTTGCCGATGGTCGGCAACCTGTTGCGCCATAGCGCGGCGGGCAGCAGGAACAGGGCCGCCAGGCCGACGCGCAGTTCGATCAACGCCACCGGCCCGAATTCCCCCACGGCCAGGCGCATGAATAGAAACGAGCCGCCCCAGACGGCGGCCAGAAGTAGAAGGTCCAGCAAATCGCGGCGGCGCATGGTCGATCCCGAATCAGGCCTGGTTCCGATTGGTGGCCAGGTTTTTCATCTTGACCCGATGCGCGAGTACCGCGCAGGTCAGGCACAGGACGATACACAACACCAGACCTGTGCGCACTCCGTTTAGTACCGTGCCGTGCGAGATCAGGATTCCGACTACGGCCGTGCCCAAGGCGCTGCCGATCGCGCGAGTGGTCTGGACCAGGGCCGAAGCCACGCCCACATCGCGCCGTTCGCTGAGCATCTGCATGAACAAGGTCAGGTTGGGCAACAGGAAGCCCAGCGCACAGCCATTGACGAAGAACGCCGCCAGGATCCACCAGGCCGATGTGCCGGGGGAGATCAATAGCACCATCAACGTCCCCACCGCCAGCAGGCCGGCACCGAACACCATCAGGCGCTGCGGTTCCGTCTGGCGGGGGAACAGCCGGCCGTTGATGATGCTGCCCACCGAGATGGCCGCCACCAGCGGCGTCAGCAACAGGCCGGCTTCGCTTGGCGTGTAGCCCAGTACCTGCTGCAGCAGCAAGGGGCTATAGAAAATCAGCACGAACATCACGGCGCCGACCGTCATGGCGGCGAGATTCAGCAACTGCGGTTCCCGACCCGCCAGCACGCGCAAGGGAAAGATCGGCGAGGCGACGCGGCGCTCGATGGGAATCAGCAGGGCGATGGCGGCGATCCCAGCCACTGCCAGTCCCAGGCCCATCGCCGGGTGGGCATGCTCCCCCTTTGCAAAGCCCAGTTCCAACGCAGCCAGGGGCGCGCCCACCGCGACGACCAGCAGTACCGCCCCCAGCCAATCGATGCGCCGTTCGCCCGTGTGGATTGGCCGGATCCGCGGGAAATACTTGGCCAGCAGGAACAAGGCCACCGCCGCGGCAATCGGGGAAATGAAAAAAGCGGCACGCCAGCCCAGCGCCTGCGTTGCGGCGCCGCCCAGTACCGGGCCGATGCCGCTGGCCATGGCAAAGGCGGCCGAGACCAGCGCCATCCATTTCACCCGTTGCTTGGCGTCGGGGAACAGATCCGCCGGGGCCGCGAAGGCCGTGGCGATCATCATGCCTCCGCCGATCCCTTGCAGGGTACGGAACAGGATCAGCTGGCCCATGCTTTGCGACAGGCCACAGGCGATGGAACCGAGCGCGATGATCAGCACCGACACCAGCATCAGGGGCTTGCGGCCGAACATATCGCCCAGACGGCCGAAGATCATGATGGATGCTGCGGTGGCCAGCAGGTAGCCGGTACCCACCCAGGCATACAGGGCCATGCCGTTCAGGGCCTCGGCCACGCGCGGCAGGGTGGTGCTGATGATGGTGGAATCGAAGGCCGCCAGCACGACGGTGGCGGCCACCCCGGCCATGCCCATCAGCAGGTCGCGGCGGGAGTGGGCGGGCTCTGGCGGGGGCGATGGAGGGGGCGGGGCGGTCATGCCGCCAAGGATATCACCGGCCCCACCGGGTTTTTACTTATAGAACGCGTGATAGCTCCAGAACACGGCAATCACCAGCACCACCAGCGCCCAGGACCAGCGGGAGTTCGACAGGCCGCGCGGCTCGGGCTCGGGCGGCGGCGGGGGCGGCGCCAGCCGCGGCTGGGCCGCCATGTAGTCGATGAAGGCGGTGAAGAATTTCTCGATGATCTTTTCGCCGGCCTTCAGGATGAGGCCTTCGCCGCATTCGGCCAGTTTGCCGCCTGTCATGCCGGCGACCGTGTAGGCGACCCGCGTGCCTTCGTCTTTGGTCGACAAGTTGACCTGTGCGGTGCCGATGGCCAGGCAGGCGGCGCGGCCCTTGCCTTCGAACACCAAGGTGCAACTGTTGGGCGGATCGACGTCCGAGAGCAGGATCTCGCCTTCGTAGTCGGTATCCAGGCCGGCGACCTTGGCCCGCAGCGTGACGGCGTACTCGGTGGGACTGCGCTGGGTGACTTCGACGCAGCCGGGGATGCAACGCTGCAGCACGGCGGGATCGGTCAACGCATCCCAAGTCTGGTGCTGGGTTGAAGGAATCCACTGGGCATCTGCAATGCGCATGGTTGTCTCCTTTTGTCGGAATCCTTGTCCTTATTGTGGTTCCAAACCCTTTGATTGGCTACTGCTGAATTCCGATAAGCCCGATTCGTGGCAAATTTGTGAATAAATGATATTGATAATTAATTGAGGTTACGGGGGGCCCCGTTCATTGCATCGGCGCGATCTCGCCTGGCATCCGGTCCTGATCACGCGTGAATGGGGGCGAGAAATGGGGCCAATTAGGGCGTTGCCATTCTTAGGGAACGACCGTCAATCTGGATACAATGCGACTTTCGCTCAGAAAGAAAAGGGCATTCTCATGAAGCTTGCTGGTTCTAAGATTCTCGTCATCGGCGGTGCCGGTTTTATTGGCAGTTTTGTCGTCGCTGAACTCCTTAAGCACAATGTGGCTGAAGTCGTCATTTACGACAACTTCGCACGCGGGAAACACAGCAATATTGCTGAGTATCTCAAGGACCCCCGTTGCCGCATGTACCCCAACGGCGGCGACATTCGGGATATCGACCTGCTCAACGACGCCATGTATGGCATGGACGGCGTGGTTCACCTGGCCGCGATGTGGTTGCTGCACTGCAAGGACTTCCCGCGCACCGCGTTCCACGTGAACATCGAAGGCACCTTCAACGTGCTGGAAGCTTGTGTTCGCAACAACATCAAGCGCCTGGTCTACTCGTCGTCGGCTTCGGTGTACGGCGACGCCGTCGAGGTGCCGATGACCGAGGCTCATCCTTTCAACAACCGCAACTTCTACGGGGCCAGCAAGATTGCCGGTGAAGCCATGTGCCACGCGTTCCACGACCGCTATGGCCTGAGCTACGTTGGCTTGCGCTACATGAACGTGTACGGCCCGCACCAGGACCAGACCGCCGCGTACACGGGCGTGATTCCCATCATGCTCAACAAGATCGACGCCAACGAAGCGCCCGTGATCAACGGCGACGGCACGCAGGCGTATGACTTCATCTCGGTGGAAGACGTGGCCCGCTGCAACGTCCTGGCACTGGAGTCGGAAGCAACCGATGAGTTCTACAACGTCGGCACCGGCGTCCAGACCAGCATCAAGGAATTGTGCGACACGATTCTGGACATGAAGCAGTCCGACCTGAAGGTGGAATACCGTCCCTACAGCGCCGACGATGCGCGTCGCATGGTGCAGAACCGCATCGGCTGCCCGAAGAAGGCCGAGCAGGATTTGGGCTTCAAGTACAAGTTCGAACTGCGTGAAGGCCTGCAATCGCTGATCGACTGGCGTCAAAAGCACGGGGGCGAAGCTTAATCGTGTGTGGAATCGCCGGGTTTTTGAATCTTGACGGCGCCCCCGCGGCACCGGAACTCGTCAAGCGGATGACCGATGCCATTGCGCACAGAGGTCCGGATGGCGAGGGTTGTTGGACCGAGGGCCCCGTTGGATTGGGACACCGGCGATTGGCGATCATCGATTTGTCGCCGAGTGGACATCAGCCCATGCGCTCGGGAGATGGCCGCTATTCGCTCACTTATAACGGTGAGCTGTACAACTATCGAGAGCTGCGTGAGGAGCTCGAGGCGAAGGGGTATCGCTTCGGCTCCACCAGCGATACCGAGGTCGTGCTCTATGCCCTGGCGGCATGGGGCAAGGCCGCGCTGACGCGCTTCAACGGCATGTTCGCATTCGCCCTCTGGGATGGGCGTGAACGCCGCATGCTCCTGGCGCGCGATCGCTACGGCATCAAGCCGTTGTATTACTCCAAGGCCGAACAGTCGTTTCTGTTCGGCTCCGAAGCCAAGGCCATTCTTGCGCATCCAGCGTTGCGCGCGAAAATGAACCTGCCTGGCTTGCTGGAGTACTTCACCTTTCAGAATTTCTTCACCGACCAGACACTGTTTGAAGGCGTATCGATCCTGCCGGCGGGTTGCTCGGTGGAAGTCGATGCCGTCAAGGGTGTCGGGGCGATCGAACGTTACTGGGACTACTGCTTCCAGGAGCCGGAGAATCCCAAGTCGGATGCCGAGTACATGGAGGAACTGGACTTCCTCTTTCAACGGGCAGTCAAGCGCCAGTTGGTCTCGGATGTCGATGTGGGCGCCTATCTGTCGGGCGGCATGGATTCGGGCTCGATTACCGCGTTGGCCGCAAAACAGGTGCCGTATATGCGGACGTTCACCTGCGGCTTCGACATGACTTCGGCCTCAGGCGTCGAATTGAACTTCGACGAACGGCAGGCCGCGGAACGCATGTCCTACCTGTTCAAGACCGAGCATTATGAAATGGTGCTCAAGGCGGGGGACATGGAACGCATCATGCCGGCCATGGCTTGGCATCTCGAAGAACCCCGGGTCGGCCAAAGCTATCCCAATTATTACGCGGCCAAGCTGGCCAGCAAGTTCAACAAGGTCGTGCTGGCTGGCACAGGGGGTGATGAGATTTTCGGCGGCTATCCGTGGCGTTATTACCGCGCAGTGGTCAACGATGATTTCGAGCATTACATCGACAAATACTACGCCTATTGGCAGCGCCTGATTCCGAACACGCAGATTCGCGAAGTGTTTGCCCCGGTCTGGGGGGATGTCAAGCAGGTCTGGACGCGGGATATTTTCCGTGACGTGTTTGCCTCGCATGCCAGTACGCTGACCCGACCGGAAGACTACGTCAACCACTCGCTGTATATGGAGGCCAAGACTTTCCTGCACGGTCTGCTGGTGGTCGAGGACAAGCTCTCCATGGCGCACGGCCTGGAATCGCGCGTGCCGTTCCTTGATAACGACCTGGTCGACTTTGCCATGAAGTTGCCGACCCGCCTGAAGCTGGGACATCTGGAAGATGTGGTGCAGCTCAACGAAAACGAGCCGGGCAGCAAAACCGCGCGCTACTTTCAGAAAACGCGCGATGGCAAACTGCTACTGCGCAAGATGATGGCCCGGCACGTGCCACAGGATATCGTCGAACGCGAGAAGCAGGGTTTTTCAGCGCCGGACGCCAGCTGGTTCAAGGGCGAGAGCATGGACTATGTGCGTCGACAGCTCTTTTCCAGCAATGCGCGTATTTATGATTTTCTCGATCGTGGCACGGTGCAGAAGCTGGTGGATCAGCATTTGAACGGTGAGCAAAATCGCCGTTTGTTGATCTGGTCGTTGTTGAACGTCGAGAGTTTCTGTCAAGCTTATCTGGGCAAATAGCAATGCTGCTTACCGCACTGAATCCGGTCGCCAATTACAAGGCGGTGCGGCGGATCGTGGCGCTGTATGTCAAACAACGCCACCTGTTGATCGAGATGGTGAAGCGGGATATTCTGGACCCTCATGCAGGCCATGTGCTGGGCGGAGTCTGGACGTTCCTCCATCCGCTGTTCATGATGGGCGTCTACATGTTCCTGTTCGGCGTCGTCATGAAGGCGCGCGTCAACCAGTCGCATGAAATGCCGCTGGATTATTCCGCATACATTCTCAGCGGCATGGTCCCCTGGCTCGCCATCCAGCTCGCCATGGCGAAATCGGCGTCGGCGATCATCTCGAATGCGAATCTGGTCAAACAGACCATTTTCCCCATCGAAGTCCTGCCGGCGCGTGCGGTAATCGCTGCCATGGTGCCGCAGGCCATCTCGCTTGGGGTGCTGATCATCTATGTGCTGGCCACGCACGGCAGCCTGTTCTGGACCTATCTGCTGTTGCTGCCATTGCTGTTCATGCATCTGGCGCTGATGCTCGGCATCGCTTTCGTGCTGTCCGCAGTTTCGGTGATCGTGCGGGACATGAAAGAGTTCGTGCAGGTCTTTTCACTGGTCGGTATCTTTCTCGTTCCCGTCGTGTTTCTTCCGGATTGGGTGCCGTCGGTATTCAAACCGGTTATTTACGCCAATCCGTTCAGCTACTTGATCTGGTGCTACCAGGACGTGCTGTATTTCGGTCGAATAGCCCATCCGCTGGCCTGGGCGGTCACGTTCGTATTCGCCATTGTGTCGTTGGCCATGGGCAGCCGGTTGTTCGCTCGCTTCAAGGGCTTTTTCGGAGATGCGCTATGAGCACCGATATCGCCATCAGCGTCCGCAACCTGTCCAAGTGCTACCGGATCTACAGCAGTCCGGCGAACATGGTGCGTGAGATGCTTACCGGCAAGCCGCGTCATGCCGAGAAATGGGCGTTGCGCGATGTGTCGTTCGATGTGGCGCGCGGCGAAGTCCTTGGCATCATCGGATCGAATGGCGCGGGCAAAAGCACGTTGTTGAAGATCTTGACCGGGACGCTCGAGCATACCGGAGGCGAGGTACACATCAATGGCAAGGTGTCCGCCATTCTTGAACTGGGCACCGGCTTCAATCCGCAGTATTCGGGCCGTGAGAACGTCATCATGGGCGCGATGTGCATGGGAATGACGCTGCAGGAGATCCAGGCCAAAATGGATTGGGTCATCGATTTCAGCGAGTTGGGCGACGTGATCGACCAGCCGTTTCACACTTATTCGAGCGGTATGCAGGCGCGGTTGACGTTTTCGACGGCGATCTGCGTTGACCCGGATCTGCTTATCGTGGACGAGGCCCTTGCCGCCGGCGACGCCAGCTTCGTGCACAAATGCATGCGGCGCATGCGCGAGATTTGCGCCAGCGGGTCCACGGTGCTGTTCGTCAGCCACTCCGAAGCGACGGTCATGGAATTGTGCGACCGCGCGATCTGGATCGATGGTGGCAGGGTACGCATCGACGGGCCAGCCGAGCCGGTCTGCAAAGCTTATTCCCAAAGCGTGTGGGAAGTGGTGGACGAGCGCAACCGCCGTGAATCGTCGGCGGCGTTCGACCGCGTGAAAGAAACCGTGGAAGCGAATGGCAAGTACGAGCTTGCCGGCCAGGATGTCCGCATTACGGGCGTGCGCTTGCTGAATGCGGCAGGTGAAGAAGCAACGGTATTCACCGCCGGCAATCCGCTCACGCTAGCGATCGATTGGGAGGGCAGGACGGATCACCCGCAGGTCTATTGCAATTTCCGCATCGACGGCGAGACCACTCAGGCCGTGTCGGGTTATGACGCCGCCGATTTCAAGGTATTCATCAATAACGGTCAGCCCTTGAGGGGGCGGGGAACCGTGCATTACCGTATCGAGAGCCTGGATCTTGGCCTCGGGCGCTATTACCTCAGTGTCGGCTTGCGGTTCTACATGATCCCCAAGAACAAGACCGATGTATTGCATTATGTCGAGAAGGCTGCGATTTTTTCTGTCAAGCGCAAGGTGCTTTGGAATCAGAGTTTTCTGTATGAACCGACGGTTCATGCGACGTTTACATACGTCGAAGACACGGATACAGGCGGTGGATCGGCACTCAATGTGCATGCCGGGATAGATGATAGGGATACGAAATGAACTGGAAGGATGAGGCTCGGCAGTTTTTTTCCCACCGCGCCAAGGTCGTGGGTGAGCGGCCGGCCCTGCACGATCTTTGCTACGTGAGCGGGCGGGATCCCCGCGTGTGGGCCGATCAGTCGCGCTACGACGACATGATGGACAGTATTGTGCGCACTATCGGCGCCAACGCGTCCTCGCGGGTGCTGGAGGTCGGTTGTGCCGCGGGTTTCATTGCCTGCGGCGTCGCGCCCAAGATCGGCCAATATGTTGGTGTCGATGTAGCGGAAGGTGCAATCGAATGCGCTAGCAGCTTGAATCTGCCCAACGCGACCTTCCGGGTGGGCGATGGCGGTGCATTGCCTTTCGATAGTGGGGCGTTCGACAGTGTGTACTGTTATGACGTCCTGACCAACTTTCCGACGTTCGACAGCGTGAAAGGCCTGGTCCAAGATATGGTCAGAGTGGTGCGCCCCGGCGGCAAGGTTCTGTTGGGCTCCATTCCCGATGCCAGCAATGTCGATGCGTTTCTCGACGCCGTTGCACGATTTCAAGCTGAGCTTGCCCAACAAGCTCCGGCGACCGAGCCAGCTGTGACGCCTGTTTCCTCCGCTGCGAAGCCTGCCGTTCCGACATTATGGACGAAGGTGTGCGCAATTTTCGGAGGCGGACCCAAGACGGTGGCTTCTTCGGAACCAGCCCCGGCTCCTGCGTCTGTTCCGAGCGACCAAGGCGGTATTACCTGTTTCTATTTCGCGAAACAGGATTTCGAGTCCTTCGCCAAGGAGCTGGGTGTGGATTGCGTCATTGAAGAAGTGCATCTTCGCCATCCTTTCTACGGCTATCGCTATAACGTCGTGTTGACGAAACCGGCATGAGGCTGGTCGCATATCGCGATATCCCAAGTCATGACTGGGACGCTGTGTGTGATGCCTCCGGGCAGGCCTGGTTGTTTCATCGTAGCGACTGGATAGCCATCGAAGAGCGCTATTTCTCTGGGGAGAATCTCTCCGTCGGTTTTGAAAGCAAGGGCCGGCTGGTTGCGGTGCTGCCGCTCTATTTTTCAGATACCAGCAACGGTGCTGCCCAGGAAAACCTGCTCCATTCAGGCATACACCGGCACGCCGGTCTAGCGTGCGTGCCTGGACTAGATGCTGCCAGCCTAGCCGCTCTCAAGGCGCTGATGCGCAATTATATGTTTGAGCAGGCAGTGGCCAGGCAATGCCACCGGATTCAGCTTGCTTTCCAGAGCCTGGCGCCGGAAAGTCTGGATGGCGCACGCGGCCTGGAGGTTCCGTTCTGGGTGAGCGATTGGGGCTTTTTCCATGGTCTGGCTTTTGGCCCAGGAGGGATGTATCCGGCCCCCGCAATGAGCACGGTTGCCTGCGATCAGGTAGTCATGCTGGATGACGGCGACGAAGATGCCCTGTTCTCACGCCTGGCCGAAGCGTGCCGCCGCAATGTGCGAAAGGCACTCAAGTCGGGTGTCGAGATTCAGCGTGTGCAGGAGCCCGACGCGATCAATCTCTATTACGAGATGGCCAAGGTTTCGTCGCAGCGCACGGGCGAGTCCCTGGCGCCACTGTCGTACTACCGCGATATCTGGAATGCGCTGCATCCGTCGAATCGTTGCTGGCTGTTGGCGGCTTTGCACGATGGTGAAGCCGTCGCGATGTTGTTGGCCCTGATCGACAAGGGAGGCGCCAGTTATCTCGCAGGCGTGTCCACCGCCAGAGGCCTGGATCTTCGCGCGAACGACATGGTGCACTGGGGCTTGATCCGGACACTGAAGCGGGAAGGGCTGCGTTGTTATCGCCTGGGACCGGCGTTCCCGGGACTCCCCGATGATTGGCCGATCGTCCGCGTGTCGCGGTTCAAGACAAAATTCGGCGCGCGTTTTGTGCCATTGACGACGGGCAGCTATTTTCTGAAGCCCGGGCACTATCGAGAACGTGCGATTGAACTCGTCCGCTTGTTGTCCGCATCGTCGGAAGTGGAAAGGGAGTCCGCGGTCGTGGCGCCGGAGGTAGCCGAATCGTCGGCGGCGCGAAGCCGGGGGCTGCTGCGCAGGGCATGCCGCTATGCGATTGGCTTACTGGGTAGAAGATGAATTCCATCAACAGCACATATTTGGCGCGTGATGTCATCGCGCATCATCTTCGTTTGTTTGGCATCCGTGGCGCCCAGGCGCCCCGTATCCTGGTGGCGCCGCATGCCGAGGAACTGGCGCAGCTCGATCCTGACGGGGTGCTTGTCATTGTGCAGCCGCAGGAGAGCGCCTGTGCCGTGCTAGGCGTGCACCGGAAGATCGTGACAGGTATTGTGCCGCGGGTTTTTGTTGGATATCAAGGATTGCCCGCTGCAGCCCGGCTGCGTTCACTCCATGATTTTCATGCCTATGAGGCGGCCGGTGATGTGTTGCTGAGCGATGCGCAACATGGTCCTGTCTGGCTCGTGCTTCGGCATGGCCGGTCAACGGTGATTCTGGTCGGTACGGAATTGGCGGCCGACCTGATCCGGTATCGGCAGGGCGATCCGGCGCAAGTGATGGGGGACCGCGGTGGCGATCTATGGGGCATCGCGGGGGAGCGCCCGGTCTATCTCTATGCCGCGCAGCGCGAGGGCGAAGATGACCATTGCCGGCACGCAGATTATTGGGCGCTCTTGTTGGCGACTGCGCTGGAGCGCCACACTCAACTCGTGCGTGAACCGATGTTTCCCTGCAATGCGCCTGGCGCCGTTGTGGTCACCGGTGACGACGACCAGGCATTTCTCGACAAGTATGCGGAACAGCAACGGGTGCTGGGCGATACGCCAATCACCTATTTGCTACATCCCCTGACCAAGCACACCCGCAAGACGCTGCGACAGATGCGGCGCGCGAATCCGCGCGTCGACCTGGGTATTCATCCTGATGCGTTGGAAACGCCGGACGAATATGGCGACAGGCTGCAAGAGCAGGTTGAGTGGTATCGCGGCCTTGTTGGCGAGCAGCCGGAGTCAGTGCGCAATCATGGTTTCCTGAATGATGGCTATTGGGGACATTTGCCCTCCTGGGAGCGGGAGGGCATTGTCTTCAGTTCCAATTTGCCCGGCGTCGGCGGCACCGTCCTGAATGGGTCGCTTTTGCCGGCGCGCATGGCCATGCCTGAGGGGCTGACCGGGCACTGGTCGCTTCTGACGACATTCGGCGACGGGATGTGCTCGATCTACGGCTGGTCCCAAGAAGAGGCCAGGCAGCGCATATTGAAATACGGGCAGGCTGTGCGCGATAGCGGCTTGCCGGGAATCCTGGTTTTCAATCTACATCCTCAGAACATCAGCGAGATGCCGGGCCTGCACCAGGCAGTGCATGACCTAATCGCCGAAGGGTTCCTGGCATGGAACATGCGAGATTGCCTGGACTGGGCATTGGCCGCTGATGGTCAGGCCCCGCGCCGGCGGGCGCGCCAAGGAGGTCTCTCGCGGTTGCTGGCCGGACTGAAATTCTGGGAAGCCAGGGGTAAATAGGTTTGGGATGTCTATAAAGAAATTGCTCGCGATATTTAAGCGGCAGCGGCCCGCCCCCGCGTTCCGGGAGGCTTGGCATAGCTGGGATCCGCATCCCTGGAAGCACCCTTGGCTGACATCGAGGAACCTGCGCAAGATGCGTGACTACAGCCACGAGTTTTTCGAACGCGAGATTCGGAAAACGGTTGGTATGGATTCGCGCAAGCTGAAGATCGGCTTCTGTGGCAATTTGGCGAACAATCTGTACCTTCGGGCACGTGCGCTTCGTCGAGAGGGACTCGATATCGATATTTTCCTCCATCCAGATGACAAATTTGTGATGGGGCAGCCAGCTTGGGAGGAGTTTGACGGCATCCTCGAAGGCCCGGCCACTGTCGAAGAGCTGGATGCTGCTGGCGTGTGCTTGGGAAAGGTACCCGGGGTGTATGCACGGTTGCCGGACGAAGCGGATACATCGCTTCCACTTCCTTTCCTGCGCGATTACGACAAAAGCCATTTCCTGCCTTACGTGGAGGGGCCATATCGGGCCACGCTGCGGGCGTTGCACGGCAAAGATGTGCTGTGGGGAGCGCAGTCGACTTATTTGTCATACTTGGCGAACCGGCCTTATGTCGTGTCCCAGACCGGGGGCGATATCTGGTTGGAAGCGGCGCGTGATGACATGCTGGGCCATCTGCAACGGTTGGCGTATGCCAATGCACGGGTGTTCGTGGTTTCCAATCCCTGGAGCTACGCGCATGCCCGCCGATACGGCTTCAGGAATCTTATCTACCTGCCCATGACGCTGGACCAGACGCAGTATCGTCCTGGCCATGGAGATTCCCGTCAGGGTTGGGAGGCGCGCAGTGGCGGCAACTTCTTCGTACTCACCACCTCGCGGCTGGACGAAAAGAATAAAGGCTCGTCCCTCGCGATTGAAGGTTTTGCCGAATTTGCGAAACACTGTCCGGGAGCCCGGCTCGTTGCTCCCAGCTGGGGCAATGACCGTGAGCTCGCGGAAGACGCCCTTGCCAAGTTGGGTATCGCTGATCGCATGGTCTGGTTGCCGCTGTCCGGCAAGGAGAAAGTACGGGATTACTTGCGCAGTGCCGATGTGTTCATAGACCAGTTTGTCCTGGGTTACTTCGGGGCGGCCGGGCTGGAGGCCATGGCGACGGGGCTTCCAGTAATCGGACGCACGGAAGTGGCCCAATATGAGGCGCTATGCGAAACGGGTGCGCCGCCGATCCTGCAGGCGATTAACGCCGAGGAGGTCGCGCAAGCGTTGCTCGGGCTGCAGTCCAATCCGGCCATGCGCAAGCAGGCCGGCGAAATTTCGCGAAAGTGGTTCTTGGAAAACCACGGGTCCGATCTGTGGTTTCCACAATACCAAGCGTTGCTCAACGCCACCGCCGCCAATCATCGGGTGAGCTGGCGGCGCTCTCCCTTGAATGCCCCTCTTGGCGGGGAGGAGCTCGAGTACCATCGCGCCGGACTCGCTACCGCACCGCCATTTCCCAACTATCAGTGGTAGCATCTGCCGTCGTGACAAGCACTTAGCCAGAACATATTTCCGTACGTTAAACGCCAATCGCGTTCGGCATTCCCAATGCCGAATCGAGCAGGAGAATGAGGAAATGGGTGGTCGCTGGACGCAGGGATTCAAATCAAGGATCGGACAAGCGATACGCCGCCGGCTGTATCGCGTCAGGGACCGCATCATGGGTCCGGACCCGGCAGTGGCGGCGGCAGTGCAAAGCGAGGTCCATACTCTGGAAGAGCGCCTCGCGGAACGACTCACCTATCTCCAGAACGAGATAAGCGAAGCGAGACAGTATCTTCGATTCCTATTGGGTGAATCCGAGCGGTATCACCAATGGATGAGCCAGACCCGGGCCAGTTTCAATACGCAATGGGATATCCTGCCTGAGGGAGCCCATCTGGTCACCGATGAAGCTTTTGTGACCAATGCCAGCCAGTTGATCGAAACCTACACGCAGCTGCCGGCTGCATGGTTCAAGGGTAAATCGATCCTGGATGCGGGTTGCGGCAATGGCCGATGGGCTTATGCATTTTCCAGACTGGGGGCCAACGTCATGGCCGTAGACCAGTCGGAACATGGGCTGCAGAACGTGCGGCGCCTGTGCGAAGAATTCCCAGGTTTTCGCCATCAGGCGGTGAATCTGCTGGAACCCCTTCCGTTCGATGACCAGTTCGATCTGGTGTGGTCATACGGCGTTTTGCACCACACCGGAGACACCAAGCGGGCCTTCGACAATATCGTTCCCGCCGTGAAGTCCGACGGCTCGATGTTCCTTATGCTCTACGGCGAGCCATTTCGGCCCGGAGAATACGGCGAGATCAACACGTACGTGCAACATCGTCGCGCTACGGTTGCGATGACCTTTTCCGAAAAGGTGGATTACCTGAAAGGTATCTACCCAGCGGAGTTGGTACACGGATACTTCGACGCGATCAGTCCCGCCATCAACGATTTATATCGGTATGACGAAATCCTCGACTGGTTGAACCTGTGCGGTTTTTCCCGTGTAACCCGTACGTTGGACAATCGCAATCTGCATATCATGGCGCATCGGAAACAGGTCTGACACGACTGGAGCGGTGCATTTTTCGCAGGTTCCGTCAGCGCCCGGGCTAGTGAGGGGCGGGGAGGCGTTCCAGTTGCTTCAGCAAGGTGGCGGCCAACGCCATCGCCTGCATGCGGAGCTCGGGCACCGCGGTGGTCTCCCACAGCCGCCCTTTCGTGGGGGGGCCGATTGTGAACAATGCGGGTGAAGCTTGCCCGGTGGCATCGATCAGGGCGCCCGAGGCGTTCGTGGCAAGGCCAAAGCCGACGGGATTGGTTTGTACCCGGCCTTCCGCGAACAACTGTCGGAGCAGGGGGACATCAAGCTTCTGGAGATCGGGTTCGGGGCCTGTGCAATAGACAATCCGATCGACCTCCAGCTGCCGGGGCGGCAGGCCACAGCCCCGGAGCGTGGCAGTGACTCCGCCCGTAGCGCTGACCTCGTATCCCGTCACGCGTGCGCGGTGCAGGAGGATCGATCCGTCCGTCATCGCAGCGCGAAAGATGTCATCGATCGGCGCGGCGGTTCGATGCCGATGGTTATCCCAGTAGGGCCGGACATGCCGCATGAATGTCCTTCGATCGGACAGGGAGAGGGACAGCCAAAGGCGGGCACTGTGTGGCCGCATCGCGTCGATGACGCTGCGCCAGTCGCCACCCTTATCCATTTGGGTGGCGATACGCTGACGAACTTCGCGCACGAGCGCGCGCAGATTACCGCCTTTCAATGCGTCATGGTCCAGCACGGCGGTCTGTCCGTAAGCGCGATGGCGCTGCGGAGTCAGGCCGCGCCGTGAAACAATGTGAATTTTTCCGGCGTAGCGATTCGTGCGCAGCGCGACAACCAAATCCAATGTAGTCAGGCCGGAGCCAACCAACAGGCATTGTCGGGTCTTCAGCAGGGTTTCGAGTACGTCGGGCGCCCATGGGTTGCGGTGGCACACGGGAGGGTCGGCAGGGCGCATCTGGGCAAAATTGCCCAGGGCGAGCACACAGAGCTCGGTGTGCCACCACGCGCCGAGGCGCGTCCGAACATCGTAGCCTTCACCTGACGGCGTGACGGAGGTGACTTCGTCCGTCAGAATTTCAATGGCATGTCGGCCCTGGGCGGCGGTGATGGCATCGCGCAAGACCTGGGCCAGGTAGAGGCCATACCAGGCCCTGGGCAGAAAAGCCGTTGGAGAGATCTCTGGCACCCAGGGAGTTTCGGCGCGGCAGTTGGCCCGGGCCCAGTTGAGAAAATGGTCAGGCTCGTCTGGAAACGCGCTCATAGAGCCGGCAGGTACGTTGAGCAAATGGCAGGTCTGCGTGGTGTTGTAGGCTAGGCCCTTTGCAACTTGGTTTGCCGCTTGCTCGATCAGGCGAATGTGCAGCGGTATGGGGGCACCGCGTAGCAGGTGCACCGCCGTCAATGAGCCGCTGAAGCCGGCCCCTACAATCGTGATTTGCTTCATGGTAAAGGGGGTGCCGCTTTGCGAGGCGAAGATGTGATGGTCGCAATTTGCAAATTTCTTGGATATTCTACGCGAAATATAAAGATCAAGCGGTTGTTTTGGTAAGATAGAGAAAAATTTCGCATATTGCGACAGGATTGGCGGAAAATGGTGACAGACAATTTGATGGGCCTGGATGCGATCCAGGTCTGGGACACCGACCAGGCATTCCATCATTTGAAGGGGCAAGGACAAGCGGCCACCAAGCGCACGGCCGAACGTCGGCTGCATGAACTGGGAATCCTGCCGCCTGCCCTGACCGTCGAAGCCCTGCGGAGCGACGGTGGGGAGCCGCCCCTGCCCCAGGTGTTGGCACAAGAACTGGAGCGTGCTCGCGCCAAGCGCAAGTTGGTCCTGTTCGCCCAATTGTCGAACTTGCCGAATCAGCGAGCCTGCTTGCATGCCAACGACGCGCGCGGCGCGCACTATTGGGTGCCACTGGAGGCTATCGGCAAGCCGAGCCAGGCCGACGTGGACGACGGCTTGCACCGTCTTGGCCTGTATGTCGGCAAGCCCGTTGTCGTCTTTCCGCACGGATGGTTGTTGCCCTATTGCCGGGCATTCAGGCCCACTGGGCAGCTGGAAGTCAGCGTGCTGAGCTATCCGTCTCCGCTGATCTTGAGCGGACAGCGGGGACATGGCGGTCAGGCCGGGGAGCATCGGCAATCAATGCCGCATCTTGACCAACTCGAAGCCGAGAGCATTCATATCATCCGCGAAGCGTTTGCCGAGTCGGAGCACCCTGCGATGTTGTATTCAGTGGGCAAGGACAGCACGGTCATGCTGCACCTTGCCCGCAAGGCGTTCTATCCCGCGCCGCCACCCTTTCCGCTGCTGCACGTCGATACCCGCTGGAAGTTCCGGGAGATGTACCAGTTCCGCGACCACATGGCGCGCGAGAGTGGCATTGAGCTGCTCGTCCATACCAACCCTGAAGCCATCGCGAAGGACATCAATCCTTTTGACCACGGGTCGGCGCTGCATACGGACATCACCAAGACCGAAGGCCTGAAGCAGGCGTTGGACAAATTCCAGTTCGATATGGTGTTTGGAGGCGCCCGCCGAGACGAAGAGAAGTCGCGCGCAAAAGAACGAATTTTCTCGTTCCGCACGCAGACGCATCAGTGGGATCCGAAGAACCAGCGGCCCGAACTCTGGAATCTCTACAATGCGCGCAAACGCAAGGGTGAGAGCATCCGCGTATTTCCTCTATCGAACTGGACCGAACTGGATATCTGGCAGTACATCTACCGCGAGAACATCCCGGTGGTGCCGCTGTACTTTGCCAAGGAACGTCCGGTGGTCGTGCGCAATGGCATGCTGCTGATGGTTGATGATGCCCGCATGAAGCTGTTGCCCGGCGAAGTCGTGGAGAAGCGCAAAGTACGTTTTCGCACCCTCGGCTGCTATCCGTTGACGGGTGCGATCGAATCCGATGCAGAATCGCTGTCCGAGATCATCCTTGAGTTGATCGGCGCGCGCAGTTCGGAACGGCAGGGGCGGGCCATTGATGCCGACGCCTCGGCCAGCATGGAAAAGAAAAAGCAGGAAGGATATTTCTGATGCCCCGCAAAATACCATCTGCCCAAGCGTCGCGCGCTCCCGCAGTGACCATGGAGGAGTTCCTGGCGTCGCAGCAAAACCAGGACACGCTCAGATTCATTACCTGCGGCAGCGTCGACGATGGCAAGAGTACCCTAATCGGACGGTTGCTCTGGGACTCCCAGCAATTGTTCGACGACCAGTTGGCGACGCTCAGGAGCGAGTCGCTCAAGTATGGCACGCAAGGCGAGGGCATCGACTTTGCGTTACTGGTCGACGGCCTAGCGGCAGAGCGGGAGCAGGGCATCACCATCGATGTCGCCTATCGGTATTTCGCGACCCGGCAGCGCAAGTTCATCGTCGCAGACACCCCGGGGCACGAGCAGTACACCCGGAATATGGTGACGGGAGCCTCGACAGCCGATGTGGCCATCTTGCTGGTCGATGCGCGTCAGGGCGTGCTTACACAGACGCAGCGGCACAGCTATCTGGTGTCCCTCATGGGCATACGGCACGTGGTGTTGGCGGTGAACAAGATGGATCTGGTCGACTACGACCAATCGGTGTTTCAGCGCATTGTGGAGCGCTTCAAGGCATTTGCGGAACCGTTGGAGTTCGAACAGATCGTCGCCGTGCCGTTGTCCGCATTGAAGGGCGACAATGTCGCGCAACGGTCAGCGCAAATGTCTTGGTACGGGGGGCCGACACTGATCAGCTACCTGGAGACCGTCAAGGTGCGCCATGCGCAGTCCTCGCGCCTGGTGTTTCCCGTGCAGTGGGTGAACCGGCCCGACTCTGCATTCCGCGGGTTCTGCGGCACCGTGGCCGAAGGGGTCGTCAAGGTTGATGACGAGATCCGGGTGACCGCGTCGGGCCAGACCGCGAAGGTCGCGGAGATCGTCACGATGGACGCCTCATTGCCAATGGCACGGGCCGGGCAGGCGATTACATTGCGGTTGGATCGAGAAATCGACGCTTCCCGGGGCGATGTCATTGCGGCCGCGGACCAGCCGCTGGAGATGACAGATCAGTTTGAAGCGACGCTCGTCTGGATGGGCAATGAGGCGGGCCTGGTCGGGCGCAGCTATGACATCAAATTGGCTACTACGTGGACTACGGCGTCCATCACGGCGATCAAGTACCGCGTGGACGTCAATACGCTCACGCACGATGCCGCCAAAGCGCTGGACCTGAACGATATCTGCGTGGTGAATATCGCCACGAGCAAGCCACTGGTCTTTGATCAATACACGACCTCGAAAACACTGGGAAGCTTCATACTCGTCGATCGCTACACGCACGCGACCGTTGGCGCAGGAATCATCCGGCACACATTGCGCCGGGCGCAGAACGTGCATCGGCAGGCGCTATCCATTTCCCGTCAGGACCGTGAACGATTGAACGGCCATCGCGGGAAGGTGATTTGGTTTACCGGACTGTCCGGATCGGGCAAGTCCACACTCGCCAATGCACTGGAAATCGCGCTATTCGAAAGAGGCCGGAGGACTTATATATTGGACGGCGACAACGTCCGCCAGGGGCTGAACCGGGACCTGGGCTTCACCGAAGCCGATCGGGTCGAGAACATCCGGCGTATTGCTGAAGTGGCCAAGTTGATGATGGATGCGGGTCTGATTGTGTTGACCGCGTTCATTTCGCCCTTTCGCCAGGAACGGGATATGGCTCGTGAATTGATTGGAACGGACAACTTCATCGAGATCTATGTCAGCACGCCCCTGGAGGTGTGTGAGCAGCGCGACCCCAAAGGCTTGTACAAGAAGGCTCGTTCCGGGCAATTGCCGAATATGTCGGGCATCGGTAGCGCCTACGAGCCGCCAGTCGATCCTGACATATCGGTAAATAGTGTCGACACACGGCAGATCCATGCACTGACAGCGGATGTCCTGGCGTGGCTGGACAAGGAAGCCAGCGAATCAGGCGTGCCGTAGCGAATCAAGCCTGGCTTTCCACACGAACACGGAAGGCGGGATAGTCCTCGAGCGCTCGCTCCAGCAGACGCCATTCGGCGGCCTGCAATCGGCGCACATCCGTGCTTTCGAACGCTTCCGGGCAGGTGCGCTCCAGCTTCAGCCTGGCGCCGGCGCTCTCACATCGTTCCACGACCTCGGCGACGATCCGCCGAGGTTCGGCGCACAGGCGCTCGTAGGGAGCGTGAACAAGTCGATGTGGCGCGATCAGGCGCAGTTCGTCGTCCATCTCGCGCTGGATCTCGAGCGCCTGGAAGACGACCTGCTGCTGCGGGGAGTACTGGATGATGGTCTCATAGGTCGACGGACGCACGGACCACCATTGCCTTTCGTCGCCATAGCGCTCGCGCCGCGCCATCAGTATGGACTGCGCGATGAACAACGGATTGCGTCTGCAGACCACGAAGAGCGAGGTGGGCAGTGTGCGCGCAAGATAGGCGGCCTGCAGCGTGCACCAGGTATTGTTCTTGAAAACGAAAGGCAGGTGCCGGACGGCCTCCAAGGCTCCCAGGGACCGAAGCATGGCGGCGGCATCTATCTGCGCAAGTTCCGCCGGCGCGAGCCGATGGGTCGTCTGGCCGCGGTCGAACCAGGACGACCAGTAATAACCGAATTCGTGGGAATTGCTCCAGCCCTTGGTCACGCCGTGCGTGGAGGAGAAATCGATGCCGTCGTTCTCACGTATTTTCAACGCCTGTTCGATGATGGCGCCGACTGCGGGCGTCTGCCAGAATCGGGCCAGGAAGTTGCTGGCGTAGGCGAAACCGCCGGTCGCCGCGAGCATCTGGCCGGCGAGGGTCGTACCCGCACGGGGCGCGCCGATGACAAGGACGATGGGTTGCGCCGGCTGGGGGGCATGCTGCTCCAGGCTCGCCTGAGCGGGACGCAACAACTCGTTCATCTGGGCGATGCGTTGCTCATCGAGCGGGCGTTTGGCGTACTTCTCTGTGCGTTGCACGTCATCCATGTCTTGAAACCTAACTGTGAGAAAAAACGGCGTGCGCCGCACTCAGTACCACATCGAGATCGTCGTCCGACAAGGCAGGATACAACGGCAGGGAGATGGTTCGGTCGTACAACGCCTGCGCCATGGGAAACGTGGCCGTCGTCGGGCGGATGTGGTGCAACAGGTTGTCGACGGGGCGGCGAACCGCCACGCCGTGGCGCGCGAACGCCGTGATGGCCTGTGCCACCTCGAACCCTGCCGGCAGCTGTACCGCAAAGCGGAAATACATGCCGTGCTCGATGCGCTGCGCTGGCACGATAACGGGCGTGTCGGCCAGCCCCGCGATATACCGCTGCGCCAGCATCTGTCGCCGCTCCCAGGTCTTGCTCAGGCGTTCGAGTTGGGACAGGGCCAGGGTGGCCTGCAAGTCTGACAAAGGATAGAGGTTGAGCTTGTAGGGTGATGACGCGATGCGCTTGGCTTGCACCAGGCGTTGTGCCAATTCAGGCGTGCGCGCCATTGCCATGCCCCCCTCTCCGGCGGCCACGACTTTGGTGGCCTCGAACGAGAATACCTGGATGTCCCCCTTGAATGCGCGCACGGGCCCTAGCCATTGGGCCAAGTCTTCAATGATGGGAACGCCGTGCGTGCGCAGGGGTTCGATATCGGTCCGGATGCCCATGACGTACGGGACGATGATTGCGCGGGTTCGCGGCGTAATTGCTGCAGCGGTGGCATTGGCGTTGATCAGATAGTCGTCGGCGATGTCGACGAGCCTGGCGGTCGCTCCGAGTGACTCCACAACGCCCAGAACTTCCGCGCAGACGTAAGTCGGGAGGATCACCTCGGCGCCGGCTCCGACCTCGAGCGCGCGCAAGGCCAGCAACAGGGCCTGGCTGCCGGAACCGGTAGCCACCGCAGTACCGCCGCCGCTGGCATGCTCGAACCACTGTTCCAGCCTACGAGTCGCGGCGCCCTCGTTCAGCATGCCGGATCTAAGGACCGCGACGACGGCCTCGCAGTCCTCGTCGGTAATCCAGGGGCGGCTATGCGGGATCATGGTTCAGCTGGTCGAATGGATAGACGTAATAGAACGGGAATGCGGATGCCACCTTGGCGGCATCCGACCTGAGGGTGGCCAGTCCGGTGTCCGACGCGCAGACGACATAGGTATAAGGCCAGTCCGCCGCACCCCAGCCAGCCTTGAAATGGTGTAGCGAATGCTGGGAGTGCCAGGTACCGCCCCAGTTCCAATGACGGTAGCCGGATCTGACGGCATCCAGCATTCCCTGCATGATCAGGAACGACAGAGGCTGCCGCGATCGGTGCTCCACCTTGATAACAGGGGTTATGTACTCGATTGTGTCATTGAAGCCGGCAAGCAACATGGCGGCGGCGGGCTGCCCGTCAAGCATCGCTACCGAAAGGCGGCGCCGGCCCGGTGCGAGATGGACGCGGAATGCGTCGAAGTGTTCACGGGGCTTGGCCTTGCCGCCGACGGCGGCCATGTTCTCGACATGTACATCATGCAGGAATTGCCAGGCCCAATCTTCGTCGCTCACGATTTCTTCAAAACCCTGCTTGCATGCCTTGCGCGCCAGGTTGCGCGTTTTTTGCGCAAAGCAGAATTCCAGGTCATGCAGCAGGTTGGGGCCGTCTGGCGGTAGTGCGGTGATCTGGCCATTGCGGGGATCCAGCACGCGTGGCTGGAGCGCGTCGATATATTCCTGGCGATAGGACTCCTCGACCGGCGTCAGGATAACCGTGGCGCTGATGACGTCGGGGGTGGCAGCGATGCGATTTCCGAACGCGGCCAGTAGCGCGCGGCGCACCTGCGGGTCGGGCTGCGTATCCAGCAGGCATGCGCCATGGCTGCCGTACCAGGGCAGACTGTTGATAATGGTTCCGATTCCTGGCACGGTTTTGCTGAGATACCGGAAAGCGCCGGCAATGCGCCCGCCGCGCCGCGCGATCAGGGTTGTCGACACCCCACCACAGGCCGCCACGAGGAAGTCGAGAAATTCCTGTCCAGCGTATAGCAGGGCACTGGGAACCTGGCTGAGCCAAGCCTCGAGTTCCGTCGTATCGGCCTCGGAGGATTCGGTGACGGATATGCCGAGGTGATCGGAAATGGCAGGGGAATGGGCCGCGGGGAGCATGGGCTTATGAAAAAAGGAGTCGTCCGGGCGCCCGCGGTACGGCTTGCCTAGGCAATCAGGGTGCCAATCCCGCCGCACGGGGCTGATTGCGTGTGGCGTTTTCCACTATGGCGCCGCCAGTGCAGGGTAAAATTGTAAGTATCGCACTTTCATGCCTATACGTGTTCCGTTCGACGCTATCGCTGCGAGCCGACGCACCCTTCATTTGCCATCCGGAGTAGATAAGATAATGCAACTCGCTGCCCCCTCGTTCGACGAAAGCGAAATCGAAAGTGTGCGCCGCTGTCTCGCCAGCGGCTGGGTGACGCAAGGTCCGATGACGCGTCAATTCGAAGAGCTGCTCGCCAAGCGCCATGCTGCCCCGTACGCGCTGGCCACGACGTCTTGTACCGCCGCGTTGCACCTGGCCACGCTGGCCTTGGGACTGGGGCCGGGGGACGAGGTCATCGTGCCGGCGTTCACCTGGATCACCTCGGCCAACGCCGCGGAATACGTGGGCGCCAAGGCGGTTTTCGCGGACGTCAATCCGAACACGTTCAATCTGGATCCGGCAGCGTTTGAAGCCGCCATCACGCCGCGCACCAAGGCCGTCGTCGCAGTCCACCTGTTCGGCCTGGCCGCCGACATGGATCCCATCATGGCGATAGCCCGTAAGCACAATCTGGCGGTCATCGAAGATGCCGCATGTGCGATCGGCACCACCTACAAGGGAACGCCGATCGGCACCATCGGCGATCTGGGCTGTTTCTCGTTCCATCCCCGCAAAGTGATCACAACAGGTGAGGGCGGCGCTGTCACCATGCGGACCGAGGCCCTGGCCAAGCTGGTCAACAGTTTCCGCAACCACGGCTCCACGGGATTGCCGTCGGCGGAAATCGAGCCGCATGGCCCGTGGACGATGTCGACCTTCGACAATCTGGGATACAACCTGCGTCTGTCGGATATCCAGGCAGCGGTCGGCATTGCCCAGTTTGCGAAGCTGGAGCATCTGCTGGCCGAGCGTCGTTCGCGGGCAACGCGGTATTCCGAATTGTTGGCCTCGGTTTCCGATCTGGTACTGCCGACCGAAGCTGCCGACGTCGATGGCCATTCGTATCAGAGCTACGTGGTGCGCGTGCGTGAAGGTGGTCGTGACCGCCGCAACGCCGTAATGCGGGCCATGGATGAAAAAAGCATACAAACCCGGCCGGGTACGCATGCGGTGGTGCGCCTGGGCTATTACGCGAACAAGTACAAGCTGGACGCGACGGCGTTTCCCAACGCCATCCTGTGTGAAGACACCACGATCACGTTGCCGATCTTCCCTAATATGACCGATGCGGATCAAGCCTTGGTGGTACAAACCCTGACCGACGCGCTGCGTAGCGCCTGACCGCGCATGAAGGCTCGTGCGGGCAAGAAGCGCTCTCACGAGCCGTATTCAAGTTATGGGGAAGCTCCGGTGCAAAACGCACAGCATAAGGTAGACGACGGCGCGCGGCCGTTGCGCGTCCTGTTCATCGACAATATCGCCAATAACGCATATCTAAATGCCAAAGCCCTGCGCCGCCACGGCGTTGAGGTTGACGTGTATGTGGGAGGCTATTACCACATCATGGCATGCCCGGAATGGGAGGAGGGCGGGTTCACCAACTTTGCGGGAACGCATAACCAACCCGACTGGACTCGCACCGTTGGCTTGAATTACGTCCGCCCCGATTGGGTAATCCAGATGCGCGAGCCCTTTGGTTTGCGTTATCTGCTGGCCAAAACCGAAGGGCGCCGCTGGGCCGCGCGCTTCTGGTGGAAAGTGGGCAATCTCGACAGGGAAATCGATTGCAGCGATGGCGGCGTGGGCAAGCGGTTGCGCAGTGGCCTGGTGGGAGGATACAAGCTTGTTCGCAAGGGAGCGGCCGCCGCACGCAAACTGTACCGCCTGGGCAGGCTGTGCCTGCGGGTGGGATATCGACTGATCACCGAAGGACGCTTGCGCTCCGGGCGTAAGCCGACGATACCCGCCGCCGTCGATGCGCTGCCGATCGCCATCGAACCCATGCCGTCGGTCCCTATCGACCCGGACATGCCCAATGCTCTACGCGACATCGAGGCGACCGCACCGGCCTATCGCGAGTCCGTCAGGACATTGATGAGCCGATACGATATCGTGCAAGTCTATGGCGCCGGAGGCCGGTTGCCGCTCATCGCGGGTACGCCTTTCCTGGCATTCGAGCATGGCACGTTGCGCAGCCTGCCATTCGAGTCTTCCTATATGGGTCAGCTCACGTACCTGACCTATACCCGCGCCAGGCATGCCTTCATCACCAATGCGGATGTCCTGGGATCGGCGCAGCGACTGGAGCTGCCCAGCTACAGTTTCATTCCCCACCCCGTCAATGAAGACAGTCTGCATGAAACGCCGGAATCGCAGGCATTGCGCGCTTCGCTTTGTCGCGAGCTCGACACGGATTTCATCGTTTTTCATCCATCGCGCCAGCACTGGGAGCCGGAGGTGCGCAGTCCCAATTGGGAAAAGGGCAACGACATCTTCATTCGTGGCTTCGCGCGCTTCGTCAAGGACGTCAATCCCCGCGCGTCGGCCGTGATGGTTGATTGGGGGTTGTCGGTGCCGGCTTCGCGCGCCTTGCTCGAGGAACTGGGCGTGGCCGACCGGGTGCGGTGGATTCCACCGGTTCCCAATGCGTTGATGTGCCGCTACATCGCGGCGACGGATCTGCTGGCGGACCAGTTCTGGTTGGGGTCGTTCGGCAGCACGGCGCCGAAGGCCTGGGGCTGCGGCAAGCCGGCCATGTTCTACTTGAATGAAGACCAGCATCGCTGGTGCTTCCCCGAGTTGCCGCCCGTCCTGAATGTGCGCTCTCCTGAAGATGTATTCGAATCGCTGCGCCGCCTGCATCAGGATCCCGTGTACATGCGCGCCGTTTCGCAGGATTCGAAGCGCTGGTATCAGGCTTACCATTCAAACGAACTAATAACGCAGAAGCTCCTCGACGTGTATCGAGGCCAAGCACAGACGTGATGACCATTGCCATGAAATCTCCTGATTCCAATCCCCTTTCCGGCCGACAGCGTATCCTCCTGACCGGCGCCACGGGTTTTGTGGGCCGTCATCTTGTCCAACAGCTCGTCGCGGGACATGAGGTGCTCGCCTTGAGTCGCCGCGAAGTCCCGGAGCTCACCCGGCTCGGCGTACGTTGCGTGCTGGCTGATCTCGGAGCCAATGCCGATCTCGCTGCCGTCCTGCCGGCCAGCGGCGTGGACCGGATCATTCACCTTGCCCAATCCGACGGCTACCGGGATTTTCCGGGATCGGCGATGGACATGTTCCAGGTCAACGTCGCCAGCACGGCGGCCCTGCTGGACTATGCGGCCAAATCGGGCGTGAAAGGCTTTGTGCTGGCGTCCACCGGAAGTGTCTATGAGCCCTATGCCAAGCCGATGGACGAAGCCTCGGCGCAGGCGCCGGAAAGCCACTACGCGCGAACCAAGCTGGCTGCGGAGCTTCTGGCGCAGTCCTATTCGAAGCTGTTCAATGTGTGCGCATTGAGGCTGTTTTTCCCCTACGGCCCGCAACAGACCGGCCGTCTCGTGCCCAATCTTTTCCAACGGGTGCAGGCCGGGGAAAAAGTCTCCCTGGATGGGGACGAAGGCGGCATGGTGTTCACGCCCACGCATATCGACGATGTCACCGCCGTGCTGCGTACCGCCGCGGTCTCGGGCTGGCAAGGGGCCATCAATGTGGCAACGTCCGAGGCCCTGAGCATCAAGGATGTTGCGCAGGCGATCGGCCGAATCATCGGTCGTGAGCCGACCTTCGAGCGTACGGGCAAGGCCGGGCAATTGACGATCGTGCCACCTACCGCAGTCCTCGCGGGTCTCATGCCGGACTTCCGGTTCAGGTCGTTCGAGGACGGCGCGCGATTCTTCGGTCAGGCCTAGGCCGCGGAACAACGAGAGGAAACGCGGGATGTCCGCCTTGCTCAAACCGTTGCTCAGGACGCTGTTGGACGTGCTTGTCCTGGTGGCCGGACTGCCGTTCCTGGTGGCTGGCTATCTGCGCCATGTGTTATCCGCGCGCTCCGCCACGGAGCGCCCACGCCTGGTTTGGCAATCCACGCCGATCAAGTCGTTGTCCTATATGGCGCGTGCAATGGCTGAACGCGGCTATCTGAGCGAAACTGCGGTGACGGAGCTGTACGCGATCAACCGCAGGGAAGATTTCGACCATCTGGTGTTTCCAGCGGTCTCTCGTGGCAAGCTGGCCGACTACCTGTGCTCCGGCTGGATGGCATATCGCTTTTTCGGGCATTCGCTGTCGCGCTATGACGTGTTTTTTATGTATTTCGACGGGGGGGTGCTGCGAGATACCTTGCTTGCCCCGCTTGAACTGAAACTGTTGCGCCTGGCTGGCAAGAAAATCGTGGTCATGCCCTACGGCAGCGATGCCTTCGTCTACGATCAGATGGGCGACCCGCTTTGGCGCCATGGGTTGATGATGAGCTATCCCGCCATGGGCAACCATGCCGGCCGCGTGCAAAAGCGTATCCGCCGCATGACGCATGATGCCGATGTTGTCGTGGGCTGCCTGGTGCATTTCACCAGCCTGCCTCGATGGGACATCCTGCCCCTGACCTGCTATCCGGTCGATACGCAGCGTATCCGACCGTTCGTGGCCCCGCAGACCAGTGGCCCGATACGCATTGCGCATGCCGCCAATCATCGCGGCGTGAAAGGCACGGAGTTCCTGGTGCAGGCCGTGCAGACGCTACGCGCGGAAGGCGTGGATATCCACCTGGACCTGATCGAGCGCGTGCCAAACCACGAGGCGCTCGAACGTATCGGACGGGCCGATATCTACGTTGACCAATTGGTCATGGGATATGCGCTGGCCGCCCTGGAGGGACTGGCTCTGGGGCGCGTGGTAGTCAGCCCCGTGGACGGCTTGCCGGCGACGGACCTGTTCCGCACATACTCCTACCTGGATGAATGTCCTATCGTATCCGCCGGGCAGCGCACCATCGAGGGGGTGCTGCGTGACCTGATTGCGCGGCGCGCCGAGTGGCCGCAGATTTCGGCCCGGTCGCGAGCGTTTGTCGAGAAACGTCATTCTTTCGCGGCGAGCGCCCAGATGTTCTCGGCCATTCTGGATCGAGTGTGGTTCGGCAAGCCCGTGGATCTGATCAATTTCTACCATCCCTTGCTCGAACGGGCCAAGGACGGTGAGCAGGCGTCCTCTTGAAATGACGCCGTTCCGCGTCCTGCACTTGCCCACTTCGGTCGGCGGCAATCCCCAAGGCTTGAGCGCCGCGCTGCGCCAGGAGGGCGTGGGCAGCGACACATTGACCACGGAGCAGAATTATCTGCAGTATCCGGTCGACATTGTGGTCAATCCGGACGACGCGGGGCCACTGCGCCGAGAATGGCGGCGGTGGCGAACCCTGTGGCGCGACGTGCCGGGTTATGACGTCCTGCATTTCAATTTCGGTACCACCTTGGCAAGACCGCACGCTTGGTCGGCCAGTCCGGGCTCGAGTCTGGCCAAGCGCCTGGCGTACCCGTTGCGTGCGGCCTACCTTTGGTTGTTGCAAGGCATCGAGCTGGCCCGCGCGAAGCGCCAAGGCGTGCCCATGTTTGTGACCTATCAGGGGGACGATGCCCGGCAGGGGGACTATTCACGGGCCCATTTTCAGATCTGCATTGCCCGGCAGGTCGGCCCTGACTACTACAATGCGGCCAGCGACGCCTTCAAGCGCCGGCAGATTGGCCGTCTGGACCAATACTGCGACCGGATTTATTCCGTGAATCCGGATCTGTTGAGAGTATTGCCGGCTCGCGCGGAGTTCGTGCCTTATTCGCACATCTTCCTGGACGAATGGTTGCCGAGCTATACCCAAGGAGAGCCGAGGCCCTTGCGCATCGCCCATGCGCCGAGCAACCGGCAGGTAAAGGGCACCGATTATATCCTCGCGGCGCTGGAGAACCTGCGTGTGCGGGGCTTCGAGTTCGAGCTTATCCTTGTCGAAGGCATGAGCCATGCCCAGGCGCGCCAGGAATACGAGCGCGCCGACGTGCTGATTGATCAGTTGTTCGCCGGTTGGTACGGCGGCCTGGCCGTGGAACTGATGGCGTTGGGCAAGCCTGTGCTGTCGTATATCCGGCAGGAGGATCTGTCATTCCTGCCGCCCGATATGGCGCGCGAGCTGCCTGTGTTGCAGGTGACCGAGGCAACAGTGGAGCAGTCGCTGGAGCAGGTATTGACGATGCCGCGATCTGAGCTGGTTGCCTGGGCGCGGCGTAGCCGGGCCTATGTTGAACGGTGGCACGATCCGCATGCCATCGCTCGCAGGATCAAGTCGGACTATGAAGAGGCGCTTGCGCGCCGGCGATCCTAGGACGCCTCGACGCTCAAAGGAGCGTCGAGGCGGATCGGTCGCCAGGCTGAGCGTGCTCGCCGCCGGGTAGCTGTGCCACCCTAGTCCTTGATCTGGTTGAGTTGGACCCAGCGCTGGAAATTGATCCATCGCCAGATCTGCCAGCTGAACGGACGCCGCCCTTCGATGACCGCGTCGAAATGCTGCAACATCTGCGCGTTGTCCAGCAAGGAAGATCCCTGTCCGGGCGCCAGCCATTGCCGGACCTGTGGAGCAAGTTTGCGCAGCCACGCAAGCTCCGGTGTTTCGAAACCGATCTTGTCCCTGCGGGCCAGGATGGATGCGGGTACGATGCCCTGCATGGCGGTGCGAAAGATGTGCTTGGTTTCGCCCTGCAGCGATACGAGATAGTCCTCGGGCAGGCCCATCAGAAAATCCGCGAGATCCGGCGTCAGGAAAGGAACCCGGCTTTCGATCGAGAATCGCATGGAATTGCGGTCTCCGTGGCGCAAGAGCCAGCCCAGCCCGCGCTGCGTCAGCGATATCGCCATCTCAGCCATGGCGCGCCGGCCGCCACTGCTTCCAGGCCAGCTCGCGCGGGGATATTCCATCCGCACACCGGCGCCCCTCAGCGCGTCGATATCCAGCCAGGCCGGGCGGGGATCGCGCCCTGACAGCGCACGCAGTCGCTGGTACAGCGGGTCCCCGGCCATGACGCTGATGGCTTCCTGCAGTGTTGCCTTGAGACTGCGCCCAGGCCAGTTGCGCTGGCCCCGCAGGTGACGCAGCGCCGATGGCAGGTGGCCGCGTTCTAGCAGGCTGACCAATCGTTGAGCGGGGTAGCCGTTATAGCCGGCCAGCAGTTCGTCCGCACCCTGACCCTCCAGCATGACGGTGACATCGGCTTCCCGTGCCGCCTTGAAGACACGATATTGGGCGTAGATACTGGTGCTGCCGAAGGGTTCTCCTTGGGCCAGGATCAGGTCGTCGATATCGTTGGCCAGTTCATCCGCCGTGACGCGGATCTTGTGTGCGATGGCGTTGGATCCGACGTTGACGATGTCGACCCATTGCTCCTCGGAGCGGTCCGCAGATTGGGAGATGAAGCTGAAAGTGCGCAATGGCAAATCGGGTTCGACATGCCGCATCGCACACACGATGGCGGACGAGTCAACGCCGCCGGACAGGGCCGCGCCCAGGGTGACGTCGCTGCGCAAGTGCAGTCGGATGCTGTCCAGGAACCGGTCTCGGAGTTCCGCGGCCGCGTCGGCATAGGCCGGGGTGGGTCTACGCTCGGCGATTTCCGGAGCCCACCAGCGTTGGGGGACGTCAGCCTGGCCTGTGCGGATGGAAAGGGTAAGGGTGTGTGCCGGAGGCAGAGTGCACAGGTCTTTGACGAAACTGCGCTCTGTATGGTCGTAGTGCCCGTGGACCAGATAGTCGTAAGCAGCCTGAAAGTCCAACTCCCGAGAGGCGTGGTCCAGCGTCATGAGCGCTCGCGGCTCGGACGCGAAAGCGAGCGACTCAGAGGTGCGGCGGTAGTAAAGGGGTTTGATGCCAAAGGCATCTCTCGCCAGTGTCAGCGTCTGACTGCGCCGGTCCAGCATCGCAAACGCGAACATCCCAACGAAACGCCGCAATGCGGCGTTTCGCCATTGATACCAGGCGGCGAGTAAGACTTCGGTGTCGCTATCCGAGGAAAACTGATGGCCGAGCGCTTTCAGTTCCGCGCGCAATTCCCGGTAGTTGTAGATCTCGCCGTTGAACACGACCGTGAGGGCACCATCGTGGGTGGACATCGGTTGATGTCCGCCTGTGGATAGGTCGATGATTGACAGGCGAGTCTGTCCGAGCGCCACTTTGCCGATGGCGCCGTCGGCGAGTTCGCTACCTTGGTCGTTGGGCCCTCTGTGGCGCAATCGCACCAGGCCTCGTCCCAGCCGGTTCTCCAGATCTTCCGGTGGCGAGGCCCACCACCCGCCAAGAATTCCGCACATGGGTAGAGTTGGATCCTGAATTGTTATGGGGGCGTGATCTTGGCGTAGGCGCTGACGAGCTTGGCCTCTTCGTTTCGCCAATTGTAAGTGGTTTGAACCGCTGTACGGCATGCCGCGCGTATGCGTTCCAACTGGTCGACTGGCGTGGCCAGCATCGCGTTGATGGCTTGGGCGATCGAGGTCGTATCGAGGGGGTTGACACACCTGCCCGTACCCGACGATTCAAGGATCTCCCGCCAAAGCGGGAAGTCCGAAGCCAATACAGGAACTCCCGCGGCCATGTACTCGAACATCTTGACTGGCAGGGCATCCAGGTAGTTTGGTATAGGATGCAGGAGCACCAAGCCAAGCTGAGCTTCCGACAACGCCTGTCGAATGCCGGGCCGATCCAATACCCCGCGATAGTCGACCTTGCTCCAGGCGGGCATCGCGCGTAGCGAGGTGTGGAACGCTTCGCTTTCCATGGGGCCGGCCAGAATGAGTCGGGCATCCGCATGTTCCAGTGCCTGGACCATTTCCACCGCGCCACGGATCCGGGCGATGCCACCGATGTAGCAGATCGTCCGGTCCACGCGTGGGGCCAACCCGGTCGTTTCCTGGGTCGCAGGGCCGTCCAGCTCGCCAGGGATGGGGTAATTGTTGACGTCGATGCTGTTGGCGCCTTGCGCCGCATAGCGCTGTGCGATATGCGGCGTCGCGCATATGACCACGGCGCAACGACGTGCAACGAAATTCTCGAATCGTTCGAAAGGCCAGGCGATGGCCTGGCGGATCCAAGGCCGGATCCAAGGCTTGCTGAGAATCTGCCGGGGGACGTCTTCGTGCGCGTCGTAGATTATGGTGCGCCCCATGCACTTGAGCATCAGTGCGATGGGTAACAGCTCCGGATCATGGATATGAATGATCTGGGCATCCGTTTTTCGTACCCGGTTCCAGACTGTCCAGGTCTTCCCGAGCATTCGGCTGACGCGGCCGGTCGGTGGCCCGACGTCGAAAATCGAAACTCCGTCGCGCTGCCCATCGCCGCCGCCATCCGCGACATACAGATCAACCTGATACCCCTGGCGAGCCAGGCTGCGGCATTCCTTGTGGAATATCCGGACGTCGAAACGTGGATGGGCAGTGGTGAGATGCGCGATCCGTACCGTCATTGTGCCAAGGTAAGGGATTGATGACAGGGCTCACCGGCCGCCTGTGGAGTGTATTCGGCGACGAGTGCTGCGATAGCTTCGACCATCTGGTTGCGGTCGTAGGTACTCAGAGTCTGTTCAAGCTTGGCAAGTCCCGCCGTCAAGATTTCATGAGGCAGATCATTTTCCCGGGCCTGCATGATGCGCGGGTGTTGCGTGGATTTGACGTCACCGCCAATCAGTAGCTCTTCATAGAGTTTCTCGCCAGGTCGCAGGCCGACTACACGGAGTTCAATGTCACCGTCCGGATCGGACGCGTCGCGTATGGTCAAGCCGCACAGTCGGATCATGCGCTCCGCCAAGTCTCGAATGCGGACAGGCTCCCCCATGTCCAGGACAAACACCGAACCGGAAGCGCCCATCGCGCCGGCCTGCAGCACGAGCTGCGCCGCTTCAGGAATGGTCATGAAGTAACGTGTGATGTCCGAGTGCGTCAGCGTTACGGGGCCGCCAGCCAAAATCTGACGATGGAACAACGGCACGACGCTGCCGGAACTTCCCAGTACGTTGCCAAATCGCACTATGGAGAACCGGGTGACCGCCTGTTGTTGCGACAGGGATTGCAGGATCAGTTCAGCGAGGCGTTTGCTGGCGCCCATGATATTGGTGGGACGGACTGCCTTGTCCGTCGAGATCAATACGAAATCGCTGACGTTGGCGGCGATCGCGGCTCGCGCCAGGGACTGCGTACCCAACGCGTTGGTTGCCACACCCTCCGCAATATTCTGCTCCACCATCGGCACGTGCTTGTAGGCTGCGGCATGATAGATCGTCTGGATGGAGTACTGCTGGATGCGGTTCAGCGTGTGAGCGTGATCACGTACTGAACCGAGCGTCGCGATGAGTTCGATCGGCCGGTTTCCGATGAGTTGGATAAGCTCCTGCTCGATAGCGTACAGGGCGGGTTCGGACATCTCGAATAGCACCAGGCGCTTCGGTTCGAGCGCGACGATCTGGCGGCACAGTTCCGAGCCGATGGATCCGCCGGCACCGGTCACTAGAACGTTGCGACCGCTCACGCAGCGGCCCAGTAACTCAGGTATCGGGGCGACGGGGTCTCTGCCCAGCAGATCTTCTACCTGGACGTCGCGTAGTCGGAGTCCGTTGGAATCGACCAGTTCACGCAGGCTCGGCACCAGCCGAATGCGCAGCCGGTACTGTTCCGCGGACTCGACAATCTGGCGCAGCCGTGCCCGGCCCGCGGTGGGCATGGCGATGAGCAACTGACGCACAGAGTACCGCTCCACCAGCTTGGGCAGGTGCTGTGGAGGGTGTATCCGCAGACCCGATACCATCAGGCCGTGCTTGCGCCGGTCGTCGTCCAGCATGGCGATCGGCTTGTAATGGGGGCCCGCGCGCAGGGCGGTGGCCAATTGGGAGCCCGCACCGCCCGCGCCATAGATCACAACCGGTATGCGCAGATCGCTGACGTCTTTGGCGTCGGTGAACAGCACCCGGCGGCCAATCCAGCGTGAAGCGACCAGTCCGGCGATCGCCAGGGATCCGTAGATGACAAGTACGGCGCGCGACAGCCCGATCAACTGCAGGAAGGTGTTGGCGGCCGTGACCACCATGACCGATACCGCCACGCCTGCGGTGATCCCGAGGATCACCCGCTCGTTCATGTAGCGCAGGATGTAGTTGTAGACCCGAAACCCCGCCATGGCGAGAATGCCGCCCGCACAGGCGGCGAGAGACAGCGCCGCGTACGAGGTATTAAGGAAGAAAAGCTCGAAACGCAACCACAGCGCGAGGTAAAACGAAATCAGGAGAATTGTTGCGTCAAGCACCACGGCCAGCGCCTGCTTGGCCGGACGAGGCAAATTTACAAAAAGACGCCGGATGGCAAGGGGAAGGATCATGAGAGGGCGTCGATGAGGCGTATGTCTTTTATATGTATGGCGGATTTTACAGGCCTTGGCGCGTAACTAGATTTATTGTGTCAAACCGAGGGCCAAGCCGTCAGTGCTGGTCGACAGCGCGCTGGGATATCGCCGGGCGCTTTGTGGGCAAAGTGGCCGCCAGCACACCCAGGAATATCCAGAATGGCTGGAAATAGACCATGGAACTGGGGGCGAGACCGGCGATGCCGGCGACCAGCAAGCTGATCCGGCCTCGCCAGTCCAGCCGCCACATCAGCCAGCCCAGCAACAGGAACCAGCCCAGCCCGACATGAAAGAACATTTCCAGCCAGAAGAAATGAGGCGACGCCCACGGCGCCTTGTTGCCGGGCCAGATAAGGTTCAATTGTCCGGCGCCCAGGCCGGTGAGCCATTGCCACCAGGGCATTGCCCGCCATTCCGCCACCATGTCCATGGTGAGCCTGGCGCGGAAGGCGGAGGATTCATCTCCATCCTGCGCCTTGATGCTGACGTTCGCAGTCGGCGCAGGCGGTGGTGCATGGTGGGTCTCGGGCAGCGGCACCGGTGCGACATGAGTGCCGGCGCCCGGCGGGGGCGCCATCGTCGGGGCCAGGGGCTGGGTTTGTCCTATGCCGGAGGCAGGCGCCGGTGGCGTCTCCGTCATGGCGGGCTGCGCCGCCATGACGGGGGGAGCAACATGGGTTGGCGGGATTCCGCCGGGGGACGGGACGGCAGGCGGGGCCGTCGCCTGGATGGTTGGCAGGGAAACCAGATGCAGGGGTTCGCTCTGCAGCGGGAGCGCGGCCAGCGTCGCCAGCACACAGGTGGCCAGGAATTTCAGGCGTTCCCGCAGCCGGTCGCCGTCCACGAGCCACACCAGGTACATGATGCCCAGCACCAGGGCGGCGGCCATGTCTGCCCGTCGATTGAGCAACAGTGCGTAGAACCAGCACGCGCCGAACAGCAGTAACGAAAGGCGTCGGCGACAGAGCAACCAGATGAGGTTGGCGAATACCAGCGCGGTGGCCATGTCGTTGATGTTGTTCCATACGCCGCCGGTCAGCAGGTAGCGCGGCCGGAACCGCTGCGCTTCGGTCCAGGTGTCGAAGGCGGGAAAGTAGGCGGTGATGAACCAGTAAGCCAACAGCCCGGGGAACAGGAACAGAAACGGTTTGGGTCGGCGTGCGATCGTTTCGCCCAGTATGGCGGAAGCCGCGCCAATCAGGAGGTAGATGGTGTATCGGGTGTAGCGGTCGTCCGCCACGACCCAAAGGGATTGCAGTGCCAGGAGAAGCACGAGAATGAGCACCGGCAGCTTCAGGCGGGTATTCCACGCCACAATGCGCCAGGATGGAGCGATGGCCAGGGCCACGACGAAAAACGCCAACCCCCAATGGAATGGGCGCAGGGGATAGGGCACATAGATCGACGAGCCGGCCAGGCACAACGCGAAGGCGGCCAGCATGAGCCGATCGGCCAGGCGAGTTGTCCTGGTGTCAGCCGAGCGCATTGCCCAGGCTCCAGAACAGCGTTGGCGCCAGGATGCCGACTGCCAGCAGGCGGCCCGTCAGCATGGCCTGTACCGCATGGTAGACGTCGTGGGTGGGATGGTCGTCCACTATCGTGGCGATGCGGGGCTCGAGCACGAACGTGAGCAGCACGGTGGCGAATCCGTTCACGATGCCGGAGAGTTGCGAAATGGTGCTGCGGTAGTCGTGAAACACCAGGGCAAAGTAGTACGACACGAGCACGCCAACCGCATAGCAAAGGAACACTGCCGCCGCCAGTACGATGATGCGCGCGCGAGGGAACCTGGAGGGCGTTTCCAGCTGCTTGCGCACGTCGGCGGTGCGCAGCTTCGGTTTGGCGCTGCGCCGCTGGATGAAATTCGCCAGCAGGGTGATCCAGTGGAAACGGATGAAGAATGCGAGCAGCGAGAGTACCGTGGCGCCGGCCAGCGCGCCCAGTCCCATCATCTGGTAGGTGACAACCGGGATCTGCTTGTCGATCAGGAATCCCAGCAGGGGCATCAGCGCCAGATAGAAGAAGCGCGTGATCGTGGTCGTGGCGTTCTGAACGGCGTACCCCGTGACCGGCTTGCCCGCGAGCCGGCCGGCGATGCGGGCGTAATAGCTGAGGTACTCGAGCAGGTGAATGGTCGAGAAACTCAGGATGACGAGGGCGATCAGCAGCGTCATGACGCGCCGTGCGCCGTGGGGCCGTGGTGGATGCGCAAGGTTTCCCGGTAGGCCAACTGCATCAGGTCGAGGCTGTGATCCCAGCTGTAGCGGTCGCGCACGCGTTCGCGGCCGGCCGCGCCCATCCGGGCGCGCAGCGGCGCATCCAGGACCAGGGTTTCGAGCTTGCGGGCGGCGGCATCGGCATCTTCGATCGGCACGACGAAGCCCGTCACGCCATCGAGCACGACCTCGGCGGGGCCATCCGCATCGGACACGACGACGGGTAGCCCGCTCGAGCAGGCTTCCAGGATTGCCACCCCAAAACTGTCGCGGCGGCTCAACGCCACATAGATGTCCAGCTGGCCCAGCGCGGATGGTACGTCGGCATGCGGAATCTGCCCCTTGAGTTCGACGCAATCCGTGAGCCCGAGGCTTTCGGCCATCGATGCAAGCATGTGGAACTGGCTGCCGCCGCCATAGATCCGCAGCATCAGCCGATCAGCCAGATCGGGGTGCGTCATGGCAAGCCGGACCTTGAGCTTTGCGAACGCCTGGATCAAGGTGTCGATCCCATAAATCGCCTCCAGTGTCTTCACCGTGCCGATGACAATGTGGTCTGACGGATTCCTTACAAGCCTGGGTGTGAATTGGTGCTCGTCGATGCCGAAGGGCGTGACAAAAATGGGGGTGCTGGACAACTCACGCATTTTAATCGCCATGGCGTGGCTGGTCGCACCGAGCGCCGTTGCGCGGTCCAGGGTCTTGCCCAGTGCGGCATGGTGCCAGCGGCTCTTGTTCGGGAAGTCGTAGATATCGCTGCCCCAGGCCGACAGCAGGTTCGGCAGGAAGCCCGACAGTCGCGCCAGCAGGCCGTAGCCGGTCGCGTAGTGAGTGTTGAGCAGGTCGGGCTTGATCCGGGAGAGCAGTTGACGCAGCTTGAAAACAGCCAGGAAGTATCCCCAGGGGGAGCCACAGGGCAATTTGTATTGATGGACTGCTGCCGCGATGTCCGAGGAAGGATCGTCAAGCGACAGCAGATGCACGTCGTAGCCGCGTTCGCTCAGGCCATTGGCCCATCGTACGGTATGTATGCTTCGCGTCGCGCCCAGAAGCGCGACTCTCAGTGATGATGCGGTGCCGGTCTGGAATGCGGAATCTGCCGCTGACGAGGGTTCGGAATGGGTAGTCAATCTGATGCCGGATTTTTTATATATTGAGTCAGACGGCAGTCTAGCAACAGCCTAACACAGCCGATATTTCGGTCACGTTTCTCGGACTGAATCAATATGTATCAATGAGTCCGATTTCGTGATTGGCACACGTATTCGGACACATATTTACCGCCTGAAAATGGCGGCGAAAGTCGCGACAAGGATTTTCATGTCGCCGATGAAGGAGCGCGTGCGCACATATTCACTCTGGAGCCGCAGTTTTTCGGGCAGGATCTGTTCGCGGTAGGCCTGTTCCGGATCGCTGGCGCGCGCCAGCAGCTCGTTCTCATGCCGGAACTGGATGGATGCCAAGTCGGTAATGCCTGGTTTCACTGACAGCACGACGCGTCGTTGCGCGTCGGGATAGAGCGCGACATACCGGGGCACTTCAGGACGTGGACCCACCACGCTCATGCTGCCGGCCAGTACGTCGATGAGCTGAGGCAGTTCATCCAGCTTCCAGTGGCGGATCCAGGCTCCCGTGCGCGTGATGCGGGCGTCACCGCCAACGGTGATCTCTTTCGAATTGCCAGCGGTGCTGACCGTCATGCTGCGGAACTTGTGGATCCGGAAGGTCCGGCCGTCCTTGCCTACACGCACCTGGCGGAAAAACACCGGGCCGGGCGAGTCGCGCTTGATGGCCACCGCGATGACCAGGAACAGTGGTGACAGGACGATCAGGCCCAGCAGGGAAACGACAAAGTCGAACAACCGTTTCATCGGCGGCGAAGCAGCGTCTCGACGGCACTGATGACACGCGCGACTTCATCATCGGTCATGCGTGAATAGATCGGCAGGCTCACCATGCATTCGTAGGCCCGTTGCGAATGCGGGAACATGCCGGGCTGAAGGCCGTAGCGGTCACGCCAATAGGGCTGCAGATGCAACGGTACGTAGTGCACGCTGCAACCGACCCCGGCTTCCGTCATGCGCACGATGAAATCATCCCGGCCGATCGGCGCGTCCGCGGACAGGCGCAATACATACAGGTGCCATGCGTGTGTGTCGCTGACGTCGTAGCCGCGAGCGGCCAGCCGTTCGGGACTTGGCGGCAAGGTGAGCGGCAGATCGGCGAATGCGTTGTCGTAGCGTGCGGCGATGGCGGCGCGGCGGTCGCGCATTTCTCGCACCCGCGCCAGCTGTATGCGGCCCATCGCCGCGGCGGTGTCCGGCAGGTTGTACTTGAATCCGGGAGCCACGATTTCGTAGTACCACGCCGGCTTTTTCGACGTGAAGCGATCAAAGGCATCGCGGTCGATGCCATGCAGCCGCATGACGCGGCAACGCTTGGCCAGTGCCGGATCGCGCGTGACCACCATGCCGCCCTCGCCGGTGGCGAGGGTCTTGGTGGCGTAGAAGCTATAGACCGTGATGTCGCTGGCCAGGCCGCCGATCAGTTCGCCTTTCCAGGTGCAGGGTAGGGCGTGCGCCGCGTCTTCGATGACGCGCAGTCCGTGGCGGCGGGCGATGTCGAGGATGGCGGTCATGTCACAGGACAGGCCACCGTAGTGCACCGGGATGATCGCCTTGGTGCGCGGCGTGATGGCACGCTCCACGGCCTCGGGGCTGACACAAAAGGTATCAGGATCGATGTCCACCAGCACGGGTTCAGCCCCAAGGTAGCGGGCAACTTCGGCGCTGGCGGTGAAGGTGTGAGTGGTGGTGATGACTTCGTCGCCCTCGCCCACGCCGATGGCTTCCAGGGCCAGGTGCAGGCCGGCGGTTGCCGAGTTCACCGCCACGGCTTCCACGCCACTGCCGATGAAGGCCGCGAATTCCTGCTCGAACGCTCGGGCGTTGGGCCCCGTAGTGAGCCACCCCGACTTCATGGCTTCAGTGACGGCCGTGATTTCGGCGTCGCCAATGTCAGGTAGTGCGAAGGGAATGAAAGACATGTTCGTGGCCTGGCGGCTAAGGACGTTGCGAAACCGGGATTGTAGTGGAGCCATGCACGGCATCGCCAAGCGACTCGAGGAATTGGCGAGCCAGGAAGGGGTAGCTGTGGCGTTGCTGCACAAAGGCCTTTCCACGTGCCCCCAATGCTTGACGTTCAGTTTTTGGTAAGTTGGCCAGGTCGCTGATTGCGCCGGCGATGGCCGGCACGTCATCCGCGGGGACGCTGATACCGCAATCCGCGTCGCTCACCAGGTCGTAAGGGGAACTCGTGGCGTGAACGACGGGCAGTCCCGCCAGCATGTAGTCGAACAATTTGTTGGGGCTGGTCCCGAACTGGTAGAGCGGGCTGTCGTGCCAACCGATGTAGGCAATGTCAGCGAGGGACAGCAGGGTCGGGATCGTGGGTTTTTCCACCGGATCCAGGAACAGGATGTTCTTCAGGCCCAATGATTGAGCCCGCTGCATCAAGCGTGCCTTCTCTACGCCTTTGCCGACCAGCAGGTATCCCACGTTCGCGGATTCCGGTCTTGCCGCGGCCTCGATCATCGGATCCAGCGCATTCGATACGGCGTGGCCGCCGGCATAGACGCAGGTGGCCTTGAATTGGCGCGTGAATTCGGTGATGCGCGCTTCGACGGGGGGAGGCAGCGCACGAGCGGTTTCGGCGGGATCGAATCCGTTGGGGATGTAGCCGAACTTGTCCGGGGCCATGCCGCGGCCTTGCAGATGCGGCGCGGTGCCAGGCAACAGGGAGATGACCTTGTCGGCATGCCGGCAGGCGTAGTCTTCCGCCAGCTGCATGGAGAAGATCATGGGATGCCGTTCGGAAAAACCGCCCAGCAGCCGCGGCGTCAATGGCCAGAGGTCATGGACTTCGTAGACGAGTTTGGCCCCGGCGATGCGGGCGATTTTCGCGGCGGGCCAGATGTCATAAGGATAGGTCGACGAGGCGATGACGACATCGGGAAGGTCCGCGGCCAGTTCGCGAGCCATGCCGCGGACCTTTGCCGTGAACTGCAGCATATTGAGCAGGCGCTTGGCGCCATTGCCGGCGTAGGGGTGGGTGCGCAACCAGAGATAATCGACGCCGTCGATCTGTTCACGTGTGACGGGGGATGAAACGGCGGGATTCTGCTGGCGCAGGTGCGAGACGCTGCTGGCGACGATGGTGACGCGATGGCCTTGTCGCACCCATTCGCGGGCCAGATAATACGGCCGGAATTCCATTCCGTGCCGAGGCGAACCGGCGTAATGGTTGATAAGCAGGATATTCATGCCGACATCGTAGCGTGTCGCCGCCAGGGGTGTGGCGGTGTGTCTGGCACGGCGCCGCGGTGGGCACCGTGCCAGCAGGACATCAGCCCAGTGCTGCGCGCAGCGCGGCGACGATCTGATCCTGGGTCGCTTCATCCAGGTCCGGGTGCATCGGCAGGCTCATGACGGTGGCGGCGAGGGTGTCGGACACCGGCGTGGCGCCTTCGGCCGCGGCGAATGCGGCATAGGCCGGTTGAGCGTGGATGGGCCGCGGGTAGTGGATTGCCGTCGGGATGCCGGCTTCCTTCAGGTGCGCGATCACGGCTTCGCGATTGGGCACCATGACCGTGAACTGGGCCCAGACACTGTCGCGATCCGGACGCACCGTGACCGTGCGGGCACCGCCCGGCAGGTCGGCCAGCAACTGCTGGTAGCGCGCGCCGATCTTGATGCGCTGTTCCACTTCCCATTCGAAGCGCTCCAGCTTGCCCAGCACCACGGCGCATTGCAGCGTGTCCATGCGGCCACCCACCCCGATGCGGGTGTGGTAATAGCGGGCCGATTGGCCATGCACGCGGATTTCACGCATGGCCTGGGCCAGCTCGTCGTCGTTGGTGAACAGCGCACCCCCGTCGCCGTAGCAGCCCAGGGGCTTGCTCGGGAAGAAACTGGTGCAGCCGATCTTGGACAGGTTGCAGCTCTTCTTGCCTTTGTAGGTGGCGCCGAAGCTCTGCGCGGCGTCTTCGATGACGGTGATGCCGTGCTTGTCGGCGATGGCATTGACCTCGTCCATGTCGCCGCACTGGCCGTACAGCGACACCGGGATGATGGCCTTGGTGCGAGGCGTGATCTTGGCCTCGATTTCCGAAACCTTGATGTTGCAGGTATCAGGCTCGACATCCACGAACACCGGCACGGCGCCCAGCAGCACGATGACTTCCGCCGTCGCCACGAACGTGAACGAGGTGGTGATGACTTCGTCGCCGGCCTTCACCCCCAGGGCCATCAGCGCGATCAGCAGCGCTTCGGTGCCGGAGGCGACCGTAATGCAGTGCTTGGCGCCCGTATAGGCGCACAGCGCGGCTTCCAGCTCCTTGACCTCGGGACCCATGATGTACTGGCCATGATCCAGCACGGCCTGGATACGTGCATTGATCGGGTCGCGCAGGACTTGGTACTGCTTCTTCAGGTCAATGAATTGCATGTTGTCTCACACCAGTTGGCAGACGCCGTCTTTGAGTACGTATTGGTCGCCGGTTGCCGGGCAGGTGGTCTGCCCGCTGCCGGTCAGCGGCAGGTCCAGCTGTTCGCCATGGCGGCTCATCCAGCCGATCTGGCGGGCGGGCACGCCTACCACCAGGGCGAAATCGGGCACGTCGCGGTTGACCACGGCGCCGGCGCCGACAAAGGCGTAGCGGCCCACGGTCGAGCCGCACACGATGGTGCAGTTGGCGCCCAGCGTGGCGCCCTGGCGCACGACCGTATCGCGGTATTCATTCTTGCGTTCGATGGCCGCGCGCGGGTTGTACACATTGGTGAACACCATGCTGGGGCCGCAGAACACGTCATCCTCGAGCGTCACGTTGTCGTAGACGGAGACGTTGTTCTGGATCTTGACGCGATTGCCGATCTTGACGCGATTGCCGACGTAGACGTTCTGGCCCAGCGAACAGGCCTCGCCGATGACGGCGCCGCCCGAAACGTGGACCCAGTGCCAGACGCGGGTGCCGGCGCCGATCTGCGCGCCGTCGTCGACGATAGCGGTGGAATGGATGCTCATGATGCTCAGTCCAGCGGCAGCGGTACGCGCAGGCCGTCGCGCGCGGAGCGGTAGATGGCGGTCAGCAGGGCCAGCGACTGCAGGCCTTCGCGTCCGTCGGTCTCGGGTTCGCATTCACCACGCAGCACGCGGATGACGTTGTCGTAATAGAGCGGATGGCCAAAGCCGTAGACCGACGTGGTCTCGTAGTTGGCTTCACGGATCTTGGCGTCGTCGGGATGCTCGTCGGCGAATTTCCATTCGTCGATGCGGTTGACGGCGACCCCGCCCACGCGCACGGTGCCCTTTTCGCCCAGGATGGTGATGGAGCCTTCCAGGTTCTGCGGGTAGGTCAGCATGGTGACGTTGATCGAGCCCATGGCGCCATGGCGCCAGCGGATCGCGGCCACGCCGGTGTCTTCGGCTTCGATGCGGCGAGCCAGCGTGGCGGTGTAGGCGTACACGCTTTCCACGGGACCCACCAGCCAATCGAGCAGGTCGACGTAATGGCTCGCCTGGTTCATGAAGGCGCCGCCATCCCACTCCCACTTGCCGCGCCAGCGGGCGGCATCGTAATAGTCTTGGGGACGGGTCCAGAAAACGTTGACCGTCACCATATAGATACGGCCGAAGCGGCCGCTGTCGATGGCCTTCTTGAGCAGCTGCAGCGTTGCGTTGCGGCGGTTCTGCTTGACGACGAACAGGCGCACGTTTGCGTCGTCGCACGCCTTCACCATGCGCTTGGCATCTTCCCAGCGGGTGGCCATGGGTTTTTCGCTGACCACATGGCGGCCGGATTGCGCGACTTCAATGGCCTGCCAGGGGTGTAGACCCGATGGCGTGGCCAGAATGACCGCGTCCGCCGTAGTATGGGCCAGCAATTCGGTCAGTGAGGCAAAGGGACGCGCACCGGTGGCTTCCGCGGCGGCTTTCAGCGCGGCGGGATTGGTGTCACAGACATCCACCAGCTCCGCACGGTCGCTGTGCTGAGCAATGGCTCCGATGTGGTTCTTGGAAATACGCCCACACCCTACCAGGGCGAAACGAACCTTGCGGTCGGTAACTGGATTAGCGGTCATCGGGAGAATAGGTTGTTTTGTTGTAAATTGCCGGGATAATTCGACAGCCCCTCCCGGAATAGAGCGTAATAATACTTGAAGACCGGGCTGCGTTACGAGCGCACAACCCGCCTTTTCCAATCGATGCCAACTCGCATTCTCATTGTCCGTACGTCGTCATTAGGCGATCTGGTGCACATGCTGCCCGCCATTTCCGACATCGCCCGCCACGTGCCGGACGCTGAAATCGACTGGATCGCCGAAGAAGCCTTCGCTGAAATCCCCGCGTGGCACCCCGCTGTCAACGAGGTCATCAAGGTGGCCCACCGACGGTGGCGCAAGGCCTGGTGGTCGAGCCAGGTGCGGGCCGAACGCCAGGCGCTGAAAGAGCGCCTGCGCTCGAAGCGGTACGACATCGTGCTGGATATGCAGGCTTTGCTGAAATCCGCCTGGCTGGTGCGCCAGGCGCAAGGCGTGCGCCATGGCCTGGATTGGCGTTCCGCGCGGGAACCGCTGGCATCGCTGTTCTACAACGTCCGCCATCGGGTGGAGTTCTGGCAGCCCGCGGTCATTCGTCAGCGCAAACTGGCGTCGCTGACCTTTGGATACCAATATGGTGGTCAACCCGATTTCGGGCTGCAGGCGTTTTCCCGCGCGTCCGGCCAGGGGCGCGACAACGCCGACGCCGTCCACGAAATCTCCAGCGAAGGCCTGGATGCGACGGAATTGCCACGCCTGCACCATCTGGATACCGACCGCGGCTACGCGGTGATCATGCCGTCGGCCAGCCGCGACGACAAACTGTGGCCCGAGGATGATTGGCGCGCCGTCTTCCGCCGGCTGCGCGACGCCGGCTGTGCGCTCAAGTTGCTGGCGGGCAACGAGCAGGAGGCCGAGCGCGCGCGTCTGCTGGTGGCTGGCATGGAAGACGTCGAGGTGATGCCACGCATGGACCTGACGTCGGTGGCCCGGCTGCTGGCCGGTTCACGCCTGATGGTCGGGCTGGACAGCGGACTGACACACTTGTCGGCCGCGCTTGGGCGCCCCACTATCGGCATCTACCGGGCTTCCACGCCGGTGCGCACGCCGTTGGTCGGCTCGAACTACACGGCCAGCCTGGGCGACCGCGGCGCGTCGCCATCGCGCGAGGCCGTGATGGCATCGGTCGAGCAGGCGCTGGCTGCTCACTGATGAACCGGGCCGTCTATACCCTGGGGTTGCGGGCGCTCGCGCCCCTGGTCTGGCTATGGATGGCCCGCCGCGCCAAACGCGCGGGAGGCGAATGGGAAATCTTCTCGCCAGAGCGGTTCGGCAAGATCCGGTCGGCCCGCGCCGCCGATGCGCCGGTCTGGGTGCATGCCGTCAGCCTGGGCGAGACGCGCGCCGCGCAGCCGTTGCTGCAAGCGCTGCTGGACCGCGGCCTGCCAGTGCTGCTGACTCATATCACCGCAACCGGCCGGGCCGAAGGTGCGCGTCTGTTCGCGGATGCGATCGCCCGGGGCCAATTGCGACAGGCCTGGCTGCCCTATGATTTTCCGGGCGCGACGCGGCGTTTCATGGCCGCCACGGCGCCCCGTTGCGGCATTCTCGTGGAACGCGAAATCTGGCCCAACCTTTTGGCCGCGGCGCGGCGCGCGGCGGTACCGATGGCGTTGGTCAGCGCCCGCTTTTCGGCGTCTTCGCTACGTCAGTCCGGCCGGATGGGCGGCGTCATGCGCGAGGCATTGGCGGGCCTGGACATGGTGCTGGCGCAGACCGCGGCGGACGCCGGGCGGCTGGCCCGGGCCGGCGTGTCCCGCCCTCGCGTATCCGGCAACCTGAAGTTCGATCTGTCGCTGCCTGAGGCGCAAGTGCGGGCGGGGCAGGCCTGGCGGGCCAGCCTGGGCCGGCCGGTGATCGCCCTGGCCAGCACCCGCGAAGGCGAGGATGCACCCTTCATCGATGCGCTCAAGCATCGCGCCGGCCTGCCCGGTGGACCGCTGTTCCTGCTGATTCCGCGCCACCCGCAGCGGTTCGATGCCGCGGCGGCGCTGCTGGAGCAGGCCGGCGTGGCTTATGTCAGGCGGTCGTCCGGACAGGTGCCTGGACCGGACACGGTCGTGGTATTGGGGGACTCCCTTGGGGAAATGGCATTCCATTACGCCGCGGCCGACGTGGCCGTGGTCGCCGGCAGTTTTGCGCCGTTGGGCGGGCAGAACCTGATCGAGGCCTGCGCCGCCGGCGTGCCGGTGATCGTGGGACCGCACACTTTCAATTTCGAGCAGGCCGCCAGCGATGCCATCGAGGCTGGTGCCGCGCAGCGCCAGCCGGACCCCGACCAGGCCGTGGCGGCGGCGCTGGCGCTGCTGGAGGACCCCGCCGCGCGGCAGGCTGCCAGTCAGGCGGCGCGGGCATGGTTCGCCAGCCATTCGGGCGCCACGGCGCGGACCATGGACGCATTGGCGCCCTGGCTGGGTTGACGCCGGGCGGGTCAGGCAGGATTGCGCGGCACCAGCGTAACCGCGCCCGGGTTCAATTCCTGGCTGAAACGCCGTGTGTCGCGCCCTTCGTCTTCGGGCCGAGCGCCCAGCCACCCCTGGCCCAGCGCATAGACGCCGAGATTGGCCAGCAGGATCAGGATGAAGAGCACGCGCATGCCGTGGCCTTTGGATCAGGCGCCCGTGGCCGGGTTGGCGCGCGCCATGGCCGCCAATCCGTCGAGGACGGGATGGTTCAGGTAGGTCGGCACCGGCGCGGCGCCGAATGCGCCGCCGGCATCCGCCAGCAGGCGTTCGATTTCCTGGTGGACTTCCGGCCAACCGCCGCCCGCGGCGAAGATCTGCGGCACCTGTCCATAGCGTTGCCGGCCGGCGAGCCACTGGCGCACCACCGCGCCGGCCTGGGCGGCGGCGATGCCGGAGGCGATGGCTTCGTGGGTATCGGTGGGATAGGGTACGACCTGGCCTTCCGCGATCGGCAGGTTGGCGGTGCCGTGCGCCAACGCGTTGCGCATCATGGCCGGGCCCGGCAGGATCAGGCCGCCGGCGAAAACGTTGTCCGGCCCCACGGTGTCGATGGTGGTGGCGGTGCCGAAGCTGGCCAGCAGGAAGGGCGGATGGGCGCCAGGCAGATGCGACAGCACGCCCAACAACGAGGCCCAGCGGTCCGCGCCCAGTTGCGACGGTGTTTTGTAGCGGTTGACCAATCCCAGCGTGGTTGCCTGCGACGTGGCCCAGGTGACCGGGCAGCCATGGCGTTGCAGCACGGCGGCGATGGCGGCGCCGCGTTCTGCACCCGCCACGTTCACGCCCAGCGCCCGTGACGGCCGTCGCGGCAGGGCGCCGAGCCAGCGGTCCAGCGCGTCCAGGTCCAGGCCATCGAAGGCGACCGCGGCCGGTTCGCGCGGCATGTCGGGGCTGCCGGGATCCAGCCAACCCACTTTGAGACGGCTGTTGCCTGAGTCGATGAGGATGATCATGCTTGGCGTCGAATCGAGATTTCACCGACCGAGATCGGCATGGCGCCCTGGGGCGTTTGCACCAGCAGGCGGCCCTGGCCGTCGACGCCACAGGCGGTGCCGCTGAGGATCACGTCGCCCTTGTCGAGCACGTTGATCGCGCGGCCGGCGAGCGCGTCGACCTTGTCGAAGCGCCGCGCGAAGGCGTCGAAGCCGTCGCGTTCGAGGGTGCGGACGGCTTCATGCCAGGCCGTTGCCGCGGCGCAGACCAGGTCGGCGGCGGTGGCGGCGTGGCCGGGGGCGTGGCCCGTGACACAGGTCCAGTCGGCGACCTGGCGGCCCAGCGCCTGCGACAAGGCGTCGGCGTCGACCAGGTTCACGCCCATGCCGATGACGACGGTATAGCCGGTTTCGCGGCTTCCGGGGTTGCGGGTGGTCTCGACCAGCACGCCGGCCAGCTTGGCGTCGTGCCACTGCACGTCGTTGGGCCATTTCATGCACAGGCCGTCGGCGCCGGGCCCGGCCACGGCGCGCAGCGCCTCGCAGGCGGCCAGGCCAGCCAGCGGCGACAGGGCCGGCAATTGCGCGGCCGGCAGGTGCACATCGAATGCACACGAGAACATCAGCGCCGCGCCCACGCGATTCTGCCAGGGACGGCCGGCGCGGCCGCGCCCGGTTTCCTGCAGATGGGTGCCCAGCAGCCAGGGTTTGCCGACGCCGGCGCCCGTGCGGGCGCGCGCCAGCAGGTCGGCATTGGTCGAGCCGGTGCTGGCGGTCCAGGCGATGTCTTGGAAGGCGGGCAGGCGCGAACCCAGCATCCGGGCCAGATCGTCTGGCGCGGGCAGGTCGGTGGGGCGGACGTGAACGGGCATGGCGGCGATTGTAGGGCACGCGCGGGCCGCGCTCGCGGCCTGTCGTCCCCAGCGTATATGATTGTGGATACATTTTGCATCGGTATTCCGCTACATGCCGCATTCCGCCCCGTCCGCACCCCGCGCCGCGCCGCCCTTCCGCCAGGAAGCCGGCGTGTGCCATGTCGGGGGCGACTGGAGCGTGCTGGCGCTGGCCGAGCCGGGCGAAGTCGAGCGCCGCCGCGCCGCAATGGCGAAGGCCGCCGACGCCGGGGCGCGCTGGGACCTGCAGGGCATCAGCCGGCTCGACACCATCGGCGCGCTGCTGATCTGGCAGGCCTGGGGCGAGAAATTGCCCGAACGCGTGCGGTGGTCCGCCGGCCAGCAGGACGTGTTCACCGCCCTGGCGACGAACAAGGGCGGCAAGCAGGCGCCGCCGCGTCCCGAGCCGGCCTGGGGCTGGCTGCGCGCCCTGGGCGGCGCCGTGCTGCAGGCGGGCGAGAACGGCCGCGCCCTGCTGACCATGCTGGGGCAGCTGGTCCTGGATCTCTTTGGCATGTTGAGCCGGCCGTCGCGCGGGCCGTGGCGCGAGATCTCGGCCCAGGTCTACCGCACCGGCGCGCAGGCGCTGGGCATTACGGCGCTGGTGGGCTTTCTGATCGGCGTCGTGCTGTCGTACCTGTCCGCGCAGCAATTGCAGATGATCGGCGCCGACCGCTTCATCGTCCGGCTGCTGGGCGTGTCGATCGTGCGCGAGCTGGGGCCGGTGCTCGCCGCCATCCTGGTGGCCGGGCGCTCCGGGTCGGCCATCACTGCGCAGATCGGCGTCATGCGAGTCACGCAGGAACTGGATGCGATGTTGGTGATGGGTATCTCGCACGGCCAGCGGTTGATCCTGCCGCGGGTGGTGGCGCTGGCCGTGACCATGCCGCTGCTGGTGCTGTGGACCGACGCCATGGCAATCCTGGGCGGGATGCTGGCGGCGCAGGTGCAGCTGGGCGTGTCGGCGCAGTGGTTCCTGCAGTCCCTGCCGGACGCCATTTCCCTGACCAATTACTGGATCGGCATCCTCAAGGGCGTGACCTTCGGCATCCTGATCGCGCTGATCGCCTGCCATTTCGGCCTGCGCATCCAGCCCAACACGGAAAGCCTGGGGCGCGGCACCACGACCTCCGTGGTCACCTCGATCACCGGCGTGATCCTGCTGGACGCGCTGTACGCCGTCATTTTCAGTTCGGTGGGCATCTGATGGCCGGCGCCGCACAGCATCGCCTGTTTACCGAGGAGAACATCACGGTCGCGCCCGTGATCACCGTGCGCGGGCTGCGCACGGCCTTCGGCGACCACGTGGTGCACGACAACCTGGACCTGACCGTCTTTCCCGGCGAGATCCTGGTGCTGGTGGGCGGCTCGGGCACGGGCAAGACGGTGCTGTTGCGGCAGATCATCGGGCTGGACCAGCCGGCCGCCGGTACCATCCAGGTGTTGGGCAATACCTTGTCCGAACTGACGCCAGGCGAGCGCCGGCGCCTGTCCTACCGCTGGGGCATGCTGTTCCAGGCGGGCGCGTTGTTCTCGGCGCTGTCGGTGTACGACAACGTCGCGCTGCCGCTGCGGGAGTTGCGCACGGTGCCGGAGGACCTGGTGCACGACGTGGTGATGTGCCGCCTGGCCATGGTCGGCCTGTCGGCGCAGGATGCCGGCAAGCGGCCGTCGGATCTTTCCGGCGGCATGGTCAAGCGCGTGGCGCTGGCGCGCGCGCTGTCGCTGGACCCGGAGCTGGTGTTCCTGGACGAACCCACGGCAGGGCTGGACCCGCTGCGTTCGGATGAATTCGTGGACCTGGTGCGCAGCCTGCACCGGCAGTTGGGATTTACCGTTGTCATGGTGACGCACGATCTGGACACGCTGCTTGCGCTGGCCACGCGTGTCGCCGTGCTGGCGGACAAGCGGGTGATCGTGTGCGACACGGTGCCGGAAGTGCTGAAGGTCGATCACCCGTTCATTCATACATTCTTCCTGGGCGAGCGCGGCTTGCGCGCGCTCGGGGACATGGCGCCGAAGGGAACGCATCATGGAAAACCGTAGTCACGCGCTCATGGCCGGCATCTTCACGCTGGTGCTGCTGGCCGCCGCTGCGCTGGTGGCCGTCTGGATCGGCCGCGACCGGACCAAACTGCAAACCTATGAAATCATCTCGGCAACGGCCGTCAGCGGGCTCAATCCGCAGTCGACCGTGCGCTACCAGGGCGTGCCGGTGGGCAAGGTGCAGTCGCTGGCGCTGAACCCCGACAAGCCCGGCCAGGTGCGTATCCGCATCGGTGTCGCGCCGAACACGCCCATCACCGAGTCGACCTGGGCCGAGCTGGGTGTGCAGGGCGTCACGGGCATGGCCAACGTGGAACTGCGCGACGATGGCAGTTCGTTCAAGCGGCTGGCGTCGAGCGCCGCCAACCCGGCCGCGATCCCGCTGCGCCCGGGTTTCCTGGACCGCATCGAGCAGCGCGGCGGGCGTCTCATTTCCAACGTCGAGGACGCCACCGAGCAGCTGCGGCGCCTCTTGAGCGAGCAGAACGTGCAGGCGCTGACCGCCAGCCTGCAGAACGCCACCGACATCACCCACTCGCTCAAGGAAGCCAGCCGCGACCTCGGGCCGGCGCTGGCCAAGCTGGGGCCCCTGGTCGATTCGCTGGGCAGCACCTCGCGGCAGGCGGATCGCGCGGCGCGCGAGGTGGCCGACCTGGCCCAGCAGGCGCGCCAGTCGCTGGCGCGCCTGAATGCGCCGGACGGCGCGCTGGCCGCGGCCACGCGCAGCTTGAACGACATTGCCTTTGCCGCCTCACGCCTGGATGGCGAGACGCTGCCGGCCGTCACCAGCATGGCGGCCAGCGTCAGCGAGGCCGCGCGCGGGGCGACCTTCACATTGCGTCGCGTGGACAACACGCCACAATCGCTATTGTTCGGACCGCCGCCGGCCGCGCCCGGTCCCGGCGAGGCCGGGTTCGCCGGATTTGGGAGACAGCAGAAATGAAGATGCGCAGTGCGATTCAGGCCCTGGCCCTGGCTTTGACGCTGGCGTTGGCCGGCTGCGGCGTGGGCCGCGTGGGCGCGCCACCCGCCGTGTTCGACCTGGGGCTGGATGCCCGCCCGGCGCCGCAATTGCCGGCCCGCGAGCCGATGGCGCTGGTGTTCTCGGCGGTGCCGGCGTTGTCCGGCACCGGCGTCATCTGGCGCGTTGGCGACAGCGCCGCGCCGCAATCCTATGCCACTTATCGCTGGGCCTCGTCGCCGTCCGACCTGGTGCGCCAGCGCCTGATCGAGCGGCTGTCGCGCCAGGGGCCGGTGCTGGCCGAGCGCGCCAGCGGCCAGACGCCGCAGTTGCAGGTCTACCTGTCGCAGTTCGAGCAGGTGTTCACGCCGGATGGTTCCGCCAGCGAAGGCCGCGTGCTGCTGCAGGCGGTATTGCTGAATGGCCGCAACGTGGTTGGCCAGGTGCGCATCGCGACACAGGCGCCGGCGCCCACGCAGGACGCCGCCGGCGGCGTGGCCGCGTTGCGCCAGGCCACCGATGATGCCGCCGACCAGCTGGCGCAATGGCTGGCCGGCCAGCCCAAGGCCGCGGCCCGGCCCGGCGGTTAACATTCTTCCTTTTCAAGCAGCACGAGTCCGATATGCCCGCAAGCACAGAAACCCACGCCTTTACCGGAGCCGCCGGCCGCATCGACTGCGCCGTGGATTGGCCTGACGGCACGCCGCGGGGCTGGGCCCTGGTGCTGCATCCGCATCCGTTGCAGGGCGGCGCGCGCGAGAACAAGGTGGTGACCACGCTGTCGCGCGCCTGCGTCCAGCACGGCCTGGTGGCGGTGCGCCCCAATTTCCGCGGCGTCGGGCTGTCCGAAGGCGAATTCGACAAGTCCGTGGGCGAGACCCAGGACATGCTGGCGGTGGTCGCGCAAATGCGCGAGCGTCATCCGGAACTGGCGGACGCGCCGTGGGTGCTGGCCGGCTTTTCCTTCGGCACCGCGGTTGCCGCGCAGACCTACGCCGCGCTGGCCGACCAGGGCGACACGGTACTGCCCAGCGCGCTGATGCTGATGGGGCCGGCCGTCAACCGCTTCCAGTCGCATGAGGTCCAGGTGCCCGGCGACACGCTGATGGTGCATGGCGAAGAGGACGAAGTCGTGCCGCTGTCCGAGGCCATGGACTGGGCCCGTCCGCGTTCGATCCCGGTGGTGGTGATCCCCGGCGCCTCGCATTTTTTCCACGGCAAGCTGCTGGTGCTGCGCCAGCTGGTGCAGGCGCACCTGAAGGTCAAGCTTGACTGAATGGCGCGCCGCGCAATGCGGCGCGTTGCATCAGGTTGCATGTTTTAGCTGCCCGAGGAACCCATCGCGGGCCGGACGGGTCTCATCGACTGCCTATAATTGTCAGCCACTTGCCCCGCGCCAGCGGGCGTCTTTCCTGGACCCACGTTGCCGATGAAGAATTTGCCTCACTCTGTTCACTCCCCCGTTGTCTTTGCTCGTCGCGCCCTCGCCGGCGCGGTGCTGTCGGCGATGCTCGCGGCCTCGCTGCCGGCCTGGGCCCAGCAGGCGCCCGCCGCGGCGCCGGCAGCCGCGGGCGCCACGGCCCCCGCGCCGACGGCGGCGGGCGTGGTGCCGGTGGGCGACGTGTCGGCGGTGCCCGCGCCGACCATCGCGGCCAAGGCCTGGATCGTGATCGACGTGAACAGCGGCCAGACCCTGGCGGCGTCGAACCCCGACATGAAGGTCGAGCCGGCCTCGCTCACCAAGATCATGACGGCCTACGTCGTGTTCAATGCGCTCGAGGAAAAGCGCCTGACGCTGGAGCAGACCGTGCCCGTGTCCGAGCACGCCTGGCGCACCGGCGGTTCGCGCATGTTCATCGAGCCGCGCAAGCCGGTCACTGTCGATGAGCTGAACCAGGGCATGATCGTGCAGTCGGGCAACGACGCCTCGGTGGCGCTGGCCGAAGCGGTCGGCGGCAGCGAAGCCGCGTTCGCCACGCTCATGAACCAGGAGGCCGAGCGCCTGGGCATGCGCAACACCCACTTCATGAACGCCACCGGGCTGCCCGATCCGCAGCACATGACGTCCACGCGCGACCTGGCCACGTTGTCGGCGCACCTGATCACCGATCATCCGCAGTTCTTCCACTACTACAAGCAGAAGAGCTTCACCTACAACAAGATCACCCAGCCCAACCGCAACCGCCTGCTGTGGGCCGACCCGTCGGTCGACGGCATGAAGACGGGCCACACCGATTCGGCCGGCTACTGCCTGGTGTCGACCGCGGTGCGCGGCGACCGCCGCATCCTGGTGGTGGTGGTGGGCACCGACAGCGAAGCCACCCGCGCCGAGGAAAGCCTGAAGCTGCTGAACTGGAGCTTCCAGAACTTCGACACGGTCAAGCTGTTCGACAAGAGCCAGCCCGGCATCGACGCCCGCGTCTGGGAAGGCACCGCCGAGAACGTCAAGCTCGGCCCGCCCAACCCGGTCTCGATCGCGGTGCCGCGTGGCAAGGCCGGCGACCTCAAGCCGGTGGCGCAGCGCACCGATCCCCTGATCGCCCCGCTGACCAAGGGCCAGCAGGTCGGCACGCTGCAGTTCACGCTCGACGGCAAGGTGCTGCGCACCGAGCCGCTGGTGGTGCAGGACGCCGTCGAACGCGCCGGCTTCTTCGGTCGCATGGTCGACACCGTCAAGCGCTGGTTCCAGTAAGCGGACCCGCCGCGGGCGCGGCCGCGGGTGTAAGCTAGCAACGGGCGTTTCGTGCGCGAAACGCCCGTTTTGCATTCTTCCGGGGCGGGCCGGCGGCGCGCCCCTGTTCCATTTCAAATTCAGGAGTGCGTCATGATTCCGGGCGTGCCGGGCGAAAGCCAGGTGTATCTCAACGGTGAGTTTCTGCGCGTGGACGAGGCCAAGGTCTCCGTGCTGGATCGCGGCTTCATTTTCGGCGACGGCATCTACGAAGTCGTCCCGGTGTACCAGGGCAATGCCTTCCGCATGGCCGAACACCTCGACCGCCTCGATCGCAGCCTGGCCGCCTTGCGCATCGCGCAACCGTTCGACCGCAGCGGCTGGATCAACCTGATCCAGCAATTGCTGGAGCGGACCAACCTGGACACCTGCATCGTCTATCTCCAGGTGACGCGCGGCGTGGCCAAGCGTGACCACCAGTTCCCGGCCGAGCCGGTCAAGCCGACGGTGTTCGGCATGATCTCGGCATGGGCGCCGCCCGGGGCCGCGGTGCGCGCGCAGGGGCTGTCCGCCATTTCCATCCCCGACGAACGCTGGCTGCACTGCGAGATCAAGTCGGTGTCGCTGCTGGGCAACGTGCTGGCCAAGCAGCAGGCGGTTGACGCCCATGTCGACGAGGTGTTGCAGTTCCGCGACGGCTTCCTCACCGAGGGTTCGTCCACCAACATCTGGGTGGTCTCCGGTGGCAAGCTGCTGGCGCCGCCCAAGAACAACCTGATCCTGGAAGGCATCCGCTACGGCCTGATGGGCGAATTGGCGGCCGAGGCCGGCATTGCGTTCGAGGCGCGCCGCCTGACCCAGGACGAGGTGGCGCAGGCCGACGAGCTGATGCTGTCCTCGGCCACCAAGGAAGTGCTGCCGATCGTTTCGCTGGACGGCCGTCCGGTGGGAGCCGGCAAGCCCGGCCCCGTTTATGAGCAATTGCGTGCGGGTTATGATGCCCGCATCGCCGCGCTCTAGGCCCCGCGGGGCGGCCCTGGCGGCCGCCCGCGCCGCGCGCCCCGGCGGCGGGCCTTGCCTGCTCGATGCCTGCCCCCATATAGATGTATTGACGCCCCAGGCCATCCATCATGCATATTCCGCCCGAAGAATCCCTCATCGAGTATCCCAGCGACTTCCCCATCAAGGTCATGGGCAAGCATCATCCCGACTTCGCGCAGACGCTGACCGAAGTCGTGCTGCGCTTCGATCCGGGCTTCGATGCCGCCACGGTCGAGATGCGGCCCAGCAAGGGTGGCAATTACATGGGCCTGACCTTCACGGTGCGCGCCACCTCGCGCGAACAGCTCGACGGCCTTTACCAGGCCCTGCACGGCCACCCGATGGTGTCGATCGTCCTGTAAGGCCAGCGGTTGTGATCAAGTGGCTCGCGCGGCCGGCGGACTACCTGTCCGTGTGGCGGGACATGCAGGCGTACACCGACCAGCGGTCGGCCGAGACGCCCGATGAAATCTGGCTGTGCGAGCATGCGCCGGTCTATACCCTGGGGCAGGCGGGCCTGCCCGAGCACGTGCTCAACCCGGGCGCCATCCCCCTGGTCCAGTGCGATCGCGGCGGCCAGGTCACCTATCATGGCCCGGGCCAGGTGATGGCGTATGCGCTGTTCGACCTGCGCCGCGTCGACATGTACGTGAAGGAATACGTGGCCCTGCTGGAAACGGCGGTGATCGATACGCTCGATGCGATGGGCGTGGCCGGCGCCTGCCGCAAGCCCGGCGCGCCGGGCGTCTATGTGCCCGACCCCGACGGCGGCCGCGAATTGGCCAAGATCGCCGCGCTGGGCATCAAGATCCGCAATGGCCGCGCCTATCACGGCGTATCGCTCAACGTGGCGATGGACCTGGCGCCGTTCCTGGGCATCAATCCCTGCGGCTATGCCGGCCTGCGCACGGTCGACATGGCGTCCTGTAGCGTGCGGCGCGATCCCACCGAGGTGGGCGACGCGCTGGCCCGCAACCTGGCCCGCTTGTGGCGCCAGGCAAGGACAACACCCGCATGAAGACAAGCTTTACGCCGGCCGAAGTGGCCGCGACCACGCCCGAGCAACTGGCCGCCCTGCGCGCCGGGCCGGCGCCGCAGTATGCCGCCTGGATCCGCGCGGCGGCCGAAATGGGCCTGGTCGAGGCGCAGACCATCTTCGGCCAGATGCTGCTCGATGGCGTTGGCGTGCCACAGGATCAGGCCGAAGGGTTGGCCTGGTTCAAGCGCGCCGCCAATGCCGACCATCTCATGGCCATCAACATGATCGGCCGCTGCTATGAAAACGGCTGGGGCGTGCCCGCGGACGATACCGTGGCGGCGTACTGGTTCCGGCTGGCCGCCGACCGTGGGTTGGACTGGGGCATGTACAACTACGCCCACATGCTCAAGAGCGGCCGCGGCGGCGTGACGCAGAACCGCGCGGCGGCGCTGGCGCTGTACCAGCAGGCCGCGCAGGGCGGTCACGTCAAATCCATCGGTGTGGTCGGTCGCTTCTACGAAACGGGCGACGTGGTCGAGCAGGATCTGGAACGCGCGTTCGACTGCTACCGGCGCTGCGCCGAAGGCGGCGATTTCCGCGGCATGTTCCACCTGGGCCGCATGCTGTTGCTGCGCGGCCGCAAGGAAGAGGCAGTGCAATGGCTGGCGCGCGTGCCGGAGACGTCCACGCCGGCTTTCCTGCGCGAGGCTGACGCCATGCTGCGCGACTGCGGCTTTCCAGCGTTGTACGAGACTGGCGCCTGAGCGGCGTCCGAGGCCGCGCCGCACGCCCGACCCCATCGATTCCTGGCCCGGCCGCGCGCGCCGGTCAGGTACTCAAGCGTGCCTCGAACACCGTATCCAGCGTCAGCCGCGTGCCGGCCGGCTGCTCGCCATCGAGCCGGTCCAGCAGCAGTTGCCCCGCACGCCGGCCCAGCTCGGCCGCGTCCACGCCCAGCGTCGTCAGCCCCTGGACCCATTGCGGCGCGCTGCCGTCCTCGGTGAAGCCCAGCACCGCCAGGTCCTGCGGCACGTGCAGGTCGCGGTTGTGGGCCTCCGACACCGTGGCGGCGGCCAGCAGGTCCGAGGTACAGAACACCGCATCGAAGATCGTATTGGTGGCCAGCAGGCGCAGGAACGCCATGCGGCCGTCGTTCAGCTGCTGTGCCTCGGGTTGCACGATGTCGGCGACCACGGCCAGCCCCAGCGCGGCCGCGCTGCCGAGGAAGCCTTCGCGGCGGGCCCGTTCCCACGGGGTGTCGGCGCTGACACAGGCGACACGGGCATGGTCCTTTTCGGCCAGATGGCGGGCGGCCAGGCGGCCCGCCTCGGTATTGTCGATCGTCACCAGGCTGTCCAGCGGGGTGGCGGGCAGGCTCCAGGTCTCCACCACCGGGATTTCCAGCGCCGTTACGGCGGCGCGCAGTTGCGGGTCGTCGAGCGGGCCGATGACCAGCGCCGCGGCCGGGGCCAGTTGGGCCAGTAGCGGTAGCAGGGACGCATCACGCCACGGGCCGGCGGCCAGGTAGTAGCCGGCGGGCGCCAGCCGTTCGGCGCATGCCTGCACGGCACGGGTGGCTGGCGCAAGATCCAGCCGGGGGGCGATCAGGACGATGGGGCGGAGCGGGGACAGGGTGGACATGAGGGGAGGCGGCGCGAATTCGTCAGGCGTGACGATAACCCGGCGCGGCCCGGTGTCGGGCCTTTCGGGGTGGATTCGGGCACAGGGGGTAAAATGTCCTCTTTTGTCTCAGACCGCAACGCCCTGCGCGCCGGTCGTGAAGGTGTTCCATGTCCACGCTTGCCGAGTCGTCTGTGCCCTCGAACGAAGCCGCCGCCGCGCCCGCGGAAACGGCGTACGATCCGACGCAGAAACAGAAATCCCAGGCCAAGACGGCGCGCATCCCGATCAAGATCGTTCCCGCCGAGCGCCTGAAGAAGCCGGAATGGATCCGCGTCAAGGCGGCCCAGCCAGGGTCGCGCTTCTACGACATCAAGCGCATCCTGCGCGAGCACAATCTGCACACGGTGTGCGAGGAAGCGTCCTGCCCGAACATCGGCGAATGCTTCGGCAAGGGCACGGCCACGTTCATGATCATGGGCGACAAGTGCACCCGCCGCTGCCCGTTCTGTGACGTGGGCCATGGCCGCCCCGACCCGCTCGACACCAAGGAACCGGAAAACCTCGCGCGCACCATCGCCGCGATGAAGCTGTCGTACGTGGTGATCACCTCGGTCGACCGCGACGACCTGCGCGATGGCGGCGCCGGCCATTTCGTCGACTGCATCACCCACATCCGCGAACTGTCGCCCAGCACGCGCATCGAGGTGCTGGTGCCCGATTTCCGCGGCCGCCTGGATCGCGCCCTGACCATCCTGAACGCCGGCCCTCCGGACGTCATGAACCACAACCTGGAAACCGTGCCGCGCCTGTACAAGCAGGCCCGCCCGGGTTCGGATTACATACACTCGCTCAAGTTGCTGGCCGAGTTCAAGAAGCTGCACCCCGACGTGCCGACCAAGTCGGGCCTGATGCTCGGCCTGGGCGAGACCGACGAGGAAATCCTGCAGGTGATGCGCGACATGCGCGAGCACAACGTCGACATGCTCACCATCGGCCAGTACCTGCAGCCGTCGGAACACCACCTGCCAGTGCTGCGCTACGTGCATCCCGACACCTTCGCGATGTTCGAGCGCGAAGCCTATGCGATGGGCTTCTCGCACGCGGCGGTGGGCGCCATGGTGCGTTCGTCGTACCACGCCGACGAGCAGGCGCATGCGGCGGGCGTGCCCAACTGAGGGCCGCATCATCGCCACGCCAGAATGAAAAATGCCCCGCGAGGGGCATTTTTCATTCCGTGGCCTGGCGCGACACCCGGCTGGTCCAGAACACGTCGGGCCGCCCCGCCTCGCGGTTCAGATAGCGCGCCAGCACGAACATCAGGTCCGACAGCCGGTTCAGGTATTGCCGCACAGGGGCGTTCACCGCTTCCTCGCGCGCCAGCGCCACCACGGCGCGTTCGGCGCGGCGGCAGGCGGTGCGCGCCAGGTGGGCCTGCGCCGCCGCGCGCGAGCCGCCTGGCAGGATGAATTCGCGCAGGGGCGGCAGGGCCGTGTTGTAATGCGCCAGCCGCGTATCCAGGTGCGCCACCTGGGCGTCTTCCAGCGCGACATGGCCGGGAATGCACAATTCGGCACCCATATCGAACAAATCGTGTTGGATCGTCAGCAGATCGGCGGCCACGTCGGCCGGCATGGGCTCGGTCAGCAGCAGGCCGATGACGCTGTTCAGTTCGTCCACGTCGCCCAGCGCGGCGATGCGGGCCGCGTCCTTGGGCACGCGCGACCCGTCCCCCAGTCCGGTGCTGCCGTCGTCTCCGGTGCGGGTGGCGATGACTGAAAGGCGATTGGCCATGAAACGTCCTTTGCAAACAACCGTCAGAATTGTTGCGTTATTGCGGGGAAACTATTGCACGAGGACGGTATCCTAGCATTGTGGAAAGCGTGCGCGGGCCGCAAGGCCGGTATGGCGCTTTCGTCGCAATCGGAGGATAAAGCATGGCTTTCAACCGCAAGTACGCAACGCCCATGGCTGTCGCCACCGCGATGGCCGTCGTGTCGCTGGCCACGCCGCTGGCGTTCGCGCAGCAGGCCGAGGCCAGCGGCGAGGTGCGGCGCGTGGACCCGGGCGCGGGCAAGGTCACCATCAAGCACGACGCCATCAAGGCGCTGGACCTGCCGGCCATGACGCTGGTGTACGACGCCGATCCGGCGTTGCTGGCCAAGATCAAGGCCGGCGACAAGGTGCGTTTCACCGCGGAGCGCAAGGATGGCAAGTACGTGGTGACCGCGATCACCAACTGAACTGCCTGGCCGGGCGCCGCCGGTGCGTCCGCCTGGCGACAGATTCCGCCGCCGGAGGTTTCGGTGGAGGTGGCCTTCGCAGGAAAAAGGCCCGCCGCAATTGCTTGCGGCGGGCCTTTTCGTATTCGTGCCGCCGGCCAGGCCGGGACGCGAGGCTTAGAGCACGTAGCGGGCCAGGTCCTGGCTGCTGGCGGCTTCGGCCAGTTGCGCGTTCACGTAGGCGGCATCGATCTTGACCGTCTTGTCGGTGCTGGAGGTCGCGTCGAACGACAGTTCGTCCAGCAGCTTTTCCATCACGGTGTAGAGGCGGCGGGCCCCGATGTTCTCGGTGGTTTCGTTGACCTCGTAAGCCAGTTCGGCCAGCCGGCGCACGCCTTCTTCGGTGAATTCCAGCTGCACGTCCTCGGTGGCCATCAGCGCGGTGTACTGCTTGGTCAGCGAGGCGTCCGTATCGGACAGGATGCGCACGAAGTCCTCGGCGGTCAGCGATTCCAGTTCGACGCGGATCGGGAAGCGGCCCTGCAGTTCGGGAATCAGGTCCGACGGACGCGCCAGGTGGAAGGCGCCCGAGGCGATGAACAGGATGTGGTCGGTGCGGACCATGCCGTAGCGCGTGTTGACGGTGGTGCCCTCGACCAGCGGCAACAGGTCGCGCTGCACGCCCTGGCGCGAGACGTCGGCGCCGCCGCTTTCCTGGCGCGCAGCGATCTTGTCGATCTCGTCCAGGAACACGATGCCGTTCTGCTCGACGTTGTTGATCGCGGCGGTGCGCAGGTCTTCCTCGTTGACGCGCTTGGCGGCTTCCTCGTCGACGATCAGCTTGAAGGCTTCGCGCACCTTCATCTTCTTGGATTTCTTCTTGTCGCGCGCCATCCCGGCGAACATGCCGCGCAGCTGCTCGGCCATTTCTTCCATGCCGGGGGGCGTCATGACGTCCATGTGCGGCGCGGTCTGGGCTACTTCGATCTCGATTTCCAGATCGTCGATCTTGCCCTCGCGCAGGCGCTTGCGGAACGTCTGGCGGGCGCTGTTGTCCTCGCCGCGCTCGGGCTCGCCCGAGGTGCCGCGGGGCGGCGGCACCAGGGCGTCGAGGATGCGGTCTTCGGCGGCGTCCTCGGCCTGGGTGCGCACGCGGCGCATTTCCAGTTCGCGGGTCTGCTTGATCGAGTATTCGGTCAGGTCGCGGATGATGGTGTCGACGTCGCGGCCGACGTAGCCCACCTCGGTGAACTTGGTGGCCTCGATCTTGATGAACGGCGCGTTGGCCAGCTTGGCCAGGCGGCGCGCGATCTCGGTCTTGCCCACGCCGGTGGGGCCGATCATCAGGATGTTCTTGGGGTGGATCTCGTGGCGCAGCGGCTCGGCCACCTGCTGGCGGCGCCAGCGGTTGCGCAGGGCCACCGCCACCGCGCGCTTGGCGCGGTTCTGGCCGACGATGTACTTGTCGAGTTCGGAGACGATCTCTCCGGGCGTCATGTTGGATGCGGACATGAGGGCGGATCCTTGAAGCAGGGCTGGGCTGGGAGACGGGCCGCGGCGCCCCGGACGGGCGCCGCGAGGTTGGCGTCAGTCGCCCAGCGTCTCGATGACGTGGTTCTGGTTGGTGTAGATGCAGAGGTCGCCGGCGATCTCGAGCGATTGCTTGACGATGGTCTCGGGCGCCAGCTCGGTATTGCGCAGCAGCGCCAGCGCGGCGGACTGGGCATAGGCGCCGCCCGAGCCGATGGCGGCCAGGCCGTGCTCGGGTTCGAGCACGTCGCCGTTGCCGGTCAGCACCAGCGTGTGCTCGGCGTCGGCCACGATCAGCATGGCTTCGAGCCGGCGCAGGACGCGGTCGGTGCGCCAGTCGCGGGTCAGTTCGACCGCCGCGCGCATCAGGTTGCCCTGGTGTTTCTCGAGCTTGGCTTCGAAACGCTCCTGCAGCGTGAACGCGTCGGCGGTGGCGCCGGCGAAGCCGGCCAGGATCTTGTCGTGATACAGGCGGCGGATCTTGCGCGCCGTGCCTTTGATGACGATGTTGCCCAGGGTGACCTGGCCATCGCCGCCGAGCGCGACGCGGTTACCGCGACGCACGCACACGATGGTGGTGGCGTGAAATTGTTCCATGCGTTCCTTCCTTTGAAAGGACTAGCTGGGGGCGATGCGGACGAAATCAAGCCTTGCGGGTCGATGAAAATCGATCCGCGCGTCGCGCCTTCGGCTTTGCTGGCGCAGATTGCGGGCGCTTTCGCCCCGAGGCGGTGCGGCAATGAAAAAAGGCCATGCTGGAAACCAGCATAGCCTTTTGGTGTGGCGCTTGAATAACGGGACGGATCAGTCGCCGTACAGCTTCTGCCGCATTTCGCGCCGTTCCTGCGCTTCCAGCGAGAGGGTGGCGGTGGGACGGGCCAGCAGGCGCGGGATGCCGATGGGTTCGCCGGTTTCCTCGCACCAGCCGTATTCGCCACTGTCGATGCGGGCGATGGACTGTTGCACCTTCTTCAGCAGCTTGCGCTCGCGGTCGCGGGTGCGCAGCTCCAGGGCGTGTTCTTCCTCGATGGTGGCGCGGTCGGCGGGATCCGGCACGAATTGCGTTTCACGCAGGTGCTCGGTGGTTTCGCCGGCGTTGGCCAGGATGTCCTGTTCGAGTTGTTTGAGCCGTTCCTTGAAGAACGCCAGCTGGCGTTCGTTCATATAGTCGGACTCGGGCATGGCCAGCAATTCCTTCTCGCTGGGCAGATCAATCGCCGTATCGCTCGTCGACTTGCTTGATTTTTTGGTTGCTGCCTTGGTAGCCATGAAAACACTCCACTATGAATCGATCCTGGCGCGGGCTTGTCTTCCCGGTCCGTGTGCTTGCTGCCTACGCTATTCGTACCTCACAGTACTGCCTTCGTCGCACCGCGTCACGTATCCAAAAAGGGGATCACCCCGCCAGGCACTGCTCCAAGCCCCGGGTAAAAATCTCCTGGGGCAGCTTGCGGCCAATGAAGACCATCTTGGTGGACGGCTTTTCGGCCGCGGTCCACGGTTTGCCGGGTTCGGCGCCCATCATCATGTGCACACCCTGGAACAACATGCGGCGGTTGATGCCCTTCATGTACAGGATGCCCTTGTAACGCAACAGGTCCGGGCCATAGACCTGCACCACGCCGCCCAGGAATTCCTCGAGGCGGGCAGGATCGAACGGCTTGTTGGAGCGGAACACGAAGGCGCCGATCTCGTCGTCGTGCTTGGGGTGGTGATGATGCGCGTGATTGCAGTGCGCCCCGCATTCGCCGTCGTGATCGTGGTCATGGTCGTGACCGTGGTGGTCGTGGCCGTGATCATGATCGTGGCCGTGCCCGTGGGCATGGCTGTGGGCGGCATCGGGATGCTCATCGGCCAGGAAGTCCGGGTCGATGTCCAGAATGGAATTCAGGTTGAAGCCGCTGATGTCGATGATCGACTTCAGGTCGGCGTCGCCGAAGTTGACCGCGGTGATGGGCGCGCGCGGATTCATGCGCAGCAGGCGGTTGCGCAGGGCTTCGTAGTCGACGTCGTTGACCAGGTCCTTCTTGGAGATCAGGATGCGGTCCGCGAAGCCAACCTGCTTCTGGGCTTCGGGCTGTTCATCCAGCGTCGCCATGCCGTGCTTGGCGTCGACCACCGTGACCACCGCGTCCAGGCGGTAGTACTCGGCGATGTCGTCGTCCATGAAGAACGTCTGGCACACCGGGCCGGGATTGGCCATGCCCGTGGTTTCCAGGATGACGCGTTCGAAATTCAGGGTGCCGGCCTCGCGCTTGGCGCGCAGGTCGGACAGGGTGCGCATCAGGTCGCCACGCACCGTGCAGCAGACGCAGCCGTTGGACAGTTCGATGATTTCCTCGTCGCTGTCCTGCACCAGCAGGTCGTTGTCGATGCTTTCCGGCCCGAATTCGTTCTCGATGACGGCGACGCGGCGGCCGTGGAATTCGGTCAGGATGCGCTTGAGCAGGGTGGTCTTGCCCGCACCGAGAAAGCCGGTGAGGATGGTGACGGGAACCATTTTGTCCAAACTGCGCGGGGTGTTCATGGCGAAGCTGCTTGCGTGAAGTAAAGGCGGTTAGACACGGCGGTCAGGCGCTGGGGTCTGGCGGGCGGCAGCGGGTGCCGATTGCCTGCCAGACATCGCTCGACCGATGTTACTGCCACAGGCTGCGAGGGCCGCCGTTAGCGGCCGGACGCAGGATTACAGCACAGTCGGGGGCGGGGGGCAAACCCCGGGCCAACCCGGGGGCGTAGCCGCCCAGATCGCGGCTGTACGCCGTCAAGTATCGGGCGATATCACTATTTTGGGGCGCTTTTCCGGATTTCAAGGGCCGGATCGAGGCGCGCCCGATGGGACGGGCGACCGGCGAGCCCGTCGGGCGCCGGCGGCCGTGCCCGATGCCTTCAATGATGATGGTGATGGTGCCCGCCATCGGCGGGTTGCTGCTTCTGGCACTGCGGGCACAGCGCGCGGATTTCGGTCTCGTGGGTGGCCAGCGTGTAGCCGGTCTGGGCAACGCGCTCGGCCAATTGCCGGCTCATGGCGGGATCGGACACCTCGGCCACCGCGCCACAACTGGTACAGACCACCAGCAGATCGTGGGGAGCGCCGCCAGCGTCGTGGCAGGCGCTCCACGCGTTGACGGCGTCCAGTCGGTGGATCAGACCTTCGTCCATCAGGAAGTCGAGGGCGCGGTACACCGTCGGGGGCGCGGCGCCCGGATGCACTTCACGCATGGCGTCGAGCAACTCGTAGGCTTTCAGGCTGCGGCCATGGCGCAGCAGCAGTTCCAACACCTTGCGGCGGATGGGGGTCAGGCGGCGGCCGCGTTGTTCGCACAGCGCCTCGGCGACGCTGAGTTGGGCGCCTACGGTGTCGCTGCGGGGAGAGCGGGGCGGAGCGGGCATGGCGGGTTTCATCTGGAAAGGGAACGCGCGCGAGCGCGCGAGATGCCTGGAAGGTAGCAGAAAACCTCCAGGTGCGGGCGAAACCCTCCCATTCAAGCGGGTGTAGTTATGATATAACATAATAATATTCCGCTGTTTCTCTTCGTCATGTCCCATTTTTCGCTTTTGCCCCCGCGGTCCGGCGCCGCGCCGGGTCCGGGCGCCTCCTTGCGCTCCGCTTTCCTCGCCTCCGCCTGGCGCCGCATGGCTGCCGCGCTGGCCGCGGCGGCGGCGTTGTGGGCGTTGACCGGCTGGGCGCTGGACTGGTGGGCGCGATGAGCGTTGCGCCGGTGGCCATCGAGTTGTGCAACGCCTCCTTCGGTTGGCATGGCCATGCCGCCTTGCGCGGCGTGTCGGGCCGCTTCGAGGCGGGCGCGATGACCGCCGTGGTCGGTCCGAACGGGGCCGGCAAATCCACCTTGATCAAAGGCATCATGGGCGTATTGCGGCCCCTGTCCGGCAGGGTCAGCGTCGGCGGCGTCGGCCGTTCCGAACTGGCGTGGTTGCCGCAGGCCGCGGAGCTGGATCGCTCCTTTCCCGTGACGGTGCTGGACCTGGTCGCGATGGGAGCCTGGCGCCGGGTCGGCGGTTGGCGGCGCTATGGCGGCGAAGAGATCGACCGCTGCATGCAGGCGTTGCAAACCGTTGGCCTGGCCGACATGGCTGGCCGGGGGATCGATACGCTGTCCGGCGGACAGCTGCAGCGCACGCTGTTCGCGCGCATGCTGGTGCAGGATGCGCCGGTGTTGCTGCTCGACGAACCCTTTACCGCTGTCGACAGCCATACCGCCGATGAGCTGATGGCGTTGCTCTGCGGCCTGCACGGCCAGGGGCGTACGGTGATCGCGGTGCTGCACGACATGGACCTGGTGCGTGACCACTTTCCACAGTGCCTGCTGCTGTCCGGTTCGGTGGTGGCGTGGGGCGATACCGCCGAGACGTTGACCGAGGCGAATCTGAAGACGGCGCGCCAATGGCACGCGAGGGCCTTCGCATGAGCGTGTCGCAATGGTTGATCGGCCCCTTTCTCGACTACGGCTTCATGCGGCGCGCGCTGGCCGGCGCCAGCGCCCTGTCCCTGGGGGCCGCGCCGCTGGGCGTCTTCCTGGTGCTGCGGCGCATGAGCCTGATGGGGGATGCCATGTCGCACGCGATCCTGCCGGGCGTGGCGGCGGGCTTCCTGCTGGCCGGCCTGTCGTTGGGCGCGATGATGCTGGGCGGCATCGCCACCGGGCTGGCCGTGGCGCTCCTGGCCGGCCTGGTCGCGCGCCTGACGCCGCTGCGGGAAGACGCCAGCTTCGCCGCCTTCTACCTGATATCGCTGGGCCTGGGGGTGCTGCTGGTGTCGCTGCGCGGGTCGAACATGGATCTGCTGCACGTGCTGTTCGGCACCGTGCTGGGGCTGGACGACGCGGCGCTGCTGCTGGTGACGGCAACGGCCAGCATCACGCTGCTGGCATTGGCCGCGCTTTATCGCATGCTGGTGGCGGAATGTCTCGATCCGGGCTTCCTGCGCGCCAGCGGCGGCCAGGGCGGCTGGGTCCACATGGGCTTTCTGGTGCTGGTGGTGGTGAACCTGGTGGCCGGCTTCCAGGTGCTCGGCACGCTGATGGTGGTCGGCATCATGATGCTGCCGGCCGCGGCCGCCCGCTTCTGGATGCGTTCGGCTGCCGGCCAGATCCCGCTGGCCGGCGGCGTTGGCGTGGCCGCTTCGGTGACGGGCCTGCTGGTGTCGTATCACTTCAACGTGCCGGCCTCGCCCGCGATCATCCTGGCGGCCGGCGGTTGCTATCTGTTTTCCATCGTCTGCGGCCCGTATGGCGGGCTGCTGCGGGCGTCGCGCGCATCGCGCCGGGCCTGAACCCTCAAGGAGATTCGCTATGCGTTCCATTCTGCCGGCGTTCCCGCGCCGCCGCGCCTTGCTGGCCGCCGCCGGCCTGTGGCTGTCCACGGCCTTCGGCGCGGCGCATGCCGCCGAACCGCTGCCGGTCGTGGCAAGCTTTTCGATCCTGGGCGACATCGTGCGCGAGGTGGGCGGCGACGATATCAAGCTGGGCACGCTGGTGGGCCCGGACGGCGACGCCCATGAATACGAGCCAACGCCAGGCGATGCCAAGAAACTGGCGGCTGCCAGGATACTGTTCGTCAACGGCCTGGACTTCGAAGCGTGGTTGCCGCGGCTGGTGAAGGCCGCGGGCTTCACGGGTCCGACCGTCGTCGCCTCCAAGGGAGTGACGCCGCGCAAGTTCGCCGGCCATGAGCATGGCAAGCACGATCACGGCCATGGCGACAAGGACCATGACCATGACCATGACCATGGCGCTGGCGAGGGCCATCACCATCATGGCGACGCAGACCCGCACGCCTGGCAGAACCTGGCCAATGGCGTGACCTATGCGCGCAATGTGGCCGCGGGCCTGGCCGCCGCCGATCCCGCCCACGCCGACGCCTATCGCAAGCGCGCCGATGCCTACATCGCCCGCCTTCAGGCCGCCGATACCGCCGCGCGCAAGGCCTTCGCCGCGATCCCGGCCGAACGCCGCAAGGTAGTCACTTCGCACGATGCCTTTGGCTATTTCGGCGATGCGTATGGCGTGGATTTCATTGCGGCAATGGGCGTATCGACCGCGGCCGAACCGTCCGCCGGCGACGTGGCGCGCATCATCGAGCAGGTCAAGCGCGACAAGGTGCCGGCGGTGTTCGTCGAGAACATCACCAGCCCCCGCCTGGTGCAGCAGATCGCGCGTGAAACGGGCGCCAAGGTGGGTGGTACGCTGTATTCCGATGCGCTGTCCAAGCCCGGACAGCCCGGCGCCACCTACCTGGAAATGTTTGAATGGAACGTACGTCAGCTCACCGCCGCATTGCGGCCCTGATCGCTGTCACGGGCGCACTGGCGGCCAGCACCGCCGGCGCCCATCCGCACATGTGGATCGATGCCCGCGCCGTGATCGACCTGGACGAGCAACATCGGGTCACGGCCGTGAGGCAGGTCTGGCTGTTCGACGAAATGTTCGGCGCCTATGCCACCCAGGGTCTCAAGAAGGGCAAGGGCGGCGCCGTGCCCGACGACACCTTGAAGACCATGGCGCAGGATTGGATGAAGGCGCTGGGCGAGCCGGTGTCGCATTACTTCACGCGTGTCACCGTGGCCGGCAAGAGCGCGGTGTTCGCCGCGCCGCGCGATGCGCGCGTGACCTGGAACCCCAAGACCGGTCGATTGGCGTTGGCGTTCACCTTGCCGCTGGCCGAGCCTGCCGCGCTGGACTCCGCTGGCGCCCAGGTCGATATCTATGACCCGACCTATTTCGTGGCGTACGCCTTCGAAGAAAAAGGGGCGGTCGCGTTGGGCGGACCCGGCGCGGCGGCCTGCAAGCAGGCTTACCGCAAGCCCAAGGAACTGGATTGGAACACCATGCAGCAACTGGCCGCGATCCCGGCCGATCCGGATGCCCTGCCGGAAGAGCTTTTCGCCATCACCAAGGGGCTGACGCACCGCATCGAGGTGCAATGCTCCTGACGCGGGGGCGGCCCATCGCGGCGGCCGCGTGCGCGTGGCTGCTGGCCCTGGGCGCGCTGGCCTGGACCGGCATGGCCGCGGCGCAAGGCGCCCATCCTTTCGGCGTGCCGGAAAGCGGCGCGGGGCTCGCGGGCGGTCCCGGTTGGTTGTCCGCGTTTTTCGGCCAGGTGTCGGTATGGCAGACGCATTTCTATCGCCAGCTCACTGCCGCCGTGCGTGCCTGGCAGGCCGACGGCGGCGCTGCCTGGACGCTGATCGGCCTGTCTTTCGCGTACGGCGTGTTCCACGCGCTTGGGCCGGGACACGGCAAAGCGGTGATTTCCTCTTATGTGCTCGCCAATCGCCAGACGGCCCGCAATGGCGCGCTGCTGGCGTTGCTGTCGTCGTTGGTGCAGGCCCTGGTGGCCATCGCGATGGTGGCGGCGCTGGCGTTGGTGTTCAACGCCACGGCGGCGGTGATGAATCAGGCGACGCGTTGGCTGGAGCTGGCATCGTATGCGTTGGTGACGTTGCTGGGGGCCTGGCTGGTCTGGATCAAGGCGATCCGGCCGTTGTTGCGCCGTCGGCGGGCCGCGACAATGGCCACGGTCGCAGCGCCGACACCCGTGGCGTCCGCCCCGGCCTTGCGAGCCATCGCCGTACGGGCCTCGGCGCCGCATGGGGATGCGGCGGCACCTGCCCAACCGCATGACCATGCCCATGGCCATGCGCATCACGACGATTGCGGCTGCGGCCACGCGCATGTGCCGCCGCCCGACCAGGTGGCGGGGCCGTTGAATTGGCGTCGCGCCTGGTCCGCGATCTTCGCGGTGGGCCTGCGGCCCTGCAGCGGCGCGTTGATCGTGCTGGTGTTCGCGTTGTCCCAGGGATTCTTCCTGGCGGGGATGGCGTCGGCGCTGGCGATGGGGCTGGGCACCGGCCTGACCGTGGCCGCGCTGGCCTGCCTGGCGGTCGCGGCCGGCGGCGCCGCCACGACACTGGGATCCCGCCTGTCGGGCGTGGCGGCGGCGCGGTTGCGCTACGGCGTGGAAGCGTTGGCCGCCCTGGCCGTGCTGGCATTGGGCGTGTTGCTGTTGGGTGGCATGCTGGCCGGCGGCGGATGAGCGCGCCCGGTGCTCAGGATTTGCGGCCGGCGCGTGGATGCGCCTGGTCGTAGGCGCGCGCCAGGTGTTGGAAATCCAGCCGGGTATAGATCTGGGTCGTGGAGATATTGGCGTGGCCGAGCATTTCCTGCACGGCGCGCAGATCCTGCGCCGATTGCAGCACATGGCTGGCGAAGCTGTGGCGCAGCACGTGCGGATGCACGTGGGTCGGCAGGCCCGCAGCCTGCGCGACGTGCGCCAATTGCAGTTGCACCACGCGCGGCGAGATGCGGCGTCCGCGCGCGCCCAGGAACAGCGCGGCGGCATCTGACGGCGATGCGGCGGGCGGGGCCAGTTGCGGCCGGGCTTCGATCCAGCGTTGCAGCGCCGCCACGGCCGCCTGGCCCACGGGTACGGAGCGGCGCTTGCCGCCTTTGCCCAGCACGATCACTTCCGCTTCATCCAGATTGAGCCAGCCGCGCGATTCATAGTCGGCCGAGCGCGCGTAGCGCAGGTCGAGCCCGACCAGTTCCGACAGGCGCAAGCCGCTGGAATACAACAATTCGAACATGGCCTGGTCGCGCAGCGCGGCCGGTTCGGTCGCCACTTTGGCAGGTGCGCGGTCCAGCAGGGCCTGCGTCTGTTCCACCGACAGGGCCTTGGGCAGGCTGCGCGGCGCCTTCGGCGCGCGCACGCCGGCGACCGGATTGCCGGCCAGGCCGATGGCGGGCGCCCACCACTGGTAGAAGCCGCGCCAGGCCGCCAGCGTGCGGGCCAGGCTGCGCGGGCCGCGGCCCTGGGCATGCAGCCGCGCGACGAAGTGGCGGATATGGCCGTTGCCGAGCCGCTCGAGGGGCAGTTTGGCGCGTTCGGCCAGTTCAATCAGGAAACCCAGCTCGCGCCGGTAGCCGTCCAGCGTGTGGGGGGAATAGCGGCGGTTGCTTTCCAGATGGCGCAGCCATGCGGCCATCGGATCGGGCAGGGGAGCGTCCGGCGCCGGGTCCTGCATGGCGTGTTCCGGGGCTCCCGCGCTCATGGCTGGATCACGCCTTGGGGGCGGCCGGGTTCAACCGGTGCAGCGCGGCCGAGGCCAACTGGCCGATGGACTCAAGGAACGCGGTGCCCATGTCGGGCGTGAAACGCTCGGCGTCGTCCGAACCCAGCACCAACAGGCCCACGCTGGCGCCTTCGGCCTCCAGGCGCAGGGGCACCAGCGCCAGCGACTTGGGCTTGGCGTCCAGCCAGGCGACCGCCTCGAAGGCCGTGTCGGTGCCGCAGTACGGCGCCTTCAGGCTGTCGGTGAAGGTGCGCACGTCCTGGCTGACGGGTTCACCGTAGCCGGTTTCGGGCAGGTCGGGCAGGTTCCACAGGCGCAGCGCCACGTGGTTCAGTTCGAACTGTTCGGCCAGCCCCAGGGCGATCTCGCCAGGCACCAGCTGCGGATCCGGTTCCGACAACAGTCGGCAGCACCATTTGGAGATGTGGCTGCCGATGGTTTCGTTGGCGGTGGCGTTGCGCACCAGTTCGTTCAGGCGCCATTCGAGTTCGCGGTTGCGTTCGCGCAGCGTGAGGATCTGGCGTTCGCCCAGCGAGATGGCGCGCGAGCCGTGCGGATGCGGCACCTGCAGCGTGGCGAAGACGTCGGCGTGCTCGTCGAAGAAGCCGGGATGTTCCTGCAGGAAAGCGGCGATGTCCTGGGCGGTGAAAGCGGTATCGGTCATGGGGTCAGCGGTTCAGCGCCATGGAGAAGACGAGCTTGTCGATATCGACCTGGCCCGTGAAGACGGATTCGGCAGGGCCGGTCAAGCGCAGTTGTTCGCCATTCCAGGCGATGGTCAGCACGCCGCCGCGCGTCTGCACGCGCACCGGGGAGTCGAGCAGACCGCGGCGGATGCCGGCAGCGACGGCGGCGCAGGCGCCGGTGCCGCAGGCCAGCGTCTCGCCGGCGCCGCGCTCATGCACGCGCAGGCGGATGCTGTGGCGATCGACGATCTGCATGAAGCCGGCGTTGACGCGGCGGGCGAAGCGAGGATGGTTTTCGATCAGCGGGCCGACGATGGCGACGGGCGCGGTGTCGACGTTGTCCACCACCTGCACGGCGTGCGGATTGGAAATGGCCACGGCCGACAGGGCCACGCTGCGCGGCAGGCCGGCGGGCACGTCGAGCTCCAGCTGCCAGAGCGTGTCCTGGCCTTCGGTGCGCGAGGCCAGGCCGGTGGTGTCGAACGGCAACACGGCCGGGTCGAAACGGGTGCTGCCCATGTCGACGGTGACCTGTTCGTCGTCGCCTTCGTCCAGCACCAGGATGCCGGTGGCGATTTCGGCGCGCAGCGGGTTACGGTCGGACAGGCCTTGTTCATGCACGAAGCGCACGAAACAGCGGGCGCCATTGCCGCAATGCTCGACCTCGCTGCCGTCGGCATTGAAGATGCGGTAGCGGAAGTCGGCATCGGGCCGGGTGGCGCGTTCGACCAGCAGGATCTGGTCGGCGCCGATGCCGAAATGGCGGTCGCCGAGGGCGCGGGCGCGCTCGGGCGTCATTTCGATGGCCTGGCGGACACCGTCCAGGACGACGAAATCGTTGCCCGCGCCATGCATTTTGGTGAAATTCCAGTTCATGGGAGGATTATCGCCCATTCTGGCCCTGAAAACCGCGCCGCCGCACGGCGCATGTCCGAACGCGCGCTAGTAGATCTTGGGCTCGCCCGGCGGCCGCGTCTTGAAGCGGCGATGCACCCAGTAATACTGGCTGGGACAGCGGCGCACCCAGGCCTCCAGTTCCCGGTTCAGGCGCGCGGTGGCCTCCTCCAGCGTATCGTCGCCGGGGAAGTTCTCGAGCGGCGGCAGTACTTCGGCATGGTAGCGGCCTGTTTCCGGGTTCCAGAAATCCAGGATGGGCAGCACCGCCGCATTCCATTTCTTGGCCAGTTGGGCGGTCGCCAGCAAGGTCGCCGCGGGAATGCCGAAGAACGGCACGAATACCGAGCCCTGGCGGCCGAAATCCATGTCTGGCAGGTAGTACACCGGCCGCGGTGCGCGCAGATGGCGCAGCAGCTCGCGCACGCCGTCCTTGCGGCTGACCAGGAAGACCTCGTTGAAGCGGGCGCGTCCGGCCGCGACGACCGCGTCGATGTGCGGATCGCTTTGCGGCGTGTACATGGTGGCCGCGCTCGGCACTTCCATGGTGAGGCGGGTGGCGGCGGCATCCAGGCCGATGAAGTGCGGCGCCAGCAGGATGACCGAACGGCCCTGGGCGGTCAGCTCGTTGATGCGCTCGGCGCCGCTTTGCGTGACCATGTCCTGGATTGCCTCGGGCGTGCCGTACCACAACACGCCGCGGTCGACGATGGACTGCGCCAGCGCCCTGAAGTGTTCGCGCACCCAGCGTTCGCGCACCTGCGCGGGCTGTTCGGGGAAGCACAGCTCGAGGTTGCGGCGCACGATGCGGGTGCGCGATCTGGCCAGCCGCATGGCGAGCCAGCCGAGCGCGGCGCCGATGCGTTGCCGGTTGGCGGGCCGCATGCGGCCAAACCACTTCAGCAGGGAGACCAACGTGCGCGTTTTCGAATCGTTCATGGGTAAAAAGCGTGGGACCAGGGCGGCGGGACGGAATGGGGCGACGGCCTCAGCCGGAGGCGGCGGCGGTGTCGTCGGCTGGCGCCGGGGGCGCGCCGCGAGGGGTCTTGTAGCGGTTGTAGCTCCAGAGATACTGCTGCGGGCAGCGGCGGATCAGGGTTTCCATGGCGGCGTTGAGCAACGCCGCCTGGGCCTGGGGATCGGCCGGCAGCGGTTCCGGCACCCGCACGTAGTGGATGCGCCAGCCGCGCCCGCCCGGCAGGCGCTCGCCCGCGGTCAGGATGATCGGCACGCCGGTCTGGGTGGCCAGCTTGCCCGGCAGCGTCATGGTGTAGGCCATGCGTCCGAAAAAAGGCGCCCAGACGCCGTCGCCGACGCCCGGAGCCTGGTCCGGCAGCATGCCGACGGATTCGCCGCGTCGCAGGGCGCGCACGAATTCGCGCACGCCCTGCATGGTCGCCGGCACGGCATTGACGGCCGAGCTGTTGCGCGCGGTTTCCAGCAGCGGCGCCAGGATGTCCTTGCGCGGCGGGCGGAACATCACGGTCATGGGCATCAGGCGGGCCAGGTAGCGCGCGGTGATCTCGAAACAGCCCAGGTGCGGGGTCAGGAACAGGATGCCGCGGTTTTCGGCGCGGGCGGCGCTGACCACGTCGTTGTCATCGGAAACGACCTGGGCCAGGCTTTGCTCGTTGCGAAACCAGACCCGCGGCATTTCCAGGATCATGGCGCCGGCCTCGCCCGCCGCCCGCCGGGCAAAGGCCGGCTCGGGATAGCCCGCCTGCGCCGCATTGGCCTGCAGGCGGCGCCGGTACTTGCCCGGAAACGCATACGCGGCGCGGCCAAGCAGGCGTCCCAGCGCGTGCGCGACGGGCAGGGGCAAGGAGGCGAACAGGCGAAATAGGACGAGCAGCATGCGGCAAATGAGCGATATCGGGCATGGTGATGCCGGTGCTCGCGGGAAAGACCCCACCCCCGGCACAAGCATAAGACCGACATTTTCGCTTAAAATCGACCCGTCGCCGAGTTAACCGACAACTTGCGGGGCGACGGCAGGATACCGATGCGTCATGCATCGCTTGCCAAATCCGCTAAAGCGTCGCGCCCAGATCAGCGTATGCCATGCAGTCCGGGGTGCAACGCGCCTCGTGAACCCAATGTTCCGGTTGTACCGGACACGAAAGGACGCATCTGTGGCCAATAACGACTTTCTCTTCACTTCCGAATCCGTTTCCGAAGGACACCCCGACAAGGTAGCCGACCAGGTTTCCGACGCGATTCTGGACGCCATCTTCACCCAGGACCCCAACGCCCGCGTGGCGGCGGAAACCCTGTGCAACACGGGCCTGGTCGTGCTGGCCGGTGAAATCACCACCACCGCCAACGTCGACTACATCCAGGTCGCGCGCGACACGATCCGCCGCATCGGCTACGACAATACCGAGTACGGCATCGACTACAAGGGTTGCGCGGTGCTGGTCGCCTACGACAAGCAATCGCCCGACATCGCCCAGGGCGTGGACCGCAGCTCGGAAGACTACCTGAACCAGGGCGCGGGCGACCAGGGCCTGATGTTCGGCTACGCCTGCGACGAAACGCCCGACCTGATGCCGGCCCCGATCTGGTACGCGCACCGCCTGGTGCAGCGCCAGAGCGAACTGCGCAAGGACGGCCGCCTGCCGTGGCTGCGCCCCGACGCCAAGTCGCAAGTGACCTTCCGCTACATCGACGGCCGCCCGGCGGAAGTCGATACGGTGGTGCTGTCGACCCAGCACGCGCCGGAAGTCACGCAAGAGACCATCCGCGAAGCGGTCATCGAAGACATCATCAAGCCCAGCTTCCCCGAAGGCCTGATCACGCCCAAGACCAAGTTCCTGGTCAACCCGACCGGCCGCTTCGTCATCGGCGGCCCGCAAGGCGATTGCGGCCTGACCGGCCGCAAGATCATCGTCGACACCTACGGCGGCGCATGCCCGCACGGTGGCGGCGCGTTCTCGGGCAAGGATCCGTCCAAGGTCGACCGTTCGGCCGCCTACGCCGCCCGCTACGTGGCCAAGAACATCGTGGCCGCCGGCCTGGCGCGCCAGTGCCAGGTGCAGGTCAGCTACGCCATCGGCGTGGCCGAGCCGATCAACATCACCGTCTACACCGAAGGCACCGGCGTCATCCCCGACGACCAGATCGCCAAGCTGGTGCGCGAGCACTTCGACCTGCGTCCGAAGGGCATCGTCAACATGCTGGACCTGCTGCGTCCGATCTACACCAAGACCGCCGCCTATGGCCACTTCGGCCGTTCCGAGCCGGAATTCTCGTGGGAAGCCACGGACAAGGTGCAGGAACTGAAGAAGTCGGCCTGAGCGTCGCGCCTTCGCAAAAAAGCCCCTGCATGCAGGGGCTTTTTTTTTACGGCCGAGGTTGGGATCAGAGACCCCAGGCTGACAGGTCGGGCGTGCGCAAGACCGGCGCCAGGATGCGTTCCAGCGCGGCGGCGCAGTCCAGCAGCGCGGCATCCGCGCCGGCGGGCGCCAGCAACTGCACCGCCATCGGCATGCCGTCGACGTCATGGCCGGCCGGCAATGCGATGGCCGCCGCGCCCAGGAAGTTGGCCGGACGCAGCAGCTTGCCCAGGCTGGTGTGGCGCGTGTCGGCAGGGTCCAGCGCCTGCGCGGCCTGGTCGCAGGCCGGCATCAGCAAGGCATTGATGCCCTGCATGGCGGCGGCGAACGTGGCCATGTCCGCATGCCGCCGTTGCAACGCGGCGGCGTAGTCGGCCGGCGCGATGCGGCCGCCGGCGGCGATGCGCGTGCGCACCACTTCCCACAGCGGTTGATCCGGGTCGTCGGCCAGGTGGCCGAAATGGCGGTAGGCCTCGTAGGCCAATACCAGCGAGTTGTCGTCCGCCATGCGCGCGAACGACAACGACGTCGGCGGATGCCAGGCCTGGGGCGTGATGCCGGCCTGGTCCAGCCGTTCCTGCGCTTCGTGCCAGATCCGCAGGCCTTCGTCGGCCAGTGTCGCGGGCCAGGCCTGTGGCGCCAGCACGGCCACGGCGCCGCCACGGCGGGCGGCCGGACGCCGCAGGGCGGCGATGCTGGCAGCGGGCAGGGCCAGCGTGGCGACATCATCGATGTCGGGGCCGGCCAGCAATTGCGTCAGCAGGCGGGCGTCGGCCACGCTGCGGCAGATCGGCCCCAGCACGTCCAGCGTTTCGGACAACGGCAGGCAGCCAGCGCGGCTGATCACGCCAGAGGACGGCTTGTAGCCGACCACGCCATTGAGCGCCGCCGGCGCGCGCACTGAGCCGCCGGTGTCGCCGCCCACCGCCAGGGGCGCCAGGCCGGCCGCCACCGCCACGCCGGCCCCGCTGGACGAACCGCCGGGCGCGCGCGCGGTGGCGGCATCCCACGGGTTGCGGGCCGTGCCCTGTGTCGGGTTCTGGCCCGACAGGCCGAACGCGAATTCAGTCATGCGGGTCTTGCCCAGGATCACCATGCCCTGCGCGGCCAGGGCGCGCGCGGCGGCCGCGGTTTCGTCGCTGATGACGCCGCTACGGGTTTGCGAGCCGCCGCTGGTGACCGTGCCGGCCCAGTGCAGGCTGTCCTTCAACGCCACCGGCACGCCGTGCAGGGGCCCCATGGAGATGCCGGCTGCCAACAGCCGGTCGGCGGCTTCCGCCTGGGCCAGCGCGCGCTCGGCCGTGACCTGGCTGTAGGCGGCCAGCGCCGGCGCGCGCTCGATGCGGTCGAGAAAGTGGACGGTGACCTGGCGGGAGCTGATTGCGCCGTCACGGATGGCGCGCGCGAGTTCGCGGGCTTCGCGGAAATGCAGGGGAGTGTCTTGGTCGGGCATGGCGCTCACGGAAATGGAAAAGCTTTCCGGCCCTGGCGGAGCCGGAAAGCGCTGTGGGGAGGCGTCGGGGCGCGGTTGCGCACGCGTCGGGGACTACTTCAGCGACTGCCCGCGGGTCTCCGGCATGCGGATGAAGGTGATCAGCGTGATGACGGCGCCGGCCAGCACGTAATAGAAGAACCAACGCTCCATGCCCTTGCTTTGCAGCCAGGTCAGCAGGTACGGGGTGGTGCCGCCCAACAGCGCCACGACCAGGTTGTAGGGCGTGCCGATACCGACGGCGCGCACGCTGGTGGGGAACTGCTCGGACATGATGGCCGGCGCGATCGAGGTGTACATGGCGTACAGCACCAGGCCGAATAGTTCGACGGCGAGGATCGAGCCGAACGACGGGCCCAGCGTGGTCATCAACGGGTAGAAGAACACCAGATAGCCGGCGGCGAAGAAGATCAGCTGCGGCTTGCGGCCGATGCGGTCCGACAGCATGCCGAACACGGGCTGCACCAGCATGAACACGATCAGCGCGACGGTGTTGGCGGCGAACGCGACCTGCGGATCGGCCTTGACCTGGCGGATGGCGTAGGTCGGCACATAGGCCACGAAGATATAGAAGGCGAACGTGGTCAGGATCGAGAAGCCGACGATGCGCAGCACTTCACGCGGATGTTCGCGCAGCAGGGTGCGCAGCGGCTGCTTTTCGACGCCGGCCTTCTTGGCGTGCGAGAACGCCTCGGTTTCCGGGATCGCGCGGCGGATCCACATGCCGGCCAGGCCACCCAGCGCGCCCAGGAAGAAGGGGATGCGCCAGCCCCAGTCGGCCATTTCGGCCTTGCTCAGGGTCGAGGTCAGCAGCCAGCCCACGGCGGACGCGGCCAGGATGCCCACCGCGGCGCTGAAGAAGACGAAGCTGGAATAGAAGCCGCGCTTGTTGGGCGGCGCCATTTCCGCCAGGAAGGTCGTGGCCGAGGCATACTCTCCGCCCAGCGACAGGCCTTGCAGCAGGCGCGCGGCGGTCAGCAGCAGCGGGGCGGCCAGGCCGATGGTGGCGTAGGTCGGGGTGACGGCGATGATCAGCGAGCCGCCGGCCATCATCAGGATGGTCAGGCCCAGCGCGGCCTTGCGGCCATAGCGGTCCGAGAAGATGCCGAGCACCCAGCCGCCGACGGGCCGCATGAAGAAGCCGACGGCAAAAATACCGAAGGTCGCCAGCAATGCGGCGGTTTCGTTGCCCTCGGGGAAAAACTGCTTCGAAAAGAAGATGGCGAACGACGCATAGATGGTCCAATCGAACCATTCCACCGCATTGCCTACACTACCGGCCAGAATCGTGCGGGCGCGCGACACGGGCGCGGCGTTTGCCCCCTGCGTGGCGCGCAGGGTTGCGGAAGGGGTACTCATAACGTCCTCTGTTTTATTTTTGGTCAAATAGACCGTTAAATTTTGTGTTTTTATCAATGCGCGAACGTTAGATTAATGAATATAGTCACGTCAAGTAAGGGTAAGCCCCTAATGCCGGCGCTCGATGACACCGATCTCGCCTGCCTGATCGCCCTGCAGGCCGACCCGCGCGCGTCCTGGCGCGAGCTGGGGGCGGCCACCGGTATCGCCGAACGCACCGTGGCGCGGCGCATCAAGCGGCTGATGGACGCCGACGCCCTGCGGGTCATCGCCGAAGCCGATCCGCTGGCCACGGGTCGTGGCGTGGTGCTGCATGCCTGGGTGCGCTGCCGGTCGGGACGCGTGGCCGAGGCGGCCGACGCCCTGGCGCAGCTTGGCATCACTCAGCTCGTGGTGACGCTGGCCGGCACGGCCGATTTGATGGCGGAACTGACGCTGGCGGACGCGGCCGACATGCCCGACGTGGTGACGCGGGTGCTGCCGTCGATCGATGGCGTCGAGCATGTGGAGGCGCGATTGGTGCTGCGGCCATTCCGCCGCGCTGGTCAATGGCGCATCCAGGCCGGCGACGCCCCGCCCGAGGGGCCGGAGTCCGCCGTTACGCAGCCGCCCGCAGCGCTGACCGAGTCCGAACAGCGCATCGTCGGGCACCTGATGCGCGACGGCCGCGCCAGCCTGGCCGAGCTGGCCGCGCATGCCGACGTCAGCGAGCCCACTGCCCATCGCCTGCTGCAGCATCTGGTGGAGCGGCGCGCGCTGAGCTTTCGCGTGGAAGTCGAGCCCGCCCTGGTGGGCTTTCCGGTCGAGGCGGTGATCTCGGTGCAGGTGCGGCCGCAGGCGGTCGATGCCCTGGCCGCGCACCTGGCGCTGGATCCGAATACGCGCTGCCTGTTCGGCACCAGCGGCGCCTCGCAACTGTTCTGGCACGTGCTGTGCCGCGACAGCCTGCACCTGTGGGACGTGGTCACGCGCAGGCTGGGTGAACTCGATGGCGTGTTGGCCAGTGAAGTGGGCGTGGTGATGCGCGCCTACAAGCGCTGCGGCATCGTGCGCGAGGGCGCGCGGCTGGGCGCTGACGCCGCCTGAGCGGCCGCGCAATCACCAGATCGCGGCCTGCGAACCCGGCGCGCGCAGGTGGCGGGCGAAGCGCTGCGCCAGGAAATCGACGAAGGCCAATGTCTTGGCAGGCAGGTTCAGCCGCTCCGGGTACAGCACATGGATGTCGGCCGGCGGCGTCGCCCAGTCGGTCAGCACCTGGCGGAGGCGGCCGGCGCGCAGCAGCGCGGCGGTCTCCCATTCCGAACGCATGACGATGCCGTGGCCGTCCAGGGCCCATTCCAGCGCGCTCTGGCCGTCATTCGAACTGACCGGGCCGCGCACTTTCACGGTTTCCGTGCGCGCGCCGGATTCGAGCCGCCAGGTGCCGTAGGCGACGTCGTTCTCGCGCACCACGATGCAGCGATGCCGTTGCAGATCGCCCGGCGCGCGCGGCTCGCCAAAGGTGTCCAGGTAGCGCGGCGACGCGCACAGCAGGCGCCGATTGGAGGCGATCTTGCGCGCGGTCAGGCGGGCGTCGGGCAGGTCGCCGAAGCGCACCGCGGCATCGAAGCCTTCTTCGATCAGGTTCAGGGGCCTGTCGGTCAGGCGCAGCTGCACTTCGACTTCAGGGTATTGCCGCGCAAAATCGGAGATGGCGGGCGCCACGTGGGCACGGCCGAAACCGAAGGTGGCGTTCAGGCGCAGCAAGCCCTGCGGCTGGGCGCGGCTGCTGGACACGGATCGTTCCAGTGCCTGCAGATCGGCCAGGATACGGCTGCCCTCGGCCAGGTACAGCTCACCCTCCTGCGTGACGCTGACGCGTCGCGTGCTGCGATTGAGCAGCCGCACGCCCAGGCGCTGCTCAAGCTTGGCCAGCCGCGTGCTGACGGCGGGCGGCGTCAGACCCAGTTCGCGCGCGGCCGCCGACAGGTTGCCGTGCTTGACCAGTAGCGAGAAGAAGGCGAGATCGGAGAGCGCATCCATGGCTTTATTTATAAATAATATTTAATAAAGATTTATTTATTTCACCAATTATAAGAATGGAACGGGCTTATACACTGGGCTGACCGATAGCAGAGCCGCCTGACGCGGCCACCCATGAGGAGACTCGACCCATGAACCCCCCCCATCTGTTGCGCACGGTGTGCGCGTTGGCCGCCGCGGCGTCCTGTTGGATGACGCCAGCCACTGCCGCCGACGCCTTCCCGCAGCGTCCGGTCACCTTGATCGTGCCGTTCGCGCCCGGCGGCAGCGTCGATATCGCCGCCCGCCTGATTTCCGACGCCTGGGGCAAGACCCTGGGCCAGAGCGTGATCGTCGAGAATCGCGCCGGCGCGTCCGGCAATATCGGCATGGCCGCCGTGGCCCGCGCCGAGCCGAACGGCTACACGCTGGCCATCAACACCATGTCGCTGGCGATCAACCCGGCGTTGTTTCGCAACATGCCGTTCGACACCGCGCGCGACCTGCGTTCGGTCGGCACGGTGGGCACCTCGCAGCATGTGCTGACGGTGTCGCCGTCGCTGCCGGTGAACAATGTCAAGGAACTGCTCGACTACATCCGCGCGCGTCCCGCCAATGAACTGAGCTTCGGTTCGGCCGGCACCGGCAGCACCTTCCACATGGCCGCCGAGCTGTTCAAGTCGGTGTCCGGCACGCAGATCCTGCACGTGCCCTACAAGGGCGGCGGTCCGGCCATGGTGGACACCATCAGCGGCCAGGTGCAGATGAGCTTCCCCGTGCTGTCCGCGGCCAAGCCGCAGGTGGACGGCAAGAAGCTCAAGGCGCTGGGCGTCACCGGCACCACGCGTTCGCCGCTGCTGCCGGACGTGCCCACCATCGCCGAGTCCGGCCTGCCCGGCTACGCCTTCACCACCTGGTTCGTGATCAGCGCGCCCGCCGGCACGCCGCAGGCGGTGGTGGACACGCTCAACGTCAGGCTGGCGCAGGCGCTGCAATCGGCCGAGCTGTCCGAACGCATGCGCCGCGAGGGCTTCGATCCGCTGGTCTCCACGCCCGCAGAGACCGATGCCATGGTCAAGGGCGAGATGACGCGCTGGGCCGGCATCGTCAAGGACGCCGGCATCGAGGCGAACTGAGCGGCGACACAGGTTTCATCGCGCCCCGCGCGGGCGCGTTTTTTGCAAGGAAGCACCGACATGCCCGGCATGACGCTATACGACAAGCTGGTGGCCAGCCATGAGGTGGCCCGCATCGACGATGAACACATCCTGCTGTACGTGGATCTGCACATCATGAACGAGTACACCAGTCCGCAGGCCTTCAGCGGCCTGGCCGCGCGCGGCCGCCAGGCGCTGCGGCCCGGCCAGCAGATGGCGGTGGTGGATCACATCATTCCCACCCATCCGGTGCCGGCCGCGCTGCGCGTGATTCCCGACGATGCCTCGTCGCGCCAGGCCCGCAATCTCAAGCGCAATTGCGACGAGCAGCGCATCGCGCTGTTCGACACCACCGACCCGCTGCAGGGCATCGAGCACGTGATCGCGCCCGAGCACGGCATGATCCTGCCGGGCATGGTGGTGCTGTGCGGCGACAGCCACACCACCACCTATGGCGCGCTGGGGGCGCTGGGCTTTGGCATCGGCACCTCGGAAGTCGAACACATCCTTGCCACCCAGACCCTGGTGTACCGGGTCGCGCGCAACATGCGCATCCGCGTCGACGGTCATCTGCCCGCCGGCGTGTCGGCCAAGGATTTGGTGATCTACGTGGTGCATCGCATCGGCGCGCAGGGCGCGCGCGGCCACGCGGTGGAATACTGCGGCAGCGCCATCGATGGCCTGTCGGCAGAGGCCCGCATGACCCTGTGCAACATGACGGTGGAAGCCGGCGCCCGCGCCGCGCTGATCGCGCCCGACGCCACCACCGACGCCTATGTCGCCGCCCGTGCCCGGCACCTGGACGCCGCGGAACTGGCGCAGGCGCGCGCCTATTGGGCGACCCTGCGCTCGGACGCCGATGCGGTGTTCGACGCCGAACATGTCTTCGACGCCAGGAAAATCGCGCCCTTCGTGACCTGGGGCACCAGCCCCGACCAGGCCATGCCGATCACCGGCACGGTCCCCGATCCCCAGTCCGAGCCGGACGCGCTGGCGCGCCTGGCGCTGGAAAAGGCCGTGGAATACATCGGCCTGCAACCGGGCGCGCCGATCGCCGGCGTGCCCATCGATCGGGTCTTCATCGGCTCGTGCACCAACGGCCGCATCGAGGACCTGCGCGTGGTGGCCGATGTCGTGCGCGGGCGCAAGGTGGCCGGCGGCGTGCGCGCGATGGTGGTGCCCGGCTCGGGCGCGGTGCGCGCCCAGGCCGAGGCCGAAGGCATCGCCGCCACGCTGGTCGACGCCGGTTTCGAATGGCGCCAGCCGGGCTGTTCGATGTGCCTGGCCATGAACGACGACGTGCTGCGGCCGGGCGAGCGCTGCGCGTCCACCACCAATCGTAACTTCGAAGGCCGCCAGGGCCGCGCCGGACGCACCCATCTGATGAGCCCCGCCATGGCCGCCGCCGCCGCCCTGGCCGGCCGCATCGTCGACGTGCGCGACCTGGAGAACCCGCAATGAACCAGATCATCAGCGGCGTCGCCGCGCCCCTGCCGTATTCCAATCTGGACACCGACCAGATCATGCCCAAGCAGTTCCTGCGCATCATCGACAAGGCCGGGCTGGATCGTGGCCTGCTCTATGACCTGCGCTTTGACGCCGACGGTGCGCCGCGTCCGGACTGCGTGCTGAACCAGCCCGCCTACGCCGGCGCCGCGGTGCTGGTGGCAGGGCCCAATTTCGGTTGCGGCTCCAGCCGCGAGCACGCGGTCTGGGGCCTCATGCAGTACGGCATCCGCGCGGTCGTGGCCGCCAGCTTCGGCGAGATTTTCTACTTCAACGCGCTCAACAACGGCCTGCTGCTGGTGAGCCTGCCGCCGGCCGACGTTGACGCGCTGCTGGCGCGGGTGTCCGATCCCGCCGGCAACCGCGTCGAGATCGATGCGCTGGCGGGCACGGTGCGGGCCGCGGACGGCTGGAGCGGGCATTTCGACCTGCCGGCGCGGCACCGCCGCATGTTTTCGCAGGGGCAGGACATGGTGGGTGCCTCGTTACAGCAATTGGCGGATGTGGAACACTTCGAGGCCGGCCACTGGGCCCGGCATCCCTGGATGAAAGACGTGGCGCGCCGCGTGCGCGACCGGCTCGGCCAATGAACGCCACAGACTGAGAGGCACAGACCGCAATGACCGCATTCTTCAATCTGCCCGTGCGCCGCCACGAGGTCAATGGCATCCACATCGCCGCCCGTGTCGATGCCTCGGGACCGCCCTTGCTGCTGTTGCACGGCCATCCGCAGACCCACGCCATCTGGCATCGCGTCTGGCCCGAACTGACGCGCCGCCACACCTGCGTGGCCGCCGACCTGCGCGGCTATGGCGACAGCGACAAGCCCGCGGCCACGCCGGACCACGCCGCGCATTCCAAGCGCGTCATGGCGGCCGACATGGTGGCGCTGATGCGCGCCCTGGGGCACGAGCGCTTCGACATCCTGGCCCACGACCGCGGCGCCCGCGTGGCGCACCGGCTGGGCCTGGACCACGCGGAGGCGGTCGGACGCATGATGCTGCTGGATATCGCGCCGACGCTGGACATGTACGAAAACACCACCCGCGCCTTCGCCCAGGCCTACTATCACTGGTTCTGGCTGATCCAGCCCGCGCCCATGCCCGAGACCATGATCGAGCGCGATCCGGTGTTCTACCTGCGTTCGGTGATGGGCGGCCGCCCCGGCGGGCTGGCGCATTTTTCCGACGAGGCGATGGCCGAGTACGAGCGCACGGCGCGCCTGCCGGGCTGGGCCACCGGTATCTGCGAAGACTACCGCGCCTCCGCCACGCTGGACCTGGAGCATGACCGCCAGGGCCGCGCGGCCGGCGAGCGCCTGCGCATGCCGCTGCGCGTGCTGTGGGGCGAGCGCGGCGCGGTCGGGCGCAATTTCGACGTGCTGGGGTTGTGGCGGGCGGTGGCCGACGAGGTCGACGGCGGGCCGTTGCCCGGCGCCCACTATCTGGCCGAAGAAACCCCGGACGCGTTGCTGCGCGAGGTATCCGCCTTCTTCGGCTGGGAGCGGAAGTAGGGGCAAATGCGGTCCGGATTGACCCCTTCCCGCGTTGTCAATCAAGCCACGGCGGGCGATAGGGCTATCCAAAAAGGGACGCACCGCTGGTGTTAACCTTTCGGCCATGAATCCGTCTTTTGCCGATCTGACCGAGTTGCCCGAGCCCGAGGACGCGCAGCGTGCCTTCCGCACCTCGGATTCCCCCTGCGTTGCCGTTTGTTCCACGCTGTTCGACGATATCTGCCGGGGCTGCGGCCGCACGGCCATGGAAGTGGCCAACTGGGTCTTCATGACGGAAGAGGAAAAGCGCGAAGTCTGGACCCGCATCAAGGCGCAAGGGTATCCCCGCCGCAACAACTAGGCCGGCCGCGCCGGGCGCGGTCTTGAGGGTGTCACATGGCGCGGGCTAAATCGCGCTATTGCCCACTTCCGGCCCCATCATGCGCATCGTCCTGGTTACGGATGCCTGGCATCCGCAAGTCAATGGCGTCGTCCGCACCTGGACGACCATGCAGCAGATCCTCACCGAGTGGGGCCACGAACTGATCGTGGTGAATCCCCAGGGCAGCCGCACCGTGCCGGCCCCGTCCGAGCCGGACCTGCGGCTGTGCCTGCAGCCGGGACGGCAACTGCGCCGCATCCTGGGCGATACCGTGCCCGACGCGCTCCACATCGCCACCGAAGGCCCGCTGGGCCTGGCGGCGCGCCGCATGGCGCTGTCGCGCGGCTGGCGCTTCACCACCTCGTTCCACACGATGTTCCCCGACTACCTGCAGGCGCGCATGGGCATTCCGGCCGCGCTGCCGTGGCGCTTCCTGCGCTGGTTTCACCGGCCGTCGCAATGCGTGCTGGTGCCCACGCCGACGGTGCGCGACATCCTGGTGCGGCGCGGCTTCGCCAATCTGCGCATCTGGTCGCGCGGTGTCGATCCCCGCAAATTCCAGCCCACCCCCGGCCAGGCGTTCCAGGACCTGCCGCGGCCCGTCTTCCTGTCGGTCGGCCGCGTGGCGCGCGAGAAGAACCTGGACGCTTTCCTGGCGCTGGACCTGCCCGGCAGCAAGGTGGTGGTGGGCGCGGGCCCCGACGAGGCGCGTCTGAAAAAGCGCTTTCCCCAGGCGGTGTTCCTGGGCATGCAGAACGACGAGGCCCTGCCGGCGTTCTACGGCGCGGCGGATGTCTTCGTGTTTCCCAGCCTGACGGACACGTTCGGCCTGGTGATGCTGGAGGCCATGGCCTGCGGCACGCCGGTGGCGGCGTTCCGCAGCGAAGCGCCGCTGGCGGTGGTGACGCAAGGCGTCACCGGTTTCCTGGATGACGACCTGGCCCATGCCTGCCGCGCCGCCTTGCCGCTGGACCGGCACGCCGTGCGCGAGCACGCCCTGACGCGCAGCTGGGACGCCGTGGCCACGGATCTGCTGGCATCGCTGGTGCCGCTGACCCCCGGCGCGGAGCTGGCCGGGCCCTTGGCCCCGGCAGGCTGACCGCCGCCGATCCGACATTGCATGTCGGGCTTTCCACTGCCCGGGCCAAACCGGTACAATGCCCGTCAATCCTGAGGAGCGTTGCGACGACCTTGCGGTTCCCGCCATGTCCCATGGCCCGCGGAACCCGGTTCGCCAGGCTCAGGAATCCTTGTTCAAGCGCCGTGCCTTGCACGGCGTTACAGCAACGGCGCTCACCTTTGTCGCGTACGGCGGAAAAGGCGAGCACTCGAGTGTCGTGGTGGTTTCGCGTTGTCCGGCCGTATCGTGCGCCGTTCGTCATTCACGTGGAGCCTACACACCATGAACGCTGTCACCGATAAATCCTTCTCCGACTACATCGTCGCCGACCTGTCGCTGGCAGGCTGGGGCCGTCGCGAGCTGGCCATCGCCGAAACCGAAATGCCCGGCCTGATGGCCATCCGCGAAGAGTTCGCCGCCAAGCAGCCGCTCAAGGGCGCCCGCATCGCCGGCAGCCTGCACATGACCATCCAGACCGGCGTTCTGATCGAAACGCTGGTGGCGCTGGGCGCCGAAGTGCGCTGGGCCTCGTGCAACATCTTCTCGACCCAGGACCACGCCGCCGCCGCCATCGCCGCGTCGGGCACGCCGGTCTTCGCCGTCAAGGGCGAAACGCTGGAAGAGTACTGGCAGTACACCCACAAGATCTTCGAATGGCCCAATGGCCAGAACGCCAACATGATCCTCGACGACGGCGGCGACGCCACGTTGATGCTGCACCTGGGCACCAAGGCCGAGAAGGACATCTCGGTGCTGGCCAACCCCGGCAGCGAAGAAGAGCGCGTGCTGTTCGCCGCCATCAAGAAAACGCTCGAGCGTGATCCGAAGTGGTACTCGACGCGCCTGGCCCTGATCAAGGGCGTGACCGAGGAAACCACCACCGGCGTGCACCGCCTGTACCAGATGTCGCAGAAGGGCGAGCTGGCCTTCGCGGCCATCAACGTCAACGACTCGGTCACCAAGTCCAAGTTCGACAACCTGTACGGCTGCCGCGAATCGCTGGTCGACGGCATCAAGCGCGCCACCGACGTGATGGTCGCCGGCAAGATCGCCGTGGTCGCCGGCTATGGCGACGTGGGCAAGGGTTGCGCCCAGGCGCTGGTCGCCCTGCGCGCCCAGGTGTGGGTCACCGAAATCGACCCGATCTGCGCCCTGCAGGCCGCCATGGAAGGCTTCAAGGTCGTGACCATGGAAGAAGCCGCCGCCCATGGCGACATCTTCGTCACCGCCACCGGCAACTACCACGTCATCACGCGTGAGCACATGAACGCCATGAAGGACCAGGCGATCGTCTGCAACATCGGCCACTTCGACAACGAAATCGACGTCGCCAGCCTGGCCGACTGCAAGTGGGAAGAGATCAAGCCGCAAGTCGACCACGTCATCTTCCCGGACGGCAAGCGCATCATCCTGCTGGCCCAAGGCCGCCTGGTGAACCTGGGCTGCGCCACCGGCCACCCCTCGTTCGTGATGTCGTCGTCGTTCGCCAACCAGACCATCGCCCAGATCGAGCTGTTCACGCGCAACGAAGCCTACAAGTCGGGCGAAGTCTACGTGCTGCCCAAGCACCTGGACGAGAAGGTCGCGCGCCTGCACCTGAAGAAGCTGGGCGTGAACCTGACCACGCTGCGCAAGGACCAGGCCGACTACATCAGCGTGCCGGTCGAAGGTCCTTACAAGCCGAATCACTACCGCTACTGATGCTTGTAGCAAAATAGGGAAGTGCCGCGCCATGTCGGCGCGGGCTTTCCGGTCCGCGGGGCTCGCCCGTCTCGCCTGGCGACGACGGGGCCGCGGAGCGTCAATACAGGAGGTCGAACAATGGCATTGATACTCGTCTGGATCCTGAACGCGGTGGCCCTGTTGGCCGTTGCCTACCTGCTGCCCGGCATCACCGTGGCCAGCTTCGGTTCGGCGCTCATTGCCGCGCTGGTGCTGGGTCTGGTCAACATGCTGGTCAAGCCGGTGCTGGTGCTGCTGACACTGCCCATCACGATCGTCACGCTCGGTCTCTTCCTCATCGTCATCAACGCCTTGTTGTTCTGGTTCGTCGGCTCCGTGCTGAAGGGCTTCCAGGTCAACGGGTTCTGGTGGGCCGTGGGCGGTGCGATCCTGTACAGCATCATCTCGGGCCTGCTTACCAAACTGATCCCCTGAATTCCCACCCCCGAGCGCCACGCGCTCCCCCTCAAGGGGGCGTGCCAGCGGGCCGGCAAAGCCGGCTCCGCGGCACCCCGAGGGGGCGGCACCTGTTTCATGCGATGCGCATGGCGCTATGGATAACTGATCCGATATGTCCGACTCGACTTCTCCGGCTTTCAGCCTGGAATTCTTTCCGCCTCGCGACCTGGCCGGCCAGGAGCGGCTGGTCCGCGCGGCCAAGCAGATGCTGGCGATCCAGCCCAAGTACGTCAGCGTGACGTTCGGCGCCGGCGGCTCCACCCGCGCCGGCACGGCCGACGCGGTGCGCACGCTGCGTAACCTGGGCTGCGATGCGGCGCCGCACCTGTCGTGCGTCGGCGCCTCGCGCCAGGACCTGCGGGACATCCTGCAGGCCTACAAGAACGAAGGCGTGCGGCGCGTGGTCGCCCTGCGCGGCGACCTGCCCTCGGGCATGGGCGGCGACGCCGGCGAACTGCGCTACGCCAACGAACTGGTGTCGTTCATCCGCGAGGAAACGGGCGATTGGTTCCACATCGAAGTGGCGGCCTATCCCGAAATGCACCCGCAGGCCGCCAATCCGTCGGCGGATCTGGATCACTTCGTGGCCAAGGTCAAGGCGGGCGCCAATGCCGCCATCACCCAGTACTTCTTCAACGCCGACGCCTACTTCGACTTCGTCGACCGGGCCCAGGCCAAGGGTGTGCGGGTGCCGATCGTGCCGGGCATCATGCCCATCACCAACCACACCCAGCTGCTGCGCTTCTCGGAAATGTGCGGCGCCGAAGTGCCACGCTGGATCCGCCTGCGCCTGGCCGAACTGGGCGATGACAAGGCCTCGATCCGCGCCTTCGGCGTGGATGTGGTCACCGAGCTGTGCCAGAACCTGCTGGACAACGGCGCGCCCGGCCTGCACTTCTACACCCTCAACCATGCCGAAGCGCCGCTGGCGGTGTGGAAGGAACTGAGCGTGTAGCAGCCAGGCTGCTCGTCAGGCGGCAACGGAAAGGCCGGCAATCATTGCCGGCCTTTTTTTCGACGTGTCAGAGCCACGTCGCGGGGCTGCCGGCATGCGCCTCTTGCCGCCGCCACTTGTCGGCAGGGCGGTGGCGGCAGGCGCACGTCCGGGGCGAGCCCGGTGCTTCAGTCCGCGTACACGCCCGCCTTGCGGATGATCGGCCCCCACTTGTCCACTTCCGACTGCAGCCAGCTTTGCAGGCCGGCCGGCGTCTGCTTGGCCTCGGGCACGATCTCCGCGCCCAGTTCGGCCATCTTCTGCGTGAAGGCGGGGTCCTTCAGCGCCGCGCGCAGCGACTCATTGAACTTTGCCACCACTTCCGGTGGCGTGCCCTTGGGCGCATAGACGCCATGCCAGACCTTGACCTCGAAGCCCTTCACGCCACTTTCCTGCAGGGTCGGCGAGTCCGGCAGCGTCCTGATGCGGTCGAGCGTGGTGACGCCGTACAGCTTCACCCGCTGCGCCTTGATGTGCGGAATGGTCTGCGTGGTCTGGTCGCACAGCACATCCACCTGGCCGCCCAGCAACGCCGTCAGCGCGGGCGCGGTGCCGGCATACGGAATGGTGGTGAACTGCGTCCCGAGCGCTTCCTGCAGCAGCATGCCGCACAACTGCGAGACCGCGCCCAGGCCGGCGTTGGCCAGGTTGATCTTGTTGCCATTGGCGCGCGCGTACTTGATGAATTCGACCATGTCGCCCGGCGGCAGGTCCTTGCGGCCCAGCAGCGTCATGGGGACGTCGGCCACCTGGCCGACGTAGGCGAAGTCGGTGAGCGGGTTGAACGGCAGCTTGCGATACAACGCGGGCGCCGTGGCCATGCCGTTGTGGTGGATCAGGAAGGTATAGCCGTCCGGCGCTGCCCGCGCCACGTGCGTAGCCGCCAGCGTGCCGCCCGCACCCGGACGATTCTCGACCACGATGCTCTGACCCAGCGTCTTGGACATGGCGGCGCCCAGGCTGCGGGCCACTACGTCGGTGGGACCGCCCGCCGCGAACGGCACGACCAGGGAAATGGGATGGTTGGGATAGTTGCTCTGGGCCATGGCTGGGCCGCCGGCCAGGCAGCCCAGCGCCAGCAACGGCACGGCCAGGCGCCGCAGGGCGCGCGGGAAATTCGGGGTCATGTCTCGTCCTTATGGTGTTATGGCGACCCGCAAGACGATGCATGGCGGGCTGGCGCCAGTGTGGCGCGCCAGCCGGAAGATGAGAATTTGCGGTTTTACAAGCCGGGCTTAGGGAAGCGGAAAGCCGGGTTTGTACGGTGAGACAGGTCCTGCCTAGTTCGGCTGGTCCTTCCCCGGGTCTTGCGCCAGCACCTGCGGCGTCGGATAGGCCGGCGGCGTCATGTCCACCGGTTCGGCGCGCAGCGGCTGGTGGATGCGGCTGGCGGGCACCAGCGAGCCGGGGTCTTCAGGACGGGTCCAGAGTGGATCGGGGATCTCGGCGAACACCTGGCGCAGGCGTTCGCCCCACGTGCTGCGGATCATGCGGAAATATTCGTTGTGCTCGTCGATGCTGGCGAAATGGGTGACGCGCAGCGCGTCGGCGTCGTAGACCAGCAGGTCCAGCGGCAGCCCGACCGAGATGTTCGAGCGCAGCGTCGAATCCATGGAGATCAGCGCGCACTTGGCGGCCTCGTCCAGCGAGGTGTCGGGGCGTAGCACGCGGTCCAGGATGGGCTTGCCGTACTTGGCCTCGCCGATCTGGAAGTACGGGCATTCCGAGCCGGCCTCGATGAAGTTGCCGGCCGAATACACTTGGAACAGGCGGCAGCGCTCGCTGCCGATCTGGCCGCCGAAGATCAGGCTGACGTTGAAGTCCACGCCCTGTTCGTGCAGGGCCGCGGCCTCGCGGTGGTAGACCGCGCGCACCGCCGCGCCGACGCGGCGGGTGGCCTCGAACATGTCGGGCGCGTTCCAGACGGTTTCGCCGCCCTCGTCGTGCTGCCGTGCCAGCGCGTTCAGCACGGCCTGGCTGACGGCCAGGTTGCCGGAGGTCATCAGCACCATCATGCGTTCGCCGGGACGCTCGAAGACGGTCATCTTGCGGAATACGCTGATCTGGTCGACCCCGGCATTGGTGCGGGAATCGGACAGGAAAACCAGGCCGGCGTCTAAGCGGGCGGCTACGCAGTAGGTCATGATCGAAAAATGGGAAAAGCCACACCGCATTGTATTGCGGCGTGGCCGGACGGGGTTATTGCTGGGCCGCGGTCTGGACCTGCACGTTGACCTCCATGGATTCCTCGCCGCCGCCGCTGCGCACGCCGCGCACCGGCGAGGCCGAGTCGTAGTCGCGCCCCACCGCCAGGCGGCAGTGGCAATCGGAGGCGAACTGGCGGTTGGTCACGTCCACGCTGGTCCAGCCGGCGCCTGCCAGCCAGACGTCGGCCCAGGCATGGCTGGCGGCGTGCTGGGCCGTGGTGTACAGGTAGCCGCTGACGTAGCGGGCCGGCACGCCCAGGCCGCGCACGCAGGCCAGGAACAGGTGGGCGTGGTCCTGGCAGACGCCATGGCCCAGCGCCAGCACCTGGCCGGCGGCGGTGGTGACGTCAGTGGTGCCGGGCTCGTAGGCGACCCGGTCGTGGATCGCGGTGGCCAGTGTCAGCACGTCGGCGGGCGTGTTCAGGCCGTCGGGCAGCACGGCGTGGGCGAAGGCGAGGATGGTGTCATCAGCCTGCGTCAGCGGCGTCTGCACGCAATAGGCGTGCACCGGCAGGCGGCTGTCCTCGCCGCCCAGCGCGCCCTGCGTCAGCGAGCCGACCAATACCTGCCCGACCACGCGCAGCTCGATCTCGGTGTGCGGGCGGTTCAACGTCAGCGTGTGGGTGATGTTGCCGTAGGCGTCCACCTGCTGCTCGAGCGCGCCGGGCGCCTCGATGTGCCAGCGCAGCACGCGCTGGTGTTCGTCGTCGCGCGGCGTCAGCCGCAGCGTCTGGATGCTGTAGGTGACGGGCGCCGTATAGCGGTAGTGCGTGACGTGCGTGATGATCTGTTTCATGCCTGTCTCCTTGTCATGCCGACAACGGCACCAGGAAGTCCTGGCTGATCCGGTTGCCCAGGTCGTTGATGCGGTCCAGGAAGTGCTCCAGGTACTGGTGCAGGCCGCTGCGCAGGATGTCCTCGACGCGGCCGAATTGCAGTTCGGCGCAGAGCATGCCGGCGCGTCGCTGGGTTTCGGTCGAGCGCTGGTTGGACACACGGGCCAGATCCTCGGATACCGCCCGCATGGCCGCCAGCAGCGAGCGCGGCATGTCGGGATGCAGGATCAGCAGCTCGGCCACGCGGTCCGGCGTGATGACGTCGCGGTACACCTTGCGATAGATCTCCAGCCCGGACACCGAGCTGAGCAGCGCCGACCAGCGGTAGAACTCGCTTTGCAGCGCGCCCGAAGGGCTGCCTTCGCCGCGGCCTTCCTGTTGCTGTTGCTGCGCGCCGTCGCCGTCGCGCTCGTGGAACTTCACATCCAGCATCCGCGCGGTGTTGTCCGCCCGCTCCAGGTGCATGCCGATGCGCAGGAAGTACAGCGCCTCGTCTTCGAGCATGGTGCCGATGGTGACGCCGCGCGCAAGGTGCGAGCGGAACTTGACCCATTCGAAGAACTCGCCCGGGTTGCGTTCCAGCAGGCCGGTGTGCAGGTGCTTGAGCAGTTCCAGCCAGGTGGTGTTGTAGGTCTCCCAGACTTCGGTGGTGAGGCTGCCGCGCACCGCGCGGGCGTTTTCGCGCGCGGCGCGCATGCAGCTGTAGATGGACGAGGGGTTCTCGGCGTCGCGCACCATGTACTGCAGCACGTCCTGCGGCGATATCGCGGCGTGCTTGGCGTGATAGAGGCGGTGCAATTCGGAGATGCGCAGCACGGCGTTCCACGAGCCTTCGCGGGTCTGCGCGTCCTGCGGCAGCAGCGACATCTGCAGGTTCACGTCCAGCATGCGGGCGGTGTTCTCGGCGCGCTCGGTGTAGCGGCACATCCAGAACAGATTGTCGGCGGTTCGGCTCAGCATCGTTATTCCTCCAGAACCCAGGTGTCCTTGGTGCCGCCGCCCTGGCTGCTGTTGACCACCAGCGAGCCTTCGGTCAGCGCCACGCGGCACAGGCCGCCCGGCACCGTGCGGATGTCCTTGCCGCACAGCACGTAGGGGCGCAGGTCGACGTGGCGCGGCGCCACGCCGGATTCAACGTAGGTCGGCACCGTGGACAGGGCCAGCGTGGGCTGCGCGATGTAGTTGGCGGGGTTGGCGCGCACGCGCTCCTTGAACGACTCGACCTCGGCGCGCGAGGCCGACGGACCCACCAGCATGCCGTAGCCGCCGGCGCCATGCACTTCCTTGACCACCAGGTCGTGCATGTTGGCCAGCACGTGCGACAGTTCCTCCGGCCGGCCGCAGCGCCAGGTGGGCACGTTCGACAGGATCGGCTCCTCGCTCAGATAAAAGCGGATCATGTCGGGCACGTAGAGATAGGTGGACTTGTCGTCGGCGATTCCCGTGCCGATCGCATTGGCCAGCGTCACGCGGCCGGCGCGGTACACCGACAGCAGCCCCGGCACGCCCAGCGCCGAGTCGGCGCGGAACGACAACGGATCCAGGAAGTCGTCATCCAGCCGGCGGTAGATCACGTCCACCTTGCGCGGCCCCTGCGTGGTGCGCATGTAGACCGTGTTCTGCTCGACAAAAAGATCCTGGCCCTCCACCAGTTCCACGCCCATCTGCTGCGCCAGGAAGGCGTGCTCGAAATAGGCCGAGTTGTACATGCCGGGCGTCAGCACCACCACCGTGGGATCATCGCCGCCGTGCGGCGCCACTTCGCGCAGGTTGTCCAGCAGCAGGTCTGGGTAGTGCGCCACCGGTTCGACCTTGATGCGGCTGAACGCGTCGGGCATCAGCCGCATCGACATCTTGCGGTTCTCCAGCATGTACGACACACCGGACGGCACCCGCAGGTTGTCCTCCAGCACGTAGAACTCGCCGGCGCCGGCGCGCACGATGTCGACCCCGGCGATGTGGCAGTAGATGTCCTCGGCCACGTCCACATCCTGCATTTCGGGGCGGTACTGGGCGTTCAGGAACACCTGCTCGGCCGGCACCACGCCGGCGCGCACGATCTCATGGCCGTGATAGATGTCGTGGATGAACATGTTGAGCGCCCGCACGCGCTGTTTCAGGCCGGCCTCCAGGCGGCGCCATTCGTCGGCGGGAATGATGCGCGGGATCATGTCGAACGGGATCAGGCGCTCGGTGCCGGCGGCGTCGCCCGCCACCGAAAAAGTGATGCCGACCCGCCGGAAACTCAGGTCGGCCTCCAGGCGGCGCGCCGCCATGGCTTCGGCCGATTGCTCCTGGTGCCAGCGCTCGAAGGCCTGGTAGTGGGAGCGTATGCCGCCTGCGCTGTCGCGCATTTCGTCATAGGCGGCGGGACGGGATGATCTGTCCTTCATGGCTCCTCCGTTGCAGATGCTGACGGCCGGCTTGGGCGCGGCCGTTGTCCGGCCATGCGTGGCCGGTCTGAATGAATAAGCAACCCGTGTGCCAGCTTGGGCTGGCGCCGACGGGGGGCCGCCTGGAGGTAAATATCCTCTGGTCGGCGGCGGCTGGCTACCCTCCGGATGTACGGAGGCAGCGATGGCGTGGGCGGGACGACGGCTTCCGCTGCCGGGTGGGCGGGGCGGAACAGGTCCGAATGTGGGGCTGCGCGACGGCATGGCGTCGGCGCGGACGGCGCGCGCAGGCGGAGCGGGGTGGTGCCCGCGAGGGATGCCGCAGCAAGCGGCAATCGGGGATATCAGGGTCAGATCATAGGGCTTGCACCGTTCTGGTGCAAGCCCCGGGGCAAAACTGGTGCGTCAGCGCAGCGTGTAGCGTTGCACCGTGGTGCCGCCTTGGCCGGGTTGTTCCTGCGGGGCATGCGGCACCCAGCCGTCCGGCGTGATGACGGCGTCGAGGCGGAAGTCGTGGGCGGCGGGTTCATAGCCGGGGTCCAGTTCGCCGCAGCTCCAGGCCACGCCGATGGTGGTGAAGGCGTGGCCGCGCTCGCGCAGCGCCGCCAGCGTGCGGTCGTAGTAGCCGCCGCCGTAACCGAGGCGGTCGGCGGATTCGGTGTAACCCAGGGTGGGCACCAGCAGCACGTCGGGCAGCACCTCGGCCCCTTGCGCCGGTTCCTGGATGCCATAGGGGCCGGCGCGCAGTTCGGCGTCGGGCGTCCAGGGCAGGAAGGCCAGCGGCGCGTTGCGTTCGCGCACCACCGGCAGCGCCACCGTGACACCATTTTCGGTCCATTGCTCCAGCAGCGGCCGCAGGTCCGGCTCGTCTTCCATGGGCCAGAAGGCCGCCACGACGGCGGGCGCGCGGCGGCCGGCCCGCACGGCTTCGTCGCGGGCCACATTGAGCCAGGTGAACAGCCGCGCGCGCATCAGCAGGCCGCCGCGGCTGCGTTGGTCTTCAGGCAGTTCGGCGCGCAGTTTCCGCAATCGCGTGCGTAGCTGGCTTGCGGTATCCTCTGGAGTATTTTGCGTAGTCATGCGGTAGCTGTAACAGGGGTGGAAAATGAAGGCGACAATGCGGGTCAGCGATAAAACGTCTAACGGTGCGAACCTGCGCGCGGGCCATCGCGCAGGCGGTCGCCACGCCGGCGGCCGCGCCAACGATCACGCGCATCGCCGTGCCTGCCTCTGCGCCTATCACTGCGCGGATCCGCAAGCTGCCCTCAAGGTCCGCGCATGAAGCCCGTGCGCAATCCCATGGCCGCGGTCCACGGCCCGCAATCCGGACGGTATCAGAAAACCGCCATGAAATCCCCGCGCACCGCCGACGCCCGCGCCGGCCTGCGCCGCTGGCTGCCCTTGCTGGCGCTGTTCACGGCGGCCTGCGCGCCCGTCGACGCCCAGCAGCGCACCGCATCCGTCAATACCCAGCCGCAACCCGCCGCGCAAGCGCCGCAACCGGCCATCGCCGTGCCGCCGGCCGTGCTGGCGGGCTTGCCGCCCACCGCCGAAACGCCCGCGCTGGCCGCCGTGGTGGCCGCGCGCGAAGCCATGAATCGCAAGCAGTGGTCGATCCTGGGCGCCCTGGTGCCCCAGGCCAAGTCCGATCCGCTCGGCATGTATCCGGAGTACTGGCTGTTGCGCTATCAGCTGTGGAGCCCGCCCGCGGGCGGGCGTCCCAACGCCGAGCTGCAGAAGTTCATCAACAGCAATGGCGATGCCTATCTGGCGGATCGGCTGCGCGCCGACTGGCTGCTGGCCGCCGCGCGCAGCGGCGACTTCGAGACCGTGCGCAAGCTGGCTCCGGTCAAGAACAGCAACGCCCAGGTCGAATGCGCCATCCTCAACGCCAAGCACATGACCGGCCAGCGTGCCACGGCCGCGCAGGCCATGGCGGTGTTCGCGCCGGGCAGCGCCTGCTGGACGCTGTACGACCAGCTGGTGGCCGACAACGTCCTGGGCTGGGACCAGCTCGAACCGCAGTTGCGCGACGCCATCGAGGCCAACAAGACCACCGACGCGCGCAAGTTCGTGCAGTACATGTTCGAGCCGCGCGACCAGAAGACCTACGACGTCCTCATCAAGGACCCGATGCGCTGGCTGACGCGGCAGGACCGCCTGCCGGTGGGCCGCAACGAAAAAGAACTGGTCACCATCGCCCTGGCGCGCCTGGCCCGTTCCGACATCAACGTGGCCGATTCCTACCTGCGGCGCGAATGGGCCAAGTCCATGGCCAAGTCGAACCTGGCCTGGATCCGTGGCCAGTACGCGCTGGTGGCCGCGCTCAACCTGGACAGCCGCGCCGACGACTGGTACCACGAAGCCGGCCATATCCGCATGACGGAATACAACGCCGGCTGGAAGGTGCGGGCGGCGCTACGCCAGCCCAAGATCGACTGGAAGTGGGTCATCGAGTCCATCGACCAGATGCCTGCAGCACAACAGCAGGATCCATCCTGGATCTACTGGAAGGCGCGCGGCATGGCCGCCACCGGCCGTCGCGAGCAGGCCAACGCGGCCTACGCCTCCATCGCCGACCGCTTCGACTTCTACGGCCAGCTGGCCGCCGAGGAACTGGGCCGGCGCATCACCGTGCCGCCGCGCCCGGCGCCCATCAGCGACAGCGAGATCGCCGAAGCCCGCGCCAACCCGGGCCTGCGCCGCGCGGTGCAGCTGTTCCGCCTGGGCTGGCGCCAGGAAGCCGTGCCCGAATGGAACTTCGCGTTGCGGGGCATGAGCGACCGCCAACTGCTTGCCGCCGCCGAACTGGCACGCGCCGAGAACATCTACGACCGCGTGGTCAACACATCCGACCGCACCGAGAAGGAATTCGACTTCAGCCAGCGCTTCATCGCGCCGTTCGAGGGCCGCGTCACCGCCAAGGCCAACGCCATCGCGCTCGACCCCGCCTGGGTCTACGGCCTGATCCGCCAGGAATCGCGCTTCATCATGGACGCGCGCTCGCACGTCGGCGCCTCCGGCCTGATGCAGCTGATGCCGGCCACGGCCAAATGGGTCGCGGGCAAGATCGGCATGAGCAACTTCACGCCCGACAGCGTCAACGACTTCGATACCAACACCGAGCTGGGCACCAACTATCTGAACATGGTGCTGCGCGACCTGAACGGTTCGCAGATGCTGGCCAGCGCCGGCTACAACGCCGGTCCGCGCCGCCCGCACAACTGGCGCTCGACCTTCAATCACCCCGTCGAAGGCGCGATCTTCGCCGAGACCATTCCGTTCAACGAGACGCGCACCTACGTCAAGAACGTGATGTCCAACTCGGTCTACTACGCCGCCATGTTCAGCGGCCAGCCGCAGTCGCTGAAAGAGCGGCTGGGCAACGTGGTCCCGCTGGGCGCGGAAAGCACCACCCTGCCATGACGGAGGATGTGGCGACGCAGGGCCTGCAGGTCTACATCGTGGGCGGGGCAGTGCGCGACGCGCTGCTCGGCCTGACGCCCGGCGATCACGACTGGGTGGTGGTCGGCGCCACGCCCGAGGACATGGCGCGGCGCGGCTTCATTCCGGTGGGTGGCGATTTCCCGGTGTTCCTGCACCCGGTCACCAAAGAGGAATACGCGCTGGCGCGCACCGAACGCAAGTCGGGCCGCGGCTACAAGGGTTTCACGTTCTACACGGGCACCGACGTCACGCTTGAAGAGGACCTGCGCCGCCGCGATCTGACGGTCAACGCCATTGCGCAGAAGCAGGACGGCGAACTGGTCGATCCGCTCGGCGGCGCCGCCGACGTCCAGGCCCGCGTGTTCCGCCATGTGGGCGAGGCATTCCAGGAAGATCCCGTGCGCATCCTGCGCCTGGCCCGCTTCGCCGCGCGTTTCGCCGACTTCAGCGTCGCGCCCGAGACCATGGCTCTGTGCCGCCAGATGGTCGAGGCCGGCGAGGCCGACGCCCTGGTGCCCGAGCGCGTCTGGAAAGAAGTGTCGCGCGGCTTGATGGCGGCCGCGCCGTCGCGCATGCTGGACGTGTTGCGGCAGTCGGGGGCGCTGGAGCGCGTCATGCCCGAATTGACAGGGTCCGAGGAGACCGATGGCGACGTCGATCGCGCGGCCGCGCGCAAGCTGTCGCTGCCGGGCCGTTATGCGCTGCTGTGCCGGCTGTCGCCCGGACGCGAGGCCCTGGGCCGGCGCTTGCGCGTGCCTACCGAGTGCAACGACTACGCGCGTCTGCTGCCCGACATGTTGACGGGTCTGGATGCCGCGCAGGCGGCTGGCGCCGACCCGGCCGATGCGCAGCTTGCGCTGATGGAGCGGGTCGATGCGTTGCGCAAGCCTGAGCGCTTCCTTGATCTGCTGGCGGCGGCGGCGGTGCTGCGCCCGGTGGATGGCAATGCCTGGCGCGATCGGGCCGAAGCCGTGCGCGGCGTGGATGCCGGCGCCATCGCTCGCTCCTGCGCGGGCGATCCGGCGCGCATCAAGCAGAGCCTGCGCGAGGCGCGCTTGCAGCGGCTGCGCGCCGCCTGACGCCGCCCCTTCCTACAGCTTGCCGAGGCGGTCGCCGCGCGCAAAGCCGATCAGCGGCTGCGTGATGCCGCGGCCCACCGCCAGCACCTTGAACAGTTCGCCCATTTCGGCTTCCGACAGCAGCTTCTGCACCGGCGCCACCGCTTGCGCGTAGGTCCGCGCGTCGGTCGGATCCAGTTGCGCGAGCAACTCCATCAGTCCGGCGTTCATCAGGAAGCGCGCCTGCGAGGTATATCCCAGCACCTGCAGACCCGCTGCCTGCGCCGCATCCGCCATGGCGGTGAAGTCGACGTGCGCCGTGATGTCCTGCAGCCCCGGCGCGGTGAACGGATCGCCATGCGCGTGGTGGCGCAGATGGCACATCAGCGTGCCGCCGGCGCGTTGCGGGTGGTAGTACTCACCCTGCGGAAAGCCATAGTCGACCAGCAGCGCCGCGCCCTGTTCCAGCCAACCGCTCATGCCGTCGATCCAGGCTTCGGCCTGCAGGTTGATCTCGGACACATACCCCGGCAACGCCGGCATGCGCGCTGCCACCGCCTCTGCCAGGCGCCGCGGAGCCGGCCGGTCTTCCCAGACGAAACCCTGGGCCGGGTCCAGCGTCACGCCGCGTTCCAGCACCACGCCGTCATCGCTCCAGCGGAATAGCGACACTGGCATCGCGTCCAGCACCTCGTTGGCCAGCACGCAACCGCGGAAACGTTCGGGTAGCGCATCCAGCCAGCGCACCCGCTCGCCGAACGGCGCCAGCCGCTCGGCCTGGCGCGCGCGCAGGTCGGCCGATACTTCGAGAATCAGGTACTGCGTATCCTGCAGCCCCTGCGCATCCAGCTCGCGCAGCACGCCTTCGGCCAGCGCGCCGGTGCCGGCGCCGAACTCCAGCACCGTCTGGGTATCGGTCTGGCGCAGCACCTGGGCGACCTGGCGCGCCAGGGTACGGGCGAACAGCGGCGTCAGTTGCGGCGCGGTGACGAAATCGCCCGCGGGCGCGCGCGCATCGGCTTCGGCCAGCTTGACGTTGCCGGCCGCGTAGTAGCCCAGCCCCGGCGCATACAGCGCCTCGGCCATCCAGTGATCGAACGGCAGCCAGCCCGAAGCGGCGGCGATGGCGGCGCGCAGATGCGCGGCGGCGGCTTCGCTATGGGCCTGGGCGGCGGGAGACAGCGGGGGCAGGTTGGCGGGAGCGGGGCGTTGCATGGAGGAAGGAAAGGCGTCGTGAATAGGGCATTTTCCCAAAAAACAAACCCCGCGACAGGCGCGGGGTTTGTTGGGTGCCGAGGGCTTAGCCGCGGCGGGCGCCGGCCGGCTTGTTGAAGCGCTTGGCGGGGCCGCCGGGGCGCTTGTCGAAGCTGGGACGGTCACGGAAACCGCCTTCCGAGCGGTCGCCGCCGCGGAAGCCGCCTTCGCGCTGCGGACGGTCGCCAAAGCTGGGGCGATCGCTGAAGCTCGGACGCGAATCGCGGTCGCCGCCACGGAAGCCCCCTTCACGCGGGCCGCGCTCGTTGAACGGGCGCGGATCGCGCTGCGGGCGATCGCCGAAGCTGGGGCGGTCGCTGAAGCTCGGGCGCGAATCACGGTCGCCGCCACGGAAACCGCCTTCACGCGGGGGGCGGTCGCCGAAGGGACGATTGCCCTGGTAGCCGCCTTCGCGCTGGGGACGATCACCAAAGCTGGGACGATCGCCGAACGAACGGGCCGGGCGGTCGCCGAACGGGCGGTTGCCTTGGTAGCCGCCGCCTTCGCGGGCGCCCTGGTAGCCGCCTTCGCGCGGCTTGAATTCACCACGCGGACCGCCGAACGAGCGGCCTTCACGCGAACCGCCGTCACGGTGGCCCTGGTAGCCGCCGCCGAAGCCGCCCGGACGCTTGCCGAAAGGCTTGCCGCCGCGCGGCGCGCCGCCGGTCGACGGACGCGGGGTGCGCTTGGGTTCCAGGCCGGCGATCACTTCGGGCGTGATGGACTGGCCAATGTAGTGTTCGATACGGCGCACCTTGTGGCGCTCGGAATGCGTGGCCAGCGTGAACGCCAGGCCGTTGCGACCGGCGCGGCCGGTACGGCCGATACGGTGCACGTAGTCCTCGGCCTGCATCGGCAGGTCGAAGTTGACGGCGTGGCTGATGCCTTGCACGTCGATGCCGCGCGCGGCCACGTCGGTGGCGACCAGGATGCGCAGCTGGCCGCGCTGCAGCTGCGACAGCGTGCGGGTGCGTTGGCGCTGGTTCATGTCGCCGTGCAGGGCGGCGGCGGCAAAGCCCTGGTCGGCCAGGTGGTCGGCCAGATCGTCGGCGCCGCGCTTGGTCGACGTAAAGACGATGGCCTGGTCCAGCGAAGCGTCGCGCAGGACGTGGTCCAGCAGCTGCATCTTGTGGCTGGCGTCGTCCGCGTACAGCAGGCTCTGCGTGATGTTGGTGTGCTTTTCCTTGGCGCCGGCGACTTCGATGCGCTGCGGGTCGCGCATCATGCGCGCGGCCAGCTTGGCAACGGTGCCGTCCAGCGTGGCCGAGAACAGCAGCGTCTGGCGTTCGACCGGCAGGCGGCTGATGATGGTTTCGATATCCTCGATGAAGCCCATGTCCAGCATGCGGTCGGCTTCGTCCAGCACCAGGGTGTGCACGGTGTTCAGTTTGACGCGGCCCGAATTCAGGTGATCGATCAGGCGGCCGGGCGTGGCCACCAGCACATCGACGCGGCGCGACAGCGCCTTCAGCTGGGCGCCATAGGGCATGCCGCCGACGACGGTGGCGGTGCGCAGGTCGGCCAGCTTGCGGCCGTAGGTGGCGGTGGCGTCGGTGACCTGCAGGGCCAGTTCGCGGGTCGGGGCCAGCACCAGCACTTGCACGCCGACGCCCTTGTTGGCGGGCATCTGGGCGATGCGGTGCAGCGCCGGCAGCATGAAGGCGGCGGTCTTGCCGCTACCGGTCTGCGACGACACCATCAGGTCGTGGCCGGCCAGCGCCTGCGGAATGGCCGAGGCTTGCACGGTGGTGGGGGTGGTGAAGCCAGCGTCTTGCAGGGCCGACAGCAGGGCGGGCGCCAGGCCCAGGTTTTCGAAAGACATTACTTTCCCTTGCCGCGATCAAATGCGGCGCAGTGCTTGGTCGGGCCAGGGGATTAGGCGGCCGGATCCAGGCGACGGTTGATGGAGCATCGTGCCGACCGAATCAACCGTGCGCGTGGCGCGTTCCCGTGATGCTGCTTGGAACGCAGGGCGAAAGGAAAGGAGGTCAGGAATCGATGATGTTCGGCATGGGGCTGGGCTTGGTTGCCCGGCAGACTGCTGAAATTTCCGCTAAATCAAGGCGGTAAATGCCGAACTCGTTTGGTGCAGTGCGGCGATCATAACCCGAATTCGCCTTGTGCGGGAATTATTTTTTTGTCCAGCTTCCAATCAATAGGGTTTTTCCCTTGGTCGCTCAACCACCGGTTGGTCGCCAGGAAATGGCCGCAGCCTAGGAACGGCACGGGCGGGCGCCGGGCAGACAGGGGAGAAGGATGATTGGCCATCAGCACCAGATGGCCACTGTCGTGCGGAAGCAACGCCTGCTTGGCCTGGGCGTGGGCGCCCCACAGCATGAAAACCTTCGGAGACGGGTCTTGCGCCACCAGGGCGATGAGCGCGTCCGTCACGGTTTCCCAACCCCGCTTGGCGTGGGACGCGGGTTGCCCGTCCTCCACCGTGAGGGCGGTGTTTAGCAGCAACACGCCTTGAGCGGCCCACGGCGTCAGGTCATTGCCGGCCGGCAGCGGCGTGCCGGGATATTCCTGCGCGATTTCATTGAAGATGTTGCGCAGGCTGGGCGGGCGCTTGCAGTCGTCCGGCACCGAGAATGCCAGCCCTTGTGCCTGTCCAGGGCCGTGATACGGGTCCTGGCCCAGGATCACCACTCGCACGTCCGAGGGCGCCAGGCCGTGCAGGGCGCGAAAGGGCGTGGCCGGATAGATCACCGCGCCTTCGGCAAGGCGCTTTTCCACATGGGCGGTCACGGCCTGTAGCGCCGTGGCGACGCGTGGGGCCTGCAGGGCGGCCTGCCAGGCGGCGGGCAATTGTGCCGTCTGGGTGGCGAGGGCGGAGGGAATCAGGCGGTTATCGATCGGCATGGGCGCGATTTTGGCACAGCGCGGGGCGCGTCACAGGTACCGGCGCGGCCATGATTTTCCGGCAGTTTCAGACTGTTCCTATCGCCATGGGCGGGCCGAGCGACTAATTTAGCGACGTAAGAGTGCGTAACGGAATGGCCACGTGCTCCACGCTGCATATTTTCGATTGTCGCCAAAAAGCCTTTGAAAAAGCCGGCATAAATTGAAATATGCGCTTAATTAACGCGATTTCCATCCGTTATTGAAAGAAACCAGCAATTTCAATAAGAAACAAGTGCATACCATCGTACCGCGAAGCCGCCTCCGGCAGAGGCTGCTTCCCTGCCTGGCGCTGTGCGTTTCATCCATCGCCTCGCTGACCATCCCGTCTGGGCTGGCCGCGCAATCGTTGCCCGCAGAGGCCGCCACTCGCGCCAGCGACATCCAGCGCCGCCAGGAGCAGGAGCTGGACGCCCAGCGCGCCCGCGCCGCCGAGCGGCCGGACGTGCTGTCGGCGCCGTCCACAGGCGCCGGCGAGGGGCCGCTGGTGTTTCCGGTGGAGTCTCCCTGCTTCACGCTGGACAAGGTGGTCTGGGACGGCTCACCGCCACCCGCCGCGCTGCGCCGCGACAGCGAGGCGGCGCTGGGCCGGTGCGTGGGCGGCCGGGGCCTGCAAGCCCTGCAGGCCCACCTGATGGCGCGCCTGATCGACCGCGGCCTGATCACCGCCCGCGTGCTGGTGCCGGAGCAATCGCTGGCCGGCGGCACGCTGACCCTGCGCTACGTGCCCGGCCGCATTTCCGGCGTCAAGAGCGACGGCGCGCCCGGCTGGTGGCGCACCGCGCTGCCCACCTGGCCAGGCGGCGAGGTCAATCAGCGTGACCTGGACCAGGCGCTGGAAAATATCCGCCGCCTGGCCGGCCAGGCGGACGCGTCGATCGACGTCGCGCCCGGTCCCGAGCTGGGCGATTCCGACATCATCATCAAGCCCGGCACCGGCAAGCGCTGGCATGCCTACGTGGGCGGCGACAACGCCGGCATGGAAGCGACCGGCAAGAACCAGGTGAACGCCGGACTCACGCTCGATTCGCCGCTGTTCCTGTACGACCAGTTGTCGGTGTCCTGGAACAGCAACGCCGACCTGCGCAACAACGACGCCGGCTCGCGCGCCGCGTCGGTCAACTACAGCATTCCGTTCGGCTACTGGACCCTGTTCGCCGGCGCCAGCAAGTCGCGCTATCGCCAGACGGTGGCCGGTTTCGAAGAGCCCATCGTCTACGGCGGCACCAGCAAGCAGATCGAGGCGGGCGTGTCGGTGGTGCCGTACCGCGGCGCCAGCTACAAGGGCACCGCCATGTTGAAGTTCCTGCGCAAGCGTGCCAACAGCACCCTCAACGACATCGACATCGAGGTGCAGCGGCGCGACGTGGTCGGCTACGAGTTCAGCTACGGCCACCGCCAATACATCGACCAGATGGTGCTGGATCTTGGCGGCGGCGTGCGCGGCACGCTGCCGCAGTTCTCCGACCAGCCCGGCTACGTCTACGGCGATCCCGACTGGAACGGCCGCAGCACCATCCTGACGGCCAACGCCGGCCTCTACCTGCCCTTCAAGGTGGCCGGCCAGCAACTGGCCTACCAGGCCAATTGGCAGATCCAGCACGCCAAGACGCCCATCGTGCCCGCGGATTACTTCACCATCGGCAACCGCTATGCGGTGCGCGGCTTCGATGGCCAGATGACGCTGGCCGCGGAAGACGGCTGGACCCTGCGCAATGACCTGTCGCTGAACCTGGGCAACCTGGGCCAGCAACTTTACACGGGCCTGGATGCCGGCCGCGTTGGCGGCCCTTCGGCCGAGTACCTGGCCAGCCGCACGCTGGTCGGCGCGGTGGCCGGCTTGCGCGGCCGCATCGCCATCCCCGGCGCTGCCAATGCGGTCAACGCCAGCTACGACCTGTCGGCCGGCTGGCCGCTGAAAAAGCCGGACAACCTGAAGACCCAAAGCACGGTCTTCGCCGCCACGCTGATGTTCGAGTTCTAGACCGGGCGGGGTCCGTGCGCCCCGGCCGCCGTCCGACAAGTTGCTTCACGCTTACCGAGAGTTGCCTCGCCATGTCCAAGCTTCGCTCCGCAGTTGTCTGGTTGGTCCTGTACACGCAGATCTGGACGCCCGTCCTGGCGCAGACCCTGCCCATCTCCGTCGACAAGAGCGTGCCGGGCCAGAAGCCCGTCGTGGGCGTGGCCAATGGCGTGCCGGTGGTCAATATCGCCCCGCCCTCGGCCGGCGGCGTCTCGAACAACCGCTTCACCCAGTTCAACGTCGGTCCCTCGGGCGTCGTGCTGAACAACAGTGGGGCGGCGAGCCAGACGCAACTGGCAGGCCAGGTGGCGGGCAATCCGATGCTGGGCAACCAGCGCGCCGCCACCATCCTGAACCAGGTCACAGCAAACAATCCGTCGCGCTTGATGGGCATGCTGGAAGTCGCGGGCAACCGCGCCAACGTCATCGTCGCAAATCCGGCCGGCATTACCTGCAACGGCTGCGGCTTCCTGAATGCCAACCGCGCCACGCTGACCACCGGCAAGCCGGTGATCGGTCCGGACGGCACCCTGGGCTTTGACATTGCCAGCGGTCGTCTCGCCATCGAGGGCGCGGGCCTGTATGGCGCGAACCTCAGCCAAGTCGACCTGCTGGCTCGAACGCTGGAGCTGAACGCGCAGGTGTGGGCCGATCGTCTGAACGTGGTGGCGGGCTCCGCGCGCGTGGGCTACGACGGCATCGACGTGTCGGCATTGGCCGGCGATGGCGCCGGCACGGGTGTCGCGCTGGACGTGGCGGCCCTGGGCGGCATGTACGCCAACAGCATCCGCCTGATCGGCACCGAGGCCGGCGTGGGCGTGAACGTGGGCGGCAACCTGGCGGCCCTGACCGGCACCCTTAGCGTCAGCGCCAATGGCGACGTCAGGATCCTGCCGTCGGGCCGCCTGCAGGCCGCCACCGACCTGTCGGTCCGAAGCGGACGCGACATCATCAACGATGGCACGGCCGCCGCGGGCGGCGCGCTGGCATTGAACGCGGCCGGCAAGTTCGCCAACAACAACGCCATGTCTTCAGGCGCGGGCGCCAGCATCGTGGCGCGTCAAATGGAGAACCGGGGCGCATTCACGGCAGGCCTGCGCAGCGACGGCACCATCAGTCCGCTGGGCGCGTTGAGCGTGCGGGTCGACCAGCTGCTCAACCCCGGCTCGCTCGTGGCAGGCGGCGATGCCACGGTAACCGCCGGCGTGCTGGGCCTGTCCGGCGGCAAGTTCGTCGCCGGCGGGCTACTGACGCTGGACGCCAGCGGCGCGATCAGCAATCGCGGCGGCGCCGTTTATGGCGGCTCGGTGGCGCTGCGCGCCGCCAACCTCGACAACACCGCGGGCAAACTCACCAGCGGCGGCGCGCTCGAGGGCCGCGTGGCAGGCATGGTCGACAACACCGGCGGCACGCTGGCAGGCGCGGGCGCCGTCGACATCAGCGGCAAATCCTTGGTCAACGCAGCGGGGGGAGTGGCTTCGGGCGACAGCGTGGCGTTGCGCGGCAACGCCGGCATCGACAATCAGGGCGGATCGGTCCAGGCCAATGGCGCGCTGCGTGTCGAAACGGCGGGTGCGTTGGACAATCGGGGCGGCAAGCTGTTGGGCGGCAGCGCCGAGATCCAGGCGGCCAGCCTGGACAACCGCGCTGGCGTGGCGCAGGCGGATGGCAAGCTGGCCATTGCCAACACCGGCGCGCTGCGCAACCAGGGCGGCGGTCTGTATGGCGGTTCGGCCGACTTGAAGACGGGCAGCCTGGAGAACGCGGGCGGGCGCATCGCGACCGGCGGCGCGCTCGATCTGAATGCGGACGGCGCCGTCGACAATATCGGCGGCACCATCGCCGCGCAGGGCCAGGCGACGCTGAATGCGCAGCGCCTGGCCAATACCCGCGGCATCGTCGCCGCGAGCGGCCTGACGCTCAAGACACAGGGGGTGCTCGACAACAGCGGCGGCCTGATCCAGGCCGACAATGGCCTGGCCCTGGACGCGGGCAGCGTGAACAACCGCGACACGCTCGCCAACGGTATCGCGGGCGCTGGCGGCACCGCTGCCGGGGCCCTCGGGTTGATGGGCAAGCAGGTCACCTTGAACACCGGTTCGGTCGACAATCAGGCCGGTCGCATCGGCGCCGGACAGGACCTGGCGCTGACCACCGGCACGCTCGAGAACGCGCGTGGCAACGTGTCGTCCGATGCCAAGGCCACGCTGGCTTTCACCCGCCTGGCCAACACGGGTGGCGCGCTGACCGCGGGAGCATCGCTGGAACTCGTGACCGGCAGCCTGGACAACGATGGCAAGATCCACTCGGGCCAGGACCTGAAGATAACGGCGGATACGCTCACCAACCGCGCGGGCGGTGAATTGATTGCCGTGCGCAACAACGAACTGGTCATCGGCGGCCTGCTGGCCAACGCCGGCCTGATCGACGGCGGCTACACCCGCATCACCGCCGGCAACCTGGTCAACACCGGACGCATTTATGGCGACCGCATCGGCATCCAGACGCCGTTGCTGCAGAACGAGCCCAACGCCGTCATCGCCTCTCGTGGCGACATGGACCTGGGCGTGGGCACGCTGACCAACCGCGAGCATGCGCTGATCTATGCGGCAGGCGACCTGCGGATCGGCGGCGCGCTGGACGGCGCCGGCAAGGCGGCGGGGCAGGCGACGCTGCTGGCCAACGAATCGGCCACCATCGAGGCCGAGCGCAACGCAGACATCGCCGCGGCCAGTATCCAGAACCGCAATCTGCACTTTGCCAGCGAAACGGTGGAGGTCGGCCGCGGTCCCAAGCTGTATTACCGCCTGGAGAATTCCACCGAGTTCCTGGACGGCTCCAAGCTGTGGCTCTGCGATGCCGTGACGGAACTGTGCGGCCGTGATCCCGTGACGTTCCTGGAGGATGATTCGGAGCGGCGCCTGTTGCTGCCGTCCACAAAATACCCCGAGTCGCGCTACGGGCCGCCCTTCGACTATTTCAAGGGACAGCGGGGCAAGGCCGGCGTCAGCGCGCCCATTCCGCCCGCGTGGCTGCCCGACCAATATGTCTGCGACGGACCCGGCGGCGACGCCGGCGGGTCTTGCGCCACCCAGCCAGGAGGGCCGCGCTACAAGGCGGGCGAACGCATCTGGAGCGTGTTCGATGTCGCCGAACCCGTGGCTGTTCCTCCCATGGTGGAACAGAAATGCAACGGCAATCAGATTTGCCTCGTATCGACGCCGGAACGCGAGCAGGCGCTGGCCCTGAACAAGGCCCGCCACGATGAACTCGCGGGAAAGATCTACGCCTTCAACGCGGACTTCAACAGCAGGTTGGTCAAGAACTTCTTCTACTACAAGGTCGAGGAAGTCGTCATGGAAAGCCGCACCTTGTCGACAGATCCCGCCAAGATCATTGTCGGCGGCGCCGCCACATTCACCGGTACGGTCACCAATGACAAGAGCCGCATTGTCGCCGGTGGCACCTTGTCGGTGGCGGGGCCCGCGATCAACAACGTGGGCGCCGAAGGTGTCCGTTCAATCGAGCGGACAGGCATCGAAGTGCGCACGGTCGGCAAAGGGCAGGATCGCAATGAAAGCACCTCCGACTACAAGGACGTCGTGGCGCCCCAGCGCATCGAACTGGCCGTGGCCAGCTCGGACGGCAATACCGCGCCGCCCCAGACCGGCAATCGGTCGCCAGGCGCCAGCGCCATCGCCAATATTCAGGCGCCCGCGCGGGTCCTGGAGGTCGGCCTGCCTGGCAAGGGGGTCATTCGGGTCGTGACCCTGCCGCCCACGGTTCCCACCAACACCCTGTATCGCGTCATGACGGCGCCGGAAGCGCCGTACCTGATCGCCACCGACAGCCGGTTCCTGGGCCAGCGCCAACCCGTATCAAGCGACTTTCTGCTGCAGAAAATCAACCAGGACAGCGGCCACATTCTCAAGCGTCTGGGCGACGGCTTCTATGAGCAGAAGCTGGTCGCCGAGCAGATCATGCTGGCCACCGGGCAACGCTTCGTCGGCGACTATACCGACAATGAATCCCAGTACAAGGCCCTGCTGGCCGCGGGCGCCGACTTCGCCACTCAATACGGGCTGACGGTGGGGACGGCCCTGTCCGAAGAGCAGATGCGGCACCTGACCAGCGACATTGTGTGGCTGGTGGAACAGACGGTCACGCTGCCTGATGGAAGCCAGCAGACGGTGCTTACGCCGCAGGTATATCTTGCCGTCAAGCCGGGCGACCTGCGTGGCGACGGTACGTTGATCGCGGGGCGCGACACGCGCATAAACACCTCGGGCGACGTCAATAACAGCGGCACCATCGGCGCGCGCAACGCGTTGGTCGTCGAGGCCGAGAACGTACGCAATACTGTTGGCTCGATGCAGGGCAAGACGGTAAACCTGGCGGCGCGCAACGATATCGAGAATCTGGCGGGGTTGCTCAAGGGCGACAAGGTCGCGTTGAGCGCCGGGCGCGATGTCAATCTGAAAGCCTCGACGCAATCGAACGCCAGCGGCGGGGTCAGCAGCACGCGGGTCGACGGCGTGGCGCGTATCGACGCCGGTGACTTGAATGTGCAAGCCGGGCGCGACGTCAACGCGCAGGCCGCGGGTATTGCCGCGACCGGTGACGCGCGTATCCAGGCGGGCAACGATATCAACCTGACCACCGAGCAGGAGCGGTATGCCGAGTCATACGACTACGGCAAGAAGAATCGCTCCGAGATGCGGTCTGCCACCGAAGTGGGATCGCGCATCGTCGCTGGCGGCAATCTCACGCTGATTGCCGGACAGGACGTGAACGCTCGCGCGGCCGAAGTCACCTCGGACAAGCAGCTGGCCGTGGGGGCGGGACGCGACATCAATGTCGTCGCCGGCACCGACAGCAATTACGCCTACAGCGAGACCTATTACAAGAAGCGCGGGTTCCTGTCGAGCAAGAGCGAACACCGCAAGACCGAGTCGGACTGGACAACATCGGCTTCCTCGACTTTCACGGGCGACAGTGCAGTGCTGATGGCCGGACGCGACCTGAACGTCGTTGGCTCCAATGTGGCAGCCCAGAACGACCTTGTCATGTCGGCTGACCGTAACGTCAACATCGTGGCAGCGCAGAACACGTCGGAGGAGTACCAGTACGAAAAGGTCAAGAAATCGGGTTTTGGGGCGATGGGCGGCCTGAGCTATGGATCTCGTCAAACCACGGACTGGACGGACACCGAGCGGGGACTGGCCGCCGGTAGCACGATAGGCAGTGTCACAGGCGACGTGTTGATCAACGCGGCGGGGTCGTTGAACGTACTGGGCAGCGACATTCTGGCGCGTCGTGGCGACATCACGATGATTGGGCGCGATGTCAACATCATTGGCGGGGCCGACACCATGCGCCAGCGCGAGGTGCATGAGGTCAAGCAGTCTGGCTTCAGCATCAACGCCAGTACCCCTGTCGTCAGTGCGATGCAGACTGCCGGAAGAATGGGTGAGGCCGCCGGCAAGACGGATAACAAGGTCATGCAGGGGCTTGCATTGGCGACTACCGGGCTGGCAGGCATCAATGCCTACGATGCCGTGATGGGGGCCAAGGACAAGGCGGGCGGCTTCAACGCCAGTATCGATTTTGGCAGCAGTAAGAGCCAAACGACCATCAAGCGGGAATCGACTTCCGTATCTGGCTCGAATGTTGCGGCAGGCAAGGACTTGACCATCGTCGCCAAAGGCGGTGGCAAGGATTCCGACATCACCGTGACGGGTTCGCGTCTGTCCGCCGGGAATAACGCGGTCCTCAAGGCTGATGGCGATATCTTGCTGCAGGCCGCCCAGAACTCTTTCGAGCAGCACACAACCAACAAGAGTTCGAATTCCAGCATCGGCGTGGGGGTGACTGCGGGCAACAACGGCTTTGGCCTTGTGGTCAATCTTGCTGCAGGAGGCGCGCGCGGCTATGCGGATGGCAAGGACACCAGTTGGACCTACACAACCGTTACCGCCGGGAATACGCTGGCGTTGCAGTCTGGTGGAGACACATCGCTTATCGGAGCGGTGGGGCAGGCCGACCAGATCATTGCTTCTGTGGGCAACAACTTGCGCATCGAGACGCTGCAGGACACCAGCACCTATAAGTCCAAGCAGCAAAGCGCGGGCATCAACGCCAGTATCTGCGTATATGGCTATTGCAGCAGCAGCGTGTCCGCCAATGTCTCGCAGGGCAAGATGAACAGCGACTTCAAGTCCGCCACCGAGCAGGCGGGGTTGAAGGCGGGCAATGGCGGTTTCATCGTCGACGTCAAGAACAACACGACATTGATTGGCGGAGTCATAGCCAGCGGGGACCAAGCCGTCATCGATGGCTTGAACCGAGTCAGTACCGGCACCCTGGTTGTCCAGGATCTGAAGAACACAGCCGACTACAAGGCCAGCCAGGTGGCGGTGGGTGGGGGCTATGGCTGGGGCGATTCGAAGACCGGCGTTGGCATGGGCACCACCTCCAAGGGGGAGGTGGCCGGAGGCTCGAAAGCCGAAGCAGGGACGAAGGTGCCAACGACCAGCGGTGGCGTTGGCATGGGAGTGCCCGTCGCGCTGGGTGCGTCGGGTAGAGCCAATTCGACGACCAACAGCGCCATCAGCAGCGGGAAGATTGAGATTCGCGATGAGGCAGGTCAGTTGGCGCTGACGGGAAAGACGGCCGCGGAAACCATTGCTTCGTTGAATCGCGACACATCGTCAGACACGCTGAATGCGCTGAAGCCGATTTTTGATAAGGAGAAGATTGAGGCGGGGTTTGAGATCGTGTCGGAAGCCAGTCGGCAGACGGGGCAGTTCCTGACGAATCGGGCTAAAGAAGCTGATGCGCTCAGGAAGGCAATGGATGACGAGACCGACCCTGCGCTAAAGAAAGATCTCAAGGCTCGGTATGACGAAGCAGCGAAATGGGGGCCGGACGGCGCGTATCGAATTGGGTTGACCGCAATTTCGGCCGCAGCGGGAGGAAACGTCACTGGAAGCGCGGGTCAATTCCTGCAGTCCGCCGCGGCGAACTATCTGCAGGCGTTAGGCGCAGGCAAGGTGAAGCAGATTGCTGATGCGTTGAATAGCGAGGCGGCTCGGACAGCGTTACAAGGCTTGGTGGGTTGTGCTGGAGCTGCAGGTCAAGGAAGCAGTTGTAGTGCCGCCGCCGCAGGGGCGGCTGCGAGCGTGGTCCTCAACAACCTCATCCAGGGGCTCTCTGGTCAAGACGCGAAAGAGTTGACGGCCGAGCAGAAAGAAGCACGCGTCAATCTGGTCGCTAGTCTGGTGGGGGGCCTCACAGCAGCATTGGGTGGAGATAGTGCGATTGCGACTCTGGCTGCCCAGATTGAGACCGAGAATAATTATCTCGGGCAGAACTCCGAAGGTTTTAGGGCATCCGAACAACGTCAATTCGACGCCGCAATTGCTTCTTGCGGTCCGGGAAATCCAGAGAGTTGTGAGCGAGCCAGAGAGTTTAGCGGCATGTCGCAGCAACGCGACGAGGAATTGGCGAGCGCTTGCGTAGATCGTGCCTCTTCTCTTTGCCGAACAGCAGTTCAGCTGGCTACAGCTAGCGGAAATGTAGTGTTTTTCGACCGACAGGGGAAGCCACTTGCGGTGCCTGCTGATTCTCCCATGATTCAGGCAACACCTGACCCTCGCGATGGAACGTGGCATTACACCATTGCTGCTAGCGTTGCAGAGGGACTAGCGATTGATAGCGGCGGTGGTGCGTTGAGTGGGATAGGCTCTACCATCCGCAATATGTTCGGACCCACTACGGCAAGGGTCACGACAAATGCAAAGATCGCAAGTTTTTCTGATGAGGCCAAGCTAGTTAGTCATTTTCAGAAGCACGGAGCCGAGTTTGGGGTGAAAACATCCTCGGAGTATTTACAAGTGGGTAGGGATATCATGCAGAATGGGGATAAGGTTCTGTATGTGTATAAGGGCGAGGTTCGAACTGGCTATGTTCAATTTATGGGGAACTCAGCTCGTGGAGATGCAAAATTCGGGTTTGTGGGTACTAACATCAATGGGGCAATTACCACAATTCATGTGGAGAGCGGTAAGAATTTCTGGAAAATGTTGAATGGAAGTTCTGTAGATAAAACCATAAGGAGCGTCCGATGATCTATTCGGTGCTTGTTGAGGCTGTTGGCTTGGAAATTGAAGAAGAGGTGTTAATTTCTGTCTGTGGCCATCGGTTGCTCTGCTTTGCTAGCTATTTGCCCGATCGTCTTGAGGTTGGAAAAGTCTATCAGGCGGAGCTCCTTCCTATGATTTTTGATGATTATGTTGTTCGCGAAATTAATAATGCTGATCCTGCAATCGTAAGGCAGGAGGATGGCTACTCATACACAATTGTTGGCCAGCTTCGTGCCGGGTGTTTACATGTTGGTGGCTTGTTGTTTTGCGACAATATTTTGTTGAGTGATTACGGTTTTATGGAAGGAAAAATGGTTTCGTGGAAAGTGGATAGATTGGATGTTTCTTTTGTGTGATATGTCTATGGAGAACACGACTTAGAGAGGCGGGGGTGGCGCTAGAGCTGGGAGGCATATCGGCACAACGCGACAAAGACCTGTCAAGCGCCTACGCGGATCGGACATCTTCCCTGTGCGGCGTGGCTTCAACTGGCAACAGCAAGCGGTAATGTCGTGTTCTTCGATCAGCACGGTGTGCCCTTTGCCGTGCCGGCCGCTTCTCCTATGATTCAAGCGATGCCAGATCCTCGCGATGGCACATGGCATTACACGATCGCCGCCAGTGTTGCTGAGCGGCAAGTGGCAACGTAATGGGCGGTACAGGCCAGTTTGTCCAGGCTGCCACCGTCAACTACCTACAAACGCTTGGAGCGGCGCAGATTAAGGAGCTAAGCCGTGAATTGGGTGGTGAAGGCTCGGTTGGACATGCGGCGTTGCATGCCGTGCTTGGCTGCGCGGGAGCCGCCGCTCAGGCCGCATCATGCGGCGCGGGCGGTGCGGGCGCCTTGTCAGGGGTGGTACTGAGCAAATTGTTGGAAAGCCTGGAGGGGGATAGTGGTAAGAATCTGTCCGCGGAAGATCAGCAGACTCGGGTCAATCTGATAACCAGCATCGTTGCCGGCATTGCCGCCGCCATCGATCCGAGTGTGGCCAGCGCCGCGCAGGTCGCGGCACGTATCGAGTTGGAGAACAACAGCCGCTACATGAACCGCGATAAGGTTGGCCGGCTGAAAGCTGAATTGACTGACGATTTGTTGTGGCACCAACGCGAGCTGCTTCCAGGAGGGCTTTGATCGGGCGGATCGTATGGCATCAGCCTACGATGTGGCGCTGATACTCAGCCACTAACCGCAGCTGACCAAAGAGAAGGCCGACACACTTGCCCAGGCGGTGCTAGACCTCGCGCCTAGGGTGTCAAACGCCAGTGCGCTGTATGAACTGGTGACGGGGCGGACGGCGACGGGCGAAGAGGCGAATAGGTTCTTCTCTTCGTTGGGGCTGGTGCCTGTTGTTGGAGGGATGCTGAAGAAGGGCGGGCAGGCGCTGCATGTTTTTGCCGATGCGGGGAAGGCGGTCGATGTTGGCAAGATTGGAGGCTCGATCGGTGGCAAGGCCGCGCTAGGATTTTCCGAAGACGCCGCGCGAGCAGCACTTTCAAATATTGGTCGAATAGATCATTCGGCTAGACATTTGATCGAAGCAGGGATAATCACAGCGAATTCTGGATCAAAAGCAGCCAGACAAGCGTTTCAGGAAATCGGACAGGTTATCTTGATAAATCCCGAAAAAAATTTCGATCATGTTATGAGTCAAGGTGGGCAAGCGGTAAAGGGCTTTTATAGGAAAATTAACGGGGCTGATGTGATTATCTTTGTGGCAAAAGAAAATGTTGGGAAATTGCGGCTGGGGATATTGTTACGGCAATCAAGCCCTCCGCCCAACAGATGAGGAATTTTGGCCTATGAGGACTAGTGCGAGTCTTGGAATCTATTGGACATTTGTAGATAAGAATTCAGGGGAGATATACCAGGAAGAAGTGCCTGGCTTGATATTTTTTGGTTACTGGAAAGAAGGGTATTCGTCTGATGTGGCGAAGAACATATCGTCATTTAAAAGTATCTGGGCCGATTTTTCTGAAATAAAGGTGCGTGAATGGGTTGGGGAGGATTTAAGCAACCTTTCTTTCGAAATGAAGATCAATTTATGGCCGACAGAAGGACGCTGGAAGGAGAGTGTTGAGGCCTCATTACGTTGGTTTGTCAATAGAGGGGCATTGATTTCGTGGTGTGGTGGCGAACTTTCTAGTCCTTCGTTGGATGTGTTTTGTCCTGACTGCCACGCAGGATCGATATATGCGGCTTATTGCAACAGTGTCGGATTTATCTGTGGTTCAAGCCTGAACTCCGAATATAGAGATGTTGGTGTGGTTGACGTCGAGAAGTTTATGCGCGTACTCGAAAAATAATATTTCAAATGACTGGTTCCTATCAATGCGCCACGGCCAGTGTCTTCCGCGTGGTCGGGCCGCCGTGCTGCCTGCGGGAAATAATCAACCCCGGCGAGCACGTCGAATTTTTTTATTGGTGGTTGGGAATTAAAATTCTCTCCGACACAGGATGCTGGAGGATATCCAGTTCTTATTCATGCTCCTCCAAAGATGAAAAAATGGATATTGAATTCTCTCGGCCTATAAGAATTTCGCTTGATGTCGTCGAAACCGATGAGCGCCTTCCATCTGTGAAGTTTAAATTCGAGGTCGAATCAAATGCGTTTTCCGAGTCTTTCCTGTATCGCGGGGAGGTATGGATCGCATGTAAGGATTTCGATATATTCAACCACAGTCTGGGCCGCATTTCGTGCCATTTGACCAGTTTGGATGGCCTTTTTTCTCTGGAAATTGTGCAAGGATCTGGTCGAGATGTTCTTCGATGGTTTCGACGCAAAGAAAGTGTCTTCGGCGCGGTCGCGGAAATGAAATATGAATCATCATTGGATAGCGATGATATTTCTGCAATTAAGAGTTCATTTGATTCTTTTGCTAAGTGGTGGTGATTTTTATGATTTCCCCATAATCCTTCCTGTTTGAACGGGCGAGAAGTCATGTCGGGCAAGATTCTTTCTGTGAATTTAAACGGTGATTGTTGGTTTAAATATATATCTTCCCGTTGAGCGGGATTGAGTTGCATTCGTGCGATACAGCTTTCGCTGATTTACGTTGGGATGTCACTTCTACTAAGTGAGTCAGATCAGGCGTGAGACACGCATCGCCAGAGAGATGCTGGCACGATCATCGTCGGCGGTAATGCCCACCTTGTCGGGCGACATAGTCAACGGCAAGAGCCGCATCTTCGCCAGTGGCCCCCTGAAAACTGCAGGTGGTACGCTGAGCAGGCCGGTCCGCAGTTTGGGCTGGAGTCGGTGGGAGTACGTTTGCGGGTAGCGAAGGTGCGTCGGGCCTGGTCGCCGCGCCACCTAGGGTAATGAGGTGGCGGGAACTGGGAAGCGGGTAATGCTGCCCCATTTCGTAAGGCGGGGCGTTCTTGCTGCTTGCTGATCGGGTCGTCGCTAGGCAAGAGTAGTTTCACCACGTAGCTAAAGAGGCTTCAGTGATTTCAAATGAAATATCCGCCAGGGAAGGAATTATTCTCAATTTCATAGAAAAAATGGGACCTTTGGCATGGCGAAAATATCAGCAAAGATATCCTCATGTGTGGGTGAAGGATCATTCTGAGATAGAAGATAGATCCAGCTTCCCTCCGTACATATCCTTTCGGTTTCAAAAGGAACAGGCAGGAGTTATAGCGACCTTGAGAAATTTGATTTCCACTTATGAAGGAGAGTTGCGGTGGGTGCTGGAACCGCATTTTAGAGAGAATTTGCCTGGAACGAATTGGTTGATCGCGCCCGGGGATGTTATTGCGATGAGACCAGCTTTGAAAAATAATTCAATTACGGTATATGAGTTTTTTGCGAAAGAGTATCCGCTCTTCGGGCCGGTGGCGTATCTAGATCTTGATGGTTTGGTGATGCATTTTAAGAAAAATATAAAATGAGGTGCTGAATCTGATTCAGCGATGTGATTTCGATTTGGAGCGGGTATGTGTGTCGAAAATGCGGCCCACGGCCATATAACCTCCCGACTTCTAGCAATAAAAAACGCGGTTGTGTTGCGGTGTGCTGGCGATAAACGCTACTGTGACCACGGGTAAGCATGACTTCCAGGTTAAGTTTGATATTTGCAGGGGCAGATTTCCTTGCGCCCGCGCACTACCCCCGATTAGTCTGATTGCTCTATACAGACGGTAGATGTGTACACGATCCGAGGCTATCAAATTCTCCTGTTCCAAAAGGTGATTGGGAAATGCATGTGCGAGGAATGAATCCGGACGGAGTGTCGATATCGACGAAGCTGGGGGGAATGCAATGAGTGCTCAGAATATACTGGCGCAAGAGGGGGCGCTATTAAATCTTATTGAAAGGCTGGCGCCCCTGGCTTGGAGGCGATTTCAACGTCGATTTCCAGAAATATGGGTCGTTGATCACGCCGAAATTCACGATCATTCTAGCTACCCACCCTGCATTTCATTCAGATTCAAAGATGAATCGAATAATGTTGTTGAAAATCTAAAAACAGCAGTCCATGGTTATGATGGAGAATTGCATTGGACGTTGCAGTCTCGTAAGCGAGAGGGTATGTCGGGTGTTATTTGGTCAATAATGCCCGCCGAGGTTTTTTTGAAAAAGAAATCTTTCGGTGATGATCTGTTCAATATAAATGAATATTTCTCAAAAAAATTTCCTTCTTTTGGACCTGTTGCTTATAGAGATTTAGATGGATTGGCTAAACACGTCGAGCGATATTTTTTTGGCGAGAAAAGTGATATTTGATCGCCGATGATCTGCCCAGCGCGTTGATGATATGACATTGAGCATATTGATTCCATTGTTGGGCCATTGGCAGTTGCGGTTGCGCACGCGCTTGGGTTACTGCACCACGGTCGCGCCAGAATTCTAAAGGCAGTTTTCAAATATCGAAAAAGACGATAGATAACCGATACTTATCGGGTGATAACTTATTGCGCCACTCAAATCGCCGTGGGCGGAGATTTCGCGTTCGGCGATAGTGCTTCGGCGGGTGGCGAAAGCCCGCTGGTTTGGGTATCACCAAGGGTAATCAGGGGGCTGACGACGCAAGCAAGGATGCGAGCACGTCGATGGCGTCGAGCGGAGGGTTTTCCGCAGGCTTCCCGACAGTTGTTGCTGCTAGCGGCAAGAGCAGCTCCCCCACGCGAAGCGCTGTCAGCGGCGCACCATCATCATCCGTAATGAGGAAGGGCAGAGGGCACTGACTGGCAAGAGTGTCGCGGAGACGATCGCGTCGTTGGACCGGGATACCTCGGATGCGTTGAACACGCTGAAGCCGATTTTCGACAAGAAGAAGATCGAAGCGGGGTTCGAGATCGCAGCGGCAGCTAGCCGACAGGTGGGGCAGTTCTTGACGAATCGGGCCAAGGAAGCCAAAGCGCTGGAAGATGCGCTGAAGAATGAGCCTGAAGGACCCCGTCGAGATCAGTTGCGGCAAGCCCTTGAGGATGCGAAGACGTGGGGGCCGGGTGGCGAGAGCCGTCGTTGGCTGACCGCGATCCTGGGGGCGGTGAGCGGCAATGTGACCGGCGCCACCGGTGACGCGATACAGGCTGTCGCGGTCAACTATTTGCAAGGGTTGGCGGCGTCCCAGGTAAAGGAAATTGTCTCGGCACTGGGAGACGGGCCGCAGGCGGAAGCCGCTCGCGCCGCAATGCACGCGATTGTGGGATGTGCGGGGGCCGCCGGCAAGGGCAGCGATTGCAGCGCGGGAGCACTTGGTGCGGGTTCCGGGGCTGTGATTAATGCGTTGCTGAGTGGTGATGCATCAAAGATGACCCCGGAAGAGAAGGAGGTACGTCGCAACCTGGTCGGCTCGCTGGTAGCGGGAATCGCGCAAGCGTCAGGCGTGTCTGGCGCCGAGGCGGTTTTCGCGGCTACCAACGAGACCGAAAACAACTATCTCAAGCCAGACGAGCTCAAGTCGTACCTCGCGGCCCTTCAAGCATGGAAGGAATGCTCGGGGGATGTGTGCGCGCAAGCCAAGAAGGAGGTGCGCCGGCTGCAGGCTATTAGTACGGAACGCAACTATGCAGCGGACAGTGCGTGCCTTGAGAACCCAGGTGCCTGCGCGGCGGCGGCGCAAGAATTGCGCGCCGATATCACGGCCTTGGAAGTACAGGCCAACAGCCTGGATCGCACGGAAGCGGCTACAGCTGCGAATAACTTACTGCAGGCACGCAAACAGTACTACTCGAACCTGGAGTGGCGGGCGTATGCCGCCCAGCAAGAACTCGAAGCGGCAGGCAAAGGCTCTTGGTTGGCCTCGATGTCCGGGCAAGAGCTGTATGAAAGCGGCCATCTGACGCAGCAAGAGGCCCAGGACCTGCAAGCGATGCGGCGCGAGACGTTCGCGGCGGCGTTTGTACCGCCGGCGCTGGCGGCGGGGGTGAAAGGTGGTGGATCGGCCGCGGGCCGGAGAATACAATCGGTAGCTGAGGAGGCCAAGGCGTCGGCCCTTGGCGGTGCAAAAGCAACAGGCGGGAAGCCCACCGTTGAGCTGTTCGGCGGGAAGAATGCGCAGACTCCCGGCGCAATAAACGTAGATATCCGCGCCGATATTCAATCGGGCATCCGTGCCGATGCGACGAAATTGCCTTTCAAAGACGGATCGCTAGGCGAGGTAATCGCTACAAACCCATATATGGGTCCTGGCGGAAAGATGATGAGTTTTCTACCGGAGGCTACTCGCGTAGTGGAGCCCGGAGGGAAAATTTATATCAACGCGAATGCTGCGAATCCTTACGGGAAATTGCCTAGCCAGGCGGAGCTGGACTCTCTAGGGTTAAGGGTTGTACAGAATAATGGGGGTTTAGATTCACGATTTGCTGGTCAGACGTTTATGCAATCGGATGGAGTGACGCCGGTCAAAGACGTTTCAAGCATGAGGACGATTATTTTGGAGCGAATCAAATGAGGCTGGATACTGACTTTGGTTCACTGGATGTATATATGTCTGTATATGGGGCGCATGTTTTTTCGGGAAATGTGCTGAAGGTTTATTTGAAAGATGGGCTCGGCGTGTCTTCGGGCTTAAGAGATATATTTCCTCGAAAGTATTTCTATGACCCATGGAACGGGAATAAATATAGTGAGACCAGAAAAGTCGATGGGCTTCTTGTTGGGCGCCTGGAAAACTCCGGAGAATGGGTGGGTTATGAGGACAAGACAATAAGCGCGGAAGTCCTAAAATATGAATACGTTGGAAATTGTTGGTTTGTTTTTGAAGGTGTTTCTTTTTCGCTCAGAAAGATAGGCAAATATATAGAGGGCGGCAAAGAGCCGGGAGGCGGCGAGCTTATAGAGAATTTTGATCTACCGAAAACCACGGTTTCGAACATAAAAGAGTATTTCTTGGAAGGTGTTCTTGACGTTCCTCCTGGGCCTGGATGGATGTTTTGGGAAATTCATGCGGAATCGTTTTATCTGGAAATCCCAGATCGTCCAGCCCCCCTCGGCGCTTAAGCCGGGGGGCTGTTTCCTCACTCGGTGCAAAAGCGACTGCGACGCTGATCGATACCGCTCCGATGGCCCAGCGGGTCATGGGTGTTCGAGTTGGATTGCCGTCTAATTTACGGCGCAGTGGTAATGTAGTAATCGCAGAAATAGATATTCCCAGAATACCTAGACAGATGGCTGCGCACAGCCAAATCTTTGATGCCGGTAAAGGGCTTATTGGCTCTGGAAGTGGAAATTTTGTGGCTCAATCTGTACCCAACAAGGCCGGAGATATGGTTTATCGGGGAATAGATACGGAATACAAAATCCTAGACAATATTGCTGATTAATTGGGAGGCAATATCTCCGCAAGAGGGACTGTAAGTATTCTAACGGAGAAAGCAGCTTGCGCAAACTGTCTAAACGTGGCAATCGAACCGGTCGAGCGGGCCGCGCCAAGCGCGCCCGTAGCGACCGCGGGAAATAACGAAAAAATGTAAACCGCCATGGCGCGTTTCTTTATCGATCGCGCCGTCTTCGCGTGGGTGATCTCGCTGCTGATCCTACGGGAAGCTGGAAATCCTTCGTTAATGCTGGAAAGCAGATTCAACTGGAGGCAGGTGCCGCGCAGCGCGTAGATTTTGGAGTTAAAGACCCTGTGACTGGGAAATATGTTTCTAACAATCATGTTCCCTATAAGGACTGAGGTGTAAATATGTCTATTGTTCGAAGGGGTGTTGTTGTAAGTGGCGAATATTCTGGCTGGAAAATCCTTGTTGCTGATGATCGTGATGGCGACACTGGCGGATATTATCTTTACTTGAAGAGAAGTGATACTGAGGGGTTTGATTGCTGGTTCGAGCGTGAGGCAGAACTTCAAACTCAGCTAGCTGATTTTGAGGTTAAGTGGATAGGTTAGTATATTTTATTGGACCAATTTTTAGTTTGCTTTGGTAGAAAATGGAACAATAGCAGCCATCGGCAGTGGAGTTGTTTCCGAGAGTTGTAGTTGAATGAACTGCAGATTGCATGAGGCGATTGTGGCCTCGATTAATGCAATGGCGTACTGCGAAGTCTGAGCTATCAGGAGTCAAGATTCGCATAAACCAGCATTTGCGAAAAGGGCGTCAGATGCCCTCCGCTCTATGCAGACGTTTATTGAAGGCATTGTTAAGATATCTCGAGCGTGATGTGCCCATAAAGAGTCAAAAATATCTCGATAGTCGCATCCAAAATTATGCTCGATACTCGATAAGCACACATATATAGAGGCGAGCCGCGATGCAGGCGAATTGGCTGGCCTGAAGGTCGAGCGTTTCATCCACGAGCCGACCGCGGCGGCGCTGGCGTATGGTCTGCATCGACGTGAAGACGAGACCCAATTCCTAGTCTTCGATCTGGGCGGTGGCACCTTCGATGTGTCGGTACTGGAACTATACGAGGGTGTGATGGAGGTTCGCTCCACCGCGCGCATCCACCTTTAGTCTGATATTCTCCCGCCCCGCCCCTTTCCGGCTGCCCGCAACCCAGGTCCATGACGCCAAACAAGTCGTGCCCGGTCTCGATTCTCTACTCTTTCCAAGTGGGGCAAATCAATCGTTGCCGCCTCAGTTGAAGGAGCCAAGCATGAACCTGGATGAATCGATTCAAAAGCACGCCGAGTGGAAACTGAAGTTCCGCTCCGCCATCAGCAGAAAGGAGCAGATGGATGCGGAAACCATTGGCAAGGACAATTGTTGCCAGCTCGGGGTCTGGCTATATGGGGAAGGGAAGCTGAAGTACAGCGCGAAGCCCGAGTTTGGCGCGATCGTCCAGAAGCACAAGGCGTTTCATGCCGAGGCAGGCAAGATCGCCCGTCTGATCAACAGCAATCAGTACGAGCAGGCGGAGAAGGAGATGGGCACAGGCACGCCCTATTCGCAGGCCTCCAGCGCGGTTGGCGCGGCCATCATCGCTTTCAAGCGACACCTGTAAGGGAAGGCGCCTGTCACGCGACAGGCGCCGCCTCGTCCCTCACACCGCCCATTCTCCCAGCCGATACGCCGAATCCCAGAACATCCACTCCAGCTGCGCCGCATGCGTATACGCCCGGTGCATCTCGTTCCGCGTCTGGGGCGAGGCCTTCTCGGCTGCCTGGTCCACCGACGCAATCACTTCACGCACCAGCGCGTGGAATTCCTCCCCGGCGTATGTATCGATCCATGCCCCATACGGATTCGGACGGGTCGCGCGCGAGTGAATGTCGCGCCCGATCTCGGCATAGATCCAGAAGCACGGCAGCAACGCGGCCAGCGCCACCGGATACGGGGCGCTCCATGCCGTGGCGATGAGGAAGCTGGTGTAGTGATGGCTGGCCGGCGATAGCGGGGTGCTGGCGAAGGTCTCGGCGTCGATGCCGAACTGCTTCATGAAGCCTTCATGCAGGCTGCGTTCGACCACCACGGCGTTCTTGGCCGCGTCGGCGAACTGCACCACGCCGTCGGCATGGTCGGCCTTGGCGGCGGCGACCGCCAGGGCGCGGCCGAAGGCCAGCAGGTAGTGGGCGTCCTGGATCATGTAGTGGCGGAACGCCTGTTCGCTGAGCTGGCCGCTGGCCAGTTCCTGGTTGAACGGCATGGTGCGCGTTTTTTCGTACAGCGCGGCGTTGCGCGCCCAGGCGTCGGTGCTGAAAGACATGGCAATCCTTGAGTCGAAATCGGACGGCGCGTAAAGGAAGCAAGCGCGGGAAGCAAGCGCGCCGTGACCGCGACCCAAGGATATCAAGACTTACTGCATGTACCACCCATGGCTCACCACGAACGACTGTCCCGTGAACACCGCGCTGGGGAAGGCCGACAGGAACAGAGCCGTCTGCGCCACGTCTTCGACGGTGGTGAAGACGCCGTCGACGGTATCGCCCAGCATCACTTTCTTGACCACGTCTTCTTCGCTGATGCCCAGTTCCTTGGCCTGCTCGGGAATCTGCTTTTCGACCAGGGGCGTGCGCACGAAGCCGGGGCAGATGACGTGCGAGCGCACGTTGTGCTTGGCGCCTTCCTTGGCCAGCACCCGCGCCAGGCCCAGCAGCGCGTGCTTGGCGGCGACGTAGGCGGACTTGAGTGGCGAGGCCTCGTGCGAATGCACCGAGCCCATGTAGATGACCACGCCGCCGCGATCGTCCTTATACATGTGTTTGAGCGCGGCCTTGGTGGTGAGGAAGGCGCCGTCGACGTGGATGGCCTGCATTTTCTTCCAGTCGGCGAAGGCGAAGTTCTCGATGGGATTGACGATCTGGATGCCGGCGTTCGAGATCAGGATGTCGATGCTGCCATAGGCGGCGGCGACGCGGTCGATGCCCTGGTTGACGGCGTCTTCGTTGGTGACGTCCATGGCAACGCCCATGGCCTTGCCGCCGGCCTGTTCGATTTCGCGGGCGACGGCGTCGGCGCCGGCCTGGTTCAAGTCGGCAATGGCGACCGCGGCGCCGGCGCGCGACAGGGTCAGCGCGATTTCCTTGCCGATGCCGCTGGCGGCGCCGGTGACGACGGCGACTTTTCCGTTCAGATTGCTCATGCTGGGGACCTCCGGGTAAGGATGCCGCGAGCCGGGATGCGCCCGCGGATGCGAGGGGCATGGCTTTGATGGTAGCGCGCCAAAATGAGAGCGGCCTGAACGCCACGCGCCGGTAACCATCCATGTCATTTGCTTCCACGCGGGCATCGCGCCGATGTTCATGCGGCGATGCGCGGGTGAGAGGCAATCGTGGACGACAGGCGACGGGCAATGCGTGGGTTGTTACGAATCCGCCCCGCAGCGCTGCAAGCTGCCATTGCCGGCCGCGGCCGGCTGCGCGAGAATCCGCGGCAGTCGGTGCCGCCACAGGGGTGGCCACCCGGGTTCTTTACAGGGCGAAGACAAACGTGCCAGCAGTCATGGATGGTCGAGTGGGCGGGAAAATGGCGGGCAGATGGGCGCGCCGCATCGCGGCGTCCGTGCTGGGGTTGGCGGCGGGCTTGGCGCAGGCCGCCCATGTCGTGGTCGACACCGGCCATACGCCCCGGCAGCCGGGCGCGACAGGCGCCAGCGGGCGGGTGGAGTACCTGTACAACCTGGACCTGAGCGGCGCGGTGGCGGCCGACCTGCAGGCATCGGGTGATCGCGTGACGCGGGTGTCGGCCGACGGCGCCGAGGTGCCGCTGGGTCGCCGTACCCGGATCGCGCCGGGTGCGGATTTCTTCATCTCGATCCACCACGACTCGATGCAGCAGCACTACATCGACGCCGGCCGCCAGCGCGAATTCGCGGGGTTTTCTATTTTCGTGTCGCGGCTCAATCCCCGTTATGAGGACAGCCTGCGCTGCGCCAAGGCGATCGGCGAAGCGCTGCTGGCGGCGGGCGAGAAGCCGTCGCTGTATCACGCCGAACCCATCGCCGGTGAAAACCGGCCGTTGCTGGACCCGCGCCTGGGTGTGCATCGCTACGATGGGCTGGCGGTGCTCAAGACCGCCACGATGCCGGCGGTGCTGGTGGAGGCGGGGGTGATCGTGAACCCGGATGAGGAAACCCGGCTGGCCAAGCCCGAGACCATCCAGCGGCTGGCTCGCGCGATTGCCGATGGCGTGCAGGCTTGCCAGGCGCGCTAGCCTGGCGCGCGGGGGCGGGGCAACGGGCCGGAAAAATGGCGATGTCCGGCGAGATGGATAAAATCCCGGTTTCGAGGGGGCCGCGCCATCTCGCGGATGTGGCGGCGCGAAGCGAAAACGACCCCGGAGGCGATCCGGCCCGTGGCATGCGTTGCGAGGACAAGGACTGAGAATGCTGAAAAGAAAACTGACGGCGCTGGGCATGAGCCTGGCGCTCACCCTGATGGGTGTTTCCATGTCGCCCGCCCAGGCCCAGGCGCCCGCGCAGCAAAAGGAAGAGCCCGAGCGCTATGGCCCGTTCTTCTACCTGCCCAGCGAGCCGAACCTGCTGATCTACGTCGGCGCGGTCAGCGCCAACGACCTGCTGCACATGAAGAGGGCGCTGCGCGAGCATCCGACCATCTCCACCCTGATCCTGCAGAACAATGGCGGCGGCCTGGTGCACATCGGGCTGGTGGTGGCCGAAGAGGTCTACGAGCGCGGGCTCAATACCTACATCCCCAAGGACAGCTACTGTGCCTCGGCATGCGCGTTTGTGTTCTTCGCGGGTCGCCAGCGGCTGGCCGAAGGCCGTCTTGGCGTGCACCAGATCACCGCGCCCGAAATGACGGGCGAGCAGGCCCAGTTCGGCGTGTCGGATATCGTCACCACCCTGCCCAAGTACGGGGTGTCGGCGGACGTGCTGGGCATCATGTTCAGCACGCCGTCCAAGGACATGTATTTCTTTTCGCCGCAGGAAATCGCCAAGTACGGCATCAACCGCACGGGCAATGTGAAGACGGCTTCCAGCGAGCCGCAGCAGGGCGGCGCCCCACGCACGGTGCCGGCGGCCGGACCCGCCACCGCGACCGCGCCGCAGGCCCAGGCGCCGGACGACGATACCCGGCTGCCGCCGCGCAAGCCGGCCGCGCCCAATGCCGCGCCAGCGCCATCCGGCCCGCCGCCGGTGACCAATCCGTACATGACCAAGAATCCTCCCGCGCCGGCGCCGCTCTCGGACGAGCAGCGCGCGATCAACGCCGCGACGCTGATGATCCAGGCGGGCAGCGGGACCAATGAAGAGGCGATGAATTTCACGCGCGAGTTCTACGCGGATACGGTCGACTACTTCAAGAAGTCGCGCCCGAAGTCGGAGATCCTGGCGGACAAGACGGCCTACTTCGCCCGTTGGCCGGTGCGGCGCTTCGTGGTCGACCAGAATTCGCTGAAGGCCAAGTGCCAGGACCAGATGTGCATGGTCAAGGGGCTCTACGATTTCAAGGTGTCGAGTCCGGAGCGCGGCAAGACCGCGACCGGCACCTCCAATTTCACTTACGTCCTTGACCTGCGCAACCGCTACCGCATCGTCATGGAAGACAGCGAGGTCGTCAGCCGCTGAACCAGCGGCCAGGCGCCAGGGAGAAGCACCATGGGTTTCACGAATCGCGCGGCGCGACTGCTGTGCCTGGCCGGGCTGGGCGCCCTGTCGGCGCCGGCGTGGGCGATCGATTGCCACAAGGCCGGCACGCCCGCCGAGAAGCTGATCTGCTCGGATCGCGGCGCGGTGGCCGCCGACGCCGAGTTGAACCGGGCCTACGCCGCCTTGCTCAAGCAGGCGCCGGATGCGCAGATCCGCGCGATGCTGGTGGACAGCCAGCGCCGCTGGATCGAGGCCCGCAACATGCGCCTGGAGGGGTTGGTGTCCGACCCCGAATCGCTGCCCGACGAGAAGACGCCGGGCGCCGTCGCGGCCGACCTGATCCGCTCCCGCGCCAGCGAGTTCAAGGAACGCGGGAAGGGCGACAGTCTTCCCAGGTTGATCCGCGTGGCGTTGAGCCAGCGCGAGTTCCGCAAGCAGTTCACGGGCGGCCCTTACTCGGGCTATGAGACGTCATGCGATGTCTTGCCGCCCGACTACAAGTACTACGCCTGCTTTTCGACCCGGCATTACCAGAACGATGATCGCGTCTGCAGCACGGAAGAGTATTGGGCCACCGGCTCGGTGTACGTACAGCGCTATGTGGCCAAGGTGGTCGACAACAAGCCAATGCCGATCGCGTCCTGCTCGTACAACGGCAACGACGCGAGTTGCCCGGGCAGCATTGACGACGACGCGCGCTGGAATACCGGCCCCAAGGTGAAGGCGCCGACGTATTCGTCCAAGCCCTTGCCCCAGCTCGATGGCGAGGTCGACGACAGCGACGACCATGCCTGGATCAAGGCCTGCCTGACCGACAGCGGCTTCCCGTTGTCCAACCCGACGAAGGCGGGCGGCTAGGCTGCACGCGAAGCGCGTCGGCGGGTCGACGCGCCCCTTGCGGGCAGCATTGGCATGTCGATGGGCCTAGCCCGGGGCCCGCGCCAGGCGCTTGCGGTGATGCCGGGCGTATTCTTGCAGCGCGTCGCGCAATACCACCGCCTGGTTGTGCTCGGTATCGCGGGCGCCATACAGCAGGGTCACCGGGCGCTCGCCGGCGGCCTGCAGCAGGGCGTCCATGCGGGCCTGCTGCTCGGGTTCGGCCAGTTCGGCCAGGTACTTCTCGCGGAAGTTGTCCCAGCGTTCGTCGACGTGGCAAAACCACTTGCGCAGTTCGCTGCTGGGAGCGAGGTCCTTGGCCCATTCGTCCAGCGCCAGGTCGGCGCGGCGCAGGCCGCGGGGCCACATGCGGTCCACCAGGGCCCGGTAGTGCCCGTCGGGACCGATGCCTTCATAGACGCGCTGCACGGAGATGGCGGACGGCTTCATGGCGGCTCCTGTCGGGGATGCCACCAGTCTACTCCCGCGGCGTACCGAGCCAGGCCGTGGCCTTGGCCTCGCTTTCCGTGGCGCCGCTGGCGCGCAGCAGCAGGAAGCCCACCACCGCCGAGGCCAGTGAACCGGTCAGCACGCCGATCTTGGTGGCATCGACCGCGGCCGGATCGGTGAACGCCAGCGCGCCGATGAACAGGCTCATCGTGAAGCCGATGCCGCACAGCAGGGCCACGCCATACAGCTGCGTGAAACTGGCATGGCGCGGCAGGCTGGCGATGCCGGACCGGATGGCCAGCCAGGCGAAACCGAACACGCCCAGCTGCTTGCCCAGGAACAGGCCCAGCGCCACGCCCAGCGGCACGGGTTGCGCCAGGCTGGACAGCCCCATGCCCGCGAATGACACGCCGGCATTGGCGAAGCCGAACAGCGGCACGATCAGCAGGGCCACGGGCTTGTGCAGCGCGTGTTCCAGCGCGTGCAGCGGCGAATGCGCGCCCGCGTGGCCCTGGTTCTGCGGGCGCAGCGGGATGGTCAGGGCCAACGCGACGCCGGCCAGCGTGGCGTGCACGCCGGACTTCAGCACGAAATACCAGAGCACCACGCCGATCAGCAGATAGGGCGCCAGGCGCAGCACGCCCGCCCGGTTCAGGCAGACCAGGCAGGCCAGCAACGCGCCGGCCATGGCCAGCGCGAACAGGTTCAGCTCGGACGTGTAGAACAGCGCGATGATGACGATGGCGCCCAGGTCGTCCAGGATCGCCAGCGCTGTGAGGAACACCTTCAGGGAGGTCGGCACGCGGCTGCCGAGCAGGGCCAGGATGCCGAGGGCGAAGGCGATGTCGGTGGCGGCTGGGATGGCCCAGCCGCGCAGCGTGTCGGGGCTGCCCAGGTTGATCAGGACGTAGATGAGGGCGGGCATCGCCATGCCGCCCAGGGCGGCGATGCCCGGCAGCACGATGCGGGCCGCCCCGCGCAACTGGCCGTCCAGCACTTCGCGCTTGATCTCCAGCCCGACCAGCAGGAAGAACACCGCCATCAGGCCGTCGTTGATCCAGTGCAGCACCGATTCCTTGAGTATCACCGGGCCGGCCTGGAAGCCCAGCTTGGCCCCGAGCGCTTCGAAATAGTAAGGGGCGAGCGGACTATTGGCGATGACCAGGGCGACCACGGCGGCCAGCATCAGGACATAGCCGCCAAGGGCTTCGGAGCGCAGGAACGCCTGCAGGAAAGAAACGGGCCGGGACGGGGGCGGGGCCTGCAGGGTCAATATTCGCTCCTTGATTGCTGCGGTGCAGCGTAACGCTGGGAAAGTTGAATATTACCTGAATTGTGCTTATTCTCTGACGGAGAAGGCCTTGATTTACATAGGATTTGGATGGATTCGATCGTCGCCGGCCTGACCGTTCTGCACCGCGGCCGCCCGTCTCAATGCCACAGCAGCGCGTTCATGGCTTCGACCAGCCGATTGCGGTAACGCGGCAGCAGCGCCTGGACGCGGGCCTGGCGTTCGGCCCATCCGGCCGGCTCGGCGCCGGCCGCGATACGCGGGGCCGCCCAGATCGGATCCGGAAAGTGGCGGTCGCCACGCCAGCGCGGAATGACGTGCCAGTGCAGGTGCGGCACCATGTTGCCGAGCGATGCCAGGTTGATTTTGTCGGGCGCCAGGATCGCTTGCTGCGTTTCCTCCACCACGTACACGGCGCGCATCAGCAGATCGCGGCCATGGGTCGACAGGCTGGTCATTTCCGCCAGGTGCGCATTCCAGACCACGCGGGTGAAGCCTGGGTAGTCGGGATCATCGACTTCGATCAGGCGCAGGTGCGGTCCCCGCCACAGCAGTGTGCCGCCATCGGTCTGGCACAGCGGACAGTCCGGATCGCGCGCGCTCACGGCAGCACCTTGCGGTATTGGACGAAGCCGGAGCGGTCGGCAATGCGGTCGTACAGCTGCATGGCGGTGGCGTTGGTCTCGTGGGTCAGCCAGTACACGCGGGCGCAGTTGGCGGCGGTGGCCTGCGCATAGACGTGTTCGATGAGCTTGCGACCGGCGCCGGTGCCGCGGGTGTCCGGTTCCACGTACAGGTCCTGCAGATAGCAGTAGTCGCCCGCGGTCCAGGTGGAGCGGTGGAAAATCCAGTGCACCATGCCGACGGCCTTGCCGCTGTCATAGGCCAGGGCGGCGTGCACCGGTTCGGCCGGGTCGAGGAAGCGGGCCCAGGTGTTGCGGGTGACGGCGTCGGCGATGTCGACGCGGTAGAAGTCCTGGTAACCCTTCCACAGGGGCAGCCAGACGTCAAAATCGGCGGCGACGACGGGGCGGATTTCGGCGGAGCTCATGGCGCGTGGCCTCCTTGGGGTCAGAGTTGGTTTTCCAGGGTTTCGACGATGTGCCGCAGCACCTGCAGGCGAGCGTAGCGCTTGTCGTTGGCCGACACCAGATGCCACGGGGCATGCTTGACGTCGGTGCGGGCCAGCATCTCGTTGGTGGCTGCCGCGTATTCCTTCCACTTGTCGCGGTTGCGCCAGTCGTCGGGGGTGATCTTGAAGTTCTTGAACGGCGATTTCTCGCGGTCCTTGAAGCGTTCGAGCTGCACGTCGGCGGTGATCGCCAGCCAGAACTTCAGCACCAGCGCGCCGCTGCCCGCCAGTTGCGCCTCGAAGTCGTTGATTTCGGCGTAGGCGCGGCGCCAGTGCGCCGGCGGGGTGATCTTCTCGACCCGTTCGACCAGCACCCGGCCATACCAGGAGCGGTCGAAGATGGCGATGCGGCCGCGCCGCGGCACGTGGCGCCAGAAGCGCCACAGGTAGGGGCGCGACAGCTCGTAGCTGTTGGGCGCGGCCACCGGCGTGATGTCGAACTGGCGCGCGTCCAGCGCATGGGTGATGCGGCGGATGGCGCCGCCCTTGCCGGCCGCGTCCTGGCCCTCGAACACCAATACCAGCGAGCGTTCCTGGAACTTCTTCGAGCGCGCCGCGCGCGCCAGCCGGCCTTGCAGCAGGCCAAGCTCGGACTCGTAGTCTTCACGGTCGAGCTTGGCGTCATAGTCCAGCTGGCTGAGCCGGTCGAGAATGCGGGCCGGGCCGGTATGGGCCACGAACGTTGGCGGAATGCGCGGCACGGTCTGCTGGCGCATGGCGGCCAGGACCGCCTCGGCGGTGCGCGCGGCGCGCATGTTCTCGTCGGCGCTGGGAATCACCACCCACGGCGCATGGCCGCTGTCGGTGTGGTTGATGACGACCTGGCCGCTGTTGCGGATGCGGTCGTACTTCTTGTACACCTTGAGATCGACCGGGCTGACCTGCCACGAGGTTTCGGGACTGGCCAGCAGGCGCCTGGCGCGCGCCCGCTGGGCGTCGGACGACAGGTGGAACCAGAGCTTGAGTATTTGCACGCCCTCGGCCGCCAGCATGGCCTCGAAGCGCCGGATGGCGACAGATTGCGCCTCGATGTTGTCCTGGTTGGGTTTCTTGCGCGCGGCTTCGCGGATCAGCGGCGTGTACCAGGAACCGAAGACGATGCCCGTGCTGCCCTTGGGCGGCAGGTCTTTCCAGTAGCGCCACATCGGCGGGCGTTCCAGTTCATCGCCTTCCGGCGGACCATAGGCCAGCGTCCTGATGTGGCGCGGGTCCATCCACTCGTTGAGCAGGTTGACCGTGGCGCCCTTGCCGGCGCCATCGATGCCGGCCACCACCACCAGCAGGGATTTCTCGGCCTTCTGCAGGCGCTGGTACTGCGCATTGAGCAGCGCGACGCGCAGCTTGGCCTCCAGCGGCTTGAAGGCTTCCTTGGACAGGACGGGGTCGGCTTCGGCTTCGGCGAACATGGGAGGTTCCGTCGGATCGGCAATCTTGTGACCGGCCGATCTTGCGGGATATCCCGGCGGCGCGCAAGTGCGCGCCCGGCCGTGCCGCCGCGGACGTCGGCTAGAGCGCGTCGACGGGGATCTTGAGGTAGCGCACGCCGTTGTCCTCGGCCGGCGGGAAATGGCCCGCGCGGATATTGACCTGGATGGCGGGCAGGATCAGGGTCGGCATGGACAGGGTGGCGTCGCGCCGGGTGCGCATGGCGACGAAGTCGTCTTCGCCGATGCCGTCGCGCACGTGGATGTTGGCGCGGCGCTGCTCGGCCACCGTGGTCTGCCAGGCGGCCTCGCGCCCGGCGGGCGGATAGTCATGGCACATGTATAGGCGGGTGTCGCCGGGCAGGTCCAGCAGGCGCCGGATGGAACGGTACAACTGATGGGCATCGCCGCCGGGGAAGTCGCAGCGCGCGGTGCCGACGTCCGGCATGAACAGCGTGTCGCCGACGAAGACGGCGTCGCCGATGCGGTAGGCCATGTCGGCCGGCGTGTGGCCGGGTACGTGCATGGCGCTGGCGGTGAGGGCGCCGATCCTGAAGGTTTCGCCATCGGCGAACAGGCGGCCGAATTGCGAACCGTCGAGTTGGAATTGGGGTTCGAGGTTGAAGATCTTCTTGAATACGCCCTGCACGGTGCGGATGCTCTGGCCGATGGCGATGACGCCGCCCAGCTCGCGCTGCAGATAGGGGGCGGCCGACAGGTGGTCGGCATGGGCGTGGGTTTCCAGCAGCCATTCGGTGCGCAGTCCGTGTTCGCGCACATAGGCGATGACGCGGTCGGCGCTGGCGGTGGTGGTGCGGCCGGACTTGGGGTCGTAGTCCAGCACCGAATCGATGATGGCACAGGCGCCGCCCGCCACGGGCTCGTGGACCACGTAGGTGACGGTGGCGGTGACCGGGTCGAAGAAGGCCTGGATATGCGGGTTCATGAGAGGGGGGCCGGGAGCAAAGGAGGGGCGCAGAACAATATATATTTTTCAATAATATTGTTGGATAGTTTATCCGTCAATATAATGATCAAACTCTTTCCCGCCGATTGATCCCCATCAAATGCTGACTGCCCTGAACGATTGCGAAGTCGCCGCGCTGCGCGAATCCGCCTCCCAGGCCTGCGCGCTGCTCAAGGCGCTGGCCAACGAAGACCGGCTGCTGCTGCTGTGCCAACTGGTGCAGGGCGAGCGCAACGTCGGTGAACTGGAATCCCTGACCGGCATCCGCCAGCCGACGCTGTCGCAGCAGTTGGGCGTGCTGCGCGACGAAGGCCTGGTGAGCACGCGGCGCCAGGGCAAGTACGTGTATTACCAACTGGCCAGCTTCGAGGTCAACCAGGTCATGAAGACGCTGTCGAGCCTGTATTGCGGTCGGACCATGGCGGCGCTCACGTCATGATCGACCTGTCCGCCTTTACTCCCGCAAGCGCGCTTGCCGGCGGCGTGGTCATTGGCGTGGCCGCCGTTCTCATGATGCTGGGCGCGGGCCGCATCGCAGGCATCAGCGGCATCCTCGGCGGGCTGTTGCCGCCTGATCGAAATGCCGGCTGGCGCCTGGCGTTCCTGCTGGGCCTGTGCCTGTCGCCCTGGCTGTATCGGTTGGGCAGCGCGCTGCCGCCGATCGTGGTGGAGGCGGGCAATGCGCGGCTGATCGCGGCTGGCCTGTTGGTCGGCATCGGCACGCGTTACGCGTCGGGGTGCACCAGCGGCCACGGCGTCTGCGGGCTGGCGCGCGGCTCGCGCCGTTCCCTGGCGGCGACGGCGCTCTTCATGGCGGCGGGGTTTGCCACCGTGTATGTCGCGCGGCACCTGATGGGAGGCTGACATGGTGGCCTTGTTCGCGTTTCTCTCGGGATTGGTGTTCGGGCTGGGATTGCTCGTTTCCGGCATGGCCAATCCCGCCAAGGTGTTGGGCTTCCTGGACCTGGCGGGAAGCTGGGACCCTTCGCTGGCGTTGGTGATGGGCGGTGCGCTGGCCGTGACGGCAGCGGGCTTTGCCTGGTTGCGCCGTCGTCGTGCCAGCCTGTCCGGCGAGCCGCTGCATTGGCCCACGGCCACGCGTATCGATCCGCGGCTGGCGTTCGGCAGCCTGGCGTTCGGCGCGGGCTGGGGGCTGGCGGGTTTCTGCCCCGGCCCGGCGCTGGTGGCGGCGGCGGCCGGCGTGCCGGAGGCCCTGATCTTCGTGGCGGCCATGGTGGCCGGCATGGCGCTGTACTCGGCAATTCAATACATGACGAACCGGCCACCCCGGACCGGTCGATAGCAGGGAGACAAGCATGCAGACGGCAGCACAGGCGCAGCGCGATTTCGATGTGGTGGTGGTCGGGGGCGGTTCAGCGGGCATCGGCGTGACCGCCAGCCTGCTGCGGCGGCGCCCGGACCTGCGCATCGCGGTCATCGAGCCCAGCGACAAGCACTACTATCAGCCGGCCTGGACGCTGGTCGGCGGTGGCGCGTTCGATGTGGCCAAGACCGTGCGGCCGACAAGGGCGGTGATGCCGGGCCGCGCTACCTGGCTGCAGGCCGCGGCGGCCGGTTTCGAACCCGAGGCCAATCAGGTCCGGCTGGCGGATGGAAGCGCCGTCAGCTATCAGCAATTGATCGTGTGTCCGGGCCTGCGCCTGGCCTGGGACAAGGTCGAGGGCCTGTCGGAAACGCTGGGCCGCAATGGCGTCAGTTCCAACTACCGCTTCGACCTGGCGCCCTACACCTGGGAACTGGTGCGCGGCCTGAAAGGCGGCAAGGCGCTGTTCACGCAGCCGGCCATGCCGATCAAGTGCGCCGGCGCGCCGCAGAAGGCGATGTACCTGGCGTGCGACCACTGGCGCCGCAGCGGCGTGCTGGATCGCATCGATGTCGAATTCGACCTGGCCGGCGCGGTGCTGTTCGGCGTGCCGACCTTCGTGCCGCCGCTGATGCGCTATGTGGAAAGCTACGGCATTTCGCTGGCGTTCAATTCGGCGCTGGTGGCGGTGGACGGCCCGGCGCGCAAGGCCTGGTTCGACGTCAAGGACGCCGAGGGGGCGGTGACCCGTGTCGAGAAGTCATTCGACATGCTGCACGCGGTGCCGCCGCAGGTGCCGCACGAATTTCTGCGCCACAGCGCGCTGGCGGATGCGGCGGGCTGGTGCGAGGTCGACCCGGCCACGCTGCGCCATGTGCGCTACGACAATATCTTCGGGCTGGGCGATGGCATCAGCACCACCAACGCCAAGACCGCGGCGGCGGCGCGCAAGCAGATCGTCACGGTGGCCGAGAACCTGCTGGCGGTGCGCGAAGGGCATGCGCTGCCGGTCACGTACGACGGCTACGGCTCGTGCCCGCTGACGGTCGAGCGCGGCCGCATCGTGCTGGCCGAGTTCGGCTATGGCGGCAAGCTGCTGCCCACGTTCCCGCTGGACCCGACCGTGCCGCGCAAGAGCGCCTGGTTCCTGAAGGCGACGATGCTGCCGTGGATCTACTGGAACGGCATGCTCAAGGGCCGCGAGTGGCTGGCCCGCCCGCTGGGCAATTGAATCCGCCGCGGCATCGAAAGAGGCGGTGCCGCGCCCGGGCTTTGCCGGTCCCGGGCGCGCGCCTTTCTTCTTCTTATCCTTGTTATTCGTAGGTGCGGATGTCGTCGATGACCTTGCCGTCGTTTGGCAGGGAGCCGGCCTCGGCCCATTCGACGTCGCTGCGCAGCTTGGTCACGTCGCGCACCGATTCGGCGATGCGGGCGCCCAGGTCTTCGCCGCGCACGCGTGATTCCACGCGCAGCACCATCTTGTCCGAACCGGTGGTGCCGCTGATCACCAGGCGTGCCCGCAGGATTTCCGGATGGCGGCGCACCACGTCGGCCACCTGCGAGGGATGCACGAACATGCCGCGCACCTTCGTCGTCTGGTCGGCGCGTCCCATCCAGCCCTTGATGCGGGTGTTGGTGCGGCCGCAGGGCGAGATGCCCGGCATCACCGCCGACAGGTCGCCGGTGCCGAAGCGCACCAGCGGGTAGTCGGGGTTCAGCGTGGTGACCACGACTTCGCCCACTTCGCCATCGGGCACCGGTTCGCCGGTGCCGGGGCGCACGATCTCGACGATGATGTCCTCGCCCAGCACCAGGCCCTGGCGCGCCGGCGTCTCGAAAGCGATCATGCCCAGGTCGGCGCTGCCGTAGGCCTGGTAGCCCTCGATGCCGCGCGCGGCCAGCCAGTCGCGCAGCGACGGCGGGAAGGCTTCGCCGGACACCAGGGCGCGGCGCAGCGAATCCAGTTTCACGCCGAGCTCGTCGGCCTTTTCCAGGATGATCTTCAGGAAGCTGGGGGTGCCGGTGTAGCCGCTGGGCGCCAGGTCCTGGATGGCGCGCACCTGCTGTTCGGTCTGGCCCGTGCCGCCAGGAAACACGGTGCAGCCGACGGCATGGGCGGCGGTTTCCATCATCGAGCCGGCCGGCGTGAAGTGGTAGGAGAAGCAGTTGTAGGCCAGCTCGCCGGCGCGAAAGCCCGCGGCGTACAGCGCGCGGGCAAAGCGCCAGTAGTCGGCGCGGGCGCTTTCGGGTTCGTAGATCGGGCCGGGCGAGGCGAACACGCGCATGGCTTCGCCCCAGCCGATGGCCGAGAAGCCGCCGAAGGCCTTTTGCGGTCCGGCCGGTTGCGCGGCCTGTTCGCGGCAGTGCTGCTGGCGTTCCAGCAGCTCGTGCTTGCGCAGCACCGGCAGGCGCGCCAGCGCGGCGCGCGAGGTGACCGTGGCGGGGTCGATGCCGCGCAGCTGCTCGGCAATGGCCGGCGCGCGGGCGATGGCGCGGGCGATGGCGCCGGGCAGGGCCGCCATCAGGTCGCGCTCGCGTTGCTCGGGCGCTCGGGTTTCCAGGACATCGAAAAACTCGGACATGGGATAGCACCCTCTCGTGTGCCGTACTGCGGTGTCGTTGCCGGCGGCGAGCCGGACCGCGCCGGCGTCGCCGCTCCAGGGATCAGGCCAGCCAGCGTTTGCGGCGGCGGTAGAACTTGTTGTCGCGGAAACTCTTGCGCTCGCCGCTGGAAATGCCCAGGTAGAACTCTTTCACGTCCTCGTTCTGGGCCAGGTCCTGCGCCGCGCCGTCCATCATCACGCGGCCGTTCTCCAGGATGTAGCCGTAGTCGGCGTAGCGCAGCGCGATGTTGGTGTTCTGTTCGGCCAGCAGGAAGCTGACGCGCTCGCGCTGGTTCAGGTCGCGCACGATCTCGAAGATCTCCTCGACGATCTGCGGCGCCAGTCCCATGGACGGCTCGTCCAGCAGGATCATGTTGGGGTTGGCCATCAACGCGCGGCCGATGGCGGTCATCTGTTGTTCGCCGCCCGAGGTGTAGCCGGCCTGGCTGGATCGGCGCTGCTTCAGGCGCGGGAAATACTGGTAGACGCGGTCCAGCGCCGCGCTGGTGTCGCCGCGGCCGAGGTCGCGGGTGTAGGCGCCCGTCAGCAGGTTCTCTTCGATGGTGAGGTGGGCGAAGCAATGGCGGCCCTCCATCACCTGAACCACGCCGCGCTTGACCAGTTCGGCCGGCGACAGCTTTTCGATGCGCTGGTCGCGGTACTGGATGTGGCCCTTGGTGACGTCGCCGCGCTCGCCCTTGAGCAGGTTCGAGATGGCGCGCAACGTGGTGGTCTTGCCGGCGCCGTTGGCGCCCAGCAGGGCCACGATCTTGCCTTCCGGCACCTGCAGGGACACGCCTTTGAGCACCAGGATGACGTGGTTGTAGATCACCTCGATGCCGTTCACATCGAGCAGCACCTTGGGGGTGTCGGCGGTAGTAGCGGTAGTGGTTGCTGCGGTCATGGCGGTTCCTGCGGCTTGGTGGCGGCCGACGCCCTGGGGCGCCGGCCGCCGGTTCACATCAGTTCTCGCAAGTGCGGGGCGTGATGTTCTTTTCCTTGGCGTACTTCGCCGCGGCTTCCTTCACCATCGGGTCCAGCAGGGCCTTGTCGGCCTGGTACCAGTCCGAGACGACCTTGAACTTGGCGCCGTCCCACTGCACGATGCGGGCCCAGTCGTCACCCTTGTGGTTGCTGCAAGAGGTCTTGACCGGACGCATGATCTGGCCGAAGCCGAGCTGGTTCAGGCGTTCCTGCGTCAGGTTCAGGTTCTCGAAGCCCCAGCGCACCTGGTCGGGCGTGAGCGCCTTGCCCTTGCCGAACTTCTCCTGCGCGGTGCGGATCGCTTCGACCTGCAGCATCGAGATCATCATGCCGCGGGTGTGGGCGATGGTGCCGAGCGTGGTCTTGCCCGTCTTGTCCGAACCCTGGCCCTTGTCGTAGACGTACTTCTTCAGATCGTCATAGACCTTGTCGTGGTCGGCGCCGCTGTTGTGGATGGTGATGGCGTTGTAGCCCTTGGCGACATCGCCCAGGTCCTTGACGTCGCCTTCGGAGCCGGCCCACCAGATCGCGTACATCTTGTCGCGCGGGTAGCCGCTGGCCTGGGCTTCGCGGATGGCGGTGGGCGTCATGATGCCCGCGCTCCACAGCAGCACATAGGCCGGGCGCGCCTGGCGGATCTGCAGCCAGGTGGACTTCTGTTCCACGCCGGGGGCGGTCACCGGATACAGCAGCAGCTCGAAGCCTTCCTTGGCGGCGCGCTTCTGCAGCAGCGGGATCGGTTCCTTGCCGTAGGGCGAGTCGTGGTAGACCAGGGCGATCTTCTTGCCCTTGAGCTTGTCCATGCCGCCTTCTTTCTTGGCGATGTCCTGGATCATCACGTCGGCGGCGGTCCAGTAGGTGCCCAGCAGCGGGAAGTTCCACTCGAACACGCTGCCGTCGACCGATTGCGACAGGCCGTAGCCCATCGTCTCGACCGGCACCTTGTCCACCATGGCCTTGTCGCTGACCGCGAAGGTGATGCCGGTCGATTGCGTGTCGAAGCCCGAGGCGCCGGTGCCCTTGCCCTTCAGGCGTTCGTAGCACTCGACGCCGCGGTCGGTGGCGTAGGCGGTTTCGCATTCCTCGTAGGTGATCTTGACGCCGTTGACACCGCCGTCGCGTTCGTTGACCAGCTTCAGGTAGTCCAGCTTGCCGTCGGCCCAGGGAATGCCCAGCGGCGCGAACGACCCAGTCCGGTACACCAGCAACGGAACGAACTGCTCTTCCGCCGCCATTGCCGGCGTGGCCACGGCGCCCACGGCGCCGGCTGCGGCCACCAAGGCTGCAGCCAACTTCAGGTTAAGACGCTTCATCTCCATTTACCTCCTGCGTGGTGTTTGGGTCATAAACCCTCGGACACCGGGGTTGGCCCGGTCTGGAGCCGGGTATTCAGGATGTCGGTCGTGGCGCGGATACCGCTACTACCGACGATGATCACAACGGGAGCCGCACCATCCGGGCCGCGGCGGATCCGGCTTTGCCGGTCCCCAGCGGCGCCCCCTTGAGGGGGGAAGCGCCTCAGGCGCTTCGGGGGTGGGCCCATCATTAGTGGGGGAAGGGCCAGATGCGGAGCTTTTCCTTGCCGATGCTCCACAACCGCGCCAGCCCGTGCGGCTCGGCGATCAGGAAGAACACGATCAGCGCGCCGAACACCATGTGCTCGACGTGCGCGGCGGTGTCCACCGACAGCGACAGGCCCAGCATGTGCGGCACGTTGGTCAGCGCCACCGGCACCAGCACGATGAAGGCCGCGCCAAAGAAGCTGCCGATGATGGAGCCCAGGCCGCCAATGATGACCATGAACAGCAGCTGGAACGAACGCGTCAGGTCGAAGGCCAGCGGCTCCCACGAGCCCAGGTGGATGTAGCCCCACAGCGCGCCGGCCACGCCGACGATGAACGAGCTGACCGCGAACGCGGTGAGCTTGGCGTACATCGGGCGGATGCCGATGACCGAGGCGGCCACGTCCATGTCGCGGATCGCCATCCACTGGCGGCCGATGGCGCCGCGCACCAGGTTCTTGGCCAGCAGGCTGAAGACCACCACCAGGATCAGCACGAACAGGTACTTTTCCAGCGCGCTCTGCACCGGCAGCCCGAAGGCGGTCAGCGGCGGCACCGAGACGTTGCCCGACGAAGAGTAGTTGGTGAAGAACGGAATGCGCAGGAACGCCCAGTCGACGAAGAACTGCGCCGCCAGCGTGGCCACGGCCAGGTACAGGCCGCGGATGCGCAGGCTGGGAATGCCGAAGATGACGCCGACGATGGTGGCAAAGCACCCGCCCAGCAGGATCTGGACGATCAGCGGCATGCCCGGGAAGCGCACGCCGAAGTTCCAGGCGGCATACGCGCCCACCGCCATGAAGGCGCCCGTGCCCAGCGAGATCTGGCCGCAGTAGCCCACCAGGATGTTCAGGCCGACGGCGGCCAGCGACAGGATCAGGAACGGAATCAGGATGGCGCGCAGCAGGTAGTCGCTGGACAGCGCCGGGATGGCGATGAACGCCACCGCCAGCAGCAGCCAGATGAAGACGCGGTCCTGGCGGATCGGGAAGATCTGCTGGTCGGCGCGATAGCTGGTCTTGAATTGGCCGTTTTCGCGATAGAACATGTTTGTATCCCAGAGTGCCTGCGGTCAGACGCGGTCGATGATCTTCTCGCCGAACAGCCCTTGCGGACGGAACAGCAGGAACACCAGCGCCAGCACATAGGCGAACCAGATTTCGATGCCGCCGCCCACCAGCGACCCCAGGTAGACCTCGGACAGCTTTTCGCCCACGCCGATGATCAGGCCGCCGAGAATGGCGCCCGGCACCGAGGTCAGGCCGCCCAGGATCACCACCGGCAGCGCCCGCAGCGCCGCGGTCGAGAGCGTGAACTGCACGCCGAACTTGGAGCCCCAGATGATGCCGGCCACCAGCGCCACCAGGCCGGCGACGCTCCAGACGATGACCCAGATGCGGTTCAGCGGAATGCCGATGGACTGCGCCGCCTGGTGGTCGTCCGCCACCGCGCGCAGGGCGCGGCCGGTGGAGGTGAACTGGAAGAACAGCGCCAGCGCCGCCACCAGCAGTGCGGCGATGACGGCGGCGGTCAGGTCTTCGAGGTTGATGAGCAGGCCGCCTTCGAACACCGAGTCCAGGATCATCAACGGGTCTTTCGGCATGCCGACGTTGATGGAATAGACCGAGCTGCCGAACGCGATCTGGCCCAGGCCGTCAAGGAAATAACTGATGCCCAGCGTGGCCATGAGCAGCGTGGTGGCTTCCTGGTTGACCAGGTGGCGCAGCACGAAACGCTCGATCGCCACCGCCAGCAGGAACATCACGATGGCGCTGACGATGAACGCCAGCACGTTGGCCAGGATCATGTTTTCGAAGCCGAACCAGCGCGGTAGCCACTCCGAGAAGCGCGCCATCGACAACGCCGCCACCAGCACCATGGCGCCCTGGGCGAAGTTGAACACGCCCGACGCCTTGAAGATCAGCACGAAGCCCAGGCCGATCAGGGCGTACAGCATGCCGCTCATCAGGCCGCCGAACAAGGTTTCCAGAAAAAATCCCATCATTCGCCCCTTAAGTCCGTGCAGCCAGTGAGTTTTCTCCCTCCCCCTCGGGGGGAGGGTTAGGGGCGGGGGCTGTTGCCTGCGCTTCGGCGTCCTTGGTGACGGCGGCTTCGCCGCCGACGCCAAGGTACGCTCGGATGACGTCTTCGTTGGCGCGCACCTCATCGGGCTTGCCGTCGCCGATCTTCTTGCCGTAGTCCAGCACCACCACGCGGTCGGAGATGTCCATGACCACGCCCATGTCGTGCTCGATCAGCACGATGGTGGTGCCGAATTCGTCGTTCACGTCGAGGATGAAGCGGCTCATGTCCTGCTTCTCCTCGATGTTCATGCCGGCCATCGGCTCGTCCAGCAGCAGCAGGCGCGGCTCCATGGCCAGCGCGCGGCCCAGGTCGACGCGCTTTTGCAGGCCGTAGGGCAGGCGTCCCACCGGGGTCTTGCGGTAGGCCTGGATTTCGAGGAAGTCGATGATGTTCTCGACGAACTGGCGGTGCTCGATCTCTTCGCGTTCGGCGGCGCCCAGGCGGAAGGCCTGCGCCAGCAGCCCGCACTTCATGCGCAGGTTGCGGCCGGTCATGATGTTGTCCAGCACGCTCATGCCCTTGAACAGGGCCAGGTTCTGGAAAGTGCGGGCGATGCCCATTTCGGCGGCGCGGCGCGGATTCATGCGCGAGAAGCGCTCGCCGCGAAACTCGATGCCGCCCTGCTGCGGCGTGTAGACGCCGTTGATGACGTTCAGCATCGAACTCTTGCCCGCGCCGTTGGGGCCGATGATGGCGCGGATCTCGTGCTCGCGCACGTTGAAGGAAATGTCCGTCAGCGCCTTGACGCCGCCGAAGGACAGCGAGATGTTCTGCATGTCCAGCATCACGTCGCCGATGCGCTGGTCGCGGTCGTTGTTGCTCATGGTCTCTACGCGGCTCGGGCGGTGATGGCGGGGAACGTCTTGACCGGGCGGATCTTCAGGTCGGCGGCGATCTTGCCGCTGCGGCCGTCCTCGAACTTCACTTCGGTTTCGATGTACTGGGACTGCTTGCCTTCGAACAGGGCGTCGATCAGCACGCCATACTTCTGCGCGATGAAGGCGCGCCGCACCTTGCGGGTGCGCGTCAGTTCGTCGTCATCCGGATCCAGTTCCTTGTGCAGGATCAGGAAGCGGCTGATCTGCGAGGCCGACAGCTTCGGATCGGTGGCCAGGTCGGCATTGACCTGTTCGACGCAATCGGCGATGAGCTGGTAGACCTCGTCCTTGCCCGCCAGGTCGGTATAGCCGGCGTAGGGCAGGCCGCGGCGCTCGGCCCAGTTGCCCACGGCTTCCAGGTCGATGTTGATGAAGGCGCACACGTCCTGGCGGCCGGCGCCGAACGCCACCGCCTCCTTGATGTGCGGGAAGAACTTGAGCTTGTTCTCCAGGTACTTGGGCGCGAACAGGCTGCCGTCGGCCAGCTTGCCGACGTCCTTGGCGCGGTCGATGATCTTGAGCTGGCCGTCGGTGTCCAGGTAGCCCGCGTCGCCCGTGTGGAACCAGCCGTCGGCGCTGCGCGCTTCCTGCGTGGCGTCCGGGTTGCGGTAGTACTCCTTGAACAGGCCGGGGCTCTTGACCAGGATCTCGCCGTTGTCGGCCACGCGGATCTCCACGCCGGCCACCGGCGGGCCGACGGTGTCGTCGCGCACCTGGCCGTCCGGCTGCACGCAGACGAACACCGACGTTTCGGTGGAGCCGTACAGCTGCTTGAGGTTGATGCCGATGGAGCGGTAGAACACGAACAGGTCGGGGCCAATCGCCTCGCCGGCGGTGTAGGCCACGCGCACGCGGCTCATGCCCAGCGCATTGCGCAGCGGGCCGTAGATCAGCACGTTGCCCAGCGCGTAGCGCAGGCGGTCCCAGGCGTTGACGGATTCGCCGTCCAGGATGCGGGTGCCGACGCGGCGCGCCAGTTTCATGCAGGCATGGAACAGCTTGCGCTTGAGGTAGCCGGCGTCCTCCATGCGGATCATCACATGGGTCAGCAGGCCTTCCAGCACGCGCGGCGGCGCGAAGTAGTAGGTGGGCCCGATGTCGCGCATGTCGATCGAGACCGTGTCGGGCGACTCCGGATGATTCACCGTGAAGCCCGTGACCAGCAACTGCGTGTACGAGAACATGTTCTGCCCGATCCAGGCCGGCGGCAGGTAGGCCAGCACGTCCTCGCGGTCGGTCAGGTTTTCCATTTCGGACACGGCGCGGGCGCGGTCGATCAGCGCATGGTGCGTCAGCACCACCCCCTTGGGCTTGCCGGTGGTGCCGGAGGTATAGAACATCGCCGCCGCGTCTTGCGGCTGCACCGCGGCCACCGCGCGGGCGAAGAAGTCGGGATGCTGCGCGGCGTAGTCGCGGCCGATCTCCTCGAGCCGGTCATAGGACAGCAGCATCGCATCGGTGTAGTGGCGCAGGCCGCGCGGATCGTCATAGACCACGTGCTCGAGCGCGGGGCATTGCTCGCGCACTTCCAGCATCTTGTCGACCTGTTCCTGGTCCTCGACCACCGCGACGCTGATCTCGGCGTCCTGCAGCACGTAGACCATTTCCTGGGCCACGGCATCCTGGTAGAGCGGCACGGGGATGGCGCCGAGCGATTGCGCGGCCATCATGGCCATGTACAGGCGCGGGCGGTTCTCGCCGATCACGGCCACGTGCATGCCGGGCTGGATGCCCAGCGACGCGAGTCCGTGGGCGACCTGGCGCACGTGCTCCGCCACTTGCGACCAGGTAAGGGTTTGCCAGATACCCAGGTCTTTCTCACGTATGGCGGGCCGCGACCCGCGTACGTCGGCATGCGCGAACAGCAGCGCTGGAAAGGTGTCCAGCGCCGCCGGCATCTGTGCGGATGCGGGCGATGAATGTGCCACGTTGTCTCCTCCGGTTTGGGCGCATCGCGCCCGCTGCCGCGAGACGCGGCGCGCGAGAGGTTGCGCTTGACCAGTTGGTTTTAGATTTACGGCAGGAGTTAAGGTATAAGGTTGGGTTGCTACCAACTGTCACCATCGCGACATTCAAGGAACTTTTAGGGTATTCCCGATGCAGCTATCCGACTCCCTGCAACTGGCCGCGGCCTGGTTTCGCGTACTCGACGCCGAGCAGCAAGCGCGCGTCGAGCGAGACCTGTCCGTGCAGCAGGTTGCCGCCGGGTCGATCATAGAGCGCAAAGGCGAACTCGCCCAGGCTTGGATCGGCGTGCTGGCCGGCCTGGTGAAGGTGTCGGTGGGAAATGCCGAAGGCAAGGTTGCGTCGCTGACCGGCGTGCCCGCCGGCGGCTGGATCGGCGAAGGCTCGCTGCTCAAGCGTGAAGTCCGCAAGTACGACATCGTGGCGCTGCGCGATTCCGTCGTCGCCCGCCTGCCGGCCGCCACCTTCGACTGGCTGCTGGACACAAGCATCCCCTTCAACCGCTACCTGCTGCACCAGTTGAACGAGCGCGTCGCCCAGTTCATCGGCAAGGCCGAATACGATCGCCTGCTGGATCCGGACGCCCGGGTGGCGCGCTGCCTGGCGGAACTGTTCAATCCGCTGCTGTACCCGGGCATGGGCATGCGCCTGACCATCACGCAGGAAGAGGTCGGCTACCTGGCGCGGGTCTCGCGCCAGCGCGCCAACCAGGCGCTGCGCAAGCTGGAAGAGGCCGGGCTGCTGAACGTCGAGTATGGCGCCGTGCGGGTGCTGGACCTGGATGGCCTGAAGCTGTACGGCTCCGACCGCGGCGCGCTGGAAGGCGAACACGCCGCCTGAGTCGTGTGATTCGCTGCGGTTACAAAAGTCGGATGAAAAAGTGCTTGACGATAAATAGCGCGCTATTTAATATTGCGCAATGAAATCCAGATCCCAGCCCAAAAGCGCATTCAACCCGCTGCTGCTAGACAGCCAGCTGTGTTTCGCCCTGTACTCGACCTCGCTGGCGATGAACAAGGTGTACCGCAAGCTGCTGCGCGGCCTGGATCTGACGTACCCGCAGTACCTGGTCATGCTGGTGCTGTGGGAACGCGACGAAATCACGGTCACCGACATCGGCGAACGCCTGTTCCTGGACTCGGCCACCCTGACGCCGCTACTCAAGCGGCTGGAAGCGGCGGGCCTGGTTACCCGGACCCGCGCGCAGGACGATGAACGCCAGGTGATCGTCACCTTGACGAAACAAGGGCGCGACCTGCGCAACCAGGCCGAAGCGGTGCCTCACGCCGTCGCCGCCGCGGCCCAGTGCTCGCTGGAAGAGGCGCAGGGCACCATGCGCGCGTTGCACGAATTGCGGGAAAAGCTGGTCAGCAGTCTTTGATTGTTAGTGTTCGAGGCGGATGATGGCAGGTGCTGTCATCCCCGATTAAAAATAGTGCGCTATGAAATTGTGTGCTATTTAATTAGTAAAGGCCGAAGCGGGAAGGGTCCCGCCAGCCTGGCAGTCCAACCTTCATCCAAAAGGAACGCACCATGTCGATCGAAAAAGTCCTGTACCGCGCCCACGCCCACGTCACCGGCGGCCGTGAAGGCACCGGCGTCTCCAGCGACGGCAACCTGAACGTCAAGCTGACCACCCCGAAGGAACTGGGTGGCGCCGGCGCCGCGGGCACCAACCCCGAGCAACTGTTCGCCGTCGGCTATTCGGCCTGCTTCATGGGCGCCATGAAGTTCGTCGCCGGCCGCGACAAGATCGCCATGCCCGCCAACGCCACCATCGACGGCTCGGTCGGCATCGGCCCCATCCCCACCGGTTTCGGCATCGAAGCCGAGCTGAAGATCTCGCTGCCCGGCATGGACCGCGCCGAAGCCGAAAAACTCGTCGCCGCCGCCCACATCGTCTGCCCCTACTCGAACGCCACCCGCGGCAACATCGACGTCACCCTGACCATCACCGTCTAAGCCCAGCGCGCGTCCCGCGCGCCAAAAGCAAAGGCAGGATTGCACCAAGCGCAATCCTGCCTTTTTTCATCCACCCCACTCCAAGAGCAGGCGACCCGCCAAGCCGCTTCCCCCCAGCGCGCAGCGTCATCCGCCAACACACCAAGTCGCGTAAGCCCAAAAAGGCCGCCCGCGCGGCCGCCTTTGGGCGGGCCCTGCAAGATCTTCAGCGAGAACACCCACGGCAAAAGAACGCCAAGCACACGGCTCACCCCAGCAACGCCGGAACCAAAGCAATCGCGAGCACGGCGGGGCGGCGGGCGGTGGCGGGCGGGGCGTGTAGATGCGCCCGAGGGAAACCGTAGGGAGCCGAAGGCGTACGAGGTTGACAACGGGGCAGTCCGGAGCGAAGGCTCCGGACCGCAATCGTAGCCCCGCCCGCCACCGCCCGCCGCCCCGCCGTGCGGCTCAAGAACTCAACCCCATGTCAGCAAAAACTCAATGCGACCCCCCAAGATAAGCCGCCACCACAGCCGGATCATGCTTCAACTTCTCCGCACTCCCATGCACAGAAATCCGCCCGTTCTCCAACACATACCCATAATCCGCGACATTGAGCGCCGCCGCCGCAAACTGCTCGACCAGCAACATCGTCACCCCTTCATCCTTGAGCCGCGCAATGATCCGGAACACCTCCTCCACCAGGATCGGCGCCAACCCCATCGACGGCTCATCCAGCAGCACCAGCTCCGGATTCAGCATCACCGCCCGCGCCATCGCCAGCATCTGCTGTTCGCCGCCCGACAGCGTCCCCGCCAACTGCTCGCGCCGCTCCTTCAGGCGGGGGAACAGATCCATCGCCCGCCCCAGGTCCGCCTGCACGTCACCCTTGGGCCGGCTCCCCGTCAGGCGCGGAAACGCGCCCAGCAGCAGGTTGTCCGTGACGGACAGTGTCGGAAACACCCGCCGTCCTTCCGGCGAATGCGCCAGCCCCAGCCGCGCGATCCGATGCGATTCCAGTCCGTCGATGCGCTTGCCGCCCAGCGTGACCTCGCCCGCGGTCGGCCGGATCATCCCCGACAGCGCCCGCATCGTCGTCGTCTTGCCGGCCCCGTTCGAGCCGATCAACGTCACCACCTTGGCCTTCGGGACCTCCATGCTGATGCCGTGCAGCACCTTCACCTTCCCGTAGCCCGCTTCCAGATTCTTGATCGATAGCATGTTGTCGTCCTTGGCGTCAGGCGGGCGCGCCGCCCAGATACGCCTCGATAACCTTGGCGTTGCTCTGCACTTCATTGGGCAGCCCCTCGGCGATCTTCTGGCCGAAGTCCAGCACCGACACGGTGTCGCACACCCCCATCACCACATCCATGTGGTGCTCGATCAGGATCAGCGTAATGCCGTGGTCGCGCACCTTGCGGATGATCGTCAGCAGCTCGGCGATATCCGGCGCCGTCAGGCCGGCAGCCGGCTCGTCCAGCAGCAGCAATTGCGGGTCCAGCGCCAGCGCGCGGGCGATTTCCAGCAGGCGTTGCTTGCCATAGGGCAGGTTGCGGGCCTCTTCGCTGGCCAGGTCCTCCAACCCCACGAATTCCAGCAGCGCCAGGGCGCGGGCGCGCGCGCCTTGTTCCTCGCCCTTCCACTTCGGCGTGCGCAGCGCGATGCCCGCCAGTCCCGTCGTGAAGGTGTGGTGCAGGCCCACCAGCACGTTCTCCAGCGCCGTCATCTCGCCGAACAGCTGCACGTTCTGGAAGGTGCGGGCGATGCCCGTGGCGGCGATGTCGGCCGGCGCCAGGCCCACCAGTGACTTGCCGCCGAATTCCACCGCGCCCGCCGTGGGCACATAGATGCCCGTCAGCACATTCATCATGGTGCTCTTGCCCGAACCGTTCGGTCCGATCAGCCCATGGATGGTGCCGCGCTTGACCGTCAGGTCGACCTGGTTCAGCGCCTTCAGGCCGCCGAACTGCATCAGCACCTGCTTGGCCGCCAACAGCGTTTCGCCATGGCCCCGCGCCGCGTCGGGCACCGCTTCCTGTTCCTTGACCAGGTCCTTCTTGACCGACAGCGCCGCGCGGCGGGTCGAGAAGAACAGGTTGCGCACGAAGCCGACGATGCCGTCGGGCAGGTAGTACACGACGAACAGGATCATGGCGCCGAAGATCGTCAGGCGCCAGTCGGTCACCGCCTCCAGCCAATACGAGAACACCGCCAGCAGGATGGTGCCGACCACCGGCACCGCCACCCGGCGGGCCTCGGTGCGGCCCTTGGAGATGGCGATCGCGCTGCCCACCGTCACCAGGATCGCCACGCCCAGCGCGATCAGGCGGAAGGTGGCGATGTCGTCCAGCATCTTGGGCAGCAGCACGATGATCGATGCGCCCAGCAGCGCCCCGGTGCGGCTCTTGCGCCCGCCCATGATGATGGCCAGCAGGAACAGGATGGTGAGTTCGAAGTTGTAGGTGTTGGGCGAGATGTACTGCTCGGAGTACGAATACAGCGCGCCCGCCAGGCCGGCGAAGCCGGCGCTGATGACGAAGGCGAACACCTTGTGGCGATAGACCGACACGCCCATGCAGTCCGAGGCGATCGGGCTGTCGCGCAGGGCCTCGAACGAGCGGCCCAGGTGCGATTTGAGGATCCGGTGCACCACGATCAGCGACAGCACCAGCAACGCCGCCACCAGCCAGAAGTACTCGCTCTTGGTCAGGATGTGGCCGCCGATCGACGGCTTGGGGATCTTGATGCCGAGCGGGCCTTCGGTCAGGAAGGTCATCTCGTTGATCAGGATCTGGATGATGGTGCCGAAGGCCAGCGTCACCATCGCCAGGTAGGGTCCGGTGACCCGCAGCGCCGGCAACGCCAGCACCGCGCCGAAAGCCGCCGCGATCAGGATGGCGGCCGGCAGGATCACCCATATCGGCATCTGCAGATGGAAGAACAGCACGCCGGCGACATACGAGCCGATGCCGAACAGGCCGGCATGGCCCAGCGACACCTGGCCGGTGTAGCCCACCACGATATCGAGCCCGAACAGCAGGATCGAATAGATCATGATGGTTTCGATCAGGTGCAGGTAGTACGTGTTGGTCACGCCCAGGGGCACGGCGGCCAGGCAGGCCACCGCCACGATGGAAAGCAGCAGGTGCAGGGGTTTCATCGCTTACACCTTCTTGATCGCGGTCTTGCCGAACAGGCCGGCGGGTTTGAAGGTCAGTACGAGCAGCAGCAGGACCAGTCCCGGCACGTCTTTGTACCCCGTCGAAAGATAGAAACCGGTGGTGGTCTCGGCGATCCCCAGGATCAGGCCGCCCACCACCACGCCCATGCCGCTGGACAGGCCGCCGATGATGGCGACCGCGAAGGCCTTCAGGCCCAGCACCGCGCCCATGGTGGCGCCGGTCAGCGTCAGCGGCGCCACCAGCACGCCCGCGAAGGCGGCCGTCAGCGACGACAGGGCATACGAAAACGTGATTACCATGCCGGTGTTGATGCCCATCAGCCCGGCGGCGTCGCGGTCGTTGGACGTGGCGACGAAAGCCTTGCCGTAGATGGACTTGCGGTTGAACAGTTCCACCAGCAGCATCATGGCCAGCGCGCCGAACACCACCAGCAGTTCCATCGGCAGCACGTTCGCGCCCAGCACCTCGATCGGCGCCTCGGGCAGCGGCGAGGGGAATCGCAGGTCGTCGCGGCCCCAGATGTTCTCGGCCACGTTCTTGAAGATGATGCCCAGGGCGATGGTGGCCATGATCCAGCCGAATTCGGATCGCGTCTTGATGGCCGGCCGCACGCCGACCCGCTCGACCAGCGCGCCTTGCGCGAAGCCGAAGATGCAGACGATGGGGATCATGACCCAATAGTTCACGCCCAGGCCGACCAGCGTGAGCCCGACCAGCGCGCCCAGCATCAGGGCTTCGCCCTGGCCGAAGTTCAGGGTGCCGGATGTGGCGAAAGTGAGCTGGTACCCGAACGCGATGACGGCATAGATCATGCCCAGCGCGATACCGCTATAGATAAGCTGTAGAAGAATCATGGTGTGTGTCGTGAGGCGCTGTGTTCCGTCCCAACCCCCTTGGGCAGAACGCTGTTGTCAGGCGACTGCATGCCGGCGCCCCGCGCGCGGGAACGCCGGCGGCGGCGGCTGGGCAGCCGCCGCCGCACTGCTTCGGACGAACTTAGTTGGCCTTGACCACGCGGCCGCCCTTGACCTCGCCGATGACCACTTCCTTGGCGCCGATGGCGTCGTGGTTGTCGTGGGTGAAGGGCTTGTTGTAGGTCATCACCACGCCCTCGACCGGCGTCTGCAGGTTCTCGAGCGCTTCACGGATCTTCGGGCCTTCGGTGGAGTTGGCCTGCTTGATGGCGGCAGCCAGCAGGAAGATCGAGTCATAGCCCTGGGCCGCCGACACCGGCGAGTCGATGCGATTGTTCTTGGGCTTGAACTTGGCCAGGTAGGCATCGATGAAGGCCTTGCGCTTGGGCGTATCCGGATCCTGGATGAAGGTCTGCGGCATGCGCGCGCCTTCGCCGTTGGCGCCGGAGTTGTCGATGTAGTTGGCCATCGACAGCGTCCAGCTGCCGATGATCGGCACCTTCCAGCCCAGCTTGGCCATGCCGTTGGCGATCTGCGCCAGCTCGGGGCCGATGCCGTAGGTCAGCACGGCTTCGGCGCCCGCGGCCTTGGCCTTGAGCAGCTGGGCCGTCATGTCGACGTCCTTGATGTTGAACTTCTCGACGGCCACAGGCTTGATGCCCTTGGCGTCCAGGGCCTTTTCCAGGTCCTCGCGGCCGAGCTGGCCGTAGTTGGTGGAGTCGGCCAGGATCGCGACCTTCTTGAAGCCGCGGCGGGTGATGGCCTCTTCGACGATCATCGGCGCCTGGATGCTGTCGTGCGCCGCGTTGCGGAATACGTAGTTGTCCGGGTATTCGGGCGCCTTGAACTGGTGCGTGATGACGCTGCCGGTGGCCACGTTGTTGAACACCGGGATCTTGGCGTCCTGGTAGAAGCGTTGCGAGGCCAGCGCCACGCCGGTGTTGATGTAGCCGACCGTGGCGGTGACCTGTTCCTTGTTGATCAGTTCCTGGGCGATCTGCACGCCGCGCTCGTTCTTGGCTTCGTCGTCGCGTTCCACCGCGACCAGTTGCCGGCCGAGCACGCCGCCATTCTTGTTGATTTCCTCGATGGCCAGGCGCACGCCGTCGCGCATGCTCACCCCCATGGAGGAAGAGCCGCCCGTATAGGGGCCGGCCACGCCGATCTTGATGGGGTCGGCGGCGTAGCCCGCGGCCGATACGGCAAAAGCAAGGGTTCCTGCAAGCAGCTTCAAACGAAAATCCATGGATGTCTCCGTTGTAATTGGTAGAACTGCGTGGAAAACCGTGTGCCGGCGCCAGGCGGCGTGAAGAAGGTGGGTGGCGCACTCCTGTTGCGTGTTGTGACTGTCTGCTTAATCGCTTACGCGAATCTGACCCGGCGGGGTTTTTCCGCGTAAATACCTAGTACCGTCGCACCCGCCGACGGCCCGGCATTGCGATGCAGCATGGGACGGCCAAAGATCGGGGCAGGCCCGGCGCGCGGAGCCGGTTTGCGCGCGCAGGCCATGTTGGGCGCATGCTAGCCAGCGACGCGCGGCGGTGCGCGGAATTTCCTTCCGCCCGGGGCTGGAAATTTATTCCGGCTTGGCCGAAGAAGCCCGTGGCCATTGGGCCGCGCGTTCACAGACGGCGGCCAGCCATAGGGAAAACGCTTGGGCCGCGCCGCCCGGAGGGCGCGAGATTTCAGTACACAGGTAGTACTGGGATTCACCCGCCGTCTCGATGTCGAGCACCCGCAGCAATTTGCCCTCGTCCAGCCACTCGGCCGCCAGCGTGCGGCGGGTCAGCGCGATGCCCTGGCCGGCTCGGGCCGCCGCCAGCATCATGCCCAGGTCGACCAGCCAGACGCCGCGCGCGGGTTCGGGCCAGTCGAGCCCGGCCGCCGCCAGCCAGGGACGCCATGGCTCCATCGGGCAGCGCAGCAGGGCGGCGCGCGACAGGTCCTGCGGGCGTTCGAACGGCCCGTGCGCATCGCGGTAGGCGGGCGAGCAGACCGCAAACACCGGATCTGTGGTCAGCGGCCGCGCGTGCAGGCCGGGATATTTGCCGCTGCCGAAGCGGATCCAGACGTCCGCGTTCGGCGGCATGATGTCCAGGTAGGGAATGGACAGCATGATTTCCAGCTCGACGTCCGGGTGCGCGGCGGTGAAGCCAGGCAGGGCGGGGATCAGCACCTGGCGGGCAAAGGTCGGGGTGGACACCACCCGCAGGGGTTCGAGCTTGGGCTCGCCGCGCTTGTGCAGCGAGGCATCGGACAGCAGGTCCAGCGCGGTGCGCACTTGTTCCAGGTATTCGCGCCCGGCGGCGCTCAGGGTGGCGCCGCGGCTGCTACGGATGAACAGGGTGACGTCCAGCTGCGCCTCGAGCGCGGCGATGCGCTTGCCGATGGCGCTGGCGGTGACGAACAGTTCTTCGCTGGCGCGCTCGAACGAGCCGAGCCGGGCGGCGGCCTCGAAGGCCTGGATGGCGGCCAGCGGCGGCAGGCGCACGTCTTTGGAAGGGGAGGGTCCGCGCATGATCGTCTGGCGGGCCGGCCATGCGCCCGACGAAAGAGTGGCAACGCGGCGATTATAAAAGTGCCTGGCTGGCTAGCCCGTCCCCGTATTTCCGCCGCCTGCGCAACGACCCGTCCCGTAGCCGTCCAGCCAGCGCGACTGCGCCAACCCTCAGACGCCCTTGACCGCCAGGCTGATCGCCAGGCCCGCCATGACCACGGCGATGACGCCGTCGAGCACGCGCCAGGCCGAGGCGCTGGCGAAGAAGCGCGCGAACAGGCGCGAGCCGATGCCCAGCACGGCCAGCCACAGCAGGCTGGCGGTGAAGGCGCCGGCGGCGAACGCCATGCGGGCATCCTCGAAACCGTGGGCCAGCGAGCCCACCACCACCATGTCGAGCCAGAAATGCGGGTTCAGCAACGAAAAGCCCAGCGCGCCCAGCATCGCGGCGCGGCGCGAGGGCACCACGTCGCGCGCGGCGGCCAGCCCGCCGGTGGCGTTCCAGGCGCGGCGCGCCGATTGCAGCGCGTACCAGGACAGGAAGGCCACGCCGAACCACAGCACCGCCGTGGTCAGCCAGGGGAACCAGGCCGTCAAGGCCTGCAGGCCCGACACGCTGGCGAAGATGAAGACGGCGTCGATCAACGCGCAGATGGCAACCACCGACAGCAGGTGCGCGCGCATCAATCCCTGGCGCAGGATGAATGCGCTTTGCGCGCCGACGACGGCGAACAGGCCCAGCCCCGTGGCCGTGCCGCTGGCCCAGGCGGTGAGAAAGAGGGGAGATGACAACGTGGCGAACATGACGCGAACCTTTTGACTGCAACGCCTTGTGGCGGCGCTTGGAATACCGGGCCGGCAGCGTTGCGCATGCCGACAATGCATCATTTTCGCTTGTCACTGGTATGAAATACAGCTAATTTTCCTTCATTATCTTAAGCAAAACTAATTCTATGAAAATCGATCACGGCAACCTGCGCGCCCTGGCGGCGGTGGTGCGCGAAGGCAGTTTCGAACGCGCCGCGTTGGCGTTGAGCGTGACGCCGTCGGCGGTGTCGCAGCGGATCAAGGCGCTCGAAGACCGCATGGGAAGGCTGCTGGTCCAGCGCACCGTGCCCGCCGCGGCCACCGGCGATGGCCAGGTGCTGGTGCAGCTGGCCGAGCAGACCGCGCTGCTGGAACACGACGCGCTGAACCGGCTGGGCGTGGCGGACGACGACGTGCCGCACGCCAGCATCCCCATCGCGGTCAACCACGACAGCCTTGAGACCTGGTTCGTCGAGGCGGCGCTGCAGTTCTCCAGCCGTACCCGCGCCACGCTCGACATGCAGTCCGAGGACCAGGACCACACCGCCGCGCTGCTGCGCAACGGGTCGGTGCTGGGCGCGGTGACGACGCTGGCCGATCCGGTGCAAGGCTGCCGCATCCATGCGCTGGGCAGCATGCGCTATGTGGCGACGTGTACCCCGGCCTTCCACAAGCGCTATTTCGCGCAGGGCGTGAATGCGCAGACACTGGCGCAGGCGCCGGTGCTGGTGTTCAACCGCAAGGATGCGTTGCAGGCCCGTTTCGCCCACAAGATCTCGGACCCGGCGCCATGGCAACCGCCGGTCTGGTGGGTGCCGTCGACCCGCGCCTTCGTGCAGGCCACCCTGGGGGGCCTGGGCTGGACCATGAATCCGCTGCCACTGGTGCAGGAACACCTTGATGCAGGTCATCTGATGCTGCTGCGGGGCCGCGCCTGGGAGGACGTGCCGCTGTACTGGCAGCATTGGCGGGTAAACTCCGAAGCGATGGAAGCTTTGACCGACTCGGTTCTGTCAGCCGCCCGCAGCCTGGTCCGGCGGCGTTAACCCATAGGAGAACACCCCCATGAACATCCGCAAGTTCGCCGCTATTGCCGTCCTGGGCCTGTGCGCGGCCGGTTCGGCCTGGGCCAAGGACTACAAGGTCGGCCAGGTCGAGATCGACGATCTCTGGGTGCGCGCGTCCGCCCCGGGCCAGTCCAACGGCGCCGGCTACATGGACATCGACAACGATGCAAAGACCCCCGATCGCCTGCTGTCGATCTCGTCCGACGCCGCCGAGCGGGTCGAGCTGCACACGGTCGAGACCACCAACGGCGTGGCCAAGATGCGCCAGGTCGAGGGCGGCATCGCGCTGCCGGCCGACGGCGAGGTCAAGCTGGCCCCCGGGGGTTACCACGTCATGTTCATCAAGCTGAAGGCGCCGTTCGCCGAAGGCGCCACGGTGCCCGCCACGTTGAAGTTCGAGAAGGCGGGCGAGGTGGCGGTGCAGTTCAAGGTCAAACCGGCCTCGCACAACCCCGGCATGAGCCACGATCACGGCGCGATGAAGCACTGATCCCGCCGCGCGCGGCCCAGAACAAAAAAAGGCGGCAGGCTCGAACAGCCTGCCGCCTTTTTTGTCGCTGGCCGGTACCCCCACAATGGGGCGCCGGCCTGTCGATCAGTACAGCCCTTGCTGGCGCATCGCGTCGGCGACCTTGACGAAGCCGGCGATGTTGGCGCCGTCCAGGTAGTTCACGTATTCGCGCTCGCTGTGGCCGTGGCGCACGCAATTCTCGTGGATATCGCGCATGATGGCGTGCAGGCGCGCGTCCACTTCCTCGCGGGTCCATGCCAGGCGGGCCGAGTTCTGGGCCATTTCCAGGCCCGACACGGCCACGCCGCCGGCGTTGCTGGCCTTGCCCGGCGCGTACAGCACGCGGGCGGCGATGAAGGCCTTGGCGGCGTCCAGAGTGGCGGGCATGTTGGCGCCTTCGGCCACGCATTGCACGCCGTTCTTGATCAGCGTTTCGGCATCGGCCAGCTCCAGCTCGTTCTGGGTGGCGCAGGGCAGGGCCACGTCCACCGGCACGTGCCAGGGACGCTTGCCGGGCTCATAGACCAGACCGAACTGGCGGGCATAGGTGTCCAGGCGGCCGCGCAGGTCGTTCTTGACGTGCATCAGCGCCACCAGCTTTTCGTGGTTGAAGCCGGCTTCGTCGACCACCGTGCCGTTCGAGTCGGACACCGTCACCACCTTGGCCCCCAGCGCCATGGCCTTTTCGATGGCGTACTGGGCCACGTTGCCCGAACCCGAGACCGACACGCGCAGGCCGTCGAACGACTTGCCGACGCGCTTGAGCATTTCCTCGGCGAAGTAGACGGTGCCGTAGCCGGTGGCTTCGGGGCGGATCAGGCTGCCGCCGAAGGTCAGGCCCTTGCCGGTGAAGACGCTGGCGGTGGAGTTCGACAGTTTTTTCATCATGCCGGCCATGAAGCCGACTTCACGCGCGCCCACGCCGATATCGCCGGCCGGCACGTCGGTGTCCGGGCCCAGGTGGCGGTACAGCTCGATCATCAGGGCCTGGCAGAAGCGCATGACTTCGGCGTCGGACTTGCCCTTGGGGTCGAAGTCGGAGCCGCCCTTGCCGCCGCCCATGGGCAGCGTGGTCAGCGAGTTCTTCAGGGTCTGCTCGAACGCCAGGAACTTCAGGATCGACAGGTTCACCGAGGGGTGGAAACGCATGCCGCCCTTGAATGGTCCGATGGCCGAACTGTGCTGGATGCGGAAAGCGCGGTTGACCTGCGCCTGGCCCTTGTCGTCGGTCCAGCACACGCGGAACTGGATCACGCGTTCCGGTTCCACCAGGCGCTCGAGCAAAGCGTGCTCGGCGTAGTGGGGGTGCTTTTCGATGAAAGGCCACAGACTCAGCATCACCTCCTGGACGGCTTGCATGAATTCCGGTTGCTGCGGATCGCGCACGGCGACGCTACGCAGGAAGTCGTCCAGACGCTGCACTTTCAACATGATCTCCTTGGGGGGCGCTTCGAATGAGTGCGGAGATGCGCTGTTTCGGGGCGTCGAATCTCCGTTTTGGTGCGGATTGCACCGGCTTGGTGCGAGATTGTAGGGCTAATTTGTTGCCCTGCGCAAAACGGCGGGCTGCTCCATCACCTTGATATCAAAGCGCTTTTTTCTTTAATTATTGGGGTCGCATTGCGGTTTGGAGGGCGGGGAGATCACCCCGGGTTCCATAGAGAGAAGGGTGGGACATTGAATTCACAGGGAAAATTAATGCGTCCCCAATATAATGCCAAGTTCACGGCAGGAAAGGCATGGGCGCTTCATAGGGGAATGCACCCGGCAGCGGGGGCAGAGTCCTATATTTGCCGGGCGGATTTCTTATGATGTGTCCCTAATTATACTTTGCGCCAGATCATGCGCCAGGCGGTGGAACGGACGTCCCACCGCCTGGTTGCTACAGCGTGGCGTCGTAGTCGATCGTCAGCGGCGCGTGGTCGGAAAAGCGTTCGTCTTTATAGATCGCGACGCTGCGGGCGCGGGCGGCGATGCCGGGCGTGGCGATCTGGTAATCGATACGCCACCCGACGTTCTTGGCCCAGGCCTGGCCGCGGTTGCTCCACCAGGTGTACTGGTCCGGCCGCTCGTCGATGGTGCGGAACACGTCGACGAAGCCGCGCTTGTCGAACACGTCGGTCAGCCAGGCGCGTTCCTCGGGCAGGAAACCGGAATTCTTCAGGTTGCCCTTCCAGTTCTTCAGGTCGATTTCCTTGTGGGCGATGTTCCAGTCGCCGCAGATGACGAATTCGCGGCCGGTCTTCTTGTGCTCGTGCATCAGTTCGTCGATCCACGGACCGAAGCGGTCCAGGAAGCGGTACTTGGCCTGCTGGCGTTCGTCGCCGCTGGAGCCCGAGGGCAGGTAGGCGCTGATGACCGACAGGTTCTTCCAGTCGGCGCGGATGATGCGGCCCTCGGGATCGAATTCTTCGCAGCCCAGGCCGATGCTGACGCGCTCGGCCGCATCACGCAGATAGATGCCGACGCCGCTGTAGCCTTTCTTGACGGCATGGTGGAAGTGGCCGGTGTAGCCGGGCGGGTGGCGCAGATCCTCGGTCAGATCCTCGTCCGACACCTTGATTTCCTGCAGGCACAGCACGTCGGCGGCGTGCTTTTCCATCCAGGGTTGCAGGCCCTTGCGGAAGGCGGACCGGATGCCATTGAGGTTGATCGACGTGATGCGCAGCAAAGCGGGACTCCTGTAGAGCGGCCGGGAACGGCCGGAACAATGCCAGGAATTTAACCGACTGGGCGACGTTGCCCGGCAATAGCCCCGACAACGGATAAAATGCCGGGGTTTGCCACCTCTCGGACCCCGCTCGCATGTCTGCCGCCCATTCTGCCAACTCCGCCACCTCGCTTGATTTTGTCCGCTTCGCCCTGAACGAAGGCGTGCTGCGCTTCGGCAGCTTCAAGGTCAAGTCCGGCCGTATCAGTCCCTATTTCTTCAATGCGGGCCTGTTCAACAGTGGTGGTTCGGTCGGCAAGCTGGCAGGCTTCTATGCGCAGGCGCTGCTGGATTCGGGCGTGGCCTTCGATATGCTGTTCGGCCCGGCCTACAAGGGCATCCCGCTGGCCACGGCCACCGCCGTCGCGCTGGCCAACCACCCGGCGATGCAGGGCCGCGGCGACGTGCCGTTCGCCTACAACCGCAAGGAAGCCAAGGACCACGGCGAAGGCGGCACCCTGGTGGGCGCGCCGCTCAAGGGCAAGGTCGTCATCATCGACGACGTGATCACCGCGGGCACCTCGGTGCGCGAGTCGGTGGAGATCATCCGCAACGCCGGCGCCGAGCCGGCTGCCGTGCTGATCGCCATGGACCGCATGGAGCGGGCGGGTGCCGACGATGCGCTGTCGGCGCACTCGGCGGTGCAGGACGTGGCCAAGACCTATGGCATCCCGGTGGTGGCGATTGCATCGCTGGCGGACATCATGGCGCTGCTGCAGGACGACGCCGCGTTTGCCGAGCACCGCGATGCGGTGCAGGCGTACCGGACGAAGTACGGGGTGAAGTAAATCCGGGCCGGTGGGACTTGGCCTGCCGGCTGCCGTATCGGGTCGCCGGGGACTCCAGCCTGCTGGCCGGCGCTTCAGGGCCGATGACGACGACATCGCAGGCACATGCCGCTTGCGCCAGGCGCTTGTCGAAGGTGGCCAGTGCGGCATCGTGCCAAAGCGCAAGTTCCAGGTACGACGCGTCGTACACCGTGAGGGCGTGTTCCCGGGCAAGCGCGACACAGCGCGGCAGCCAGGTGGTGGCAGGGCGGTTCTCGTTGACCACCGGCGCCATCTTCAACCGCGTCGAAAATTTTTTCAGCATGTCTGGCGTGGCTTGCCGCAACCGTTCGATGCGTAACGCTCCCTGGGCGACTTCCAGCTTCCAGATCAATGGGACAAGCGCGGGCTTGTCAATCAGGCCTTCCAGTATCGTGAGCGCTTGCCCACTGTGGGTCTGGCTGGGCAATTGCAGCCAGCTCAGGGCAACCGACGCATCGAGCACGAGCTTCATTCGCGTATCCCCTTCACGGCGTACCACCAGGTGGCGTCGTCCACATACGGGATGCCCTTGAGTTGCTTGAGTTCCTCGATCGCGCGGTGCGCCTCTTCGGTCAGCAGCGGGTTGACCCGCCAGAACTGAGCATACGCCATGCCGTCCCGGGTGATGACGACGCGGGTCCCGGTATGGGCCGCTTCAATGAGTTCATTCAGTCGCTCGGCGACCTGTTCTTGCGGAACGGATAGATAGGGGGTGGTCATGGCCAAGTCTCCGGCGCGAAATCGACCGAACCATTCTTGGCCAAACAAAAAGCCGCGGCAAGATGCCGCGGCCTTAGGTTCGGTCTGATACTGCGCCGGCCCCCATGAAAGCGGGCCGGCCGGGGATCAGTTGTCCAGCTTCTGCTTGAGCAGGTCGTTGACCTGTTGCGGGTTGGCCTTGCCGCGCGCGGCCTTCATGATCTGGCCGACCAGCGAGTTGAACGCCTTCTGCTTGCCGGCGCGGTATTCCTCGACGATGGCCGGATTGGCCGCCAGCACCTCGTCGATCATGGCGCCGATGGCGCCGCTGTCGCTGATCTGCTTGAGGCCGCGGGCTTCGATGATGGCGTCGGGCTGGCCGCCGTTCTCGCCGGCCCACATGGCGCCGAACACTTCACGCGCGATCTTGTTGGAGATGGTGCCGTCGATGATGCGGTTGATCAGCGCGGCCAGGGCCGGCGCCTGCACCGGCGCGTCGGCGATGGCCTTTTCTTCCTTGTTCAGGGTGGCGGCCACTTCGCCCATGATCCAGTTGGCGGCCAGCTTGGCCTGGCCGGCCGGCAGCGCGTGCGCCACGGCCTCGAAGTAGGCGGCCAGGTCGCGGCTGACGGTCAGCTGCGCGGCGTCGTAGGCCGACAGGCCGTACTCGGATTCGAAGCGGGCGCGCTGGGCGGCCGGCAGCTCCGGCATGGCGGCGCGGACCTCGTCCACCCACTCGCGCGAGATCACGAGCGTGGGCAGGTCGGGATCGGGGAAGTAGCGGTAGTCGTGCGCGTCTTCCTTGCTGCGCATGCTGCGGGTTTCGTCGCGGTCGGCGTCGTACAGGCGGGTTTCCTGGACCACCGTGCCGCCGTCCTCGATCAGCTCGATCTGGCGCCGCGCTTCGTAGGTGATGGCGCGTTCCAGGAAGCGGAACGAGTTGACGTTCTTGATCTCGGTGCGGGTGCCGAATTCCTTCTGGCCCACCGGGCGCACGGACACGTTGGCATCGCAGCGGAACGAACCTTCCTGCATGTTGCCGTCGCAGATGCCCAACCAGACCACCAGGCTGTGCAGCGCGCGGGCGTAGGCCACGGCCTCGGCGGCCGAGCGCATTTCGGGTTCGGTCACGATTTCAAGCAGCGGCGTGCCGGCGCGGTTCAGGTCGATGCCGCTGGCCGGCGAGCCGTTTGCCAGCGTGAAGTTCTCGTGCGAGGACTTGCCCGCGTCTTCTTCGAGGTGGGCGCGCGTCAGGTTGACGGTTTTTTCTTCCTCGCCCACGAAGAACGACAGCGAACCGCCCACTACCACCGGCAGCTCATACTGGCTGATCTGGTAGCCCTTGGGCAGATCGGGGTAGAAGTAGTTCTTGCGCGCAAATACCGAGCGCGGCGCGATCTCGGCGCCCACGGCCAGGCCGAAGCGGATGGCGCGTTCGGCGGCGCCGCGGTTCATGACCGGCAGGCTGCCCGGCAAGGCCAGGTCGACTTCGTTGGCGTGGGTGTTGGGCGCGGCGCCGAATTCGGTGCTGCTGCCCGAAAAGATCTTGGAGTCGGTGGAAAGCTGGGTATGCGTTTCCAGGCCGATGACGATTTCCCAGTTCATGCTTAGGCGTCCTGCTGGGCCGGCGTGGCCTTGTGCCACGTCGTGACTTGTTGGTAGCGGTCGGCGATGGCCAGGAGGCGGCCTTCGTCGAAGTAGTTGCCGATGATCTGCAGGCCGACGGGGCGCTTGGCGCCGGCGCCGGTGCCGAAACCGCAAGGGATCGACATGGCCGGCAGGCCCGCCAGGCTGACGCCCAGCGTGTAGACGTCGGCCAGCCAGTCGGCGGTGGGGTCGTCGCGGTTGTCGCCGATGTTCTTGGCGACCGTGGGGGTCACCGGGCCCATGATGACGTCGCACTGGCCGGCGAAGGCGCGCTGGAAGTCCTGGGCGATCATGCGGCGCAGGCGCTGGGCCTGCAGGTAGTAGGCGTCGTAATAGCCGTGCGACAGCACGTAGGTGCCGATCAGGATGCGGCGCTTGACCTCGTCGCCGAAGCCTTCGGCGCGCGAGCGGCTGATCATCTCGTTCAGGTCGCCGTACTGTGCGGCGCGATGGCCGTAGCGCACGCCGTCGTAGCGCGCCAGGTTGCTCGACGCTTCGGCGGGGGCGATGACGTAGTAGGCGGGGATGGCCAGCTCGGTGCGCGGTAGCGACACCGGCACGCGCACCGCGCCCAGCGTTTCGAACTGGGCCAGCGCGGCCTGCACCGCGGCGGCCACGTCCGGCGCCAGGCCGGCGCCGAAGTATTCCTCGGGCACGCCGATGCGCAAGCCCTTCAGGGGCTGGCTGCCGGCCGCGTCGAACTTGCCTTGCGCGGCATCGAAATCGCGCCGCACGCGGCCCGGTTCGTTGGCGGCGGCATCGCATTTTTCCAGGCTGGTGGCGTCGCGCGGGTCGAAGCCGCTGATGACGTCCAGCAGTTCGAGCAGGTCGCGGCTGCTGGGGGCCAGCGGGCCGGCCTGGTCCAGGCTGGAGCCGAAGGCCACCATCCCGTAGCGCGAGACGGTGCCGTAGGTCGGCTTGATGCCGCTGACGCCGCACAGCGCGGCGGGCTGGCGCACCGAACCGCCGGTGTCGGTGCCGGTGGTGGCGGCCACCAGGCGGGCGGCGACGGCCGCGGCCGAACCGCCCGACGAACCGCCGGGCACGGCGGCCGGGTCCCACGGATTGCGGACCACGCCGTAGGCCGAATTCTCGTTGCCCGAGCCCATGGCGAACTCGTCGCAGTTGAGCTTGCCCAGCGACACGGCGCCGGCGGCCTGCAGGCGCTCGACCACGGTGGCGTCGAACGGACTGACGTAGCCGTCCAGCATCTTGCTGCCGGCGGTGGTGCGCCAGCCGCGGGTGACGAAGGCGTCCTTGTGGGCGATGGGCACGCCGGCCAGGGGGCCGGCGTTGCCGGCGGCCAGCGCGGCGTCGGCGGCGCGGGCCTGGGCCAGCGTCAATTCGGCGTCAATATGTAAGAAGGCGTTCAGGCCGCTGGCCGCGTCGGCGGCCGCCAGCGAGCTTTGCGCCAGCTCGACGGCGCTGACCTGGCGTTGGGCGAGGGCCGCGCGCAGGGCGGCGATCCCCTCGAATTGGGTGTGCAGGGCGGGTTGGGTCATGGCTTAGTCGAGAACCTTGGGGACCAGGAAAAGGCCGTCCTGGGCATCGGGGGCGTTGGCCAGCAGTTCGGCGCGGCGGGCCTCCGAGGCGGTTTCGGTGACCGCGTCCTGGCGCAGGCGCAGCACGATGTCCTCGTGGGCGGACAGCGGGTGGGCCAGGGGTTCGACGCCTTGGGTGTCGACGGCCTGCAGCCGTTCGATCAGGTGGAGGATGCCATTGAGCTCGGCTTGCGCGTGGCCGCGCTGGTCCGGGGTCAGTTCGATTCTGGCCAGCCTGGCAATGCGGGCCACATCTGTGTCATTGAGCGCCATGGGGATTGCGAATATCGAGAAGCGAAGGCCGAGGGGCGGGACTGGGCAGTATGCACATGCCAAACCCGTTACAAAGCTTGAATAGCCTGCATTTATGCGCTATTTCCGGGGAAATTATAAGTTATGATTCACGGTTTAATCGCCGTGATGACAGGCGCACCCAGGCTTTCCCGGGTGGTACGCCCCGCGGCATGACCCCAATTCCCCCCAGAATTTAGCTGAGCTCCCATGTTCGGATTCCTGCGCAGTTATTTTTCCAGCGATATGGCGATCGACCTCGGTACCGCCAATACGCTGATCTACGTCCGCGGCAAGGGCATCGTGCTCGACGAGCCCTCCGTGGTCGCGATCCGTCATGAAGGCGGGCCTCACGGCAAGAAGATCATCCAGGCCGTCGGCCACGAAGCCAAGCAGATGCTCGGCCGCGTGCCCGGCAACATCGAGGCCATCCGGCCCATGAAGGACGGCGTCATCGCCGACTTCACGGTCACCGAGCAGATGCTCAAGCAGTTCATCCGCATGGTGCACCCCCGCAACATGCTGGCGCCCAGCCCGCGCATCATCGTCTGCGTGCCCTGCGGCTCCACCCAGGTTGAACGCCGCGCCATCCGCGAATCGGCCCTCGGCGCCGGCGCCTCGCACGTGTTCCTGATCGAAGAACCCATGGCCGCGGCCATCGGCGCCGGCCTGGCCGTCTCCGACGCCAGCGGCTCCATGGTCGTCGACATCGGCGGCGGCACCACCGAAGTGGCGGTCATCTCGCTGGGCGGCATGGTCTACAAGGGTTCGGTGCGCGTCGGTGGCGACAAGTTCGACGAGGCCATCGTCAACTACATCCGCCGCAACTACGGCATGCTGATCGGCGAACCCACCGCCGAACTCATCAAGAAGGAAATCGGCTCGGCGTTCCCGGGTTCCGAAGTCCGCGAAATCGAAGTCAAGGGCCGCAACCTGGCCGAAGGCGTGCCGCGCAGCTTCACGGTCTCGTCCAACGAGATCCTGGAATCGCTGACCGATCCGCTCAACCAGATCGTATCGGCCGTCAAGATCGCCCTGGAACAGACCCCGCCCGAACTCGGCGCCGACATCACCGACAAGGGCATCGCCCTGACCGGCGGTGGCGCGCTGCTGCGCGACCTCGACCGCCTGCTGCAGGAAGAGACCGGCCTGCCGGTGGTGGTTGCCGATGATCCCCTGACCTGCGTCGTGCGCGGCTGCGGCGAGGCGCTGGAACATCTTGAGAAACTGGGCGCGATCTTCATCAACGACTAATACCGCCCGCCAGCCCGGAGCCCCGCTTTTCCACGGCTCCGGCCGCTGCGGGGGCTGCGGGCGCGGGCGCCCGGGCTGAGATTCATGCAACGACAAGGGACTCCCCCCCTATTCAGGCGCGGCCCTCCCGCGGAGGTGCGGCTGGTCATCCTGGTCGTCCTGGCACTGGCTCTGATCATCATGGATTCGCAGTGGCGCATGCTGGAACCGGCGCGCCGGGCGATGTCCGTGGCGCTGTATCCCTTCCAGCGCGCCGTCATGGCGCCGCGCGACCTGGTCCAGCAGGTCAATGAATGGGTCAACGCGGCCAACCTCATCCGCAGCGAAAACGAAGCCCTGCAGCGCCAGCGCATCGAACTGGCCCAGGTGGCCACGCACGCGGCGCAGCTGGCCGCCGAAAACGCCCAATTGCGCCGCCTGCTCGGCGTGACCGACACCGTGGCCCAGTCGGCCGTGGTGGTCGAAGTGCTGTACGAACCCACCAACGCCTTCAACCAGCGGCTGGTGTTCAACAAGGGCAGCAAGGCCGGCCTGGCGCCGGGCATGCCGGTGATCGATGAAGGCGGCGTGGTCGGCCAGATCGTGCGCGTCACGCCCATGACGGCCGAGGCTGCCCTGGTCACCGACGAACAGGTATCGATCCCGGTGCAATTGCTGCGCAACGGCCTGCGCCTGATCGCCTTTGGCGGGAACTCTCCCGGCAAGATGGAGGTCCGCTACCTCGCGGCCAATGCCGACATCAAGGAAGGCGATACCATCGTCACCAGCGGCGTCGGCGGCTTGTTTCCCGCCGGCCTGCCGGTGGCCAAGGTGACCTCGGTCGAGCGCGACACCGCTTCCGGCTTCGCCCGCGCCGTCTGCGAGCCGCTGGCCCACCCTGAGCGCTATCGCCACTTCCTGGTCCTGCAGGTGGATGTGGAACGTGCCGAGTCCAACCGTCAGGAGGTCGATTCCGGTGGATCGGACTAACCAACCATCATCCGGCCAGCCCCGGCGCCGCCTGGGCACGCCCAGCAACGTGCAGCCTGACCGCCTGTCGGGGCCGGCGCACGGCCTCTTCGTGTGGGGCACCATCCTGCTGGTGTGGCTGGTGTCGCTGCTGCCGTGGCGGTTGTGGCAGGGCGCGCCCGACGTGCTGATCCTGATCATCGCTTTCTGGTGCGTCCATGAGCCGCGCCGCGTCGGCCTGTTCACCGCCTTCTGCTTCGGCCTGCTGATGGACGTGCATGACGCGGGCCTGCTCGGCGAGCACGCGCTGTCCTACACCCTGGTCGCCTACGGCGCCGTGGTGCTGCACCGCCGCCTGCAACGGTTCGACCTCTGGAGCCAGGCGATGCACATGTTGCCGGTGTTCCTGATCGCGCGCTTCATCACCCAGATCATCCATGCCTGGCTGGCCGGCAAGTGGCCGGGCTGGGACTGGAGCATCAGCGTGGCCATCACCGCCGCGTTGTGGCCGCTGGCGGGCTGGGTGCTGCACTTGCCGCAGCGCGGTGCCGACGACGCCGAATCCTCCTCCGCCTGACGGCGGCGCCGCGTCTCATGTTTGAATTCAAGAAAACCGGCCAGCAGCAGAAGCAGCGCTTCCGCCTGCGCGCCTGGGTCGGCGGCATCTTTGCGCTGGTCTGCTTCGGCGTGCTGATAGGCCGGTTCTGGTACTTGCAGGTCGACCGTTACGAAGGCCTGTCCGAACGCGCCGACCGCAACCGCATCGCGGTCGTGCCGATCCCGCCGCGCCGCGGCGAGATCCTCGACCGCAATGGCGAAGTGCTGGCGCGCAACTACCGCACCTACACCCTCGAAGTGGTGCCGGCCCAGGCCGGCAACATGAATGCGCTGTTCGAGCGTCTGACCGAGGTGGTCTACATCAGCCCGGCCGATCAACGCCGCTTCAAGCGCCGCGCCGCCGAATCCAGCCGCTACGCCAGCCTGCAGCTGCGCAACAACCTCAACGAGACCGAAGCGGCCTGGTTCGCGGCCCACGCCTTCCAGTTCCCCGGCGTCGAGCTGCGCGCCCGCTGGGTGCGCGAGTATCCGCAGGGGCAGTCCGCCGCCCACGTGGTGGGCTACATCGGCCGCATCGCCGAAAACGACAACGAGGAACTCGAACGCGCCGGCCTGCTGGGCAACTATCGCGGCACCGACGTGATCGGCAAGAAGGGCATCGAGAAGACCTGGGAAGAAGCCCTGCATGGCCGCACCGGCCTGGAAGAGGTCGAAGTGACCGCGGGCGGCCGCCCCATGCGCACGTTGCGCCGCATCGACCCGGTGCCGGGCTCGGACATCATGCTGTCGATCGACCTGGGCCTGCAGAAGGTGGCCGAGGAAGCCTTCGAGGGCCAGCGCGGCGCGCTGGTGGCGATCGATCCCGACACCGGCGAGGTGCTGGCCTTCGTCTCGCAGCCCTCGTTCGACCCGAACCTGTTCGTCGACGGCATCGACGTGGACAACTGGCGCATGCTGAACGAGTCGCCGGACCACCCGCTGATCAACCGCCCGCTGTACGGCACCTACCCGATCGGTTCCACCTACAAGCCTTTCGTCGGCCTGGCGGCGCTGGAACTGGGCAAGCGCCGCGCCACCGACCGCATCTCGGACCCCGGCTACTACGAGTTCGGCGGCCAGAAATTCCGCAATGCCGGCGGCGCCGCCTATGGCATGACCGACATGCACAAGGCCATCGTGGTGTCGTCGGACACGTACTTCTATTCGCTCGGCCCCGAGATCGGCGTGAACGCGCTGCACGATTTCACCAAGCAGTTCGGCTTTGGCCAGATCACCGGCATCGATCTCGAAGGCGAGAAGCGCGGCGTGCTGCCCTCGACCGAGTGGAAGCGTTCGGCCTACAAGGACAAGGACCGCCAGCGCTGGTACGCCGGCGAGACGATTTCGGTGGCGGTGGGGCAGGGCTACAACGCCTTCACCCTGCTGCAACTGGCGCAGGGCACCTCGACCCTGGCCAATAACGGGCTGTACCGCCGTCCGCACCTGGTGCACGCGGTGCGCGACCCGCGTTCGGGCGTGGCCAAGCCTACGGAATCCGCGCCCGACTACCGCATCCCTCTCAAGCAGGCCAACGTCGACGTCATCAAGAACGCCATGGCCGACGTGGTCCGCGCCGGCACCGCGCGCCGCGCCTTCGCCAACGCGCCCTATCAGGCCGCCGGCAAGACCGGCACGGCCCAGGTGTTCAGCCTGCGCGGCGGCCACTACCGCGCCAGCGCCATCGACGAACGCCTGCGCGACCACGCGCTGTTCATGGGCTTCGCGCCGCTGGAACACCCGCGCATCGCCGTCGCGCTGATCGTCGAAAACGCCGGCTGGGGCGCCAGCGTCGCCGCGCCGGTGGCGCGCAAGGTGTTCGACTACTGGCTGGCCAAGGATCGCCAGGACAAGATCCAGCGCCCCGAGCGCAACGCGTCGACGGCCTCGGTCGAAAACATCACCTCCGATCTGGTGCGCCAACAATGAAGCGTCTCGGCCTGATCCTGCTGCGCGTCTTCACGGCCTTCGACTGGCCGCTGCTGGCGATCCTGCTCATGTTCGCGGCGCTCGGCCTGACGGTCATGCATTCGGCGGTGGGCGGCACCGACTGGCGCTTCGCCGAACAGTCGCGCAATTTCATCATCGCTTTTTTCGCCATGTGGACCATGGCGCTGATCCCGCCCAAATGGCTGATGAAGCTGGCGCTGCCGTTCTATGTGATCGGCGTGGTGCTGCTGCTGGGGGTGGAGTTCTTCGGCGAGACCAGCAAGGGCGCGACGCGCTGGCTCAACCTGGGCGTGACCCGTATCCAGCCGTCCGAAATGATGAAGATCGCCGTGCCCATGATGCTGGCCTGGTATTTCCAGCGCCACGAGGGCGCGGTGCGCATCCGCGACTTCCTGGCCGCCGCCGCGATGCTGGCCGCGCCCTTCGGGCTGATCGTGCTGCAACCCGACCTGGGCACCGCGCTGCTGGTGTTCGGCGCCGGCTTCTTCGTCATCTACTTCGCCGGACTGTCGTTCAAGCTGCTGGTGCCGGTCATGCTGGCGGGCATCATCGCCATCGGCACGCTGGTGTACTACGAAGACCAGTTGTGCGAACCGGACGTCAACTGGGTGGTGCTGCACGATTACCAGAAGCACCGCGTCTGCACGCTGCTCAACCCCAGTTCCGATCCGCTCGGCAAGGGTTTCCACACCATCCAGTCGATGATCGCGGTGGGCTCGGGCGGGGTCTACGGCAAGGGCTACATGAAGGGCACGCAGACGCACCTGGACTTCATCCCCGAACGCACCACCGACTTCATCTTCGCCGTCTACGCCGAGGAATTCGGCCTGTACGGCGGTATCGCCATCCTGGTTCTGTATGGCCTGATGATGGCCCGCGGCCTGACCATCGCTTCGCGCGCGTCATCGCAGTTCGGGCGGTTGCTGTCCGGGGCGTTGACGATGATGCTGTTCATCTATGTATTTGTGAACGTGGGCATGGTGACGGGGATTCTGCCTGTGGTCGGGGTGCCATTGCCGTTCATGAGCTATGGCGGTACCGCGTTGTTCACCATGGGGATTGCGTTTGGGATCATGATGAGCATTAGTCGGCATCGGTCGGTCAAGAGCTGAGCTTTTTTCTTCGTAGGCCGCCCGGGGCGGTGGGCGCACGGGTGGGCGCGCCTACGATTGCGGTCCGGAGCCTTCGCTCCGGACCGCAATCGTAGCCCCGCCGCCCCCGCCCGCCAACGCAACGGGCGGCTCAAGAACCCTTGAGCCGCCCGCAAAACACAACCATCCTGCAACCATCAAGGCAACGCGTCAGCCACCCCAACGTCCGCGGCCAGCTTCTTCAACCCCTCCCAGATGGGCGGCGAAAATTCCAGCGAATCCGCGTTCAGCTCCCGATTGCGGGCTTCATACTCGCCCGGGTACTGAACCCCATCCACGCCCGGCTGGGGCGGGCAGGCATGCAGGTAGTCGATGAACGCGCCCACTTCCATCGAGCGCCAGTCCGTATTGAAGTCCACCTGCGGATCCAGCAGCAGCGCGAACATATTGTTCGTGGCCACCCCGTTGCGCGGGTGTTCCGGCTGGATCGTGCCGCCGCCGGACAGCACGCCCGCCAGCAGCTCGGCCACCAGGCCCATCGCGTAACCCTTGTGGCCGCCGAACGGCAGCAGCGCGCCCGGCGGATCGGTGAACAGGGCGCCCGGGTCCGTGGTCGGATTGCCTTGCGCGTCGATCAGCGAGCCCGGCGGCGCCTGCTCGCCCTTGGCCGCCAGCACGCGGGCCTTGTTCACCGCGATCGAACTGGTCGCCATGTCGACGATGAACGGCGGGCGGCCGCCCGGCAATGGGCCGGCAAAGCACAGCGGATTGGTCGTCAGGCAGGCGCGCGCGCCGCCGAACGGCGCCACGGTGGGGGCGCGGTTGATCACGTTGGTGAAGGCCAGCAGGATCAGACCCTTGGCCGCCACCATCTCGCCGTAGTGGCCCATGCGGCCCAGGTGGTGGCTGCGGCGCAGTGTCAGGATGCACTGGCCGTGCGCCTGCGTGCGCTCGATGGCCTGCTCGATCACGACCTTGCCCACGTACTGGCCCAGGCCGTTGTGGCCGTCGTAGGCCAGCATGGCGCCACGGTCGTTGAGCAGTTCGGGGCGGCCGTCGGCCTGCGCCAGGCCTTCGGCCAGCACACGCCGATAGTTGGTCAGGATGGACAGGCCGTGGCTGGTGTAGCCCACGCGGTCGGACTCCACCAGGTGCTCGGCCACGTCGCGCGCGATATCTTCCGGCACGCCTTGCGCCATCAGCACGCGACGGCCGTATTCATTGGCTTGGGCAATGGAGATCTTCATGATGCGGTCTCCTTACAGCCAGCCCAGCCAGCGCCAGTAGGTCATGCCCATCAGCATCATCAGCGCGTAGCCGATGATGGTGACCAGGATGCCGACCTTGGCGAACTGCTTGGCGTTGAAGGTTTCCGTGCCCAGGCACACCATGTTCTGCGGCGCGTTGATCGGCAGGATGAAGCCATAGCTCACCACGAAGCCCAGCAGCATGGTCATGCCCAGGCGGCTGAAGTCGCCCGGCAGCGTGGCCAGCACCGAGATCAGGATCGGCAGCATCGCCGAGGTCAGCGCGGTGGCGCTGGCGAACCCCAGGTGGATGATGATCAGGAAGGCCGACAGGATCGCGAAGATGGCCAGCGGGCCGAGATGGTCCAGGCCGGTGTGCGCCACCACCTGGTTGCCCAGCCATTGGCCGGCCTGCGTGGTCAGCAGCGCGGTGCCCAGGCTGATGCCGACGCCGAAGACGATCACGGTGCCCCATGGAATGCGCGATTGCACGTCTTTCCACGTCATCACGCCAAAGCGCGGCAACAGCAGCAGCACCAGGCCGAAGTAGGTGGTGGAGGTGGTGTCGAACTTGTGCAGCTTGCCTTCGGTCGACCAGAACAGCAGCAGCATGACCGACACGGCCATCAGGCGCTTTTGCGCGCCCGTCATGGGGCCCAGTTCAAGCAGCGATTTCTCCACGGCTTCCTTGCCCCCCGCGATGCTGTCGCTTTCCGGCGGCAGCAGCTTGAGCACAATGATGATCAACACCGCCGACATGATCAGCGACCAGGGCGCGCCGGCGATCAGCCAGTCCGACCAGGCCACGCGCTGGCCCAGCATCTTTTCCATGAAGCCGACCGTCAGCAGGTTCTGCGCGGCCGCGGTCTGGATGCCCACGTTCCAGATGCTGGTGGCCTGCGCCACGATGATCATGATGCCGGCGGCGATGTTCGAGCGCTTGTCCACGCCGAAGGCCGCGATCACGCCCATCATGATGGGCACCACGGCCGCGCTGCGGGCGGTCGCGCTGGGCACTACCAGGCTCAGCACGATGGTCACGGCGATACATCCGATCAGGATGCGCCGCGTGCTGGTTCCGACCTTGGACAGCGTCACCAGCGCGATGCGCCGATCCAGTCCGGTGAAGGTCATGGCCGCGGCGATGAACAGGGCGCCGGTGACCAGCGCCAGCGCCGAGTTGGCGAAGCCGGTCAGCGCCATGCTGATGGCGGCCGACGTGCCGTAGACCACCTGCGGATCCTTGATGGTGGGCGCGGTGCCCAGCAGGAAGGCCATCAGCGTCGTGATCATGATCGCGCTGGCTTCGTAGGACACGGCTTCCGTGATCCACACCACCACCGCGAACGCCAGGATCGCCAGCATGCGATGGCCGGCAACGGGCAGGTCGGCCGGCAAGGGCAGCATCAGCACGCCGATCATGACGATGAAGCCGGCGACCAGGCCGATCGGGATTTTGGTTTTCTTGGGGGCTTGCGAGGCAGGGACAGCGGTTTCCGCAGTCATATCCATCTCCGGTTGAGGTCAAACTGACGACACCCCGTTGCCAAGCCTTGGGCTGGATCAAAGCGAAGTGTCGACGCTACAGAATGATCGTGACGGCATTAAGGAAAACCCGTATTGATACGTGTCAATTCGGCGGACAATCATGCTTGTCGGAAACCCGCTCCGGAGATTATGCTCGTCGGCCGGCAAAAATCGCAACCCTGCGAATGTTGCATAAAAACAAACAAATACTGCAACACCACCCGTGCGAGGCAGTTAATTCGTTCGTGTTATGGCGCGAATGAGATCAGCCCAACGCCAGGCGCAATTGCTCGTCCAGGTGCAGCGTGGGCGCCACGCGCCAGCCGCTCTGCGCATAGCGCAGCCAGCGGCCCAGCACCAGGTGCGTCAGCAGGCTGGCGTGCGCGGCCACGTTGGCCTCGGGCGGCAGGCCGCCGTCGGTCACGGCGATACGCAGCGATTGCTTCAACGACGCCTCGATGCGGTCGTTGATGTGGTTGATCCGTTCCTGCAGGCGATTGTCCTCGGTGACCAGGGCGTCACCCGTCAGCACCCGCGTCATGCCTCGATTACGTTCCGAGAACGTCAGCAGCATCGACACCGTCTGGTGCGCCTGCGACAGGCCATAGGGCTCGGCGATGGCGATCTGGTTCACCAGCGTGAAGATGCTGGTTTCGATGAATTCGATCAGCCCTTCGAACATCTGCGCCTTGCTGGCGAAATGCCGATAAAGCGCGGCTTCCGATACCGCCAGGCGCGCGGCCAGCGCCGCCGTGGTGATGCGCGAGGCGTGCGGCTGCTCCAGCATCTCGGCCAGGGTCTGCAGAATCTGGGTCTTGCGCTCGCCGGGTTTGCTCGCCATGGACGGGTCTGGTGTTACGCAGGCTGACGGTGGAGGAGGGAAGGCGCGTCGGCGATCAACCCCGCAAGGGGCGCCGGCGCAGCAGCAAATCACTGACGGAGTTTACCCGCAAGTCGACGTAGGCCGGCCGTTGCGCGCGGCCGCGCGCAAACGGGGTGCCGGGATGGAACACATGCACCGTGCGCAGCCCGGCGCGGCGCGCGCCGCGCAGATTGGCAAGGGTGTCTTCCACCAGCACCGCCTGGCGCGCCGGCACGCCTTCGCGCGCCAGCACGTAGCGCAGCAGCGCCGGCGATGGCTTGGGGCGGAATTCGCCATGCAGGCGCATGTGCTCGATGGCCCACAGGCTGTCGAACTGGCGCAGGATGCCCAGCCGCCGCAGCACCGCGCGCGCGTAATGCAGCGGCGCGTTGGTCAGCAGTACCTTGCGCCCGGGCAGTTGCTTCAGCTTGTACGCCAGCGCCTTTTCGGCGCGCACGAGCGGATTGACGTCGAAATCATGGCTGCGATGCAGGAAGACATGCGGGTCCACGCCATGGTGCCGGACCATGCCGATCATCGTGGCGCCATAGCGCTGCCAGTACTGCTTGCGCACGGCATTGGCGGTGTCGACGTCGACCTCCAGCGCCTCGGCCACCGCCATGGTCATGCCATGGTCGATTCGAGGGAAGATCGCATGCGACGTATCGTGCAGCGTGTTGTCCAGGTCGAACAACCACAGGCGCCCGGGGGCGTCCGTGGTCGTGCGGCGCGAGCGGCGCTGGCGCACCGCCGGCCGCAGCAGGGTGCGCAGCGCTCGCATCAGTGCGAGCTGATCATCGTGCCAACGCCTTGGTCGGTCAGGATTTCCAGCAACAGGCAGTGCGGCACGCGGCCGTCGACGATGTGCACCGAATTGACGCCATTCTTGGCGGCATCCAGCGCCGACGAGATCTTGGGCAGCATGCCGCCCGAGATGGTGCCGTCGGCGAACAGCTCGTCGATGGTCTGGGCCGACAGGCTGCGCAGCAGCTTGCCGCCCTTGTCCAGCACGCCCGGGGTGTTGGTCAGCATCAGCAGCTTTTCGGCGCCCAGCACTTCGGCCATCTTGCCGGCGACGACGTCGGCGTTGATGTTGTAGGCGGTGCCGTCTTCACCGTAGCCGATGGGCGAGATGACCGGAATGAACTGGTCGTCCTGCAGGGCCTTGACCACCGCCGGCTCGACCAGGGTGATGTCGCCGACGAAACCGATGTCGATCGGTTCGGCCGGGTTTTCCTTGTTGGCCATCAGCTTCTTCTGGGCCTGGATCAGTCCGCCGTCCTTGCCGGTCAGGCCCACGGCCTTGCCGCCGACCTCGTTGATCATCATGACGATGTCTTGCTGGACCTGGCCGCCCAGCACCCATTCGACCACTTCCATGGTCTCGGCATCGGTGACGCGCATGCCCTGGATGAAGGTGCCCTGCTTGCCGATGCGGCGCAGCGCGTCGTCGATCTGCGGGCCGCCGCCGTGCACCACCACCGGATTCAGACCCACCAGCTTGAGCAACACCACGTCATGCGCGAAGCTGCGCTGCAGGCGCTCTTCCGTCATGGCGTTGCCGCCGTACTTGACCACGATGGTTTTGCCGTGGAATCGTCGGATATAAGGCAGCGCTTCGGAGAGCACCGCGGCTTTGACAGCGGGAGACGAGACGGCAGCAGGGTCGGGGGTGTCGGTCATGGCAGCTAAGTCGGCAATAAGTAGGGTATGAAAGTTAGAGGTTGAAAGCCCGCGCCAGCGATGGCGGACAGGCATTGCCCCCCGTGGGGGCGTGGGGTCCGGCAGTAAAAAAATGCCTGCACAGGAACGCGTTGGCAACGCGGTAGCGCAAGCATACGACGGATTGTAGTACCCGCAGGTTGCTTATGCTTTAAACCCATGTTGTTATGCCCGACAAATAACCGGCATTCGGGTAAATTGGGGGCGTTTTCGCAACGGAGCACCCCTCACAAGGGGGAATCTCCACACCGGCCGGGCATATGCCCCCAAATTTCTACCTATAAAAGAGGCAACTCATGCGTTTGAATTTCGTCCGTTCCGCCCTGGTGGCGTCGGCCCTGCTGGTGGCAGCCACCGCCGCCCATGCCGAAAAGATCGTGGTGGGCGCCACCCAGGTGCCGCATGCCGAGATCCTGGAAGTGGTCAAGCCGCAGCTGGCCAAGGAAGGCGTGGAACTCGACATCAAGGTGTTCAACGACTACGTGCAGCCCAACCTGCAACTGGCCGACAAGCAGCTCGATGCCAACTTCTTCCAGCACAAGCCGTACCTGGATACCTTCAACAAGGACCGCAAGGCCACGCTGGTGCCGGTCGCCCTGGTGCACGTGGAGCCGTTCGGCGGTTACTCCAAGAAGATCAAGAGCCTGGCCGAACTGAAGGACGGCGCCACCGTCGCCATCCCGAACGATCCGTCCAATGGCGGGCGCGCGCTGGTGCTGCTGCAGAAGCAGGGCGTCATCAAGCTGAAGGATCCCTCCAACATCCTGGCGACCGCCGCGGACGTGACCGATAACCCCAAGAAGCTGAAGTTCCGCGAACTCGAGGCCGCCATGCTGCCGCGCTCGCTGGACGACGTCGACCTGGCCCTGATCAACACCAACTACGCGCTCGAAGCCGGCCTGGTGCCGACCAAGGACGCGCTGTTCATCGAGGGCTCGGATTCGCCGTACGCCAACATCCTGGTGACCCGCTCGGACAACAAGGACGCGCCGGGAATCAAGAAGCTGGTCAATGCGCTGCATTCGCCCGAGGTGAAGAAGTTCATCGTCGAGAAATACAAGGGCGCCGTGGTGCCGGCGTTCTGATCGCGACGCTTCCCCTGCCGAAACCGCCCGCATCATGCGGGCGGTTTCTTTTTTTTGGGCCAGGCGCTGGCTTCGGACGTGGGGCCAGGGGGGCGGCGGGGATCGGCCCGGGGTGTGGCCGAGGCCGGCGGGCCGCCCGCGGCCAAATGAAAACCGCCCGGCAGGCGGGCGGTTCATGGCGGCGGCCAAGCGGACCGGGGTTCAGCCCGCGGCCAGTGCCTTCTCGACGGTGGCATGGAATTCGGCCACGTCGTATTCGCCCAGGTAGCGCTTGATAATGCGTCCCTGTTTGTCGATCAGGAAGGCCGTGGGCGTCAGGCGGATGTCGCCAAAGGCGCGGGCGATGTTGCCCTTGGTGTCCAGCGCCACCGGGAACGGCAGCTTGCGGCTTTCGCTGAAGTTCAGCACGTAGTTGGGCGGGTCGTAGTCCATGGCGACCGCGATGGCCTCGTAGCCCTTGCCCGCGTACTCGTTGTAGGCCGAGATGGTTTCCGGCATCTGCTTGACACAGGTGACACAGCTGGTGGCCCAGAACTTCACCAGGACCACCTTGCCGCGCAGGTCCTGCATGGAGAAGGTCTTGCCCTCCAGCGTGGTGAAGGTCACGTCGGGCGCGGTTTGCGTGGGGCGCAGGGTGAACCAGGCGCCGACGCCGACCGCCACCAGGACGGCCAGGGCTACGATGGCTTTTTTCATTTGATGGGCATCGCCTCTACGGCACTGCCACCGCTGCTGGGCGCGCTGCTGCCGCTGTCGGCAGCGCCCGCGCCGCTTTCGATGGGGGCCTTGGTTTCCGTGGTGGTCGACTTGCTGCCGCTGCTGGACAGGCGGATCGCTTCCTCGCGGCTGATGGTCTCGAACAGTTTTACCACTTTTGCCACGCCGCCGAGGTCGGCCACCGCGTTGGCGGCGTAGTCGCCCTCGGCCTGCGTCACCTTGCCCATGAGGTAGACGACGCTGTGGTCGGTGGTGACGGCGATGGTGCCGGAGGGCACGTACTTGGTGTTGATCAGCGCGGTCTTGGCCTTGGACGTCAGCCAGGTGTCGTTCGAGCGCACGCCGAACGACGCGATCGGACCGACGGTGAGCTGGTTGACCACCTGCTTGACGTTCTCGACGCCCTGGGCGATGGCGGTGGCCTGCGACTTGGCTTCCTCGGTGGGCACGTCTCCGGTCAGCAGCAGGTGGCCGCCGTACGCCATGGCGTTGACGCGCGCCGCGTCGCCGAGCTTGTCGGAGATCTGCTTCTGGGCCTTGAAGGCCATGTTCTGGTCTTCGAGCTGGATCCCCGAGGTGCGCCGGTCGGTGACGACGACGGCGGTGGTGGCGGCCGCGCCGCCCACGATCAGGGGCGCGCAGGCCGACAGCGACAGCGCGGCGCCGGACAGGGCCGCGGCGAGCAGCAGGGGGCGGGCGGCGGTTCTGGCGTCTGAAATCATTCGGTGTCTCCAAGCAGAAGAGCGTCAATGCCGTCGCAAAGCGCATGCAACAGCAGTATATGGACTTCCTGGATGCGCATGGTGCGATCGCTGGGAACACATAGATGGACGTCCATTGGCGTGATGAGTTCCCCCATGACGCCGCCGCCCTTGCCGGTCAGGGCCAGGACGTGCATTTCGCGGCTGGCGGCCGCCTCCATGGCGCGCACCACATTGGGCGAATTGCCGCTGGTGGAAATGGCCACCAGCACGTCGCCGGCCTGGCCAAAGGCGTTGACCTGGCGTTCGAACACTTCGTCGAAACCGTAGTCATTGCCGACGGCGGTCAGGATCGAGGTGTCGGTGTTCAGGGCGATGCCGGCCAGGGGCAGGCGTTCGCGTTCGAAGCGGCCGACCAGTTCGGCGATGAAATGTTGCGCGTCGGCGGCCGAGCCGCCGTTGCCGCAGGCCAGAATCTTGCCGTTGTTGGCCAGGGCGCCAAACAGCACGTCCACCGCGATCGCCAGCGGCTCGGCCAGCACGTTCATGCTTTGTTCGTACGTGGCCATGGCGTCGCGAAAGTGCGACGTCATTCGAGAGGTCATATCCATGGCCGCGATTATCTCACGGGCGGCGCCCGATCAAGGCAGCTCGAACGCCGCGCGTAGCCACCGGACCTGGCCGCCGTCGAAGAGCACGGCGTCGAAGCGGACCGCGGGCGGCCTGCCGCGCCAATGGCGTCGGGCCAGCTCGGGCAGCCAGTGGGCCGCCGCGCGCGCCAGCCGCGCCTGTTTGTCACGGCCGATGCTGGCGGCCGCGCCGCCATAGGCGTCTGCCTGGCGTGAACGCACTTCGACCAGCACCAGGATGTCGCCTTCACGCATGGCCAGGTCGATCTCGCCGGCGCGGCAGTGCAGGTTGCGCGCCAGCAGCACCAGGCCGGCGGCCTGCAGCAGGCGCAGCGCGGCGTCTTCATGGGCGTCGCCGGTGCGTTGGCGGGGCGAGCGCCGGGGAGGCGGGCGGTCCGCGGGGCCGGCGCGTCGCGCCGCGCGGCGGCGGCGTTTTTCGGCGCGGCGGCGTGCCGCCAGGGCGAGCTCGAAAGCGAATGTGTCAACCGTCATGCCAGTTCCGAAACGGGGGGGCGATGGCGGCTACACTGGCATGGTTTTCCGTGTAAGTAGGCTGCAATGAACCAAAATGTCTCACCCCCGGTGGCCGGCGATGCCTGGGCCCGCGTGGCTGAACGCGTGGCCGGGCAGCATTGGCCGGCCTCGACGCTGTATGTGGTGGCCACGCCGATCGGCAATCTGGGCGACCTGGGGTTGCGGGCCTGGCACGCGCTGCAGCGCGCCGACGTGATCGCGGCCGAAGACACCCGCGCCAGCCGCACCCTGCTGGATGCCTGGGGCGTCGGCACGCCCCTGATGGCGGCTCACCGACACAATGAAGCGGCGGCGGCGCAGGCCATCTGCGAACGCCTGGCCCAGGGCCAGCGCGTGGCGCTGGTGTCGGACGCCGGTGCGCCGGCGGTCAGCGACCCCGGGGCGCGCGTGGTGCGCGCGGTGCGTGAAGCCGGTTTCGCCGTGGTGCCGGTGCCCGGCCCCAGCGCGGTGATCGCCGCCTTGATGGGCAGCGGCGTCACCACCGACGAAAATCCCGCATACGCGTTCGCCGGCTTTGCGCCATCCAAGGCCGCGGCCCGCCAGCGCTGGCTGCGCACCTGGTGCGCGTTGCCCGCGCCGGTGGTGATGTTCGAATCGCCGCATCGGCTCGCGGCGACCCTGGCGGATCTGCTGGAGGTCTGTGGCCCCGCCCGCCTGGTGACGGTGGCCCGTGAACTGACCAAGCGTTTCGAGGAGATCGCCACGTTCCCGCTGTCCGAGGCCGCCGCCTGGCTGGCAGCCGACCCGCATCGCGAGCAGGGGGAATTCGTGCTGATCGCGCATGCCCAGGCGGGTGGCGAGGTCGACGAAGACGCCGACCCGCGCGCCGACGCGTTGCTGGACGCGCTGCTGGAAACCCTGTCGCTGCGCGATGCCTCGAAGGTTGCGGCCAAGGTCACCGGCCTGTCGCGCGACGTCCTGTACAACCGGGCCCTGGCCCGCAAGAATTCGTAAGCCATGATCTACATCGCACAGGCACGCAAGCGTCCCGGCGAAGCGGCCGAACGCGTGGTCTATCGGGACATGCCCACGCCTTTGGGTGAAATGCGGCTGGTGGCCAGCGCCAGGGGCCTGCGCGGCGCCTGGTTCACCGACCAGATGTCGCTGCCCCCGGCCGACGGCTGGGTGCTCGACGAATCGGATCCCATCCTGGAACAGGCGCGGCGCGAACTGGACCAGTGGTATGCCGGCGAGCGCCGCGATTTCGACGTGGCGCTCGATCCGGTCGGCACGCCGTTCCAGCACGAGGTCTGGCGCGCCCTGTGCACGCTGGATTTCGGCCAGCTTGCCAGTTATGGCGAACTGGCGCGCGTCGTGGGGCGTCCCAAGGGGGCCCAGGCGATCGGCGGCGCGGTCGGGCGCAATCCAGTCAGTATCATCATCCCCTGCCATCGCGTGATCGGCGCGGACACCTCACTGACCGGGTTTGGCGGCGGCCTGCCGCGCAAGCAGGCGCTGCTCAAGCACGAAGGCAGCCAGTACCTGAGCCGCAATCCGCGCGCGCGGCGGGTTTGCGACGGGCAGGCGCAACTGCCGTTCGAGTTGCCGACGTTCGACTGGCCGCCGGCAAGGTAGGCGTTATTGCGCGGCGATGCTGGGGGTGATGCCGAGGCGGTCGGACACCAGCTGTACCGCGTTCAAGGCGCTCTGGCGATCCGGATAGGGCCCGATCTTGACGCGGTACAGATTGTTGGCCTGCTCCACCGCGGCCGCGGGCGCGCCCTCGGCGCCCAGTTGCGTATTGATGCGGCTGACCAGTGATTGCGCGTTGGCCGGCTGGCTGAACGCGCCCACCTGCAGGTAGACGCTGCCGGCCGCGCCCATCGGGCGCACCGGCGCGCTGCCCGGCGCGGGCGCGGGCTGCTGTGCCAGCGGCTGGGGTTCCAGCGCCACCGGCGCGGCGGCAACCGGCGTGGCCACCGGCGTGGAACCGGTCGCCGAGGCGGGCATCGGCGCCGGCGTGCCCTGCGAGGCCAGGCGGCGGATCTCGTCCTGTCCGATGCTCTCGACCACCACCTGGCCGCTGCCCGGCCCGATGATGCCCAGCTTGTAGGCCGCCACGTACGACAGGTCCATGATGCGGTCGCTGTGGAATGGCCCGCGGTCATTGACCCGCACGACGATGGTCTTGCCGTTGACCAGGCTGGTGACGCGCGCGTAGCTCGGGATCGGCAGCGTGGTGTGGGCCGCCGTCATGGCGTACATGTCGTACGGCTCGCCGATGGAAGTGGAGTTGCCATGGAACTTCTTGCCGTACCACGAGGCGATGCCCTGGCGCTTGTAGGGCTGGCCGCTGGTATCCGGCACGTAGCGCTGGCCGAACACCACATACGGCCGGTTGGCGCCGCTGGCGTAGGGCTCGATGCGCGGCACCGCGTCCGGAACCTGGTCCAGGTTGGACGGCGGATTGGCGTCCGGGCCATCGTCCTTGTAGTACCCGCCGCCTTTCTTGCGTCCCCCGGTGGAAGAGCAGCCGGCCACGGCAATGGCCAGCAACAGCATCATCAGGATATGGAGCGGGCGGGACAGGATCATGCGGATTCGTCGGGCAGTTGGGTGCGATGGCGCACCAGCAGCGGGTCGTGGTCGGCAAAGCGCTTGGCCAGCTCTTCGACCACGTAGACCGAACGATGCTGGCCGCCGGTGCAACCGATGGCGACCGTCAGGTAGTTGCGGGTGTCTTGCGTGTATTGCGGCAGCCAGCGGTTCAGGAAGCCGGTGATGTCGTCGATCATCTGGCCCACCTGTTCATAACCGGCCAGCCAGGTGGCGACGGGCTCGTCGCGGCCGGTCAGCGGACGCAGGTTGCGGTCGTAATAGGGGTTCGGCAGGCAGCGCACGTCGAACACCAGGTCGGCATCGCGCGGCACGCCGCGCTTGTAGGCGAACGATTCGAAGGTCAGCACCAGCGGCGCGCGGTCGGCCTGGATCAGGTCGCGGATCCACGCGCGCAGCTGGCCCGGGGTGAGTTCCGAGGTGTCGATGACGTGTTCCTGCTCGCGCAGCGGCGCCAGCAGTTCACGTTCGAGCGCGATGCAGTCGGTCAGCGACGGGGCGGTGCCGCCGCGTTGCAGCCGGTCGGTCAGCGGATGGCGGCGGCGCGATTCGGAGTAGCGTTGCACCAGGGTGTCGGTGCTGGCATCCAGGAACACCACGCGCAGGCTGGTTCCCATGGCGCGCAGCGCGGTGACCACGTCCGGCAGTTCGGCCAGTTCGCCCGGCGAACGCACGTCGATGGCGACCGCCACGCGTTCCAGGCCGTCGTCACGGGCATTGGCGATGAATTCAGTCAGGAACCGCACCGGCAGGTTGTCGACGCAGGTGTAGCTGGCGTCCTCGAGCATGCGCAGGGCGACGGACTTGCCTGAGCCTGAGATGCCGGTGACGAGGACGACTTTCAACATGGACATGATTGTGGCACGCTTTTCCGGGAGGATGCCGGCGGGTCGGCATCTGATATGGCCGTAAACTGCGGATCTGCGCCTGTACCGTTTTACCGCCCCTGGCGTAAGCTTGGGCACCGGCACACGACCGAGATTCATCTACGCGCCCCGCCGCCATGCGCTTCCGGGGTTGGTTCGACTTAGTGTTAACTGGCCCTAGATGTTAGCCTTCATTTCCTTTCGTAGTGTTTCACTGCCACGGTTTTGGGCAAAATCCCGGCTTCTGGCCGCCGCCGTTGTGGCCTTTTCCGCAGCCCCCGTGCTGGCCCAGGACACGCCCCAGGTATTGCAGCCCGGCACCATGGCGGCCCGGGTGGCGGCCTGTACGGCCTGTCACGGCGAGCAGGGCCGCGCCGGCGCCGACGGTTATTACCCGCGCCTGGCCGGCAAGCCGCAGGAATACCTCTACCACCAACTGCTCAATTTCCGCGACGACCGGCGCCAGTACCGGCCCATGGCGCACCTGCTGGCGGGCCTGCCGGATGCCTATCTGCACGAAATGGCCGGCTACTTCGCGGCGCAGCACGTGCCGTATCCGCCGCCGGTGCGCGCCGAGGTGTCCGCCGCCACGCTGGAAGCCGGCCGCAGGCTGGCGCTCGGCGGCGATGCCGCCCGCAGCCTGCCGGCCTGTGCGTCCTGTCACGGCGCCTCGTTGGGCGGCCTGTTGCCGGCCGTTCCCGGATTGCTGGGCTTGCCGCGCGACTACATCAGCTCGCAGATCGGCAGCTGGAAGAACGGCCTGCGCCGCGCCGCCGCGCCCGATTGCATGGCCGACGTTGCCCACAAACTCACGCCCGCAGACATCGGCGCCCTGGCGGCCTGGCTGTCGTCGCAGCCGGTGGCTGACGACTATGCGCCCGAACCGGCCGGTTCCCTGCGCCTGCCAGCCGAGTGCGGCAGCCAGGCGCAGCGTTGAGGGGGCACGCCATGAAACTGATGAAGCGACTCCTCGGCATCCTGTTGGCGCTGGCCGTGTTGGCGGTCGGCATTCTCTATTGGCAAGGCACGCGCGACGATGCCAGCACCGGCCCGACCGAGGCGCCGGCCGATCCGCAGCAGCGCATCGAGCGCGGCCGCTACCTCGCCCTGGCCGGCAATTGCATGGCCTGCCATACCGCGCGCGGGGGCCAGGCGTATGCCGGAGGCACCGCCATTCCGACGCCGTTCGGCACGATCTACGGCCCCAACATCACGCCCGACGAGAAGACCGGCATCGGCGCCTGGAGCGCGGATGATTTCTGGCAGGCGCTGCACAACGGCAAGTCGCGCGACGGCACGCTGTTGTATCCGGCCTTCCCGTACACCGAATACACCCGCGTCACGCGTGCCGACTCGGATGCCCTGTTCGCCTATCTGCGTACGGTCACGCCGGTCGAACGGCCGAGCCGCGCGCCGGAACTCGATTTCCCGTACGACCAGCGCATCCTGCTGGCGGCGTGGCGCGCCCTGTACTTCCGCCCTGGCGTGCAGGAGGCCGATCCGGGCCAGTCGACCCAGTGGAACCGCGGACGCTACCTGGTCGAGGGCCTGGGCCACTGCGCCGCTTGCCATGCGCCGCGCAACAGCCTGGGCGCGACGCGCGCGACCGACGGCCTGGCTGGCGGCATCATTCCCATGCTGGACTGGTATGCGCCGCCCTTGACCAACGATCCGCAGACGGGCCTGGGGCGCTGGTCGGCCGAAGATATCGCGGCGCTGCTGCGCACCGGCATCGCGGCCCACTCCAGCGCCAGCGGCCCCATGGCCGAGGTGGTGCTGGGCAGCACGCAGCACCTGAGCGATGCCGACGCACTGGCGATGGGCGTGTATCTCAAATCGTTGCCGTCGACTCCGGCGCCGGCAGCGGTCGCGAGCGCCGCGGTCGCGCCCGCGGCGATGGAGCTTGGCGGCAAGATCTACCGCCAGCAATGCGCGCAGTGCCACCAGCCGGCGGGCGAGGGCAGTGCGGGCGCCTGGCCCGCGCTGGCCGGCAACCCGACCGTGACGGCGCCGTCTCCGCTCAATGCCATACGCATGGTGCTGGATGGCGGCTTCGCGCCGGCCACCGCGGCCAATCCGCGGCCCCACGGCATGCCGCCGTTCGGCCAACTGCTCAATGACAATGATGTCGCCATGCTGGTGTCCTACATCCGCAACAGCTGGGGCAACCAGGCGGGGGGCGTGACGCCGCTGGAGGTCAAGCGCGCCCGCGCCGCCTCGACCCGCAACTGATCAGGAGGGCCGCGTCGCCTGGCTGCAGGCCGCGCGCGCCATCTCGCCCAGGACGCGGATGGCGTCGGCCTTGCCGTCGTCCCATGGATGGCCGTAGTTCAGCCGCAGGGCGTTGCCGAACTGCCCGCTGGCCGAGAAGATCGGTCCCGGCGCCACGCTGATGCCGCGCGCCAGCGCCTGCCGGTGCAGCGCCAACGCGTCCACCGCCGCGGGCATTTCCAGCCACAGGAAGAAACCGCCCTGCGGACGCGTCACGCGGGTCCCGGCGGGAAACTCGCGCGCGATCGCATTGGCCATCAGGTCCTGCTGGGCCTGCAGCGTTTCGCGCAGCCGGCGCAGGTGGCGGTCGTAGCCGCCTTGCTCCAGGTATTCGGCGAGCGCGCCCTGGGCCGGACCGGACGCCGACAGGGTGGACGACAGTTTCAGGCGCTGCACGCGCTGCGTATAACGGCCGGCGCTGGCCCAGCCGATGCGGTAGCCCGGCGCCAGGCACTTGGAGAACGACGAACAGTGCAGCACCAGCCCGTGCTTGTCGAAGGCCTTGGCAGGCACCGGCCGGGCCGCGCCGAAGTACAGCTCGCCGTAGACGTCGTCCTCGATCAACGCGATTTCGTGGCGCGCCAGCAGCTCGACCAGCTGCCGCTTCTTTTCCTCGGGCATCAGGCTGCCCAGCGGATTCTGGAACTGCGTCATCAGCCAGCAGGCCTTGGGCCGGTGGCGCTTGATCGCCGTTTCCATGGCCTCCAGGTCCACGCCGGTGCGCGGATGCGTGGGCACTTCCAGCGCCTTCAAGCCGTGGCGCTCCAGCGCCTGCAGGGCGCCGTAGAAGGTCGGCGCTTCGACGATGACCGTGTCGCCGGGTTCGGCCACGGCCTGCAGGCACAGGTTGAGCGCTTCCAGCGCGCCATTGGTGACCACGATGTCGTTGGCCGGCACGTTGATGCCGGCGATCAGGTAGCGCAGCGCGATCTGCCGGCGCAGGCCGGGGTTGCCGGGCGACAGGTCTTCTATCGTGTCCAGCGGGTCCTGGCGCTTGAGATGAGCCGACATGGCCTGGGCCAGCCGCGGCAGCGGGAACAGCAGCGGCGACGGAAAGGCCGAGCCCAGCGGCGTGACGTCGCGGTTGCGCACGGAATCGAGGATGTCGAAGATGCGCTCGCTGATCGCCAGCTCGGTCGATTCGCCGTCGGGACAGGACGTGTCCGGTTCGGGCGGCAGACTGTCGTCGCGCGCATTGACGTAGTAGCCGGAACGGGGGCGGGCGCGGACCAGGCCGCGCGCTTCCAGCAGGTAATAGGCCTGGAATACCGTCGACGGACTGACGCCGCGGCTGGAACAGGCATCGCGCACCGAGGGCAGCTTGTCGCCCACGCGCAGCACGCCGTCGCGGATCGACTTGGCGATCTCGTTGGCGAGTTTCTCGTACAGGCTCACGGTGCCGCGGGGCGACGCGCGTTATTTGCTGCTTTGCAGGATCGCCATGGCCTGGCGTTCCATGAATTCGCCCAGGGTGTCGATGCCGCGCAGCTTCAGGATGGTGTTGCGCACGGCGGCTTCGACCAGCACCGCCAGGTTGCGGCCGGCGGCAACCTGCAGCATGACCTTGCGCACGGGCAGGCCCAGCATGTCCTGGGTGATGTCCCGCAGCGGCAGGCGTTCGAACTTGTCCTGCGCGGTGGCGCGCACCAGGTGCACGATCAGCTTCAGGCGCATCTTGCGTCGCACCGAGGTCTCGCCGAAGATGGTGCGGATATCCAGCAGGCCCAGGCCGCGCACTTCCAGCAGGTTCTGCAGCAGCTGCGGGCAGTGGCCTTCGATCATGTTGGGCGCGGTGCGCGAGAATTCGACCGCGTCGTCGGCCACCAGGCCGTGGCCGCGCGAAATCAGCTCCAGCGCCAGTTCGCTCTTGCCCAGGCCGGATTCGCCGGTGATGAGCACGCCCAGGCCCAGCACGTCCAGGAACACGCCATGCACGGTGGTGGTGGGCGCGAGCTTCTTGCCCAGGTAGATGCGCAGCAGGTCGATCAGCTGCGCGGCCGCCACGGGAGTGGACAGCAGCGGCACCTGGTGCTGGTCGCATTGGTCCACCAGATCCTGCGGCGGCGTCAGGCCGTCGGCCAGCAGGATGGCCGGCACGCCGCCGATCAGCAACTCGTCCATGTGGTGCATGCGGCGGCGCAGGTCGAAGCGCGTGTAGTACGCCAGTTCCTCCTGGCCGAACACCTGGATGCGCGACGGGTGGATCAGGTTCAGGTGGCCCACCAGGTCGGCGGCCGCCATGCCGTCATCGGGAATCGCGCGGTCCGCGGCCCCCTGGCCGGAAATCCAGTTGAAGGGGATTTTGTCGGCGTTGTCGTCGACGAGTTCCTGCACCGTGAGCATGGCAGCGTTTCCGCGAGGGTCAGAGTTGGCCGGTGGTGAGCATCTTGTGCACGACGGCCGGATCCGGCTCGGTGGCCAGGGCCTCGCGCAGGGCCTTGTTGGACATCAGTTGCGCCAGTTCGGCCAGGATGTCCAGGTGTTGTTGCGTGGCGGTTTCCGGCACCAGCAGACAGAGCAGCATCGAGACGGGCTGGCCGTCCGGTGCGTCGAACGTGATGGGCTGCGCCAGGCGGATGAAGGCGGCCAGCGCCTGCTCCAGGCCCTTGACCCGGCCGTGCGGCACGGCAACGCCCTGGCCCAGTGCCGTCGAGCCCAGGCGTTCCCGTGCAAACAGGCTGTCGAACACGAGCGCGCGTGCCAAGCCGTGGTTGTTTTCAAAGAGGAGGCCAGCCTGTTCGAACGCGCGTTTCTTGCTCGTAGCGAGCATATCGAGGACGACGTTGCCGGCGGGAAGGATGCGCGACAAATGATTCATCGGGTCATTATAGGGTTATATGACGCACTGCAAAAAAACTCCGGTGGGGGCACTTTCCTGGCGGTCCGCACCCTCCTGGATCAGGCCGCCGCTCCCGGCACGAGAGCGACAGCATAGACCGATAGCGCCGCGTTGTGGGCATTCTTCGTGCGCAGGTAGGTATACCAGCACGGTATGGCGTGCTCGCTGCGAGCGGATATTCGGGGAGTACACGGCGCTCCGCGGCCATGTGCCGGGGAATCGGGGGACAAAGAGAAGGGGACTGAGGGAAGGAGTTTGCCGATGCCCCGGCTGGACGATGCGTCTAGCGGGACACCGGGACTTAGGCAGGATTCAACGATTGCTGTTTCCTGGCTCGCACGGCGAGCGGATCATGAAGCGCGTTGTTACTGGGTTGGCGAGAGGCTCGCCGCTTGCCGCTTCACGGACTCTGCCGAGTGGCTTCGTACCTTGTCCTTGTGCTTGATGACCTGACGGTCGACTTTGTCAGCAAGAAGGTCGATCGCGGCGTAGAGGTTTTCATCGGTTGCTTCACAATGAATGTCCTTGCCACTAAGACGCATGGTGATTTCGGCTCTGTGCCGCAGGGGCTCTACTGAGAGCATGACCTGGGTATCGATGACGTGATCGAAATGCCGCAGCACTCGCGCCAGTTTGTTCATGACATATTCCCGGATGGCCGGGGTGACGTCGAGGTGACGACCGCAGATGCTCAGGTTCATAGTGTGCTCTCCTTCTAAAAGAGGAAAAAATGGTGCGCGGAAGGCGCGGTGGGGTCGTTAGGCGTTCTCCTTGTTCGAGGGGTTCGTTTGATACTAGTGTATAGACTCGGGCCGATAAAACAAGCTGACCTAGCGCAAGTTCATGGCATTTTCATGGCGGCCGCCCAGGGGCGTGCCCCAGGGGCCGTCGCGGACCCTGGGACTTTCCCCAATCGGGGTGTTACATGCGGAAGTGTTCGCCCAGGTAGACGCGCCGAACGGCCGGATCGCCGACGATTTCGTCGGGGTGACCGTCGGTCAGCACCTTGCCTTCGCTGATGATGTAGGCGCGGTCGCAGATGCCCAGCGTTTCGCGCACGTTGTGGTCGGTGATCAGCACGCCGATGCCGCGGCCCTTCAGGAAACGCACGATGCGCTGGATCTCGATCACGGCGATCGGGTCCACGCCCGCGAAGGGCTCGTCCAGAAGGATGAAGCGCGGGCTGGTGGCCAGCGCGCGCGCGATTTCGACCCGGCGGCGCTCGCCGCCCGACAGCGAGATGGCGGCGTTGCTGCGGATATGGCCGATCTGCAGCTCTTCGAGCAGCAGTTCCATCTGTTCATTGATCTTGGGCGTGGACAGCGTGCGGCCGTCCGGCCCCAATTGCAATTCGAGCACGGCGCGGATGTTCTGCTCGACCGTCAGGCGCCGGAACACCGAGGCGTCCTGGGGCAGGTACGACAGCCCCATGCGGGCGCGCTTGTGGATCGGCATCGCGGTGATCACCGAGCCGTCGATCTCGATGCGGCCGGCGTCGGCCGGCACCAGCCCGACGATCATGTAGAAGCTGGTGGTCTTGCCCGCGCCGTTGGGGCCGAGCAGGCCGACCACTTCGCCGCTGGAGACGGACAGGGACACGTCCTGCACCACGGTGCGGCCGTTGTAGGTCTTGCGCAAGCCGGTTGCGCGCAGGCTGCCCTGCTTGACGCCCGAAGGGGCGGAGGTCACGGGAGTCTGCACAGAGGGTTGGTTCATCGTGGCTGCGTGTGGATAACGTGGGAGGCGCTTCAGCGCCCCTTCTTCGATTCTTGCTGCTTGCGGCACTCGGCGATCGCGGCATCGGACTTGGCGCGCGGCTCGGCCACCGAGCGCACCCGACCGCCGGCGGCCGACGAGTTCGGGCCGCCCTGGGCCTCGTAGGTGCCGCTTTTCTCGTTGTAACGCACCCGGTCGCCGCGAATCGTGTCAAACGGCTTGCCACAGACATAGCGCACCACCACGGCCTGGCCGATCAGGTCGAAGGTGCTCTTGGTGCCGTCGTATTCGGCGCGCAGGCCCTTGCCTTCGATCAGTTCGAAGTTCTCGGGACGTTCCTGGCGGATGGTCACGACCTTGCCCTTGTTGGCGGTCGCCGTGCCGTACTGGTTGCCCGCGGCGTCTTCGCGCATTTCCAGATTGTCGGAGGTGAGCGTCATCAGGCCGCGCGTCATGTTGACGTTGCCCGTGAAGACGCTCTGCTTTTTCACGTCGTCGTAGTGCAGCGTATCCGACAGGATCGTGGTGGTGGGTTCCTCGGCGGGCGCGGTCTTGCTTGCGCCGGCGGCCGGCTTGGGGTCGGCGGCGAGCGCCGGCGCAACCGCCGATGCCATCAACAGCACCGCGCCCAGCAGGCGCGTGGTGGGGGCAATGCGAATCCGGAAGTCGGTCATGGTTTCTTCTGGTCAGAGGTGTTGGCAGGGCTGTCGGCCTGGCGGCGCGGCTTGTTCTCCGAGCCGGCGATCTCCACGTCCGTGGAGGCCGATACCTGCAGTTGGCGTGTCTTGTTGTTGTAGTGCATACCCTTGCCGTTCATGCGCGAGCGTCCCTTGATGACCTCGGCCGGCAGGTCGGTGTACACCACGTCTTCGTCGGGCAGCAGGATCAGCTGTTGGCTGCGCACGTCCAGCACGTCGTTGTTGGCGTCGGGCTGGCGGTGCACGTGGGCGTCGCCATTCATGACGATGCGCTTGCCGCCCTGCTCCATGACGGCGGTCTTGGACACGCCCACGGTGATGGGACTGGCTTCGCGCTGGCCGACGGCCCGCGGTTGGGTGATGTGGTACGAATCGTCGTCGGGGAAATGCTCGGCGTAATCGCCTTCCAGCCGGTTGATGGGGCGACCGGTCGGGTCGGTGCGCAGCATCACGAAATTGCGCGACCAGGCGTCCATTTCGTGCGTGACGCGGCGCGGCGGATCCGTCTGGATGGCCCGTTGCGCGTAGTCGGCGGCCCAATACGTGCTGGCGACCAGCACCAGCAGCAGGAACAGCGCGATCAGGGAAGGGAAACGATCTTTCATCAGGTGTGCGAAGCGAGGTTGGGGGCGCGCTTACTGGATGGCGCCCGGGCCGAGCAGCCCCGGCGCGGCCAGGAATCCGCCCAGCCGGCCCTGGGAAGCCAGCAGCAGGTCGCAGCACTCGCGGACCGCGCCACCGCCGCCAGGTTGCGTGGCGATCCAGTGGGCCGCCTGGCTGACATAGCCCGGCGCATTCGGCACGCTGGCGGCGAAGCCCGCGCGTTGCATTGCCGGCAGGTCGATGATGTCGTCGCCCATGTAGCCGGTCTGGTTCAGTTGGACCGCGCTGCGCTGCGCAAGTTCGGCCAATGCGGCACCCTTGTCGCGCACGCCCTGCATGATCTCGGAAATGCCCAGTTCGGCGGCGCGGCGCGCCACGATCGGGCCGGAGCGGCCGGTCATCAGAGCGACCTTCAGGCCGCCTTCCATCAGCAGGCGCAGCCCGTGGCCGTCCAGCGCATGGAAGCGTTTCTGCACTTCGCCGCTTTCCCCGTAATACAGGCTGCCGTCGGTGAGCACGCCGTCCACGTCGAAGACCATCAGGCGCACGGCGGCGGCGCGTTCGCGCACGCCCGGCGGGATGCGGGCCAGGACCAGCGCTTCGGCGGGGTGGGTGATCGAGGGAGGAAGAGTCATAGTCATACCACTTTGGCGGCCATCAGGTCGTGCATGTGCAGGGCGCCGAGCAGGCTGCCATCGGCATCCAGCACCAGCATGTGATTGAGCCGCAGTTCGTCCATCTGGCGCGCGGCCTCGACGGCCAGCGCGTCCGGGTTGATGCTGCGCGGCGAGCGTGTCATGCCGGCCTCGACGTTCAGGCTGCGGATGTCGCCGTAGCGTGCGATCAGGCGACGCAGGTCGCCGTCGGTGAAGATGCCCACGGGGCGGCGCTGCGGGTCGCATACGACCGTCATGCCCATGCCTTTGGCGGACATGACCTCGAGTGCCTGCGCCACCGGCGTGCCCAGGGCCACCACGGGCAGGGCGTCGCCCTGGCGCATGACGTTGCGCACGTGGGTCAGCAGGCGGCGGCCGAGGGCGCCGCCAGGATGCGAGCGGGCGAAATCCTGCGGGCCGAAGCCGCGCGCTTCGAGGCAGGCCACCGCCAGGGCGTCGCCCAGCGCCAGGGCGGCCGTGGTGCTGGCAGTGGGCGCCAGGTTCAGGGGGCACGCTTCCTGGGCCACGCTGGCGTCCAGGTGGACATCGGCCAGCAGGGCCAGTTCGGACTGCGGATTGCCCGTGATGGCGACCAGGCCCGCGCCCATGCGGCGGGCGACAGGCAGGATGGTCAGCAATTCCTGGCCGGAGCCGGAGTACGAAATGGCGATCAGGACGTCGTCGCGGGTGATCATGCCCAGGTCGCCGTGCACCGCCTCGGCGGCGTGCACGAAGAAGGCGGGCGTGCCGGTGGAGGCCAGCGTCGCCGCGATCTTGCGGGCCACATGGCCGGTCTTGCCGATGCCGCTGACCACGACGCGGCCGCGGCAGGCCAGCAGCATGGCGACGACCTGCGCGAAGCTGTCGTCGAGCCGGGCGGACAGGTCCAGGATGCCCTGGCTTTCGATTTGCAACGTCCTGCGCGCAGATGCCAGCGCGGTCTCGGACGATGTGGTGGGATGGTCGGTCATCAGGGGATTTTAATATCAGGTTGCGGGTTTGCCCCGGGCTGGGGGGTATGGCATCCTGGCGGCTCTTTCATCCGGCTATCACTCTTTCCTTTCCAGGCCCGCTCCATGTCCAGCATTCCCAGTCCCGTCCTCGGCACGCCCCTGTCCCCCCTGGCCACCCGCGTCATGCTGCTCGGGTCGGGCGAACTGGGCAAAGAGGTCATCATCGCCCTGCAGCGGCTGGGCGTGGAAGTCATTGCGGTGGACCGGTATGCGGACGCACCCGGACACCAGGTGGCGCATCGCGCGCACGTGGTGTCGATGACGGATCCCGAAGCCCTGGAAAAGGTCATCCGGCAGGAGCAGCCGCACGTTATTGTCCCCGAAATCGAGGCCATTGCCACCAATTTGCTGGTGCAGCTCGAATCGGCCGGCGTGGCGCGGGTCACGCCGACCGCCCGGGCGGCGCAACTGACCATGAACCGCGAGGGCATCCGCCGCCTGGCGGCCGAGACCCTGGGCCTGCCCACGTCGCCCTATGCCTTCGTCGACACGGAAGACGAGTTGCGCCAGGCCATCGATGGCGGCATCGGCTATCCCTGCGTCATCAAGCCGGTCATGTCCTCGTCCGGCAAGGGCCAGTCCCTCATCAAGGCGCCCGAAGAGGTCGCGTCCGCCTGGCGCTACGCCCAGGAAGGCGGCCGGGTCGGGGGCGGCCGCGCCATCGTCGAGGGATTCATTCGCTTCGACTACGAGATCACCCTGTTGACCGTCCGGGCGCGCGGCGCCGACGGCCAGGTCGAGACCCGCTATTGCGAGCCGATCGGCCACAAGCAGGTCGACGGCGACTATGTCGAAAGCTGGCAGCCGCATCCCATGTCGCCGGCCGCGCTGGCGCGGGCCCGCGAGATCGCGTCGGCGGTCACGGCGGAATTGGGCGGGCTGGGCATCTTCGGTGTCGAACTTTTCGTGGCCGGTGACCAGGTCTGGTTTTCGGAAGTGAGCCCGCGGCCGCACGATACGGGCATGGTCACCATGATCACCCAGGCTCAGAACGAATTCGAGCTGCACGCCCGGGCCCTGCTGGGGCTGCCGGTGGACACCTCGCTGCGCCAGCCCGGCGCCAGCAGCGTCATCTATGGCGGTGTCGACGCCCAGGCCGTGTCGTTCCACAACGTGGCGCAGGCCCTGGCCGAGCCCGGCACCGACATCCGCCTGTTCGGCAAACCCGAATCCTTCGTCAAGCGCCGCATGGGCGTGGGCCTGGCCGTGGCGGGCGACGTCGCGGCGGCCCGTGCCAAGGCCAAGCGCGTTTCCGCCGCCGTGACCGTCAAGGCCGGCTGACCTTCCCGCTTTCCCGGGCGCTTGGCGCCCGGCTTCCCGTTGTTTCCCGCCACCGCCCCCACCGGCCGGTGGCTTTTTTTCGTCGTTCGGCCGCAACAAACGCCGATTGAATCCACGGCGAAAGCGGTTGAATACGCTGCGCTTGCGATCTTGCCCCCACCGGGAGTGTGGTTTGTGTTTTCGCACAGTTTGTTCGATAATTTCAGGAATTTCTGAAAACGGCGTAACTATTTATGTTTGCGCCGTTGCATTTGTCGGCCTGGATTCCTCATGGTGCTTACCCCCCAAAACGAACGTTTCGTCCTGCACTTCGGCGAAATGGGTAGCCGTTGGGGCGTGAACCGCACCGTCGGCCAGATCTACGCCTTGCTGTTCCTGGCGCCCCAGCCCCTGCATGCCGACGACATCGCCGAAACGCTCGGCTTTTCCCGCTCGAACGTCAGCCTGGGCCTGAAGGAGCTGCAATCCTGGCGCCTGGTGAAGCTGGTGCACCAGGTCGGCGACCGCCGCGACTACTTCGAGACCCCCAAGGATGTGTGGGAGATCTTCCGCATCCTCATGGAAGAAAAGCGCAAGCGCGAGATCGATCCCACCCTGACCCTGCTGCGCGACACGCTGCTCGAGCCCCCGAGCGGGCCCGATGGCGCCTACGCCCAGCAGCGCATGACCGAAATGCTGGAGCTCATCGAACTGTCCACCGGATGGTTCGATGAGGTTCAACGTCTGCCGCCGGAGACACTGCAGAACCTGATGAAACTGGGTTCGAAGGTGCAGAAAGTGCTGGGCTTCGCCGGCAAGTTGCGGGGCAAGGGTTGATTTTTGATCTGCCCCGTTTTTTTCAGGAAACCTCTATGAAGCTGTATACAACGCCCTTATCATGGCGCCAGAGTCGGCCTGGGAACCATGCCGGTTGCTGTGGCTACTCACCTGCAAGGGAGCGCCTCAATGATTGATCTCGACGTCGTCAACCTGTCGCGATTCCAGTTTGCCGCGACCGCGCTGTACCACTTCCTCTTCGTCCCCCTCACGCTCGGCCTGTCGTTCATCCTGGCCATCATGGAGAGCGTGTACGTCATGACTGGCCGCCCCATCTGGAAGCGGATGACAATGTTCTGGGGCACCCTGTTCGGCATCAACTTCGCGCTGGGCGTGGCCACGGGCGTGGTCATGGAGTTCCAGTTCGGCATGAACTGGTCGTACTACAGCCACTACGTGGGCGACATCTTCGGCGCGCCGCTGGCGCTCGAAGGGCTGATGGCCTTCTTCCTGGAAGCCACCTTCGTCGGCCTGTTCTTCTTCGGCTGGAACCGCATGTCCAAGGTCAGCCACCTGGTGGTGACCTGGCTGGTGGCGTTCGGCACCAACTTCTCGGCGCTGTGGATCCTGATCGCCAACGGCTGGATGCAGAACCCGGTGGGCGCGGTGTTCAACCCCGACACCATGCGCATGGAAATGACCGACTTCGCCGCGGTGATCTTCAACCCGGTGGCGCAGGCCAAGTTCGTGCACACCGTCAGCGCGGGCTACGTCGCGGGCGCCATGTTCGTCATGGCGATCAGCGCCTGGTACCTGCTCAAGGGCCGCCACACCGACCTGGCCAAGCGCTCGATGGCGGTGGCCGCCAGCTTCGGCCTGGCTTCTGCGCTGTCGGTGGTGGTGCTGGGTGACGAAAGCGGTTATCTCACCACCGAGCACCAGAAGATGAAGATCGCGGCCATGGAATCCATGTGGCACACCGAGCCGGCGCCCGCGTCCTTCAACCTGATCGCGCTGCCCAACCAGGCCGAACGCAAGAACGACTTCGCCATCGAGATCCCCTACGTCATGGGCATCATCGGCACGCGTTCGCTGACGACGCCGCTGCTGGGCATCAACGACCTGATCCTGCGTGCCGAGAACCGCATCCGCGACGGCATGGTGGCGTACGATGCGCTGCAGAAGATACGCGCCAATCCCAAGGACGTCGACGCGCGCATGGTGTTCGACCGCACCTGGCCCGATCTCGGCTACGCGCTGCTGGTCAAGCGCTACCAGCCAGACATGAGCAAGGTCACCGAGGAAGACATCAAGAAGGCCGCGGTGGATACCGTGCCGAACGTGGCGCCGCTGTTCTGGGCGTTCCGCATCATGGTGGCCGTGGGCATGTACCTGATCCTGTTCTTCGGCGTGGCGTTCTGGCTGGCCTCGCGCGGCCGCCTGGACAGCCGTCGCGGCCTGCTGAAGGTGGCGCTGTGGAGCCTGCCCCTGCCCTGGGTCGCCATCGAGAGCGGCTGGTTCGTGGCCGAGTATGGCCGCCAGCCGTGGGTGATCGAAGGCGTGCTGCCGACGTACTACGCGGCATCGGGCCTGACCATCGCCGACCTGGCCATCAGTCTCACGATCTTCCTGGTGCTGTACACCGCGCTGCTGATCATTGGCGTGAAGGTCATGCTGCACGCCGTGCGCAAGGGCCCGAAGTCCGACGCGCCGGCCCCGGCCAGCGCCGCCGCCGATCCCGTCCACGCCGCCGTGCGCGCTTAAGGGGAGAGAAACAATGGATACCCTTATTCCTTTCGACTACGCCACCTTGCGGGTGGTCTGGTGGGTGCTGCTGGGCGCGCTGCTGATCGGCTTTGCCGTCATGGACGGCTTCGACCTGGGCGTGGCCGCGCTGTTGCCGGTGGTCGCCAAGACCGATGCCGAACGCCGCGTGGTGATCAACGTGGTCGGCCCCGTGTGGGAAGGCAACCAGGTGTGGCTGATCACCGCGGGCGGCGCCATTTTCGCCGCCTGGCCGCTGTTGTATGCCGCTTCGTTCTCGGGCTTCTACCTGGCGATGATGCTGGCGCTGATCGCGCTGATCCTGCGTCCGGTCGGTTTCAAGTACCGCAGCAAGATGGAAGGCACGCGCTGGCGCAACAGTTGGGACGGCGTGCTGTGCTTCTCGGGCGTGGTGGCCTCGCTGGTGTTTGGCGTGGCCGTGGGCAACATCATCCTCGGCGTGCCCTTCACGTTCGACGACAACGCGCTGCGCATGGTGTACCAGGGCCATTTCTACCAGTTGTTCACGCCCTTCGCGCTGCTGTGCGGCGTGTTGAGCGTGTTGATGCTGGCCATGCACGGCGCCGTGCTGCTGGCGTGGCGCACCGAGGACCCGGTGTCGTCGCGGGCCCGTAACTGGGGCCGCCTGTGCGCGCTGCTGACGCTGGCGCTGTTCGTCGCGGGCGGCTTCTGGGTGGCCAAGCTGGGCGGCCATGCGATCACCAGCACTGTCGACCTGCAAGGGCCGTCGGACCCCATGCTCAAGACGGTCGCCGTGGCGCCGGGCGCCTGGATGGCCAACTACGCCAAGTGGCCGCTGATGTGGATCGCGCCGGCGTTGGGCGTGGCCGGCGCCGTGCTGGTGCTGCTGCTGTTGACGCTGCGCGCCAATGTGCTGTCGTTCCTGGCCTCGGCGGTATCGATCGCCGGGATCATCCTGACAGTCGGCTTTTCGCTGTTCCCGTTCCTGATGCCCTCGTCCAGCAACCCGAAGGCGGGCCTGACGGTCTGGGACGCCTCCTCCAGCCACATGACGTTGTGGATCATGGTGATCGCCGTCGTCATCTTCCTGCCCATCGTGACGCTCTACACCGCCTGGGTGTACCGCGTGATGCGGGGCAAGGTGACCCACGCATCCGTGGGCGACACGCCCAACTCATACTGACAAGGAGTTTGCACCATGTGGTATTTCTCATGGGTACTCGGCCTGGGATTGGCGTGTGCGTTCGCCATCCTCAATGCAATGTGGTTCGAGCTGCGCGAAGGTCACTCGCATGACCCGCGCGCCAACCGCAACGACGAGTGAACGGCCGCGCGAGCAGCCTGGAGCACGATCCCTCGGCCAGCCTGCGCAAGCCGCCGCGCGAGCAATCGCGCTGGTTGATGGCGCTGGCCGGGGTGGCGCGGCTCCCGCTGATGCTGGCCGGCGCCGCGCCCCTGGTGTCGGGCGCGCTGCTGGTGGCGCAGGCCTGGCTGCTGGCCAGCGTGCTGGATGCCGCCATCGTCCGGCACGTCGCGCGCCAGGAGTTGCTGGGGCAGATCCTGGCCATCGTGGCCCTGATCCTGGTGCGTGCATGCATTACCTGGGCGGGTGAGCGCGCCGGGGCGGACGCCGCCGAACGCATCAAGCGCCATGTGCGCCAGGCCCTGTTTGCGCGCCTGCTGCAAAAAGGACCTGACTGGAGCCGCAGACAGGCCTCGGGTGAAATCGCCAGCGCGCTGGTGGATCAGGTCGAGGCGCTCGACGGCTTTTTCGCCAAGTACCTGCCGGCCATGGCCGCGGCGGCGCTGCTGCCGGTGGCGTTTTCGGTATTGCTGCTGCCGGTCGACGTGATCGCCGGGTTGGTGTTGTTGATCACGGCGCCGCTGATTCCCTTGTTCATGGCGTTGGTGGGCTGGGGTGCGCAAGGCGCCAGCCGCCGCCACTTGCGCGCTTTCGCCCGCCTGTCGGGGTTTTTCGCTGACCGCATGCGCGGCCTGTCGACACTCAAGCTGTACGGTCGCGCCGAGGCCGAGGCGGCGTCCGTGGCCGCGGCCAGCGATGCGCTGCGCCAGCGCACCATGTCCGTGCTGCGCATCGCCTTTCTTTCCTCGGCGGTGCTGGAGTTCTTTGCCGCGCTCGGCGTGGCGGGCGTGGCCGTCTACATCGGCCTGAGCTACCTGGGTTTCCTGGACCTGCGCTGGTCGCCTTTCACGCTGCAGGCCGGGTTGTTCTGCCTGCTGATGGCGCCCGAAGTCTATGCGCCGCTGCGCCAGTTCGCGGCGCACTATCATGACCGCGCCACGGCGTTGGCGGCGGTGTCGCAGATCGCCACGTTGTTCGATGGCCTGCCGCGGGAGGAGGGCGTCGCGCCCGCGTCCGATGCGCCGCTGGCGCGCCCGCCGGGCGGCGCTGCGGCAACGGTGGCCGGCCTGACGGTGACGGCACCTGGCCGGCCGTCGCCGGTGTTGGCTGATGTGGCCCTGACGCTGGCGCCGGGTGAACATGTGGCGCTGATGGGCCCCAGCGGCATCGGCAAGTCGACCCTTATCGAAGCGATCGCGCGACTGCGCCCCGCCCAGGGCGACATCCGTCTGGACGGGGTGCCCCTGGATCAGTGGGGCGAGGCCGATTTGCGCGCGCGCGTGGCCTTGATCGGGCAGAAGCCGCAACTGCTGGCCGGCTCGATTGCCGACAACATCCGCCTGGGCCGTCCGCAGGCCGACGACGCGGCGCTGCGGGAAGCCGCCCGCCGTGCCTGTGTGCTGGAGTTTGCCGCCGGACTGCCGCAGGGGCTGGACACGCTGTTGGGCAGTCGCGGACATGGCCTGTCGGGCGGCCAGGCGCAGCGCGTCGCGCTGGCACGGCTGTTCCTGCGCGATCCGGGCCTGATCCTGCTGGACGAACCCACCGCGCATCTGGACGAGGCGACACAGGCGCGCGTACTGGACGAGATCCTGGCATTCGCCGCCGGACGGACGCTGTTGCTGGCCACGCATTCGCCCGCGGTCGCCGCGCGTTTTCCGCGGGTGCTGCGCATCGCCGATGCCCAAGTGAAAGACGCATGAAGAATCTATTGCTGCTCCTGCCGCTCTACGCACGCCGCAAGGGCGGGCTGCTGCTGGCGTTGTTCTGCGCCCTGGCGACTGTCGCCGCGGGCGTGGGGCTGCTCGGCGTGTCGGGCTGGTTCCTGACCGGCGCGGCGCTGGCCGGCGCCGGGGGCGCCTTCAACCTGTTCGCGCCGTCCGCGCTGGTGCGCGGCCTGTCGTTCCTGCGGATCGTTTCGCGCTACGCCGACCGCGTGGTCGGGCATGCGGCCACGCTGCGCCTGTTGGCGGATTTGCGCGCGGCGGTGTTCGCCGCGCTGATCCGGTTGACGCCACGACAGCTGGCGCGCTATCGCAGCGGCGACCTGGTGGCCCGCATGACCGGCGATGTCGATGCGCTGGACACCGTCTTCCTGTTCGTGCTGGCGCCGCTCGCTACCGCCATCCTGGCCGGCGCGGCGCTGACGGCGGTGCTGGGCTATTGGGTGCCCGCGGCCGCGCTGGTGTTCGCGCTGGCCTTGCTGACGGTTTGCGTGCTGGTGCCGCTGTGGCTGCTGCGGGCGGCGCGCGCGCCCGGCGCGGCGGCGCAGGAAAGCGCCGCCGGATTGCGCGCCGCGACGCTGGACGCGGTCGATGGCCATGCCGACATGGTGGCGCTGCACGCGCAGGCGCAGACCCATGCGCATTTCGAACGGCTGTGCCAGACCAGCGCCAGGGCGCGCGCCAGCCAGGCGCGGGTGGCCGCCAGGGGACAGTGGTTCCTGCAGGCGGCGGCGGGGCTGTCGCTGGTGGCCTTGCTGTGGTTCGGCCTGGCACAGCATGAAGCCGGCGCGCTGGAGGGGCCGCTGCTGGCGGGCCTGCTGCTGGCCGTGATCGGCATTTTCGAAGTGGCGGGTCCCATCATGCGCGGGGCCTCGCGCATGGGGTCGGCCCTGTCGGCCGCGCAGCGCATCCGCGATGTGGCGCAGCGCGAACCCGACATGCGCGATCCGGCCGCGCCCAGTCCGCTGCCGCGACGCGGTGCATTGGAAGTGGTGGACCTGACGTTCGCCTATCCGGCCAGGTCGGCGGAGCCGCCCGCGCCATTGCTGCGCGATCTGCGCCTGCGGGTGGAGCCTGGCGAACGGGTGGCGATCCTGGGTGAAAGCGGCGTGGGCAAGTCCACCTTGCTGCACCTGCTGTTGCGCCTGGAGGATCCGCTGGCGGGCCAGGTGCGCTACGCCGATGTGGACGCCCGCGCCTGCGCCCAGGCCGACTGGCATCGACGCATCGCCTTGCTGTCGCAGGATGCGCCGGTGTTCCTGGGAACGCTGCGCACCAACCTGCTGATTGGCGATCCGCAGGCCGACGATGCCACGCTGTGGCGCGCCCTCGACGCGGCCCGGCTGGGGGAGTTCGTGAGGGGCCTGCCCGACGGCCTGGATACCTGGACCGGCGAGACCGGCTCGCAATTGTCCGCCGGCCAGGCGCGGCGTCTGTGTCTGGCGCGCGCCTTGCTGTCGCCGGCAGAGGTCATCGTGCTGGACGAGCCGACGGCCGGCCTGGACGGCGCGGCCGAAGCCGCGTTCTTCGCCGACCTGGGGCAGGCGGTGCTGGGGCGCACGGTCGTGTTGGCGACGCACGCCGCATTGCCCGCCGGCGCCGTCGACCGCTGTTGCATATTGCGCGGCGGACAGTTGCATGACGTGTCATCGGCGATGGCAATCCTGGCTTAAGCGCGGTTGCGCGGTTATAGTTCGCGTTGCTTCAATTCTTCAGGGCCGTCTTCCATGCAGACCGACAACGCCGAGTACATCCGGCGCACCATCCGCAGCGTTCCAGACTGGCCCCAACCCGGCATCATTTTCCGGGACATCACGCCGGTGCTGCAGGATCCTCGTGCGTTCCGGGTGCTGATCGATCTCTTCGTCTACCGCTACATGCGCCAGCGCCTGGACCTGGTGGCCGGCGTGGACGCGCGCGGTTTCATCATCGGCAGCGTGCTGGCCTATGAACTCAACCTGGGTTTCGTGCCGGTGCGCAAGAAGGGCAAGCTGCCTTATCGCACGGTGGCCGAGGAATACTCGCTGGAGTACGGCAATGCCGCCGTCGAAATGCACACGGACTCCGTGCGCACGGGGCAGCGCGTCCTGCTGGTGGATGACCTGATCGCCACCGGCGGCACCATGCTGGCGGCGATCAAGCTGTTGCAGCGCCTGGGTGCGAACGTGGTCGAGGCCGCCGCCATCATCGACCTGCCCGAGCTGGGCGGTTCGGCCAAGATCGCGGCCACCGGCACGCCCTTGTACACCGTCTGTCAGTACGACAGCGCGTCCGTCTGAAACGCGGCGGCGAGCCCGAAGGAAAAGGGCTCAGGCGTCCGACAGCCGCGGCTGGATGAAGTCCAGGAAAGCCTTGGTCTTGGCGGGCAGCATGCGGGACGGCAGCAAGGCGAACAGGGGCAGCGGCGTCAGGCTCCAGTCGGGCAGCACCCGCACCAGTCCGGCCTGCTTGATCGCGCGCTCCATTGCATCGAACACCAGCAGTGGCGTGATACCCAGCCCCTGGCCGGCCAGGCGTCCCAGCATGCCGACGTTGTTGGCGGACAGCCGCCCGGAGACCTGCACGCGCTCGACCTTGTCGCCTGAATGAAGCATCCAGAAGGATGACTCGTCGCGCATCGTCGGCCGCAGGCATTCGTGATGCGTCAGGTCGGCCGGCACCCGCGGTTCGCCGTGGCGTGCCAGGTAATCCGGCGAGGCATACAGCTGGTGGGCCATCAGCACGATCTTGCGTGAAATCAGGCTGGAATCGGGTTGCTGCCCGAATCGAAGGATCAGGTCGAATGGATTGCTGATGGGATCGATCGGCCGCATGCTCAGATCGAAATCGCACTCGATATCCGGATGCTGTTCGCGGAATTCGCGGATCACGGCGGGCAGGAACAACTGCGCCAGGCTGGTCGGCAGCGAGATGCGCAGGCGGCCCTTGGGCTGCACCGCCATATCGAGCAACTGATCGTGGGCGATGCGGGCTTCTTCGACGATGTGCCGGCACCGCTCGAAATAGATGGCGCCGGCTTCGGTCAGGTCGATCTTGCGGGTGCTGCGGTTGAGCAGCCGCATGCCTACGCTGCGCTCGAGTTCGCTGACACGGCGTGACAGCGTGGACGTCGGAATATTCAAGGCTTCCGCGGCATGGCTGAAGTTCTTGCGCTTGGCGACCTCGACGAAAAGCGCGATGTCGTTAAGCTGGATGTCCATGGAGCCCTCGATTTCAATTCCATTTCTGGCAGGGTCATATGATAAATGGAATTATTGTCCCGGCAGTGGAAATGTCTATTTAGTTAGGACAAAGAAACTTCGGGGCGCGGCTGCGCCCATTTTTCGTTACACGGCTGGCGCGTAGCTGAATGGACGGCGGCGGATCACATCGGAGCAAGGTCGGCATTGCGCAATTGATGCGCAGGTTCCGCGTATGTGCTCGGCAATTGTCCCGCATATGCAAATATGTTCACCAAAATAAGGGTTTTTACTAAGGCCTGATCGCCAGATACTTCACCCCAGCAATCGAATTGACACATTGCCGCCGTCGCCCTGGCGGCGGACGGTGTGCCAGGTTTAGGATGGAGTCAATGCAATGAAAGCCCTAGCTACCGCAATCATGGTTACCGCAACGCTCGCGGGCATGTCCGCCGCCCACGCCGAAGGCAAGACCCGCGAACAGGTCCAGCAGGAACTGCAGGCCGCCAAGGCCGCCGGCCAGGTCACGTTCGGCGAACAGGATTACCCCCCCGCCATTCCCCAGCAGACCAACCTGACGCGCGAACAGGTCCAGCAGGAGCTGCAAAGCGCCAAGGCCGCCGGCCAGGTCACCACCGGCGAGCTGGATTACCCGCCGCGTGCCGCCGCCCCGCAGGCCATGGGCAAGACGCGCGAGCAGGTGCGCGAAGAACTGGCCCAGGCCAAGGCCCGCGGCGAATACACCTTCGGTGAACTCGACTACCCGCCCAAGGGGCGCTGAGTCGTCACGGCCGCGCCGCATGGAGGCATAAGCCCCTGCAAGGGGTTTTGCCTTTGATGCGGGAGGCTGCGTGTGGCCTCGCATGTGGTGTTTATGCCGCAAAAATTGTGCGGCTCGCGCAACAGGTGATGTCGATCGCCCGGCCCGCCGGGCCACGTCGCGGAGGCCGTCGCGGCGCGATTGCGAGCAACAATTCGCATTTGATATCAAGACGTTAAAGCGCGTTCCTCGACGTGTGGAAGCGGCTGCCGCCGCGCATTATCCCACCCATGGAAAGTAGTTCTTCGAAATTCGGATTACTTCAAATTGTTCCAGGTCCGACACTAGATTCAGTGCAGACGCCGCTCGCTTTTTCGTAGCGGCACGCAGCCCGAAGCGGAACCCGCCGTACGGATGCGGATTGCCTTTATCTTGCCATTTCGAGGACTCTCATGAAAAAGACGCTATTGGCTGTCGCGTTGCTGACCGGCTTTGCCGGTGCCGCGCAGGCTGCCGACTCCGTGACGCTGTACGGCTTGATCGACGCCGGTATCGGCTACGAAAAAGTCAAATTCAACGGCAATTCGCAAAGCCGCGTCGCCGGCGTGCAGGGCGTGAGCAGCGGTTCGCGCTTCGGCCTGCGCGGCTCGGAAGACCTGGGCGATGGCTTGCGCGCCGTGTTCAACCTGGAAGGCGGCTTCGGCCCGATGAACGGCCAGTCGCTGCAAAGCGGCCGTCTCTGGGGCCGCCAGGCCACCGTGGGCCTGGACAGCGACTCGTGGGGCCGCCTGGAATTCGGCCGCCAGACCAACCTGGCCTCGAAGTACTTCGGCTCGATCGACCCGTTCTCGATCAGCTACAACAACGCCAACCTGGGCACCACGTTCAGCAGCGCCAACACGATGCGCCTGGACAACATGGTGCTGTACCAGACCCCCAGCATGGACGGCTTCAAGATCGGCGTGGGCTATTCGTTCAGCGCCGATGACAGCGTTGAAGACGGCGTCAAGGAAAAGCACCAGACCGGCTTTGCCACGGGCAACAACAACCGTGTGCTGACCGCGGGTGTGCAATACCTGAACGGCCCGCTGAACCTGGCGGCAGCCTATGACCGCTTCAATCCGTCCAATGACAACATCGGCGGCAAGTCCAGCGCGCGTATCCAGTCGTACCTGATTGGCGGCACCTACGACTTCGAGGTGGTCAAGTTGGCGGCGGCTTTCGGCCAGACTCGCGACGGCTGGTTCGTAGGCCAGAACATGGGCACCACGCCGGACGGCATGCAGAAGTTCGGCACGTTCAAGCTGGCCGACGGCTTCCGCGCCAATTCCTACATGATCGGCGCCACCGTGCCGCTGGGCCGCCACGCTGTCTTCGGCTCGTGGCAGCGCGCCACGCCGAGCAACGACAAGCTGACCGGCGACGACGCGACCTTCAACGTCTACAGCCTGGGCTACACGTACGACTTCACCAAGCGCACCAACCTGTATGCGTATGCGTCCTACGCCGACAACTACGCGTTCCAGCGCGATGCCAGCGACACCGCCTTCGCGGTGGGTCTGCGTCACCGGTTCTAAGCGCAGGCGCCGGCCTGGCTGCACCTTGCTGAATGCGCGGCACATCTCCGTGAGCCGCCGAGTGACAGCGAACCCCCCCTCCAGGTTGCAGCCGGGCGGGTCTTGAGCAAAGAAGGGCAGGGCCTCCGTTTGGAGGCCCTCTCGCTTTCCGGACCGGGAATTACAGGAACAGCTTGTAGGCCGGGTTGTCGGTCTCGTTCCAGTGCGGATAGCCGAGCTCGGCCACGAAGTTGCGGAATTGCTTCTTGTCGGCCGGCGGCACCTGGATGCCGATCAGGATGCGGCCGTAGTCGGCGCCCTGGTTGCGGTAGTGGAACAGGCTGATGTTCCATTCCGGGTTCATCGCGTTCAGAAAGCGCATCAGCGCGCCCGGCCGCTCGGGAAATTCGAAGCGGTACAGCAACTCGTCGCGCGCCTGCGCCGAGCGGCCGCCGACCATGTGGCGCAAGTGGGTCTTGGCCATTTCGTCGTGCGTCAGGTCCAGCGTATCGAAGCCATGGCGGCGGAAGTGGCCGGCAATCCTGTCGGGTTCGGTCGGCGCTGAAACCTGCAGGCCGACGAAGACATGGGCGCGGTCGGAATCGGAGATGCGGTAATTGAATTCGGTCACGCTGCGCTCGCCGACCAGTTCGCAGAAGCGGCGGAAGCTGCCGCGCTGTTCCGGCATGGTGACGGCGAAGACGGCCTCGCGCATCTCGCCGACCTCGGCGCGTTCGGCCACGAAACGCAGGCGGTCGAAGTTCATGTTGGCGCCGCAGGCGATGGCCACCAGCGTCTTGTCCTTGAGCTTGTGTTCGGCGGCGTACTGCTTGGCGCCCGCCACGGCCATGGCGCCGGCCGGCTCCAGCACGCTGCGGGTGTCCTGGAACACGTCCTTGATGGCGGCGCAGATGGAATCGGTGTCCACCACGACGAAATCATCGACGTATTTGCGGGTGAGCTTGAAGGTCTCGGCGCCGACCAGCTTGACCGCGGTGCCATCGGAGAACAGCCCTACGTCGTTCAACTGCACGCGGCGGCCGGCGCGCACGCTGCGCAGCATGGCGTCGGAGTCTTCGGTCTGCACGCCGATGATCTTGATCTCGGGGCGCAGCTGTTTGATGTAGGCGGCCACGCCGGCGATCAGGCCGCCTCCGCCGATGGCCACGAAGATGGCGTCGATCGGGCCGGGATGCTGGCGCAGGATCTCCATGCCGACCGTGCCCTGGCCCGCGATCACGTCGGGATCGTCGAAGGGGTGCACGAAGGTCAGTTTTTCCTTTTTCTCCAGCGTCTGCGCGTGGGCGTAGGCATCGGAGAAGCTTTCGCCGGCCAGCACCACTTCGCCGCCCAGCCGGCGCACCGCGTCGATCTTGACCTGCGGGCTGGTGGTGGGCATGACGATGACCGCGCGGCAGCCGAGCCGGGACGCGGCCAGCGCCACGCCCTGGGCGTGGTTGCCGGCCGAGGCCGCGATCACGCCGCGGTTGCGCGCCGCCGGCGCCAGGTTGGCCATCTTGTTGTACGCCCCGCGCAGCTTGAAGCTGAAGACGGCCTGGGTGTCCTCGCGCTTGAGCAGGATCGTGTTCGCCATGCGCTGCGACAACAGCGGCGCGGCTTCGAGCGGCGATTCGACCGCGACGTCGTAGACCTTGGAGGTCAGGATGCGTTTCAGATAATCGGTGGACATGGACTGCGCGAGGGTTGGGGCGGAAAGAGGGCGGGGCGCGGGCAGGCCCGCGCGCCGCGGCGTGAGCGCGATTATTGCAGGGAAAGCCGCGTCTCCGAGGGTTTTCAGGCGCTTTCGCCACGCACCGGACGGCCGCGGCCGCGCGCGGCTACACTCGCTGGCATCATGGAAGAAAGCCTCCTCTCCGCCGTCCACTGGTTGCTTGGCCTGCTGGCCTTGCCCTCGGTCGGCCTGCCCGCGATCTTCGCGGTGTCGTTGATTTCCGCCACGCTGCTGCCGCTGGGGTCCGAGCCGGCGGTGTTCGGTTATCTGAAACTGTCGCCGGACATGTTCTGGCCCGCCATCCTGGTGGCGACCGCCGGCAACACCATTGGCGGGGCCATCAGCTATGCCATGGGCCTGGGCGCGGAGAAGGCGGTCGAGCGCTGGAAAGAGCGCCACCCGCACGCGCCGGCCGAACGACGCATGCGCGGCCGTTGGCACGAGCGCGCCCATGACTGGATCCACCGCATGGGACCGCCGGCGCTGCTGCTGTCCTGGCTGCCGGCGGTAGGCGATCCGCTGTGCGCCGTGGCCGGATGGCTGCGGCTGCCGTTCTGGCCTTGCGTGGCCTATATGGCCATCGGCAAATTCCTGCGCTATCTGGCCATGACGGCCAGCCTGCTATGGCTGTTTCCCGGGCAGGTCTAGCGCTGACGTCCCGCTTAATTGGGGACATATAAACATGCAATTGCCCCGGTTTTGGACGCTTCCCAGGGGGTATTCGGGGGCAGTTCCGGCCAATGGCATAAAATAATTTTTTAAGGGCCCCCTCTTGCCGCCATGAACGCCCCACTCGCCAGCCACATCTTGAACGGGGCGACGCCGCCCGCAGCACCCGCGCGACTGCGCGAAATCCCCTACAACTACACGTCGTTTTCCGATCGCGAGATCGTCGGCCGTCTGCTGGGCGATGATGCCTGGAGCCTGCTGACCGACCTGCGCGGCGAACGCCGCACGGGGCGGTCCGCCCGCATGTTGTACGAGGTGCTGGGCGACATCTGGGTGGTGCGCCGCAACCCGTACCTGCAGGACGACCTGCTGGACAATCCCAAGCGCCGCAAGCAGCTGATCGACGCGCTGCACCATCGGCTGGGCGAGATCGACCGCCGCCGCGAACCCGGCGCGCCGGCCGAAGCCGGCCACGATCCGCATCGCGACGAGAAAGTGCTGGGCCTGCTGGGTCGGGCGCGTTCGGCCATTGCCGCCTTCGAGGGCGAGTTCGACCAGACCGCCATGCTGCGCAAGCAGGCGCAGAAGGTGCTGGGCCGCATCACCGCGCGCGACAACATCAAGTTCGACGGCCTGTCGCGCGTATCGCACGTGACCGACGCCACCGACTGGCGCGTGGAGTACCCCTTCGTGGTGCTGACGCCGGATACGGAAGACGAGATCGCCGCGCTGGTCACCGCCTGTATCGAGCTGGGCCTGACCATCGTGCCGCGCGGCGGCGGCACCGGCTACACCGGCGGCGCGATTCCGCTGACCTGGAAGTCGGCCGTCATCAACACCGAGAAATTCGACAAGCTGGGCAAGGTCGAGTCCTGTATCCTGCCCGGGCTCACCGAGCCCGTGGCCGTCATCCATGCCGGCGCCGGCGTGGTGACCAAGCGGGTGTCGGAGGCGGCCGAGGCGGCCGGTTTCGTGTTCGCCGTGGACCCGACCTCGGCCGAGGCCTCGTGCGTGGGCGGCAACATCGCCATGAACGCCGGCGGCAAGAAGGCCGTGCTGTGGGGCACCGCGCTCGACAACCTGGCCTGGTGGCGCATGGTCGACCCGGACGGCAACTGGCTCGAAGTGACGCGCCTGGCGCACAACATGGGCAAGATCCATGACGTCGACGTGGCCCGTTTCGAACTCAAGTGGTTCGACGGCCGCGGCAAGCCGGGCGAGCGCCTGCTCAAGACCGAGACCCTGGAAATCGCCGGCCGCGTGTTCCGCAAGGAAGGCCTGGGCAAGGACGTCACCGACAAGTTCCTGGCCGGCCTGCCGGGCATCCAGAAGGAAGGCTGCGACGGCCTGATCACGTCGGCGCGCTGGGTGCTGCACCGCATGCCCAAGCATACGCGCACGGTCTGCATGGAATTCTTCGGCCAGGCGCGCGACGCGATTCCTTCGATCGTCGAGGTCAAGGGCTACCTGGACGGCGAGGGCCGCGCCCGCGGCGCCATCCTGGCCGGCCTGGAGCACCTGGACGAACGCTACCTGCGCGCGGTGGGCTATGCCACCAAGAGCAAGCGCGGTTCGCTGCCCAAGATGGTGCTGATCGGCGATATCGTCGGCGACGACGAGGACGCCGTGGCCGCGGCCGCCAGCGAAGTGGTGCGCCTGGCCAACACCCGCCACGGCGAAGGCTTCGTCGCGGTGAGCGCAGAGGCCCGCAAGAAGTTCTGGCTCGACCGCTCGCGCACCGCCGCGATCGCGCGCCACACCAACGCCTTCAAGATCAACGAAGACGTGGTGATCCCGCTGCCGCGCATGGGCGAGTACACCGACCATATCGAGCGCATCAACATCGAGCTGTCGACCCGCAACAAGCTGCGCCTGCTGGGCGCGCTGGACGACTACCTCTGTACGCCCTTGCCGGTCGGCAAGGCCGAGGACGCCGCCGACGACGATGAAACCCGCGCCGAGGTGCTGGCCGAGCGCACGCGCCAGGCCATCGAGCTGCTGGCCGCCGCGCGCCAGCGTTGGCAGTGGCTGTTGGACAACCTGGACCTGCCGCTGGCCGACGCCATGCCGCAGCTGGAAACGCTGGGTATGGGCCACCTGCGCGCCACGCTGGCCGAGCGCCTGGCGGCGCAGCCGCAGGCGCGCGTGTTCGATGTGGTGCAGGACCGCACCATCCGCGTGTCATGGAAGACCGAGGTGCTGGCCGGCCTGCAGGCCGCGTTCTCGGGCGCGGCGCGCAAGCCGATCCTGGACGAGCTGGTGGCGATCCATGGCCGCGTGCTCAAGAGCCGCGTATTCGTGGCGCTGCACATGCACGCCGGCGACGGCAACGTGCACACCAACATTCCGGTCAACTCGGACGACTACGGCATGCTGCAGGAGGCCCACCAGGCCGTCGAGCGCATCATGCAGATCGCGCGCGACCTGGACGGCGTGATCTCGGGCGAGCACGGCATCGGCCTGACCAAGTACGAGTTCCTGACGGAGGCTGAACTGGCGCCGTTCCAGGAATACAAGCGTCGCGTCGATCCCAACGGCCACTTCAACGCCGGCAAGCTGATGCCCGGCGCCGACCTGCGCCACGCCTGGACGCCCAGCTTCAACCTGATGGGCCACGAATCGCTCATCATGCAGCAGAGCGACATCGGCGCCATCTCCGATTCGATCAAGGACTGCCTGCGCTGCGGCAAGTGCAAGCCGGTCTGCGCCACCCACGTGCCGCGCGCCAACCTGTTGTACTCGCCGCGCAACAAGATCCTGGCGACCTCGCTGCTGGTCGAGGCCTTCCTGTACGAAGAGCAGACCCGCCGCGGCGTCAGCCTGAAGCACTGGGAAGAATTCGAGGACGTGGCCGACCACTGCACCGTTTGCCACAAGTGCTACAACCCCTGTCCGGTCGACATCGACTTCGGCGACGTATCGATGAGCATGCGCGCCGTGCTGCGCCGCATGGGCCGCAAGTCGTTCAATCCGGGCACGGCCAGCGCCATGTTCTTCCTGAACGCCAAGGACCCGGCCACCATCAACGCCACCCGCAAGGCGATGGTGGGGGTGGGCTACAAGGTGCAGCGCGCCGCGCATGACCTGCTGTCGGGCCTGGTGAAGAAGCAGACCTCGGCGCCGCCAGCCACGGTTGGCAAGCCGCCGCTGCGCGAGCAGGTGGTGCACTTCGTCAACAAGAAGATGCCTGGCGGGCTGCCCAAGCAGGCCGCGCGCAAGCTGCTGGACATCGAGGACGCGAACTACGTGCCGATCATCCGCGACCCCAAGGCCACCACGGCCGACACGGAAGCGGTGTTCTACTTCCCGGGCTGCGGTTCGGAACGCCTGTTCTCGCAGGTCGGCCTGGCCACGCAGGCCATGTTGTGGCATGCGGGCGTGCAGACCGTGCTGCCGCCGGGCTATCTGTGCTGCGGCTATCCGCAGCGCGGCAACGGCATGACCGACAAGGCCGAGCAGATCATCACCGACAACCGGGTGCTGTTCCACCGCGTTGCCAACACGCTGAACTACCTGGACATCAAGACCGTGGTGGTCAGCTGCGGCACCTGCTACGACCAACTGGCCGGCTACGAGTTCGAGAAGATCTTCCCGGGCTGCCGCCTGATCGACATCCACGAATACCTGCTGGAAAAGGGCATCAAGCTGGAAGGCGCCAAGGGCGTGCGCTACATGTATCACGACCCCTGCCACACGCCGATGAAGCTGCAGGATCCGATGAAGACGGTGCGTTCTCTGGTGGGCGACGGCGCCGTCAAGAGCGACCGCTGCTGCGGCGAGTCGGGCACGCTCGCCGTCAGCCGGCCGGACATCTCGACCCAGGTGCGCTTTCGCAAGCAGGAAGAGTTGCTCAAGGGCGATGCGGCCTTGCGCAGCGATGGCTTCACGGGCGACGTCAAAGTGCTGACTTCGTGCCCGTCGTGCCTGCAGGGCCTGTCGCGCTACCAGGGTGATACCGGCATGGACGCCGACTACATCGTGGTCGAGATGGCGCGCCACATCCTGGGCGAAGGCTGGATGGAAGACTACGTGCGCCGCGCCAATGCCGGCGGCATCGAGCGCGTGCTGGTGTAGCGACCGGCGCGGCTGGTATGGCGCGAGGAACGCCCGGCGGTAACGCCGGGCGTTTCGCTTTTTGGCGGACCGGCGCACCGGTTGGGCCAACAGAAAGCTTGAGTTGAAATTTTATTGCAAATAACATTGCGTCTCAGTTGTAATGTGAGGCGTCGCTTTCCCCATGCCTGTTTCTTCCCGCTCCCCCCTCCTGGCCGTCGTCCTGGCGGCCGCGGCCAGCCTGCCGGCCCATGCCGCGCGCCAGCCGGTCGCCGAAGCGCCACTGTCCGGCGAAACCGAGTTCCACTGCCGATTTGGCAAGGACAACAGCACCGAGTGCGTCAGCACCTATCGCTACACCATCCTGACCCTGGCCGGGCGCGACCTGGTATCGCGCATCGACCGCAGCTACGCCGAGAACGACAGCCTCAAGGTCGAGCGCGCCGAACTGATCCAGCCGGGCGAAAAGCCGGTGCCGCTGGCCGCCGCCCAGATCGACACCCGCATGGCGCCCAATCCGGACCAGGGCTTCCTGCGCCAGAAGCAGACTTCGCTGGCCTTTCCCAATCTGCGCGTGGGCAGCACCATCGTCTACACCTTGCGTGAACACTTTGCCGGCATCCCTTCGGCCACGCAGTTTCATTACGTGCTGGATCTGCAACCACGCGCCGTGCGCCAGGAGCGCTTCCGCGCCGAGTTCAGCGCCGATCGCCCGATGATCTGGCGTGGGCAGGCCATGGAGGCCTACCGCGTCGAGGCGGCGCCCGATGCCAGGCACATCACCGTGGAGTTGAAGGCCACGCCTTACTACTACGCCTACGTCAATGAGTCGGACCAGGGTTATCTGCGGCAGTCGCCGCGCCTGGAGATCGGCAGTGCCGACGCGCTGCAGGATTATTTTGGCCCGTTCGCCAAGCGCTACAACGAGATCCTGGCGGCCCCGCTGCCGCCGAACGCCGCCGCGGTGGTCGCGGCGCAGCGCGACAAGCCCGCGCCCCAGGCCGTGGCCGGCCTGATGCGTCATCTGCACGAACACTATCGCTACCTGGGCGACTGGCGCAGCAGCGAGCGTGGCCAGATTCCGTTTGCGCTCGACGAGATCGAGCGCCGCGGCTATGGCGACTGCAAGGACCTGGCGGTGCTGCTGGTGGCCATGCTGCGCGCGGCCGGCATCGAGGCCGAACCCGCCCTGGTGGCGCGCGGCACCATGGCGCCCGAGGTATTGCTGCCCGGCCTGGCCGCGCCCAACCATGCCATCGTGCGCGCCCGCGTGCAGGGCGCGACCTGGTGGCTGGATCCCACCAACCCGGTGTTCGTGCCGGGCTTCACCATGCCCGATATCCAGCAGCGCTGGGCGTTCGTCATGGACAGCCAGGGCAATATGCGGCGCGAGGACATTGCGCTGGAGGCGCCGGGCGTCGGCGTCGTGGTGACGCGCAACGAGCGCTTTGGCGAGGACGGGCAGGCGCAGGTGCGCGCATCGGTCGAGGTGGGGCGCATGGTGGCGGCCGAAGTCAGCGTGGGTGATCTGCAGAACGGCGCGACGGCGATGGACCAGGCGCTGTGCCGCAGTTTCGCCGCCGAGAACCGCGATTGCCGGCTGCAGCGCGCCGCCAGCGATTTCGTGGTGCCCGCCACCTATCGCATCGACGCCACGCTGGTGGACCTGCGGGCGCTGGAACGCGTCGGCCGGCAGTATGTGCACACGCAATCGCACCTGGGCGATGACTGGGAGGCCTTCGCCCGCTACCGCCAGACCGGCCAGCTGGCGGATATCTATCTGGGCACGCCGGAGACCGCGTCGTACGACGTGACGCTGACGGGCGGCCAGGTCGACGCGCCGGCGCTGCATTGCCAGGTGCGCTCACCCTGGATCGATGTGGACCTGGACGGCAAGCCCGCCGCCTCGGGCTACCAGTACCGCTATCGCAGCGTCCGCAAGGTCAGCTGGTTCAGCCATGCGGACATCGTGTCGGATGGCTTCGGCCAGGCCATCGACAAGGGCCGGCAGTGCGTGGAATCCCTGCGCCTGGCGGTGACGCTGCCGGGAAAGTGACCGGCCGCCTGTCCTTCGCCGGTGGCGCGGTCACCAATGAAAAACGCGGCCCCGGGGCCGCGTTTTTCATTGGCAATGCGCGCTCATTCGAGCTTGATGTTGGCCTTCTTGATCACGTCGGCCCAGGTGGCGCGCTCCTTGTCGGCATAGGCCTTGAAGTCCTGCGCCGACATGGGCATCGGGATGACGCCCATATCCAGCATCTTCTGCGACACGGCAGGCGACTTCAGCGCGGCGTCGAGTTCGGCGGACAGCTTCTTGACCACGGCTTCCGGCAGGCCGCCGGGGGCCACCAGGCCTTGCCAGGCGTAGGCGGTGAAGTCGGGCACGCCTTGTTCGGCCATGGTGGGCGCGTCCGGCAGCACGGCAACGCGCTCGGGCGTGGCCGCGCCCAGCACGCGCAGCTTGCCGGCCTTGACGTTGGGCAGGCCGGCGGCCAGGTCGATGAACATCACGTCCACCTGTCCACCCAGCAGGTCCTGGATGGCGGGCGCCGCGCCCTTGTAGGGCACGTGCAGCAGGTTGGCGCCCGTGCGCTGCTTGAACAGCTCCAGCGCCAGGTGGTGCGGCGAGCCGGCGCCGGCCGAGGCGGCGGTCAGCTTGCCGGGTTCCTTCTTGGCGGCCTGGATCACGTCGGCGACCGTCTTGTAGGGTGAATTGACGTTCACCGCCAGCAGCAGCGGGAACTTGGCGATGCCGCCGATGTAGGTGAACTTGGACGGATCGTAGGCCAGCTTGGCGTACAGCGTGGGGTTGTAGGCCAGGGTGCCGGAGTCGGCGGTGCCGACGACGTAGCCGGTGGGTTCGGCCTGCGAGATCGCGGTGGCGCCGATGATGGTGGCGGCGCCGGGGCGGTTCTCGACCACGATGGTCTGGCCCAGCGGTTTCTCGATGCCGCTGGCGACGGTGCGCGCGACCACGTCGGCGCCGCCGCCGGCCGGGTAGGGCACGATCCAGCGGATGGGTTGGGTGGGCCAGGATTGGGCGGCGGCCGCGGTGGCGGCCAGCGACAGGGCGGCAAGCGCCAACAGGCGCCGGGCGTGCTTGTGCATGGGGAGTCTCCTCATTTTTTTGCGACGCTATTATGCCCCGGCAACGCGGCAATATGCGCCTGTTTCCAGGCCCGGATTCAGCGGCTTATTGCGGATCCGGGTAGCTGCGGGCGCCGAAGATGGCGGTGCCGATGCGCACTTCGGTCGAGCCCTCCTCGATCGCCAGTTCGAAATCTCCGCTCATGCCCATCGACAGGCGGTCCAGCGACACCCCTTCGATCGCTTCGTGGCGCAGCTGGTCGCGCAGTTCGCGCAAACTGCGGAAGCAGGCGCGCACTTCGCCCGGATCGGGCGAGTTGACCGCCATCGTCATCAGGCCGCGCACGCGCAAGGTCGGGAACTCGGCCACGATGCGCCGCAGGAAGGCCGACACGTCACTCGGCGCCATGCCGTATTTGCTGGGTTCGCTGGAGGTCTTGACCTGCACCAGCACGTCCAGCGTCCGGCCCTCGAGAACGAGGCGGCGGTGCAGGGCCTCGGCCAGGTCGATCCGGTCCAGCGATTGCAACTCGGTGGCGTCACGCGCCGCGTCCTTGGCCTTGTTGGTCTGCAGGTGGCCGATCAACACCCATTGCAGTCCCTGTCCCGCCAGCGCCGCGGCTTTCTGCCGCAATTCCTGGGTCTTGTTCTCGCCGAACCGGGCCAGGCCCAGCGCCATGGCCTCGCGGATGGCGTCGACCTCGAACGTTTTGCTGACGGGCAGCAGCGTCACGCTGTCCGGTGCCCGGCCGGCGCGTTCGCAAGCCTGGGCGATGCGTTGCCGGATCGCGGCCAGGCGGATGGCCATGGTGTCTACTTCGGTCATGCGGGGTCTCTTCGGTACGGAATGTCCCATAGTGTAGGACGCGCGCGCACCGTTTCGCCACACCGGTCCGCGCCGCGCCGCATCTTCGTTGACCCTGCCGGAGCGGCAGGCTTAGAATTTGGCGATATTTGTTTAGATTTCAATGTTCTAAGCCTCCGGCGCCGTCCGCACGACGACGCGGGTCCTCCCTTTCTCCTCGCCGTCCCCTCCGCCATGTCCAGCGCCGCGCCCGAGTACGCTTTTGCCACGCCTTTCCTGAATCCCCCCGCCTCCCCGATCCGTTCGCTGATGCCCTACGCGATGCGGCCGGGCACCATTTCGCTGGCGGGCGGCTATCCGGCGCAGGAACTGTTCGACGTGGACGGCCTGACGATCGCCTCCACCCAGGTGCTGGCGCGGCTTGGCGCCTGCCTGCAATACTCGAACATCGACGGACAGGCCAGTCTGCGCAACGAATTGGCGCGGTTGTCGGCGGCGCGCGGCCTGCACTGCAACGCGGACACGGAACTGGCCGTCACCGGTGGGTCGCAGCAAGCCATGGCGCTGCTGACCCGTGTGATGCTCCAGCCCGGTGACCATGCCGTCATCGAATCGCCGGCCTTCCCGAATTCCGTGCAGGCGTTGCGCTACACCGGCGCCACGGTGCATACCGTGCCGTCCGGCCCGGACGGCGTCGACATCGACGCGCTCGATGAGCTTGCCGCGCGCGTCAAGCCCAAGGTCGTGTGCGTGGTGGCGTCGTTCTCCAATCCCTGTGGCGCCACCATTTCGCGCCAGCGCCGCCTGCGCCTGCTGGAGCTGGCGGTCAAGCATCGCTTCCTCATCGTCGAGGACGATCCGTACAGCGAATTGCGCTTCGCCGGCGAGGCGGTGCCACCCATCATGGCGCTGGCCGAGGGCGAGGCCCGCAACTGGGCCGTGTACCTGGCAAGCATGTCCAAGACCATGGCGCCCGCCTTGCGCATCGGCTGGCTGGTGGCGCCGGCCGAAATCCGCCGCCGCTGCGTCGGCGCCAAGGCGGCCGACGACATGGCTTCGTCCACGTGGATCCAGGAAGTCGTGGCGCAATACCTGGCCAATGGCCGCTACGAAGAGCACGTGCCGCGCATCCGCGCGGCCTATGGCCTGCGCTGCGACGCCATGGCCGAATCGTTGACGCGCGAGCTGAACGGACGCATTGCGTTCAGCAAGCCCGAGGGCGGCATGTTCTTCTGGGCGCGCCTGACGGGCGAGGTCGACGCCACCCGCCTGCTGCCCTACGCCATCGAGCACGAAGTGGTCTACGTGCCGGGCAAGGCGTTCTACGCCGACCCGGCGCAGGCCGACCTGCATGCCATGCGCATGTCGTTCGCCACCATGAACGAAGCCCAGATCGCCCAGGGCATGCAGCGGCTCAGCCGCGCCCTGGACGCGTGCGAGGCCAACCAGCCGGTGTCGATCTCGCTGGCGGCGTGATATACCCAAATAAGCGCTGGTTATTTTGCGCGGGCGCTTCATGTCTATAAGCTTCTCGCCGTGGCGCGCTCGCGCGTCCCGGTACAACAGGAAAAACAGTCATGAACATTGCAAAAGGGTTGGTGGGCGCGGCGTTGTTGCTGGCCGTGGCACAAGGCGCGCAGGCGGCGACGTTGGACGTCGTGCGCCAGCGTGGGGCGGTGGCTTGTGGCACCACCACGGGTTTCGCGGGCTTTTCCGCGCCGGACGCGCAGGGCAAGTGGCAGGGGCTGGACGTGGACCTGTGCCGCGCGATCGCCGCGGCCGTGTTCGGCGATGCCAACAAGATCAAGGTGGTGCCGCTCAATTCGCAGCAGCGCTTCACCGCGCTGCAATCGGGCGAAGTCGACGTGCTGACCCGCAACACCACCGTGACGCAGCAGCGCGACACGGCGCTGGGCATCATCCACGCCGGCATCAATTTCTATGACGGCCAGGGTTTCCTGGTGCCCAAGTCGCTGGGCGTCAAGAGCGCCAAGGAAATCAACGGCGCCACGATCTGCCTGCAGACCGGCACCTCCAACGAGAACACGCTGGCCGACTGGGCGCGCGCCAACAACGTCACCTACAAGCCGGTGGTGATCGAGACCTTCAACGAAGTGGTCAATGCGTTTGCCGCGGGCCGCTGCGACGTGTTCTCCACCGACGCCTCGGGCCTGGCATCGATCCGCATCTCCAAGCTGCAGAACCCCGACGACTACGTGGTGCTGCCCGAGATCATCTCGAAGGAACCGCTGGGTCCGTTCGTGCGCCAGGGCGACGACGCCTGGCTGAACATCGTGCGCTGGTCGCTGTCGGCCATGATCGAGGCCGAGGAATATGGCGTCACCTCCAGGAACGTCGACGAACAGGCCAAGAGCAGCAATCCCAACATCAAGCGCATCCTGGGCGTGACGCCCGGCGGCGGCGCCAACCTGGGGCTGGACGAAAAGTGGGCCTACAACATCGTCAAGCAGGTCGGCAATTACGGCGAGAGCTTCGAGCGCAACGTCGGCCAGGGCAGTCCGCTGAAGATCAAGCGCGGCCTGAATGCGCAGTGGACGCAGGGCGGCCTGATGTACGCGCTGCCGATCCGCTGAGCGCGGCCGGGGTCCGGGCGGCGCAGTTCGGGCCCGCCAATGAAAAACCGATGCCGCGGCATCGGTTTTTTTTGGGCCGTTGGTGGCGGCGGTGGCGGCGGTGGCGCCTGGTCCGGATCGTCAGCGGCGCCGGTACACCTCGGCAATCCGGGTGAACGCCGCGCGCAGTTCGCGCGTGCCGCCCTGGAAGATCACGGGCCGCCCGCGATGCGTGAACACCACCAGCCGCTTGGAAAAGATCATCGGCACGAAGCGGACTTCGCGCACGTCCTCCCAGGCGACTTCGCGCCGCGAGAACCAGGTCTGGCGCAGGCCGTGTTCGTCGATGGTGGTGATGGAGGTCTGCATGTGCCATGACACGAACAGCAGGCCGATGAAGCACAGGCCCACCACGACGGCCATCATGCCGTCCAGCGACTGGCCCGGGGCGCGGATGGCGGTGGTGACGACCTGGACGCCCAGCACGGCCAGGATGACCCAGGTCAGGATGCGCACCCAATCGGGCCAGGCCTGCCCCGACAGGGGCAGCGGGCCGATGGCGCGCAGCAGGGCGGCGTGATCCTCGGGCGAGGGGGAGGGGGCGGGGGACGTCATGCGGCTGCGGAGTTCCGGTAGCGTTGCGAGAAGACGTGCGCCGGGTGGCCCCGGCGCTCACGCGAAACGCGCGCAGCCATTCTACGAGTTTTTCGCGTCAGGCGGCCCGCTTGGCGGCAATGGCGTTGCCGGCGCGGCTGGAACCCTTGCGATTCAGGTTGGCCGACATCCATTGGCCGATGTCGACCACCGCGTCGAAGTCCACGCCGGTGTCGATGTCCAGGCCGCGCAGCATGTACAGCACGTCTTCGGTGGCGACGTTGCCGGTCGCGCCCTTGGCGTAGGGGCAGCCGCCCAGGCCGGCCACCGAGGCGTGGAAGATCGAGATGCCGGTTTCCAGCGACGCCAGGATGTTGGCCAGCGCCTGGCCGTAGGTGTCGTGGAAGTGGCCGGAGACGCGCGCCGGGTCCACCACGCGTGTGACCGCGGCCATCACGTCGCGCACGCGCTGCGGCGTGCCCACGCCGATGGTGTCGGCCACGTCGATCTCGTCGACCTGCATGGCCAGGTAGCGCTGCGCGACGTCGACCACGGATTCGATGGGCACCTCGCCCTGGTAGGGACAGCCCAGCGCGCAGCTGATGCTGCCGCGCACGCGGATGCCGGCTTCGCGGGCGGCCTGCACCACGGGCTCGAAGCGCGCGATGGACTCGGCGATGGAGCAGTTGATGTTCTTTTGCGAAAAGGCCTCGCTGGCCGCGCCGAAGATGACGATCTCGTCCGCGCCGGCGGCCAGCGCGCCCTCGAAGCCCTTCATGTTGGGCGTAAGGACGGAATAGATGGTGCCGGGGCGGCGCTGGATCCGCGCCATCACGTCGGCGCCGTCGGCCATTTGCGGCACCCACTTGGGCGACACGAACGAGGCCGCCTCGACGTTGGGGAAGCCGGCGGCCGCAAGGCGGTCGATCAGTTCCACCTTGATGTCGGTGGGCACGAATTCCTTTTCATTCTGCAGGCCGTCGCGGGGCGAAACCTCGACGATCTTGACGCGTGTGGGCAATGCCATGTCTCTTCCTGTATCGGTATCGGGGGCGGCCGCGATGGCGGCCCGGTGCCAGGGACAATATTAGCGCCATCGCATCCGGCCCCGTCCGTGGCCGGCGCCAGCCCTGTCCATGCCCTGGCCGGCGCGTCGGACGGCAGGGGGCCGCAGCCTATTTCAGGCGCTGGAAGCGGCCATCGTCCAGGCGCGCGACACGCGCGGCCAGTTCGAGTTCGAGCAATTGCGCTTGCAGCGTGGCGGTGTCCAGCCCGCAGCGTGCCTGCAGCGCATCCAGGTGCAAGGGGTCGAAGCCCAGGGCTTCGAGCACCGGATGGGCCGGGTTGTCGGCGTCGCCCGGATCGTCGGCCGGCTCGGGCGGTCGGCGCGTGCCCGGTTGGGGGCCGCCGCCCAGTTCGTCGGTAATGTCGGCCGCGGTCTCCACCAGCTTGGCGCCCTGGCGGATCAGCGCATGGCAGCCGCGCGACAGTGGCGAATGGATCGAGCCGGGGATGGCGAACACTTCGCGTCCGCTCTCACCCGCCAGGCGCGCGGTGATCAGCGAGCCGCTCTGCCGGGCCGCTTCCACCACCAGCACGCCCCGTGCCAGGCCCGCCACGATGCGGTTGCGCTTGGGGAAATGCTGCGGCAAGGCGCCGGTGCCCAGCGGCAGCTCGGATACCAGCGCGCCGTGCGCGGCGATGCGGTGCGCCAGGTCGCGGTGGCGCGCCGGGTAGATGCGGTCGATGCCGGTACCCATCACGGCGACCGTGCCGGCGCCGCCCGGGCCGGCGTCCAGCGCGCCTTCGTGGGCCGCGGCGTCGATGCCCAGCGCCAGGCCGCTGACCACGCGCCAGCCGCTGCCGGCCAGGTGGCGGGCGAAGGCGCGGGCGTTTTCCTGGCCGCCGGGCGTGGCGTTGCGCGCGCCCACCACCGCCAGCGCGGGGCCTTGCAGATAGGCCGGATCGCCATTCACGTAGAGCAGGATGGGCGGATCGGCGATGGTGAGCAGGCTTTGTGGATAACCCGGATCTGACAGCGTCAGGATGTGATGGCCGGGCGCGTCGACCCACTGCAGGGCGCTGTCGACCTGGGCCGCCATGTCGGCGGGCATGGGCGCGGCCAGCTGGCGGGCCAGCGCGTCGGGCAGTTGGCGCGCCAGGGCGGTGGCGCGCTGGGCGTAGATCTGTTCCGGCAGCCCCAGGGCGCCCAGCAGCGTGCAGGCGGTGGCGGAACCTATGCCCGGTTCCAGGGACAGGCGCAGCCAGGCGGACAATTCAGCGGCGGTATGGGTGAGCGGCATGGGCGAAGAGCGCGGGATGGGCCGGCGCGGGAAAGGCGCAGGGGGCGCGCTTGGCGCGCCGGACGTCTGAGAGTGTCTCATGACGGTGGGGCCGGGGCGGGCGGGGCGGACCGAATCGTCCCGCCCGCCATCGGGCAAAACGGTGCCGGACAGTGCTCCGACAATCCCGGATTTAGCCGAAAACTATTAGAAATCAAGACTCTAATGAATTAAACTGTTGGTCAGACACCAATTACCAACGATCCCTATTCAATGGCTTTACTTCCCATTCTTCGCTACCCGGATCCGCGCTTGCACAAGAAGGCCAAGCCGGTCGCCGAGGTCGATGACCGCATCCGCCAACTGGTGCGCGACATGGCCGAGACCATGTACGACGCGCCGGGGGTGGGCCTGGCCGCGACCCAGGTGGACGTACACGAGCGCGTGGTCGTCATCGACGTCTCCGAAGAAAGCAACCAGCTGCTGGTGCTGATCAACCCCGAGATCACCTGGCGCAGCGACGATTACAAGATCTACGAGGAAGGCTGCCTGTCGGTTCCGGGCATCTACGACGAAGTCGAGCGCGCCTCGCGCATCCGTTGCAAGGCGCTGGGCATCGACGGCAAGCCGTTCGAGTTCGACGCCGATGGCCTGCTGGCCGTTTGCGTGCAGCATGAACTCGACCACCTGGAAGGCAAGGTGTTCGTCGAATACCTGTCCAACCTGAAGCAGAATCGCATCAAGACCAAGCTGAAAAAGGCCGAGCGCGAAGCGCTGCGCGCCTGACGCCCGTCCCATCCTTCCCGGTCCGACCCTCATGCGCCTCGTTTTTGCCGGCACGCCGGAATTCGCCCGTATCGCCTTCGACGCCCTGCGGGCGGCAGGGCACGACATTCCCCTGGTCATGACCCAGCCCGACCGTCCGGCCGGGCGCGGACTCAAGCTGACGCCCAGTCCCGTCAAGCAGGCCGCGCTCGACGCCGGTATCGAGGTGGCCCAGCCGCGCAGCCTGCGGCTGGATGGCCGCTATCCCGATGAAGCCGCCGAGGCGCGTGCCCTGCTCGAACGCGTGGCGCCCGACGTCATGGTGGTCGCGGCCTACGGCCTGATCCTGCCGCAGTGGGTGCTGGACCTGCCGCGCCTGGGCTGCCTGAACATCCACGCCAGCCTGCTGCCGCGCTGGCGCGGCGCGGCGCCGATCCAGCGCGCCATCGAGGCCGGCGATGACCGCACCGGCGTTACCATCATGCAGATGGACGCGGGCCTGGACACCGGCGACATGCTGCTCGAACGTATCGTGCCAATCGGCGCCGACACCAATGCTGCGCAGTTGCACGACGCGTTGGCGCTGGCCGGTGGCGAGGCGATCGTGGCGGCCCTGGCCGCGCTGGCGCAGGGCGGCCTGGCGCCGCGCAAGCAGCCCGAGGAAGGCGTGACCTACGCCGCCAAGCTCGACAAGGCCGAGGCGGCGCTCGACTGCAGCCAGCCCGCCGCGCTGCTGGCGCGCCGCGTGCGCGCATTCAATCCGGTGCCCGGCGCCAGCATCCGCCTGCCCGGCCTGGCCGATCCCGTGAAGGTGTGGCGCGCCGAGGCCGTGGCGCAGGCCGTGACGGCCGCGCCCGCAAGCGTGTTGCGCACCGCTGCCGACGGCATCGACATCGCCACCGGCGATGGCGTGCTGCGCTTGCTGGAACTGCAGAAGGCGGGCGGCAAGCGCCAGCCGGTGGACGTGTTCGTGCGAGGCTGGCAGCCGGACTGACGCCGGCCGATGCTGCCCAGGCCGTGCCACCGCCCTTGGCGCCCGGTTCAGCCCCGTTGGGCCAGCAGATCCAGATAGGCGCCGGACACCAGCTGCTCCGGGGTGATCCGCAGGCTGGCCAGCAGTTCCCGCGCTTCGGCCATGCCGGCCGCGGCGCTTTCCCCGTCGCGCAGCACCACTTCGAGTTCCAGGAATTCCCCCAGTCCCTCGACCCGGTCCAGATGGATGCGGGTGCGGCCGGCCATGAACAGCAGGCGCTGCTTGCGCACGCGGCCGATGACGCCGTAGGCCAGCCCCAGCGCATCGCGCAGCGTGTCCGGCGACGACGTCGGCGAGATGACGTAGAAGCTTTCCTTGGGCCCGGTGTCGTCGGCGCGGCGGTAGAAGATCAGTTCACCCGTGCCGTCGCTGAAAGCGCGCAGCTTGAGACGGCCATCGGGACAGGCGAAGAAGGTGTCGTCCTGCGCGATGGCGACCGGCTCCTTGCCGGACAGCGCCGCCGCCAGGGATTCGACGGCGGCCAGGCTGGCCACCCGCGCCTTGATCTCGATGTTGCGTGCCATGGGTGCCTCCGGGGCGAAAGCCGCGTCAAGCGAGCACGGCGGGCAGATCGGCGACCTGCATGATCAATTCGTCGGGGCCGCGCTCGCGCAACGCGTCCACGTGGTTGTAGCCCCAGGCCACGGAACCGACCCTGACCCCCGCCTTGCGCGCGGCGTCGATGTCGCGCATTTCGTCTCCGACCAGCAAGAAACGTTCCGGCGCGGTGTCGTGGCGCTTGAGCAGCCGGTCGATCTTGGCCGCCTTGCCGAACAGGTCGGTGCCACATTCGTAGTCGTCGAACAGGGCCGCGGTGTCGGGCCCCAGCACGCGCCGCACGTTTTCCAGCGAATTGGAGCTGACCACCGCCAGCCGCACCCCGGCGGCCTTCAGGCGGGCCAGCGCGTCGGGAATGCCGTCGAACATGTGCACGCTGGGATCGATCTCCTGCATCAGGGTGCGCACGTGCGCCATGATGGCGGGCAGCTTCCACAGCGGGATGCCGAGGAATTTGAGGATCTCGGCGGCGTCGCGGTGACGCAGCTGGTCGCGTTCGGCGGCGTCGATCTTGCGAAAACCGTACTTGTCCGCGACCGTGTTCAGGATGGAATTGAACCAGGGCATGGTATCGGCCAGGGTTCCGTCGAAGTCGAAGGCTGCGATGTCGTATTTCAAGTAAACAATCCGATGCCGAGCTACATGGGGTGAAGCAGATACTGCACCACTGGCGCCAGGTCTTCAAGCGGCGGGGCGCCGGCGACCACGCGCTGCGCGTTGGTCCAGGGGTAGTCCAGCGCCAGCAGCCAGCCGAAGACGGCGTCGGCGTCGCCGGGCGGCAGGGTCACCATGGTCTCGATAGTGATGGTCAGGCGCGAGGCGCGGTAGGGCTCGGGCTGGAACGTCCAGTCGTAGCGACCGCAACCCACGCGCACGTTGCCCGTGGCTTTTTCGGTCATGCCGACGATCCAGTCACAGGAATAGTCGGACAGACGCGCATCGGCGTCGGGCCGCGCCAGGTAGAAGGTGTAGACGTTGTCGTAGGTCTGGCCAAACTTGCGCACCAGTGTGTCGGTGATCGCGGCCAGGCCGTGGGATTCGGGCGGAAACGCAATGGCCTGCGTGCGCAGCGCCATCTTCAGCACGGCCTGCGGCGCGAAGGCGCGGGCCATGTAGTGCGGACGGTTTTCGTCCTTGGCGTGGAAGTAATCGCGCAATACGGACTCGGTGCTGGCGGGGAACGACGAACCGTTGGACATTGCGGGCTTTCCTTGGGGCGGGTTAGGGGGCGCGATGCTCGGGCTTGACCGGCTCGAACCACTTGGAGACGTTGGGCGGCTCGTAGATGGCGTAGCGGTCCAGCAGCGTGGCGGGATCGCTTTCCACCACCAGCATGTCGCGGTGCTGGGGGCGCATGAAGGCTTCGTCGACGGCGTGGTCGATGAACTGCATCAGCGCGTCGTAGTAGCCGGCGATGTTGAGCAGGCCGCAGGGCTTCTGGTGCATGCTGAGCTGGGCCCAGGTCCAGACCTCGAAGAATTCCTCCAGCGTGCCGGCGCCGCCGGGCAGCGCGATGAAGCCATCGGCCTTCTCCATCATCATGGCCTTGCGCTCGTGCATGCTTTGCACCAGGTGCAATTCGGTCAGGCCGCGATGGGCCTGTTCCTTCTTTTGCAGCAGTTCAGGGATCACGCCGATCACCCGGCCGCCGCCCGCCAGCACCTCGTTGGCGATCACGCCCATGATGCCGACGATCGAGCCGCCGTAGACCAGGCCCAGGTCGCGCTTGACCAGTTCTCGGGCCAGCACGCGGGCCTGTTCCAGATAGTCGGGGCGCGCGCCGGGATTGGAGCCGCAATACACGCAGATGTTCTTCAGGGTCATATGAAGCTACTTATTGCCGGGCCCGTTACAGATTGCGTCACGGGCCGTCCGGGAAGCCGATAGTTTACGAGAAGCGCCGGACGCGCTTTTGCGCGGCGCGTGAAAGGCCGATCCGGGGCCATGGGCAATGTTTGGACACAGCATCTTTTTGCGTGGCCGGTAGACTGGGTTGTTCGGAACGACTGGAAATCCAGCGTCGTCTTGCTAACCCAAAAGGAGCTAACGATATGGAAAACACGACCCGTAACCGCGAACAGGCAAGCCGCCCCTTCGACATGGATGTGAAGGCGATCCGCGCCAAGGCGCGCCAGGACATCGAGTCCGGCGCCGTCACCGACACCTATCGCGCCGACCGCAAGACCGTGCTCAAGCTGCTGAACGAAGCGCTGGCCACGGAAATCGTCTGTGTGCTGCGCTACAAGCGCCACTTCTTCATGGCCCGCGGCCTGAACGCCGAGCCGGTGGCGGCGGAATTCGCCGAGCACGCCACCCAGGAACAGGAGCACGCCGACAAGCTGGCCGAACGCATCGTGCAGCTGGGCGGCGAGCCCAACCTGTCGCCCAAGGGCCTGCTCGAACGCAGCCATTCCGAGTACGTCGAGGGCAGCACGCTCGAAGAAATGATCAAGGAAAACCTGATCGCCGAGCGTATTGCCATTGACAGCTACCGCCAGATGATCGAGTACATCGGCGAGCAGGATTCGACCACGCGTCGCCTGCTGGAGGAAATCCTGGCGGTCGAGGAAGAGCACGCCGACGACATGTCTGATTTTCTGGCCAAGCATTAAGGCCGACGCCGGCCGAGGGCGGGCCGTCCGCCCGGGACGCGCCGGCTGGCTGTGATCAGCCGGCGCGCGCGGCCGCCGCGTCATGGCGGCGCGCCGCCGCGTCCAGTTGCGCATGGTGCCTTTCGGCCCAGCGATCCAGCGCCACCAGCGCCACATTCAGCGATTTCCCCAGCTCGGTCAGGTGATAGCGCACGTGCGGCGGCACGGTGCGCATGTCCTCGCGCCGCACCAGCCCGTGGCGTTCCAGGTCGCGCAGCGTCTGCGTCATCATCTTCTGCGAGATGCCGCCCAGCTTGCGCAGCAGTTCGTTGTTGCGCAGCGGGCCGCGCGCCAGGGCGGGAAGCACCAGCGGCACCCACTTGCCGGAAATCAGTTCGAGCGCGCGGCGCGACGGACAGGCGGCGTCGAAGACGTCCGCCGATGAAGAGGAAGAGACAGCCATGGCGAGCCTTTCATGGTTACCAAAAGGTGCGTACTTGTGTATGGGTAACTATAGGCCCTAAGCTTGCCGCATTCCAATATCGAAGGGAGGCCGCGATGGCCTGGTGGATCCTGTTGGCCGCGAGCGCGGTGGAAATCGTGATGGCGCTGGCGTTGAAGTACGCAGACGGCTGGACGCGGTTCTGGCCCAGCGCCATCGGCATCGCCGCGGCCTTGGGCAGCATCTTCCTGTTGACCCTGGCGATGCGGCACCTGCCCGCCGGCACCGCCTATGCGGTGTGGACCGGCATCGGTTCCGTGGGCATCACGGTGCTGGGGATCGTGTTGTTCGGCGATTCGCCGTCCGTCGCGCGCCTGGCGTGCATCGCCCTGATCGTGGGCGGCGTGGCGGGCCTGAAGCTACTGGAGGCCTGAGCCGCAGGGGGCTGGGGCTTCCTGCCGGCGGCGGGCGCCGCCGGCAACATGGCGCTCAGACCGTGTCGGCCCAGAGGTCGTATTCGTCGGAGTCGGTGACGCGGGCGCGCACCAGGTCGCCGGCCTTGAGCTTGCGGTCGGAACTGACGTAGACGCAGCCGTCGATTTCCGGCGCGTCGCCAGCGCTGCGGCCCACGGCGCCGTCGTCGTCCACTTCGTCGATCAGCACCTCGATCTCGCGGCCGACCTTGCGCGCCAGACGGGCGGTGGAAATCGACTGCTGCATTTCCATGAAGCGTTCCCAGCGTTCCTGCTTGACCTCGTCAGGCACCGGATTGTCGAGCAGGTTGGCGGGCGCGCCTTCGACCGGCGAATACTGGAAACAGCCGACGCGGTCGAGCTGGGCTTCCTGCATCCAGTCCAGCAGGTACTGGAAGTCTTCCTCGGTTTCGCCGGGGAAGCCGACGATGAAGGTCGAACGGATGGTCAGGTCGGGGCAGGTCTCGCGCCACTGCTTGATGCGTGCCAGCGTCTTGTCCTCGAACGCCGGGCGTTTCATGGCCTTGAGGATGCGCGGGCTGGCGTGCTGGAACGGGATGTCCAGATAGGGCAGGATCTTGCCCTCGGCCATCAGCGGAATCACTTCGTCCACGTGCGGGTAGGGGTAGACGTAGTGCAGGCGCGTCCAGACGCCCATTTCGGACAAGGCCGTACAGAGCTCGGTCATGCGGGTGCGCACCGGGCGGCCGTTCCAGAAGCCGCTGCGGTACTTGACGTCGACGCCATAGGCGCTGGTGTCCTGCGAGATCACCAGCAGTTCCTTGACGCCGGCCTTGACCAGGCGCTCGGCTTCGCTGAGCACGTCGCCCACCGGGCGGCTGACCAGGTCGCCGCGCATCGACGGGATGATGCAGAAGCTGCAGCGGTGATTGCAGCCTTCCGAAATCTTCAGGTAGGCGTAGTGGCGCGGGGTCAGCTTGACGCCCTGCGGCGGCACCAGGTCCAGGTAGGGGTTGTGGTCCTTCTTGGGCGGCGCGGCGTCGTGCACGGCGCGCACCACTTCCTCGTACTGCTGCGGGCCGGTCACGGCCAGCACGCTGGGGTGCACATTGCGGATCACCGATTCCTCGACGCCCATGCAGCCGGTGACGATGACCTTGCCGTTCTCGGCCAGCGCTTCGCCGATGGCTTCCAGCGACTCGGCCTTGGCGCTGTCGATGAAACCACAGGTGTTGACCACCACGACGTCGGCGTCGTTGTATTCGGGCGTGACTTGATACCCTTCGGTGCGCAGTTGGGTCAGGATGCGTTCGGAGTCGACCAGGGCTTTGGGACAGCCCAGGCTGACGAAGCCGACTTTGGGGGAAGACATGGAATACCTCGGTGGGCGCGAGCCGGCGCCAGTGATCAAATACTGCGCAATTCTAGCGCGGCAGGGCGGGGGGCCGTTATTTTAGCGGGTCGCCGAGGGCGATTCCCGGCTGGTGTGCGTCCCTAATATCGGAGCAGGGCGACGCCGGGCGTCAGGCGCCGCTGCGGCGGTACAGCGCCAGGGTGCCGGCCAGCCCGATCATCAGCGAGCCGCAGACCCGGTTCAGCCAGCGCAGGCCCGAGCCGCGAAAGGCTCGCACCAGCTGCGCGCCCAGGGTGGCGTAGGCCAGCATGGTCAGGATGTTCATCAGCGCCAGCACGGCGGCCACGGTGGCGTATTGCGGCAGCAGGGGCGCCTGGGTATTGATGAACTGCGGCAGGAAGGCCGACATGAACAGCAGCGCCTTCGGGTTGGTCAGCGCCACCACGAAGCTGCGCAGGCCCAGCTTCAGGCCCACCGGCCGCGCGGCGCCGGGTTCGGCGGCCGGCAGCACCAGCGCGGCGTCCGAGCGCAGCATCTTCCAGCCGAGATAGGCCAGGTAGGCAGCGCCCGCCCACTTGATGACATGGAAGGCCACTTCGGAGGCGGCCAGCACCACGCCCAGGCCGGAAGCGACCGCGCCCACCAGAATGAAATCCGCCAGTACCGCGCCGCCCATGCCCCAGCAGGCGGTGCGCACGCCGTGGCGCGAGCCGTTGCTCATGGCGAGCAGGACGGTCGGGCCGGGCGTCACGATGGCGACGGCCGAGGCCAGGATGAACAGCAGCAGCGTGGCGGTGGACATGGCGGGCTCCGAGGCAAGCGGCCAGTGTGACGCGCCCGGCCGGGTTCGTCCAGCGCTCCGGGGCCGGCCGTCGCGGCGAGGAAAGGCCGCGCCGGGCTACCATAGCGGTCTTGTCCTTTGATTTCCTGCCATGTCCACGCGTTCCGCCCCCCCTCATCTGGCCCCCCCGCTGTCCACCGTCCTGCTTGCCAGCGCGGGCGTCGTGGAGCAAGTCCTGGACGGGCGGTCGCTGACCGAGGCGCTGGCCGACGTCGACGGACCGCTGCGACCGGCCGTGCAGGCGGTGTCGTTCCACGCCATGCGCTATCTGGGCTGGGCCGACGCGGTCGGCCGCGAGTTGGTGCAGCGCTATCCCAACGTGTTGTTCGAGTCGCTGCTGCTGGTCTCCCTGACCCTGCTGCGGGCCGAGGGAGAGGCCGCGGCCGCGCTGCCGGGCATGCCCGTGTACGCGCCGCACACCGTCGTGGACCAGGCCGTCACGGCCGCCTCCAGGAACCGCAGCCTGGCCTCGTTCAAGGGCCTGCTCAATGGCTGCCTGCGCCGCTTCCTGCGGGAACGCGAGGCGCTGGCGGCCGCGGTGGCCGACAGCCCCGAGGCCGAATGGAACCATCCGGGCTGGTGGGTCAAGCAACTGCGCGTGGCCTATCCCCAGCAATGGCAGGACATCCTGCGTGCCGCCAACCTGCCGGCGCCGCTGACCCTGCGCGTCAACCGCCGCCGCGCCAGCCGCGAGCAGGTGCTGGCCGCGTTCCGGGACGCCGGCCTGGCGGCCGAGCCCGTCGGCGTGGCGGGCCTGGTGCTGGCCACGCCCCGGCCCGTGGCGCAACTGCCCGGCTTCGCCGAGGGCTGGTGGTCGGTGCAGGACGCCGGCGCCCAGCTGGCGGCCGAGCTGCTGGCGCCGGTCGACGGCATGCGCGTGCTGGACGCCTGCGCGGCGCCCGGCGGCAAGACGGCGCACCTGCTGGAGCTGGCGGACATCGACCTGCTGGCGCTGGACGCCGATGCCGGGCGCTTGGCGCGGGTCGGCCAGAACCTGGACCGGCTGGGCCTAGCCGGCGAGCGGGCGCGGTTGCAGGCGGCCGACGCCGCCGATCTGGACGCCTGGTGGGACGGCCGGCCGTTCGATGCGGTGCTGGCGGACGTGCCCTGCACCGCATCGGGCATCGTGCGGCGCCACCCCGACATCCGCTGGCTGCGTCGCGAAAACGACCTGCGCCGCACCGCCACGCTGCAGACCCGCATCCTGGACGCGCTCTGGCAGACCGTGGCGCCTGGCGGCCGGCTGCTGTACGTGACCTGCTCGGTATTCCCGATCGAAGGCACGCGCCAGGCGCTGGAATTCCTGCAGCGCCATCCCGATGCCCGGCGCCTGGAGGCGCCGGGGCAATTGCTGCCAGTTGCTGTCGACGCAACACCCGCGGCGCAGCACGATGGGTTTTTCTACGCCTTGTTTGCCAAGCAGTCGTGAATCGCCAAGAATAGGGGGCATGACGGGGGTTCTGGTGTCGTATGTCCATCATTTCACGCTTATTTCTCGGGTTGTTGTTCGCATCTGCCGCGCTGTCATTGGTGCCGGCCGGCCAGGCGCATGGATCCGAGCCGAAAGTGGCGCGGGTCGAACCGGTGGTGCGTGGCGACAAACTTGAAATCGATGCCGACATCGAATTCGAACTGAACCCGCAATTGCGAGACGCCGCCCAGCGCGGCGTGCCCCTGTATTTCACCGCCGACCTGACCATCACGCGCGAGCGCTGGTGGTGGTTCGACAAATCCCTGGTGGATACTTCGCGCACCTGGCGCGTGATCTACAACGCGCTGACGCGCCAGTGGCGCGCCGGGGTGGGCGAGCTTTCCTTCCCCGTGGCATCGCTGGACGATGCCATGAGCGTCATCCGCCACGTCCGCAACTGGCAGGTGGCCGACGCCGACGAGTTCGACGAAGGCGTGGTCTATGGCGGCCAGCTGCGGTTGCGGCTGGACACGTCGCTGCTGCCGCGGCCCTTCCAGGTCAATGCCCTGAACAGCAGTTCCTGGATCCAGGCGACGCCGTGGACCGATTTTTCGTTCACGCTGGGTGACAAGGAGAAAGACCCCTCATGAGGCTGCTGCTTCGGCTGGCCTTGATGGTCGGCGCCGTGAGCGGCCTGGCGTTGCTGGGCCTGCTGGCGTGGTCCACCGGCAATGCCTCGCGCTTTGCCCGCTATTACGACACGCTGTTGATTCTGAACGGCATTTTCGCCCTGGCGCTGTTCGTCTGGGTGGTGGCGCTGACGGTGCGGCTGGCGCGGCAGATCCGCCGCCGGCAGTTCGGCGCCCGGCTTACCGCGCGGTTTTCGCTGGCCTTTGCCCTGATCGGCGTGGTGCCCGGCGCGCTGATCTACACGGTCTCGGTGCAGTTCATGTCGCGCTCGATCGAGTCGTGGTTCAACGTGCGGGTCGATAGCGCGCTCGAGGCCGGCCTGAACCTCGGCCGCGCCGCGCTCGACTCGCTGCTGGCCGACCTGGACGCGCGGGCGCGCTCCATGGCCGCGGAACTGAACCGCAATTCCGACACCGGCGTGACGCTGGCCCTGACCCGCCTGCGCGAAGCCAACGGCGTGCAGGAAGCCATGGTCTTCACCGGCAGCGGCCGCATGGTGGCATTCTCCACCAGCCAGTATGGCCAACTGCTGCCGGCCATGCCGCCGCCCACCGTCATGAACCAGTTGCGCCTGTCGCGGGGTTACTCGGCCGCCGAGGCCGACGATCCGGTCAAGCCGGGCGTGGACGGCGGCCTGCATCTGCGCGTGGTGATCCCGCTGACCGGGCCCGACCGCTACGACAACCTGCTGGGCGCCGCCTCCGAGCCGCGCTGGCTGCAGCTGCTGCAGCCGGTGCCCGAGCAGATCGCGCACAACGCCAACCTGGTGCAGCAGGGCTTTCGCGACTACCAGGAATTGGCCCTGTCGCGGCTGGGCCTGCGCAAGCTCTATGGCATCACGCTCACCCTGGCGCTGCTGCTGGCCGCATTCGGCGCCATCGCCGTGGCGCTGTCGCTGTCCAAGCGGCTGGTGCGGCCGCTGCTCAGCCTGGCCGGCGGCACCCAGGCCGTGGGCGTGGGCGATTACCGGCCGCTGCCGGAGCCGCCCGAACGCGACGAGGTCGGCCAGCTCACCCGTTCGTTCAACGCCATGACGCGTCAGCTCGACGAGGCCCGCCGCATGGTCGAAAGCAACCGCCAGCAGCTCGAGCGCTCCAACGTCTACCTGGAAAGCGTGCTGTCGAACCTGTCTTCCGGGGTGCTGGTGTTCGACGAGTCCTTCCGCGTCACCACCGTCAACCAGGGCGCCCAGACCATCCTGCAGGCCGACCTGCGCTCGGTGATCGGGCGGCCGCTGGAAACCGTGGACGGCATGCTCGAATTCGCGAATGTCGTGCGGCAGGCGTTTTCCACCCACGCGGCGGTGGGTTCGGAACGCCAGCACTGGCAGCAGCAGTTCGAGATCGCTCCCAAGCAGGGCGACACGCCCAACGGGCCGCAGGCGCTGACGCTGCTGGCGCGCGGCACTCACCTGCGGGTCGATGGCCGTGGCAACGGCTACCTGGTGGTGTTCGACGACATCACCGAGGTCATTTCGGCCAACCGCACGGTGGCCTGGGGCGAGGTGGCGCGCCGCCTGGCCCACGAAATCAAGAATCCGCTGACGCCGATCCAGCTCTCCGCCGAGCGCCTGGCGATGAAGCTGGAGGGCAAGCTGCAACCGGCCGAGGCCCAGATCGTCGAGCGGTCCACCAACACCATCGTCAACCAGGTGGCGTCGCTCAAGCAGATGGTGGACGATTTCCGCGAATACGCCCGCACGCCGCCGGCGGTGATGCAGCGCATCGATTTCAACGCCCTGGTGGCGGACGTGCTGTCCTTGTACGGCTGGGAGCCCGACGGCGCCCCCTCGGTGCGTTCGGCGTCGGGCAAGGCGCTGAACCTGGACGTCAGCCTGGGCGCCGACCTGCCGGCCATCGAGGGCGATCCGACCCAGCTGCGCCAGGTGATCCACAACCTGCTGTCCAACGCCCGCGACGCCATCGCCGAGAAGGGCGGCGAGGGCCGGGTCAGCGTCACCACCCAGCTGATGCGCAGCGAGCAGCCCGACCGCGCCGACCAGCAGGCCCTGCGTTTCACGGTCGCCGACACCGGCCCGGGCTTCCCGCCGCAGGTCATGCAGCGCGCCTTCGAGCCCTACGTAACCACCAAGTCCCACGGGACTGGGTTAGGATTGGCAATCGTACGCAAGATCGTGGAAGAGCATGGCGGTCGGATCGACCTTGCCAATCGCAAGGAAGGCGGCGCGCGGATCTCCATCTTGTTGACCCGGCTTGCGCCCGGGGCCGATACTATGGACGCGACCGCGCAAGAAAAGGATAATGCGGCTACGCAATAGGTGGATGCTTTATGGCCAGAATTCTGGTGGTTGACGACGAAGTCGGTATTCGCGAGCTTTTGTCGGAAATCCTTTACGACGAAGGGCATACGGTCGAACTGGCCGAAAACGCGGCGCAAGCGCGCGCCGCGCGCCTTCGCATGCGTCCCGATCTGGTGCTGCTGGACATCTGGATGCCGGACACCGATGGCGTCAGCCTGCTCAAGGAATGGGGCTCGCAAGGCCTGCTGGACATGCCGGTCATCATGATGAGCGGCCACGCCACCATCGACACGGCGGTCGAGGCCACGCGCATCGGCGCCATGGACTTCCTTGAAAAGCCCATCACGCTGCAACGCCTGCTCAAGACCGTGGCGGCCGGCCTGGCCCGCGGCCGGGTACCGCATCCGGCGCCCGTGGCGGCGCCGGCGACGGCCAGCGCCACCGTGGCCCTCGAAGACGAACTCGATCCGCCGGCGTTGTCGGCTGCCCCCGCCAACGAGGTTCCGGTCACCGCCAACGGCCAGCTGGGCAGCATCTCGCTGGACCAACCGCTGCGCGAGGCGCGCGATGAATTCGAGCGTATCTACTTCGAATACCACCTGGTCCGCGAAAGCCACAGCATGACGCGCGTTTCCGAACGCACCGGCCTCGAGCGCACCCACCTGTATCGCAAGCTCAAGCAATTGGGCATTGAATCGGCGCGCAAACGGGGCGCATGAAGATCCTGATCATCGGCGCTGGTCGCGTAGGCACCAGCGTGGCTGAAAACCTGGTGTCCGAGCAGAACGACATCACGGTGATCGATTCGGATCCGGCCCAACTGCAATACCTGCAAGAACATTTCGACCTGCGCGTCGTCCACGGCGACGGCTCGCAGGTATCGGTGCTGGAGGGCGCGGGCGCCGCCGATACCGACCTGCTGATCGCCTGCGCCGCCTCCGACGCGGCCAACATGGTGGCTTGCAAGATCGCCCGCCAGTTGTTCAACATCCCACGCCGCATCGCCCGCATCCGATCGGGCGAAATCGCCGAATATCCCGAACTGATGAGCGAAGAGGGCTTCTGCATCGACGCCATCATCAGCCCCGAGCGCAGCGTCACCACCTACCTGCACAGCCTGATCGAGTTTCCCGAGGCGCTGCAGGTGGTCGAATTCGCCGAGGGCCGCGTCAGCGTCGTGACCGTCCGCGTCGGGCATGGCAGCCCGATGGCGCATCATCCCGTCGACAAGCTGCGCGAGGTCTGGCCCGACGTCACCGCCCGCGTGATCGACGTGCTGCGCGGCGGCCGGCCGCTGCGGGCCGGCTCCGGCACCGTGATCGCGCCCGGCGACGAAGTGGTGCTGGTGGTGGACACGCGCCATGCCCGCCGCGCCGTGCGCCAGCTGCGCGAGGCCGAGAAGGCCGTGCGCCGCGTGATGATCGCCGGCGGCGGCAATATCGGCCTGCGGCTGGCGCGCGCGCTGGCCGAAGAGAATTACAGCGTGCGCATCATCGAGCGCGACCTCAAGCGCTGCGAATACCTGGCCACGCAGTTGCCCGACAGCGTGCTGGTGCTGCATGGCAGCGGCACCGACGAGGCGCTGCTGGAACGCGAGAACATCGAGGACATGGACACCTGGCTGGCGCTGACCAGCGACGACGAGGACAACATCATGTCGTCGCTGCTGGCCAAGCGGCTGGGCGCGCGCAAGGTGATCGCGCTGATCAACCGCCAGGCCTATGGCGAACTGATGCAGGGCAGCCATATCGACATCGCCGTGTCGCCGTCGCAAGCCACCATGAGCGAACTGCTGCGCCACGTGCGCCGCGGCGACGTGGCGGCGGTGCACCGCCTGCGCCAGGGCGTGGCCGAGGCGCTGGAGGCGATCGCCCACGGCGACCGCTCCAATTCCAAGGTGGTGGGCCGGCCGGTGGGCGAGATCAGCCTGCCCAAGGGCGCCAGCATCGGCGCCCTGGTGCGCGAGGACGAAATCATCCTGCCCGACGCCGATACCGTGATCGAGACCGACGACCACGTCATCGTCTTCGTGCCCTCGCGCAAGCAGATGCCGCGCGTGGAAAAGCTGTTCCAAGTGTCGGCGTCGTTCTTCTGATGGATCCGCGCGCCCAGCTTCCCGGCGGGCCGGCGGCGGCCGGAGGGCTTCCCGCATGAAGCGCGTCCTGGCCACCCTGCATATCCTCGGCCTGACCATGGTGATGTTTGCCCTCACCATGCTGATCCCGCTGGGCGTGGCCTACGTGGGCGGCGACGCGGCGCGCGACGCCTTCCTGCATGGCTTCCTGATTTCCGTCGGCATCGGCGTGGCGCTCGCGGCACTGACCCGGCGTTCGCGCAGCGAGCTGCGCGCGCGCGACGGATTCGTGCTGGTGTCGGCGGTTTGGGCCGGGCTGCCGCTGCTGGCGGCGATTCCGTTGCTGATCTATTTCCACCGCGCCGGCCTGCCGCTGTCGTTCACCGGCGCGTATTTCGAGGCCATGTCGGGGCTGACGACCACTGGCGCCACCGTCCTGACCAATCTGGATGCGCTGCCCGCCTCGATCAACCTGTGGCGCGCCACCCTGATCTGGATCGGCGGCATGGGGATCCTGGTGCTGGCGGTGGCCATCCTGCCGCTGCTGGGCGTGGGCGGCCACCAGGTGGTACGGGCCGAAACGCCCGGCCCCATGAAGGACGAGCGGCTGACGCCCCGCATCGCCAGCACCGCCAAGGCGCTGTACGCGGTGTACTTCGCGTTTTCGATCCTGTGCTTCCTGGCGTACCGGGCCGTCGGCCTGTCCTGGTTCGAGGCCTGGTGCCACATGGCCACGACCATGGGGCTGGGCGGCTTTTCCACCTGGGATGACGGCTTCGCCCATTTCGATTCCGTGGCCGTGGAAATGGTGGCCATGGTGTTCATGCTGATCGCCGGCATCAACTTCGCCACGCATTTCAACGCCTTCCGCCAGCGCAGCCCGCGCGCCTACCTGCGTTGCCCGGAAGCCATTCCCTACCTGGTGGTGGTGCTGGGCGTGGGCCTGGTGATCTCGGTGTTCCTGTACGTCAAGGGCGTCTACCAGGAGCCGCTGCAGGCGCTGCGCTATGGCATGTTCAACACCATCTCCATGGCCACCACCACCGGCTACGCCAACACCGATTTCGCCCAGTGGCCGTTGTTTGCGCCGCTTACGATGCTGCTGCTGTCGGGGTTTGCCACCTCGGCCGGGTCGACGGGCGGTGGCATCAAGATGATCCGGGCGATCCTGCTGGTCAAGCAGGCTCGCAATGAGTTGGTAACAATGTTGCACCCGCATGCGGTCAGCCCGGTGCGCATCAATGGCCGCGCGGTGGAAGCGCGGACCATGTCGTCGGTGCTGGCGTTCATGCTGTTCTACGGCCTGTCCATCGCCGTTTTCACCAGCCTGCTGCTGTTGTCCGGGCTGGACCCGATCACGGCCTTCTCGGCCGTGTTCGCCAGCGTCAACAACACCGGTCCCGGCCTGGGCCCGGTCGGGCCCATGGGCAATTTCGCCGTGCTGTCCGACTTCCAGATCTGGGTGTGCACCTTCGCCATGCTGATCGGCCGCCTGGAATTGCTGACGGTGCTGGTGCTGTTCACGCCCATTTTCTGGCGCAAATAGCGGCGCATTCCGGATCCGGCCCGGCAGCGGCGTGCCGTCGGGCGCGAGTGACCTGACGCCCGGCCGAAGCGAGCGAATTTGCTTGGGGATAACCCTTGTAAGGGTTATCCCACCCCAAACGAAAAGCCCCGTCCAGCCTGCGCCTGCGACCTTCGCAGGCCGGCGAACCCCGCCATCCCTACGTTGTGAGTGCTCGCTCACTTTGTCGTATAGGGCAAAACCGAATGCATCGCGATGTTGCACACAAATGTCACGATTTACATTCGTTTTGCCACAAACCTGCGGCTATTATGCAGTCACAAGCCGCCGTCTAGCGCCCCCCGGGAAGTTACCGGGCTTCAAGGTCGAACGGCGCATCCCCTCATCACATATCCGAAGGAGTCCGAGATGGAACAGATCCCGTTCATTTCGTCGGCCCCCAACACCCTGGGCATCGAACTCGAGCTGCAACTGATCGACCCCCGCAGTTTTGACCTGACCGCAGCTTCTGACGAACTGCTGGCCCAAATGGCCAACCATCCCATTGCCGACCGCGTCAAACCGGAAATCACGCGGTCCATGATTGAATTGAATTCCTCGGTGCACGAGCACCCCATGGGCCTGCTGGCCGAAATGCGCGAAATGCGCGATGCCCTGGTCGAAGCGGCCGATGCCGTCGGCGTTTCGGTGGCGGGCGGCGGCGCCCACCCCTTCATGCGCTGGCAGGAACGCTCCATTTCGGATACGCCCCGCTTCCAGTACCTGGCCGAAATGTATGGTTACCTGGCGCGTCAATTTACGGTTTTCGGCCAGCACATCCACCTGGGCGTGAAAAGCGGCGACGAAGCTATCAAACTGTTGCGCCGGCTTTCGCCCTATGTGCCTCACTTCATCGCCTTGTCCGCCTCGTCGCCCTATTGCGAAGGCGTGGATACCCTGTTCTCGTGCTCACGCCTGAACGCGGTCAACAGTTTCCCGCTGGCTGGCCACATGCCGGCCGAGGTCAAGGACTGGTACCAGTTCGAGGCGCACCTGGCGCAGCTGCGCGCCTACGGCCTGGCCGAGAGCATCAAGGACCTGTACTGGGACATCCGTCCCAAACCGGAATTCGGCACCGTGGAAATCCGGGTCTGCGACACGCCGTTGACCGTCGAGCGCGCCTGCCAGATCGCGGCGTTCGCCCAGGCGCTCGCGGTGCTGCTGATGCGCGAGGACGATCCCAGCGACAAGGCCTGGCTGTCCTACCGCAGCAATCATTTCCAGGCCTGCCGTTTCGGCCTGCAAGGCAGCTACGTGACGCCGGATGGCCAGCGCCTGCGCCTGATGGACCACCTGCGCGCCTTGTTCCAGCGGCTGATGCCGGTGGCCGAAGAACTGGGAACCGGGGACATGATCGCGGCGTTGCGCGATGAGGCCATGCGCAGCGGCAACGATGCGCGCTGGTTGCGCAGCCAGTTCCATCGCCTGCGCGATCTGCCGCTGGTGGTGGAGTCGATGTCGCAAGCCTGGCGCGGCGAGTCAACCCAGGCGGCGGCGCCGGCCGAGCCGACCGCGGTGTTGCGGCGGCGCATCCGCGCCAACTCCGAGCCCATGCAACCCTTGTCGGCGGCGGAACCGGGCGTGACGGTGACGCTGCCCGAACGGCTGCACTAAAGGGGTAGTTCTGGCTTTACCGGCCCCGGCAGGCGCCCCTTCCCGGGGTTGCCGCCGGGGCGGTGTCTTTCAAGGCGTGCCGCGCTGCCGGCCGCCGATGGCGCTGACCGACAGGCGGGTCTCTCCCGCCACGCCGCGATGGGTGGCGGCCCGCCACGCATGGCCATAGGCCACTTCGATGCTCAGGGCGATGACCCCGTCCGGCCGCCGCTGCGCTTCGAGCGCCGCGCACAGGCGATCGCGCCAGTCCCGTCCCACCAGGCCGCCGCGGCGGCCGGCAGCGGGGTTGCCGCCCAGCGCGCGCACGTCCTGCAGCAGTTTTTCCGGCGTGCGGTAGGTCAGCGTCAGGATTTCCTGGTCCATGACCGGATCGGCGAAGCCATTCTCCACCAGCAGGTCACCGAAGTCGTGCATGTCGACGAAGGCCGGCGTGGCCGTGCGCAGGCCGGCGTCGTCCAGCGCCTGGCGCAGTTCGCGCAGGGTGGCGGGCCCAAGACAGGAGAACATCGCCAGTCCCCCCACCTTGAGGATGCGGCGCCATTCGGCCAGGACGGCGTGCGGCTCGCGGTGCCAGTGCAGGGCAAGGTTCGACCACACCAATTCCAGCGATTCGGGCGCCAGGCCGCTCGCGGCCAGGTCGGCGTTGACGAAGGCGTTGGCCGGGCCGCGCCGCGCCAGCTTGCCGATCCAGGCGGACAGTCCGCCGGGCGCATGGCGCTTGCGGGCGACTTCCAGCAAGGCTTCGCAATTGTCCAGCCCGGTGTACGCGGCCTCGGCATAGCGTTCGCGCAACAGCGGCAGGTTGTCACCGGCGCCACAGCCGGCGTCGAGCATGGCCTGGGGCTGGACGCGGATGTACTGCAGCCGTCCCAGCATGCGACGGGCGACCTCGCCGTACAGGAACTGGGCCTCCGACAGGTCGCCGCGGCGGGCGAACTGCCGCGGCACGTCGGCGGCGACCAGGGGGAGCGAAGGCGGGGTGGCGGGTGCTGGCAGGGACATTTCGGTCGCGCCCGGGTCGGCGCCGCGGGCGGATCATGATTTCATGGGGGGATGGCTCACATTATTGCCCATCCCGGCCGCGGCGGCCGATTGTCCCTACAGGCCATGGGGCGGCGCCTGCTGGCCCGGGTGCCTTGCGACTGCCCGCTATGCGGAGCGCGTGTCGCGGGCGCCAGGCTGTGCGAGGGCTGCGAAACCGACCTCGCCGATGCGTCGTTCGCGCCGCGCTGCCCGCGCTGCGCCTTGCGGTTGGAGCCGGATGCCTTGCATTGCGCCGCTTGCCTAGCGCGGCCGCCGGCTTTCGTGCGCACGATCGTCGCGTTCGATTACGAGGCGCCGGCCGATACGCTGATCGGCCAGCTCAAGACCCAGTTGCGACTCAGCGCTGCGCCGGTGCTGGCGCGCCTGCTGGCACACGCGGTGTGGTGCGAGCCGCCGGCGCAAGCGCTGCTGTTGGTGGCGGTGCCGTCCAGCCGTGCCTCGCTGCGCCGGCGCGGGATGAACCCGGCGGCCGAGATCGCCCGTAGTCTCGCGGCGCAACTGGGTTGGCCATGGTTGCGGGCGGCGCTGCGGCGGCGGCGCGAAACGCCCCGGCAGACGGCCCTGGGGCGCCAGGCGCGCCTGGCCGGCGCGCGCGGGGTGTTCCATTGTCCGCATGATCTGCGCGGCCGCCATGTCGGCCTGGTGGATGACGTCATGACCACGGCCAGCACCGCGGATGCCGCCGCCCGCGCCTTGCTGGCGGCGGGGGCGGCCAGCGTGACGGTGCTGGTGGCGGCGCGCACGCCGCGCGGCCGCTGACCCGCCGCGTGGTTGCGCCGGCCTACGCGCGCGGCCAAGCGCCGGGGAAAGCGGGCCGCCAAATCGGCGACAATCGCTCCAACGCGGCTCCGGCCGCCAGCCCGTCTTCAACGTCTTTCCGCTCGTTCACCATGTTCCACGTCATCCTCGTTTGTCCCGAGATCCCGCCCAACACGGGCAATGCGATCCGCCTGTGCGCCAATACCGGTGCGCAGTTGCACCTGGTGCGGCCGCTGGGATTCGAGCTCGACGATGCCCGCATGCGGCGGGCGGGGCTGGATTACCACGAATGGCAGCCGGTGCGAGTGCACGACACCTTGCAGGAGGCGCTGGACGACACCGGCGCGTCCGCCTCGCATATCTACGCGTTGACGACCCAGGCGCAGCGCAGTGTGGGCGACGTCCGCTTCGAACCGGGCGATGTGTTCGTGTTCGGGCGGGAAAGCGCCGGGTTGTCGGCCGAGCACCACGCGCTGTTTGCGCCGCAGCAGCGGCTGCGATTGCCGATGCGGACCGGCCAGCGGAGCCTGAACCTGTCGAACGCGGTGGCGGTGACGGTATTCGAGGCCTGGCGGCAGCAGGGGTATGAAGGCGGCGTTTAGGCCTGGATGAGCCTGGCAGCCCCGCCATCGGGCGGGGGCAGGTTATCGAGCCGCGCCTTGGCATGCGCGCGGGATGGCGGCGGGGTCAGTCCAGCGACAGGTTGAGTTTCTGGATGACCTGGTCCCAGCGGGCCTTTTCGTCGCGGATGCGGACGGTGAGGGCTTCGGGGGTGGAGGCGGCGGGGGTGAAGTACTGCAGCGCCATCTGCTTGCGGACCGTGTCGCTGTTGATAATGCGGGTCAGTTCGCTGTTCAGGCGCTCGATGATGGGCGTCGGGGTATCGGCGGGGACCAGAATGGCATTCCAGGAGATGGCCTCGAAGTCCGGGTAGCCCTGCGCGGCCATGGTCGGGATGCCCGGCAGGGTGTCGCTGGGCTGCAGGCTGGTGACGGCCAGGACCTTGACCTTGCCGTCGCGGGTCTGCGGCACGGCGATGGCGGGGACCATGAAACCGGCCTGGATGTCGCCGCCGATGATGGCGCTGATCACCTGCGGGAAGCCTGCGTAGGGGATGTGCGCCATGTCGATGCCGGCGCGTTCCTTGAACATTTCCATGGCGAGATGGGCCGAGCTGCCGGGGCCGACGGAACCGTAATTCAGCGAGCTGCCGTGCTCTTTCACCATGCGAACGAAGTCCTGCACCGAGTCCACGTTCCTGAGGTTGCCGGGCACGGTCAGCACATTGGGGCTGGTGCCGACCAGCGTCACGGGCGCCAGGTCGTGCAGCGGGTCATAGCCCAGCGTCTTCTTGTAGAGCGTGGGGGCGGTGACCAGCGGGCCGTTGATCGTATAGAGCAGGGTGTAGCCGTCGGGCTTGGCCTGGGACACGATGCGGGTGCCGATGTTGCCCCCGGCGCCAGGCTTGTTGTCGATGACGATGGGTTGTCCCAGGGCCTGGGCCAGGGGTTCGGAAATGGTGCGCGCCAGGATGTCCGGCGACGACCCGGGCGGGAAGGGCACCACCATGTGGATGGGGCGATCTGGCCAGTCGGCGTGAGCGGCGGCCGGCAGGACGGCCGCCAGGCTCAGGCAGAGGCCGCGCAACAGGCGGCCGACCCGGAACTTGCGGGTGTGCGTCATGGGGTGTCTCCAGGGTGTCGTGCGTGGTGTTGTTATGGAAGACTGGGAATAGGGCCCGGCGGCTCGGGCGATTCAGCCGCCGTCGCCGTGCTCGTCGCGGGCATTGCGCGCCAGCAGCGCGGAGACGGCCGTCATGGGCGCCACGCCTTCGAACAGCACGGCGCAGACGGCCTCGGTGATGGGCAGCTCCACGCCGATGGCGCGGGCGCGTTCGAGCGCGGCGCGCGCGCAGCGTACGCCCTCGGCCGTGACGCCGCTGGCCAGGATGTCGGCCAGCTTGCGGCCGGCGCCGATTTCCAGGCCCACGCGGCGGTTGCGCGACAGTTCGCCGGTCGCGGTCAATACCAGGTCGCCCAGGCCGGTCAGGCCGGCGAAGGTTTCGGCCTGCGCGCCCAGGGCGACGCCGAAACGGGTCATTTCGGCCAGGCCGCGCGTGATCAGCGCGGCGCGGGCGTTGGTGCCCAGCGCCAGGCCGTCGCCGATGCCGCAGGCCACGGCGATGACGTTCTTGAGCGCGCCCCCGACTTCCACGCCGACCAGGTCGGCGCTGGCGTAGACGCGCAGCGCGGCGCCGTGCAGGGCCTGGGTGGTGGCGGCGCGCAGGGCAGCGTTGCCGCTGGCGACGGTCAGCGCCACGGGCAGGCCCTGCGCGACTTCGCGGGCAAAGGACGGGCCCGATAGCGCGCCGCCGATGGCGTCCGGCAGGGCTTCGCGCACGATTTCATGCGGCAGCCGGGCCGTGTCGGCCTCGAAGCCCTTGCAGGTCCAGACGATGGGTGTGTCCTGCAGGCCCAGGGCGGGCAGGCGGTGCGCCAGTTCGGCGCAGGTGGCGGCAAGGCCTGCCACCGGTACGCCCAGGATGATCAATCCCGCCGCGCCGTCCTGCTTGAGGCTGCGCAGGGTCGCGTCGAGATCGGAGGAGAGGGTCAGAGTCTGCGGCAGCGCAATGCCGGGCAGATAGCGCGCGTTTTCATGGCGGGCGGCCATGTCGGCGGCCTGCGCCGGATCGCGCGCCCAGAGTACGGTGGGCTGGCGGCGGCTCGCGGCCGCCGCCAGCGCGGTGCCCCAGCTGCCCGCGCCCAGGACGGCGACGCGCAGGCCGGGCGGAGTGGGTTGGTTCATGGGGCGCCGCGGATCGCCTTACTGGCGGGTGGCGCTGGCGGGCAGGATGATGCCCGAGTCGCTGCCATTGCCATTGCCGTTGGCATTGCTTTGCTGTTGTTGCTGCAGTTCCGCCAGGCGTTGCTCGTACAGGGCCTGGAAGTTCACTTCGGTCAGGTGCAGCGGCGGCATCGAGGTGCGGGTGATCGCATCGGCGATGTTGGCGCGCAGGTACGGGTACAGCATCGTCGGGCAGACGATGCCCAGCAGCGGATCGAGCTGTTCTTCAGGGATGTTGGCGGCTTCGAAGATGCCGGCCTGGGTGCCTTCGACCAGGTACACGACCTTGTCGTTGACGCGGGTGGTGACGGTGACGGTGACCGTGGTTTCGAACACGGTTTCGGCCAGACGCTGGCCGCCCACGGTGATGCTCACCTCGACCTGGGGCGCTTCCTGCTCCAGGAAGACGTGGGGCGCGTTCGGCATTTCCAGCGAAAGGTCTTTCAGGTAGACGCGCTGCAGATTGAACGAGGGCGCGTCGTTGCCGCCTTCTTGCTGGGTGTTTTGGTCTTGATCAGCCATGAGTGTTTCCGTTGGTGGGAGGGGCAAAAAGGGGCGAATGGCCAGGCGGTCAGCCGGGGCCTGAGCCGTTGAGCATGGGCACCAGGCCGCCCGAGCGGTCCAGCGCCATCAGGTCGTCGCAACCGCCGACGTGGGTATCGCCGATGAAGATCTGCGGCACCGTGCGACGGCCGGTGCGTTCGATCATGCGATCGCGCTGGCCGGGTTCACGGTCGATCTGGATGATTTCCAGGTCGGTCACGCCGCGCTGCTCCAGCAGCGCCTTGGCGCGGGCGCAATAGGGACAATAGTCCTTGCTGTACATGACAACTTTGTTCATAGGCGCTCCAGGCGGATTCTGTCAGTAATATGGGGGCGCGCCGCGCCGGTTCAACCCTTCTGGGTGACCGGCAGGCTGGCGGCCAGCCAGGCGCGCATGCCGCCTTCGAGCGGCACGACGTCGGCAAAGCCCTGCGCGCGCAGCTTGGCGGCGGCGCGGGCGGAATCGCGGCCATTGTCGCAAACCACGACCAGCGGCTTGTTCTTGGGCAGCGAGGCGGCTTTCTGTTCCAGGTCGGCAACCGGCAAGCTGCGTGCCTGGGCAATGTGGCCGGCCTGGAACTGCTCGGCGGGACGCACGTCGACCCACACGGCCTGGCGCTGGTTGACCATCTGGATGGCTTCCGTGGTGCTGACGGCCGAGCCGGTGCGGCCCTTGCGCAGGGCGGGAATGGCCAGCATGACGCCGGAAACGAGGGTTACGGCGACAATGAAGATGTTGTTTTTATCGAGCAAGAATTGCAGAAGGTCCACGGGGCATCCTGAAGTGCGGCGTCTAGCCTGGTAAGGGCGAACCCTGACGCGCCGCGCCGCGAAATCGACGGGTGCGCCGGGGCAAAATCAAGGGCAAAATCGCTCAATTATAAAATGAGCGCATTCCGCAACTTTAACCCGCGTTACACGCCTGCCAAACCATGCACAAACTCGTTCTGATGCGCCACGGCGAAAGCCAGTGGAATCTGGAAAACCGCTTCACCGGCTGGACCGACGTCGACCTGACCGAAACCGGCCGCGAACAGGCCCGCAAGGCGGGCGAACTGCTCAAGAAGGAAGGCTACACCTTCGACCTGGCCTACTCGTCGGTGCTCAAGCGCGCCATCCGCACCCTGTGGATCGCCCTGGACGCCATGGACGCCATGTACACGCCGGTGGGCGTGAACTGGCGCCTGAACGAGCGCCACTACGGCGCCCTGCAGGGCCTGAACAAGGCCGAGACCGCCGCCAAGTACGGCGACGAGCAGGTGCTGATCTGGCGCCGCGCCTACGCCATCGCGCCGGAACCCCTGTCGCTGGACGACGAGCGCCATCCGCGCTTCGACAGCCGCTACGCCCGGATCCCGGCCGAGCAGCTGCCGGCCACCGAGTGCCTCAAGGACACCGTGGCGCGCGTGCTGCCGTTCTGGAACGAATCCATCGCCCCGGCCATCCGTGCCGGCCGCAAGGTGCTCATCGCCGCCCACGGCAACAGCCTGCGCGCCCTGATCAAGCACCTGGACAACGTCTCGGACGACGATATCGTCAACCTCAACATCCCCACCGGCCAGCCGCTGGTGTATGAACTGGATGATGACCTGCGCCCCATCCGCCACTATTATCTGGGCGATGCCGCCGAGATCGAGGCGGCCATGGCCGCCGTCGCGGCCCAGGGCAAGGCTAAGAAGGACTGATATCCATGGTGCGCATGGCGGGGTGGTTGTTGGCGGTCATGCTGGCCGGTGGAGTGCTGCCGGCGGGCGCCGTGTCCAACGATCTCGCCGGCCGCCAGTCCGATGCCGAGAAGCAGCAGGCGCAGCTGCGCGACCGTATCGAAAACCTGCAGAAGGACATCGATACGCGCGAAGCCGCCCGCAAGGAAGCCGCCGATGCCTTGAAACAGTCGGAATCGGCGATTTCCAGGATCAACCTGCGCCTGAAGGAACTGGCCGAAGCCAACCGCCAGGCGGCGGCCGACCTGTCCGGCCTGGAAAAACAGATCACGGCCCAGCAGGCCGTGCTGGCCAAGCGCCGGGTCGAGCTGGCCGACCAGCTGCGCACCCAATACACCAGTGGCCTGTCGCCCTGGACCGCGCTGCTGTCCGGCGATGATCCCCAGGTGCTGGGGCGCAACCTGGGCTACCTGGATTATGTCTCCCAGGCCCGGGCCCGCGCGGTCGAGGCGCTGCGCGCCGATATCGACCGCCTGGCGGCCCTGCAGGGCCGCGCCGATGCCCGCCGCGCCGAGATCGAAAAGCTGGTCGCCGAAACCTCCGAACAAAAGACCGCGTTGGTGGCCCAGCAGAAAGAACGCGCCACGCTGCTGGCGCAGCTGGAAGGCCAGATCGCCGCCCAGCGCGCCGAAGCGAACAAGCTGGGGCGTGACGACCAGCGCCTGTCGCGCCTGATCACCGACCTGGACGCGGCCATCATCAAGCAGGCCGAAGAGGCCCGCAAGGCCGAAGAGGCGCGGCGTCGCGCCGAGGAAGCCCGCAAGGCCGAGGAAGCCCGGCGCGCCGAAGAGGCCCGCAAGAAGGCCGAGGCCGACCGTCGTGCCGAGGAAGCCCGCCGGAAGGCGGAAGCCGACCGCAAGGCGGCCGCCGACAAGGCCGCGGCCGACAGCGCCCGGCGTGACCGCGACGCGCGCGAGGCCGCCGCCGCCCGCGAACAGGTCGAGGCCGCGTCGCGCCAGGGCCGTGGCCCGGTCGCCGTGGCCGATCCCGACGCCGCCGGCCTGCGCCCGGCCGATTCGCGCCATCCCCGCCTGACCGGCCCGGCCGAGACGCCGCCGGCAAAACCCGCGGAGCCCCCCAAAAAGGCGGAACCCGTGGAAGAGCCCGCCACTCAAACCCGCAGCGCGCCCAGCCAACAGGCGACGCGCCCCGCGCCGGTCGGCGGCGGCAATGGCCTGCGCCATGGCCTGGCGGCACCCGTGCGCGGCCAGGTGCAGGGCCGTTTCGGGGTCGACCGTCCGGATGGCGGCGTCTGGCGCGGTATCGTGCTGCGCGCGCCCGAAGGAACGCCGGTGAAGGTGGTGGCGCCCGGCACGGTGGTCTACGCCGATTGGCTGCGGGGTTTCGGCAATCTCATCATTGTGGATCATGGCCAGCAATATCTGACCGTCTATGCTTACAACCAAAGTCTGCTCAAACGGGTGGGCGATTCCGTCGCGGCGGGGGATACTATTGCTTCGGTAGGCGCAACCGGCGGCCAAGTGGAATCCGGCCTATACTTTGAAATTCGCCATCGCGGCGCTCCTGTGGATCCAGCCCAGTGGCTGGCCCAGTAAAGCCAGACGGCCAAACGCTCCGGGGCCAACCCAAGGGCGAAAACCAATTCGGGAAGTGTGCATGGGCACTCGCAAGTTTCGTGGTTTCGGTCTGATTGCCATCGGTGCGGTGGCAGGTGTCTTGCTCAGCGTGGGTGTGACGGCTGTCGCCCAGCGCGGCAGTCCCTTGCCGCTGGATGAGCTCAGGCAGCTGAGCAACGTCTTTGCGGCCATCAAGAACAACTACGTCGAATCGGTCGACGACAAGACCCTGATCGACAATGCCATTTCCGGCATGGTGTCGAACCTGGACCCCCACTCTGCATACCTGGATGCCGACGCCTTCCGCGAAATGCAGACGGCCACCCAAGGTGAGTTCGGCGGCCTCGGTATCGAAGTCGGCGCCGAGGACGGCTTCGTCAAGGTCATCTCCCCCATCGAAGACACCCCCGCCGCGCGCGCGGGCGTCATGGCCGGCGACCTCATCATCAAGATCGACGACACGCCCACCAAGGGCATGTCGCTGAACGACGCCGTCAAGCTCATGCGCGGCGCCCCCAAGTCGCCCATCACGCTGATCATCATGCGCGCCGACCGGCCGCAGCCGATCGTGCTCAAGATCGTGCGCGACATCATCAAGGTGCGCAGCGTGCGCAGCAAGATGCTGGACAACGGCGTGGCCTATGTGCGCATCGCCCAGTTCCAGGAAAAAACCGGTGCCGACCTGGCCAAGCAGCTCAAGGACCTGGGCGCCAAGGAAGCCCCCAAGGGCCTGGTGCTCGACCTGCGCAATGACCCGGGCGGCCTGCTGACCAGCGCCATCGGCGTGTCCGGCGCGTTCCTGCCGGCCGACGCCCTGGTGGTCTCGACCGACGGCCGTACCCCCGACGCCCGCCACAAGTACCTGGCGACCCCGTCGGAATACGCCCGCGGCGAAAGCAATTACCTGTCGGGCCTGCCGGCCTGGACCAAGACCGTGCCGATGGTGGTGCTGGTCAACGTCGGTTCGGCCTCGGCCTCCGAGATCGTGGCCGGCGCGCTGCAGGACCACAAGCGCGCCAAGGTGCTGGGCAACCGCACCTTCGGCAAGGGTTCGGTGCAGGTGATCCTGCCGCTGTCGGAAACCACCGCGGTCAAGCTCACCACCTCGCGCTACTTCACGCCCAGCGGCCGTTCAATCCAGGCCACCGGCATCGAGCCCGACTACGTCGTGGCCGATACCGCCGACGGCGACCTGTTCCGCCTGCCGCGCGAAGCCGACCTGCAGCGCCACCTGTCGAACCCGGGCACGGCCAACGAAGTGAAGTCCAACTCCGAGCAGGACAACGTCGACGTGCCGACCAAGGTGTTCGAGTTCGGCGGCAAGGATGACTTCCAGCTGCAGCAGGCGATCAACCTGCTGGCCGGCAAGCCGGTGCAGAAGGGCTCGGCCCGCGCCCAGGCCAAGGCCGACGCCAAGCCCGGCGCCGGCAACGCCCAGCGCATGAAGATCACGCCGACCGGAGTCGAGCCCAGCAAGGACAAATGAACGACGAGCAACTGCTGCGCTACGCCCGCCACATCCTGCTCGACGAGCTGGGTATCGAAGGGCAGGAAAGACTGCTGGCGGCGCGTGTGCTTGTCGTAGGGGCGGGTGGGCTGGGTTCGCCCGCCGCGCTCTACCTGGCCACCGCTGGCGTCGGCGAGATCACGCTGGCCGACGACGACGTCGTCGAGCTCAGCAACCTGCAGCGCCAGATCCTCCACACCACTGCGAGCGTGGGCCGGCCCAAGGCCGAGTCCGGGCGCGACATGCTGGCGGCTTTCAATCCCCAGACCCGCGTGCATGCCCGCGTCGAGCGGCTGCAGGGCCAGGCCCTGTCCGACGCCGTGGCGCAGGCCGACCTGGTGCTGGACTGCACCGACAACTTCACCACCCGCCACGCCATCAACCGCGCCTGTGTGCAGCACCGCAAGCCGCTGGTGTCTGGCGCCGCCATCCGTTTCGACGGCCAGGTCAGCGTCTACGACCTGCGCGATCCGGACGCGCCGTGCTACCACTGCCTGTTTCCCGAGGCGGACGACGTCGAAGAGGCCAACTGCGCCACCATGGGCGTGTTTGCGCCGGTGGTTGGCATCATCGGCAGCATGCAGGCGGCCGAGGCCCTCAAGCTGCTGTCCGGCGTGGGCGAGAGCCTGTCGGGGCGCCTGCTATGGCTGGACGTGCGCACCATGCAGTGGCGCAGCGTCAATGTCCAGCGTGATCCCGAGTGCGCGGTCTGTGGCGCGCGCGGGCACTGATCCGGCCGTCATCGGCACATCCCGACCCCTTTAAAGAGGCCCGCCATTGCCCTCGCGGACAATATTAAAGGCTTGAAATACCTGCTATAACGCCAGCCAGCCTGCCGCTCCGTGGCAGCCAGCTTTGGACGTAACGGTGTGGACACAGGATTGAGCTTCAGCCTGCCCAAGTGGCGGCTGACCCGTTGGTTGACGCATTCCGGGCAGGACACGCCCGCGGACATCCGCGCCGCCTTGATCGCCAGTCTGTTCGGCACGTTGCCGATCTTTGCCGGCGGCGTCATCAATACCCTGATGATCTCCGGCGTGGTCGCCTGGCGCCGGCCCGAGCCGCTCTATATTTCCTGGCTGATCCTGGAGATCCTGCTGGCCGTGGTGCGCGTCACCGTCCTGCGCTCGGCGTTGCGCAATGCCGCCCGCGGCGGCAGCACCCATACCGACATCTACATCGTGCTGGCGCTGCTGTGGGCGTTCAGCGTCGGCTATGGGGTCTTCGTCACGTTCCTCAACCATGACTGGCTGGCCGCCACGCTGGCCGGCGTGTCCTGCGGCGCCATGGCGGGCGGCATCTGTTTTCGCAACTACGGCGCGCCGCGGCTGGTGGCGGCGATGATATTCCTGAGCCTGGGGCCGATGTGCCTGGGCGCGCTGTTCGCCGGCGAATACGTCACCGCCATCGTCTTCATCCAGATCCCGTTCTACCTGGTCAGCATGAGCATCGCCTCGCAACGGCTGCGGCGCATCCTGGTGTCCACCATGCTGGCCGAGCGCGAGAACGAGCGCCGCGCCAGCCAGGACGCGCTGACCGGCCTTGCCAACCGCGCCGGCCTGGAAGCGGCGCTCGAGCGCATCTGCACCAGCGCGCGCGAGCATGACAGCGCCGCCGCGCTGTTCTACATGGACATGGACGACTTCAAGATCATCAACGACACCCACGGCCATGCCGCCGGCGACCAAGTGCTCAAGACCATCGCACAGCGCATGCGCGCCATGTTGCGGGTGGACGACGTGGCCGCCCGCATCGGCGGCGACGAATTCATCGTGCTGGCCACCGGCATCGACGCCACCGCCGCGCTGCGGCTGGGCAACCACTTGCTGCATGATGCCAGCCAGCCCATCGTGCTGGCCGACGGCACGCGCGTCAGCGTCGGGCTGTCGATCGGCATTTCGATCATCTCCGGCGCCAACCGCAAGGCGCAGGCGGTGCTGGATTCCGCCGATGCCGCGCTGTACCGCGCCAAGGCCCGCGGCGGCCGCCGCTGTTCCGTCGCCGGCCTGCCGGATGCCGAGGACGCGCTGCGGCCCGGCGACGCCGCCGCGGCCGCCTGAAGCGCGGCGGGTCCGCACCGACCGGACACGGAAGGGACTGCCAAAAGTTATCAGATAACCTGAAAAGTACGGGTTATACTTCGCCCCTATGCTGACCAAGAGCCTGACCCTCACCGAACAGGTCGCCCGCCAGATCGCGGACGACATCGCCCATGGCGTCTATCCCGTGGGCGCCAAGCTGCCGTCCGGCCGCATCCTGGCCGAGCAGTACGGCGTCAGCGCCGCCGTCATCCGCGAAGTCACCGAGCGCCTGCGCGCCCAGGGCCTGATCCAGAGCCGCCAGGGGTCGGGTTGCGTGGTGTTGGCGCGCACCGGTGCGCAGGGCTTCCAGGTGCCGGTCGACATCGCCGTCAGCCGCGAACAACTTGCCAGCGTCTACGAACTGCGCATGGAACTCGAAGGCGGCGCCGCCGCGCTGGCGGCCGAGCGCCGCAACGCCGCCGACCTGGACGCCCTGGCTGGCGCCCTGGCCGACCTGGAACGGCACCAGCACCATCCTGAACATGGAGTCGAACACGACATCGCCTTCCACCTGGCGATCGCGGCCGCGACCCACAATCCGTTCTACCAGGACCTGCTGCAGTACCTGAATCTGCAATTGCGCCTGGCTGTCAGCACCGCGCGCGCCAACAGCCGCCAACTGGCCGGCATGACGGATGCCGTGCACCACGAACACGTCGCCGTGTTCGAGGCCATCCGCGACCGCGATGCGGCGCGCGCGCGGCTGACGGCCGAACGCCACCTGCGCCAGGCTGCCAGCCGCCTGCGCCTCGACTCCCTCTTTCCCGCCTCCAGGCAGACATCATGACCACAACCGACATCGCCCAGCGCCTGGTCCAGGCTTTGGGCCCCGACACCGTCTTCACCGCCAGCGACGACATCGCGCCCTGGCTGTCCGACTGGCGCGGCTTGTACAACGGCCACGCCCAGGCGGTGGTCCGCCCGCGCACCACCGCCGAGGTCGCCACCTGCCTGGCGCTCTGCAACGAGGCCGGCGTGCCGGTGGTGCCGCGCGGCGGCAACACCGGCCTGTGTGGCGGCGCCACGCCCGATGCCGCGCCCATCAACGTGGTCCTCAGCCTGGACCGCATGAACGCCGTGCGCGCCATCGACACCGTCGCCAACACGATGGTCGCCGAAGCCGGCTGCATCCTCGGCAACCTGCGCCGCGCGGCGCAGGACGCCGGCCGGCTGCTGCCCTTGAGCCTGGCCGCCGAGGACTCCAGCCAGATCGGCGGCAACGTCGCCACCAATGCCGGCGGCGTCAACGTGGTGCGCTACGGCATGGCGCGCGAACTGGTGCTGGGCCTGGAAGCGGTGCTGCCCAACGGCGAGATCTTCAACGGCCTGCGCACCCTGCGCAAGGACAACACCGGCTACGACCTCAAGCAGCTGCTGATCGGCTCCGAGGGCACGCTCGGCGTCATCACCGCCGTGGCGCTGCGCCTGTTCCCGCGCACCGACGTGCGTTCCGTGGTGCTGGCCGCTGTCGAATCCCCGGCCCAGGCCCTGCAATTGTTCGAAATCCTGTTCGAACAATGCGGCGCCCGCTTGCAGGCCTTCGAGTATTTTTCCGGCGACTGCCTCGACCTGGTCCTGGCCCATGCCGCGGGCGTGCAAGAGCCGTTCGGCCAACGTTATCCGGCCTACGTGCTGGTCGAACTGGCCGACACGGCCGACGAAGCCGCCCTGACCGCGCTGCTGGAGAACGTGATCGGCACCGCGCTCGACCGCGGCCTGTGCCTGGATGCCGCCGTCTCGGCCTCGCTGGCCCAGTTGCAGGCGCTGTGGAAACTGCGCGAGGAAATCTCCGAAGCGCAGCGCGCCGACGGTCCGCATCTCAAGCATGACGTGTCGCTGCCGATCGAACGCATCCCCGACTTCATGGTTTCCGCCGAAGCGCGCGTACGCGCGCTGTACCCGGACATCCGCCCCTTCATCTTCGGCCACTTCGGCGACGGCAACCTGCATTACAACCTCTCGCGTCCCGCCGGCGCCGACCGCGGCTGGGTGGCCGAACACGGTGCCGCGATCACCGACGCGGTGCTCGACGAGGTCAACCGGTACGGGGGCAGCATCAGCGCGGAACACGGCATCGGGCAGCTCAAGCGCGACCACTTCCTGCATAGCAAGGATGCGGTGGAGTTGCGGTTGATGCGGGAGATCAAGCGGGTGCTGGATCCCAAGGGGATCATGAATCCCGGAAAGCTGCTGTAGTTTTTCTTGCGCTTGTCGGCGGGCGTTTCAAGGACCTCACCGCGCGCAATCAAAGATCGGACCAACTCCGCAAAAAAGCACCGCGGATAACAAAAAAGGCCTGGAGCAGCGCTTCCAGGCCTTTTTCATCTCCCCCCACGGCTGCCGGACCACCGCCATCAGCGGCCAGTCCGGCAAAGGGGGTATCCGTTCAGAACATCACTGCCGGTGGTAAACCTCGGCGCCTTTCTTCACGAACTCGATCGACTTCTCCTGCATGCCTTTCTGCAGGGCGTCTTTTTCGCTCACGCCCTGCGACGCCGCGTAATCGCGCACATCCTGCGTGATCTTCATGCTGCAGAAGTGCGGCCCGCACATCGAGCAGAAGTGCGCCACTTTCATCGAGTCTTTCGGCAGCGTCTCGTCGTGGAACTCCTTGGCCGTATCCGGATCCAGGCCCAGGTTGAACTGGTCGTCCCAGCGGAACTCGAAGCGCGCCTTGGACAGCGCGTTGTCGCGGATCGCCGCGCCCGGATGGCCCTTGGCCAGGTCCGCCGCATGCGCCGCGATCTTGTACGTGATGATGCCGTCCTTCACGTCCTTCTTGTTCGGCAGCCCCAGGTGTTCCTTGGGCGTCACGTAACAGAGCATCGCCGTGCCGTACCAGCCGATCAGCGCCGCGCCGATGCCCGAGGTGATGTGGTCGTAGCCCGGCGCGATGTCGGTCGTCAGGGGGCCCAGCGTGTAGAACGGCGCCTCGTGGCAGTGTTCCAGCTGCAGCTCCATGTTTTCCTTGATCATCTGCATCGGCACGTGGCCGGGGCCTTCGATCATCACCTGCACGTCGTGCTTCCAGGCGACCTGCGTCAGCTCGCCCAGCGTCTTCAGTTCCGCGAACTGGGCTTCGTCGTTGGCGTCGTAGCCCGAGCCCGGGCGCAGGCCGTCGCCCAGCGAGAAGCTGACGTCGTAGGCCTTCATGATTTCGCAGATTTCCTCGAAGCGCTCGTACAGGAAGCTTTCCTTGTGGTGCGCCAGACACCACTTGGCCATGATCGAGCCGCCGCGCGAAACGATGCCCGTCATGCGGTCCGCCGTCATTGGAATGAACGGCAGGCGCACGCCGGCGTGGATGGTGAAGTAGTCCACGCCCTGTTCGGCCTGCTCGATCAGCGTGTCGCGGAAGATCTCCCAGGTCAGTTCCTCGGCCTTGCCGTCCACCTTCTCCAGCGCCTGGTAGATCGGCACCGTGCCGATCGGCACCGGCGAATTGCGGATGATCCATTCACGCGTTTCGTGGATGTGCTTGCCCGTCGACAGGTCCATGACCGTGTCGCCGCCCCAGCGGATCGCCCAGGTCATCTTCTCGACTTCCTCGCCGATGCCCGAACTGACGGCCGAGTTGCCGATGTTGGCGTTGATCTTGACCAGGAAATTGCGGCCGATCGCCATCGGCTCGACTTCCGGGTGGTTGATGTTGGCGGGGATGATGGCGCGGCCGCGCGCGATCTCGTCGCGCACGAATTCCGGCGTGATGGCGGCCGGGATGGCGGCGCCGAACGACTGGCCCGGGTGCTGGCGCAGCAGGCGCTTGACCATCTTCTCGCCGTCCGGACCGCTGTCGCGCAGCGTCTGCAGGTAGTGCTCGCGGCGCAGGCTTTCGCGGATCGCCACGTATTCCATCTCGGGCGTGATGATGCCGCGGCGCGCGTAGTGCATCTGCGAGACGTTGGCGCCGGCCACCGCGCGGCGCGGCGGGCGTTGCAGGTCGAAGCGCATGGCCGTCAGCTTGGGATCGGTCAGGCGCTGCTTGCCGTACTCGCTGGTCGGACCCGACAGCACTTCGGTGTCGCCGCGCTCGTCGATCCAGGCGCGGCGCACTTCCGGCAGGCCGCGGCGGATGTCGATCTTGACGTCGGGATCGGTGTAGGGGCCGCTGCAATCGTAGACGGTGAGCGGCGGGTTCTTTTCGCCACCGAACATGGTGGGCGTGTCGTCCTGCTCGATCTCGCGGAACGGGACGCGGATGTCGGGACGGGAACCGACCTCGTAGACCCGGCGGGATTTGGGCAACGGGGCGACCGCGGCCGCGTCGACTTCGGCGGTGGCGGCCAGGAATTTGGGATTGGCGTTCATGGAAAGCTCCAAGCGAATGGTTTGGAGCCGATCGGGAATGGACTCCCGCCATGCGGGCATGGCGGGAATACGGCTCCCAGCATCGGCATTATCCGTACTGGTACGAAGGGACTCTCTCAACACGTCGGGCCGTTCTGGCGCGACGAGTACCCCTGCGCGAAAGCGAAGTATAGAGCCTGCCCGGCCGGCAGGCGAATAGCGGCCATGCTGCGCCGCCGCAGTGGGGCGGCGCACGCTGGTAGTACCGGTTTACATTTGGAATCAGTCTGCGGAGACAGTGCCATACAGGTTCTGTACACTTTTTCACGTCAGCCGGCGGTCCGCCCACCGGCCCCAGTCCACTCAAGAAGGAAACGAGCATGCAACTGACCCTACGCAAACTGGCGCCCGCCCTGGTTGTCATGACCCTTGCGCTTGCGGGTTGCAAGACCGCCCCGACCAAATCCGGCGCCGCCGCCACGCCCGACGCGGCCGGACAGCAGCAATCGTCCACGCAACCGGCCACCGCCGCGGTGGTCGAGTTCTACGTCGCCCAGACCCAATCGGGCCCCGGCCTGGTCGAGGTGAACCTGCCCGACGGCAAGATCTACATGCAGCAGCAGCCGGTGCTGACCCGCGCCGACCTGACCGAGGCGGCCGCCCTGGTCGATCGCCAGGGCGCCAACTTCGTCGGCCTGCGCTTCTCCGACGCCGGCGCGCGCAAGCTCAATGACGTCAGCAGCAAGAACGTCGGCAACATGCTGGCGCTGGTGATCGACCGTGAACTGATCGCGGCGCCGCGCATCGGCGAACCCCTGAACCGCGGCGTGCTGGCTTTCGGCGTGCCGTCGGCCCAGGCTGCTTCCGATATCGCCGCCAAGATCCGTGGCGAAAGCGCCCCGGCCGCGGGCGGCGCCGCCCCCGCCACCGCACCGGCTCCCACCAAGCCCTGAGCGGCGATTCACGGCCATGAAAAAAGCCCGGCAGCGCCGGGCTTTTTTCATCCTGCCATCGCAATCGCGGCGGCCATCCTCAACCCTTGCGGCCGCGCGGTTTGATGCCGCGGCGCGCCTGGGAGGCTTCGATAAAGGTCTGGTTCAGCGCTTCGAGCACCAACCGGTCGTCCGCCGTCAGCGTATCGAACTGCGCCGGCGCAATATTGGGGAAGGGCCACGGCGCCAGGGGACGCCCGCGGCGGGCAATGGCGCGCGGCAACGGCTCGGACACGCCGGTCGCCGGCAATGTGTCGCTCAGGTCATAGCCTTCCATGGGCAATTCCATGGGGCCCTTGCCCGTCTCCAGCCATTCGAGTTCCACCTTCAATACCTGCGCCAGTTTGCGCAGTGAACGGCTCGAATGCCTCAGCCCGCTCTCATAACTGCCGATCGCGCTTTGCGACAGTCGGGCCATGCGAGCGAGCGCTTTCTGCGTGTGGCCACGCAAAAGACGGGCGTGCTTCAGTCGGTCTGAAAAAGTTTTCACGCGTCGATTGAAGCTTGCACTGTAGGCACTTTGGTAGATATAAATATTACTTAGGTGATAAGTTCGGAGAGGCAGCACATGCAGGAAAGAGGTTACGTCCTCGTCGTGCAACTTGGTGGAATGGCGTGCAACAAGTTTGTGCACACCTTGCGTCAACTTCAGTGGGAGGTCGGCCTGTGCCGGTCCCCAGACAGCCTGTTGGCACGGCTGCGCAGCGAACCGGCCGACATCGTCGTGTTGCGCGGCACGAGCGACAATCTGTCGCAACTGATTGCCGAACTGCGTCGGGCCGCATCTGGTAGCGCAGTCGTGTGGCAATCCTCCGAAGATTCCCCCACGGCCCGCATCGCGGCGCTCGACGCCGGCGCCCATGCCTGCGTGCCGTTGCAGGCGAACATCGCGGAATGGGATGCGGTGCTGCGCAACCTGATCCGTTGCCGGCGCGCAGAGACCGACACATTGCCGCGCTGGCGTGTCGATGGCCGCGGCCGGATGCTGGCCGGCCCCGCGGGCGAACGATTGCCGCTGACCAACACTGAACGCGCCTTCTTTGTCAGCCTGCTGAACGCCCCGCATCAGTGCCTGCCCCGCGAAGGCTTCTTCCCCGAGGCCGCACGCGACCCCATGGACGGCGCGCGGCGCGTGGATGTGCTGGTGTCGCGCCTGCGCAGCAAGGCCCGCCGCCTCAACATCGACCTGCCGGTGCTGGCGGTGCGCGGGTGGGGGTACATGTTGATGCCGCAAGGCGTGCCGGCGCCCCACGACTAGATACGGTCCCGCGCGTGCTCCAACACCATGCCGCGGAAATTCCTACTAATGTGATATTCGAATTACATAGGTAGGGGAGCATCGCGCCGGTACAGGCGCGCATTCGATTGCGCCAACGGGCGGCGGATGCCGCCTTGTTCGGGAAGAGGGAGGGGCGCCGCCCGCGCGCTGTCAGAGCACGACCAGGTTGTCGCGGTGCATCAGCTCGGGGTCGGTCATGTTGCCCAGGATGCGGGCGATCTGCGATGACGGCTGGCGCAGGATGCGTCGGGTGTCCACGGAGGAATAGTTGATCAGGCCGCGCGCGCATTCGCGGCCCTGGCTGTCGACGCAGGCGACCACGTCGCCGCGGCCGAATTCGCCTTCCACGTCCACCACGCCGATCGGCAGCAGGCTCTTGCCTTCTCGCAGCAGGGCCTGCACGGCGCCGTCATCGAGCACCACGCGGCCACGCAGCCGCAGGTGGTCGGCCAGCCACTGCTTGCGCGCCGACCAGACCGGCAGCACGGCGCGCAGTTCGCTGCCGATGCATTCGCCTTGCGCCAGGCGCGTCAGCACGTTGCGTTCGCGGCCGGAGGCGATCACGGTGTGCGCGCCGCTGTGCGCGGCGCGCTTGGCCGCCAGAACCTTGGTCAGCATGCCGCCGGTGCCGATGCCGCTGCCGGCGCCGCCAGCCATGGCTTCCAGCGCCGGATCGCCGGCCTGGACGTGCGCCATGAATTTGGCGTCGGGATTCTTGCGGGGGTCGGAGTCGTACAGGCCGCGCTGGTCGGTCAGGATGATCAGCGTGTCGGCTTCGATCAGGTTGGTGACCAGCGCGCCCAGCGTGTCGTTGTCGCCCAGCCGGATCTCGTCGGTGACCACCGTGTCGTTTTCATTCACGATCGGCACCACGCCCAGGCGCAGCAGCGCGAACAGCGTGCTGCGCGCGTTCAGGTAGCGGTGGCGGTCGGCCAGGTCTTCGTGGGTCAGCAGGATCTGCGCGGTGCGCAGGCCGTATTCGGCGAATGCCGCTTCGTAGGCCTGGCACAGGCCCATCTGGCCCACCGCCGCCGCGGCCTGCAGTTCGTGCATCACCGACGGGCGTTTGCGCCAGCCCAGGCGGGCCATGCCTTCGGCGATGGCGCCGCTGGAGACCAGCACGACCTGCTTGCCCTGCTTGTGCAGCGCGGCGATCTGGGCCGCCCAGTGCGCCACGGCGGCGCGATCCAGGCCTCGGCCTTCATTGGTGACCAGCGATGAGCCGACCTTGGCGACGAGGCGCTGGGCATTGGCGACGACGGAAACGGCGGGTGATTCGGCAGACATGATGGCGGCGGGCTGCGGCGCGAAAAAAGGCGTAATCGAACGAGATTGCGATTATGGCTTATTCGTCGCCGCGCGGCGCGGCAGTCTTGTTGTCGGCGTCGCTGCGGGTGTCGTCGAAACGCGGATCTTCGGCCACGTAGGTGCCATCGGCCTGGTCCTGCGCCAGTTGTTCCTTTTCGCGTTCGGCGTCAAGGTAGTCCTGCAGCGCGTAGATCAGGTCCTGGGTGCCGTCGCCGGACAGGCCGGAGATGCCGAACACCGGGCCCTTCCAGTCGTACAGCTCGATGAAGCGGCGCTTGGTGTCCTCGGGATCGGCCACCATATCCAGTTTGTTCAGCACCAGCCAGCGCGGCTTGGCGGCCAGCTCGGGATCGTAGCGGCGCAGTTCCTCGACGATGGCGCGGGCGTCGACCACGGCCTGCTCCACCGGATCGGCATCGGGATCGGGCGTGGACACGTCCACCAGGTGCAGCAGCACGCGGGTGCGCGCCAGGTGGCGCAGGAACAGGTGGCCCAGGCCGGCGCCTTCGGAGGCGCCTTCGATCAGGCCGGGAATGTCGGCCACGACGAAGCTGCGCGACGGCGAGGTGCGCACCACGCCCAGGTTCGGGTGCAGCGTCGTGAACGGGTAGTCGGCGATCTTCGGCTTGGCGTTCGAGATGCGGGTGATCAGCGTGGACTTGCCGGCGTTGGGCAGGCCCAGCAAGCCGACGTCGGCCAGCACCTTCAGTTCCATGCGCAGGTAGCGGTGTTCGCCTTCCTTGCCGGGCGTCCACTGGCGCGGGGCGCGGTTGACGCTGGACTTGAAATGCATGTTGCCCATGCCGCCCTGGCCGCCGGCGGCCAGCACGACCTTCTGGTCGTGGCGGTTCAGATCGAACAGGACTTCGCCGGTCTCGGCGTCATGGATGATGGTGCCGACGGGCACGCGCAGCGTGATGTCCGGGGCGGCGGCGCCGTACTGGTCCGAGCCGCGGCCGTTTTCGCCGTTCTTGGCGCGGTGCAGGCGCGCGTAGCGGAAGTCGATCAGCGTGTTGATGTTGCGATCAGCCACGGCGAAGATGCTGCCGCCGCGTCCGCCGTCGCCGCCGTCCGGGCCGCCCTTGGGAATGAATTTCTCGCGGCGAAAGCTCGCCACGCCATTGCCGCCTTTGCCGGCGACGACTTCGATGGTGGCTTCGTCTACGAATTTCATGATGTCTGCGCGTGTATGAGATAGGGAGTCGCCGCAGCGCGGCGAGGGCCGCCACGCATTTGCGGTGGCCCGAAGGAAAAAAAGCCCTGCCGCGTGCGACAGGGCTTTGCCGTTCTGGCTGGCGGCGGATCGCTGAGGCAACCGCGCCGCTGGCCTGACCGTGCTGCGTCGAGGATTACTCGGCGGCGACGATCGAAACGGTTTGCTTGTTCAACGCGCCCTTGAAGCCGAATTGAACCTTGCCGTCGACCAGCGCGAACAGGGTGTGGTCCTTGCCCATGCCGACGTTCACGCCAGCGTGGAAACGGGTACCGCGCTGACGCACGATGATCGAACCAGCGGGAATCAGTTCACCGCCGAAAGCCTTGACGCCCAGACGCTTCGATTCTGAGTCGCGTCCGTTTCGCGTAGAGCCGCCGCCCTTTTTCTGTGCCATGTTTAGCTCCTGCTAATGTGGTGCCGAGTCGCGTCTTAGGCCGTGATGGCTTCGATGCGGATTTCGGTGTAGTTCTGACGGTGGCCCTGACGCTTCTGATAGTGCTTGCGACGGCGCATCTTGAAGATCTTGACCTTGTCGTGGCGGCCTTGCGCAAGAACCGTTGCCTTGATCACGGCGCCGGCGACGAGGGGCGTACCAACTTTCAGTTGGTCGCCTTCGCCCACGGACAGCACTTGATCCAGGGTGATTTCTTGCCCAATGTCAGCCGGTATCTGTTCTACCTTGAGTTTTTCGCCAATGGCAACACGGTACTGCTTGCCACCGGTTTTTACGACCGCGTACATGGGGTATTCCTTAAATAGGTAAATGGGTTCATTCGCTTGCCGGCCCTGCTGGGCTGGCAGTGCTTGCCTGGGGTTGCCAAGATTGGGGTTGCCAATATGGGGTTGCCAAGACCAAGCGCGCGTAATTCACCGACGTAATTCGGCCATCTCTGACCGAATCCGGGATATTAGCCCGCGGCTGAGGAAAAGTCAAAAAGCGCTTGCAGGCTAAGGGCTTAGGTGTGGCCGGGGCGCCGCGTCGGGGTGGCGCGCAGCCGAAAAAACGGGGGCGGGGCGGTTCGGATGGGATGGCGGAGGGGGATTCCGCGCCCCGGGCAGGGGCGTCGCTACGTCCGGCTCCGGTTCCTGGCAGCCCGTATAATCGCTGGTCGAATCCCCCGCCATCCCGGCGGCCCAGCGGTAAGAGCTGTTACATATGGCTCGTTTCACTCTCCGGATACGTCTTGAATCTCCCCGCGCTCATTGCTCCCATAGTTGACGATATGAAAGCCGTCGATGCGGTTATCCGCGAGCGGCTGAATTCCGATGTGGTGCTCATCCGTACGATCGGCGACTACATCATTGGCGCGGGCGGCAAGCGCATGCGCCCGGCGATGGTGCTGATGGTGGCGCGCGCGCTGGGGTATCAAGGGACGCACCACCAGTTGCTGGCCGCCGTGGTGGAGTTCATCCATACCGCGACGCTGCTGCATGACGACGTGGTCGACGAGTCCGACCTGCGCCGCGGGCGCGAAACCGCCAACGCGGTGTTCGGCAACGCGGCCAGCGTGCTGGTGGGCGACTATCTGTATTCGCGCTCGTTCGAGATGATGGTCGAGGCCGACTCGATGCGCATCATGAGCATCCTGTCCGAAGCCACCACGGTCATCGCCGAGGGCGAGGTGCTGCAGTTGCTGAACGTGCACGATCCGGACGTCTCGCAGGAGCGCTACCTGCAGGTCGTGCGCTACAAGACCGCCAAGCTGTTCGAGGCCGCCGCCCAGGTCGGCGCGGTGCTGGCGGGCGCCACGCCCGAGCAGGAAGCCGCGGCCGCCGCCTATGGCCGCCACGTGGGCACGGCCTTCCAGTTGGTCGACGACGTGCTGGACTACAGCGGCGACGCCGCCGCGCTGGGCAAGAACGTGGGCGACGATCTGCGCGAGGGCAAGCCCACGCTGCCGCTGATCCGCGTGATGGAAGTGGGAACGCCGCAGCAGCAGCAATTGATCCGCGACGCCATCAAGACGGGCGACGCCGACTTTGCCGCCGTGGCCGCCGCCATCCAGGCGACGGACGCGTTGGAACACGCCCGCCAGGCCGCCGTGGCCGAGGCGGATCGGGCCCGCGAAGCACTTTCTGCATATCCCGTTTCCCCTTTTCTAAATTCTCTGTTAGAATTCTGCGCTTTCGCGGTGAATCGAGATCGCTAGTTGAAAACAGCACTGCAAGCGCTGCTTTGAGCAAGGTTGGAATTCACGAGGCGGGAAGGGCAAAACCTTCAAGCCAAAGCGAAAAGATGATTTGGTTGCACTGAGCGCAACGAAGTCAGCAGCTGTAGGGTGTGGGAGATGTATAAGCCCATGCCCAGACTCGGGGCGTAGCTCAGCCTGGTAGAGTACTGCGTTCGGGACGCAGGAGTCGGAGGTTCGAATCCTCTCGCCCCGACCACTTATCTGTGGTCGAATTCTTGGTGGTGTTCTCGACACCAGCAGCAATAGCCGGAACCGCGAAAGCGGCGCCGGCTTTTTTGCGTTTGCTCTCTTCCTGTGCCAGCAAGATGAACGTCGCATCGATCGCGACGCCCGCTTCCTGAGCCATCAGCATAGCAGTCCGGTAGTCCGGAAGGTGCGTGCCCTTCACATAGCGATCCAGGGTCTGCTGTTTCAGACCCCACGCCTTCGCCATGCTGTTCACGCTGCGCCCCTTGAGCGCGGCTTCTACAAATTCCTGATATTCCATCGCCAGTCCTATCTTGCCGAATTACACGGATTCGGGTAATGTCGCCCTGAATTACACAAAATCGTGTAACACGGAACCGTGTTTTGACTAACGATAACCGCCCTTGAACGGGTATGCAACTGGGCCGAATGGCCTAGCGCCGAAAAGAGGAACGCCATGCCACACGTGATCGCTGTCGCGTCCACCAAAGGTGGAGTCACGAAGACCACAACCTGCGCAAATCTCGCAGGAATATTTGCCGATTTCGGCATGCAGGTGCTGTTGTTCGACGCGGACGAACAGAACAGCCTGACGAAGTACTACCCCATCGAACAGCGCGCTGAACACGGGCTGACGCGAGTTATTACGCGCGGTGGCCTCGTCACCGAAGACTGCATCAGCAAGACCGCGATTCCGGGAATCGACATCGTTTGCTCGGATGCTGTCGCGGGGAATCTGCAAACGTGGCTGAAGGATCGTGAAGATCGTCTGTTGATAATGCGCCGGGCAGTGAGGCGCTCAGCGGCCGTCGAGAAATACCACGCGATCATCATCGACACCCAGGGCGCGGCGGGCGAGCTGCAGAAGACGGCGGCGATGGCGGCGGACGTGATCCTGTCGCCGATCAAGCCTGACGTTCTGTCTGCGGCTGAATTTGCAGACGGCACGCTGCGCATGATGGAGTCTTTGAACAGTCTGTCCGACTTCGGCGCCGACTTCCGCAGTGGGGACCTATACGTCGTCATCAGCGCCCTGGAGCGTAACAACAACGCGCGTCACGTTGCGGATCAAATTCGCCGAAGCTTCCTCGGTCATCGGCAGGTGAAGGGCATTCTAGAGACGGTCGTTCCGCATGCAGCCGCCTATACCGCTGCGACGACTGCACGAATTCCGGTTCATCAATACGACCGTCGCAGGGGGGACAAGTCGCCCTGGGACGTCATGCACCGCTTGGCTTGGGAGCTCTTCCCCGCATTGAACGGCATCTACGTGGACGGTCAGGGCCAGCCTAGTGACGCGGGGGCTTGAGCAATGAAAAGAGCCATTAGACTTCCCGAACTGCCGGACATCGGAGACGTGTTCCGCGCAACCGCGCCTGCTGGAGGAGAGCAGCCGCCCCTGACGTTTTACGTGGCCGTGTCTTCAGATCACGCGCCCCTGGAAATGCGACGCGCGCGTGCTGCTGCCGTAGTGCAGACCGCTCTCCTCGCGATGCGACCCGTCGGCCTTGATTCTACGTCGACGGCTCCCTCCGAAGTCGTGAGCTTCAGCGAAATGAGCCTTATGGGCGTCTCAGAGACCGAGGCCGCAAGAATTTTTGAAGACCCAGTCCTCCATCGCTGGGTCCACCGCCCGATCTTTATCGTGCCGGACCCAACGCCCTACTTGAAAGCGTGGTCCGCCATCAGCTCGGGGAGGGTAGAGGCATGAGCACGAACAAGGAGCTTGCTCTCCTGCACTTGAGCACCGAGCTCGATCTTTTGCATCGTGCAACCGCGGGCTCCCCCGAACGCGCCCTGCACTTGGGCGTGGTGTTAGGCGCCGTGAGCGCGTATCGAAACCTCGGCGTGCTTGATGAAGACGACTTGCTTTTCATGGCCACCGCCCTCGCTGGCGAGGACGAAAAGCTGCCAATCCTGAGGGGCAACTGATGAAGCCCGCATCGAAGAAAGTAGACCTGGACCAAATGATCGCTTCGCGGCTGAGCGAAAGGTCGCCGGACCCTGCCGCAATCGACTCGGCGTTGACCAACGTGATTACCCTCAATGTCCGAGACGACTGCCGTCTGTACGAGCGCAACCCGCGGACGGTTCGCAATGAAAAGTACGACGAGATCAAGGAGTCGATCCGCACGCGCGGCCTCGATCAGATGATTGCTGTTACGCAGAGACCTGGCGAGAAGCAGTACATCCCGGCTAAGGGCGGCAACACCCGCTTGGAAATCCTGCAGGAACTGGTCGCCGAAGGCCATATGCAGTTCTTGCATATGGACTTCGTGAAGGTTCCGTACCGCAGCGAGGCAGCCCTTCTCGCGGCCCATATGGTGGAGAACGACCAACGCTCGGGCCTGCTGTTTTGGGACGCAGCGCGTTCGACCTTTGACCTGAAGCAGGAGGTGGAGCGCGAACGCGGCGGCCCGATGAGCTTGCGTGACTTTTCCGAACACCTCAAAGCAGGTGAAGGAATACAGGCGTCCCCTGCGCTTCTGAGCCACTATGGTTTCACCATGAAGCATCTGGCCGACCTGGCGTGCGCGGCCAGCCAGCTCTCCAGGCGCGATGTGCAGGACCGCTTCATACCGGCACGCAGTCGGCTGGCGACGATTGCGGCGAAGCTTGGTGCCGAGGAGGCTCTCGACCAGGCTTGGACGCTCGCGATCGATCACATGCGAGAGCGCTACGTCGCGACCAAGTCGCTGGACTTCGCGGCATTCACTGCTCGTCTTGACGAGAACTTCGCCCAGCGCATCAGTCTTACGGTGGACGAGCTCCAACGCGCGGTGCAGATCCTCCAGGCTAATCCGGACGCTGAATCCGCGAGCTTGGTGCGTGACGCGAAGCAGCATGCGCCAGCACCAGGCAGCTCCCTGGCAGACACGCAAGCCTCGGACGGTGCCGATGAAAGTTCAGGCCGTGATTCAGCGAACGTGGCCACGCAGATGAAGCTGCCTCCGCAGCATGAAACCTCCAATGCCTCAACCTCGCGGCGGAATGGTGAGCACGACACTGAAGCCGCCGGCGCGCAGCCGAGTTCGAAGCAGCCGCCCGCCGACAGTCGAGGCTCCGCCGAACGGGAACTCTGGCATGCGCTGGAGGAACTCGTGACGGTCAGCCATCTTCAAGGGTGCCTCCTGTCCGTTGACGAGCTGCCTTTGCGCTTCATGGTCGAGATACCCAAGGATGTTGGCGGCGACCTGGGCTCATTGCAAGAACAAGCTCTGCAGGGTGGGGACTACGCCGAACGTTATTACGCGTGGTGGTGGCTGGTCCTTCTGTCGCAACAAAACACGCCCGCAGGCCTCGCGGCTCTGTCCCTTGAGTCAGACTTCAAGCTCCACGCCGAAAGCACTGACTCCTGGCAGGATGCGTGCGACAACCTGTTGGGAGACCCGGTTTACGCAGACGGCTCCTACCACGTCGTGCGTCGAATGACGGACCCGGATGATGCCACTGGGCTTGTGTATCTCAGGGTGATCCAAGCCGTCCGACAGTTCAATCAAGCATTTCCTGAGCGTTCGAAGGACTCATTCTGGCAATCGGTGGGCGTGCCGGTGGAGTTGACTGGAGGCGCGTCATGAATTTCCTGGAGTTGACCCATCCCACCCTGAAACGCAAAGCGCTGCGAGAGCTGAACGAACAGATCCGGCGGCGCGCACATGCCGACGGGGCGCTACCACAGCACACGGCGGAACTTTTATTGGCTGGCCTTCGCGATCGAGGGCTTGATGCAATGCTTCCAGCAGTCACGGTGCGCATCTACGTGGACCCCGAAGCACTGGTGGAACAACAGAGCGAGCACCAGCGACGCCAGGAGCTCATGGCGCAGCTTCGACGGTTTCTCCGCGCACAAGCGGGCGGATCGCTGATCCGCGCGCTGTTTCCGGCAATACCGGCAGCGGAAGTGGACCAGATGCGGGCGCATATGCGGCTAAGTCCGCCTGGCCCAGCCGTTGAGCTGGATCCAGCGGAATACCTTCGGGTGCACAGCATTTGGAAGGAGCTGCAGGGGACCACTTCTGACGTCCGGGAGCGATATCTCGCACTCCATGAGGCATTTCCAAAGCACACGCTTCTCACACTGTTCGCCGCGCTCAATCAGCGCTAACTGGAGATCGCCGATGACTGCGACAAAATCACCGCGGGCCTTACCCGCAAACGCTGGCGAGGATGCTCCTGGTGCCATGGTCACCGTCCTCAAGGGCACGCCGGCGTTTCGCCCGCTGACGTACACACTCGCGATGCAACGGGTCGTGGAACGTGCGGCAGATCAGCCCCCTATGAAGGCGATGTCAGGCCGTGCCGGCCTGTGGAGGGCCGGCCGTGATTAGGATCCTGTCGCTGTTGAGTTGCTTCCCAATGCCCAGGAGGGGCTTGGGACCTTTGGCTTCGCCCATCGACCCTGCGTGGTTCCCAATTCGCCTCTTTGATCGACGCGGAAGCGCTGCGAACGATCCTCAGTTCGTCACCGAGGGTCGGCACGTGTGCCCAGACGGGAGTCCGCAATGACAGCATGGGATTTTGCGCTCGATCCCTACGGGCGACAGTACACAGCGAACGCCGATACGGATGCCGTCGCCCAGCGCGACCAGGCCAACGAGCATTACTTGCTAAGAGTCTTGGACGCGCCGATCACCATCCATCGCGCCTTCGTAGAGCTCGCAGGCAGTCTCAACGCTGCGGCCATCTTGAGCGACCTTGCCGCCCAATCCGACCTGACCGAACTAGCGGGCGACTGGGTCTATATCGACGCGGAGGAATGGCGTTCGCGCCTGGGACTGTCCTACAAAGAGCAGCTCACAGCGCGAAGACTATTGGAGCGGAACGGCTTTCTGGAAACGATGCGCATCGGAATGCCCCCGCGAACGGCCGTTCGCGTCAACTGGCTGGTAGTGGATAGGGAACTACGCGTACAGGCCGCGAACGCGGCGCTGGCGCGTCCATCTCCGAGCCTGAGTAGCTGACAGTCGTATGTCGACCAACATCGCCTACGACCGACTTTGGCTGGCCCTGAAGCGGAGCCGGCCTATCGCCTTTGGACTGTTCTTGGCACGTATGACCGGGAATCCGAAGGCGGCGATCGTACTGTCCCAGCTCGCGCATTGGACGCGAACCGGACGAGACGTAGCTCAAACCAACGGCTGGATCTTTAAAACTCAGCAGCAGTGGTGGCTTGAGACAGGCCTGTCGCGCGCGGAGCTCGACACCGCGCGCCGCAGGCTCCGCAATCTCGGCTTCGTAGAGGAGACATTGGCGGGCCGGCCAGCCACGTTGTGGTATCGAATGAACCTTCCGAACATAGCGAGGGCCTTGGAGGTGTGCAGGAAGGAGGCCCTTCCTGTCGAACTCACATTTGAGTTCATGCGCGCGCCTGAGCGCGCGGTGCGGGATCTGCTCGGGCCAACTACGGCGTATCACCGCATCCTGGCAGACGTGACCGGCGGAGTGAACGCCGGTCTACTTCTGTCGCGACTGCTCCAGCTTCAGCGCAAGTCCGTCGAGTCCGGGTATCCCTGGTTCAGCCTGACCGCACTCAACTGGCAAGAGGATCTCGCGCTGAATAGACGCTCGTTGGAGAACGCCAAGGATAAGCTGAAAGAGCTAGGTCTCGTACAGGAGTTCTACCTGAACCGCGGCGCCAAGCGCGTTTACACGCAAGTAGATCCCGCACTGCTCTGCAAGCTTCTGGAAGCACAGTTCGCATCTCAAGCAGCAGCCCGAAAGAGGGCTGAGGTGGAAGGTTTGGCGACCACGCGGCGCCACCAGGCATTCCAAATGTCTAGGGGCGAGCCGGGGCAGACTATGCCGCAAGCGGGCCCCGCGCCTGCCAATGTACGAAACCGACAAACTGGTAATGCCAAACCGGAAATATCAGATTGTGGGATTCGTACATTGCAGATTGCTGGAAACATGCATAGCAGTTTGCCAGATTCGTCCACTTCTATAAGGGATACGACTACAGGTCCGAATACAGCAACGACCACAACCCACGCGCGCGCACGGGAGGCCGTTTTGCAGCGAAACGAGTCAGTGGTGGTTGATTTGGACTCCCTTCTGTGGCCAGACGTGCTTCCGCAAGAGAGCAGGCAGGGCGCGATCACGATTCTTGGCTACGCGCCAACTGCTGTCCGGCAAACCCTGCTCGACGAGTTTGGCGCGCGAGCAAGACGGCAATCTGTGGAGAACCCGCTCGGATACCTGAGGCGACTGGTTCTCCTGGCCCAGCAAGGACGATTCGTGCCCGAGCTTGCCCATCTTGAAGAACAGCGTCGTCGCAACCTGGTTGCGGTTTCCGCCTCGGTGCGGGCGGCGGAGGCTGTGGTGGCGGCGAAGGCCTGCCCGGGTCCTCAGCCTTCGTCGAAGGAAGAGGGACGCGCCCGAATCGCAGAGCTACGCGCGGTGATGGCGGAGCGGAGGGCTCGGCCATGAGTGTTTTGCAGCAAAACAGGTCGACAAGGAAATTGACATTCGCGACCACGCTGTCGCCCTGGAGCAATTTCCTAACGATGCGGGCCAGCATCACCCATAAACACATTCAACAACGGAGAAGCGCCTGATGGCACCGAAAAAAACGGCGGTTGATTCTTCCCTGTCCGCATTTGCGACGGCGGACAACTCCCCATTTCCCGATCGTTACGACCTCGACGGTGAGCGCCGCATACTGGGCTCCCTCCTCAACGACGATGACCCCGACCCGGCCCATCCTCTCTTCGGGCGCTTGCAACTCTACTACGAGCGCGAGGCCGAATTTACGCGTATGCGTCAGGCCCATGAAGCGCGTGCCGGCGCCGACCCCTTGGTTGGGAGTTCTGAGGCGCGCCAGATAAAGACGTTGCCGTCGCTGGTCGCCGAGAGCCAGGACGTTATGTCTCTTCACACGCTGGAGGCCCTTCGGCTGTTTATGGGAAAGGCGGTCGAGCCCGGCAAGCCCGGCGCTCCGATTGCGGGTGGAAAGCGTGTTGCGGCAGCACTTCGATCCCTTTGGTCGCTGTCGTCGAATGACAATCCCTATGCAGACTGGGCTCTGGTCGAAACGAAGGCCCGCATTGAGGAAGTGCGCGCATACATCAAATCCGAACAAGGGCAACTGCTGTTGAAGCTGGACGAGATGAGAGCCAAGGGCCTCGCGTACTCGGTTTTGCAGTCCCGGGAGCCCGCGCAAATGCAGCTCGGCTTCGCCTCGCCCTATGGCTATATGGTGGCGCTACTCATCGTGGAAGTCGACTACTTCACACGAGTGTTGAAGAGTGCTCAACGTCGCGACCTAGTTTCGGGACGCCAAGGTCATGCGCTACTGCAGGCCGTCAAGCACAAATGTCGGAGCGTCTTTGAACGCGTTCTGTACTGGCAGAAGTATCTGATGAAGGACGAGCTCGTCACCCTAAGTCGCGTCGACTTTGTCGCGGGAGCAGAAGCGTCAGCCCAGCAGCGCGTGAGCGCCGTGAAAGCCATATTCGGGGAGGTGCCCAAGCCGGTGTTCATGGGTGAGGAGGCTCCTCGCCATACGAAGCGCCGGCTAAATCTATCTGCTGCCGAATTGCGACTGTTGGATGCGGTGCCGCTAGCGGATGCAGTTGCTACAGGCGTCGACAAGAACCTTCTGACCTAGATGGAGACGCTCATGTCGCCAAAGTCTGTCGCAGATGGTCTCACCAGCATGACAGGTTTGCCGTCACCTTCCGGGCTGGAGGGTGCGCGAGCGGTCGCCAGTGTCCCATCGTTCTCGTGCTCGTCCGTATCCGTGGACATAAAAGCCTTTAAGGGTAAGGGAGCGTTCCGCTCCCTGTCGCGGCAGTTCGCTGATTCGGTGGCGCAGGCAAGGGATGCCATGAGCGATCTGGCGCTGGATACCACCAGATTCGAAGTCGGCTGCTACTTGCGCCTAGTAGAAGAGCGTGGCCGCGGGGCGCTGGGACGGGCGCGGTTGCGTTGGTGCATTCGAGGCCATGCGCGCTACGTGCGATTTGAAGCGCTGGCAGGAATCTTGGAGACGCTCCCGCCATCGGTCGTGGAGCACTTCCGCAACTGCGACGTTCGCGCGATGGAATTGAACGCGCTTGAAAGCGTGCTGCGCCAAGCCGTCGACCAAGTGGAATCGTACTTGCGAAATGGTGCGCTGCGCCAACGGGCTGGAAACTTGGTGCCGCGCGCCGTTTTGCAGCAAAACACAAGAACCTATGAACGAAACCAGCAATCTTGAAGCTGCCGAAACGGGCGAACGACCCTGTCCACGCGGTAAGAGAGTTCTACGAGGATCAACTTTTTTGGAGCATTGAAATGGCTATGAGAAGCGAGATGGGCGGAAATGTTCTGGTGAATCCAGTGCTGAAGACCGTCAAGGTGAAGGGTGATGATCGCCAAATTTGCGAGCTCCGAGTGATGTGCTCGGAATACAAATCTGATGGCAATGGGGGGTACGTGCAGGACGACTCACGGACGTTTCCCGTCCAAGTGACCATCTGGCATGAGGGAACTGCAAAGCGGGTGTACGAGGTGGTGCGGGTTGGGGCAGCCGTCAGCGTGGTCGGGGCCGCATATGTGCGGCCATGGATCAACGAGCAAAGCGGTCAGGCAGAGGCCGGCATGTGCATGGACGCCGAGAAAGTCACCCTGGGCCTTCAGCGGATTGAAGCCGTGCAGTACCGCGCCAAGGCGCAGCCGGAAGCACCCCGAGCTACCGAGGCGGCGCCGACCGCTCTCTAACCATTATTCGATCGGTCGGGGGTGGCTCCGCCACCTCTGACGTGGAGGACATTGATATGCGTATCAGCACGAGAAGGCCGAAGTGGGAGCAGTTTCGCGAGTCGTACGTCCTGCGTGTCGGGAAAGAGCAGCGAGTGGTGGGCAGAGTCGACGTGATTGGCTCGGTGGGGTACTGGTGGCAGACGGCCGATAAGACGGATGTCGCCTACAGCCTTCAAGAGGCCAAGCGGAAGGTTGAGGACTTGCTTAGGCTGGGCGGTGGAGTGGTGGTGCTCAAAGGCATGGCGGCAAGTCCAATGGCCCGGGCCGCATAGGGGCGGGCCATGCGTAACTTTATTGGTCAGTATTTGGCGCGCGTGCGCCTAGCCACTCTTGAGACTGTTCTCGGGACTGCCGCCCTGGCGAGGAAGGGGCGCATCGCTGCGATGGGAGCGCCGCGCCGGTGGTGGCGCGTTCTGGCTCTTTTCTGCTCTGGTGTGCTTTTCGCAAACCTTATCGCCTATTTCGTGTCTGGCGGCGAGTCTGGGCATGAGGGTCTTGCCGGGTTTGCCGCACATCCCTTCAACATGGCCCTCATCGCTTATGTCCTCGGGTACGTGCTCTGCTTCGGCACCTGGAACTTGCTTTCGGTTGTTCGACGGTTGGGCCGCGAGGAAATGACGCGGGCGTCCTTCTTGCGAATGAATGGAAAGCGCACGAACTGGCCGCGACGTATCCCTCAGGAGCGGAAATGACGAAGACCCTCATAATCGCTGAGAAGCCCTCTGTCGCTCGCGATATCGCTGCGGCGCTTGGTGGGTGCCGTCAGGCCGGGAACTGGCTGGAAGGTGAGCAGTTTGTTGTCAGCTCTGGCATAGGGCACTTAGTTCAGATTGCCGACCCCGATCCTGGTCAGCCTGCTGGTGGGTTCGGTGGCCTTCCCCGCATTCCCGACCGATTTGTGCTGAGTCCTATCCCCGGAACGGTCGACCAGCTCAAGCTGCTCGGGAAGCTGATTGCACGCCCGGATGTGATCTCGGTGGTCAACGCTTGCGACGCGGGCCGTGAAGGTGAGCTGATCTTCAATCTGATTTATGAGTTTCACAAGGCGCAGAAGCCGGTGTATCGGATGTGGATTCAGTCCATGACTCCTGCGGCGATCCGCGAGGCCTACAAGGGGCTTCGGCCGGCCTCAGCCTTCGCCAGGTTGGGCGATGCGGCGCGCAGCCGGTCCGAGGCGGATTGGCTGGTTGGCATTAATGGTTCAAGAGCGGTATCTGCATTGGTTGAAGTGCTGACCGATCGACGCGAGCGGAATTCGCTGGGGCGAGTCCAGACGCCGACGCTCGCGATTGTTGTTCACCAGGAGCTTGCCATTCGCTCCTTTGTGCCGCGGCCATACTGGGAACTGCATGCGACTTTCGCCGTGCAGGCGGGCGAATATGTCGCGCGTTGGCGCGGTCCGTCTATCGACTCGGGGGACTCTGGCGACACGACTCACCGCATATGGGACAAATCCGCGGCCGAGGCCCTGCACGCACGATGCCGCGCTGCGGAGCCCTCCACGGTGCGAGATGAGTTCAAGGCAGTAACAAGCGCTCCGCCTAAGTTGTTCGACTTGACGACGCTTCAGCGTGAGGCCAACAAGCGGTTCAAATTCTCCGCCAAGAAAACGTTGGACTTGACCCAGGCCTTATACGAGAAGCACAAAGCTGTAACTTACCCGCGCACAGACTCCAATGCGCTTCCGGAGGACTATGTGGGGAAAGCTGCCTCAGTAATGGAGACGCTCTCTGTGGGTGCGTACGGCGAGCATGCTGGACGGATCATTGCCAATAGCTGGGTGCGCCCGGACAAGCGGATCTTCAACAATGCGAAGATCTCCGATCACTTCGCCATTATTCCAACTGGGAAGCTTCCGGAAGGCCTGACCGAAGGCGAAGCTAAGGTTTTCGACCTGGTCGTGCGACGGTTCCTGGCTGCCTTTCACCCGCCCGCGGTCTACGCTAAGACCGAGCGAACGACAGTCATGGCAGGGCACGAGTTCACGGCCACGGGCCGAGTGCTTCAAGAGGCTGGATGGATGGCGGTCTATGGGCGAGACCTTGATCCGGAGGACGATTCCACATCACTTTGCCCATTGGTGCAAGGCGAAGGCGCGGCGAATCGCGGCGTGAAGCTCGTGGCGCAGAAGACGAAGCCGCCCGCCCGGTTTAACGAAGCCACGTTGCTGGGGGCAATGGAGACCGCTGGAAAGTTGTTGGAGGACGATGATCTGAGAGAGGCGATGCGAGAGCGAGGGCTTGGAACGCCCGCCACTCGCGCGGCCATTATCGAAGTACTCCTAGCGGATCATGATCGTGCCAAACGACCGATTGAACCCTATTTGCGGCGGGAGGGAAAGGAGCAGCATCTCGTGCCCACCGACAAGGGCATTCAGCTTGTGCAGTTCTTGGAATCCAACGGACTTGAAGAATTGACTTCGCCCAGGATGACCGGGGATTGGGAAAGCAAACTGCGACTTATGGAGCGCGCCCAGTACGACCGATCGCGCTTCATGACCGAAACCGCTCAGTTTGCACGTCGCCTGGTTGAGACATTGAAGGCCAGGGCCGCGGCCGCCCCTGCGACGCCAAAGACCAGGCTTGCAGCGCCATGCCCAAAGTGTCAGGCGCCGCTGCAGGCGGGCACGCTACAAGTCTCGTGCAGCGCAGAATGTGGGTTTCGCCAGGTTAGATTGGTGGCAGGACGCGAACTTTCCGACGCAGAGCTGACTGTTCTGTACATCGATGGGAAAACGGGGCTGCTGGAAGGCTTCGTCAGCAAGACGAAGCGACTGTTCAGTGCCAAGCTCAAGGTAAATGCAGAGTGGCGTCTGGAGTTTGAATTCGAGGCCAGAGGTGACGCCAATACGGGCGCCGGTGTGACGCTCGGTGGTACGCAGAAGCGCTATCCGTGCCCGCTTTGCCGGCAACCGCTGCGCCTGCGGCAGAGCTCGAAGGGAGCCTTTTGGGGATGTTCAGCTTATCCGCAGTGCAAGCACACTCAGCCCGACGATGGCGGAAAGCCAGGCGTTCGCACGGCGACGGTCACGGCATCCATGCCGGTCGCGGAGGCGTTGCAGCTATCTGCCAGCCGTGAGGCGCCCGGTGGCGCTGCCGGAGCGGCGTGCCCGACTTGCGGCTCGGGAAAGCTCGTGAGCCGGGCTTCGAGCACGTCGCCCAGGCGCTTTCTAGGCTGCAGCAAGTTCCCTAAATGCCGTCATTTCGAATGGGAGAAAGGTCATGCGTCGAATTAGGGTGGACGTGCCTTTCAGGGCAGCTATTGGAACCATAGGGCGTGTGTCTCTGAACTTTGACCACTATGACAGCCTTCAAGTGCCAAAAGCCAGCTTATCTATTGACTTGGGGGTTGGGGCATGCGGGGAGGCAGTTACTGCCAGTCTTGACGTTGCGGCACTACGGCAGCTTGTGGACGGGATGATGGACGTGACTCTCGCGGTCGAGCGACGCCAGCGTTTGGACGGCCTGCAGGCTGCTGTTTAGCACTGCAGAACCTGTAGGTGCGGTATTCGCTGTTTAGCGTACACACTGCGCGGTGTGTACGGTAGTGCAGTCAGCCCGTAATAAGTATGACGATTTTCATGATTGATACTTCAGGGGGCAGTGGAAATGGGTAGGCCGTCATTTCAGCTAACGGATGACCATGCCAGGAAAATCATGAAGGCGATAGGCTATTTGCAGGTTGCCTATCCGACCGCTTCGGATAACCGCGCACTTCTTGATGGGCTGATACGAGTAATGTTGGACGTCACGGGTCGCTTGTATGGCGTGCCAACGTACCAGCGGATCTTGCGCGCCTACGCTCCGTCGCGAAGACCATCCACCGCGACCATTTTGTCGGTCCTGGTCGGCGTGCAAAGATCTTTCGCAAGCTCGCCGGCGCAGGCGGGTGAACTGGTGCCCAGCACTGCTACTGCGCCGCCCGCCGCGGCGGCAGCTCCCCGGCAGGAGGATCCGACTGCGGTTCGGCTGCTTGCAGTGGAGTTGGAGGAGCATCGCGGGCGGCGCCGGCTGTTAGAAGCTGATGTCGCTCGGCTCGAAGCTGCGATGATGCAGCAGAGTTGTGAGCTGTCGCGCGCCCAGGGCGAGGTGGATAGTGCCGAGCGTGCGCTCAACGCTATGGCTGATAAGTTGGCGGAGCTGGTGAACACAGTGACGCACGTCACAGAAGCGGAGAAAGGTGGACGGGCGTTCGCCTTGCGCGCGATCGAGGCCGCACGAGCAGAAGGCCGCCTATGGCGAGAGCGCTATGAAGGTCTGGAGGCGCTCAGGAAGGAAGAGCAAGCTCTGCTGGACTCGTATCGTCGGGCCGCTTTAGGGGCCGCAGGAGCCGCGCGATGACTGTTCTCGTGGCAACCCCTTCTCCGCTCGTTGCGGGCGACCCTGAGGGCTCTCTATGCGTTCTGGGAGCTGTTCGCGACGACTGGGAAGCGGCCGAGCGTTGGATTCAAGTGCTTGCCGCCCGACGGCCGCCCGTAAGCCACCATACTTTGGCGAACTATCGACGCGAAATTGCCCGCATCCAGTGGTACTGCCAGTTGGTCGGTTCGGATGGTCCAGGGCGTTGGTGCATTCCCGACGTGACGCGTTATCTCGATTTTCTGCGAGACAGATCGGGTGACCATATCTGCGGCCGACGCGCCGCGCGAGTCGGGGATACCGACTGGACCCCGTTTCGAGCCAGGCTTGGAGCATCGGCGCTGGCGAACTCACAGAAGGTCTTACATGCGCTGCTCAAATTTTGGTTTGAGGCAGGGTACCGCCGAGCCAATCCCATGGCGTCGATCGGAAGCGGCGGGGGAGTCGCGCGTGACGCGCCACGCCGGCATGCGGTGCCGCCCGATCTGATCGAAGAAGTGCTGGACTTTATGGGGCAGATTCCACGCACGTCAGTCGAGAAGAAGCTGATGTTTCTGCGGGATCGATTTGTCATTCGCCTGTTGCAATTCACGGGGATGCGCGCAAGTGAAGTTGTGTTAGCCAACATGGGCGACGTGGAGTTGTATGCGGATCCAAAAACTGGACGTGTGCATTGGTCCTTGTTGGTGAAACACGGCAAGGGTGGCAAAGCCGGACGTGTTGCTGTCCCAGCTCAGGTAATGGACGATCTTCGCGCGTACAGATATGCGTTTGGCTTTCCGCCAGAGCCCGTGTGCGGCGACTCCACCGCGCTGATCTTATCCACGCGGACGCGAAGGTCGGATGGGGCAGGCCGAGCGCCGCAGTCTGTGGTGGGGCGGCGAAGTCAACGGCTGTGGGCAGAGGTGCGCCGTCGCGCGACACTTTGGGACATTGTGTGTGGCGCGTTTGTTCACTGTGCAAAATCGCTGCGCGAAGCGGGCCGCGATTCCGAGGCCGCGTTGCTGGATCGTGCGTCGACACATTGGCTTCGACACACTTTCGGTCGCCAGCTTACCTTGCGTGGGATTGACGTCCGAATTATCGCTAAGGCCATGCGGCATGGCGATGTTCGAACGTCCATGGCCTATACGGAGCTGGATTTTCTAGACGTCGTGAGAGAACTCGAAGGTCCTGGACGATAGGGCGCTTTTGGAGTTGAAATTCATCCAACTGGAGATTTGCGTCATCTAGTTTGGAATACGTGACACGTCGGACGGAGTCCGACAGCGAGAAAAGCAGCGCGATTGCACGATTGCACTTTAAACAATGAATTAAGAGAAATTCTTCATTGACTTTGGTCTCATCGCGTCACTCAAGTTGGGATTTTGCTAGCAAAACTTCACCTAACCTGGGGTTTTAGATCAACAAAGCTGGAGCTGCTGGGTGATTGCCAAAGTGCAAAAACATCACACCTCGGACCCCGCCGTCCGAAATCTCGAAGCGCGCAGGTGCGCTTCTGAGACTAAATCCATTTCTTCTGAAGGCCGGTTTCGGCCGATTCTGTTGAAAAACTCGATCTCCGCGCGCCATCGCACCAGGATCGAAAAATGGACCCTCCAGATCGGCGCCAGATCAACGATCTCATCCCGGGCAAGGGGTGAAGCACTCTCAAGAACGTAGTCGAGTGTCACTGGAAGGAGTTTTTCAACAGAATCGGCCAAAAACGGACATTCATTAAAATCAAATGAGTGTCGGCTCTGAAGCGATAAATGGCCCGAGCTCTTTACCTGATCTGCTGAAGGTGAGAGTTAGAACGAAGGCAGATTGTTTGTCATATCTTCGTCCGGCGCATCTGGATGTTCCACCCCAGGTGCGTCAAGAACCAACAGAGAAATGGACATGTCGTACCGGTCGGAGAGTACGAGCATCTCGCGCAAAGGCAGCCTGATAGGCCAGACGCCGGGAGGGTGCTCCACGCCCGCGCGATAATCCGCCGTGGATAGTGCTTGGTCTGGACTCACAGCAAGCGAGCCCGAAGGCAGTTCCATACCCTCATGCAGCGCTCCAAATGTATATTTCTTCGCACTGCTACTGGCCTTCCACCAGTGCAGCATCCCTTCCCGCCCCATGACGGCAACGGCAGCCTGATCAGTGAACTCCAACCACTTGAGGATTGCAGCCGTCAGAGAGACGCCGTAACGGTCGGCGCACTGTCCCAGGAGATCAAGAGTGATCCGACGGCCGTGCACCAGTTGGGTGTAGTCGTCGATAGGCATGAGCAGGTACGACGCAAACTGGTCTGCCTCCCGTTCGATCCTGGCCCCCGTGATGCCCAATGTTGCACTTTGGGAGCACTGAAATGCCTCTTGCAGTTTGCGATGCAAGACGTAGTGCCCGAACTCATGCGCAACGGTGAAGTTGGACCGTCCTGGCAGGTCGGGGTGCGGGTGGTACAGCAGCGCCCAAACTTTTCTCTCTTTCAGCCAGAACAATCCGCCCTCGAAGCCTTTCAACTCTCTAGCCTGCAGCTCCCCAATGGGCGCCTCCGGCGCTACATTCCTGGACCATTCCTGGGCCAATGCTCCCGCGTTGATTGGGAACGTGAGGCCATGGACGGCGCGCCATAGCTGCGCCATCTTGATCGCCTCTCGCGCTGGAGAAAGCATCTGATTCAAGACCCAGCCTTCTTGTCGAGGACGCTGAGGATCTCCTGCAACTGCTGCTTTACCCCGTCGTCTAACGACTGGTACTTGCGAAAGAAGGCTTCGTCGGCCACATCGATCGTGGGCTCGGCGACGTCGTCATTCATCAGGAATTCGGGCGTCACGCCCAGGACCTTCGCAACCTCATTGATCCGATCTGCGGACGGGCGGGCCTTATCCTTGTTTTCCAGCTCCCATACGGAGGACTTGGACGCACCGATCTGCTCGGCGAATTTTTCCATCGTCAAGCCTGCTTTCTTCCGCAATGTGCGGACCTTTTCACCCAGTGTTGGCATACTTGTTCGGACTTTCGGTAAAAAAAATACTTGACTCCAGAAGTTCGGGAGTCCACAATTTTTATTGTGATTATTCCGAACTTACTGCGCAACCCCAATTTGGTAACACGGCCAGAGGGGGAGAGGCCCAAGGCCGGAATATCGCAACCAACCAACCGATCCTGAAAGGGGACGACCATGAGCAAGACGTTGAAGCCCGGTACGCCGGCACCGAAGTCCGGTCAGTACAAGAACCCAGGCACCGGCAATGAAGTGACAGGCGTGAAGGGCAAGCCGCTGCCACCGACGCCGCGGCCGGGCCAAGGCTACAAGCTGGTAGACCCCACTAAGCACAAACGTTGAGCTTGGGCGAGTCCAGGTGAAGCTGGCAGCCATCAACAAGAAGTTCAAGGAGTTCCTTTGATCCGCGAACCTGTGACTCTTCCTCAGCGCCCTCGCATTTCCATACGGTCGTCGGCGCGCTTCTTCCACCTAGTGGATGCCATCGCTCAGGCCCACGAACCAACGCCCACCCAGTTGAGCGCGCTGGAGCGCTCATACAACAGCACCGGTGAATTTCTTTCGGCTTGCCCTGAGTTTCGGGGCGACCTGATCCAGATCCACGCCCATGGCTCTCGACAGTTGGGCACAATCGTTCGGCCGCGGGACGGCTCGCGGGAGGGCTTCGACATCGATTTGATCGCGCGTTTGGCGTCAGGCGCGCGTCCCCAGTACGAGGGCGAGCGAGGGCCAACTGTGCTGCTCGACCGTTTGCATCGCGCCTTGTCCCGCTACGCCGATGCGCATGGGCTCCGGCTACGCCGCTGGGAGCGTTGCGCGACACTCGAGTACGCGGAAGGCATGTGTGCCGACATCGCTCCAGTCATTGACTCTCCATTGTTGGCCGCCCCATTCGGTGAGACGCACGGGCTCATCCCTGACCGTAAATTGCGGCTCTTCGACTCCACGAATCCGCGAGGGTACGCGGAGCATTTTGATCTCGCCGCCGCGATCTCTCCGAATTTCACAGCCGTTGCGACCTTTGCGGCGGCGATGGATTCGGTCAAGCGTGCTGATGTGACGCCGTTGCCCGACGCTCAAGAGGTGTTCGACCGACTGCTGTGTCGGCTGGTTCAACTGCTGAAGCTGCATCGCAATGTGGCCTTCGGCATTGCGCAAGGGAGCCCAGACATGGCGCCTTCCTCAGTCTTCCTGACGACGTTGGCCGCTATGGCATATGCGGTGGAGGCGCCGCAGCCACACGATAGTCCCCTGGAATTGCTACTAGATATCGTTGAGCGGATGCCACTGCACTTCGAGCGTATTCTGAGGTCCGATGGTTCCGAAGAATGGCTTTTGCCCAACCCGTCTGCCCCAAAGGACAACTTGGCGGCAAGCATGAATTCTCCCGCGAGGCAGGAAGCTTTTTTCTTGTGGCACCGACGCCTCATCGATGACCTAAGGCGCATCCTGCGGACCATCGAGAATAATGAGGGCATGGATGTCTTGCTCAAAGTATTGGAGGGCGCGTTCGGACCCCGCTCTGCGGCCGCGATCCAGCAGGACCACACCCAGCGACGCCAAGTCAACCGCGCGGCGGGCCGGGTAACGCTGATCTCGTCGGCCGCAGCCGCGCCGGTCAGTGTCGCTGCGCGCCCGCACACTTATTTCGGTCGTTGATGAGACAGTATCCGGCGCCGCCCGTTTCGACCTTGGCTCAGAGAGCCATGGAACTGCGTGCTCTTTCTCTTGAAGGCGCCCGTCTGGTGTTTCAGTCAGGCCGCGCGTTGCGCTATAGATTCCACTTGGCACCGAGCGATTTCGGTCGCATTTATGAGTGCGAGCTTCGCTTGACACCCGATTCACGTCTACCAGAAATGTTCGTGCTCAGTCCTGACCTGACGGTCCTGGCCGACGAAGCCACGCTACCGCACATCTACCCCAACGATGGTCCCGGCACCAAGCTGTGTCTGTGGTGGCCCAAACAGCGCGAATGGATCCCGCAGATGAAACTGGTCGACACCTACATTGCCTGGACCGCAGAGTGGCTGTGGTATTTCGAGGACTGGTTGACGACAGGGGTATGGGCCGGCGGCGGCGAGCATCCGCGGCAACGCAGGAAGCGTTGGGCTTGAGACGTCGATGATTGAATCATAGGATCTCAAAAATGGTGCAAGTAGAAGGGGGACAACATGAATGAAATCGACAAGAAGCAGCTGGAGCCGCGAATGCTCAATTTGCTGCGCGCCAGGACATTGATCTATCGGCGGGCTAAGAACGTCCAGGCCGTGGGCTTTGCCATCTCGCTCGGATTCCCGATCCTCGGCTTAGTCGTGTCCGCGTATCTCCTCCCGGGGAAGCCGTTCATTGCATTCTTCGCCCTTATCTTCGGCTTCCTGGAGGTTCTGCTGCTTGACCGCTGGCACCGTGCTCAGCTCAAGAGCGCGGCCAAGCTGCAGGAAGATTTCGACTGCACGATATTGCAGATGGACTGGAACGCCTTTTTGGTTGGCAATCGGATAGACCCTGAGGATGTATTTGCCGACGCATGCAAGAAGCTCAGTGACAAAGACGAGCAACGGCTGATCAATTGGTATCCGCTCGCCGTCAAAGAACTGCCACTGCATTTGGCAAGGCTGGTGTGTCAGCGGACCAACCTCTGGTACGACAGCGCTTTGCGCAAACGCTACAGGTTCGTTCTCTTGGCGGGCTGCGTAGTGCTGGGTGCCGTGGCTGGCTTCGCCTCGCTCGCGATCGACTACACCATGACGACATTCGTGCTTTCGACGCTGGCTCCGATGACGCCGGTGTTGATCTGGGCGCTCAGAGAGTGCAACCGGCAGGCAGCTACCTGTGAGCTATTAGACCGGCTCAACGATGAAGTCAAGAAGCTCTGGGACCATTCCCGCAGTGGCGCAACAGAACAGGAGATCAGCATGCGGTCGCGCGAGCTGCAAGATGCTATCTTCAACCACCGCGCCTCCAGTCCGTTGATCTTCGACTGGGTCTACAACCTGTTGCGCAGGCAGATGGAGGAGCGGATGAATGCCGGTGCAGAGCACTGGGTGAACGAATTGCGTGCAGCGGGCAATGCGCGCTGAAGGTGGGTAGAAAAATGAAACTGGTCCAAGACTTCAACGCCTTTCTGAACGACACCGTCAACCTCAACAGCACGCGGTTCGATCAGCTCGAATGCAGCATCGAGGCCATCAGGAAATCGGTGCGAGGGCTTGACTGGAAGCCTTCCATCGTCGGTTTTGCCGCGCAAGGGTCTTGGGCTCACAAAACTATCATCAAACCCCTGCCCGGAGATCCTTTCGACGCGGACCTGCTGGTTTTCGTGAGGCCGATCTCAGGCTGGGAGGCGAAGGACTACATCAACGAGCTGTATGCGGAGATGGGAAAGCTCGGTCTGTACAAGGACAAGATAAGGCGCTATTCGCATTGCATCACCGTTGAGTACGTTGGCGAGCGCAAGATCGACGTGGCACCCTGCGTGAAAGAGCGTCTTCATTCGGACGTTTGGGAGGTTTGCAATCGCGATACCAATCTCTTCGAAAAATCCAACCCACTCGATTACACCAATTGGCTGATTGAGCGCAATGGAATCTGTGGGAACAACAGTTTTCGCAAGGTCACCCGTTTACTAAAGTACCTCAGAGACATCAAGACGAACTTCACGTGCCCCTCGTTCCTCTTGACGACCTTGCTTGGAATGCAGGTATACGCCTCAGACAAAGGGACTGTGGGCTTCACCGATGTCCCCACGACGCTCAAGACGCTAGTTGATCGCCTCGATGACTGGCTGCAGGCCAACCCAAGCAAACCTACGGTGCGAAATCCCGTATTGTTCGAGGAGATTCAAAGCAGTGCGTGGGACGATATCAAATACTCAAACTTCCGCGCGAAGATTAATCTGTACCGTGGTTGGATCGATGACGCCTACGATGAGCCAGACAAAGAGGAAAGCATCGGGAAATGGCAGCGTGTGTTTGGCGAAGACTTTGCTACTCGGGAGGCTGTCGAGAAAGCCGGCAAAGTCAGTGAAGCTGCACTGTCCGCCGTCCGGGGAAGCGCGGCGTTGGCTGGCGTGGCAGATCTGGTCGCGTTGGTAAAGAAGATCGGTCGGGAGGCGCTGCCCCGCGACTTCGATCGCCTGCCGCACATGCGCCGTCCGCGATGGCGGGAGGCTGCCGGGACACGGTTAACGGTGAACGTTGGTGCGCAACTCTGGACAGAGCGCTTCGGGCGGCAAGTCAGCCCGTTCGTCTCGCTCGCGCCCACGCCGCCTGGGTACTGGGTCCGTTTCAACGCCAGCAACAATCTCGGGCTCCCGTTCCCTGATACCTATAAGGTCGAATGGCGTGTGACGAATACGGATGAAGTAGCGCGGCGTGCCAACGCACTGCGTGGCGACTACTACCGTTCAGATGAGCCATGGGTTCGATGGGAGCGATTGTCGTACCGAGGAGTCCATATGGTCGAGGCCTTCCTGATCCGAAGATCCGATGATTTCCTATTAGGCAAGAGCGATCCGTTCTACGTGGTGATCGAATAGGAATTGGGAGCACAGCCGATTTCGAAGGTCTTTGCCACATGCCGGAAGATCTGGCCTTTTCGAGCGTCCGTTTCGGGTCGGATAGCGCCCCTCCGTAGGAGCACACTGAATCTCCCTTTACTCAAAAGGAGATTGTCATGGAATCCGCGAATGCCGCCGTTGACCGTCGTGTGCCATGGAACAAGGGAAAGCTCACCGGGCAGAATCCGCCCCTAAAGCTCCGAGAAATTTGGGCAATTCGAATGAGACTTCAGATGGCTTCGAACACCCGGGAACTCGCGATGTTCAATCTCGCAATTGATAGCAAGCTTCGAGCGTGCGATCTCACGCGATTGCAGGTACAGGACATCCGTCACGGAAACCACATAGCCGCGAGAGCTAAGTCATGCAACAGAAGACCCAGCGTAAGCGCCTGCCGAACACACCCTTGACGGTCCAGCCTACTTGGCAGGCACCCACCGATGCGGCAGCAGTTCAGCGATCTGGCTGTTTTTCTGCGTCGGCAACCGCGTAAGCACGTTCTTCAGATAGGCATACGGATCGTGCCCATTCAGCCGCGCCGACTGGATCAGGCTCATGATGGCGGCCGCGCGTTGCCCGCCGCGCAGCGACCCCGCGAACAGCCAGTTCGAACGACCGATCGCCCACGGGCGGATCTGGTTCTCCACCCAGTTGTTGTCGATCGGCGCATCGCCGTCGTCAAGGTAGCGTGTCAGCGCCTCCCAGCGCTTGAGGCTGTAGTCGATGGCGCGTGCGGTGCCGGAGCCTTCCGGCACGCGCTGGCGCTGCCCGATCAGCCACCGATGCAACGTTTCGGTTATCGGCTTGGCGCGTTCCTGGCGCATCCGCCTGCGCTCATCGGCAGGCAACTCGGCGACCTCCCGCTCTACGCCGTACAGCGCGCCGAACAACTCCAGCGCCTCGGCGGCGATCTGGCTCTGGTTGTTCGCATGCAAGTCATGGAACTTTCGCCGGGCGTGCGCCATGCAACCCAGTTCAATAATACCGGCAGCGAAGCCAGCCTTGTAGCCGGCATAATCGTCGGTCACCAGCTTGCCGCGCCAATCTTCCAGGAAGGTGCGGCAGTGCTCGCCGGCCCGGCTGGGCGCGAAGTCGTAGAGCACCGCGTGCAGGCTGTCGTACGAGGTCGGTGTGTACGCCCACAGGTACGCACGGTGCGTCTTGCCCGCGCCCGGCTTGAGCATCTGCACCGGCGTCTCGTCGGCATGCAGCATGGATTTGCCCAGCACCTCGGCTTTCAACGCATCGACCAGCGGCTGCAACCGCAGCCCGCACACGCCGACCCACTCGCCCAGCGTCGAGCGCGGCAGCGCCAGGCCGGCGCGCGCAAAGATGCCTTCCTGACGGTATAGCTGCAGGTGGTCGGCGAACTTGGCCACCAGCACCTGCGCCAGAAGTCCCGCGGTCGGGATGCCCTTGTCGATGACCTGCGCGGGCACGGGCGCCTGCGTGAGCGTCTCGCAGTGCTCGCACACCCACTTGCCACGGATGTGGCGCTCGACCGTAAGGACGCCCGGCAGGTAGTCCAGCTTCTCACTGACGTCCTCGCCGATGCGTTTCAATCCGCAGCCGCAGCGGCACGTCGTGGTCGCCGGTTCGTGATGGATGTCGGTGCGCGGCAGCTCAGCCGGCAGCCGCAGGCGACGCGGAACTTGGGGCACCGTGGGCTTGGTCGAGATCGCCTCGCGTAGTGCGTTGACTTCCTCTTCGATGGCCGCCATGTCGGCATCCATCGTCTCTTCCAGCAGGCTTGCCTGCGCGGGGTTCAACTGCTCGCTGCGCTTGCCGTAGCGCCAGCGCTTGTACAGCGCCAGTTCTTGCATGAGCTGATCGATGTGCGTTTGTTTGAAGTGCAGTGCGCGATCCCGCTCGGCGACCACCGCGTCGTGCGCCGCTATCTGGGCGTCACGCGTGGCCACCTCGCCCATCAGGCGTTCGGCCAGCGCGCGCAGTTGCTGCGCGTCAAGGTGATCCAGGGATGCGGTACTCATGGCCGCCAGTATGCCGCAGGGCTCGCAGTGGCGGTATTGGCGTCATGCCGGATTGCACAGCGCTATAGCACCGTGATCGTCCCGGCCGCACCCACATGCTGCCAGGGCAAGCCCAGCACCAGCGCCTGCCACTGTTCGCCATCGACCGCGACGTGGGGGCCATGCAGGGCATCGGCCCACACGAACTTGCCTCGGTTCAGCCGGCGCGCAGCCAGCCACACGCCGATCCCGTCGTGCCCCAGCACCTTCATCCGGTTGGCGCGCCGGTTTGCGAAGCAATAGGCGTGGTGCGGGCGAGCCACGCCGAACACCGCCACCACCCGGGCCAGCGCCGTCTCGGTGCCAGCGCGCATGTCCAGCGGCTCGGTGGCCAGCCAGATCGCATCGACACGGATCACCGCAGCCACTCACGCAGCCACGCCACGCACGTGCCAGCTTCGCTTACGGGCCATTGCACCGTCGCTTGCACAGGACCACGCGACAAGCGGATCTCGATGTGACGGCCTGCCGAGGAAACCGCTGGCAACGCGACCGGCACGAACGCCGGCGCTACAGGGCTCTGCCGTTCGGTCTGGCGGATCCATTTATGCACCAGGTTCGCGTTCACGCCGTGCGACAGCGCCACTCCAGCGATGGATGTTCCTGGCTGGCTGCACTGGGCCACGATCTGCGCCTTCAACGCCTTCGGATAAGACCGGCGCTTAGGCGCCGGCGCTAATTCTGTCTTCGACATGGTGTCCACCTAAAAGTGGTGGACACTATCGGGGACAACGCACTCGCTCAAGATGGGTTTGCCGGGCGCTTACGACCCAGCGTCCGGTCCAATTCGAGATTACGGAGCAAACCCGTGAGAGCCTTGACGCATGGATCGAAGCGCGAGGGCTAAAGGCGGCGGATTTTCTGTGTTCGAGCCGGTTGCATACGTCGCTACATCTGTCGACGCGGCAGTACGCCCGGATTGTGCATCGCTGGGTCACATCGATTGGCCTCGACGATACCGCATATGGAACCCACACTATGCGCCGTACAAAAGCCTCGCTGATCTACCGCCGGACGAAGAATCTTCAGGCTGTACAGCTGCTGCTCGGGCATACGAAGCTGGAAAGCACAGTTCGCTACCTTGGCATCGAGGTAGACGATGCTCTTGAGATGGCTGAACAAACAGAGGTTTGATGCATCCTGGCCGGCGAGCGGTCGCTTGCCGGCCAAAATGAGACTTTCGGTTCATCCGATGTAGGTGACGTGCGTGGGTCACCCTATCGACTATCCCATAAGTTCTCACCGCTAGCGCACAAGCAGAATCGGCGCCTCAACAGCTCGTATCATTGACGTCGTGGTACTACCAACGATCAAATTTCTGAGCGGGGAGTGGCCATAGGCCCCCATGACCAGCACGGACGTCGGAGCCCCGGCTACGCAGTCGGCGATAACTCGCTCAGGTGACCCCGACGTGAGCGAAAAAGTTGCGGCCCGCCCGCTTTGCTCGAAGAGCTTAACGGCCTGCTCCATTTGGTCTCGATGCTCTTGCGTTTCCGCGCCAGCCCTGACGAGGTGAATGGGCAGACGGTCGAGCAACGGCGTGCTCGTCAGCAGTGCGATCGCCCTGGCAATAGACTTGCCTCCGTCGTATGCAATCACAGCCTGCGTGGGTGCCACAAACTGCTCGGGTGCAACCAACAGCGGCTTGTTGCTGGCTCGAAGCACACGCTCGATTTTCGATCCGAGATGGCCGGCGGCAAATGCGCTGGAGGCCCCACGCTTGCCCATCACCACCAAGCCCGCCTCAGCTTCACGCTCGATGATGGTCTCTACGATACCGCCGTGCAGGTGCACCGTGCTGACGTCGTCGACGCCGGCAGCCCGCAAGCGCGCTTCAGCGCCCGCCAAGAGCGCGCGGCCGCCTTCGACCGCCAACTTGCCCTGGGCTTCCTCGATACGGGTCAGCTCTTCCAGCAGTTCGCTTTTCACGCCCAGCCCGATCGCGCCACTGAGATCGTGCCGCGCCGTCACCGCGCTTTTTCGCTGCACGACGTGCAGCAGTTCAACGCCCCAGGAAAGGCGGGGCGCCACCCATGCCGACAAATCGCAAACCGAGGCGGCATAGGGGGAGGCATCGAGGCATGCAAGTATTTTGGACATATCTGCTCCTTAGTGTCCCAACGACTTGGCGTCGGCGCCGGCTTTGTCGTGAACCGCAAACCGGCCAATCATCGTGGCGCTGGCGGCGTTCAGACCCACAACGTCAACGGTCGTGCCCTCGCGGCGCAGCTTGATCACGACCTTGTCCAGGGCGCCCACGGCAGAGATGTCCCAGAAGTGCGCGGCGGATACGTCCAGCACCACGTGGTCAACGACCTCCTTGAAATCGATGGCTTCGGCAAACCGTTCGGTGGACGCGAAAAACACCTGGCCCGAGTAGTAGTAGGTACGGGTGCGTCCGTCCTCCGACAAGGTTGAGGTGACCGCGAAGAGCCGCTTGACCTTGCCCGCGAAGAACACGCCGCTCAACAGCACCCCTGCCAGCACGCCCTGGGCAAGATCATGCGTCCAGACGACGACCACGACCGTGGCCAGCATGACCACCGACGACTGCCAGGGATGCGAACGCAGGTTGCGGATGGACCCCCAACTGAACGTGCCGATGGACACCATGATCATCACCGCGACCAGCGCCGGCATGGGAATACGAGCCACCAAGGGTCCCAGCACCACGATCAGGAACAGCAGGAAAGAACCCGCAACGAAGGTGGACAGCCGGGTCGAGCCGCCGGACTTCACGTTGATGACGGACTGGCCGATCATGGCGCAACCGCCCATGCCGCCAAAGAAGCCCGTCACGAAATTGGCGATGCCCTGACCCTTGCATTCGCGCCGCTTATTACTGGGCGTGTCAGTCAAGTCGTCCACGATCTGCGCGGTCATCATCGATTCCAGCAAACCCACCGCCGCCATGGTCAGCGAATACGGCAGAATGATCTGCAAGGTTTCAAGGGTGAAGGGCACGTTCGGAATCAGGAACGAGGGAAGGGCCGACGGCAGTTTGCCCATGTCGCCCACCGTGTTGACGGGCAGGCCCCAGTAAATCGAGATGATCGTCAGCACGATGATTGCGATCAAGGGCGATGGCACGGCCCGAGTGAGGCGAGGAAACAGATAAATGATCGCCAACCCGCCCGCCACCATCACGTAGGTGACCCACGTGACATTTGTCAACTGCGGCAACTGGGCGATAAAAATAAGGATTGCCAGTGCATTCACAAACCCGGTAATCACTGAGCGCGACACATATTGCATCAGCAGGTCAAGTCGAAGAAATCCGGCGGTTACCTGAAAGATTCCCATCAGGATGGTGGCGGCAAAGAGGTATTCGACGCCATGGCTCTTGACTAGAGGTACCACCAGCACGGCAATGGCGGCCGTAGCCGCCGAAATCATGCCGGGTCGGCCGCCCACTAAAGAGATGATTACCGCGATCGAGAACGATGCGTAGAGGCCAACTCTGGGATCTATTCCCGCGATGATTGAAAAGCCGATTGCTTCGGGAATGAGTGCAAGAGCAACAACGATGCCGGCGAGGACGTCGGCACGAGGGCTGGCCATCCATTCCTGGCGAAACGAGGAGAAAAAAGACATTGTTTGGCTAACCTGAAGTTAGCAAGCGATGCATCACACCGAGGGGGTATGTAGTCGGTCTCGGAGCGAGCGGTAATTCGCTTGGAGTTGTCCGAGGGATAGGCGCCCGGCCGAGCCACCCAGCAAACGCCGGGTCCACTAGTATCGCCATCGAAGCGATGCAGCATCCGTTGCAGATGCTGCGCGTCGCATTGTACACGAGTCGTGCGGCAGTTTCCCAACAAAGGACCAAGCCGTCATGAACAGAGCCTGCGGTTGCTGGACTGTGGAGGTCACCGACGTTGCGGGCGAGTACGAGGAAATGTGGTGGCTCCGCTTACGTGCGCCCGCAGCGACAATCCATGTGAGCCCAGCGGGACGGTCGGCATCCCAAACGTCGGCTTCGGGCCGCACTCCTGTATTTAGTGTTTGGCGACAATCGGCCAAGAGCAGTCCTTAAAAGCACTTCCTAAAGTGACTGTTTCACGCCAACAGCAGCGCCCAGGGTTCATTACGCAGGCGAAAGCGTTGGTCGGCTATAGCCGCCTTCTAGCCCCGCGCGTGTGAATACCCATTGCCACAACTGAATATCTCGCGCTCGGAATGCGCCCGCGCACGACAACAGGTAATAGCTCCACATTCGGTAGAACCTCGGGCCTAGGTCAGCTTGAAACCGAGGCCAAGCCAGTTCGAAGTTTCTATGCCACGCCATCAAGGTCTTGTCGTAATCCGCACCAAAATTATGCAGGTCTTCGGTCACGAAAAGACCCTCAGTGGCAGATCCAATCTGGGCGATAGAAGGGAGGTCGCCGTTTGGAAATATGTACTTGTCGATCCAGGGATCCGGTGTGGAGCCAGTCTGATTCTTGCCTATCGTATGCAACAGGAACAAGCCGTCGTCGTCAAGGCAGCGGTGCGCGACTTCCATAAAGGTCCGCAGATTTTTCCGCCCAACATGCTCGAACATGCCCACACTGGCGACACGGTCAAAGTGTTCATTTACCGTGCGGTAATCCTGTAGGCGGAACTCCAGCGGTAGTCCCGCGTAAGCTTGCCGCGCCCACTGTGCCTGCTCTTTAGAGATCGTTACACCCACGCACTGCACTCCGTAGTGCTTCGCGGCAAAACCCATCAAACTACCCCAGCCGCAACCGATATCCAACAAGCGCATCCCGGGCCGAAGATCTAGTTTCTTGCAGATCAGATCGAGCTTTTGTTCCTGCGCGGTTGCAAGATCGCTCGTACCTTCCCAGTAGCCGCAGGTATAAGTCATGCGTGGATCTAGCATCGCCGCGTAAAACTCGTTTCCCAAGTCATAGTGACGTTTTCCCACTTGCCACGCACGTCGCGCGCTTTGCCTATTGAGCAGTCGCACCGTAAGTGCGTGCACCAGTAGACGCCCAGGCACGACGCGTTGGTCCAGTCGGGCGCGCAGAACACGGTGAAAGAAGGCATCAAGCTGCTCGGCGTCCCAGGCGCCCTCCATGTAGGCTTCGCCCAGGCCAAGATTCCCTTTCGCCAAAACACGATCAAATACGCTTTCATCGTGCACCTGGATGTCCCACGGATTCGGCCCATTCACGGTTATGCCGGCCTCGGAAAGGAACGCACTCAAAATGTCATGTGCTCGCCGTATTGGCGGAGTGGCTACATGCGGAGAAAGTGCCGCTACGGTTTTGGAGGCTGTATTGTTCTTCATGCTACTCCGTCATTACTTCAAAAATTGCGATTTGAGTTGTGGGTTCCCACATTGAGTTTGACTGCCAGATACCTTCAAGGCATACCTTGTATCCCGTTCGACGGGCCACGCCTTGCGCCCATTTTTTGAAGCGCGCTTGGCGCCACTCGAACTTGTGCTCGGCATGGCGTCGATGCCGAGGGGAAAGCCCTTGCTCAAGGTCATAACCTTTGTTGGGAGTTGAGATCAGCAGGCGCTTTGGGCGATATCCGGCAAGAATCGTCTTCTCGATACGCGAAAGTCTGCGTGGGCAATAGTGCTCAAATGACTCCAGCATGACCGCGACGTCAACGTCCGAAAAGGCCACGTGAGAGTCTGCATATGACCCCGGCACAAGTTCTATCGCCGCCGACGGAGAAGGCGAAATCGACGACAGCGCCGCGCGGCAGATTCCGAGTCTGTGCTGGCTAACGTCCATGCCGATCACCTGTTCGAGCTGCTGCATTGAGGCGAGCGCCAGCAAGAGGTCTCCTTCGCCGCACCCAAGGTCCAGCACTCGTCGCGCCTCGACTATTTCAATGTAGTCCAGCACGAATTCGATACGCTTGCGGTGCAGATCACTCGGCCCAAGCGCTTCGTCGACGGGACCTTTATAAATTGGCGCGCGCAACCTTTACCTCGTGGCGACAATTGCGTACGGCGATCTATCGGCTCTCACGCTCATCCCGGTTCTCTGCATTCTTGACAGAAGACTGTCGCAGCATCCGCATTGAGCCGGTCGGGAGCAATATCGTCTCCACAACGGCAGCACAGTCCAAATGTGCCGTTTTCCACGCGTTGCAGCGCGGCAACGATTCTTCGTCGGCGTATGTCCAGACGTTCTTGATGGTCTAGTGCCATTGCTTGCTGTTGCATGGCATCCATTCTTGTCAAACGGCCAACGCTGGACTGGTCCAGTTGCACCACCGATGCGGCCTCTCTGGCATCCGCAAGCTGAGCGGTCAAGGCTTCCAGCTCTCGATCGAGGCGGTCCCAGAATACAGTTCGATTGAATTCAGTCATGTACTTCCCTTGTTCTTTCCAACTCGGCATGTGGCGCGTCCACGACTGCGCAGAAGGTGCCAAGCAAGGCGCCCGCGACGCCCGTTGCAACGCGCAAGGCGTTCACCACAACTGCGACACTGTCGATCACGTTGCGCGCGGCTAGATCGCCAAAGTCGCCGCGCTCCGCGTCGAAGCCGAAGGATCCCTCGCCCTGATCCACCGCATCCATAACGACGTGAGGCGCCTCGCCAGCATTGCTGGCAATTCGTAGCAACGGCTCAGCGAGAGCGACACGCAGAGCCTGGGCGCCGGCTGATTCGTCTGCAGACGCGTATTGCAAGTTGCTCAGAGCTGCTCGTGCCCGAACCAGCCCCACGCCAGCTCCCGGTACTACGCCTTCGGACATGGCGGCACGCAAAACCTTTAGGGTTCTCTCGGCCAGATGTAGGCGCATGTCGCCTCGTTGGTCATCCGGATCGGCTAAAGCCAAGATGCAGGCCTGGCGAGATAAGCGAGCGATGCGCGCTCCGATCCGCTCGCGTTGCGCAGGGTCGCGCGTGGCCTCTAGCGTTGCACGCATGATTTGAATGTGGCTTTTGACGGTGTCCTCTTCAGGAGGAAGCATGCCCACTGCCTGTGTCGAGCCCCGCCCAGATTCAAGGCGTTCAGCCATTCCCCATTGGTCTATGCGCAAGTCTCCGAGGGTCTGCCCTGCGAGGCGCTGGACGAGCGTTGCGCCGGTCAGAGTGGCGATGTCTTGCAGCCATTCGGACTGCGCGGCCTGAGGAACGCCGATCGCGCAGCAGTGCACCAAGCCCGACGTACGATTCGACAACAACATCGACAGAACTGGTGCGGCGATCGCAGGCGCAATGACCGCTAACGGCTGGGTCAGCGGAGCCGCGCGTTCCAGCAGCAGCGCCATGTCGTCCACGCTATCTAGTGGGTCTTGCGATACGACGATGTAGGGATTGTTCAGAACTACCATCCCACGCATCGCGTCCGAGGCGAACCGGGAGGATAAGGGGCCCGCGTTCCATCGCAGTCCCGTCGGGCGAAGCAATGTGTCTTGGCCGTGCTCTGCAACCTCTATCGTGATGGCACCCGGGTCCGGGCATTCAAGAACCGCTTGCGCCGCTAAGGTCGCGATTCCTTGGTCACCATACGAGACCGCCCACGCGAGCCGCTCAAGCGCCGGTAGTTGTCGGCATGGTTGCGCTGCATCGCGAAGTTGACCCACCGCCGCCTCCGTAGCGAGCTCAAGTCCCCGTCTTACTCGCGCCGGTTTTGCTCCAGTGACAATAGCCTTGACGCACTCGTGCAACATTGCGCTGGCCAGTAGCATCGCGGTCGTTGCCCCGTCTCCGACAAGATCCCTTGATTGTGCGCCTGCCTGCAATATGACTCGGGCGCCCTGATTTTCGAGAGCATCCTCAAGTTCGAGGGAACATGCTGCGTCGTAACCGTCCCGGGAAATCGTTGGCGCGCCATGAGCGCGTTCCAAAATGACCGGCCTACCTGCCGGGCCAAGCGTAACCGCCGCCAATCCGGCCATCAGTTCCGCACCGCGAGCGATGCGGATCAGTGCCTCGATACCAATGAAGATTTCTTTTTCTGCCATCGTGTAGTCCCCAATAGAGGTTGGATACACGGCATCCAGCAGGGATCGCGCCGAGCGCAGCCGCGTTCGAATCGCTATTCGTGGGGATGCCAAGAACCTGGACCTCGGAGCATCTCGCTCCGCATTGGAAGACGCAGCAGCCCTAGCGGGAGCCCGGTTGAAACGCGGGCAACCCAATGCAGGTCTACAACTAGCCGTGGTCTGATAGGAGGAGGGAAGGCGGGCGGCCATCAACGTGCACATGCACGATCAAGGCGAAAGCGAGGTGGGTGAAGTACCTGGCGAGAAAACCGCGTTGCGTTCCACATCGAGTCAGATACCGCCTTGGCAGGCAGTCTAGAACTGACGAACTTCCATAAGACGAGACCCAGGAAGGATGCGGAATGGTGTTTACATTGGCGTAAGCAGAACGCGGTCTTTGAGTTAATTGCTAATGATTCTATCAGATCGTGGACTCACCCGAAGGTGCGTCGCCTCATCGCACAAAGCCGTACGGATAGAAAACAACCGGGCAGGCCTGCCATGTCCATTGCGGGACGCGCTATGGCTCAGAGGCACGACATGCGGCTCAGCCCAGCGGCGGAAGTTCTGTTTGTGAACACGTCTTCCTAGAATGGCCTCCGCGATTAGCTGCAATTCTAGTAACGTAAACGAGGGCGGCGCAAAGCTGAAGAGCAAGGCGCGGCTGAACAATTTGGCGCGCACGCGGGAGACAGCGGTGGCCAGTATTCGGCGATGATCGTGCTCCATCGCTCTTCCAGCGCAGTCGCGTTCGATCAGTGTTCCGGTTTGCATGTCCGAAACCAAACCTGCTGCATGGAGCATCTGTAAACGTGAGAGCGCTTGGTCATCTCGCCAAGTGTGGGGCGGCAGACCGAACAAGCTCGCTATTCGATCGCGCAATTGAGCTTGCGGTACCGGGGACGGTGCATTGCTAAGCCACCGCTCTAAAGACGACAGCAACAAGTCGAAGTCGAAGGGTGAACCGGTGGTCACCGCTCGGCGATCCTCCCACGGTAAGTAGTCATACCAAGACTTCCACTTACGTTGCGGCGCCGTTATGGCGCGGACGACTGACAGATAGCTCACCGACAAGATGGGCGCATGCGGTTCCCCCGCGAGATGCCGTTCGGCATACGTATACAACTGTTCCACACTGCTAGGGGCCTCCAAGCAGCGTTCCAGCCAGGTATTGACCTGCGCAGTTAAAGAGGGAAAGTCCGCCGATATGCGAGTGCATGGCAGTGCCTCCGGGCTGCCCACGGTGAGCACAAGGGGTTGCTCCTGCGCGACGGTGTTGACAACAAAAATGATCTCCGGTGCGCCGACAAGACTCATACGCTATTGCTCCTAAACCCCTCGGCAAGGCAGCACAGTGCCTGCGCTAAAGAACCGGGGACGAAAGGTTCATCGGGCTATGTTTGCACCGATGTCGATGTGCTATGTAGAATAAACAAAACTATCTCTGTCATCCCATGTAAATTCCAATTTCACTCAGGCAAGACTCCCACTCTGGAGATTTCCCGCAGCGCTGAATCACGCATTCGGTGCCATGCTTGCTTCTGAAGTGATATGCGCGTTGTGCTAGCAATGCGCCGCTCGCCCTCTTTCCCTGGTAGCCGCTTGGTATGCGCTTCAGCTTCTGTTCCTCGTTAAAAGGAGAACGTTGCATGCGCACGCCCATTGAACGGGTGTTCAGTTATGGACAACTGTCATGTGTGCTTCAAACGGCCGATGTTGGCGGGCTTGCCAGCAACGCGGTCCGACTGAAGATAGACGATACGCTGCTGTTGGCAATGGTGACGCGTCGGGAGCCTGACTGGCTCGCGCCAGACGGCGTGACTTTGACGGTGGAGTATTACGAGTGCGTTGATGCGGTACACCGCATCCCCGGAGCCGACATGCGGCGCGAGGGCGGAATGACTCCACGCGAAAGCGATATAGCACGCACTGTCCATCGTGCGATCCAAGCTTGTATTGCTCCGCAGTGCCAGGATGAAATCCAGGTAGTTATTCACGTGCCATCTGCGGAGCCTGGATGCGATGTGGAACTTGGCGCATTGTTGGCGTCGTCGGCCGCGTTGCGCCTATCCAGTGTGCCCATCATTGCAACGCCAAGCGCGGCCAGGGTTGCACTGTCGAAAGGACGTTTCTCGCTTAACCCTAGCGCCGATATTCGCCTGCAGGCGGACCTAACGGTTCTGGCGGCAGGAACCGCGCCAGCACTATCCATGGTTAATGCGCAAGCGGCTGAAATGCCTGAAGATGTCGTCATAGATGCAATTGCCTTCGCGCACCTGCAGCTGCAAGTGTGCATTCGGGAAATAGACGCCTTGGCCGAACAGGTGGGCTTGCACAATACGGCAAAGCAACCGCTTGCTCCGCATCGCTATCCGCTGTTTCGTGCGCTGGAGGCTTTGCGCACGGCAGTGCGCATCGAAGATGTGGCCTATGCGCGAATGGTCGCAGTGAAGGCGTTCGACGCCCAACTGGTTCGTTCCCGTTTATTGGGCGGCGGGTTGCGGACTGAAGGCAGGCGCGCGCTTCACCTGCGCAAGTTATCGTCTCGTTGCGGCGTACTTCCCGAGGCACATGGTTCTGCTCTCGTCTCGCAAATGCAGAACCAAACGCTGTGCTCGGTCACCCTCGGAAACGGCCGCGGACTTCGATGGCCGAGCATCCCCTTGAACCGGTCGAGGGAGCGACTACTCGTCCATGTCGAGAGGTCCGCATTCGCGCCGGGAAAACTGGAACGTGTTCGCCTGATCGGACATTTTGATTCGCAATTGGCGGCATTTATCAGGAGTGCCCTGGCACCTGTAATGCCGACGAAGGCGGACTATCCCAAAGCTTGCCGGCTTACGCTAGTGGTGCGCGAATCCACTGACTTGATTCCGATGCATAGTGTGTGCGCGGCGAGCCTTGCGTTGCAAGACGCCGGCGTGCCTCTGCGCCGCCCTGTCGTGGGCGTTAGTGTTGGTGCGCTACATAACCACCTGCGCAACTATGTGATGCTTGATGCGATTGGGCCGGAACAGGTTGCGCTGAATGTGCAGGCAAGGATGGCAGGCACAAGCATAGGTGTGACCGCTCTGCAATTGGACTTTCGTTCGGCCACCCCGCTGGCTGTTCTACATGAACTTCTGGCGAGAGCCCGCGACGCCCGCGAGGATCTGACCAAGCAACTACCGACCTCGTCGCGGTCACCCTCTTCCGTTCTCGGTGCGGAAATGGACGCATTCACGCGGATGAACCGAGTCCCTGTGGACACACGTGGAGACACCAATGCTCATTGATATTCCGGACGCTCTATATGCAGCAGCAGTGAACAACCGAGGCAAGCATTTTTCCCGTCCCGAACAACTACTAGCGTATTGGTCGGCCCTCGGTAAATCTTGTATAGAAAACCCAAATGTCAGTCCGACACTGATTTCCCAACTATTGCTCTCGCAGATGACCGAGCAATCTGATCTTTCGTGGCATACACGCACTTTGAATGGCGAGAGACTGGTTGCCGAGTCCGAAGCCTATCGATGCGAGGTCATGACATTGCCGGAAGAAGCCAGGGCAGTATGCGAGCGGGCGCTGCAACAGCTTGCCAGTCACCCGGGTGCAGGCATACGCCTGTTCGGAGAGCTGTCGTGCTTTTCATTGTTTCAGTGGGCCGAGTATGGCCAGCTGGTGCAGATCGGATATGTCCGGGGTGGCAAGCGCGTGGAGATTCTGCTGGCAGGATTGTGCCGTCAGTATGTCGGTGTTTGAGAGTCCGATCTCAGTGGGGATTGATGTCGCTAGCTTTTGTGGCCCACCGATGCGGCGGCGTCGGTGGGCCTTCTTGAAAGCCGCCACGCTAGAGAGCTTGCCAGTAAGCAATAGACGGCACAAGCCAGAGCTTGATGAGCCAGCAAAACGCCCGCATCGATCAACAATCCAAGCAGCAGGGGCGAAGCGCCGGTCGCCAACACATTCATCGACTCCACGGTAGCGCGCACCGAGGCCAATCGGCTTGGACCGAAGACTTCCACCCAAAAGGCCGTCGCCAGGACATTGACCAGGGCTGAGGAAACGCCGAATAGCGCGAAATACGGAATCGCGACCCATTCACCGCCCAGCATCGCAACCGACAGGAGCGCAACTGTCTGTGGCAAAAGCACAACCGGCAGCACTCTGCTAGCTGCAAATCGATCAATCAACGGGCCGGCCGCAAGCATGGCTGCAACGCGGGCTAGCGCATAGGCGACAAACGCCGTGGCGACCCAGGACATCGACCACTTCATCTCCGAGGCTAGACGAACCTGGTGAAAGAAAAACCCCGTGGATATGAAGGGCGAAGCCATGATCGCCGGCATGGAGAGTTGAAACCGGCGATCCCGCCAAAGTGGCATCGCAACGCTACCTGGCTCGGGCCTTTGGTGGATACGGCCCCTTGCCTCGTCGATGCTCGTGCGAGCCAAGTCTTTCTGTATTTTTGTTGGTTCCCTCAACAGGCGTAGCGCGAACAACACAAGCAGCAGCAGCCCGCCTCCAACCAGGATCCAGGTGTTACGCCAACCGATGCTCGAGATCGCATATACCGTTACGATCGGCAAAATCGCCTCGCCGAGCGGCAGCCCAAGCGCGACGATGCTGATAGCCTTGCCTCGATTCGCGGAGAAAGAACGCGCTGTGGAGGTTAACGCGGTGTGTACCATCAGGCCCTGGCCGCACAGCCTAAGCAGGAAAAATGCCGCGACGAGCGACAACGGACCCGTGCTCAAGTACATCATCAGGCATCCGAAGGCCAACGTTGAAGCGATTGCCAAGGTGAAACGTTGGACGGTAGTCCTGTCGAGCCATCGGCCGACGCGGCTGAGGGTTAGCGCGCTAATTACGGTGGCTCCCGCATACAGTGCCCCCAAGGAGCCATCCGTCAGCCCGAACTCGCTGCGAAGGCTGACGCTGAAGATGGCGATGAAGTAGGTTTGCCCCAGGCTGGATGCAAGCATGAGCGACATGCCGAACGCCAGCGGATTCGGGAAATCAGCCAGGAAGCGAATGTAGTTTTTCAAAGAAGCACCATGTGTTCCGCTTCATGGGGAGGCCCGACGGGATTAGAACTGGGTAAGGGCAACTTGGCCAATACTCTCGCGCATGTGATGAAAACGGATCTTGGGCCATTGTTCGCTCATAACGTCCACTTCAGACCGAGTTTTGAACAGGTAGGCAGGCGCTTGAACCGCATCTCGATAAACCCGTCCGGCGTGGTTAGAGATGAACCTGGCGAGCTCGTCGGGATTTTCCGCAGAGATCCAGCGTGCCGTCCGGAAAGCCGTCTCATGCAATCGGGCCCGCACCCCGTATTCGTGCTGCAGCCGCTCCAGCGCAACATCGAACTGCAATTCGCCGAAAGCGCCAAGCAACACCGAGGCGCCGGATGGGTCCCGAAATACCTGAATCGCGCCCTCCTGTCCGAGTTGAAGCAGAGCGGACTTCAACTGCTTCACCTTCATTGGATCGTCGATGTCGACGCGCTTGAATATCTCGGGAGCAAAGAAAGGCAACCCAAGAAAATGCAGTGATTCGCCCGAGGTGAGTGTGTCGCCAAGCTGCAGCGCTCCGTGATTCGGCAACCCTACAATATCGCCCGGGTAGGCCTGATCGATAGCCTCTCTGCGCTGCGAGAGGAACGACACCGGCGCGCCAGCTCGTATCGTTTTTCCAGTGCGCGTCACTAGATACTTGGCATCCCGGCAGAATCGGCCTGAGCAGACACGAATAAACGCGATCCTATCGCGATGTAAGGGGTCCATGTTTGCCTGGATCTTGAACACCACCCCCGTGAATTCTGGTTCAATTGCTTCCACTGTGCGCTCAAGCGTCGGCCGAAACTGAGGGGCAGGAGCGATATCAACCAACGCATCCAAAACTTCCTGAACGCCAAAGTTGTTCACGGCAGAACCAAAAAACAAAGGGCTTTGTCTTCCCTCATGGAACTCGGTTCGCGAAAACACCGGGGCGGATGCCAACACCAGCTCGAGTTCGGTCCGTGCGTCACGGGTGGCCTCATCGAGCGACGCATCGGCGACTTCACGAACGTCGTAGATTGCGTCGGGCGAGATGAGCTTGTCGTGCCATCCTGGCGAAAACGTCTTCACCGTTGCGCGCGCGGGGTCAATGACGCCGTGAAAGTTGCGGCCCATTCCAATGGGCCAGGAAAAAGGAACAAGGGGAATCCCGAGCACGCGCTCCAACTCATCAACGAGCTCCAATGGGTAACGCACCTCGCGGTCCATTTTGTTGACGAAAGTGATTATCGGAGTCTTCCGGGCGCGGCAAACCTCAATCAGGCGCAGGGTCTGAGCCTCTACGCCATTCGCGGCGTCAATGATCATCAAAGCCGCATCCACGGCGGTCAGGACACGATAGGTATCTTCGGAAAAGTCCTGATGACCCGGGGTGTCAAGTAGATTGAGAACATGGCCGCGGTACTCCATCTGCATCACCGAGCTAGCGACAGAAATTCCGCGCTGCTTCTCAATGTCCATCCAGTCCGAGATCGCGTGGCGCCTGCCTTTGCGAGCCTTCACACTCCCCGCAATGTGAATCGCCCCGGAGTGAAGCAGTAGTTTTTCAGTAAGCGTGGTCTTGCCAGCGTCTGGATGCGAAATAATAGCGAACGTGCGGCGACGTGCGCGCTCTTGTTGCAAAGTGAGCATAGCGCTCCTCCTCGACGGACCGTAGTCGGGACCGACAAGACAATCGCTACTGCGCCGCAGCGTTATGCGGACGCCACGCAATCGTCAACCGACCCAGCCCGAATACACTGAATTCCGCCGATACCGTCACAACGAACCATCAAACGCTAAGCGCAAATTCGCGCCAAACCGGCGACTAATCGGCGGGGCTGCTGGGAGGGGGAGTGGCTTACATCGGCAAGGGAGGTGGGAAGGGAGTGCTTGCTAAACGCATGGGTCCATGAAAACTGCTATCATGATGCGCTCCAACGTCTCACTCTAGACGACATTATCCAATGTAGCAAACCGTCCAACGTGGCTCTGTCCACGTTCCGCGTCCAGTTTTTCCTTCAGCGCCGCAAGTAGGCCGCTGTACTTTCCGTTTACCCGTCCGTAGAAGAACCCCCGTGGTTCTGCTGTCAACCCGCGCGCACGCCTCTCATGGCAGTTGTGCTTGTTGCGCCTGTGCGGACTCATTGCAAGCATCCAATGTCTCTAAAAAAAATCCGAGAAGAATGGTTCTCAAACATCCGCGGCGATGTGCTGGCGGGCATCGTTGTGGCGCTCGCGTTAATTCCCGAAGCGATCGCGTTTTCAATTATTGCGGGGGTCGATCCAAAGGTTGGCCTCTATGCGTCTTTCTGTATCTCCGTCGTTATTGCTATTGCCGGCGGCAGGCCTGGCATGATTTCAGCCGCAACGGGCGCCATGGCTTTGCTAATGGTTACCCTCGTGAAAGACCATGGCCTGCAATATTTGCTGGCGGCCACGTTGCTGACCGGCGTACTTCAGATTCTTGCTGGAGCATTGCGCTTGGGTGTGCTGATGCGCTTTGTCTCGCGATCGGTTGTAACGGGCTTTGTAAACGCTTTGGCTATCTTGATTTTCCTGGCCCAGCTACCTGAACTGACAAACGTCAGTTGGATCGTGTACGCGATGACAGCCGCAGGATTGGGGATCATCTATCTGTTCCCCTATGTGACCAAGGCGATTCCCTCACCTCTCATTTGCATCGTCGTTCTGACGGGTGTATCCATGTTCATGGGGCTGGACATTCGTACTGTCGGAGATATGGGTGAATTGCCTGACAGTCTGCCCATGTTCCTGATTCCAGACGTGCCGTTCAATCTGGAGACCCTACAGATCATTTTCCCGTATGCGGCCACTTTGACCGTCGTGGGGCTGCTTGAATCAATGATGACCGCTTCCATTGTTGATGAGCTAACGGACACAACCAGCAACCGCAACCGCGAATGCGCTGGCCAAGGGATTGCCAATATCGCCTCTGGTTTCCTGGGTGGGATGGCAGGTTGCGCGATGATCGGCCAGTCCGTCATCAACGTGAAGTCCGGCGGTCGAGGCCGCTTGTCGTCCTTTGCCGCTGGCGTGATCCTGCTGATAATGGTTGTGTTCCTGGGACCTTGGGTTAAGCAGATTCCCATGGCTGCACTGGTCGCCGTCATGATCATGGTGGCGATCGGCACGTTCAACTGGGCATCAATCAAGGGGCTTGCTCAACACCCGAAGACCTCCAGCATCGTGATGGTGGCTACAGTTATTGTGGTGGTCGGTACGCATGATCTGGCAAAGGGCGTGCTTGTTGGCGTGCTCCTGAGCGGAATTTTCTTTGCTCACAAGGTCGGACGCGTGCTGCGCATTACTTCCGAAATCCGCGAAGAAGGGGCGGTGCGGGCGTACACGGTCGTTGGCCAGGTGTTCTTCGCCTCTGCCGAGAACTTTGTGAAGTCCTTCGATTTCAAAGAAGTGATAGAACGCGTGCAGATTGATGTCAGCCGCGCGCGATTCTGGGACATTTCCGCGGTTGGCGCGCTTGACACGGCGGTACTCAAATTCCGTCGGGAAGGGGCGGAAGTAGAAGTCATCGGCATGGACGAGGCCAGCACCACACTTGTCGATCGATTTGCCATTCACGACAAGCCCGACGCAATGGACAGGCTGATGGGCCACTAAGGAGGAAAACATGGAAAAAATAATCGCATGTATCGATGGAACCGCCCGGTCAACGGCCGTTTGTGATTACGCCGTGTGGTCATCCATGCGCCTGCAAGCGCCCCTGCAATTTCTGCACGTGCTCGATCGTCATCCGGAGCGAGCCGCCGTCAGCGACTATAGCGGCGCCATTGGGTTCGACGCGCAGGAACATCTGCTTCAAGAGCTGACGTCCCTGGACGAGCAGCGCAGCAAGCTCGCCCAACAACATGGACGACAGATTCTGCAAGCCGCGCGAGAGCGCGCCATGGTGGCGGGCGCCGAGAATATAGATACGCTACAGCGCCACGGATCCCTTGTGGAAACGCTTGTCGAGTTCCAGGCGACCACGCGCTTGGTGGTTGTGGGTCAGCATATCGCCCCTGCTCACGAAAGCCCATCAATTTGGCATATCGATCATCACGCCGAGCGCGTCGTGCGTACGATTCAGCGCCCTGTGTTAGCGGTGGGCGGAAAGTTCGTTGCGCCTCGCCGTTTCCTTCTCGCGTTTGACGGGAGCCCAGCGGGTCGCAAAATGGTGGAAACCGTTGCCACCAGCCCTTTTTTGCAAGGCTTGGCCGGCCGCGTGATCATCGCCGACGAAGACACACCCAATATCCGTGATCAGGTGCAGTGGGCCAGCAAAACGCTGGAGGAAGCTGGATTCGATATTGACACTGCGATCGTAGCGGGTGAGCCAGAGAAAGTGATTACCGCGCAAGTTTCAGAGAGCAATTGCGATCTGCTCGTGATGGGCGCTTATGGGCATTCTCGAATTCGCCACATGATCCTGGGAAGCACAACAGCGACGATGTTGAGAACAAGCTCGGTGCCGGTATTGATTATTCGGTAATGGTTCGCCGATGTTGAATGGGTGCCGGCCGGAGGCCGGACCCCATCTGAGTTCGACATGAAGGCTGGCGGCATTATCCGGAGAGGGCACCCATGATTACAGGGACAGTGAAATTCGTAGCACGGTCCGGGCTATTTGGGATGATTTCACGAGACGACCGGCTGCCGAAGGTATACGTCTCACTGCAGGAATTGCAGCGCGCTGGGGGCAAAGCACTCAAGAAGGGGCAGCGCTTCGGTTTCGAATTGTGCTCGCCTGAAACTGAAGCTCGACCTCAAGCGGTCAAATTGTGTTTTCTAGAACAAGGCGAATGAGCGGCACTTACCATCCATAAGGCGGCCAAGCCGAGGGTTGTACGTTGCCCCGCAGATTCGGTACGCCGCCACACCAGGTCGTTGGCGATCGCATTCCCTAAGTGAGGAAGGTCGTCGGTCCCTTCAAACTGGCGTCATGGACGCTTTCAGGAGCATAGATGACATCGAAACCGCCTTACCTGCGCGCTGGGCACACGGACAGACAGTCGGCTATTGAAAACGAGGCGTCGCATGGGTGGATCATGCCCGGATCCCTACGATTGGGACGTCAATACATTGGCAGGCAGCCTCGGACTGATTTGCTTCGCTTGCACGCCTTGGAAGCGCCCCGTGCTGGCCACACGGCGATGCATCTCAACGCCGAGCTGCCGGCGTTGTATCGATATACTTTTCAGCCCGGTAGTGGCAGGCATCCTACGCTGGTTGACGTATGGCACTGCGATACCGTGCCTGCTAGCGTAGAGCATTGCCAACCTCCTTATTACCTCGCTCTAATACATCCGCCAAATCTTGTGCGCTCGCTGCATGAGATCGGGTTTGTCTTTTTCTATGAGCGCTCTGAACTGATAGCAAGGAAAGGGTTTACTTCCTTCCCCCTCGGCGTGGGCGATGCCACGCCATGGGGAAAAGTTACAGAGACTGACCGCATTTATGCCGAATCCCTCGTGTCATACCGTGAAAAGCAGAGCGATTTCAGCCTAGAGGTGGACGAAGCATGAACATCAGCGCCCAGCTATTCTTGATATCGTTTCTCGAAGAAGCGCCGCGCGCATGAGCGCGCTTACTTCCAGGCCCCTGCGCGTCATTCATTCGGAAGCCGCTACCGGCTTTGGTGGTCAGGAGCATCGCGTACTCAAGGAGATGCGGGGCATGCGCGATCGCGGCCATCACATGGAGGCGATTTGCCAACCCGGGAGTGGACTGTCCCATCGCTTAACTGACGAAGGGTTCAAGGTATATACGCTTCCCATGGATGGACCCGTCAATTATGTCAGGAGCCTCTATCGCATTCGGCGGCTTCTTGCCGCGGGTCGGTACGACGTTATCAACACGCATAGTCGGCGCGACACCGTCATCGCGGCAGCAGCGGCACGTTTGGCGGGCACCCCGTTAATCGTGCGTACCAGGCATCTGGCAAAGCCACCTGGCTCGCTCTGGAGCTATACAGGGCTCCCCCACAAGGTGATCGCAATTAGTGAATACGTGACACGGCAACTCCTTGCCCGTGGCGTGCGGCCAGGGGACCTGGATACCGTGTTTACCGCGGTGGCGCCGTTCGCGCCTGCGACTCAGTCCACACTGCGTGCCGAGCTGCACATCAAAGGCGATGCCCTGGTGGTCGGCTGCGTCGGTCATTTGCGTCCTCAGAAAGGGCATCGCTTGCTGCTGACGGCGATTGCTCCCTTGTTGACGGGGAGGGCGGACAATCACCTTGTTGCTGCGGGGGAAGGGTCGGAGCTTGAAAGTCTGAAAGAGCAAGCGAGGGCCCTCGGGTGCGAGGGTCGGGTCCACTTCCTGGGGCGTCGCAACGATATCGAAAACGTCCTGTGTGGATGCGATATTTTTGCGCTGGCTACCGAGTTCGAGGCACTTGGCACGTCATTTATTGAGGCCGCGGCGAGCGGTCTTCCTGTGGTCGCCACATCTGTCGGAGGAGTTCCGGAGGTAGTAAAGCACGGCCAGACGGGTCTGCTCGTTCCGTATGGCGATGTTCATCAACTGCGAGACGCCATCGGCGTATTAATGGCGGACAGAGCCCTTCGGGAACGTATGGGTAAGGCCGGAGAAGCCTACATTCGCGGCGAAAGCAAGTTCACGATCGGTGGGATGTCTGAACGCGTAGAGGCCGCATACATGCGTTGGTTAGCGGGCTAATAGGTCGGCAGCCGGGCAGAGGAATGCCAAGCTCCGCCAGGCGCCCAATCAAGAGTTCTGAGTAGTCGTGCCACCGTACACGACTAACATGGCACTATCCGTCGTGTCCCAGTCGTATCCCCTAATGCTCTCCCCACGTCCATTTCCTGATGTCGAGAGAGCTTGTATATGTCGGAGCGGGGTCAAACGTCGCTGCGGGTGTAGTGCGTGGAACTCGCACCGGTTTCGTTGTAAGAATTGAATCCCAGCGCGGCTATGTCATCTGCCAAAGAACGCCGCAACGGACTCGAAGTTGAGCGTTCCACCCCTGGTGCTTCCCGGTCTGCTCGCTGGTCATCTTTCCCCGGCTGGCGTCAAGCGGAAATCGTTGCCACGCTAGGCGGCCGATGGCGCTGCCGCCCCATATCGGTCAGCGCGGGTTGATCTTTCCTGCCCAACGCCAGAGGCACGCGCCTGCGGAACGAAGGGGTGTGGAAGACGCCTTCGCTTGGTATTGGATTCGACGAGAGCGAGGCGATTCTAAGGATCAGCTCCCGGGTGCCATCGATTCCGTCTGAAAAGAAGCATTGGGATTGTGGCTTGCTCTAGCACTGATACAGCGCAGGGGCGGCTTGAAAGGATGCCATCATGCGGATTACCTCCTGGCCTCGCCTCGGGTATGCCAGGCTTCAGCTGATAGATCGAACCAGCCCAACCCGGCGGATGGTCTTTCTCCTGGGTCCGCCGTGCCGAGGCCAGGCGGACCCGTAAGCAGGACATGTGCTTTAGCAACGTGACGGGTCAATCGGAATGTAGCTGGCTTGATAGTCCAGTTCGCCGAAAGTGTAGGAACCCTTTTCGTGGGCGGCGACCGCGGCGTTCCGAACTTGCTCGCGGGACATCGAGCTTGCCGTACTTGTAGACAGCGGGAATTCAAGTTCGCCGAAACTTACTTGCCCACGCGCTTTGGCGACTTGTAGTTCAGCCGTAACCTGACTACGGGTCAGCGTGCTAGCCCGGTAGGTGGTGGGTGGATAGTCAAGTTCACCAGAACTTACTTGGCCAGCAGCTTTAGCCGCTTGCAATTCAGTCGCGACCTGGGCTCGAGTCAACGAGCTACCGTTGTTGTCCTGGGCAAGGGCGACAGTGGCGGTCAGGCTGGCGGAAATAAGCAAAAGGGATGCGAGGTTTTTCATGATGCGCTCCTTTAAGGTTGGAAACACAGGGCTGGCGATGACGAATATCCGTTCATCGCAACAGGTCCCCGAAAGAAATATCGAGTCGTAATGACGGAGATACTCCTCCTCCAATAGAGGGCTAAAGCATGCTAAGGGGTTCGCGGCTGCAGAGACATATCGGCGTGTGCAGCTAGCGCTAGCAGGCATGCTGGACTTCGCCGAAAATACGCGCGGGCCACGTACTCAGCTATGGGGCAGACACGGACGCGAGCCACGTACCGCGCGGAACAATTCTCTGATTTTTCCGCCTGGAGTCTGATATTTGATCCACACTACTGACGCCGCTGAAATTTCGGACTTGCGACAATTCAAGGTCCTCTACAAGCGGTGCGCTCGCCTCGCCGATGGATGTGACGGCGATCATGGCCAAACGTGGTCACGTCTGGCAGTACGGATCTCACCGAAGCCCGACCGCGTGCCAGTTCGGAGGCGCGGGCGGGAAGGCGGGTCACTTCGGCGTATCTGCACTCTAGAGGCAGGGCTACAGAAGGTCCTGCCGCATTCGCCTGAACTGTTGCGACGATCCTGCTTGGATGTTGATTACTGGGCCTTTCTCTCATCTCGGGCGCGAAGGGCCTCAATCAGCCCGGCGAGCCAACAGGCGGGACATCCCCGCATGAAATAGATCGCCAATCCGACAAGGCCAGCTGCCGGCCAATAGTGTGGCGTTAATAGAATTGCTCCGACAATAGCTGCAACTGCCAGGGCACCGCGGACCAATTGCGCCGTTACTGAGGTACTGCAATACATGAGGGGGCTCCGTTCGTTGCTGTGGGTTCCTACTAAGAGAGGAGTCACCCACTAAACGGTTCGCACAATGGCCTATTGAGCGACGCTCGACGAGGAATGACCATCGGACATCGTTCCCACACATCATTATTCATCCACAACGCGAACCATTTTTGGCGTCTTAAACCTCTATTGAGAGGAGGGGGCTTTCAACTACGGGGCCAATCCTTCCCAATTGCTCAAAGAGAGGCTTGCTGACATGAAGTTCCGTTCATCTATCACCATTCTTGCCCTTTTCGCATTCGCTGGTATCGCCACCGCCGGGGAGATCAAGCCATTCAGCCAAACGGAGTTCGACCGCCTTACGCAAGCCGGCCGGCCCGTGGTGGTGGACGTCACCGCGACGTGGTGCCCCACCTGCAAGGCGCAGAAGCCGATCTTGGAAAAACTGATGAAGCAACCTGCCTACAAGGATGTGAGCTTGCTGACCGTGGACTTCGATAGCGAAAAGGGTGCCGTCCGGGCCTTCAAGGTCACGATGCAAAGCACGCTCGTGGGTTTCAAGGGCACCCAGGAAGTGGCCCGCACCGTGGGTGACACCACCGAGACTGGCATCGAGGGCCTGATTCAGGAGACCATGCGGTGATGACGCTCGGCCTTGGCTCCTATGGCTTTGGCCTGCTCGCGGGGGTGGTCTCCACACTCTCGCCCTGCGTCCTGCCCATTGTGCCGATCCTGATTGGTTCGGCGATCAACTCCCATCGGCATGGGCCCTTGGTTCTGGCGGCTGGACTTGCACTGTCCTATGCCATTGTCGGTACGGCGCTGGTCTGGGCAGGTGCTTCGCTTGGCATTGACACTACGATTTTTCGTGGCTTGGGCGCGACCGTCCTGGGGTTGCTAGGAGTGGTGCTCATGTTCAGCGCTCTCCAGCAGCGTTTCTCATCGCTGACCTCAGGCATCGGCAACGCCGGAAATAACTTGCTCTCTCGCATCCAGCTGGACGGGCTGCCGGGGCAGTTCGTGGTGGGGCTGGTTCTTGGCGTGGTCTGGAGTCCCTGCGTGGGGCCGACGCTTGGAGCAGCCATCGTCTTGGCCAGTCAGGGCACGAACCTGGCGCAGGCAGGTTCGATGATGGCGGTGTTCGGCGTCGGTGCGGCATTGCCCCTGGTGGCGCTGGCCTATGTGTCGCGCACCGCCTTGGGCCGCACGCGATCCAAGCTTGTGCAGGCCGGCAAGGTCGGGAAAGTCCTGATGGGTGCCGTCATGCTTGCCCTTGCAGTGCTGATCTTGACGGGCGCCGACAAGCTAATTGAAGCATGGCTTGTCGAACATTCGCCGGCCTGGCTCACACGATTAACGACGAGGTTCTGAACCATGTTCCGCCCAAAGTTCACCTTCATTTCGACCGAGTGACACCATGGGACGCATCTTGGACGGTCTCGCGCGCCGCTGTGGGCAAGGACTGAGCCGCTACCTCAGTCAGCCCCACCACGCGCATAGCGTTGCGCCACCGACCGATCCAGATATTCTCATGACGTGCCTGCGGTCCGGCGACGTTCTGCTGGTGGAAGGCCAGAGCCGGGTCAGCGTTGCAATCAAGTACCTGACCCAATCCACTTGGTTACACGCGGCGCTGTTTGTCGGCACGACCGACAGACCGGCTGATGCCGAAGGGCTGCCCCGTTGCTTTCTTGAGGCCGATCTATGTGAGGGCGTGCGTCTGGTCAGCGTGACGGAGTTCGCCGGTCTGCATACTCGTGTCTGTCGGCCTGTGGGCCTGACCGCTGCCGAGATCGACACCTTGATCGGTACGGCGATGGCCCGTTTGGGCCATCAGTACGATTTGAAGAATGTGATCGACCTGGCCCGATACCTTCTGCCCACGCCACCAGTGCCTGTGCGGTGGCGCCGCCGCATGCTCGGTCTTGGCAGCGGCGACCCCACCCGCGCCATCTGCTCGACGTTGATCGCCCAAGCGTTCCAGTCGATTCGCTATCCGATCTTGCCGTTGATTGAGATCGCGCCGTCGCAGGACGCGACGTGTCGCGGCTGTATGGAGGAGATCCTTCATGTGCGGCACCACAGCCTGTTCGCCCCGCGCGACTTCGACGTCTCGCCCAACTTCGCCATCATCAAACCCAATCTGGAAGCCGGAATACTTCCGCATAGGAGCACGCCATGCACGCCAAACTGACACTGCCTCTTCTTACCAAAGACACCGTCCCTGCAAAGAGTCGCGAGTTTCTGAGCAACGCGCACAAGACGCAGGGATTCGTTCCCAACATGTATGCGGAAATGGCCCACTCCCCTGGCGTGCTCTCGACCTACCTCCATGGCTACGACTGGTTTCGCAAGGAGTCTGGTTTTACGCCGGCCGAGCAAGAAGTCGTGTTGCTGGTCATCAGCCGGGAAAACTCCTGCCATTACTGCGTAGCTGCCCACAGTATGATCGCCGAGAAGGTGTCGAAGGTACCAAAGCAGGCAATTCAAGCAATCCGTGAGGGCACAACGATTGATGATCCGAAGCTGCGTATCCTTGCCGCGTTGGTCAAGGACATGGTCCAAACACGAGGCAACCCATCCGACGAAAGTTTGCAGGCATTCGCGGAAGCAGGCTACAGCGAGCAGCAGGTGCTACAGATCGTGCTCGCCATCGCAGTCAAGACGATTTCGAATTACACCAATCACCTTTTCGATACGACTGTGGATGCAGCCTTCGCGTCTTACGCACTGCCAGCACAGACAGAATAAAGGCAGCTCCCATGCTACGGCGAGAGCCGTCGAGACGCTGTCATTAGAACGTAGGAAGCGCCCGCGATCCCAAGCCGTGACGCGTTGTCCACCATAATTTGGGCTGATTGTCCCAGCCGTGTTTGCGCGCCGCTGCGCGCGCCTCCAGCGCGTTCTTTAAACTGGCGTCGATGCCGGTAACGCGGACGCCGAATGCTTCAGCCAAAACCAAGGCGCTGTCACCTTTGCCGCAGGTAATGTCGAGCACGTGCGATGAGGCGTTTAACCTCGTCAACCGACCAAGGCGCTTGGTCGTCTCAGCACCGCCAGGATGCAATGAAGCGGCAAGCCGGCGGAGAAAAGCAGGTTCTGCATTGCCCCAAAGGCGAGGCCAAGATGGGCGAGTGCGCTCATTTCTGAATTGCCTCCTGCGTCATGTCGCCCAGCGCCGTTGACATATTTGCCACGATGGAGCCACAGTTGGCGACACCGTGGCGCGACGCGAGATACTTCGGATCGTTGTAGGCAATCCAGACTTGCCCGGTCGCGTCTTCCCAAGCCAGCGCCTTGAGCGGCAAGTCGATGCCGGCAGTTTGCGCGCATTCCATCAGGGGTGTGCCACCCTGTGGATTGCCGAACACCAGAAGTTCGGTTGGCCGAAAGTCCTTACCGACCTTCTTCGCGCCCTGCGCGTGATCCAGGCGCAGGAAGATGTTGAGACCGCGGGATTTGGCGGCCGTCTCGAAGCGGTCAACCGTCTCCTTGACGCTGTACGGGCTCCGTACCGAAATCATGCCATCGGCGGCTCCGGCCCCCGAAGCAAAGCAACATGCCATCACAAGGGATGTGGCGCGTAGTGCAAGCATACTAACCTCCTGATCTGGGCGAAGCTTGGCGACGTTCCAAGAAACCGCGAATCCAATGATCGAGCGATAGGCGGCCCGGCCCGATGGCGATCAGCGCAATTGCCATCGTCGCCCAGGGCAAGTGGAAGTTCGCCCATCCGTCCGGCACGATGAGCTGGATCACCGCAGTCATGCCGAGCAGACCCAGGGCGCTCAGGCGTGTGCCGAGGCCGAGAATCAGCAAGATCGGCAAAATGATCTCGGCCGAGCCACTGGCGAAGGCAAGCATATACGGAGCGGGTAAGTCATAAACCTGCCCGAAGAGGTGTAGCTTGAATTCCTCTTGGAACAGGAAGCTCGCGGCCGGGGACAGCGACAGAAAGCCGTCCCATTTGGTGAGGCCGGACTTGAAGAAGGGCAAGGCTAGCGCCACCCGAAGGAACAGGGGCGCGGTCATGCCGGCGATTTTTGACAACCAGTGCAATCCACAGTTGGCCGAGCTGAGTATTCCAGGCCAAGCTTTCACCGTTTCAATGTTACTCACGATTTTTCTCCCCTGCTTCCCATTCGAAGCTAACAAAAGCGCCCATCTGGATCAGTTCCCGCAGGTTCTGCGACAGGTCGAAATCGACGTCTGTGGCGAGGGCTGCTTCCGTGGCATGCGCTAGCGTCAGGCCTTGGCCGAGCGTAGCCACGAAGTCATAGCTCGCGGGGAGTACCTGGCGCACGTCCACCTCGGCGTCGGGCCGCAGCACCATCGTGTCCTGCGCTTCAGAGAGGTCAACGGGTGCCAGCGTTCCATCTGGCGCGTTCATCCGCCAGACCGTGAAGGCAGGGTAGGGCGAACGCACCAGGCGCACGGAGGGGTGAAGCCCGAACCGCAGCATGGGTGCCTGGTCAGGTCGTACGCTTGCGAGAGTGCGGTGCGCTAAGGGTTCTGCGTCGCGCTCGTGATAGGCCTCGGTTGCCGCATGCTCAATTCGAGCGACATCGGCCAGATAAGGTAAGGGCGCGGCGGGCGAGAACGCGGCGATGAAATCCGGAAACCCGGCACCGTAGTGCAGGAGAACCGGAGAGTCGGGCAGATTGGTGACTACGAAAGCACGTGCCATCGCTGTAAAAAACTCGTCTCCGACAAGCCTTTCGACGCAGGGAAAGTTCGCCCGTAGTGCTTCGATCAGCCCGACAAAGACATTGTTCGTGTATACCGAAAAGCGCTGGTGACTGCGCTCTCCATCCGGCCCGACTATCCCGACCGGCATCGCCCTATCGGTATCGAGCAGCGCCTTCGCGAAATCTCGCTGGCGTTCATCCAGGGGTAGCATAGCTGCGCTCCTGTGTAGACAAGAGGTTCCGCATCAGCCCATCAGCCCGTGCAGCTTGTGCCTGAAGCTCATGCCATTTAGGGATCTTGGCGTCCCATTCGATCAGCGTCGCCACTGGGCCCGTATACGTAATTGTTCGTCGAAACAGCTTCCAGACTTCCTCGTCGACGAGCTGGTCATGCGAGTCGATCAACAAAGGGCGCCCTTTTTCATCGACTTGGCACGAATGGCCAGCAAGGTGGATTTCTTGCACTGCGCCAAAGGGAAAATCTTGTAGATAGCCGAGTGCGTCCCACCGTTGGTTCGTGCACGCCACATAGACGTTATTGACATCGAGCAACAGGCCGCATCCGGTCCTGCGGACGATCTCGCGGATAAAAGCCGCCTCGCCCCAGGTGCTTTCCTGAAACTGGACGTAGGTGGCAGGGTTCTCCAGGAGCATCTGTTGCCCCAGGAACGTTTGCACTTCATCAACGTGCTGGCAAATGCGCTGAAGCGCTTCATTGGTATACGGCACCGGCAGTAGGTCATCCAAGTATCCGGCGTCATGCGAAGACCAGGCGAGATGCTCGGAAAACAGACCGGGTTCGTAGCGTTCGATAAGTGCCTTCAACCGCCTCAGATGGCTTTGATCGGGGTCGCCTCAGAAAACGGAAAATAAAGCACGCTAAGCCGGTTGCAGCGGTCGTAGCGGCCTGAACTTGCCCGCGCCGATCTTGGCGCTGCTGCGCCAGAGGTAATCGCCGGTGAGGTTGATGTGCTCCCAACCGAGCGGCGACAGGTACTGCAACAGCGCGTCATCAACGGCATGGCCGTTGCCACGCAGCGCGTGCGCAGCCCGTTCCAGATAGACCGTGTTCCACAACACGACGGCAGCCGTTACCAGATTGAGGCCGCTAGCCCGGTAGCGCTGCTGCTCGAAACTGCGGTCGCGGATTTCACCCAGGCGGTTGAAAAACACTGCCCTGGCCAGCGCATTGCGCGCCTCGCCCTTGTTCAGGCCGGCATGCACGCGGCGGCGCAGTTCCACGCTTTGCAGCCAGTCCAGGATGAACAGCGTGCGCTCGATGCGGCCCAGCTCGCGGAGCGCCACGGCCAGGCCGTTCTGGCGTGGGTAGCTGCCGAGCTTTCGGAGCATCAGGGAGGCCGTCACCGTGCCCTGCTTGATCGAGGTGGCCAGCCGCAGGATTTCGTCCCAATGGGCGCGGACGTGCTTGATGTTGAGCGTGCCGCCGATCATGGGTTTCAGCGCGTCATAGGCGGCGTCGCCCTTCGGGATGTAGAGCTTGGTGTCGCCCAGGTCGCGGATGCGCGGCGCGAAGCGGAAGCCCAGGAGGTGCATCAGGGCGAAGACGTGATCGGTGAAGCCCGCCGTGTCGGTGTAATGCTCCTCGATCCGCAAGTCGGACTCGTGGTACAGCAGGCCGTCGAGCACGTAGGTCGAATCGCGCACGCCGACGTTCACGACCTTGGTGTGAAATGGCGCGTACTGGTCAGAAATGTGGGTGTAGAACGTCCGCCCTGGGCTGCTCCCGTATTTCGGGTTGATGTGGCCGGTGCTCTCGGCCTTGCTGCCGGTGCGGAAGTTCTGGCCGTCCGACGATGAGGTGGTGCCGTCGCCCCAGTGCTCGGCGAAGGGATGGCGGAACTGTGCGTTGACCAGATCGGCCAGCGCCGCCCCGTAGGTTTCGTCGCGGATGTGCCAGGCTTGCAGCCAAGCCAGCTTGGCGTAGGTCGTGCCGGGGCAAGACTCCGCCATCTTGGTCAGGCCCAGGTTGATCGCGTCGGCGAGGATCGTGGTCAGCAACAGGTTCTTGTCTTTGGCCGGGTCGCCCGATTTCAGATGCGCGAAATGCCGAGTGAAGCCCGTCCATTCGTCCACCTCCAGCAGCAGTTCGGTGATCTTGACGTGCGGCAGGATCATTGCCGTCTGGTCGATCAGCGCTTGGGCGGTGTCGGGTACCGCCGCGTCGAGCGGCGTGATCTTCAAGCCTGACTCGGTGATGATGGCGTCCGGCAGCTCGTTGGCCGTCGCCATACGGTTGACGGTGGCAAGCTGTGTTTCCAGCAGCGTCAGCCGGTCGTTCAGGTACCGGTTGCAGTCGGTGGCCACGGCCAGCGGCAATTCGCTGGCCTGCTTGAGGCTGGCGAATTTCGCGGGCGGCACCAGGTAGTCCTCGAAGTCCTTGAACTGGCGCGACCCCTGCACCCAGATGTCGCCGGAACGCAACGCGTTCTTCATCTCCGACAGCGCGCACAGTTCGTAGTAGCGCCGGTCGATGCCGGTGTCGGTCATGACCAGCTTCTGCCAGCGCGGCTTGATGAACTCGGTCGGCGCGTCGGCGGGCACCTTGCGGGCGTTGTCGCTGTTCATGCCGCGCAGCACCTCGATGGCGTCGAGCACGTCCTTCGCGGCGGGAGCGGCCCGCAGCTTGAGCACGGCAAGGAATTCCGGCGCGTAGCGGCGCAGCGTGGCGTAGCTTTCGCCGATGCGGTGCAGGAAATCGAAGTCCTCGGGCTGCGCAAGCTTCTGCGCTTCGGTGACGCTCTCGGCGAAGGCATCCCAGGACATGACGGCCTCGATGGCGGCGAACGGATCGCGGCCCGCCTGCTTGGCCTCGATCAGCGCCTGGCCGATGCGGCCGAACAGCCGCACCTTGGCGTTGATCGCCTTGCCGGACGCCTGGAATTGCTGCTGATGCTTGTTCTTGGCGGCGTTGAACAGCTTGCCCAGGATGCGGTCGTGCAGGTCGATGATTTCGTCGGTGACGGTGGCCATGCCCTCGATGGCAAGCGCCACCAGGGTGGCATAGCGTCGCTGCGCCTCGAACTTGGCCAGGTCGGCGGGCGTCATCTGGCCACCCTCACGGGCGATCTTGAGCAGGCGGTTCTGGTGCACCGACCGCTCGATGCCAGAAGGCAGGTCGAGCGCCTGCCACGCTTTGAGGCGTTCGATGTGTTCCAGCATGTGCCGCGAATTCGGTTTGACGGGCGATTGGCGCAGCCAGGCCAGCCAGGTCGTTTTGCCGTTGTCCCGACGCTTGAGCAGATCGTCGAGGCGGCGGCGATGCGCGTCCGACAGCGGTTCGGCCAAGGCATCGTAGATGCGCCGGTTGGCGCGGGTGATTGCTTCGGCGCTCGCCCGCTCGACGGCGTTGAGGGCAGGCAGAATGACCGACTGCTGCCGCAGGTGCTCGATCAAGGTGCTGGCCAGCACGATGCCCTTGTCGGTCTGCAAGGCCATCTCGGTCAGCAACTGGACGGCCTGCCGGTAGTGGCCCATGGTAAAGGGCTGGAAGCCGAACACCGTTTGCAGTTCGACCAGGTGCTCGCGCCGGGTCTGCTCCCGCTGCCCGTATTCGTCCCAGCTTTCGACGCTGACCTTGAGCTGGTCGGCGACCAGTTTCAACAAGGGCGGAAACGGCGGCTCATCGACGCCCAGGATGACACCAGGAAAGCGCAGGTAACAGAGCTGCACGGCGAAGCCCAGCCGGTTGGCCGGGCCGCGCCGCTGCCGGATGATGGAGAGGTCGGTTTCGCTGAACGTGTAGTGACGGATCAACTCATCCTTGGTGTCCGGCAACGCCAGCAGGCTTTCGCGCTCGGCGGCGGACAGGATTGAACGACGTGGCATATTTACTGATCCGTTCTCAAGTATTGATACAGGGTTTCGCGACTGATTCCGAATTCACGAGCCAGCTTGGTCTTTTGCTCGCCAGCCTCGACACGTTGGCGCAGTTCGGCAATACGCTCAGACGACAGGGATTTCTTCCTGCCACGGTAGGCCCCGCGCTGCTTGGCGAGCGCGATGCCCTCGCGCTGCCGCTCGCGGATCAAGGCGCGTTCGAACTCGGCGAACGCGCCCATTACCGACAGCATCAGGTTCGCCATCGGCGAGTCCTCGCCGGTGAAGGTCAAATGCTCCTTAAGGAACTCGATGCGTACGCCGCGCTGGGTGAGGCCCTGCACCAGGCGGCGCAGGTCGTCGAGGTTGCGCGCCAGACGATCCATGCTGTGCACCACGACCGTGTCGCCTTCGCGCACGAAGGCGAGCAGCCGTTCCAGTTCGGGCCGCCGTGTGTCCTTGCCCGACGCCTTGTCGGTGAACACTTTATCCACCTGGATCTGTTCGAGCTGCCGTTCTGGGTTCTGGTCGAAGCTGCTGACGCGGACGTAACCGATGCGCTGACCGTGCAAGGTATCCTCCTGAGGGAAATGTGTCAGGAAGAAATCTATGACCCTTGACGGCGTATGTCAATCAATTCGGAAGGCAACTCTATTCTGACGATTTAGCGCCGGATGGTCTGACGCCAAGTTAGGGTATGCCTCAATCTGACGGTAGCGAGTCGCAGGCGTTCGGATCGGCATCGGTTTCGTTCCCTGTCTTGGCACGCGCTTCGAAGCGTTGATAACACTCCAACCCGCAGAAGTGCTCGACGTATTCCGCGCCTTCCGGGGTGAAGGCGGCATCGAGCGGGATTTCCTTGCAGCACACGCAGCAACTGGTGGTGGTCGAGTCACTTGCATTCATGGTGGCACCCCTCCATTGACTGACGAAGACGGCGAATGCCGCCGCCGGCATTGGCTTCGCGAACAGGAAGCCTTGTCCTGTGTCGCAGTCCGCTTGTCGCAATAGATCAAGACTCGCCGATGTTTCCACGCCTTCAGCCACCACATCCATGCCCAGCCCGTGCGCAAGCTGAATCACGGTGTGCACGATGGTTTGGTCGCGGCGGTCGTTGGCGAGCCCGGCGACAAACGATTGGTCGATCTTGAGCGTGCTGATTGGGCAGCACTTCAGATGTTGCAGACAGGAATACCCCGTCCCGAAGTCATCGGCGGCGAAGCGCACACCGATCTGCCGCAAGGCGTCCAGGGCGGGGAAGATCGCCGGATCACCAAACGCGAACGATTCGGTCAGCTCGATTTCGAGATACTCGGCGGGCAACTCGGCATCAGCCAGCACGCCCTTTACCCACCCGTCGAAGTCCGGTCCCACTTGGCTCGCCGAAACATTGACGGCCAGCCGGAACGGTCGCCATGCCAGCATTCGCCAGTCACGCATCTGGCGGCAGGCTTCGCCCAGCACCCAAGCGCCGATTTCAGGCATCAGGCCGGACGATTCGACCACGGGCAGGAACTGGCCCGGTGGCAATAGTCCAAGCGTCGGATGACGCCAGCGCAACAGGGCTTCCGCGCCGACAATCCCACCACTGCGCAGATCGACGACGGGCTGGTAGTGCAGTTCAAGCTGCCCGCGCTCGACCGCTTGGGCCAGTTCCGGCGTCGTCCATCCATCCGGCCGGAAAGCGCTCATTCTCTTTCCCTGAATGCCCGCAACGCCCGCGACAGGGACAGAAGGAACAGGCCGGTCAAACCGAGCGCCGCGATGACCCAATGCTCGCCGAGGAAAGCACCGGCGGTTGTGCCGGCCAGCACGACAGCGAGGATGGGCAGGTGGCAGGGGCAAGTCAGCACAGCCAGTCCGCCCCACAGGTAGCCGGTGATCGGTTTGTGCGTCTCGGACGGCAAGCGCTCGGGGTTGTTCATGGCAGACTCTCCGCGTGCTGTGCCGGCTCGGTCGGCAGGGTGGCCAACTGCACTTCCAGATCGGCCAACGCTTCGCGCCGACGCTCGACGAACTGACGCAGCAGGGCAAGCTGCGCGGCCGCTTCGTCGCCGTCCGCCGCATCCAGCGCCCGGCACAGCCGCGCCAGCGCGTCGAGGCCGATGCCCGCCTCGAAGGCCGCCCGCACGAAGCACAGCCGTTGCAAGGCGGCGTCATCGAACAAGCCGTAGCCGCCTGGTGTGCACGCCACCGGGCGCAGCAATCCGCGCAGCAGGTAGTCGCGCACGATATGCACGCTCACCCCGGCATCAAGAGCCAGCCGGGACACCGTGTAGGCGTTCATTGAACACCTCCTTTTTCTCACCCGGCGCAGCAGGAAAGCTGCTTCACATCCTTGTTGAAGGTCTGCGCCGCGAGCTTCAACCCCTCGACCATCGTCAGGTAGGGGAACAACTGGTCGGCCAGTTCCTGCACCGTCATGCGGTTGCGAATGGCCAGAGCCGCCGTCTGGATCAGTTCACCCGCTTCCGGCGCGACCGCCTGTACGCCGATCAGCCGATGGCTGCCTTCCTCGATAACCAACTTGATGAAGCCGCGTGTGTCGAAGTTGGCGAGCGCACGCGGCACGTTGTCCAAGGTCAAGGTGCGGCTGTCGGTCTCGATCCCGTCGTGGTGGGCTTCCGCCTCGCTGTAGCCCACGGTCGCCACTTGCGGATCGGTGAACACCACGGCCGGCATTGCGGTCAGGTCGAGCGCCGCATCGCCGCCGGTCATGTTGATCGCGGCACGGGTGCCGGCCGCTGCCGCCACATAGACGAACTGCGGCTGGTCGGTGCAGTCGCCGGCCGCGTAGATGTTCGGGTTGCTCGTGCGCATGCCTTGGTCGATGACGATGGCACCTTGCGCATTGACAGTGACCCCCGCTGCGTCCAGCGCGAGGCTGCGCGTGTTCGGTGTCCGACCGGTGGCAACCAGCAGTTTGTCGGCGCGCAATTCACCGTGCGTGGTGGTCAGCACGAATTCACCGTCCATATGGGCGACCTGGCTGGCTTGCGTGTGCTCCAGCACCTCGATGCCCTCGGCACGGAAAGCGGCTGTCACCGCCTCGCCGATGGCCGGGTCTTCACGGAAGAACAAGGTATTGCGCGCCAGGACCGTGACCTTGCTGCCCAGCCGGGCAAAGGCTTGCGCCAGCTCCAGCGCCACCACCGACGAGCCGATTACGGCAAGGCGTTCGGGAATGGTGTCGCTCGCCAGGGCCTCGGTGGAAGTCCAGTAGGGTGACTCTTTCAAGCCCGGAATCGGCGGGACCGCCGGGCTGGCACCCGTGGCGACCAGGCAGCGGTCGAACATCACGACGCGCTCGCCACCCTCGTTCAAACGGACGGTAAGGCTCTGGTCGTCCTTGAAGCGCGCCTCACCGTGCACAACGGTGATGGCCGGATTACCGCCCAGGATGCCTTCGTACTTGGCGTGCCGCAGTTCGTCGACGCGGGCCTGCTGCTGGGCCAGCAGCTTACTGCGGTCAATCGTAGGCACAGTTGCCGCAATACCGCCATCGAACGGGCTTTCCCGGCGCAGATGGGCGATGTGGGCGGCGCGGATCATGATCTTGGACGGCACACAGCCGACATTGACGCAGGTGCCGCCGATGGTGCCGCGCTCGATCAGCGTGACCTGCGCGCCTTGCTCGACGGCCTTCAGCGCCGCCGCCATCGCGGCTCCACCGCTGCCAATGACCGCTACCTGCACCGGGGGCTCGTTGCCACTGTGCTTTTCGGCGGCGGCCATCCATCCCCGCACCTTGTCGAGCAGTCCGACGCGGTTGTCCGCCAGTGGCGCATCGGCTAGCGTTGCCTTGTAGCCCAGTCCGGCCACGGCGGCAGTCAGCGCGTCCGGCGATGTGCCCGGCACGATGGCGAGTTGCGCTGTGCCCTTCGGATAGGACACCAGCGCCGACTGCACGCCTGGCACTTTTTCCAGCGCTTCCTTGACGTGCGCCGCGCACGAGTCGCAAGTCATGCCGGTGATTTTTAGATGGGTCATGCAACAGATCCTTTATCGTTTGTGGCGCCAGACCATGACGTCCGTTGTGCTGCGGTGCCGTTTTCAGTGACTCACTGCTTGACGCTGGACGGATAGCCCGCGTCTGCGGTTGCCTTGGTCAGCTTCTGCACGCTGGTCTTGGCATCGTCGAAGGTGACGACCGCTTGGCGTGTCTCGAAAGTCACGTCAACTTTGCTGACGCCTTCGACCTTGGAAATCGCCTTCTTGACAGTGATCGGGCAGGCGGAGCAGGTCATGCCCGGTACGGACAGCGTGACGGTCTGGGTGGCGGCCCAGACGGGGGCAACAACGGCGGCGAGGGCGAGGGAGGCAAACAGTTTCTTCATGGTGAACTCCGATCAGTAGAAAAATGGCATGACGTAGGGAAATCCGAGCGCGACCAGAACCAGCGCGGCCACGATCCAGAAAATGAGCTTGTAAGTAGCTCGCACTTGGGGAATCGCGCAGACCTCACCCGGTTTGCAGGCCGCTGCCTGCCGGTAGATGCGCCGCCAGGCGAAGAACAACGCCACCAGCGCCACGCCGATAAAGATGGGGCGATAGGGATCCAACACCGCCAAGTTGCCGATCCAAGCGCCGCTGAACCCCAAGGCGATCAGAACCAACGGCCCGAGGCAGCAAGCCGAGGCGAGGATGGCGGCAAGCCCTCCAGTGAAGAGCGCGCCGCGCCCGGTTTTTGGTTCAGACATGCGCTTGTCCTTTCGAATTGAAATTGGATAGCGTAACCTTACTTCCGTACTCATGTACGGAGTCAAGCGATATGGAAAACAATTTGGAGAACCTGACCATTGGCGTTTTCGCCAAGGCGGCCGGGGTCAATGTGGAGACCATCCGTTTCTATCAGCGCAAGGGCTTGTTGCTGGAGCCTGACAAGCCCTATGGCAGCATCCGCCGCTATGGCGAGGCGGATGTAACGCGGGTGCGCTTCGTGAAATCAGCCCAGCGGCTGGGCTTCAGCCTGGATGAGATCGCCGAGCTGCTGCGGCTGGAGGATGGCACCCATTGCGAGGAAGCCAGCAGTCTGGCCGAGCACAAGCTCAAGGACGTGCGCGAGAAAATGGCTGACCTGGCGCGCATGGAGGCCGTGCTGTCTGAGTTGGTGTGCGCCTGCCATGCGCGAAGGGGGAACGTTTCCTGCCCGCTGATCGCGTCACTACAGGGTGGAGCAAGCTTGGCAGGTTCGGCTATGCCTTAGCGTGCTTTATTTTCCGTTTTCTGAGACGACCCCTCTATGGCTTGGGTGACCCGCTCGCTGAGGGGGTGCTTGCCTACAAGAACGATGGCACGGACAACGATTTCGACAAGCGTGCTGGTGACCACCACGATGGCATGGAATGGTTCGGCCTTGGTGCTGACAACCGGCCGTCGGCAAGCTCGACGGATCGCGGGCTGCTGGCGGTCAACCATGAGGCCACGACGAACGAAGGGCTCAGTTCGTTCTTCCTGCATGCAAATGGGGGCACGAATACGCTACCCCGGCCAGCCGCCGAGGTTGACAAGGAGATCGCCATTCATGGAGTGTCGGTTGTCGAGGTAAAGAAAGCCGGCAATGCCTGGGGTACGGTTCCCGATTCGTTGTTCAATTTCAGGCTCACGGCGCTTTCCGAAGTCGAGATCGCCGGCCCCGCCCGAGGTAACCCGCTGCTGGTGACGAAGTACTCGCCCGACGCGACGCGTACGCGCGGCACGCTCAACAACTGCGGCACGGGAAAGACCCCTTGGGGCACCTTTCTGACTGGCGAGGAAAACTGGTACGGCTATTTCACGCGAGACGCTGCGGACGATGCCGCCCGCGGGAATGACAAATCTGTCACCTCGCTTCGGCGCTATGGACGCAATCAAGGCGCTGCGTCGCGCCACGGTTGGGAATCGGCCGGCGCGGACGATCGATATGCTCGCTGGATAATCAGCCAGTCTGGCGCGTCGGCTGACGGTAGCGATGACTACCGCAACGAGATGAACGGCCAGGGCTACGTCGTCGAGGTGGATGCTTACGACCGCAGCAGAAAGGCGAAAAAGCGCTCGGCTTTGGGCCGGTTTGCCCATGAATCGGCCGCTTTCCGCACGGCAGTCGCGGGTCAACCGATCATCGTATATATGGGCGACGACGCTCGTGGCGAGTACCTCTACAAGTGGGTCTCGTCGGCCAATTGGGATCCCGCGGACGCAGACGCGATCAGTCGTATCTCTGTGGGCGACAAGTACCTTGATAACGGCACACTATTTGCGGCCCAGTTCTCAGAAGATGGCACCGGCTCGTGGTTGGAACTGTCGATGCAGAACTCGGCGGTCAGCGGGTATGCGACCTACCCCTTTTCCGATCAGGCCGATGTGGCGGTCAATGCCCGGTTGGCGGCCGATGCCGCCGGTGCAACTAAGATGGATCGGCCCGAATGGTGTGGCGTGAACCCCGCGAACGGCGAACTCTATTGCACGTTGACGAACAACAGCAGCCGCCGCGTTGATCCCACCGGCTCGCAGTATGAGCCCGACTCCGCCAATCCTCGCGTGTACACCGATATGAAGGGTGGCGCTAGCCAGTCTGGCAACCCCAACGGACACATCATTCGTATCAAGGAATTGGCAGCGGCCGGTGATGGCGATCGCTTCGAATGGGATGTGTACCTGTTCGGCGCGCAAGCCGACGCCGATGTCACGACCGTAAACCTGTCCAGTCTTACCGATGACCAGGACTTTTCAAGCCCGGATGGTCTGGTGTTCAGTGCGGTAACGGGTCTGTGCTGGCTGCAGACCGATGACGGCGCCTACACCGACGTGACCAACTGCATGATGTTGGCCGCGCGCCCCGGGCAGGTTGGTGATGGGGCGAAGAAATCCCTGGCGTATCCCGAGGGGGACGGCAGCACGCTTACGGTGGATACCTATGTCGGTAAGCCGCCAGCGCCAGAGCAGCTCAAGCGCTTTCTGGTGGGTCCGGTTGGATGCGAAATTACGGGATTCTGCGAAACCCCTGATGGCAAGGCCATTTTTGTCAACATCCAACATCCTGGCGAAAACACGGACCAAGCCAACCTCGCTGATCCTTCCAAGTACACCAGCCAATGGCCAAGCAATGCTGGGTATGGAGCGGGCAAACGACCCCGCTCCGCGACGATCGTGATTACGAAGGATGACGGCGGCCGTATCGGAACCTGATACCCAAAACCATAAGTAGGGCCAACATCGTCGATTCGTCGACGACTTTGCGGGGCGATGCTGGGGGGCTGGCACTCGCCCCAATTTTTTTGCGGCGGCCGCTTTAGCATGTCAGATGTTGCTGACACTAATCTGTCATCTATGCGATATAGTCTGTCCGGATATACAGAACTACCGACTTATCGAATTTCCATGCCCATCGCCAGCACGTCCACGCCTTCCCCAGCGGTTGCCAGCCATTTCAACCCGGATTTACCTCGGGACGGAGTGTCTTTCCAGCACGCGCTAAGCGCATTCCACGCCCTTTCTCAGCCAACGCGGCTCGAGATTTTTCGCCTTTTGATGGCGCGCGAGCCGGAAGGGGTGCCTGCGGGCGCCATCGCGGAAATGGTGGAGGGCCCCCACAACACGGTGTCGCAGCATCTGTCGGTGCTTGCCCGCGCGGGCTTGATCTGGGGAGACCGCCAGGGGCGAAGCATCATATATCGTGCCGACGTAGGCGTCATGGGCTCGTTGATGTCGTTCATGTTGACCGATTGCTGCCATGGCCACCCCGAGGCGTGCGCGCCGGTCATCGCTGCGCTGGCGGGTCACTGCGACTGCGACATCATCCCGAATAAGAAGCCGCTTCGTGGCGCCAAGAAAAATGCTGGCGCCTCGGCGGCTACCTAGCCGCCGATGTAGCTCATCTCGATCTTGTGTTGGCGTGGTTGTGACGTTCGAACCTCTGAGTATCGATCGTTGCGGGATCGCCACCGCTCAGCCAAGCCGTTGATCAGCATTTGTGGATTCGACTCCGACCTCAATTGCAAACGTATGTCATCGCCTTGTTCGGCAAACAGACAGGTATAGAGCTTGCCGTCGGCCGAGAGCCTTGCCCTTGAGCAATCGCCGCAGAATGGGTGGCTGACGCTAGAAATCAAACCGATTTCTCCTTGACCGTCTTGGTAAGCCCAGCGGCGGGCGACTTCGCCGCGCACCGTAGGCGCCAAGGGTGTCAACGGGAAAACGGCATGTATTCTCTTTAGGACTTCGTCGGACGGCAGGACGGCCGAGGCATTCCAACCGTTGGTCGCACCGACATCCATGAATTCGATGAAGCGCAGCGCGTGCGCGGTTCCGCGAAAGCGCCGGGCCATCGGCAGGATCTGATCGTCATTCACACCACGGTGCACCACCATATTTATCTTGATGTGCGGGATGCCCGCAGCCTGGGCTGCGGCTATACCCGCCAATACATCATCCACGGAAGCAGTCGTGTCCGCGACCCGCGCAAAGATGGACGGCGAAAGCGCGTCAAGGCTGACGTTCAGACGCCGCAACCCGGCGGCGGCCAGCCCCCGGGCCTTGCGTGCCAATAAAGACCCGTTGGTGGTCATGGCCAGATCAATCGGCGCGCCGGACGGCGTACGCAACGCCGCCAGTCGCGCAATAAGATGCTCCACGTCTTTGCGCAGCAGCGGTTCACCCCCGCTGACCCTGACCTTACGTACGCCCAGGCTGATGAAGGCGCTTGCGACTCTCTCAATCTCATCAAAAGTCAGCAGCTCTTCGCGGCGCAGGAATGAATGATCCGCGCCGAACTGATCTCGGGGCATACAGTAGGTGCAACGAAAATTGCACTGGTCTATGACCGAAATGCGCAAGTCATGCAGAGGCCGACCGTGCCGGTCTTCGGGCGGGCCGTCCATGCCTGACGAGGCGGTCGATGTTGACCGTAGCGAAGGAGATTTGCGGCGATCCAAAAGTGGAGCTTCGATCATGTTCTGCGTCAGCCTGGCGCGCCGGCAAGTATCCAGTCGACGACCTTTTTCGCGTCCTCGGCTGAAATTCCGGGGTTCGGCGGCATCGGCACAGGTCCCCAGGTGCCCGCACTGCCATTCTTGATTTTCCCTAGCAGCAGGGCAGCGGCGCCGGGTTCGTCCTTGAACTTGGCGCCCACGTCCTTGTATGAGGGGCCGACGACCTTGCGGTCAACCGCGTGGCACGCCAGGCAATTGTTCTTGGTCAAGATCGCTTGGATTGTGGCGTCCGGGGCCGCAACACAGGTCAGGCTGGCGGATGCCAACCCAACCGACACGAACAGCTTGGTGATACGCATGAGGGGCAATGCTCCTTTTGTTGAAAATCAGCCCAGGGTGAATCGGCGGCTCTTGAAACTGATGGTGTTCCGGAACTCCTCGACGGAGCCAACTTTCCGGATATTCCCCCAGGTGCCTTTGTAGTAAGGAATGATGTTGCGGTCGGTCCATTCGGTCGTGACGTCGCCTTGGATTCCGTTGACGTAGCCGAACATCATGAACGTCTGGCCGCGCTTTATTTCAGGCACCGGGTACACCATCGCGTAGGTGGAGCCGTAGTCGTTGTAGACCTCGACCACGTCTGAAGCCTCCACGCCTAGGTCCTGGCAATCGGCAGGGTTGATCTCGATGTACGCCATCGGATAACGGTCTTGCGCAAAGCTGTTGTACTGATCGTGATAGGCCGTTTGCCAGATCTCGTTATTGCGGCCGTTGTTCAACCAGAACTTGTATATCTTCTTTTGGGCGACCACGGGCTCGGGCAGGCCTTTCCACTGCGCCGGCTTGAAGTGAGCTTTTCCGTCGGCGGTGTCGAACTTACCGTCCGTGTAGAGCATTTCGGTGCCTTTGAGCTTCCCATCCGCGTAGGCCTGAACGGGTAACTGAACGCCGTTATTGCCGGCGGCGAGCAACCGTTCGTACGTGACCAGGTGACCGGTATCGCCGCCTTGGCTGTCAATCTTCGGCGCGTCCTTCTGGCCCGCCCGACGAAACCCATCATTGAACGCATCCTCTTCCGTCTTCCAGTCGAATCCGGCGAAACGTTGCGCCATCTTGCTGTTGCCTTCCTTCTCGTACATGGCTTTCAGCGTGTTGGCGATTCGCGCGGCGATCAGGCAGTCCGCTTGCGCTTCCCCGGGCGGGTCCGTGAACTTTTGCGACAGGCGAATGCGCCGCTCGCCATTCATGGACGTCAGGTTCGTTTCGCCCGGGTGCGCCGCTGGAAGCAGCAGATGGGCAGCCTCGGCCAGTTTGGTTGGATAGAGATTGATGCTTGCAACAAACAATCCGCCTCGTTGCGTGGCCGCATAGATGATGTCGACCATCTCTTCGGTTGAAGCGCCGCGCGCTTTCTGCATGGCTTCCTTCACGATGGCGGATCGCTTGAGCACCGCCTCTCGGAGCGCTTGCGCGTTATTGCTGGTCTGGAAGTTGTTGGACCCCCACCAGGTCATCATCCTGCCCTTGCCTTTGATGAGTTCCTGGTCAATGTAGATTTTCTTGTCGCCAGGGTAGGGGGGCCTGGCATAACCCTCTTGGTGCCCACCCATGCGTACACATCCGGTGCCACGGCGCCCCACGTTGTGCGTGGCGATGACCAGATCCAGCAACGCCGACTGAATGACGTAGTTGTCGTTGCCCCAGATGATGCCTTTTTCGTAGGCATGCATGGTGCGCGGAAGCTGCCCTGTCTTCTTCGGCTTGTACGACCACTCCGCCGCCTTCTTCAGGTCGTCGACCGGTACGCCCGTGATCTTGCTGCATTCCTCCAGGGGCATGCGATTCGTGTTGACGGCCTCATCAAATCCCGCCGTGTGCGTCTTGATGAACGGCTTGTCCACCCAGCCCTGTTCAACTACGTAGGTGAACAGCCCGTTGAACAGCGCGATGTCAGTGCCAGGTTCGATCGCCAGATGCAGCACCCGATCTTTTCCGGCAATTTGGCGGGCGATCGCGATGGAAGGCGTGTCGCGAGGGTCCACGAAGACGATGCGGGTATCCGGGAGCTCTTCGCCTGCGAAGCGCGCCTTTTTCTTTTCGACCGTCTGCCCATACAGATTGGGGATCCAGTGATTCAGGAAGTAGTTGGTCTGGGATTCGTAAGGATTATTTCCAATCGACCACAGCACGTCGGCAAGCTCGGCGTCTTCGTAGGCATTGTTGAGCTCGCCGATGCCCATCTCGCGCGTAGCATGGCATTCCGAGTTGTAGGCTGGACGATTGTGGATACGGACCATTGGCGTCTGGAGCGCGGTGAACATCAGCTTGCCCGTGCCCCAGGTGTTTTCGAAGCCTCCGCCAGCCCCACCGTGGTCGAAACAGGAGAACACAATGCCCTCGGGGCCATCGGTATCCAGTACCTTCTTCAGCAGGCCGGCGTACAGTGCCAAGGCGTTGTCCCACGGAACGTCCACCCATTGGTCGGCGGCATACATGCGCGGCTGTTTCAGGCGCGCCTTGCCATCGCCATCGGGCGTGTACATATAGCTGGCCATCCGGCCGCCACGGGTCGAACTCAAGCCGCTGTTGACCACGCATTCCTTGTCCGGAACGATCATGATGTTGTGACGCGAGCCATCCCGCTGCGTGATTACGTTGGTCATCGCCGGGGTAAGCGTCAACGCGAAAGGCGGTAGCTGCTGACGAAAGTCCTGGCCCAGCGCATTCTCCTCGGGTGCCCGGCCTCCCTCGCTTTGCTCCGGCCATTTGTAAACGTGGTACCCACAGCCGACGATACAGAAGTGGCACGTCATATTCGTGCGCGCGGCATCCTTCGGCGGCAAGGTGATGCGGTCTTTGGGTGCGGACATGAGCGTCTCCCGACTTACAGAATGTTGGCCTGGCGGCCGTAGATCAAGCCTTCGACCCCAACCGCGGATATCGCGTCCGAACTGGCGTCATAGCGCAGCAGAATCCGTGGGAGGTTTTCGGTGGCTTGCCCGCAGATCATCTGGCCTGCCTTCTCGGCGTCAAACTCGCTGAAGTGGCACGGGCACTTGAACGTTTTTGTTTTGTTGTCGAAAACTGTGGGGCAGCCCATATGCGTGCACATCGTGCTGTACGCGACGATGTCGTGGTCAGGGCCAACGCCGCCGGGAACGGGATGCCCGAGCTTCACAGCGGTACACGGCGAGGCATTGTCGGGATAGGCGAACTGCAGGGGCGTGTCGGCCGTGAGCTTCTGCGCGACGGCGATGGACTTCACGGGGTAGGGCAGCGTGGTTCCTGTGTGCGGCGCCGTGGCCGGTTGGGCTTGGGCGGGCATGATCGGGATGAGTGTTGCGGCAGCAACAGCACCGCCCGTTCCGCTCAACTTGAGGAATCCGCGCCGGGTAAGGATTTGTGGCTCTGACATGTCGATATTTCCTATTGAAACGAAATGACGGCTTCAGTACTCTGTAGAGCGATAAGCAAAGGGCATGCCAAGTGTCTCTGGCACTGCCCTACACAGGAGGAGACCAAGACCATGGGCACAACGCGATGCCGGAGAGGTAACGTCCAGGCGCCCCAACAGGGGCTGGCGTTACCGTTCGGTAACCGCCGCAGCTTTCTCGCGGCCGGCGTAGCGTCTATCGCGGCCTGTACCTTGCCGCGCAACGCAGCGGCGTCCGCGCCGCTTCTGTTAGGCACGACCGCGGTGTTCCTGGACGACCAGCTCCAACTGCTGGATATCTGGCGGGCCGATCTTCAAGCAGCGCTTAAGCAGGACATTCAGTTCGTCCAACGACGCAGCTACGGGGAAATCGTGGACCTGCTGTTGCGCGGCCAGATCGACGCGGCATGGATCTGTGGCTACCCCTACGTCTTGAACGCCGATAAGCTCAAGCTGCTGGTGGTGCCGCAGTACCAAGGCAAACCGCAGTACCGGTCGTACCTGATCGTGCCCAAGGAGGACCGAAGCACGGCAAGAATTGCAGGCTTGCGCGAACGGGTCTTCGCCTACAGCGACCCACTTTCTAATTCCGGCTTTCTGGTGCCTCGGACGGAACTGCTTGCCGAGCATCAGGACCCGCTACGGTTTTTCAGCAAGGCTTTCTTCACCTTTGCGCACAGCAAAGTTGTGGAGGCGGTCGCGGCGGGGCTGGCCAGCGGCGGGGCGGTCGATGGATACGTCTGGGACAGCATTGCGTCGCAACATGGCGCGCGCGCCGCCGGCACCCGCGTCGCATGGCGATCCCCGGAATATGGGTTTCCGCCCATCGTGGTCGGCGAGCATGTTGCCGACGACACCGCGCTTGCGCTGCGCGATGCTTTGCTCCAGATGCACGCGCGTTCGGATGGCCGCTTGATACTCAAGCGCCTATTCCTCGATCGGTTTGTTGAGGGGGCCGATAGCCTGTACGACGGTATCCGTGGGTTGGTGCGCACGTCAGCGGGCGAAAACCCGGCACGAGATTCTGCATGAAGTCAGCCCGTTGGAACCCCTGGTCCAGAATCAGCTATCGCTACAAGGTGCCGTTGGCCTTGGCCGCCGCGATCGTGGTAACGGAACTGGTGGTTACCGCGACGCTGATGCGAACCGCTTACGTCGGCATGCTGCGAGACACGCGGCAAAGCGCGATGGCGTTAACGCAGGTTTTATCCTTGTCGGTGCGCGAACCCTTGATGCGTGACGATCTGTGGCGGGTCTACGAGGCGTTGCGCATACCGCTCACGGCAGGAGATGGCGCCCCAGGCTTGCGGTCGATCATTGTGCTGGACCCCAGCTTGCATGTGTATGCGTCATCCGATCCGCATCGCTATCCGGTGCTGACGCCCGGCGCCGGTTTGCCCACCGAGCTGGCTGCTGCGGCGCAAACCCTGCGTGACGATCCGCGCACCTTTGTATTCAATACCCCCGATAGCCTGGACGCCACGTTGGCAGTCGCCGGCGCCGCAGTTGTGTCTGAAGATGCGGGATTGGCTGGATACGTGCTGGCGTCTTACGACGCTAGCATCTGGCGCCAGCGCCTGTACGACCTGGTCAGCCAGGTGCTGCTGGTCAGTATTCCCGGGCTGCTGTTGCTACTGGCGCTGGGCTGGTTATGGGGAAACCGCATTGCACGGCCGCTCCTGTCTTTGGCCCAGGCGACTCAGCGTGTCGGGCGCGAACCGGCGGCCAACATCGGACTTTCCTTGCGCAAGGAAGGAAGCGACGAAATCGCGGTGTTGGGGCGCAGCTTTGCATCCATGCTGACGCAACTGGAACGACAGGAAGCGCTTGAACAGGAAATCATTGCCGCCGAACGGCTGGCAGCGGTAGGCCTAGTGGCTGCCGGGGTCGCGCACGAGATCAATAACCCGCTTGGCGGCATGCTCAACGCGTTGGATACCTTGGAAAAGCACGGTTCCTACGATGAATTAACCCAAAGAACAGTCGGCCTGACGCGACGGGGCTTGATGCAGATTCGGCATACGGTCGGTGCCTTGCTGGTGGAGGCGCGCCTGGATTCGGCCTTCATGCACACCACGGATTGGCAGGATCTGCGCTTGCTGATCGAGCCCGAATTATCGGAGAAGAACGCCTCGTTGCTGTGGGACGTCACCACCCGGGACGAATTGCCGCTGCCCGCGCATCTGGTGCGCCAGTTGGTCTTGAACCTGCTCATCAACGCAAAGAACGCCGTGGAACGCGGCGGTAGCGTCAGTTGCACCGTGACCGGAACCGCCGACCGCCTTTCAGTAGAAATTGCAAATTCCGGGCAGCACATTCCACACGATGTGCTGCCCCATTTGTTTGAGCCTTACCGGGTGGATGCCCGGGGAGCGGGGCGGGCAGAGGGCCGCTCCCGCGGACTGGGCCTGTGGGTGACTTACCAAATCGTCACGCAATTGCAAGGCACGATCGAAGTGATAAGCGAAGAAGGCTACACCGCCTTCACCATCACACTGCCTTGCGCCGCACCCATTGAAAAAACGAACTTGGAGCTGACGCCGTGATACAGCCATATGTCTGTTTGATCGAAGACGACGCCATCATGGGCGAATCCATTGTGGAAAGGTTTCGTCTGGAGGGAATCCGTGCCGACTGGTTTTCCAAGGGGTATGAGGCAAGGGAGGCCATCCACGCCAATGCCTATGGCGTGGTGATCAGCGATGTCCGCCTGCCAGACCTGGATGGCGACGAACTTTATCTACAGTTGGTGGCGCAGGGCGGTACATTGCCACCGTTCATCCTGATGACCGCCTATGCCACGGTGGAAAGGGCCGTGGATTTGCTGAAGCTCGGCGTCAAGGACTACGTGACCAAGCCTTTTGACATCGCGACGCTGATCCAGACCGTGCGCGATGTTGTCCCGGCGCAGGCCTCGCCGGAAAGCGATACGGAACTAGGGGTGTCGCAGGCGGCCCAGAATCTACGCCGCATGGTGCCCCGGCTGGCGGGCCGTGCGTCGGCCGTCCTGTTGGTTGGAGAGTCAGGGGTTGGCAAAGAGGTATTGGCACGACTGATCCACAGCCAGGCGGGGCCGGACCTTACCGCGCGGCCGTTCGTAGCCGTGAACTGCGGCGCCATTGCCTCCACCATCGCCGAAGCGGAATTCTTCGGCTATGAAAAGGGGGCTTATACCGGTGCGGACAAGCTACGCAAGGGTTACTTCGAACAAGCCGACGGCGGCACGCTGTTCCTGGATGAAGTCGGAGAGCTATCGCCGGCGCTGCAAGGCGCGCTGTTGCGTGCGATACAGGAAAAGCGTGTCCGCCGACTGGGCGCCGAACACGACACCCACACCAAGTTCGACCTGGTCTGCGCCACCAACCGAAACCTGGCCGAGATGGTCAGCGCCAAGTTGTTCAGGGAAGACCTTTACTACCGGATCAACACCGTCACCCTTGAGGTAAAGCCGCTGCGCGATCGGCCTGAAGACATCCTCTGGCTGGCCAAACGGTTTGCCACCAGCATTGCCGAGCGCCTGGGAGAGCCTGCAAAAACCCTGCACCCGTTGTCACTGGCCAAGATGCAGGCGTACCCCTGGCCGGGCAATATCCGCGAATTGCATAACCGGATCGAACGCGCCTGTCTGGTAAGCCAGTCCAGCGTCTTGTTGCCGGGGGACATCTTTCCTGAAGGTCCGGACGGCGACCATTTTCACGATGAGCCGCAAGGTGGGGAAGAGGCCACGCTCAACGCCTACCAACAGATCTGTGAGCGGCTGTACATCGAAGAGGTGTTGCGCCGGCACGGCGGCCGCATTCAAGAAACGGCCGACGTCTTGAGCATATCCAGGAAGAACCTGTGGCAAAAAATGAAGCGCTACGGTATTGACCTGAAGCGCCAAAGCGAATAACGTTGGCACCAACAACTAATTTAGCCACCAAGAATGAATTCAACAAGAACACGTCTGGCCAGTCGGGACGCCGAAGCGCTCTATGAAGCGGTGAACCAGCTGATCAGGGTCCATCAATTCCGCGATCGCGATCGCATTTGTTGCTATGACGTGTCCGTGGCGCAGTGCTATGCCTTGGAAACCCTGGTCAAGCAAGGGCCGCTGCGGTTGCAGGCGCTTGCGCTGGTGATGTTCCTGGACAAGAGCACGGCCAGCCGAATTGTTGATTCGCTGGAACGCAAGGGCTACGTCACAAGGATCGAAGATGCCGCCGACCGCCGGGCGGTGCAGCTTGAGCCGACCGCGGCGGGGCGCAAGCTGTATCAGACCATTCGGGCGGATCTGGTTGCCGAAGAATTTGCCATGATCGAACACATGAAGCCCGAGGTCCTGGAGGCATCGCTTGATCTGCTGCGGCAGTTGACGCGCGCCGCACAAGCACGTTGTGGCGTCGCCTCGACGTGTGCCGTGGAGTTTGAGCCGTAGAGTCCAAGCCGTAGAAATTGCGGCTTTTTTTTAAGCAAATAGTTGGTAGTACCAATTAAATACGGCTTCGGCCGTGTCCCAACCCCATGAAGAGAGGTACCTGGAATGCGCATCAATGACCACCCCGTCGCAATCATCGGAGCCGGCCCCGTCGGGCTGAGCGCCGCCGCTCATCTGCTGGACAGAGGCATACCCTTCGTCGTATTCGAAGCAGGGGACCAGTCGGGCGCAAGCCTGAACCAGTGGGGACATGTACGGATGTTCTCTCCGTGGGGCTACAACATCGACAAGAAGGCCGGCGAGTTGCTCGCGCAGTCAGGTTGGGTTGCCCCGCCCAGTGACGCTTATCCCACCGGACGCGAATTGCTGGCGCAGTATTTGCAGCCCTTGTCGGAATTGGCGCCGATCAAGCGTTGCCTGAAGACCCATCACCGCGTGATGGCGGTCAGCCGCGTTGGGCACGATGTCATGAGAAGCCAGGATCGCGCTGCCGCACCGTTCCTGCTGCGGGTCAGCGGACCCGATGGCGAGCGGGATGTCCGGGCACGGGCAGTTATCGATGCCTCTGGCACCTGGAACACACCAAACTGGATGGGCGCGCATGGCATCCCGGCCTTGGGAGAAGAGCGGTTCGCGGCCCAGATCGCCTATGGCATTCCCGACATTCTGGGAGACGCCCGGCAGCGATACGCCAATCGTCGAGTGTTGGTGATTGGCGGGGGCCATTCCGCCTTCAATGCGCTTCAGGACCTAGTGGAACTGGCCAGCATTGAACCTGGTACACGGGTTTATTGGGCGATCCGCGGGGCTTCGACCGATCGGCTTTTCGGAGGCGGAGAGAATGACCAGCTTGAGGAGCGCGGTAGGTTGGGAACGACAGTCAAAAAGCTTCTGGACGAGGGAAGGATAGTGCTTTTCACCGGTGTCGACGTTGACCGCGTGAGCGATTCCGACGAGGGCTTGACGGTTCACAGTGGCGTCAAGGCGCTTGCCCCCGTCGACGAGATTGTCGTCGCAACGGGATTTCGTCCCGACCTTCGGTTGATGGCGGAGCTTAGGCTCGAACTCGATCCTGCAACGCAAAGCCCTATTCGCTTGGCTCCAATGATCGACCCGAATGTGCATAGTTGCGGGACAGTTCGGCCCCATGGCGCCTCGGAACTGGGGCATCCCGACGAGGGGGTGTTCGTCGTTGGAATGAAAAGCTACGGGCGTGCGCCTACGTTTCTAATGCTGACAGGCTATGAACAGGTCCGATCTGTTGTGGCCGCACTAGCCGGCGACTTGGAAGCTGCAAAACGAGTGGAGCTTGTGCTTCCTGAGACCGGTGTGTGTAACACGCAAGTTCGTCGTGCAAGCGCTGAAGCAAAGTGCTGCACCTAATCTGCAATTGTCATCGGAGGGCGCAGGCGGAGGTTCAATCTGCGACCCCGCTGCCGATGAAGACGGTCCACGTCGACGAGGTGGTTTTAAGGAAGGATCAGGATGGCCACATCTGCGCGCCCTAAAAGCTCTTTGCACGGGACTCCCAGAATGGCGTTCTTGAGGCCGCCGCAGTGCGAATTGCCTGCGACGATTAGGTCGGCGTCCATCTCACGCCCGAATGCCAAAAGAGACTCAATAGAATCGCCCGCAAGGATATGAAGACGCGGCTGCAATTCGCGTTCTCGAGCTGCGGACAAGAGCGTAGCCCACTCGGTCCCAATCTGCTTATGCACATCAGCGAGGAATGACTCCTCGGATTCGCTCAAAAGCTCATCCAGCTTTGGGCGCACTGCGAGGAACGTCAATGCAGCATGGTTGGCTTGTGCCAAGTCCAAGAGCGCCACCAACGATGGCCGACTCAGGTGTGCGAGGTCGAAATCCACCAGAATGCGCGTAAACATCATCTTCACCCATGAGGCCAGGCAACGTGATTCGCCGGCGTCCCTCAGGCTGATCGGAACGTCGATAGGCTGGATAACCGGTCCGGTCCCACCCGCATTTCTTGAAAAGAACGGAAGCTATTCCGTATGTCCAGGTATATGGAAATAAAGTCCGTTCGTCAAGTTGATGAAGATAAGGAGAGGAGGGCGTAAACCTTATTGGGTCTCCGTCTCATGCGTCATCGCTTCACGAGCCAGGCGTGCGATCTCCTCGGCCATGCCCTTGCGCTCGCTATATCGGTCCGTGAGATAGTCACTTCGGTCCCGCACCAGCAGTGTGAATTTATAGAGTTCTTCCATGACATCCACCACCCGGTCGTAGTAGGGCGAAGGCTTCATGCGGCCGGCTTCGTCAAACTCCTGAAACGCCTTGGCGACTGAGGACTGGTTCGGGATGGTTACCATGCGCATCCAGCGGCCCAGCACGCGCAAGGCGTTTACCGCGTTGAAGGATTGGGACCCCCCCGAAACCTGCATAACCGCAAGCGTGCGGCCCTGTGTCGGCCGCACACTACCCGTCTCCAGCGGCAACCAGTCGATCTGACTCTTGAACACACCCGTAAGCGTGCCGTGCCGCTCGGGGCTGCACCATACCTGCCCCTCGGACCACAGGGATAGTGCACGCAATTCAGCCACTTTTGGATGGTCCGCGGGAACACTATCGGGCAAAGGCAAGCCGCTCGGATCGAAAATCCGGGTCTCGGCGCCGAGCCGCGTCAAAATCCGCGCCGCCTCTTCAGTGAGCAACCGACTGTACGAGCGTTCACGCAGGGAACCGTACAGCAGCAGTATGCGGGGCGGATGCGTCGCGCCGGCCGTCAGCGACAGCTTGTCGTGCGTGGGGACGTCCAGCAAAGAGTCATCCAGGCTCGGAAGATCGAGGTCAGAGGGTGAAGAATACGTCGTCATTGCAATACACTCACTCGGGCAAAAATTGTAGTTTTGGGCGGCTGAGCCACGCTGCCAGCCAGAAGCTTGCGGCCAGTAATAACGCCACCACCAAGATTGAGACAAGCACTCCGTCGTAGGAGGATCCAATGGCCCAAAGGGCCGCGGCGCCCACCGGGGCGGCGGCGCGCGCAAATGTCATCGGCACGGTCAGGAGCCCGTTGATGGCTCCGTAGGCATGTCGGCTCAACATTTCAGGCACAACCATGCCACGAACGATCGTGAATATGCCGTTGGCTCCGCCGTAAACCACGCAGATTGCCGCGACGACAATGAAGTCCGTGTGCAAGTAGGCAAGGGCGCCAAAGGCGAGCGGGAAGACCGTCACCACCGCTGTACCCACCATTCGCATGGAGGCGCGTGCCGCGAAAATGCTTACGACGATTCGGCCCGCCACTTGGGCGGGGCCGATCAAAGCGATGGCTTGAACAACCGAAGCGGTGTCGATGCCTCGCTCGCGCAGTAAGGGGTACATATGGAACGTAAAGGCAGAGAACATGGCCGCGTATGCTGTCAGCGACAACAGCAGCGCCCAGAAAACAGGCCGACGCAGCGCTTCCTGAACAGCTAGGCGATTTCTTTCGCGCTGTTCACCAGGATTGACGTTGTCGGTCGGCCTGGCATCTCGGGCAGGCTGAATAAAGAGCAGGTAGGCGCCGGTGCAGATGATTGCGTTGACCGCAGCTAGTGCGATCAATGCTTCACGCCAGCCCCATAGATTCAACAGCCATTGCACCAGCGGGATAAAGACAGTACTGGCAAAGCCACCCCATAGCGTCAGAGCGGTAATGCCCGCCCGTGAATGACCCGGACCCACGCGGCGCGCGATCACGGCGAAGGCCGGCTCGTAAAGCGTGGCTGCTTGCAACGCGCCCAGGGCTGCGACAAGGACGTAGAAAGCCGGCAGGGACGTCACTTGAGACCAAAGCAACAGCAACCCTCCCGCGAGCAGTGAGGAAAGGCCCATTACCCAACGACCGTGTCCACGATCAACCGCAACACCCACCGGATATGCGGCCAACGCGGCGAGGATCAGCCCGAGCGTGGCAGCGCCATAGAGGTCGGGTTTGCTCCAGCCAAGCTCTTTGCCCATCGCCTCGGCAATCAACGGAAAGCTATAGTAGAGCGATCCCCAGGAACAGATCTGACCTATCCCCAATGCTGTGACCAATCCGTGCGCCTTGTCGGATGGATGCACAGTGTCCGCGGCTGTCGAAGGACTTGGCATGGTTTAGCGCACGCGCTTTCCGCTGTCGTCGATGACCACTTCGCCATCTTCTTTGGTGAACGGGCCGCGCTGGGGAGCCTCGAGGATGTCCAATACCTCCTCGGAAGGTCGGCACAGGCGAACACCCGAAGGAGTCACGACAAACGGGCGGTTGATCAGAATGGGATGCGCCAGCATGGCGTCGATCAACGCATCATCGCTTAAGGATGCGTCGTCCAGCCCAAGCTCGAGATACGGCGTCCCCTTCTGGCGAATAGCGTCACGAACGGTCAAACCTGCTTGGGCGATCAGATCAACGAGGGTGTCGCGATCCGGCGGCGTTTGTAGATATTCGATAACTTGCGGTTCGATCCCCGCGTTGCGTATCAGCGCTAGCGTGTTCCGGGAGGTTCCGCATTGGGGATTGTGGTAGATGGTAACGGTGCTCATATGTGTGATCAGGAGGTGAGAGAAAATGCGGTTTCAACAAAAGCGGCCACTTCGGCCGCAGTGGATTTGGCGGTTCGCATGACGCCAATGAGGGTGGCGGACGCAAAACCCGTCCATTCGCCATAACCGACGAGCCACAGGCCTGGAACATCGGCAGCCTGCGTGCCAGAAACTCGAACTTTGCCATCGGGGTCGAGGATGCCTAGTGCGGCGAGATGCGCCAATGCAGGCCGGAATCCGGTGCACCACACGACAGCGCCGACCACTGACGAAGAACCGTCGGCCCACACGACGCCATCGCACGTAAAGCGCGAGAATGGGCGAACCGATTGCAGTACTCCGCGCTCGCGCGCCTTGCGCACGGGTGGGACCATGACCACATCGCCAAATCCGCCTGGAAGGTCTTCGGGTTGTTTGCCCGACTGCATCGCCTGCCAACGCGCGGTAGCGCGTTCAAATAGAACCCGTCCATCAACGTCATCCGGCAAGAACAGCGGTTCGGTGGACGTTACCCACGTGGTTTGGGCAACCTCGGAAAGCTCTGCGAGAATCTGTGCTCCGGAATTACCGCCGCCAACGACCAACACGCGCTTGCCCGCGTAAGGGGCTGGCGACTGGTAGTGCGCGGAATGGACCTGTTCGCCACGAAAGACGTCCCGGTCGTCGTACGGTGGAATGAATGGAGCGCTCCAGGTGCCTGTGGCGCTGATTACGGCCTTGGCATGCCAAGCGCCCTTGTCAGTATCGACGAAGAATCCTGACTCCCGCTTGCTGATGGACGCAACCGCTACAGGCCGCTCCACCTTGAAGCGGTATCGTTGTTCATAGCGCGCGAGGTATTCAATAACCTGATCTCGCGCCGGGTAACCTTGTGTCGGGGGCATAGGCCAGCCGGGCAGGGAGCTCCACTGTACGGGTGAGAACAGGTGCAACGATTCCCATCCGTGCCGCCATGCTCCGCCCGGACCCGCGCCAGCGTCCAGAAGAATCACCTTTAAAGCGGTACGCCTGAGGAAGTAGGCAACGGCGAGGGCACTCTGGCCACCCCCAACAATGACCACATCCGCATGGCGGTCAGGAGCGACCTCGGACATCAGGCGGCCCCCAGAGTTTCGGAGGAAGAGGGCGCTGGAATTCCGCTGCAGCATTCCGCAGTGAGATAGCTCACTAACTCGTTCATCAAATCGATATTCGCGCGGTAGCGCATGTACCGCCCCTCTTGCTCTACGGTAAGTAGACCTGATTGCGTTAGCGCCTTTAGATGAAACGAAAGATTAGTGGGCGGCAGGTTTAATTCCGCCGCGATCTCCCCGGCAACACAGCCGACTGGAGCGGCGCGCACGAGAAGACGGAATATGTCCAAGCGAACGCCGGAGGCAAGAGATTCGAAAACGCTCACAGCAGTGTTTTTATCCATTCGTCAATACTACAACAATAATTGAAACGTTGAGAAGATAAATTTAGACTGTCATCGAATCGTCATGTGACAAGCACAATATGTCGTTAAATCAAGACATATGGACTTTATATGGAAACCCTCGATTGGCCCTCAGGGCGCCCTCAAGCCATGGTCTCAGCGCTCGCCTCTCCAATCGCCTCGGCAACGAATGCAGCGGAAGCTGTCTCGGTGTTCACTGCGCTGAGCCACTCGACGCGCTTGGCCATTTTCCGGATGTTGATACGCCAGGAGCCGCGCGGAATGGATGCGGCGAAGATAGCCGCCGTCGTCGGCGGGCCGCGCAGCACGGTGTCGCAACACTTGGCTGGGCTTGCGAGAGCTGGTCTGATCGTCGGCAGTAGAACAGGCGAGGTCGTTCGCTATCGTGCGCGGCTCGGAGGCATCTACGGGCTACTTGAATTCATCCTGGAAGACTGCTGCGCGACGCATGCGTGTGGCTGCTTGCCTGACGACGCCGAGCTTGTCATTGGCACGTCGGGACGGGGCAGGCAGGAATTGGAAACTGTCATAAACCGTTAATGAATTTGATTCATTATTTCCATAAATCACGACAGACAGAGATGTTGTGATCAGGGAGTCAAACGGACTTCCTCAATGCACCCTCAAGTGGAGAATAAGCATGTTTGCACAGGCCAAAAGATACGCTGCCGGATTGGGCATTTCCTTCGCACTCGGCATGGTTTCAGCCCAGGCCGCGGATATCACGGGCGCCGGATCGACGTTCGTCTACCCGATCCTGTCGAAGTGGTCCGACACTTACAACACCAAGACGGGCAACAAGATCAACTACCAATCGATCGGTTCGGGCGGCGGTATCGCGCAGATCAAGGCCGGTACGGTCGACTTCGGCGCGTCTGACAAGCCCTTGCCCCCCAAGGAACTCGCAGAGGCCGGTTTGGGCCAGTTCCCGGTGGTCATCGGCGGCGTGGTTCCCGTCGTTAACATCGCCGGCATCGAGCCGGGCAAGCTGCGCTTCACCGGTCCCTTGCTCGCTGATATCTATCTGGGCAAGATCGAAAAATGGAATGACAAAGCAATCGCCGATCTGAACCCGGGGATGAAACTGCCCGACGCAAAGATCACGGTGGTGCATCGTTCGGACGGCTCGGGCACGACCTTCAACTGGGTCAACTACCTGTCCAAGATCAGCCCGGAATGGCAGACCAAGGTGGGTGAGGGCACGTCCGTACGGTGGCCCGTTGGTGTGGGCGGCAAGGGCAACGAAGGCGTCGCCGCATACGTGAAGCAGATCAAGAATTCGATCGGTTACGTAGAACTGGCGTACGCGCTGCAGAACGAGATGTCTTACGCGGCAGTCAAGAACTCGGACGGAAAGTTCGTCGTGCCCAGTGACAAGACGTTCCAATCCGCAGCCGCGCACGCCGACTGGAAGAACTCGCAGGATTTCCATCTGGTGATCACCAACGCGCCGGGTGACGACGCCTGGCCCATCGCGGCAACGGTGTTTGTCATGATGTACAAGCAGCCCAAGGACGCAGCGCGTACGGTCGCCACGCTGGACTTCTTTAAGTGGGCCCTGGAAAACGGCCAGCACGAAGCCGAGGCATTGGACTACGTGCCGCTGCCCAAGGAGCTGGTTGCCCAGATCGAAAGCTACTGGGCCGCGCAGATCAAGCGTTGATCCCAGGAGTCGGTCTCGCCCGGCAGCGCTTGCAGGATCGGCGCCGCCGGGCGAGACCGACAGCCAATTGGCTGCGTTCTTACAGGTTGACGTAAATGTCGAATAATCCGGGTTTTAACCCCGCGCTGGATTTCCAGGCCGAGGAGTCGCGATCGCGCCGCGATGCGTCTTCGGACAAGGTCTTTCGCCGCATTGTTGCCGTAGCCGGCATTTTTGTATTGGTGTCGCTGAGCGGGGCCGCGCTGTCCATGCTGTGGGGAGGCAGGCTCGCCTTCAGCACCTTTGGGTTCGAATTTCTCTGGTCCAGTGATTGGGATGCGGTCAATCACAAGTTTGGCGCGTTGGTGCCGATCTACGGAACCTTGGTGACGGCGTTCATTGCCATGCTGATCGCGGTACCGGTCAGCTTCGGTATTGCGTACTACCTGACTGAAGTCGCGCCCAAGTGGCTGCGCCAGCCGGTAGCGTCGGCGATAGAACTGCTGGCGGGCATCCCGTCCATCATCTACGGCATGTGGGGCCTCTTCGTCTTCGTGCCGGTGATGGCTGAATACGTCAATCCGTGGCTTGACGAACACATCGGCGCGCTTCCCTTCATCGGCGTGCTTTTTTCCGGCCCGCCTCTGGGCATGGGCATGCTGACGGCCGGCATCGTGCTGGCCATCATGGTGGTGCCGTTCATCACATCCGTCATGCGCGAAGTGTTTTTGACGGTGCCCCGCCCGTTGAAAGAGTCCGCCTACGCCCTGGGTTCCACCACCTGGGAAGTCGTCTGGAACATCGTCTTGCCGCACACGCGCTCGGCGGTGATCGGCGGCGTATTCCTGGGGTTGGGCAGGGCGCTGGGCGAAACCATGGCGGTGACCTTTGTATTAGGTAACGCGCATCGGCTGACGCCCTCGTTGCTGGAGCCGGGCAATTCCATTGCGGCCACCATCGCCAATGAGTTCACCGAGGCCGACTCCGACATCTACCTGTCGTCGTTGATCGCCCTGGGTTTCCTGCTGTTTGTCGTGACCTTTGTTGTCCTGGCCATTGCCAAACTGATGCTCAACCGCCTCAATCGTCAGGAGGGAAGGCAATGACCCCGCAAGGCCTGCGTCTGCAACGCATGCGTACCGCGCGAAATCTGGTGTCGGTAGCGCTGTCGATGGCTGCGACCCTGTTTGGGCTGTTCTGGTTGATCTGGATCCTGTGGACCACGGCAACCAAGGGCTTCGCGGCGCTTAAATGGGACCTGATCTTCAAGATGACGCCGCCGCCGGGCGCCGATGGGGGCTTGGCCAACGCCTTGTTCGGCAGCCTGTTGATGAGTGTGGTCGCGATTCTGCTCGGTACCCCCATCGGGATTGCGGCCGGAACGTACCTGGCAGAATACGTGAACCGCCATCGGATCGGCGCGGTGATCCGCTTCGTGAACGACATTCTGCTTTCTGCGCCTTCCATCGTGTTGGGCCTGTTCGTCTACGAACTGGTCGTCCGGCAAATGGGGCATTTCTCCGGCTGGGCGGGCGCCATCGCGTTGGCGTTCATCGTGCTGCCGGTTGTGGTCCGTACCACCGACGAAATGCTGCAACTGGTTCCCAGCCAAATGCGCGAAGCGGCGTTGGCTTTGGGGGTGCCCCAATGGAAAGTGACGGTTCAGGTGTTGTTCCGGGCCGCGTTGCCGGGCATCACGACCGGCGTGTTGTTGGCCTTGGCGCGCATCAGTGGTGAAACCGCGCCCTTGCTCTTTACGGCGTTGAACAACCAATACTGGAACGCGGACCTGAGCGCGCCGATGGCCAGCGTGCCCGCCGTCATCTTCCAATATGCAATGAGCCCCTACGAAAGCTGGCATGCGCTGGCCTGGGCCGGCGCCTTCGTCGTCACGATGTTCGTACTGCTCCTGAGCCTGCTCTCCCGCGCTATCTTGTCACGCAACAAGGTGAATCATGACTGAATTTGCTTTCCCGTCATCGGTATTGAACTCCTCGGCGGCCGGGGCCATTGCGGCCCGCAGCGCCACCTTGGACAATCCGGCCATCGCGACGCAGCCGAAAGTGGTGACTCGCGACCTGTGCTTCTATTACAAGGGTGTCCAGGCGCTGAACAACGTCAATATCGAACTGGCTTCCAATCGCGTTACCGCGCTGATCGGCCCGTCCGGCTGCGGCAAATCGACCCTCTTGCGTGTCTTTAATCGTATCTACGCGATTTATCCAGGGTTGGAAGCGCGCGGCGAGGTCTTGCTGGACAACCAGAACATTCTGGACCCCGAGTATTCGATCAACCGCTTGCGTAGCAAGGTGGGGATGGTGTTCCAGAAGCCGGTCCCGTTTCCGATGTCGATCTACGACAACGTTGCCTACGCCATCCGGCACTACGACCGCTTACCCAAGGCCGAGATGGACGTCAGGGTGGAAGCGGCATTGCGCAACGCCGCGCTCTGGGACGAGGTCAAGGACAAGCTGGAGCAGAACGCGCTGGGGCTGTCGGGCGGCCAGCAACAGCGGCTATGCATCGCCCGCGCAATTGCCCTGAGCCCCGACGTGTTGCTGCTGGATGAACCGACTTCCGCACTGGACCCGATCTCCACCGCAAAGATCGAACAGCTGATTGCCGAGCTGAAGAAGGACTACACCGTCCTGATCGTGACGCACAACATGCAACAGGCTGCGCGTTGTTCTGACTACACCGGGTTCATGTGCGCCGGCGAACTGGTCGAGATGGGCCGGACCGACGACCTGTTCACCAAACCGAAGCGTGAACAAACTTCCGACTACATCACCGGCCGCTTCGGCTAGCCATCACCCGCGACCCTAAATCAGGGTTTACAGTCTTCCACTATTCCACGATAATCGAAAAATGGAAATGAAAGATGCTGTCAAAGCCCTCGCCGCGATCGGACACGAATCGCGCCTTACCGTCTACCGCCTGCTGGTCCAGGCGGGGCCGGAAGGTCTGCCTGCCGGCCAACTATCGGAAAAGACGGGCATCCCTCCCTCTTCGCTTTCTTTTCACTTGAAAGAGCTGGTGTATGCCGGCTTGTTGACGTCGCGGCAGGAAGGAAGGTTTGTCATCTATGAAGCTCGATTCGAGTCGATGGCGGAACTGTTGGCCTACCTGACTGACAACTGCTGCGGTGGCCAACCTTGTGCCCCGACAAGCGTCACCGCTTGTGCCCCACATGCAGCCGCTCGCGCGCGGCGCGTGAACAACCTCTCTTGAAGAGTCCGCATCATGACCGAGAAAGTCTATAACGTTCTATTTTTGTGCACCGGCAACTCGGCGCGCAGCATTATGGCGGAAGCCTTGCTCAATACGCTGGGGAAGGGCCGCTTCCATGCGTACAGCGCGGGCAGCTATCCGGGTGGCACCGTGAATCCGTTCGCGATCGAACGAGTGCAAGTGTTGGACTACCCGATAGAGCAACTGCGCAGCAAAAGCTGGGACGAATTCGCCGCGCCGGACGCACCCCAGATGGATTTCATCATCACCGTGTGCGACAACGCCGCCGGCGAAGTCTGCCCGGTTTGGCCAGGCCGGCCGATCTCTGCCCATTGGGGCTTTGAAGATCCTGCCGCCGCGGAGGGCACCGATGAAGAGAAGCGCCGCGTCTTCGAAAAGATCTTTCGGCAGATCTCCGCCCGCATCAATATTTTTGCCAACCTGCCCATCGCGGCGTTGGATAAGGCAGCGATTCATCGCGAGTTGAAGCAGATTGGTGAAAGCAAGCCGGCCGAGTAATGCCGTGCTAATGCTCATGACGCCTGTCGATGGGCCATTTTTTTTGACGAATATTTCGAAAATTCTTGGAGCGTCAAAATGAAAACCATACAGATATTTGACCCGGCCCTGTGCTGCAGCACAGGCGTGTGTGGCTTGGACGTGGATCAGGCTTTGGTAACGAGTGCGGCCGACATCGATTGGGCGAAGCGGCAAGGCGCAAACATCGAACGGCTCAACCTGGCCCAACAGCCCTTGGCGTTTGCGCAGAACGCGGTGGTGAGCGCGTTTCTGACGCGCTCGGGCGCGGAAGCGCTTCCTTTGACCTTGGTTGATAACGAGATTGCGTTGGCGGGCAGATATCCCACGCGCGAGGAACTCGTGCGATGGACAGGTATCGAAGCCCCCGGCGACGCCAAACCGCAGTCGGGTTGTTGTGGCGGCAATCGCACCTGCTAAGGGGACGGCCATGAAATTTCTAGATGCAGCTCCCAGGTTTTTCTTCTTTACCGGCAAAGGCGGAGTCGGCAAGACCTCGCTGGCTTGCGCGGCGGCCGTCTTGCTGGCGGAGCAGGGCAGGCGTGTGCTGTTGGTCAGCACTGATCCCGCATCGAACGTGGGGCAGGTATTCGGCGTTGATATCGGCAACCACATCACCGCGATTGCCGCCGTGCGCAACCTGTCGGCGCTGGAAATTGACCCGCAAGGCGCGGCCCAACAGTACCGGGACCGAATCGTGAACCCGGTGCGCGGCGTCTTGCCCGACGATGTGGTGCGGGGCATTGAAGAATCCTTGTCGGGCGCCTGCACCACGGAGATTGCGGCGTTTGACGAATTCACGTCTTTGCTGACGGACTCAAACCTGACGTCGGACTTCGATCACGTCATTTTCGACACGGCGCCCACGGGGCATACCATCCGCCTGTTGCAGTTGCCGGGAGCCTGGAGCAGCTTTCTGGATGCTGGCCAAGGCGATGCGTCATGCCTGGGGCCGCTGGCCGGCCTGGAAAAGCAACGTTCCCAGTACCGCGAAGCCGTCGCGGCGTTGGCGGACCCGCAACGCACGCGCCTGGTGCTGGTCACGCGCGCGCAGCGGGCCACGCTCGAAGAGGCCGCGCGGACTAGCCAGGAGCTGGCGGGCATCGGGCTGTTGCAGCAGCACCTGGTCATCAATGGTGTCCTGCCTGCCGCGGCCGTCCAGCATGACGATCTGGCCGCGGCCGTCTATGCACGAGAGCAGGCCGCCATCGAGGCCATGCCCGCACCGCTTGTGGCCTTGCCCAAGGACCAGGTCACCTTGAAAGCCTTCAACGTCGTTGGGCTGGAAGCCTTGCGCCACCTGCTCAGCGACGCCGCGCTTGATGCCGACGAGCCGAACCGTGTTGACGTTCCCAAGATCGAAGCCCCTGATCTGGCATCGCTGGTTGATGGCATTGCCGCCGACGGGCACGGCCTGGTCATGGTGATGGGCAAGGGCGGCGTGGGCAAAACCACGCTGGCCGCGGCGATCGCGGTCAACCTTGCGGAACGTGGCCTGGCGGTGCACCTGACCACGTCGGATCCCGCGGCGCATCTGGCACGTACGCTGGAAGGCACGCTCCCCAATCTGACGGTCAGCCGCATTGACCCGCGAGTCGAAACCGAGCGCTACCAGCAGTACATATTGGCGACCAAAGGCGCCAAGCTGGACGCGCACGGGAAGGCCTTGCTGGAAGAGGATTTGCGTTCGCCATGCACCGAGGAAATTGCCGTCTTCGGCGCGTTTTCCCGCATCGTGCGCGAGGCCGGCACCAAGTTCGTCATCATGGATACCGCGCCCACCGGCCACACTTTGCTGCTGCTGGATGCAACCGGCGCCTATCACCGGGACATCGCCCGCCAGATGTCGGGCAGCAATGTCCACTACACCACGCCGATGATGCAATTGCAGGACCCTACGCAGACCAAGGTGCTGCTGGTCACCCTGGCGGAGACCACGCCCGTGTTGGAGGCCGCCATTCTTCAGGAAGACCTGCGCCGCGCCGGCATCGAGCCCTGGGCCTGGCTGGTCAATAGCAGCATCGCCGCGGCGGGACCGACATCGGCCTTGCTATGCCAACGCGCTTTCAATGAACTGCGCGAAATGGACGGCATCGCCAAGCTACACGCGAAGCGATACGCCGTCGTGCCCTTGCTGAAGTCCGAACCCGTCGGCATCGAGCGCCTGCGGCAATTGGCCAGCCACCACCATGACGCCGCGCCAAGCCTTGCGTAGTTACCCACGTAATGACCCTTTATCGCTTCAACCTTCAATCCACAAATAAAAAAGAGTTCGCCCAATGTTTGGTGCAATAGCAATTTTTGTTCTTACGCTCGTGCTCGTGATCTGGCAGCCCCGTGGCCTGGGGATCGGGTGGAGCGCCAGTTTGGGCGCCGTCCTTGCGCTTGTCGCCGGCGTGGTCCACGTCGGTGACATCCCGGTGGTGTGGAATATCGTCTGGAACGCCACCGCCACCTTTATCGCCGTCATCATCATCAGCCTGTTGCTCGATGAGGCGGGCTTTTTTGAATGGGCCGCCTTGCACGTGGCGCGATGGGGCAAGGGTAGCGGTCGGGCGCTGTTCGCGCTGATCGTGTTGCTGGGCGCGGCGGTCGCGGCGCTGTTTGCGAACGACGGCGCCGCGCTGATCCTGACGCCCATCGTCATGGCCATGTTGCTGGCACTGGGATTCAGCCCGGCCGCCACCTTGGCCTTCGTCATGGCGGCAGGTTTTATCGCGGACACCGCCAGCTTGCCATTGATTGTGTCCAATCTGGTCAATATCGTTTCCGCCGACTTCTTCGACATCGGCTTCAACCGTTATGCCGCGGTGATGGTGCCTGTCAATTTCGTTGCGGTGGCAGCGACCTTGGCGGTGCTGATGCTGTATTTTCGTAAGAGCATTCCCGCGCGATACGACGCGGGCCAGCTCAAGCCGCCTGCGGCAGCCATCCGCGACGCGGGCACTTTTCGTGCCGGCTGGGTCGTCCTGGTGTTGCTGCTGATCGGATTTTTCGGCCTGGAGCCGTTGGGCGTGCCCGTGAGCGCCGTGGCGGCAGTCGGGGCGGCAATCCTGCTGCTGGTTGCAGGACGCGGCCATATCATCAGCACGCGCAAGGTCATACGCGAAGCGCCGTGGCAGATCGTGATCTTCTCGTTGGGGATGTACCTGGTCGTTTACGGCCTGCGCAACGCCGGCCTGACCCAATACCTGGCTGATCTGCTGAGCGGGATCGCGGAGCAGGGGATCTGGACGGCCACGATCGGTACGGGCCTGGTGGCGGCATTCCTGTCGTCCATCATGAACAACATGCCGACGGTGCTGGTAGGCGCCTTGTCGATCGACGCCAGCCAGGCCAGCGGCGTCGTCAAGGAAGCGATGGTCTACGCCAATGTGATCGGTAGCGATCTGGGGCCGAAGATCACCCCGATCGGGAGCCTGGCGACGTTGCTTTGGCTGCATGTATTGGAGCGCAAAGGCACCGTGATCTCGTGGGGCTATTACTTCAAGGTTGGCATTGTGCTGACGCTGCCGGTGCTTCTGGTGACGCTGGCTGCCTTGGCAATCAGGCTAGGGTAGCGAGGGCGAGGGTGCTCATATCTCAGACAAAGACCGCTTCTGGCCGAAAGCGGTCTTCGGTTTTTCTTGTCGCGACGGCGGCTCATACGAATACTGTTTATTGAGTTGAGTGCTGCTAAGCTACGTGCGTTTAGCATTTTGTTGCAGTTGCGGAATGAGCGTGATCGTAAACCTGTGAGGGTATTCGAAGCTCGCATTCCATGAATGAGGTGAGAGAGTGGCTTGCCGGCTTAGCTCTTATTGCCCGCAATTGATAATGACATGGCCCACACAGCACATATTCGTAAACTAACTATTCAACGCTTCAGGGGCATCCACTCCCTAACATGGCTGCCTGCGGAAGGAATGAACGTCATCCTGGGTGGGGGTGACGTCGGAAAAACGACCATCCTCGAAGCGATTGCATTGCTGCTTTCACCGTCGAACACTGCGGTCCTCTCTGAGGCCGATTACTGGGCGCGCGACAACGCGCAGGAGTTCGTCATCGAAGCCGTCATGACCCTACCCGATACGACCGGGATCGGCTCGCAGAGCACTTTCGCCTGGCCGTGGGCGTGGGACGGGCAGAATGCGATACCTCCGTCAGCCGACGAAGAAGGAGACCTTGCCGCGCCCGGCGAGCCGGTATATCGCGTTCGGGTACGGGGTACCGCGGAATTGGAACTCGCGTGGGAGGTCATGCAACCCAACGAAGAATTGGCCCATTTTTCGTCAGCCGTTCGCCGGCGTATCGGCTCGGTTCGAATGAGTGCTGATGAGCGCAATGATCGCGATCTGCGGCTTGTCTATGGCTCGGCGCTGGATCGGTTGTTGGCCGATAGCGCATTGCGGGCCCGCATCGGCAAGGAGGTAGCAGGGCTCGATTTGCACGATTCGCTCAATGACAAGGGTAAGAAGGCGATCGAATCGCTGGATGCGCGTATGGCCGGTGCCGCGCTTCCCAGCAATTTGAAACTCGGTCTCACGACCAGCCAGGGGTTGTCCATCGGCGCGCTCATCGGACTAGTGGCGACCGAGAATGACGTGGCGTTGCCTCTGAGTAGTTGGGGGGCTGGCACCAGACGTATGTCCGCGCTCGAAATCGCATCGTCAACGGACAAGGAAGCTAGCATTACGCTCATCGATGAGATCGAGCGCGGGCTTGAGCCGTACCGTCTGCGCAAGCTCATCAAGATCCTGGCCGGCCAACACGGGCAGATTTTCCTCACGACGCATAGCCCTATCGCCATTTCGTGTGCCGAGGACGCGCACCTCTGGTATCTGGACAGCGCGGGCTCCATCGGTGCGCTGCCTCGGGACAAGATCGGGCCGCAGCAGAAGCGCGATCCTGAAACATTCCTGGCGCGTGTGGCCGTCATCGCAGAAGGACCCACCGAAGTCGGCTTTTTGCAGTATCTATTAGAGAGGGCCTTTAAGGGCAACCCGCTTGATTACGGGGTGCGAGTCTGCGATGGTCAGGGAAACGGTGCGACCTTGGATCTGTTGGAGACGCTCGCGTCTTCCGGTTTGCTATTTGCCGGCCTGGCTGACGACGAAGGTACCGCACCAGAGCGGTGGAAGAAGCTGAAGGACAAGCTCAAAGGACGATTGCACCAGTGGCCCAAGGGCTGCACCGAGGACCATGTGATCGGGGCCGTCCCTGAAGAAAATCTCCTCGCACTGCTGAGGGATGCAGAAGGCGAGGTGGATGGCTATCGACTCCGGACTTTGGCGGAGCGCCTCGGACTTCAAGACAAGAGCGTGGAGACGATAGATGCGGCGCTGAAAGCATCGGGAAAGACGTGGCGTACTTTGATAATAGCGGCCGCCAGCGGCAGTAAGGATGGTGCGCCTGCAGGTCAAGAAAAGGCTTGGAAGAAGCACTCCCAGCAATGGTTCAAGTCCACTGTCGGTGGCCAAGAGTTGGCCCAAAAAATGGTCGCGTTAGGCGCTTGGAAGAAAATAGAGCCGCAATTGCTTCCATTGATCAACGCGGTATTGACAGCCGTGGGTCACAAGGCTCTGCAAGAGCTCGATCTATGAGCGACCACGCCGTTGCCAATCTTCTCCGCTCACCCGAGCGGCTGGTGATCATTGAAGCTGCGGCGGGCTGCGGCAAGACATACCAAGCCGCCGCGTACGCGCAGGAGGTGGTTGGGGCGATCGGTGATGGCCGCTTGCTCATCCTGACGCACACCCACGCCGCGTGCTCTGTCTTCGCAGAACGCACGAAGAAGGCAGGGGCGCGCGTCGAGATCAAGACCATCGATGCCTTGATAGCGCAGATCGCACTGGCTTACCATGAGCCACTTGGTCTTCCACGCGATCTGACCTCCTGGGCTTGGCAGGACGGCGGGCGAGGCTTTGAAATCATGGCAACCAAGGTCGCAGGATTTCTGCGGCATCAGCCAATGGTGGCTCGTGCACTGGCCCAACGCTATCCAGTCATCGTGTGCGATGAGCACCAGGACACGAGTGTCGATCAGCACAGTGTTGTCATGTCCTTGCTGTCTGCTGGAGCAGTTGTCCGGATCTTTGGTGATCCCATGCAGCGGATTTACGGCGCCAAGACCGACAAAGCCGCGCGCGAGGATCGTGCCCGCTGGGACGCTTTGAAGGCGCAGGGAGCAGGCGAGAAGCTGATCACGCCCCACCGCTGGCAGACCGGTTGTCCTCTGTTGGGGGCTTGGGTCATCGAGGCGCGGGAGAGCTTGGAACGCGGAATTCCAATAGACCTGACTGGAGCGCTGCCTCCATCAGTTAGGGTGCTTGTCGGAAACAACACGGCTCAGATGCGTACGGGCTACAAACTGTCCAAGGAGCATAGAGCACCGATCGACAAGGTGCTGAAAAGCAGCTCACAGCTTATGATTCTCGCATCGCAGAACGACTTGGTGTCGGCACTTCGGGCGTTCTGGTTTCGTACAGTACCAATTTGGGAAGGTCATACGCGTAATGCGCTAGGGGCGCTCGTACAGACACTGCGCGCAGGTCATGGTGATCCGGAAGCACTGGCGCAGGGTGTCATCACTTTCATGGGCAGCGTCGCAGCGGGATTCAGCTCGTCCAGCCACGGTGACCGACTTTTGCAGGAAGTTCGCACCGGCGCGGCGCGCTCCACCACCGGAAAGCCGGCCAACATCCAAGCGGTCGCACGATGTCTCCTGAATAGTCCCTCACATACGGGCGTGTCGAACGCGCTCGCAAAAATTGCTGCGCTGGTGAAGGAAAACGCCGCAGGCTTTGACACAGTGAAGATTGATCACTGGTCCGAACTGCGGGATGCCGTGCGCATTGGTCAGTTTGCAGATCCGGACGAAGGATTTGCGGAGGTGTCGCGTATGCGCTCCCATTCCCATCCGTCATTACCCCCAAAGGTGCTCAGCAGCATTCACAAGGCGAAGGGCCTGGAGTGCGACCACGCGATGCTGATGGCCTGCGACAAGGGGCAGTTCACATCGACCCTGTACGCCAAGTCCAAGATGTATGTAGCCTTTAGCAGGGCGAAAAAGTCACTAACCTTAGTGGTTTCGACATCCAATCCGAGTCCCCTTTTCAAGCTCCGTTGGTGAATTAGCCCCAATTACCGGCTGTCCGCGTACCTGAACTAGCGGGCGTGAGTGGCAGGCGGGTCAAGGTTGTCCTTTAATTTCCCATGAATCTTGCCGTTGTTCCTTCAGGGCGCGCGCATGGTCCGGCGTGTCTCCGATAGGAGCAGGATATAGGGAGATGTAGGGATGGACGGAAATTCGCAGTTTCAGGGCATCGACAAGGAGTATCCCAGGTTCCAATACCCCGGCCTGATGTCTGTTGGCACGTGCTTTTTGCGTGCCAGGGTGCGACATGACAGCCTGGTAATCGTCTGTGCGCAGCTTTACGACTATCACGGGACATCGGTGACGAATGCCATCGAAGAGGTGCGCGAAGCAGCTATCGTGCAGTTGCACGACGACGTCGGGCTGCAGCACCTCATGCCCGCAAGGAAGTGGTGGCAACGCAAGCCTGTTCGAGAGGAAGTGCTTGCCAATGCGGCTGCCCTGAGCACGATCATCGAGCATTGGCCAAAAGGGCGGGGCCTCGCGCCCGCCGGGTCTTTTGCGATCGTCGAATTTGACGACGCAGGAAAGCCGGAATGGGATTATCGGCCCCAAGCGATGGCGGCGCGGGCATGCGCGGTAGAGGAGGAATTTTTGACGGTGGATCCTGAGAGGCTGTATTTCCGCCAATGTTGATACTGGTTACATATACAGTGATACGTACAGAGGCAAATTCTTCGTCGTACCCGGTCTGGCTGGGAAGGATGGGTTGCGCGATGCTCAAATTTGAGCAACAATAGCCCTAACGCAATAGCTGGTGAGCCTTCGGGCAAAAGCGTTGACTGCCGCGCAAGCGGTTCCGCCAAAAGCGGAGGCAACAGAACGCCAGACTACGGGGCCCCTTCGGGGGCCTTCGCTTTTTCCGGTCATACTATTTTCGAGGCGGGCGCGGCTTGATTCCGTCAAGCGTCAGTTCGATCAAACGCGTGAACTTGATGGAGCCGTGGATTGGCGGCTGTTTTCCCGCGTCCAGCTCGTAGGCGCTCTGGATGGTCAGGAGCACTGCGAGACCGTCGGCGTCCTTGATTCTCCGCACGTTGAAGAAGACACCATAGCTTCCGGTAGAGCCTTCGGCGGTCTCCACGTCGATGGTGACGTAGTTCTCATGCTTGGCATAGCCGCATTTGCGTTTGGCCAGCTCGCGAACAATGAGCGGTAAGCGCGGGGACAAAGCATAGCGGTCATGGCAAAACCTGCGGACCTCGCGCTCATCCTGGTACAGATCCGGGGCATGCTCGGTAACCTCATTTCCGTGCGTGAAGCAGTGCATCGCGAAAGCTACACGGATTTCTACCGTCCGGCCGTCAGTCGTTTCCAACTGGTATCGGAAAGGATGCAAGTGGTTGAGCGGAAAGGACCGGCCTTCGGCGTCAACATATGGTGCCCAGCGCATCATTCCTTCGTTCCAGTTGGCCCCCATTTTTCTTTCCGTGTTTTGAGTTGTGCGAGGCGGCGAGTATGCCTCATCTGGTCACATTTTCTGGTTAGACGCGCTTGCAGTGGTATGTGTGCGCTGTTCCACATGGACGGCGTTCCGCTTAGCGAAGGTGATGCGTTCGCCGATGTAGAAGCCACCGAATTCTTGGCCTGCTTCGGGGTGCCCTGGGAATCCGATAACAAAGCCGCCATACGACTCCTCGTCGATCAGGCCGTCATGCACGCGGTCCAGCCACACTCGGGCTTGGATCATCGGGCCAACGACAGGCTGTAGGTGGACGAAATCACCTTGCTCAATGGTGTCCCGTATCGTGTCGCTGTCGAGATCCCAAGATCGGGTGGCGCCATCTTCCGGGACGAGGAAGTCCGAGGGCAAACGGTGGCCACACATCTGTAAAAAGCGCCACGTTGCCGGCGGCATCGACTGCTCACCTGCCTCCCAACGTTGCACTTGGCGTAGGCCAACGCCAAGAATGGCCGCCGTTTGCGCTTGCGTGCGGCGAGTTTTCCCCCGCAATTTCTTGAGGTCTTCCGACGTGGGCCTCATGGTGTCCGCCAGGCTGAGATTCTGGTTCATGTCTTGCTCCGATCGGATGCGTCTAATAGACGCGACTTAGAGCCGTAATTTCACTATAGCGACTAATAGACGTAAGGGCAAGTCGGTGTCGAGTCACCGCCAAAGCTGTGGCCGCTGCCGTGCAGGCCCGTCAAGAGAGGGCGCAGCTCTAGCTAGCGGGATAGGACGACATAGGTTTACTGTGCAAACATACAGTATTCGCCTATGCCGTTCAGATCTCCTTTATCCCTCGCTGAGCTCCGCGCTATTCAGGACCGTCATCGTGGCTCTGATGGCAAGATCTCCGACGCAGACGTGCTCGCCCTGCTGCTGGAGGTCAAGCGGTACCGCTCGTTTGTGCTGCGAACGAAGCAGTTGTCGAGCGAGGTTCAAACGCCCTTCCGGCGTTCTAGCCCCTGTCTACGATGAATGGTGGGAAGCGCTCGCGGCGGAACCTTGCGTGGCTGAACAGGAGCTGATGGTTCGTGAACTGCTGGAGGGGCCCGGTAAGCTACGCAAAGGCATGGCGCCACGGTAGGCGGCAAGTGTGGAACTCCACACAGGAACGGAGCTGATTCTACCGGTTGGCCGACAGGTGCCCCGTCCCAGCGCACCCGCTGCCAGGCCTGATTGACTTCAACGATTCGTGAGGAGTAAAGTCGATCTGCGCTGGCACGCGCAGGACGCCGTCTTCCGAAGCTCCTAGAGCAGTGCTTTGATCTTCTATTGGCCGATGCCTTCCTTCCGGCCTTTCAGAGCGACGGTGACTCTGTAAACGGGGCCTTAAGGATCGAAGCGCATGAATACCGCCAGCATTAAGCCGCTCTCAGTGAACGGCATCAAGCAGCTCGCCAAGAAAATTAGCCGCGAGCAAAACATCACCCACACAGACGCTCTCAATCTTGCCAGTCGCCAGGCTGGCTACGAGAACTTCGTGCACGCGAAGCGCCAGCTTCCCGTCGCAAGTGCACCGCGCGGGTTTCCCGTCTACATCTCCGTGCACTGGTTCACCCGGCGTCCGCGCAAGGACGATCAGACGCCCAATGGGCTGAGGCATGGCCGAGAACTGCTATGTGTGCACCTCTCTCGTCCATTGCCCGAAATCGTGGCCAAGCACCGCGTCGGCCACGCGCGTGGGCTCTACGGCTTCCGGATGGAATACGTCGATCATCTGGAACACCGGACCAATGTGGACAACCAAGAGGCGGCTCGGGACCTTCTACTGAAGGCGGAGCGCAGCTTGCGCTTCATGGAAGCGACAGGCCTGCAACCAGTATCGACCAAGAAGTTCGACGCCATCGCTAGCGTGCTGAACGGCATGCCCGGCAGAGACCATAACTCGGACTGGTTCGACCCTGTGAGCGGGAGCTATGTGTGCCTGGACGAGCCGTATGCGGCTGAGGTCAAGCGCATGGAGGCCAAGCGCGCCCACTGGCTGCAGAGTAATGGCTGCAAAATGGTGGTGCCCAAGTGGGAGGGCATCTACTACGCCGGCGAGTGCATTCCTCTCCTGATTGGCCTGGACGGCGCCCTGCTGCAGCGTGTTGCTGACGCGTTGGCCAATCTGCGCCCCGTCGTGGAGCCCCACCCGTGGCCACACGAGACGGGCAGGTGCAATGACGATTTTGTCAGTCCTCAACGCGAAGCGGATGCAAAGCCGCGCCGGCGGCGGCCGGGGCCGTCTTACGGCGAATACAACGGCGCGGTGCCGTATGGTGGCCAAACCGGTATCCCGTCGCGCTGGCGCCCGGCCAAAGCGATGCCAATTGAGCTACATCTACAACTTGCCCCTCTAATGCGAGGCCTGTCGGCCATCGGGTTTTCCAGCCGAGTCCACTCGAAGCTGGGCGCTGCCCGTTCCGAATTGGACAATTGGTGGCCATTGGAACACCGGGATGAGCAGGGGCGGGCCTTGGACGATATCTACTATGGAGGGCCGATCGCAGTGTGCGGCGATTCGGACATGGAGCGCCTGGCGATGCTCACCGAAGCGCGTTCCATCGTCGTGCGCGGCTACGACGACTGCAAGCCGCGGCGCACACTGCTCGCGGCTTTTGACGCGGGCATCGCTGAGCTGCAGAAGGTTGAGCGCATCCGCGCGGCGGCGAGCCCAGGCGCTAGCGCTGCGATCTGACGTCTCGCGACAAGCGCGCTCGCTGCAAACAGCCCCCGAAAGGGGGCTTTTTGTTGGCAGCGCTTCGCGCCAGCACAGCCTATAGGCCACGGTGCAGCCTCGTGATAAATTGCCGGCGTCGTGCCGAAAACGACCATAAATCCCCGCCTACTTGTTTAGGTGTCCGGTTTATGTCTGATGTTGTGGTTTTTGTCAGGAGCCAGCCGAGGTTCGGCGATCAAATCGTAGCTTTTCCAGCGCTAAGCCTTCTGAAGAAATTTTGGCGTGAAAAGCGCGTCCGTGTAGTGTCCCGGTACGCAGTTGGCCACTTTTACACGAGCCTGCCGTGGGTGGACGAATTCGTCCAAGCGGATGCGTTCGCGGCGCAAGTGCGCGCGCTGCCACGCCGAGCTCACGCTTCCTTAAGTCTTCACCATTCTAGCGAGCGCTACTCGCTGATTAACCTTATTCGGCGGCCAGCGCTGCGCATGGGATTCGAGAATGGCCGGCTGGGCGATCGCGTATGGACCCACAGTCATCGAAAAGACATCAATGAGTACATTGGGCTTGCAAATCTGCGCCTGCTCGCGACGCATCAGGGGCATGAGCCTGAGCGAACTGCGCGTCAGGCATTTCTGGAGATCTCCAAGCCGCACGTCGGGAAGGTCACACCGGCCGATATCGTTTTCATACCGGGCGGTGGCGCCGGAGATTTCAAGCGATGGGCGTTGGACCACTACGTGGCGCTCTCGGATCTTCTTCAAAACCATTTCGCCGGATCTGCAGGGTTCACCTTCGTTCTGGGTCCCGACGAAGGAAGAATGCGGGAGCACATTGCATACCTAGGCCGAAGCGACTTCAAGATTGAGTTCTGTCGGCCGCCAGCAGAGCTCGCCGCGCTCATGCGCAATGCCCGCCTGGTCGTATCGAATGATTGTGGTCCGTCGCATATCGCCCAAGGCCTGTGCGTTCCATATGTCGGAATCTTCAATGAGCCGAATCCAGAATGGTTCTGGGCGCGAAGGTACACGCGGGATGTGGTTCCGGACAACGGAACGGACGAAATCAACTCTATCGAGCCGGCGCGAGTTCTAAGGGCGTGTCTGGACGTCCTTGGCGAGCGGCGGCGCGCGTAGCGCTACATCTTGCAAAAAAAAAGGCCACCCCGGGTGTGGGGTAGCCTGTCCTGAGAGAAAGCACCGAAGTCAGTTAACCAACTGCTTCGCAAGGGCGACTTCAATGCTGTCACCCCCCTGATTCAGGATATCGAGCCCTGAGTCGGGCATATCGCCAGATGTGGATTGAGAGACTGCAATCTTCTGAGCCATGAGCTGCAGGCAGCGCATCTGGGCGGTGCCCTGATAGCCAAGAAAATCCACGTCCACGTCTCGCGTCTGCCCGATCCGCCAACTACGCCTTGCGGCCTGCTGCAGTGTGTAGACGTTGTAGCCGGTCTGCATGAACAAGATGGTCGGAAACTCCAACATATCCAGGCCTGTCTTGACCAACTCCGGGTTGCAGATCAACGCATCGATCCCTCGGTCGACTTGCTCCATTACCCAGTCCTCCCGCTTTTCCGCGGCCACACTGGAACGAAGCACGGCACTGCGCACGCCGGCCTGGTCAAAGAGTGCCTTTAGCCTGGCCGATGTGTCGCGTGTGCCCGTGTACGTCGTGTAAACGAGCGTACGACGGCCTTTTGCAGTCTCCCGTCGCACGCGCTCCAGCAATGCGTTCTCTTTAGGCGACGCATCCTGGTTGCCGTACAGCGCTGGAAGGCTAGCAAGCAGCGACTTGGTATGAGGATGCCGAACCGTCTCAGCCCGAAAGCAGCATTCTGGCCAAGCGAGAAGTGCATTCAGAACAACTCCCATGAGCGACTTGTCACCAGCACGCAGTGCCCGCCGCAACTCGTCAACCAGCGTGCGCTCCAGATAGTGATACGCCGCCTCCATGTCGGGCGACATAGCGACTTCCACCATGCTCTCGCGATAGGGCGGCAGCACGTCCTGACCGAGCTGAGACAGCTTCAAGAACGCCGTGTATGGGACCACATACCGCATGATCCCCTTCGGACCAAAGCCCGGACCTTTGACGGTGGAGATGGTCCTCTTATCCCCCTTTGCCGTTCGATGAGATCCCGAGTTCGATTCCTTGTGGATGTCGATGAGGACGCCGTGTTCACGCATGAATGCCATCGTCGCAGATGCCATCGACCCCTTTGAGTTGAAGTTATACCCGTCCTCTATCATCATCCGCGGGTGGAGGCGATAGAGGAGATGGTATAGGTCGTCCGCGTAGCCTCCCATCAGCGTTCCGGTCAATGCCAACGCCTTTGAGCACTTGCGCGCGAGCACGCCCATCGCCTGGCCTTGAGCCGAACCTTCGTTCTTGTACTCGTGACCCTCGTCTGCAATGAGCAAGCCAAAGTAGCCTTGCGGAAGATACCGTTTGATGAACTCAGTCGGTTGGAATCCGCCTTGTCCGAAAGACACTTCGGTATAGGCGAGTGCCCGTTCCATGCGCTTGGCCTGGCGATCTGAAAAGACTAAGTCGCCTTCATCGTCCATCAAGTTGATGAACTCGTAGACGTTGTCCTGCAGCATGTCGCCGAGCATTTCCTCGCCGAAGCGAGAAAGCAAGCCGTCCGCAGTGCGGGGGCCTACCGTGGGCATTTGAACGAGTGCATTTTTGACCATGTCCCGGTAGCTCATGGGCGTCGCACGCTTCGGAACGAGCGTCCAAAGGCGCTCGCCGCAATTGCACGCGGTGCGCCGCTCGTTCAAGGCCGCCGTAGCCAGCGTCGGTGTGAGCGGTACACCATCCTCGTCGCACACGAACTGACCGCATCGGGGGCAGCAAGCGGCACTTCTGCAAACGCGACCGAGTTCCGAGTCGAAGAGGACCGGCCGTGTTGCGAAGGCAGGGCGCCAATCGAACCCCATCCGCATCCGAACGCGGCCCAAGATGAAGAACTGCGGTGCAGCAGGTCGACCTCGCATGGTCCTGAGCTGAAGCAGCTTCCGAAGCGTGTCTGGACCGTTGAGGATCCAGACTTGTGCGTTCGGTACCGTTGCACGAATCTCCCGCCGCCATTTGTAGACCAAATGAGGCGGTGCAAGTACTAAAGTTCTCGGGAAACCGGCGTGATGGAGGAGCGTGGCCACGAGAATGCCCATAAGAGTCTTTCCCGTGCCCATTTCAGCGTTGATGACGCCGGCTGGCGCATGCTGCGTCAGCAGCGTGGTCAAGGCGTGCACGACGCGCCGTTGAGCCGGGAACGGTGTGCGAGAGAGAGAGTCTATGATCCCGTCCCAGTCGGGGCGGTGGGCTTCGTCAAATATAGGGGGGTTCTGCGCTCGGACGGCCTGCAACAGGCCAGCGCCAAATTTGCTGATGAACTCCGGAAGGGGGATGTGATCGGTTTCATCAAGCTGGGCTTCTTCCAATGCGACAACTTCGTCGTCAACGATCGCGTTCATAATGGTGCTCCAAGAAAAGGGGATTGAGAGACACCAACTCCCCTTCCGGGATGGTGTCCCGGAAGGGAAGAGAAGACGCTGTTAAGCGCTAGGGTGAAGTGTCAGATGTCCATTGCGGACGTAAGAAGAAATTCGCCTCGAAAAGTCCGTGGGAAGACGTACGAAAGTGGGACTAATCCTCCCGACAGGCCGGCAGGCCTCATCATTCAAGTCGGCCAGTAGGTCTGTGCTTAGTTCTCCTAAAAGGAAGTCCCGCCAGTGATCCAAAAGTGGGACGTCAGAGACCTGCTTGATCAGGTCCCATACCAGGTCTGCAGCAGCGCCCGGTGGCTCGTCGCCACCAACGTCGCGTAGCACCCAGCCACTACGCGTAGCTCGGGACGGCTTCAACAATGCGGGGTCATAGATCCAGCAGTGCAGGAGCCCGCCGAAGAGAGTTTGCTTAGGCAGTCTGCCCGAATGCTTTTCGAGCCGCTTCACATCTCCGACAGAGACTACGGTTTCAACGGCTGATGAGGTCGTCATCAGTGTCAATTGACGCAGGCCTCCCTCTTGAACGCCAAGTTGCAGCGATGCGAAGAGCTGCTGCGCGGACCCATCACGGCCATAGAACGACAGAAAAGCAAGGTCTCCGTTAGGAAACCTCACGCAGGCGTCTACAAATAGATCTTGCAGTTCGCGAATGCGGAACATCATAGATGCGCTCCAGAATTTAGATCAATCGCAACGGGTCACAGTTAGGATGCGAGCTCGATAGAAGCCAAGTACGGCAACAGCTCGCGAATCTGCTGAATCGAGCGTGCAGACAGCCTTACCTCAAGCAGGCGGTCGAGATCGACGACTTGCTCGGTTAATGAAGGTGCGGCATCAGAAACCATGCGGCAGAACTGAAGAAGGCTTCGGGCCCTCGAATGGAGCTCAAATTCCTGAACGCTTGCGCCCGGAGACGGAAGCGGGGCGCTTCCCAAATAGGTAACGTATCGGTTCACGCATTCCCCATCCTCATGGAAGTCATCATGAAGGAGTTTTTGCGGGGAATCTTCTGCCCATAGTGTGGCATTCCCGAAAGCCGCTTCGGCTTGCTGCAATGCGGCTAGATCGTTCGGCGCTTCTACGCCGACCTTTATGAGATGCCGATACGCGACTTCGAAAGTTACGATGAAATTTGAGGGCGTTGTCATTGGTCATATCCAAGCGACAGCGGGCACCCTGCGGGAGGTTGCCCGCAAGGGTTAAGAAAACACTCCAGGTCTGGAGGACCTTGGCCTGGGCAAAAGCCCATGGAGCCGAACCAAAAGGATGCCGGTTACGCCGGCGGCGGCCCAGTAACGCTGGGCTTCGTGGAACGCTGGCCTAAGTGCATGGAGATACGCTTAGGGCAGCGCCCTCGCGAACGCGAGGGGCTGTTTCAATAAGGCTTGAGTCACCGGATGTTGACCAGACGGCCCAAGCGCGCTCCTGGCGTGAAGTCGATTCCGACGATGGTCGGTACGAACTTGTCGCGCATCACGATCGTGGTGCGAACATCGCCATTGCTGGCTTCTTCAAGCTGAACTTCCTGGACTTTGACCTTGATCGTGTCTCCCCGGATAAGCAGCTTGGTCCCGTCGTCGCCCTCCACTACGCCACTTATCTGTCCGGCCGCGAGCGCAAGCGCAAGATGCCAGTCAGAGAGGTTGCAGAGCGGGCGTCGATGAGTGACTTCACCGGTCGAAAAGAAGCGTCCGAGCTGCGGCCATAAAGTCGAAGGTGCTATGCGTTGAAGCTCGTCACGTAACTGTTCGGCGTCGATTTTCGTGGACAGAAATGCGAGCTGACCGGCAACGTGCGGCACAAGATAGGGTGCAGTGGTCCATTCAGCGGGTAGCTCGGACGGAAGTGCTCCTTGCCCAATTTCGACCAACCTTTTCACAACATTGGGGTCAGGTGAGTCGGAACGCCTCTTTACACCGAAGACGACAAGCTGCCGAAACTCCTGCTCAGGCGCCAAGTGGGCCCGCACCCCTTCAAAGTTCCGGGAGATCATGGTCGCAAATTGCTTGTCCATCACATAGTGTGGGACGATCAAGACCAGCACGCCGCCGAAAGCGAGCGATGGCACCGCGGCCTGGTAGAAGACCTTTTCCAAGCGGTCATAGTGCCGGTCGCCAGTGTGCCCCTTGTCGGCCACCACGGCTCCATAAGGGGGATTTAAGAACAGGAGGCTCATAGACCGCGCTGATACAAACACATCGTGGACATCAGCGTGAAGTGCTGACGAGAGGAGCTCCTTTGCGTGCCAGGCGCGGCTCCGGTCAAATTCGACGCCATACGTCACTGTGGACTTTGAGGCATGAAACGCGTCCAGAGCGGAAGCCACCCAGTTAAGGGCGCTTCCTTCTCCGCAGCAGGGGTCATAGAGCCTTGCCCCCGCATCAGGATCGAGCAGCTCAAGGGCGGAGCAAACTCGCTTCAGTGTCTCCTCGTCGGTTGGAAAATAGCCGTTGCGAATGAAGTTCTGCGCGAGCCTAGGAAAGATAAGTGCCATGGGGTTCTGCCTGTAGTGGAGGTTTGAAGCGCGGGCCGGCTGAAGCCGGACCTGCGCATCGAGGGATTGGTGTTATTTGACGTGCCAGGTTTGAGATGCAGCACGGAAGCTGTAGTTGAGTCGCTTCCCGAGCCAATCGCGCTGCGACCGGAACAGCGCGCGGTCGACCGACGGATCTAGCTTTACTGGCTGCCGGGCTTTGATCAGCTCCGTAAGCTCAGCGCCGAAGACTTCCAAGAGCTCGCTGTCCTCGAAGGGCACGCTTGACGCCGTGGGCTGCTCGGCGGTCGCAAGTGGAGCGCTCGCTGCGGGAGGAGGAGGGGCCTCTTCCGCCGACAAGACCTTTGGAGTTGCGGCCTCGCTCTGCGTAGCGATCGATGGGGAACTGCGTTCTTCATCCGCTGGATCGGGCTCGGTCGCCTGAGTGGCAATCTCCGAGTCGCCAGGGTCGTCGCTGTCTAGCATCACGTCCGCGAGCATGGCGCGAATCTCAATTGTGATCTTCCCGTACCACGTGTATGAGTGCGGATAGATCTTCGAGATTAGAAACTCGCCGGGGTAGGAGCCCGACTGAAACTGCTCCAAGATCTTGTCCTTGATTTTGAATTCACCGATTGCGGTTTGCAGCTCACCGACATTGAAGTCGCCGTTGCCGCCTCGAATCGTCTTGACCTCCAGCGTGCCGGGGATCTTGATCATGGTGTTGCTCCAGAAAAAAAAGCGGCCCCTTAGGGGCCAAGATGAATGAGAGGGGCTGCGCGGGAATGCAAACCCGCGCGAGGGATGGACTGGATTGCGTCAGGCCCTACGAATTCGCGGTTCCTGTGGCAGTTTCCAGAATTTTTACGTCACTTCCGAAGATGCGTCGGGGTTGAGGTGCTGCTCAAGTTTCGTTTTGATTTCTTGCGCAACACCTCTCCATGAATGGGGGTGGATGAGATGATTCTCAGGCCAGTTTTGGAGATCTTCGTCGCTGAACTTCGCGACGCTCGTCGCGTGCTTGAGGAGCGCGTCTACGACAAACATTTGAGCGAGCGGGCCATAGGAGGAGAACTCCATTAAGTCCGTGACGCACTCAACGTTTGTCATTCTTTCTCGGTTTGAGTGGTGAGGCATAGTTGGGCCTTTAAGAGGGAGGCCCCCCAATCGGGAGGCCCCGATGGGTCAATGAGAACAGCAGTCTTAGATCGGATGTTCGGAGAACGTGCCATCCGCCTGGTGTGTGACGAGGCGGTTGCCCACGTTATTGCGACGATCCGCAAGCACCTCGACGTACATGCTCTCGGGAAGGGTAATGCCGAGTCGATGCAAGACTCCGCGGAAGTAATCGAGGTCCAACCCAAAGGGATTTCGCTCGTAAAGATTTGAATAAAGGAAGTCGCCGCCGAATTCGCCGTCGTCGTCTGCATCCGGATCAGTGTCAAGAAGCTCGACCGGCTTCGGTATGACCAGGAAGAAATGGCCCATGGGGCGGTCCCAGCCTAGATTGACCGTGATGGCATGGCCGTTGTGCAGGGTTTTGAAGAAATGATTGCTCATCGCAAGCTCCGAAGAAGAGCCCACTCGCCCGTTCGGGCGTGGGCCCGGTAGGGGAAGGAGCAGGGCGTCCAATGGGCGCCACTGCTTGGGTTTAAATCGGGATGACGCGAACTGCGCCGGCACCGCTCAGGACTTGGACCCGTTGGCCAGGCTTGAGCGGGATGTCAGCCTCCTGCGCGATTGCTTGGGTTTGACCACTATCGAGTCGTACAACGACTTCGATGCCAGCGGCTTCGGACACCTTGCGTTCGACAGAATTGCCGGCGATACCGCCGATGAGCGCGCCTATGGCTGCCGCGACATAGGACCCCTTGTGGTTTCCGATGGCGCTGCCCGCCAATCCGCCTAGTGCGGAACCTGCTGCCATGCCTGCCCCGGAGTTGTAGCCGGCCTGAATGGTGATTGGTCGTGCCGAAATGACCGTCCCCGATTGGACCTGCTGCACCTGCTGAGCTTGCTGGTAGCTGTACACGCCGCCTGAGGCGCTCTGATTTGCACATCCGGCGAGAAGGCCGGTCACCGCGATCGAGGTGACAATAGCCGCACGTCGGGTGTTGCCTCGGCTATGCGTGAAGCCGTGGGCGCATGCGCGCACGGCCACGTAGGCCCGCGGTGCCAGGGAAATAGCCCCCCAGACAATGGCGCCGACGCAGATGCCAAAGGCGATAGAAAGGCTTGCAACGCTGAACGTTGAACTCATGTCGGTTCTCCTGAATGAAAAAGGGGAACCGCCGCCCCATTCGGGGAGGAAAGTTCCCCGATGGGCTGAAAAGACACTCCTGGTCGCTAGGACCTGCGGTCACCGAATGGTGGAGCCAAACCGCAGCACTGCAAAAGATGCCAGATGAGCTCTGACGGGCATACTGGGCGGAATCCTACACACAATCTCAACGGTTTGGCAAGAGGGCTACCGAGCTTTTTTGGAGCTTGCCGCCGCTCTATGATGGTTGCGGTGCTGCGGTGGCAGCGTCCTGTTTTGCCGTGGCTTAGGAATAAACTTGAACTCCGTATTTTCAATCCCGAAGTACGTGACACGATCGGTGTTTGCGGGGCTCGGCCTGGTCGCGGTGATCGCACTGTCTGGTTGCGCGACAACCTCCGGTGCCCTGCATGTCGCGCCGGAGGGATTGGACTTCGACTACACGGTCAGTTCGGACGGCGGCCACGTTGCGGTACGCGCATTTGGTGACCATGGAAAAATCATTCTGGTCCTGGACCAGCCGTTGCCGTCGAAGCTGCGGTCGGTGCCAATTGAACTGCCAGGAGGGGCTCGGGGAGATGCCGAGGTGCGAGGCAACTACGTTTTTGTACCTGGCAGGCCGGACCGCTTCTCCGTGCTGCTGCCTGCAGGCCGCGTTGATGTCGTTCGATCGTCTGTTCTCGCAGCGGCAGGGTCCGACTCCGACCACATACCCGTCCAAAGCCCACCAACCGCCTCTGGCGACGAGGGCGACGGCGACGAAGTTGAATCCAACCTCGACTGGAGTGCTTCGGAGGTTCAAAACGGCGCTGCAGCTCCGGTCCTACAACAAGGCGGGCCAGTGCCAGCGCGGCCTGTCGGCTATAACGATCTCCGGCTGGGGCCACTGCCGCCCACAGGTGAACAACCTCGATGAAGGAACTCGCAATGAACATTATTTCTCCCTGGGCAAGCAAGTGCCGTGCTGGAACTCAGGCAAGACACGAACGTCTTGGTGACGTGTCAATCCTCGCTGAATGTGGGGATAGCCGAGAAGTCGAAACAGTGACGCTGGACAGCGAAGGGTGCGAAGTGCGCGCTGTCGAAACGGTGCCGGCGGCGGAACTGACGTCGGTCGACCCGTGCCGAGACTTGCTGCCGCGCCGAGCTCCCGCGACCATACTTTCCTTTAAGGCTCCGAGTCCGGAGTGAGGGACTTTCCTCTCTCTCGAAAATTGGTGTGGTGCTGCAGGAAATTCCATTGATTTCTTCATCGCCGAAACGTAAGATGTCGGCTAGAAAGCCGTCCGACAGCTTATGTCGGAATCTTTTGTAGCACTGCGGTTTGGCTCCACCATTCGGTGACCGCAGGTCCTAGCGACCAGGAGTGTCTTTTCAGCCCATCGGGGAACTTTCCTCCCCGAATGGGGCGGCGGTTCCCCTTTTCTTTAGGAGATCCGTCATGGCTCAAGCAAACACCCCCAAGTACTTCGATGCTCATCTTCGTGGCCTCGGCTATGTTCGTCGTGTTCGCGAAGTTAAGCCCAAGAAAGGTGCTCCGTTCCTTGCGTGCAGCATCAGCATCTTTCACGGTGAGGCGCAGGAAGGCAGTGCGGATTCACTCACCTGGCTCAATTGCGACGTAAAGGTCGTCGGCAAAGACGCCATCAAGGTCATGAGCGAAAAGCTTCAAGAAGCCGCGAACGACTCCAGCCGCAAGGTCCTGGCGTCCGTGACCATCGGCGATCCGTACATCGACACCTACAAGATCACGAGCGGCACCCGTGCCGGTCAAACAGGGGTGGTCCTCAAGGGCCGCTTACTGAAGATCCACATGGCGAAAGTTGATGGCGTGATGGTTTATCAGTACGTTGAACCCGAGGCTTCGGCCGATGGCGTTCGAACTGGCACGGATGACAACTGAGTCCTAGCCAACCCCGGAAACTCCACACACGTGGAGTTTTCTTCAATGTGCGCCGGTGGTGCATATTGAAGAAGACTTCGCAGGTTGTTCAGTGCGCGCCGCACTCAAAAAGGCGCATCCCGAATATCTGGTTAGGCTGCTGAACAGGCCAGATGAAAAAAGCAGTGTCCTCCACCCTCAGTCGATTCGGTGAATTGGCGTTCCTCGATCGAAATTGAGCTACCCGTCGCGGCCCTGAACCGGCCGCGGCTCTCTCTTCCGATCCCGGCTCTGTCCAGGGCAGGGCACACTTGGCCCGAGTAGGCTTGCCAGAGGCGACTTCGTCGTCTGTGGCAAGCCTATAGTCAAGCTTACTCGGGCGCCAACCCTATCCGCTATCCCAGGCCAGCAGCGGCCCGTAACGCTCGCAACCTTAGCGCATGAAGCGCTCCAACCCCCGCCCGGCACCGCCGGACGGGGGTTTTTGTTGGCCTTGCGGTTAAAGGACGTACACAATCGCCCCGTCGGGCACACCGGGCGGCAACGAAAGGACTGCCGCCCCGCCAGAAGGCGAGCTCAGAATACCGCTCCTGGCGACGCCAAAGAGAATCGGCAGGCCATCCTCGTCGTCCGGGAACATCCGGTATAGATCTACCGCGCGTCCGCCTGGAAGAAAGTAGATGTAGGCGGTGCCACCCACAACGACATTGCCCGTGCCGAACTGTGGGCTGAACCAGGTCGGAAGGTCGAGCGCCGTGGACGGGGCTGATCCAGAAAACGTTGGGTTAGATTTTGCAAACCTGGCTACTGAATTCGCGTAGATGCGCAGACTGCCTCCGGACACGACCGCCTCGTGCTGCTGCTGCATATCCAACGTAGTCTGCTCCGACGTGGAGGCCAGAGATGCAATTAGGATGAACAGCGCCAGCAGCGGAATCATCAGTATGCTCATAGCTGTGCGTCCTTTGGGACGGGGTCGCCGCCGGAGGTGGTCAAGAGATCCCGCAGCACGTGTAGCCGTGCCCGACGTTGCCCGCGTACAGGCTCTTTCCCATGACGTTGTAGAAATTCTGGTTCCTGCCTGCGCTGGTTACGCTGGTTACGATCATGCCGGCCGGGCACCAAGAGTTGTCCGTAGGGAGGTAATTATCGGCACGTCCCGCGAAGTAGTACTCGCAGCGAAATTGTCCTCCGCCAGACTTTCGCCACACTCCGGCCTGGCAGGATAGGGGTTCACCGATTCCCGTCCTGGCCACCAGGCCGTTTGCTTCGCATGCCCAGCCTTCGTTGGCGACCCCGCCGACGTACACGTATTCGTAGGCGTTGAGGCGTCCGTGAGAATAGGTTTGGCCCATCGAACGTAGTGCCCCGCCGCGGACTTCGCCTGCAGTGACCACATGATTGTCATTTAGAACGCGAAGCCAGCCATCGTTGCCTGCTGTATACCAGCCGCTACGGGTAGATCCGTCAGCGTTCTGTATTACCAGTGCGCTCTTAGTATTGATATTGCCGGAGGCCTCCACGGTCTGAGTGCGAACGGTGCGTGTGTTATTGAGGTCATTGCCATTCATGTCGATACTCGTGTTCATCCGGTTGACCTCTGGCCTCCCAGCGACCGAATTTCGATAGAGATAGTCCGTAACCTGGCCGGCGCTGTTGAAGAACAGCGCGGTGGCCAAGTTGCCGCCGGGCAATGCCAGTCCGAAGCCGGAAACCGGCACCTGCCAGCTTCCCATTGAGCCTTGAGCTATGGCGGGCTGGCGCGCGAGAACGAACCCGCCTCCCTCCAGCAATGCAGCGGTACGACGCAGGTCTTGTTCCGGAATGTCGCCGCCACCTGTCACCAGGAGTGCTTCGAGAATGTTCTGGCCACCCTGCGTTACGCGGCGTACTGCGAGCGTATAGGCCTGGCCGTAAGGATTGAGCGCGGGCAGGGCGGCGGGCAGGTTCCCAGCGTTGCGGATCGTGTCCAGTGAGATCGTGACAGGACCGCCGGCGGTAGCAGCCAGAAGAGATGCATAGTTGTTTTTGACGTATGCCGCAGCGGCGTTGCCCACCTGTTTTTGATGAAATGCCGCTTGGCGGCTTGTGAGCGTGGCCATGTAGTCGGTCTGGTTCCAGAGCCATGCTCCCAGGCCTATCGCGAAGAGAAGGAGCACCAGCATGCCCTCGACCATTGTGAAGCCCGCCTGCTTTCGCCTTGAAGCGGTCAATTGGTAGCGTCGGTTCATAATCTGTTCCCGAAGATGGCAGCGGCTTTCTGCGCTGCAATTTCTGTGTTCAGTCCGGCGAAGTCGCCTTTGCGGATCTTGGCCCGGATGGCAGTGTCCTCTTTGCCATCCAACACCAGCCAGTTGATTTGCAGGCGCTTGGCAATCCCAGTGCCTGTTTTGACTGTTTCAAGCTGTTGGTGAATCACCGCGCTGATGTTGTCAGCCAGCATGGCGTTGAACGACTCAACCGATGCGCCCGAGCCAGCGCATAGCGATTGCAGTTTGGTGAAAGTGAGCTCCGGACTGTCTGCGTGCAGTGTGGTGAGGACGGGCCATCCGTTGCCGCTTACACGGACGACCTCGATTGCGGAGGACGGGTCGCGGGTCTCCCCAAGATAGAAGATGTTCGCGCGAGAACGCAGCCCTCGCATAAGCTGCTCTTGGTAACCGCCATGCTCGCGTGCCACCTCGATTTGAATCGCGCGGCCCCTCCCGTGCATGCCATTCAACGATGTTTCAGGCGGATCAGCCAACGCGATGCCAAGCCCACCATGCCGTTCAAGCCGGTCGATGAAGATCGCATCAGCGGTGGACGTCTTTCCGTGGCGCATTCCTCCCGACACGACGACTAGGCCACTCAGCTTCGGCTGTATCAAATGGTTGAATAGCCGGTCCGCCATACCGAGCGATCTCAGCGGTCGTGTCTTCACATCCGCGCGGGCCAGGATGAATATGTCCTGCGAGTCCACGTCGAAGAGCTGCGTCACCCTGAACTTCTCCTCGCCTAGGGTGGCGGTGAACTCCGACTTCGTCAGTGTCCGCAGTGCCTGCCTGCATTGCTGACGCAGCAGATTGACGTCCGCCTGCAGGTGGCCCGGGACCTTGTCTGAGAGCGATTGACTTCCCTCCAGTTCACGAAGCTCGGCGTAGTCGGGCCCGATGATCATATCGACGAATCTCAGGTCGAGGAGGCTGGTTGCCTCCTCCAAGGTAACGGGTGTGTTGTCCATCAGCGTGCAGTCATTACAAGGTCAACATTGCCGGTGGTTGGGCAATTGGTCATGCTGACGAACTGAGCCGTCCGGGAGAGGTTGGCGCGCAGAGGGATGCAATTGCTGCTGGGGACAGCCCGGTAGGTAATCACGAACTGGGTGGCCGATCCAACGACAGTCACCTCGCCATCCCAACTGTGATACAGCGTGCCCGTCGTCGCGCCGACCATGTTGCTCGGAATCGCGCCGGCGGCTTGTAGCGCCGCAGTTGTGACATTGGCGTACCCATTCATGTCCCGGAGGAGCTTGGCCCCCTTGACGAGCTGGGCGATGTTCTGAGCTTCCGTGTTGTTCTCGGTGTCCTTATTGAGGACGTAGTAGCCTCCAAAGATGGCGCTGGCCACGATAACGGCAAGCAGCATCCACGCCAGGAAATCGGCGACGGAGGCTCCTGCTTGGCGAGCTACCGGCGTGCCGGCGTGAGGAAGCGCATAGCCAGTGACCTTCTGCGAAGCGCCGTCGGATAGCGACTCGCGATCGGCTGGTGCAGCGGTGCAGGAAGGGTCGATGTTAAGGGTCATGTGATGCTCCAATAAACGGGAGTAGTTGTGCAACGCGCCTTCGGCGCGCAGTTAGAAAACTCGATCGCCCATCGCGGCGGTCTGAAGTCCGAATAGTCCGAAGAAAATCACGGCGGCGAGTGCGGTTACGCCAATCAAGCCCAGGAAGAAGATGACCTTGCCCGACGCCTCAAGCCGCAGCGCGGCGTTCTCTGCCGAGTTGGCAGCAAACTCAGACAGCGCATAGGCGAATCCCTCGCGCGAGGCGATTGTGGTGATGTACGCGATCGATTCTTCGTCCGGGAACTTGTGACCTGCCAGGTCTAGCGCGACGCCAAGGTTTTTGCCCATACTGAGGCCATACATAGTGTCTTGCAGGCGCTGTTGCAGCCAGGGGCTCGCGTGCTTATGGATATGCACCATGGTTTGCAGCAAATCCGCACCGGCATTAAGCAGGATTGCGAGATTGGAAAAAAAAACCGCGCCCTGCATGGTCTTGTACGTGGACCATGGGGGAATGCGTTCGAACGCCAGCCTCATTGATCCGGTCCAGTTGGGCAGCGACCAACGGATCGCAAAGCCAACCGCGACAAGGCCGGCCAGGATGAAAATGCCGAAATGCCGGATGGTTTCGCTCATCCAGTAGACAAAGGCGGTGTACCCCGTCCAAGTTGTTGGATCCGAGCCTCTGGCGAAAACTGGGACCACCTTGAAGGAGACAAAAGCCAGTAGCACGGCGGCCATAGTTAGAATCACTGCCGGGTACGCGACAGCGCTAATAATTGCGGCGCGGACACGTGCCTGGCGCTTGATGTGCTTTATGGCGTCTTCGCACCCGGTGGCGATGTCCCCCGCTTTCTGGGCTGAAGCGAGCATAGAGATCTCGGTGCCCGGAAGCCAACCTTCGAGTGCCTCGGAAAACCGATCGCCGCTCATCCCGCTGGAAAGGCGCACTAGCACCTCGTGTGCGAAGACCGCGATAGTCGCCTTCGGGCGGCGACCATTGCGGCTATGCGCCTTCTGAATGTCGACAAGGGCGTCGAAGACCGGAACCTTCGATCGCGCCATGGCGTAGAGGGTTCGGTAGATCACTATGCGGCGACGCGAGCTAAGCTTTGCCATGACGAGAGCTCCGGCGGTTGAAGAGTGTCCGCTGGGCGCGGCGCGTGCGCCTGGCCTTGCGCGGCCCTATGCCTTCAGCGAGCCAGTCGTCGCTGTCTAGCGGCCGAACCATAAGCTCGCCGAGATCCGGATCCACGCGGCCTGCTTCGATCAATCGGATCAGATGCCCGCACTGGGTTACGCCACCCATCTCCTGCACCCAATATTTCTGCGCAGCGAACGTCCCGTTCTTACGGTAGACCGACATCAGTGAGGGGGTCGGGGACACCACTTCGGCGCAGACGGTACGTCCGACCAGGCCGCGGCGGCAATGCGAGCAGCCCTCGCCTCGAATCCGAACACCCGATACGTCGCAGACTCGCCTAACCCGGTCGCGAAGCCCCGGCTCAAGTTCGCCCTCCGCTTTGGCGAACGGCTTGCTGCAATGCCGACATAGGACCGGAACTAGGGCCTGGTTGATGATGCCGATGAACAGGGTTGGATCGGTGAGCAAATTGCGTGGCACGCCGGAATCTTCGAGCCTGTCAAAAGCGCTCATAGCATCCTTGACGTGCAGCGTTGCAAGGGTAGGGTGGCCGGTTAGCGCTGCGCGGATAGCAGCTCTCACCGAGGCCTTCCCACGAATCTCGCCGATCAGAATCGAGTCCGGATCTGACCTCAGCATGTGATCGATGGCATCGACCCACGCTGCTTCAACGTCTTCTTCGCTGGTGCCTGCCGGGATAATCGGTTCCTGAACTGCCACGTAGACGGCCTCGGCGCCATTGCGGACGGTGACCACCCGAATGGGCTGCTCGACGGGGTCTTCGGCCGTCGCGACGATGAGCTCCCCTTCTGCTTGCAGCAACGCTTGCTTCAGGTAGTGGTTCAGTGTGGTGGACTTGCCCGAGCCAGTGGTCCCTGTCACCAATACGATTCCGGACGTCTTGCGGCCGAATGATCGAATTTGGGCACATTGTTCGGGCAGGTAGCCGAGCTCCGCCATGGACTTCGGCGAGTCTCCGGTATCGGGATAGAGACGGATGACGAGCTTTCGACCGCGTGCCGCTGGGCCAGTCGCAATCCGGCAAACAAACAATCCCGACTGGCGGGCGTAGCGCTCCATGAGTCGAGCGTTCTGCTTTCGGGACGGCTCGTAGTTGTCGGGCTTCTCGCACATCGACGTGTAGAGCGTGGAGATTAGGTCCTCCGCCACGGCGCGCTCCAGGGTGAATCGACTCTCCGGAATGCCGTTGATTCGGTATTTCACATACGTCTTATCGACGTCGGGAAGAAAGTGAATGTCGCTCGCGCCCAGGCTCGCTGCCTCGGAGATCATTCGATTGATCTGTTCTTGCTGGGCGGTCTTGGTGTTTCCGAGGCCTTCGGCCATGGAGAGCGCAGCGCCGTCCTTCGCGGACTGCTGTAGGCGTTTGATCTCGGTGTGACTGACCGTCCGCAGTTCGAAACTTACTCGGTTGAGGCGAAGGCGCGATATGTATGACATCACACGCATATCGTCGCTGTGCTCTTCGTCCACGTACAGGACGCCGTCGTCGGCCAGCACGACGCGGTCGATTACGTACTCAGGCGCCTGCCAGTCCCCGCCGACAGCGCTGAGATTCTGAACTCGGCGTGCAGGCGCCATGGGCGGGGCGAGTGTCTCGTTCTGGCCTTCGGGCGAGTTGGGGGCATGGATGGTGGTGTCCATTTATGTTTACCTTCCAGGCTGGAATGGAACCGCGGCCCCGGGGAAGGGAGACGTCAGGCGAACAGAGCCCTCGGTAACGCTTTGGGGGGCTTCCGCCGAGAAGCCCAGGCGTAGGTCTTGACCGTTCCGCGTAAGGACCACCCTGTCTACGGAAATTGATTTCACGCGATAGCCTCCGGGGATGTCCTCGCCTGCGCGAGCTGTGGCCTGCGCGCCGCCCGCGTACACCAAAATGGCGGATAGCTTCCCTCCAATCCCTTGTACAGACCGAACCGTAGGAACGCCGGTCGCACTGCGATCTTCGACGCGAGACGTCTTTTCGTAGGCCAGTTTTGCTTCATTCATTCCGGTCAGCGCTTCATAAGTGAGCCTGCGTAGCTGGATTTCGGCGAGGTCTGCGAGGGTGCTCGCGGTTGCGGGGCCAGAGTCGGGCGAGCGCGCGACTTGCCCGACCGCGTGGGAGACAGGTCCGAGCATCAGAGCGACGAACGCCGCTAGGCCAAATACGTTCTTACTTTCCATAGATCTCTCCTTTAAGCGTGTAGGAGAGCTTTCTCTCCTTGAGGGACGTAGACTGCTCCAGCAGCCGCACGCCGCGCGTGTCAAAACCGGCGAAGACGGAGGCGGCAGGCCAATCACTGACGATTTCGAAGGTCGCAGTGCTCCAGTCCGGGGCGGGCTCGCCTACCTGCTCGTTGGGGGTGCTGTGAGTAGGCGGAGCCTTTGGCGCGACCTTGATCGGAATAAGCTGCTTCTGGAGGTGGGAGACAAGGCTATCCACCCTGTGTCCGATCTCCAGCATCTCGTCGTCGCCTCCCGCAGGCGCTTTGGACATGACGCGCACTGTCGCTTGGTCGGCGTCCGCCTGGATCGACACGGCGTATCCCGGGGGAAACACCGCTGCCGCTGCTGCTCTGAACTCCATGACCGTGGCGCCGGGCCGCCGCGCATATGCCGCCTCGTATGAACTCGGCGTGCAGTTTTGCGCGCGGAGTTCCCATGCAGCGACATCCAGTGGTGTCGATCTCGCGGCTGCTATGCAGTGCGAAATCATCGCGGGCACGGAGGGCGTAGTCGTCCATGGATGTACCAAAGCGGCAGGCCGAACGTCCTGGCCACTATCTTTCCGAACGCGCTCCAGCTCGGCCTGGCGGAGCCGTTCAAGGCGTTCTTCGCGCTCGCGTTCGTGCTGGCGCCAGACCATATAGACGATGGTGAGCGCGATGATCGCCGCCACCGAAAGGGCCAGGAGAAGCCATTCGCGGCGACTCAGCCCGAAGCGAAGCGGCTTTAGCTTGTGATCGCGCGTGGCAGCTCGGGCGAGTACCTCCAGCGTGACAGATGCATCACCGCCAAAGTCGAGCTCGGATGGGGCGTAGACGGTGACTTCCTTCCCCTTGGAAGAGAGCAGCGCGTAAAGAGCGCGCACTGCGTCCTGTGCCTGAGCCAGAGTGTCGAAAACAACGTCCGAGTCAGGCACCACGCCGCCATCCTTGAACGCGACAATGGCGAATCGCCCATCTCCGACCGCGAAGGCCGCAATAAGGGGGTCGAGCGTGGACTGCCCCTCTTTACGCAGCAGCAGGTCCGCCACGATCGAGGCGAGGCTGAACATGCCTTTCTGAACTCCCGCTTGCTTGCGCACAAAGCCGGCCTGGATGATTGTGGGCAGTCGGCGAATAGCGACGATGTCCATACCGTCTCGCTTGCCGATCTCGCGCGCCTCTTTCATGACCTTTTGGGGTTGCGAAAGTGTCTGCCAGTACAGACCGGAAACGAGGGACTTTCCGCCGGCCGAGATCACTATCACCCGGCCGGGTTCTGGTTGTTTCGGACCCATAGGCTCAGCTCGCTGTTGCTCTGTAGTCGCCAGCGCTGCCGCCAGACTCGTGAATCTCGGAGTCATCATCCAAGACGATAGGGGTGATTAGAATCACGACCACCTCGCGTCGATTGTTCGTGGAGCCCCCACCGCCCGTGAGCCAGTTTGATGGGCTGAACATCCCGCTCCTGTTCCCGCGGTCGACGTTCTGCTCGAAGCCGGAGAGAATCAGCGTCTGACCTGATCGGAGGCGTACACGTTGGGAGAAGATTCGGCTGTCCACCTCCGGGACTTCAATGGAGTTGTCGCCGCTCGTGACCGTGCGCAGGCGAGGATCTGTTGAGAGGTTCATCGTGAACTGCAGCAGCATCTGGTCGCTGTCGATCATGAACGGGAGAAGATCCATGGAGAAGCCGGTCGTGACGGTCCCCGGTGTGAGCGCCGAGGTTGAGCCAACTTGAGCCGTGGCGGTGTTGGATACTGCAGCAAGATAGCTGGTCTGCTTTGCTACCTGGACTGGGACAGGCTGATAGTTGAGGGTCGTGACCGAGGGCTGTGTCACGATCGATACGCGACCTTGGCTCGACAGCGCGCGGAGAATGGCTTTTGAGCCAGCGAACTGGCCGGCTGTGCCGGTTGCGGTGTCCAAGATTCCGATTGAGGCCGAGCCCGCGCTAGAGGCTGCGGTGAAGGCATTGGCGACAGTGATTCCGTAGTTGCCGTTCAGCGACTTGTACACAGCAGTCAAGTCGAGGCCTTGGTCATCTGTCTCTGTCCGCTGCACGACTGCCACGGTGATGTTGAAAAGGGCCTGTCGCGTGATGTTTCGGTTCTCTGTTTTGAGATAGGCCGCGATGCGGCTGAGCACGTCCGGCGTGTCCGTGACCGCCACGGTCCCAGTGCTGACGGACAAGCTCGATTGGCCCAGACCTGGAGTGAGCATGCTTTTGATCATCCGGTCCACATCCTCCGCCAAGTTCGATTCAATCGAAACCATCGTCGTCTGTGTGGAGCCGCCTGACACGGTGCTCCCGCCTGAGCCTGAGGAAGACGTGGCGCCGGCGGCACCCTGACCGCTAGTGCCGGATGATGCAAGCTGGGTGCCAGATTGCACGACAGACTGCATGTTGGTCTTGGACTGGATTGCGTATATGCGAAAGACTCGGGTGTCCAGGTAGTGGATCTGGACGGCGCCATCACGGAAAGTCCAGCTCAAGCCCAGTCGTGAGGTCACGGCATCGAGCAGCCCCGGTAGGGGCTTGCCGTCCCAACGAATGCCGGAGATCGTTGTGTCTCGTGCGGACATCGAGGGCAGCGATGAGCCTGCGCTGAGGGCGCCGACCCCGCCTGGGGGGATCGGCCCCCCGGATCCCGTCGGTGGGGTCATATCAGGCGTCCTGGCGGCGGTGCGTGCACCACCGCTCAGCGCTGTGATGGCATCAGGGGTGATCCTGACGGGCACTCCGCACAACGCCGTCACCGTTTGTCCAAACTCAAATACGCTGATCGGAGCGGCAGGGACAAATGTGATTGGGCATTGAAGGGGTGCGGGATATGCGGCCGCAGACGGCCGCGTAATTGGCGTCTTCGATACCCACGGGCGATCGATTACCTCCACTGCGCGATCTCGGGTCTTTCGCATGCTGGCTGCGCTGGCGGCGTGCTCGCCGTAGGCATCGTCCACGCGCGCCTCGGTATCCTTAATGCGCTGCAGAGCGCAGCCAGACAGGGTCGTCGCGAATGCGATCGCGATCACAATTGCTTTTCTCATCATTTCCTCTCCATCACTTCCAGTACTTTGTTGTCCCGATAGGCGAGGCCATTGAATTTCCTTTTGGCGACGTCATACGCAGCTAGCAGGTCATTGGCCGCATCCCAAAATTCGCCTCGGAGCGTGACCGGGACTTCGATGATGTAGTCGAAATCGGGGTGCCACTTGACGGGCTGCCACCCTGCCGCTTGGGCCCAGCCGTCGAGCGTCTGTTGAACGGTCTTACCCGTCTCGGCGTGCCACTCCTGGACGGGGGGTGGCGGCGGAACGGGCGGAGCGGTGCTTGTGGCCGCGGTGACATCGACGGTCGTGACGGGTGCGAGAGTGGCGCCACCTGGCGCAATGACGTCAGCTCCGGAGCGGCTGTCTCCCGTTTTTGGCTCCGCGATGGGTCCGCCTAAGGCGACTCCCATGAACGCGGCCAGACTGGAGCCGTCTGGCATCGAGGCGACGAGGGGCTGTGCGGTCGCCTGCAACGCAGGGGCGGGTGCAACGATTGGCTTGTACGACGGGTCAGGCCCGGCAGCGGCGTCAGCGGCAGTGCGACGAAATGCCAACTGCTCTCTCGTGGCAGGGACCGCGGCGCTGCCCGTCTGTCGAGCCGGCGTGGCCAGTCCCGTGTAGCTGCCTTCAGGCGGAATCCCAGCGCGCCACGCTACCGCTTCTCGCTTACCGAGTCTGAAAGCGAGGCGGGCTTCCATATGAGGCACGACAATGTATGGAGACTGCGCCTCCCAAGCGAGCAGAATTCGCCCGCCAGGTGCGTCGGCGAAAATGGCCGGGATCTCGGTTCCGGGTGCGAACTGCAGATACACCCTCTTGCCGTTGTCAAAAATCTGCACAGGAGAGATACCGCTGTCGCCGGCCTGCTTCCAGTTGAATTCATACACGGCCGGCACGGGGGCCGAGAACTCGGGCTGGGCGGCGGTGGCGATGGGCGGCATCAGCGCAGCCCATGCAATGACTATTAGATGGGTGAGGCGATTCTGCATTCAGTAGCTCCTGACTATGTTGGGGTCAAGCACGAGATCTCGCGCGACGACGATGTTTATCTTGTCCGCAGGTTCGAGCGTGAGGGTCCTCTTGATCGACTGATTCCGTTGGAGAATCTGACGGACGGTGTCGCTTAGTGCTTGACCCGCGGTGCCTGTCAGCGTCGAAGTGGCGTTGCCGCTGTTCGAGCCGCCACTTCCCACGTTTATGGTGACGTTCTGGCTCTTGTCGTAATGGCCTGCCAGCGCCGCCACTGCAGCTACGCCGAAGGCGCTTCCAAAGCGCTGCCAGAAGTGGTCGTCAACCTGTGCAGCAATGCCTGCGGCGCCCGTCCGATCGGAAATGTCCCAGCCGCCTAGAGCCACCCGGCCGCCGCTCGGGAAGTCCATCCGGTTGACAGACATGAGGATGCGGCTTTGGCCTTCAGCGATGTCCGTGCTCACCTCGCCAGTGAGCGCGGTGCCTCTCTCTATGAGGAGGTGCTCGCCACGTAGGCTGTCGTAGACGTCCGACGTCACCATGGCGCGGAACGTGCCCGGGGCATCTGTATTCAGGGACTGCTGGATCACAGCAGGGATGATCCAACCTTCGCGGATGTAGTATGGGGATGGCGCTGCGGAGGCGAACAACGGCGGCTTTATGTTGCCAGGAGTGCCGGCCTGTCGGCCGGCACTGGCCTGCGGTCCAACGACCTGGCCAACCGTGTTGGCGGGGCCACCGGCCGGCTGCGCACCAGGTATACCCCCGGCGGAAAAGCCGGAGGTGTCGATGCCGGCTGCTGTAGCGACGGTAGACACGTCACGAAGTGCTGCTTCCGCGCCGGCTGGGTCGCGATGCGATGATCGCCCGATCGTGGTTTGAGGTTCGTCGGCGTCCTGCGATTCCCAGAAACCGATCTCCACTGCGGAGAGATCCTCCTGTTGCGCGATTGTCACTGTGTTGCGGTGGTCCTCTATCCGCCTGGCATCGGCCTCGGTGCGAGTTGGCTCCGTAGTCGGAGCTTGATCAGCGATCTGCGGCGCATTAGACGGCTTGGGCGCGGCCTCTTCGTTCCGACTGAGACGGTCGCGTAGCTGGTCGGCAATCAGCCGCTGCACTGCGAATGGATTTCCTGCTTCCTTGGCGGCGCGCTCCTGCTCTTCCTTCCTAGCGCGGGCGTCGGCGGCGGATTCCGGCGCTATTCCAGCGAGCCGTCGCACGAGAACGAAGCCGAGAACGACGGCGATGAACGTGATTAGGACGATCTTGATCAGTCCTCGCGACACCGCAGTACGGCGTTGGGGCGAAGGACTGCTGGAAGGGGAGGGAGCGGCACTCATGGGTATGTCGCGCTGTTGAGATTCTTGACACCAGACACGCCGCAGCCGAAGAGCCCGCACGCTTTGCCGCGCCGGTTAAAGATGCGGACCTCATCTTTTCGAAGCTTCAGCAGTGCCCCATCGGGGAAAAGTCGCTGGACCACAAAGTAATTGCGGCGAACCGTAAAGTTGACTAGCTCTGCCGTTCCGTCCGCTCCCAGCGCGAAGATGGCGGGAATCTCCTGTACGTCGGCTGGGAGCTGTATCCAGGTGAACTTCCCATCATCGAAAACCATGGCGGGCTTGAACGGCGCGCTACCTTCCACCCGGTAATCAAAGTTCGCCTTCGAAATGTCGACGATGTCGGCCGGGCGCCCACCCTGGTGGGCACGCGACGATGAGCCAGAGCGGACGGCTGGGGCCGGAGCGTCCCATTCTGCGCTGCCCATTGGACCGTTCGGGCTGGCGGGCATCGGACCATTGCCTCCGAAGGTGTCCAGGCCGGCTACTGCGGAATCCTGATCGGGGTCCGCAGCCCAGTTGACGCGCTTGTAATACGAGCCTTTGGATGCTGAGACGAAGGTGACTTGATAGGTGCGGAGGTTCGTAATGATCGTCGCGGTGTTGAGCAGGTTGTCGCCCTTCGACATGACAAAAAGATCGCGCTTCGTTCGGGCCGGCTTGAACGTCCAACGGCTGGCGCTGGTATCCGACGCGTAATAGCCCTTGAGGATCTCGCCGGCGGCGAATTCCAGATGAACCATCGTGAAAGGCCGCATTAAGACGGGGTAGTCATAGTCGCGATCGAAGTTGAAAGTGACCAACCGCGCATCCAACGGCATCGGAACTGCAGCGTTCGGGCCCGTTCCGGCACGCTTCTGCGCCTGCGCGACCTCTGCTCGGACGTCGCTCTCCTGCGCGTGCGCCGGGACGCCCACGCAGAGCACGGCGATTACCGCTGCAAGTAGGGAAATGGCCTGACGCATTACTGTGCTCCCTGAATTCGAACGCTCGTGGGGCCGAAGTAGTCCGTGAGGGTCCACCACTCGATCTTGACGCCAAGCGGGTTGGAACGCTGCTCATCGATCGCTTGCTTATCGGTAGAAAGGAGGAATCGGATTGTCAGAAGCTTGGTTTTCGGCTCTCCGAATTCCTTGCCATTGACGCGCTCTTGCAGGGTGAGAAGCATGTAGGCCTGTTTACCGTCCACGCTGTAGGTGGTGGAGTTCTCGGTGACTTCACGCGTGAGTCCAGGCTGATCCGCTATGCGGACGCCGATCGGATCGACCTTGGCGAAGTAGTCGGTGAGCTGATCTGTCGCTGTGCCAATGGTCCAGCGAGTTGCTTTCGGGATGTCAACGTCGATTGAGTCCGACGGGTTCGGTTTGATGGTAAGTAGCCAGGTGGCCCATTGGCGCAGAAAGAACGTCTTATTGGCGGTTTCCGGCGTGAATCGCTCGGCAACACGGTCGGAAATCCAGACCGCGCCCGAGCGGGCGTCCCACTCGACGAAATAGGGGGTCTGCTGCTTGAGTGGCACCAACTGATATAGGGCAATGCCCTCGACCAGGGCGACGAGGAAGAACGCGAAGGCGACTAGCGCGGAGCGGTCGGCTTGTTGCAATGGACGCTGGAACACCGCGTAGTAGAGACGATGCGCGCGTTGGGTCAATGGGAGGATGTGCGCGTCGAACGACGGGTCCTCCGCGGTTTGGACGGGCGGCTGGGAAGTGTCTGTTGGGCGGAGATCTGGACGGCGACGGCGCATGAAGCGGCCCTTGAAGTTGAGGGGCATGGTTAGGCTCAGCGTTGGAGAGGATGCGTGGACGCGCACGCGTCGACGGCGCGGATGCAGTTACCGCTTGAAGAAAGTCCGTAGGAAGGGATAAACTCAAGCCGTAGGCTCGACCTTTGCCCGTGGCAATCGTTGGCCACACCAGCGGGCAGGGCGCCCTTGCGGAGGCCCTCCATACCAGAGTGGTCCGAGTTGGCGTTTGATAGACTCGGGCCCATCGAACAAAAATCGTATGGGGTGTCCACCATGTCCAAAGCAAAGTTCGGCTTGCTCGTTGCCGTCGCCGCGATTGCGATCGGCGTGGCTGTGTATGCGTTGCAGAAGTCGCGGGGATCCACCGCAGCAACGTCGATTGAACAGTCGAGCGTGGCGAAGCGGGAGGCCATTAAGCAGATGACACCGCTTTGTTTGGCCGGGATGGATTGCCCTGCAAATGCATCTGCCGGAGATAAGAGATGAGCGGACTGTTGGGATTCGCCGCGCTTGCGATCTTGGCGCGCGCTTTTCTGAAGGGCTTCGCTGCGGCGGGTCGCGACGACGGTGTCGGCGAGAGCTACGCTGACCGCTTCGACAAAGAATGGGAAGAGGAGTGGGCGCGGGAAGTGCGCGAGGGTTGAGGAGGTCATCGCTTGCCTCCGCTGCGCAAGATTTTTGCGGCCATGCCGCGGCCCACCATCCCTCGTCCGAAACTTTGCGCGTTTGCGCTGCCCCCCGCAACGAGCGCCTGTGCAAGGCCTGGTACTTGCCACATCATGTATGCAGCGATGAATCCTAAAAGGGCGATCGCGATCATCGCAATTTCATTGGACGCGAAGTAGAGATCCGCCTCCTTCCGGCTGTCGATCTTGTCGTAAAAGCTGACCAGTGTCGGGACAACACCCTTCGTTATGAGCACAGCGACAAACCACGCGACAAGCTGCTGCAGCGAGGCAGCGATCATGAATCGCAACCAGCCGTCGAACAAGAAGGAAACAGCGGGGATGATCGATAGGCCGACTAGCAGCGGCCCGAGGGCGAGACCGAGCTGCAGCATGACATAGGACATCTGCAAGACGACAATGAACGCGATCGACATCAGCACCATCGCGATGATTGCCAAGATTTGGCATAAAAAGATCACAAGGATGAGGGGCAAGTTCTTGAGAATCTCGAAGAACCCAATCTGATCTTTGTTGACGCATTCGGCGGGGCGTGAGTCGATGATCCAGTCCAGAGGATTCAGTGACCACCCTCCATGCATCTTGCAGTAGAGGGACTTTTCCGATTCCTTGCGCTTGCCATCGGCGATGAGCGAGATGGTGTCCATCGTCAACTTGAGAATCTCGACCGGATTTGCCGAGCCCTGAGTAATCTTGGTCGACGCTTCCTTGGTCGCGGTAACGAACATATCTCGCGGAACGCCATTCATGCTCTGCACGATCACCAAAACCACACCCATCCTCAGGATCAGATTGAAGAGGCTGACGAGGAACTTGACGGTGTCGCTGGCGAGGAAATAATCACGGAGCAGAAGCCAGAGAGCCGTACCCGAGGCTCCAACGGATAGGAGGATCAGCCCCTCCTCTTTAAAAATGTCGGCCAGGGCAAAGCCGGCCGTGTTGACGGCCGAGAACGCCTGATTGAATAGGGCTGCGACGTCCATGTCAGCCTCCGAGATGCCAGCCGAGCGCGCGAGCACCTGCATCAAGCGCGAAGAGGGCGGCGGATGTGAAAATCACTGCGACAAAGCCGGCTAGCGCGTTGGGGGACGCGCTGTCGACCTGCACGATGGCGATCGCCAACGACAGCCGCAGAGACTTCGCTGCCGCGCGTAGCGGCTTGTGCTCAAGTCGGCCACGCGCAGCAAGCTCCACCCTGTACCTGCGCCGCTCCTTGCATACGATTCGGAGCTCGCGACGGCTGCGGCAAAGGGCGAGTAGTACTCGACGGAGAGGCTTACCTGTCATGTCTAGAGGCCAAATTCGAGGCTTTTCATCTTTCCGATGGCGGAGCGCTTGTTCGCGGCTTCTTTGGTGACCGCGTCGTACCGCTGTTGCGCGCCTTCAACAGAAAGCTTGTTGAGGTCCTCTTTCGTGGCGCGGTCCTGGAGATCAAGCACGACCTGGCGCTGCATGAGACTGCGCATCTCCAGGAGTTCGCCGGCCAAGACGCTGGACTGCTGATTGAGGAGCTGCAGGCCTTGGACGTTGCCCTCAATGCCGGGAATCTGGCGGGACAACTGGCGTAGATTTGCAGCACGCGACGCGAAGGCCTCCATGGTCGCGAAGTCCTGGTCGAGCTGTTTGCGGTACACCCCGCCCTTGGTCTGAGCCAAGTGGACGAAGGCCGTACCCCAACGCTCAGGGGTCATGTTGAGAGACTTCATCTCGGCGCTCGCAGCGTCGTACATCCCTTGTAACTGCTTGCCCGCTTGGTAGAGATCGGAAACACTGGAAACGAGGTCGCGCATGGAGACTCCCTGACCGCTATACGCCTGGTCAGCCAGGCTGAGCACATTTCCGCCAAGCCGTTGTAAGTTCGCCAGGTTTTGTTGAACCATCGTGGTCTGCTGCGTGAGCTGCTGGGTTTGGTTCATCACGCTCAAAAGCTGTTGCGCGAAGTTGGCGCCGTCGAAGGTCGGAATGCCGGACGCTTTGGGGGCAATGGCGAAGCAACTCATGGCGATCGCCGTAAGGGCGCGAATGACGGTCCTGCGTTTGGGCGAGTGCATAGTCGTACCTCAGTAGTGAACACGGTTGTAGAGCGCGCCGTCGATGATGACGTCGATGGCACGCGGGCCCTTATAGGGCAGCCACACCACGCTGCTGAACACGTGCACGGTAGTGGGCGTACCGCCACCGGCGTCTCCGCCCGGGCCGCAGTTATCGCAGACCTCGTAGTGGCCGACGTATCCGCTGACGCATGCGCGTTGACCGGGCGAGCCACTCTCATTGCTGTCGGGCTCCGAAGTGGCATAGGTCCCCTGAAGCCGGAATTTCGGCCTGAATCGCTTTGTTTCGCCTGTCGGCGTCCCTTGAGCGACCACTTGACCTCGCCGCGCTGGCTCGTGGCCGGCCGGGCAAAGGTCGTATGGCTCGCGCGACTTCTTTGCGTAGTTGTTTGCGCCCGCCATTGCGCACGTAGGGAACGGTCCGGGCGGAACTGCATTCAGGACGCGCCAGAGCCGGTTGAGGTAGCCACTGCATTGGCTAGGGGGCTTTATGCCGGCAAGACATAGCAGCACTCCGCATCCCCACTCCGATCCACCTGGTTCATAGTCGGAAGTGTCGGGGAGCTGGAATGGTGCCGAGAATGCAGGCGCTTCGACAATAAGGAGCAGCGCCAGAAGCGCGCGGGCTGTCGATTTACGGATTTGATGCACGGACCACCTCTCGGAAGTATGCGTCGCGCCAGTCCTCGCGGTCGGACGCGCGATAGTGGTCAAACAGCGCTTGGGCGTCCAGTTCGCTCCGCAGGACCGCCAGTGTGCGTGTATCCAACTTCAAGGCAACCTTCCGCATGAAGCCATCCTTCTGCGTAAGAAAGTAGTCTTGCTTTGGAATGCCCTCGGCAAGTTGGTCGATTTGTTGCGGATTTAGGCCGAGCTCCGTAAACGCCTTGCGCAGAGATGGCGAAGTTTTGGCGGCCGGGTACGGCAGGATGATGCGGTTCGGGACGTTGTCCCGAATCGACGCATATATCGGCGAGTTGATGTACCGCTCCGGCGACTGGGCGTCCATCCAGACGCAGCCCAATAGCTTGCGGAGGGTATCGATCCACTCGGCCAGCTTCCTTGCAAAGATCGGCTCCTCCAGAAAACCCCATACCTCCGGCAGGCCGATGAACGTCGGGGCAATCAGTCCAGAGTTGCGGCGACTTTCAATCCGATCTTGAATGCGATAGAAGCAATAGATGAGATATGGGATGAGGACGTCCGGCTGCGCCAGGAGCTTTCCCATCTCGATGCCGAGAACAGCGGCAGCTCGTCCAGCCGCGATTTCATCGAAGATGTCCAAGCCGTTGTCGAACCAACGCGCATTCAAGGCATCGCCGACCCACTCTGCCAGAGCATGCTGGAAGGAACCGACAGGGAGCTGCACGTAGACTGCGTGCAGCCTCCAGTCCTTACGCTGGAGTTGGCGGGTTGCCAGAAGCGCCTTTTCTAGTTCTTCCCTGTCGTTGCTTGTTGCGAGGTACCCGCGACGCTCGGCGAGCGTGCAGATCCAGTCCTTGACAAACTTCAGGTGCCGGACTTCGCCAATAAGTGAGAGGGGGTTCACCGTCAGCCGATTGGTGCTAGCGTCTTCAGGATCGCAATAGACGCCGCCTTGCATCATTATTGGGATACGACTTGAGAAGGTTCGGTCGAAGATGAAAACGTCGGAGCCGAGGTACTTCCGAAAGAGGGTCCAGCCCAGGTTGACGATCGTGGTCTTCCCTAAGCCAGTTTCCCCCGACACCAGTGTGTGCCCGATATCGTGATAGAAGCCGGTCCAGAAGTATGGCGTGCCGTAATCGGTCGGCAGGCCAGCCAGGGCCGGAGACGGCCGCTTCATCGTGTTCGAAAGATGGCGATTTTCCTTTGAGCCTTGCGAGACGGTGCGAAGAGGTACAGCGCGAGCGACGACAGCGGCGCGTAGCGGTGCCCATCGTGCGATGTCGCGCCATGCGCCGGGGATTGTGGCCGTCCAACTAGAAATTGCGCCCAGTGTTTCGACCAGAGGCAAGAACTTTGCGCCGATCAGGGCGTCACCGACCTTTCCGGCCGTTGTTCTGACCTGGTCCATAGCGCTGTCCCAATCTTCAACCAGGTCGCTTTGGAACGGTGCGGATAGCGATGTGATGCTCAGCGTGTATTGGCCATAGGAGGCCTTCCCGCGGCTAACGCCCTTTTTCAGGTCCTCCGCTTCGTCCGCTGCTTCAACTCGTCCTCTGTCTTCGCGCGGTGCATAGTTCGGATCGCCTGAGTTTGCGGCAACGGCAGCAAGCGCTCGCAGATCCAGCGCGTTCGTTCTATGGTACGAACCCATCTGGTCAATCATTTTCGCGCTGGCGTTGGCGTCTTGGATCCGATAAACGTGGCTGATCGTCAGCTCACCAGGAACCTTGAGGAGGTCATCCAGTGCATGCGGGCGGATGCGGGAAGGATAAAACTGGTGCGCGGCGGGTATCGAGGTGACAACACCGATTCGCTTCCGGCCTTCAGCTTTGAAAAGGATGTAGTCCTCTGCGGGGATAACTTCGCCGTGGGACATCGACTCATCGAGGAAGTCCACCATGGCTACTGCACTCCGACGGGGCGCGGCAGGCGCGGCGCAGGATGCAAGGAATGCGCCGAGCTCATCCCCGACGAGTCGCGTGAGCGTAAGGGCAGGCAGGCTCGCCCGCATCCGAGTCAGTTGCTCCTCAAAGTCTTTGACGGCTGCCGCCAGCTCAACGGAGGTGTATGCGAAGTCTGCCTGGTCAGACCAAATTCCACGCAGCGCGTGGATCGCAGCACGAAGGGGACCTACCTTCTCGTGCGCCATCGCGTGAAAGAAGCGGCCGGCGATGCGGTCTAGACCCGCAGAAGCGCTCAGGGCGATGGCGAGATAATGCCGATTCGTGTAGTTCGACTTGGTCTTGAACGCATTACTGCGCTCGTCTTCGACGATCTGAGAGTAGGGGTCAGGCATGACCGCGGGCGCATACGGGTCGCTCCGTCGGCGGTGCGTGATAAACCAGAAAGTCAGCGGATTTCTGCTCGCGACCTGGAATGCATGCTCAGCCTGGTGCATGAGGCTCAGCAACTGCGCCGCCGATTGACTGTCGGTGTCGGGTCCCGTGTACTCGAAGCAAGCCATCAACGCGGAATCCTTGTTGACGACGATCTGTTCGTTGTAGCGGAACATCCAGGGGAGGAGTTCTGCCGTGGATGCCAAGCCTCTCACGCGCGCTGATTCGAGCTCGCCTAGTGTGCCGGCGTCGAGCGTGTAGCCATTTTTCTCAGTCAGTAGCATGGGAAATCTCTGCCAAAGCCGAACGGGCGCTTGTTGCGCTTCTGGGCGCGTGTGGCGCGGGGAACGTAGTGGTCGTGTTGCGCCTTGTATGCCTGGTACACGTCAATCTTGTCCGGGTCCTTGCGCATCACGTACCGGATGCCTAGGTACATCGGGATGCCGATGAGGGCCATCCATAGGCTGCGGCTTATGAGCACGACCATAGGCGCCAAAAGCAAGAATGCCGCCGCCGCCCGCCGATCGAGCCCAATAATGCGGCGTTTCTCGATGAGGGCCTTATCGACCTCCACCTCAAGTTCATCGATCGGATCTCGCTCGTCCATGGCTGCGTCAGACGCCGATAGAGCACATCAGGTTTCGCCCGGACACGAGCGCGACCACCGTGGCGATACCGAAGATGGATGCGATGCCGCCAGCCAGGCGGAGAGCGAAAACTTTCACCTTCGATTGGCCATCATCGAGCAACCACATCAAGATCGCGCCGACGCAGGCGACGAGCACTACAACGGAGATCAGCTCGTTGTTAACCACCGCCTGGAAGCCGGAGCAAAGCCGGCCCCCAAAAATGCTCTGTGCGAAAGCCGGGGTTGGAGCGAGGAGCGCGAGCGTCGCGTAGGCTACGAGGAGCAGCCTATCCGTACGTGTAGCGAGGCTACGACCACGGATCCATTGCTGGAGTTGGTGCAATTGATGACTAATCATAGTGTTGGTCCTGGAGTTGGATTTTGGAAAACAACAAGCGGGTTTGGTACAACCCATTTGAGTCGACGCCCAAGATTTCCCTGATCTCGCGGGGGCCTCTGGATGACCCGACGCGCTGGGCATGAACGACGAATCTGAACGTGGCTGCGATCTGTCTGCGAAGGTCCTGCAGAGGCCAGTTTTGGGTTTCTGGTGCCATTCTCAGCATCGACTCCAAGCGGGCCAGGGCCATAGCACTGGAGTCGGCGTGCAGGGATACCTGGCTACCTGGGTGGCCCGTATTCAGAGCGTCCAGGAGATCGAAAGCTTCTGCGCCGCGGACCTCGCCAAGCACAATCCGGTCCGGCCTGCATCGAAGGCTGAGCCTGACCAGGTCACGCACGCTGATCCCGAGCGCTTGGTTGGCTTCAAGGCCAACATGGTTGGGTACGGCCAGGCGCAGCTCGGCCGTGTCCTCGACCGTGATGACGCGGTCTGTGCTCGGAACAAGGTCCAAAAGAGCGTTGAGAAGTGTTGTCTTTCCGGCGGAGGTAGAGCCGCTGAGGACGATGTTGTGACGCCGCTCGATGATCCACTGGAAAAAATCTCGTAGCGCGGCGCCGCCATGACGCAGGGCGCTTTTTAAGGACGCTTGTTCTTGGTCGGCAGCGGCGGTTTCGAGTGGGTCTTGCGTGACAACGTCGAACGCACCGCTTTCGACGTAGCTGTCCAGAGAGATGCGCTTCGCGGCGAAACGACGAACGCAGAGCATCGAGCCCCGCAGAGCGATGGGCTTGCGCGCGGCAGCGATTCGAAGGCCGGGCAGGCGCGCGTCTAGGAGTGGGGAGTTTGGCTTGCCGTTCTTGCTCGCGATCAACGTAATTGCGCGGTCGACTTGCTCCTCGCTAAGGCCCGCATCTACCTTGCGCATGACACCGCGCTCTTCCACCCATATGTCGTCAGCGGCGTTCACCATCACCTCATTCACTTCGTTGGAGGTGAGGTACGGTTCAATCACGCTGAGGTGTTGCCTCAGGATGTCTTCCGCGTAAGTGGTCGACGCATCCATCAATGCTGCTCCTGCGAACGCTGCGAGGAGGCCTGGCCTGCCGCGATCAGCGAAGGGTCCGCTGTCTCAATTGCGAGGGCTGTGCCCGCTCCGGCGACAGGAGACCTGCCCGCCGGCTGGTCGGCCGGTGTTCGCGGTGAAAAGGGGACGCGAACCGGGATAAGAGTGCCGGCACGAATTGCGTTGAGCTTCGCCTGGATTTTGTTTGCATATGCGGCGCGCTTGGCGGGCGTTGAGGCGTTGTAGGCGCCCACGGCGTCCCAGGTGACGCCAAGGCGATCGAAGTTCTCAGCGAGAATCCAAGCTCCGACATAGGCTGAGACGCATGGATTGAAGAGGTCTTGCTTCGATACGCCGAAGCGTTGCAGGCGTTCCAGATGGACGCTGTTGATCTGAGCTAGGCCGTAGTCGCAGGATGCGTTTGCATTGGCGCAGTTCACTGCCTCCGCTCGGCCGGAGGATTCCTGCATGACTATTGCTTGCAGCAGTTGAACGTCAATTCGGTGATAGGCCGCTGCGGCGGCGATGCAGTCGGCATGCGCGTGCGACGGGAGCATTGCCCACAGCGCTATCGCGGCGGCGAATCGATACCGGGTTTGGAACTGCACGTCGCACCTTGGAGGAAAAAGCCCCGCCGGGCTGCGAGCCCAGCGGGTAAGCCAGCGGATCGGCAACGAGGGATGCCGACGGCTGAACTTTCGCCTCACATGCGAAATTTGGCACTTGGTGAATTAAAGAGAATCCAAACGTTACGGCGTGTCGGCGCTTGTTGTTGGCCTCAGTACGTGATATGCGCGCGCCGCTATTGGCCTGAAGACGACCCTCAAGAGGTCCCGACTGTGAAGGCAGACATAGCTGGTTTCAATAATTATTCGCGCAAATGTATCGTGAGTTGTGAGAAACGAAACTAAATGCCTCCAAGGGGAAGGGGCCTACCCAAAGGCCGGGCACTCAAATCTGTGCCCTCAAAAGGCGCAAATGCTTAAGGGGTAAGGGCCCTGCAAAGGGCTAAGGGAAGGGAAAGGGCGAAAGGAGGAACCGAAAGGCGCGGGTGTGGTGCCTCGTCGCTTGAGGTCAGACGAGCCGATCGGCATTTGTCAATATGTCGCACGCTGTTACGTTTCTGGCGGAGCAGGTTTCCGCATTGACCCTGGGGCGTGGTGGCGGCGAGGCTTGTCGCATTTTCTCTGCTGCCCACGCCCATGAACTACCTCCGGCATTCCTCCTCTCGCCCGACTTGGCCGCCCGGGGCAATGCCGCCGCCAGATAAGGCTAAAGCGGAAATGCACCGGGAGCTCAGTCGAGTGTGCAGTGGGCCGCAACGTGCCGTCGCCTTGATCTGGCTTGGCCGTTTTGACGGCTGGCAGACGGCAACCGGCGGGGAAGGCGGTGTCGAACTCTACGACATTGCTTGCCAGGAATTGAAGGGCCGCAGCGAACCGTTTAGCAGCCCTATCTCGTTTGTCGAGTGGCTGGTAGATCTGCCTTGTACGGGCTGGCGAGCGGCAACCATCGATTCAACCAGCCAGTGGGACCCGCTCGCCGAGCGCTTCACCGATTTCCAGGCTGCTTGCGGCAAGCTTGTTGTCGTATACGCCACGGATGTCGGAGCGGATACGTGGCGCAGCTATGTAAGGGGCTATCTGGCCGCTGCCTTGGTCCAGCTTGAGAACGCAGACCGTGTTGATCTTCCAGTCTGACATTGTGTTGCTCGCCTGCGCTGGGGCGGCAGCCTGCGCACTATGGTGGCTGAAAAATCCTCGGCCGTCAGCCGCAGACGTCGGGCCTCCTGACCGCAAGCCAACGCCGCGGGCAGCTCCCAGCGCGCGGCACTTGGAGGTGCTTCCCGCGCATCGACTGTTTGACGTAACCGGTACGGCGCCTCTACTGGAGCAGATCCGCCAGCGAATTGGATTCACGCCGGAGAACTTCGACGAGGACGTGCGCCCCTTGTTGGAAGCCTTTGCGGAGTTTGTCCAATTGCTCCCCGCGTCCGAATCGCATCACCACGCGCAACCTGGCGGTCTGCTGGTGCATTTACTTGAGGTCGCAGCGCATGCACTGCATTTCCGCGATGCATACAAACTGCCCATGGGCGTGGCGCCCGAGGAGCAGACGCGCCTCGCGGCTCGATACACATATGCCGTGCTCGTCGCGAGCCTGCTGCACGATATTGGAAAGCCGATAACCGACGTGTTGGTCCAGCTTCAAGACGCATCAGGACACTCCAAGCCTTGGGTGCCGCTGGGGGGAACGATGCGAGAGCAGGGAGGCGAATGGTACACGGTGGACTTTCCATCGCAGAAAGACTATCGCAAACACGAGCGGCTCGGCCTGCCTCTGTTGCGGACACTGGTCCCCGGCCAGGCGTTAGCGTGGATCGGGGAGCATCCTCCGCTCATGGATGAGCTCTTCGAGTACCTCGGAGGGGAGCAGCGTAAAGGGGTGATAGCGGAGCTCGTGGGCAGAGCGGACAAGCAGTCCGTGGCGACCAATCTAGCGAATGGCCCACGAACGCGTTTTGCGTCTGCTCGATCGGTTCCGTTGATCGAGCGCCTTATGGCGGGACTTCGGCGTGTACTGGCCGAAGGTGCGGTCTCCATGAATCGGGCTGGCGCAGTGGGCTTCTGTGATGGCGAATCGCTCTGGTGCGTTTCCGGATCCATTGCGAAGCTCGTCCGAGATCACCTGGCGCAAACCGAGCAGCGACGGCCAGGTGCGGCCGGCATTCCAGACGACAACTCGCGGCTGTTCGATATGTGGCAGGAATATGGCGCAGCGATGTCCAACGAGGCTGGTGCAGCTATTTGGACCGTACAGATCGCCATCGGTACTTGGAACCAACGCCTCACAGTTCTTAAATTCCCCCTGCCGTTGTTGTTCGAAGATGCGGCTTTGTATCCAGCAGCCTTGCCGGCTGGTGCAATTACCGTGGTTGATGCAAAGGCGAACGTAAGCAGTACAGGGCCGAAGGCGACCGCGGAGAGCGCCCCTATGCGTGAGCCAGATGCAGCGCCGGACGGACAGATCCCACCGGCCGCGCAACAATCGGAGGAGGGCTCCCGGAGTGACGAAGTGCTGGCAACTTCGATGGCGCCTGGTGCAGACCCCTGTCAAGAGGAGCATCTCGCAGTTTCCGCGAGTGAACCAATCGCGGTTGAGTTGGTGCAGGATGTTCAGCTTTCGGCTGCTGACGTCCCACTTGAGGTGGACGATGGCTACCTGGACGAGATCGACAGTGCTCTTCCAGACCTGGTGCAACCCGTTGACATTGAAGCACCCGAACTGATGAGTGCGCCAGTGGCTCCGCGCGTTAGGGCTGCGCCAGCTCCTGCGGCACTGCCGGCTATGCCCGCCCGTAAAGCAAACGTTGAGCGATTCATGGCTTGGATTCAGGCAGGGGTAAGCACGGGGTCTCTGCCTTACAACGAGGCGAATGCAGCAGTGCATTTCTGCGAGGAAGGCATGTTGCTGGTCTCCCCAAAGATCTTCAAGGACTACGCGGAAAATTTCGAGGCCAGGATTGACTTGCCAGCGCGTTCGGATGGCGGAACTGCCAAGGAACCGTGGCGTGTCCTGCAACAGCAATTTCAGAAATCCGAGTACGCGCAGAAGAGCGCCACCGGCTCGTTTCTGCATCGCTACAACGTAAGCGGACCCGGGGGAAAGCAGTTAACCGGCATCTTGGTACCAGGGCCCGAACGGTTCTTTCAACCTGTCCCATCGCCCAATCAATTGTTGAAGCCGGCTCCTGCCGGCGCGAGCTCCTGAGAATGGCACACCCATACGAAAATCTGTTCCGGCGACCATATGAAGCTGTCTCCTCAATCGCCGCGCTTGCGTCTGTCGGCGCTCTCTGGACTTTCCAAGGCCTATTCCTGGTCACTCCTGCAACAGGAGGGATGTTGAGCGCGGGGCTCCTATCGCTCGCGGCTATTAGGGCTCGACAGGCAAGGCGTCTTGTTCGCTTCCAGCGCAACCTGCGTCGTCTGCCGACATACTCGCTCGCGGCGGACGAGATCCCATGCTCGTCTACAGAGCTGTTCCTGGGGAAGGGCTTCTATTGGACGCAAGAGCATACGCAGCGCCTATACATCGCGCGCCTGCCTCAGTACAAACATCTGACTGCGAGAAATGAGCTGTATCAATGGGCCCGCCGGATGGAGCGCGAGCACCCCGGATGGCTCGCAAATCAGCTCAGACGAGACGTTTGGTGGAACCCGGCTAAACCACTACCTCCCGTCGGGGGAGACCCAGCCATTCATGGCGTTGAGCCAGATGAACGGGATATGTGGTCAAACCTTGGCGAGCGAGTTGGGCATACGCTGGTGCTGGGAACAACGCGCGTGGGAAAGACCAGGTTATGCGAGCTCCTGGTGACGCAGGACATCCGACGCGGCGACGTCGTCGTCGTCTTTGATCCAAAGGGTGACGTCGAACTGCTCCTTCGAATGTACGCGGAGGCATGTCGTGCCGGGCGAGAGAAGGACTTCCGCTTCTTCCACCTGGGGTATCCGGACGCGTCGTCGAGGTACTCACCCATTGCGACCTTCTCCCGTATTACCGAAGTGGCAACCCGGCTTGCCGGACAGTTGCCCTCAGAAGGGCAGGCGGCAGCATTCAGGGAGTTCGTGTGGCGCTACATCAACGTCATGGCGCGTGCCATGGTGGCCCTTGGAATGAAGCCTAGCTATGAAGTGATCTACCAGAATGCAGTCAACATCGATGACCTCTGCCTAAAGTACTTCGAGTACTGGCTTGACCGTGAACATATCGGCTGGCGTGATGAGATGTCGGAGCCCGACAAGCAGCTCCAGGCGCAGGCGCAGAAGACTGGTCGGGCGATGTATCCGTTGCAGATCCTCAAGCTAATTCGAGACAAGGGCTGGCACGATCAAATTGCGGACGGCCTAGCAAGCGTCTTGACGAATGATCGGTCGTACTTCGAGAAACTCGTGTCTTCGCTGTATCCGCTGCTGGAAAAGCTGACGACTGGCCCAGTGTCGAAGCTGCTATCTCCAGACTATTCGGATCCTACGGATCCGCGCACGGTGTTCGATTGGCAAAAGGTGATCGACACGGGGGGCATCGTATATGTCGGCTTGGACGCGCTGAGTGACTTCGAGGTCGCTGGCGCTGTCGGGAACTCGATGTTCGCTGATCTTACGTCGACGGCTGGGCGCCTCTACAAGTTTGGATCAGGTTACGGACAGACTGCACCAGGAAAGAAGCGAAACGTGTGCATCCACGCGGACGAGTTCAATGAGCTTGTCGGCGACGAGTTTATCCCCATGGTGAACAAGGCTGGCGGCGCCGGCTACCAGGTGACGGCATACACGCAGACGGGGTCGGACGTCGAATCCAGGATAGGCTCAAAAGCCAAGGCTGACCAAATTTTTGGAAACTTCAACACTCTGGTGATGATGCGGGTGAAAAATCTGGCCACGGCCGAAATTCTCACAGATCAATTGCCTAAGGTGCAGGTTTACACGCGTCAGTTGGACTCGGCGACCGGCGACGGAACAGATGATGGCGTAACCGATTTCACTTCGCGAACGCAGGACAAGTACTCGCCGCGGGAAGTCGCGTTGGTCGATCCGTCGGACCTGGTGCAGTTGCCGAAAGGCCAAGCCTTTGCCCTTATCGAAGGGGGGCAGTTGGTGAAGCTGCGCTTGCCATTGGCGAGCAAAGATGCAGATCCGCTCATGCCGGCCGGTTTGGTGGACGTAGTGAAGAGCATGCGGTCGACCTACCAGGCGTATACGGACGCCGCAGACGCTGGCCGAGTCGCAGGCATACAGGATTTTGAGGGCAGATCCTCGCACGGTCCTGAAGGCGCCGCCGTATCGAGTGTGACCGTGGAGGGGACAGGAAGTGGCTTCTAAAGAAAGACCCGCGGGAGAGGATGCCGTACGTGCATTCTTTTGGCCGATTCATGCTGCCCTTCACCTTGCGGTGTGGCTTGTCATCGTCATGTTCCTCTCAGTCGTGGCATCCCTTGCGGTTGCGGTAGGTCTGCAGAGCGAGCAGGCGCCGTCAAGGTACATGGGCGATCTGGTCGAGTACTACCTTGATCAAGCACCAAATAAGCAGGTTGCGAACGACGTGGCCGGGGTCTCGCGTGCGCTTGTGTTCGGTTGGCCGGGTGTGGCCACCGCCTTGTCCAGTGAGGCGAACCCTGCGGCTCCAAGCCTGTTGGGAGGGGCTCTGCAAAGATCTACGCGTGGGCAGGGGCGAGAACTCATATTGGTGACTATGCATGCCGTGGAGTTGTTGGGCGTGCGACTCATGCTGCTCTTTAGTGCGTTGCCAGCCCTCGCTCTGCTTCTTGCTGTCGCGCTAATTGATGGCCTTGTTGCACGCTACGTCCGGCGCGAATGCGGTGGCCATGAATCAGCAACGCGTCATACGCGCGCCAAGCGTCTGCTCAATCGCGGCATCGTTCCAATGGTGGCTGTCGTATGGCTAATCGTGCCCGCGCCAATGTCTCTGGCCATGTTCTTCTTTCCCGTAGCTGTCGGAGGAGCGGGTCTCGTGTGGGTCATGGCCAAGTACTTCAAGAAATATTTGTAAGACAAAAAATGCACGCCTCGTGGCGGTCAGGATGAACGAATGAAAGAGATTATGCGCGTTGCCGTGGGTCAGGTGTTTTTGTGCTTGGAGGGCCAGCCAGGTGGGCGTTTCGTGGACCTTCGCATTCGCGAGAAGAGAGAGAGCGGTCGGCCCGGCCGGACCATGGCGTTGGGGAATCAGCACCGATCGGGGCTATTCGCGATCGCGATGGGCCTGCTTGCTGTGGGCAGCTCGCTGACGCCTGAGGAAGCATTCGATCAAAGCAAAACTATCGGCGCTGTTCGAAAGCGGCCCGATCGTATTCCTCTACGCAAGCACGAATGGGAGCAGTTGGATAGGATTCTATCGGCCGATGCCGATGAAGCACGGCGGACCATCCAAGTCGCGAACGCGATGCATCGCAAGCTCCAGCGCCGAATGCACATTGTGCAGCGCTGCGTGCAACTGATGGAAGTGCTGGACGACCAGGATGCGCAGCAGATTGACCTACTGCTCACGCTTGCAGCCACTGGCCGTCCGTTGCCGTTTTCGATTCATGTGGGGCTGGCGCCAAGTCCCGAGAATGAAGAGCTTCGCGGCGGCGTTACGCATTGACGATGGGCCCGCTGCTCCGATGCCAGGCCTCTTCAAGTCGACGCATGGCATCGTAGACCTGGTTCGGTGCCAGGTGTGCATATCGCTCGGTCATCTCGATCGAGGAGTGGCCAAGGAGGTCTCGAACGACCAGCAGCGGCACGCCAGCCATAACCAACCAAGAGGCGCAAGTGTGCCGAAGGTCGTGGATCCTGAAGTCGTCGATGTTGGCTTTGGTGCAGAGGGATCGGAAGCCCTTCTGAATGGTGCTCAGGGGCTTCGTGTGGTCCCGCGGAGAGGGGAAGACCCAAGGCGACGTGGGGCAGTGCTCCGCGCGCCACGCGGCCATTTTATTGAGAGCCTCAAGCGCCGGCGCGTTCAACGGGATGATCCGATGCTTTTTGGTCTTGGTATCCTCGCTTTCAAGCGTTATGAGACCTTCCTCGGTCCTAACGCGTTGCAGGCGGAGTTTAAGCAATTCGTTTCGGCGGCACCCGGTGTGCAATGCCAACTGGATAAACGACGGAAGGTGTGGTCGCACTGCCATGGCCTCGGCTACCGAGATCATTCGCTGGGCTTCACCCCTCGTTATCCAGCGTGTCCTACCTTCTGGAACTGGCAGAGACATGCCCACCAGAGCGTTGGGCAGGTTGAGCTCGTGTAGGAAGTTGTACCAGTTGATCGCGGCGCTGAGGTCATCCAGCTCGCGGTTGATGGTCGCCGGGCTTACCCCAGCGGCTTGGCGGAGCGTGATGTAGCGTTGGACGGTCGCACGGCGCAGACTGCGAAGTGCGCGGCCCTTGAAGAAGCGGTCAAGCTGCAGCCGGCTATACCTGAATCTCTCCGTGTCCTTGCCCGAGGCCTGGTAGGCCTGCATCACGGTCTCGTATGTCGGATTCTCGTCGACGCCACTGTCGTCATCGGTGTGTCCAGTTTCACTCACGCCATCGATCGGCGGACGGGCGGACGCTGGGAGGGCGGAGGGGTATGGAGCTGTTGCGAGAGTATGGTCCATGTCAGTGGCCGGCCGTTACGCCCAGGAAGCGTTAAGGGAGGGGGTCACGTACGACCGACATTCGCAAATATCTGGCAAATGATGATAACATATTGACATGAATCGACTTTTTCGCATATTTGCGGGACCGTTTGACCGTAAGCGCTTAGAGCGCTTGCGGGACTTCGTCCTGGAATCGGGCCAGGGCGGAGCCGAAGACGTATCGATTCAAAAGTTCGGCGATCTTGTTCGGGCCTCGAAGACCACTGCGTTCGGGACGCAGGAGTCGGAGGTTCGAATCCTCTCGCCCCGACCACTTATCTGTGGTCGAATTCTTGAAGGTGTTTCCCGACGCCTTTAGCTGAAAGCCGGTACCGCGCAAGCGTTGCCGGCTTTTTTGCGTGGGCACGCCGTTTGCTGGCGTGGCGCCCATGAACTCGTTTTCTCTCGCAGAAGGCCCGCTCGTGGTCGCTTATCCTCGCCGCGCCCGGGCGTCCGAGCACGAAGTGGCGTCGCATGACGCCCTGGCGGCGCGCCTGGCCGCGCTGTTGGGCGGGCGCCATGTTCGCGATTACCGGCCCAGTCGCCATCGCGGCGGCCCGGTTCCGTATTACGTGCCCGACCGCAGCATCGCCGGGGCGGCGCGCGCGGCCATCCTGGGCATCGCGGGCATCGCCGACCTCTATGGTGGCGTCGTGCCGCATGCCTTCGTCGCCACCAAATCCATCAGCCATGGCCTGGCGCGGCCGGATGCACCGGCGCCAGCGGGTTGGGTCGCCTCGCTGGCGGATGCATTGGGTGACGCGGTGCTTGCCGGCTACACGGCGTTCCGCCCGGAAGACGCGCTGGCCGGTGGCCTGCGGCTGTTGCAACGCGGGCCGGTGCGGTTGAAACCTGCCGATGCGACCGCTGGGCGCGGGCAGGAGGTCGCCTCGGATGCGGATGCGCTGCGGCAGGCCTTGGAGCGCCAATGCGCGCGGACGATGGGACGGCTCGGCCTGGTGATCGAGGAAGACCTGGACGAAGTCGAAACCTGCAGCGTGGGCTGGTCCAAGGTGGGAAAAATGGAGATCGCCTATGTCGGCACGCAGTCGCTGACGCCCGACAATGCGGGCTGCCTCGTGTACGGCGGCTCGGAACTGCGCGTGGCGCGGGGCGGCTTCGATGCCTTGCGCAGGCTGGATCTCGCCGACCGTGAACGCCGCGCGATCGACCTGGCGTGCCAGTATGACGCGGCGGTATCGGCCGCCTATCCCGCGCTGGTCGCCTCACGGCGCAATTACGATGTGGCGTTTGGTCTCGGTGCCGATGGCCGGCCGCGCGCGGGCGTGCTGGAACAATCGTGGCGCGCGGGTGGCGCCAGCATCGCGGAACTGGCCGCCATGCAGGCCTTCGCGCTCTCGCCCGCGCTGCGCGAAGTGCGCGCCGCGACCCGCGAGCGCTATGGCGCCGATGAACCGGCGCCAATCACGCAACGCCTGGTGTTCCACGGCCACGACGCGGCGGTCGGGCCCATCAGCAAGTCGGGCGGCATCCTGGAGGCGGCCGATGGCGGCGCATAGCAGTCCGCTCGCGCTCGACGTGGATGGCGTGTCGCTGGACGCCACGTTCCTTACCCCGGAAGACAAGGTGCCGGGGGTGCTGTTCATTCATGGCTGGGGCGGCAGCCAGCAGTTCGACCTGTCGCGCGCCAAGGGCATTGCCGCGCTGGGTTGCGTCTGCCTGACCTTCGATCTGCGCGGACACGCCGCCACGCAGGCGCGGCAACGCGAGGTGACGCGCGAGGACAATCTGCGCGACGTGGTGGCGGCCTATGACCGGCTGGCGCAGCATCCGTCGCTGGACTCCGGTTCGATCGCCGTGGTGGGCAGCAGCTACGGCGGTTACCTGGCGGCGCTTTTGAGTACGCTGCGTCCGGTGCGTTGGCTGGCGCTGCATGTGCCCGCCTTGTATCGTGACGACGAATGGCTGGTGCCCAAGAACCAGCTCGATCGCGAGACCCTGCGCGCCTATCGCAGCGTCTACGTCGCGCCGGAAGAGAACCGCGCGTTGAAGGCGTGCACGGCGTTCGCCGGCGACGTGCTGTTGGTCGAGGCGGAACACGACAGCTATATCCCGCATTCGACCATCATGAGCTATCGCTCCGCGTTTCGCCGATCGCACTCGTTGACGCACCGGATCATCGACGGCGCCGACCACGCGCTGACGGAAAAACCGGCGCAACGCGCCTATACCTCGATACTGGTGAACTGGGTGACCGAAATGGTCATGGGCGCCCGCATGGGCGAGGGTAGGGCGCGCTACTGAGCGGCCGCGGTCGGGCTGGCGCGTTGCGCGCAAGGCCGGCAACGATGCCGGCCCTGGCGCTTTCCGCCGCGCGGGTCAACCCGGGTAGAGATCGGTGCGGCGATGCTCCCAGGCCGGCAGGCCGGCGCGCAGCGTGGCCACGCGCTGCGGGTCGAGGTCGGCCAGGATGTAGCCGGTGCGGTCCGGCATGCAGGCCAGCACCGTGCCCCAGGGGTCGATGATCATGCTGCGGCCCAGGCAGGGCAGGCCCGGGCCGTCGCCGCCGATCTGGGCGGCGGCGATCACGTAGCACTGGTTCTCGATGGCGCGGGCGCGCAGCAGGGTTTCCCAATGATCGCGCCCGGTGTGCAGGTTGAAGGCCGCGGGCACCACCAGCACGTTGGCGCCGCGTGCGCGCAGCGCGCGGTAGAGTTCGGCGAAGCGCAGGTCGTAGCAGATGCTCAGGCCCAGCGTCAGGCCCGCCGCCTCGACGGTCCGCAGGTGCGCGCCGGGCGCGAAGTCGGCGGATTCGAGGTAGGGGATGCCGTCGACCACCGCGTCGTACAGGTGGACCTTGCGGTAGGAGGCGGCGACGCTGCCGTCCGGGGCGAAGGTGACGCCGGTGTTGCCGAGCCGGTCCTGGTCCGCCAGGCGTTCATGCATCGAGCCCAGGTGGATCCAGCAAGCGTGGCGTTGCGCCAGCGCGGCGATGCGCGCCGTGACCGCGCCGGGGATCGGACTGGCGGCGGCGCGCAGCGTTGGTGTGTCGCCGCGCACATCGCTGTACTCGGGCGTGACGATCAGTTTCGCGCCGTCGTTGGCCGCGGCCGTTATCCAATGTTCCAGCGCCGCCAGGTTGGCATCGCGGTCACGGCGGCTATCGAGCTGGATGGCTGCCACTCTGATGGACATGCGGGCTCCTTGTCAGTGTGTGTGCGCCTGGGCTTTCAGGCCGAGCGCGACCGCGCGCGCGATCTGCCCCAGCAGGGCGGCGCCTTCGCCGCCCTGGAGCGTCTGCGCGGTCTGCCAGTCGGTGAAGCCGTCGGCCAGCACCGCCAGCACCACGCTGCGGTCCGCCACGGTGAGGATGCCGGCGTCATGGCGCAGGCCTGGCAGCTGGCCGGCCTTGCTGGCCAGATGCGCTGGCGCCGGCAGCGCGGCGCCGAAGTGGGCGCGCTCGCGCTGGTCGGCCAGCAGGTCGAGCGCGAAGGTCCGCAAGGGCGGCGGCAGCATGCCGTCGCGCAGCATCCAGCAGAGCGCGGCGGTGGCATCGTCGGCGCTGGTGAAGTTGTCGCGGCCGGCTTCGCGCGCGGCGGCGTCCATCATGCGGCGTTGCAGGCGGCTTGCCGCCAGTCCGGCGCGCTGGCTCCATTGGTTGATCGCGTCAAAGCCCAACAGATCGATCAGCGCGTTGGTGGCGACGTTGTCGCTGAGCACGATCATCAACCGCGCCAGCTCGGCCAGCGACAGGCTGGCGACGCTGGGCAGTTGGGCCAGGATGCCGGTGCCGCCGGCGCGGTCGCCGCAAGCGGGCAGGGCCAGCGGCTGTTCGAGCGCGTAGCGGCCGTTGGCCATCGCTTCGAGCAGCGCCAGCAGGATGGGCACCTTGATGATGCTGGCCGATGGCTGCACGCGGTCGGCGTGGTGCGCCAGCACGATGTTGCCGTCCAGGTCGCGCAGGCTCAGCGAGACCCGCGCGGGCGTGGCGGCCAGCAAGGGCGCCAGCGCCGCGTCGACGTGCTGGCGCAAGGCGTTGCGGTCCAGCGGTTGCGATCCCAAGGGGAACATGGTCGATCTCCTCAGACCAGGAAGAAGAACAGGGACGAGAACAGGCAGAGGTTCACCAGGATCACCGCCCAGCCGTTGTAGAGCATGTATTTGAGCTCGCCCGAGCGCGCCAGGCCCATCTGGCCGAACATGTCCGAGGTGGGGAACGGGCCGAACCAGTCGATCTGCGAACTGCCCAGGATAACCGCCGTGGTGGCCGCGGGGCCGACGCCGGCGGCCGCCAGCAGCGGGCCGAAGATCTTGGCGGTGAAGGTCATCTGCGCCACCGCCGCGCCGGGGATGTGGCCGATCACGTTGAACCACAGCACGATGACGCACAGCATGGCGCCGCTGATGCCGGCCAGGTGCGGCTTCGCCAGTTCCAGCACGGCGTGGTAGGCGTTGAGCTGGTCCACCAGCACCAGCACCGGGTTGAACAGCCAGAACAGGAAGAAGATCCAGATCAGCTTGCCGGTGCCCGCATACATCGCCTGCAGGATCGCGCGCGGACCCATGCCGCCGGCCAGGCCGGTGGTGGCCGCCAGCGACACCATGACGATGATGGCGAAGGCGTAGCCGGCCTTGGCGAGCACGCCGGCGGCCGCCATGATGATGATGGTCAGGCAGAACGCCCACGCCGCGCGCAGGGCCGTGGGGGACGGCGCGGCGTCCAGGTCGAGGGCGGCCATGCTGGCGCCGGCTTCCTCGTATTGATGAGTCGCCTCGGTCATCTTCTGGATGCGGCCCGACATGAACCAGCCGGCCAGCAGCGTCGCCACGGCCATCGGGATGCCCGCCACCAGCAGGTACTGCGGATAGCTCAAGCCGGTCAGGCCGGTCACGGTGACCACGTTGGGCGTGAAGGGCCCCAGCACCAGTCCGGCCGAGCCGGCGGTCTGGAACAGCGCGGCCACCGCGGGCGGCGACAGGCGCACCGCCGCCGCGATGGGGATCACCACCGCCGCGATGATGGCGTTGCCGCCGGCCAGGGTGCCGAGCGCGCCGCAGATCAGGGTCGAGGTCACCATGATGCCCAGGCGCACGCGCACCTGGTTCGACAGGCCGATGCGGCGCACGATGGCGCGCACCATCTGTTCCGCGGCGCCGGTGCGCGAGGCGACTTCGCCCACGCCGGCGCCGAGCACGATGATCAGGCCGACCACCGCGATGAACGACCCCAGTGATTCCGCCAGCAGTTTGCTCATGGCGATGGGCGTGGTGCCCGTCATGATGGCGCCGAGCACGATGGCGGCGATGGTGGACAGCACGATGTCCACGCCCAGCAGCGCGATGATGGCGAACACCAGCACGGGCGTCAGGCCCCACAGGCTGGTCTGGCCTGGCAGCGCGTAGTGGGTGTAGAGCGCGATGGCCAGCCCGACCAGGAATACCGCGATGGCGGCATTGCGCCGGCGTGGGTGAAACGAGCCGCCGGCGGGCGGGCGTGGCGCCGCCGCCGTTTGTGCCAATGAGGTCATGTCTTCTCCGTCCCTATCCAATCCGTGGCCAGGCCGTGACGCGCGGCGCGTCCGGCGGTTGTCGGCCTATTGTTGTGATCCCGCCTTGTGGGCGTTGCAGGCGTGGATTCCCAGCGGTCCAATGTCCAGGCCGCCGGGCCGCATCGGACGGCCTGGCGCTGGACGGTGAGAGTGTGGGCGTGACGGGCGACAGGTTCAAATGAGTGGTGCGGGTGCGACCATAACCAAAGGTTATGCGTTCGGCGCGGCGCCGATGCGCATGACCGACTTGCCGATCTGTTCGCGCGCTTCCAGCCGCGCATGGATGCACTGCACGTCTTCCATTTCGTAGCGGCCCTCGATGGCGATGTCCAGCGACCCTTCGAGCAGCGCGCCGAACACGGCGTCGGCGCGGCGCTGCACGGTGACGCCGTCCCGCATGTGGTCGGCCAGCCGCGGCCGCGTCAGGAACAGCGAACCGGCCTCGCCCAGTTCGATCGGATCCAGGTCGGTGACCGAGCCCGAGACATTGCCGTAGTTGATGACCAGGCCGCGCGCGCGGCAGGCGCGCAAGCTGTCGCGCAGGGTAGCCTTGCCGACCGCGTCGAACACCACGTCCACGCCCGCGCCGCCGGTGGCCTCGCGGATGCGGTCGGCGAAGCGGCCGTCGTCGTAGGGCAGGGCGTGGTGGGCGCCGCGCGCGCTGGCGACGGCGCACTTTTGCGCGCTGCTGGCGGTGGCGAACACGGTGGCGCCGCGCCGCGCGGCCATCTGCACCAGCAATTGGCCGATGCTGCCGGAAGCCGCGTGGATCAGGCAGGTGCTGCCCGGGCCCAGCCGGGCGATGTCCTCGATCAGGTAGTGCGCGGTGGCGCCCTGGAAGATCGCGGCGGCGGCCAGGTCGAATGGGATGGCGTCGGGGATCCTGGCGACCTTGGCCGCCGGCACGCTGGCGTACTCGGCGTAGCTGCCCCAGGCGATGCACCAGGCGACGCGGTCGCCGGGCGCCAGGTGCGTGACGCCGGCGCCGACCGCGACGATCTCGCCGGCGCCTTCCATGCCGAGGGTGCAGGGCAGGCGGACGGGATAGGTGGCGGAGGCCGCATACTTGCCCTGGCGGGTGTGCACGTCCATGAAGTTGATGCCGGCGTAGGCGACCCGCGCCACCACGTGGCCGGGCGCGGCATCGGGCATGGGATGGTCCGCGCGCATCTGCAGGACTTCGGGGCCGCCGTAGCGTTCTATCAGGATGGCTTTCACTGCGAAGGATTCCTTGTTGAGGGAGGGACGGCGCGCCGTGGCATCGATCGATGGCGGCCATCGTAGAAGGCGTGAATCGGTCTGGGAATTCCCCAGGAATTCACCGGGGGCGTGAGGAAATTGCCGGAACGGACGCGCCAATGCGCGGCGGCCGCGTGCAATCGCGGCGGGTGTTGGTCGACAAGCAGGATTAAGTCCCATTCCGGTTTGGGCTATGCTGCGGCAGGCGCCGCCGTTGCGGCGTGCCGAACCGTGTTCCATTCCGCCGACGGGCTGGCGCCCTGCGGCACGCGCAATCCCGAGAAGCCGATGTCCTCCCGTATCCTGTTCCGCCTTTGCCAAGCCGCCTTGTTCAGCGGCGTTCTCTGGAGCGCCGGTGCGCAGGCGCAGGCTCCGACGCCGAACGATGCGGGCGCGCCGGTCGCGCGCGGCGCGCAGCTTGTCGGCGAGACCGTGGCGGACCGGCCGTCGACGGTCTATCGCTTTGAAACGCATCGGCTCGATTCGGCCGATGGCAAGCGCCACTACCGCATCCAGATCGCCGTGCCGCGCCAGGCCGCGCCCGCCGGCGGCAGCGCGGTGTTGTACATGCTCGACGGCAACGCGGCGCTGGCCACGTTGACCGATGCCGACCTGCTGCGGTTGGGCGCGGGCGGGGCGCCGGTGCTGGTGGCCGTGGGCTACGACGTGCCGACGCGCAATGACGTGGTGGCGCGTGCCTATGACTACACGCCGCCCGTGTTCGAGCAGGGCGCGCGCCAGCCGAATCCGGTGGTGCTGGGCCGCGAGGGAGGCGGCGCGGACGAGTTCCTGGCCCTCTTGCGCGAACGGGTCAAGCCGCTGGTGCGCGGCCGCGCCGCGGTCGACGACAGACGCGAATACCTGTGGGGGCATTCCTATGGCGGCCTGTTCGCGCTGCACGTGCTGTTCACGCGGCCGGACACGTTCGCGCGCTACATCACGGGCGACCCGTCGGCCTGGTGGGCTGATGGCGCCCTGTTGCAGGAGTGGCGGCGCTTCGACGCGCGGCGCGCGGCCGGCAAGCGCGTGCTTGTGCTGGCGGGCACCAAGCCGCGCGATCCGGCGCGCCAGCGGCCCAATGCGCCGTCGACGCGGCCGGATGGCACGCCGATCGACCTGCAGCCTGCCGTGCGCGCGATGGTGGAAGGCCTGCGCGAAGGCGGCGCGGATGCCCGCTACGAGGCGTTTGCGCAGTTCGGCCACGGCGAGATGCTGCGGGTGTCGCTGGAGCGCGCGCTGCAGGTCGCGCTTGAACCCTAGAAGGCCATGGAAGCCGGGACCGGCTCGGCGCCGCGCCGGCGCATGGTAAAAGCGGCATCAGGACCCGGGAGTTTTCTCCCGCACGATCATCCCCGGCGTGAGTGGACAATCCGATGTTCGACTGGCAGGACCTGTATTACTTCACCGTCTTGGCGCGTACCCAATCGTTGTCGGCGGCCGCCCGTGAACTGCGGGTCGAGCATGCCACCGTGGGGCGCCGCATCGACGCGCTGGAAAAATCCCTGGGCCTGCGGCTGGTGGACCGGCTGCCGCGCAGCCGTCCGCTGACCGAGGACGGACGCGCGCTGGCGCGGCTGGCCGGCGCCATGAACGAGATCGCCACGGGAGTCGAACAGTTGTCGCGCATTGCCTCGATCGAGGTCGCCGGCACGGTCCGCGTCAGCGCGCCGCCGTCGCTGGCCAGCCACTGCATCGCGCCGCGGATCGCCGCGCTGCGCGAGCGGCATCCGAAGCTGAACGTGGTCCTGCTGCCGTCGCTGTCGCTGGTGGCGCTGGACCGCGGCGAGGCCGACATCGCCCTGCGTACCGTGCGCCCGGAAGAGGATGCGCTGGTGCGCAGGAAAATCGGCGTGGTGCGATTCGCGCTGTATGGCGGCGCCGGATACGCGGAACAGCCCGCCGAGCAGTGGCGCTTCATCGCGTATGACACGAGCGGCGACGCCCTGCCGCAACAGGCCTGGCTGCATCAGGTCCGCCGCCACCGGCCGGTGGTCTTTGCCGCCAGCGACCTGGCGGCGCAGCAAATGGCCGCGCGGTCAGGGCTGGGCGCCGTGGTGCTGCCCACGATCGTTGGCGACAGCGACGCCATGCTGCAACGGCTGGCGGTGGCGGGCGAGGCGCCGTCCCGCGATCTGTGGCTGGCGGTGTTTCCGGATTTGCGCCGGTCGCCGTCGGTCAAGGCGGTGATGGATTTCCTGGTGGAGTGCGTGCAGCAGGAACCACGGCTGCGCCCGTGACCGTCCTGCTCGCGGCTATTCGCGGGAGGTTGCGGCGCCCTCGGCCAGCATCTGGCGCAGGCGGGCGCGGCGACGTTCGAGGTCGGCGATCTGCCGTTCGACCGAGGCCAGGCGCTGGCGTTGCACTTCGGAGGTTTGCGGGCAGGCGGCCGCGCCCTCGATCATGCGCATGCAATCGGGAAAGCCCTGGATCTCGGCGAGACTGAAACCGGTTGCGATCAGGCGCTGGATCTGCCGCACCTGGCTGACCGCGGCGGGGGCAAAGTGGCGATAGCCGTTGTCGGCGCGCGAGGAGGCCAGCAGGCCGTGCGCGTCGTAATGGCGAATCGAGCGCAGGCTGGCGCCGGTGGCGCGGGCAAGGGCGCCGATCGACATCGGCTTGGCGGCGGGCGGGAGTGTCATGGCGAAGTTTCACGAGCCGGGCGCTTGACTCTAACACCGGTGTGAGGGTCGAGACTGCGATTCCCCTTTTGCCATCCAGGAGTCAGCCCCATGCCCGGCCAGCCTTTGTTCCGTCAATTCCGTCGCCTGCTGGCGATGATCGCCCTGCTGTCGGCGAGCGCCGCGGCATTGGCCGATGATCGCCAGTACACCGCCGTCGCGCCGGATGGCGTGACGCTTGCCATCCAGGAGTCCGGCGATCCGGCCGGCCCCGCCATCGTCTTCGTCCACGGCCTGCTGGGCAGCCGCCTCAGCTGGGAGGCGCAGTTGTCCAGCCCCCTGTTGCAGCGCTATCGCCTGATCGCCTACGACCTGCGCGGCCACGGCCAGTCGGGCAAACCGATCGCGCCGCAGGCCTACACCGATGGCCGGCGCTGGGCCGATGACCTGGCGGCCGTGATCGCCGCGTCGGGCGCGCGCCAGCCGGTGCTGGTGGGCTGGTCGCTGGGCGCCGCCGTGACGACCAACTACCTGGCCGCGTACGGCGACGGCGATGTCGCCGGCGCGGTCTACGTGGGCGGCGTGATCGAACTGGACGCCAGCCAGATCGCGCCGCATCCCGAGGTGTATCGCGGCATGGCGTCGACCGACCTGAAGAGGCACCTGGACGCCGAACGCGCCTTCCTGGCGCTGTGTTTCGAGACGCAGCCGGACACGGCCACGTTCGAGCGGCTGCTGGCCAACGCCGCCCTGGCGTCGCCCGGGATGCAGGCCGCGGTGCCGCGGATGACGATCGCGGCCCGCCAGGGCCTGGGCGCGATGCGCAAGCCGCTATGGCTGATCTATGGCGCGCGCGATGCGCTGGTGCGCGCCGAGCCGTCGCTGGAACGCGCCAGGCAGTTGAATCCGCGCGTGCGCGGCTCGGTATATGCGGCGTCGGGACACGCGCCGTTCGTGGAAGAGGCCGAGCGGTTCAACCGCGATCTGGCGGCCTTCGTCGACGCGGCGGCGGGGCGCTGACGCCCGCCGGAGGCACGCGGTCGGTGGTTCAGTTGCCCCCGGCCGGGGCGGACCGCTTGCTGGGCCGGGTGCCGATGTCGCCCGGGGTCGAGCCTTCGTCATCCACCGTGAGGCCGCCGCCATGCATGATGCCCTTGGCGATCTCGTCGGCGGACTTGCCGGCGAAGCCATGCTCGCCCGCGACGATGCGGAAGCTGTCGCCTTCGAGCGGGCTTTGCAGCGTGGCCGAGGACAGCAGCACGCCGTTCGAGCGCAGCTGGATGCGCTTGCCGACGCGGTCGCGGGTGAAGTCCGCCAGGGCCTGGCGGCTGTCGGGATGCAGCACCACGTCGACATAGCGCATCGAGGTTTGCGGGTCGACGCCGGCGGTGGCTTTGTCGGCCCGCAGGGCCACGCTTTCGGCGTGGGATGAGGCGGCCGCCAGCAGCAGCGCGGCGCAGGCGAGGGATCGGACAACGGTCATGGGCGGGCTCCGGGAAGCGGCGGATCGATGACGGCATCCTAGCCTCATCGACGGCGATGCGTATTACGACTTGTATGCGAACGCTGGCATTGCCTGCCGCCGGTGGGCTGGCGGGCATTTGGCCGCTAATATGGCGGCTCGATGATCGCCCCCCGGCCGCGTCCGGCCGCCGCAAGGAATCCCGTCACATGAAGCTGTCCGCCCCCTGGTTTCTGTCCTGCCTGCTGCTGGCCGGCGCGGCCCACGCCGGCTCTGCGCCGGCCGAGCTGTCGTGCGTTTCGGAAAGCGGCAAGGTGGCGCTGCGCGGCGCCATTCCGTCGCCGTCGTCGGAGGAACTCAACCTGACGCTGACCTATGGAAACGCGACGCAGGGCTTCGACTCGGGCGATGCCCCGGCCTACGTGGTGGCGGATTTTCCGCTCGGCGTCTTCACCCTTGTCGCCTCCGACGACGCCTGGCCGCTGACGCTGTACGCCTTGCCGGGCACCGTCGCGGTCAGGAAGGTTGCCAACGGGGATGTGGCCGGCACCTTCCAGGCCAGGCTGACCGGGCCGCGGCCGGGCGGCCCGACCGCCTCGGGAGCGGGCAATCCGCTCAAGGCGACCTTGAATTGCGACTACCGCTATTCGCTGTGAGGGCCGTCGCTCGCTAACGGGCGGACGGACGAGGAGGCGACGGACGAGGCAAGGCTCGCGCTACCGGGTAATCCCGCTACCGGCTTTTTCGGCAAAATTTGTATGATGACCATATGACTATGCCGAGGGAGGCGCGCATGCCGCAAGACTATTCCGCTGTCCGTCACCGCCCTGCGCGGGGCGCGCCATGAGCCTGGAAACCCGTATCCGCGAGGAGATTTGCACCGTCGGGGCCAGTCTCTACCAACGCGGCTACACCGTCGGCGCGGCCGGCAACATCAGTGCGCGCCTGGATGACGGCTGGCTGATCACGCCCACCGACGCCTGCCTGGGTCGGCTCGATCCGGCCGGGCTGGCCAAGGTGGACCTGGCCGGTAATCCGGTTTCGGGCGGCAAGCCTTCCAAGACCCTGGCGCTGCACCGGGGCATCTACCAGGCCGATCCCGCCGCGCGCGGCGTCGTGCATACGCATTCGACGCACCTGGTGGCGCTGACGCTGGCCGGCGTCTGGCGCCAGGACGAGGTGTTGCCGCCGATCACGCCCTACCAGGTGATGAAGGTGGGCCGCATTCCGCTGATCCCCTATCGGCGGCCGGGCGATCCGGTCGCGGCCGCGCGGGTGGCGGCGCTGGCGGCGCAGGTTCGGGGGGTGCTGTTCGAGCGCCTGGGGCCCGTGGTGTGGGAGCGGTCGGTGTCACACGCATCCCATGCGCTGGAGGAACTGGAAGAGACCGCGCGCCTGTGGCTGATGTCCGAGCCCCGGCCCGCGCCCCTGTCCGAGACGGCGATCGAGGAATTACGCGCCGTGTTCGGGGCGCGCTACTGATCCGCGCATCGCGCGGGCCGACGGCGCCCGCCACGACCTGAAGGAGCCGACATGCCGCGCCAGGCCGCGAACCTGAGCATGATGTATGCGGAACACCCGTTCCTGGAGCGCTTCGCCGCCGCCGCGCGCGATGGTTTCCAGGGCGTGGAGTTCCTGTTTCCCTATGACCATCCGGCCGCCGAGATCCGGACGCGGCTGCAGGCGCACGGCCTGACGCAGGCGCTGTTCAACGCGCCGCCGGGCGACTGGGCGGCCGGCGAGCGCGGTATCGCCGCGCTGCCGGGGCGCGAGGACGAGTTTCGCCGGGGCCTGGACCGGGCGCTGGAGTATGCCGCGGCGCTGGGCAACCGCAGCCTGCACGTGATGGCGGGACGGGTCCCGGCCGGGCAGGAGCGCGCCGCGCATCGCCAGGCCTACCTGCGCAACCTGGAAAGCGCCGCGCGCGCGGCCGCCAGCGCTGGCGTGACCATCGTGATCGAGCCGATCAATCCGCGCGACATGCCCGGCTATTTCCTGACGCGCCAGGACGAGGCCCAGGCCATCCGCGCCGAGGTTGGCGCCGACAACCTGCGGGTGCAGTTCGATTGCTACCACTGCCAGATCGTCGAGGGCGACCTGGCGGTGAAGCTGCGGCGCGACATGGCGGGCATTGGCCATATCCAGATCGCCGGCGTGCCGGACCGCCACGAGCCCGACCTGGGCGAACTGAACTACCCGTACCTGCTGGCGCTGGTCGACACGCTGGGCTACGCGGGCTGGATCGGCTGCGAATACCGGCCCAAGGGCGACACGACGGCGGGGCTCGGCTGGGCCAAACCCTATCTCGCGGGAGGCGAGCGATGAAGATACTGATTACCGGCGGCGCCGGCTTTCTGGGCCAGCGCCTGGCGCGCAAGCTGTTGGAACAGGGGCGATTGGCCCTGGGTGGCGAGCGCGTGCCGATCTCCCAGATCGACTTGCTCGACGTGACCCGGACCGACGCCATCAACGACACGCGCGTGCGTTCGGTCGAGGGCGACGTCGCCGATCCCGATTGCCTGCGATCCCTGATCGGCGCCGATACCGCGGTGATCTTCCACCTGGCCGCCATCGTCAGCGGCCAGGCCGAGGCCGATTTCGACCTGGGCATGCGCATCAACCTGGATGCCTCGCGCGCCTTGCTGGAGGCCTGCCGTCGGCAAGGCCATCGGCCGCGCGTGGTGTTCACCAGCTCGGTCGCGGTCTACGGCGGCGCCCTGCCGGAAACGGTGCGTGACGACACCGCGCTCAATCCGCAATCCTCCTATGGCACGCAGAAGGCCATCGCCGAGCTGCTGCTGGCGGACTACACGCGCCGCGGCTTCGTCGACGGCCGCGCGCTGCGCCTGCCCACCATCAGTGTGCGGCCGGGCCGGCCCAACGCGGCGGCCTCGTCGTTCGCCAGCGGCATCATCCGCGAGCCGCTCAATGGCGAGCCGGCGGCATGCCCGGTGGCCGCCGACACGCGCCTGTGGCTGCTGTCGCCGCGCCGGGCGGTGCAGGCCTTGATCGCCGGTTGCGAACTGGACGCCGGGGCGGTGGCGGATCGCCGGCCGATCAACCTGCCGGGCGTCTCGGTGACGGCGGCCGAGATGGTGCGGGCCTTGCGCGAGATCGCGGGCGACACGGTGGCCGACCGCATCCGCTGGCAGGCGGATGCGCGGGTGCAGGCCATCGTCGGCAGCTGGCCGGGCCGCTGGGACACGGCGCGGGCGGCGCGCCTGGGGCTGGAGGGCGACAGCGATTTCGCCGAGATCATCCGCGCCTACATCGGCGACGACTTGCGGGGGCAGGCATGAGCGCAGTCAACGAAATGCGCCCGGTCGGCGTGATCGGCCTGGGCGCGATGGGGGCGGGCATCGCGCAGAGCCTGCGCCGCGCCGGTTGCCGGGTGCATGCCTACGATATCCGGCCGGGCGTCGCGGCGGCGTTCGCCGAAGAAGGCGGCGTGGCCTGCGCGACGCTGGCCGACATGGCCGTCGCCTGCGAGGTGGTGGTCAGCGTGGTGGTGAACGCGCAGCAGACCGAGAGCGTGCTGTTCGGCGAGGGCGGCATCGCGGCGGCCATGCGGCCCGGCAGCGTATTCGTGATGTGCTCGACGGTGGACCCGGCCTGGTCTAGCGGGCTGGAGGCGCGCCTGGCGGCGTTGGGCATCCACTACCTGGATGCGCCGATCTCGGGCGGCGCGGCCAAGGCCGCGGCCGGCCAGATGACCATGATGACCGCCGGCACCGTAGCCGCCTATGCCGCCTGCGGCAACGTGCTGGAGTCGATGGCGGGCAAGGTCTACCGGCTGGGCGAGCGCGCCGGGGCGGGCAGCAAGGTCAAGATCATCAACCAGCTGCTGGCCGGCGTGCACATTGCCGTTGCGGCCGAGGCCATGGCGCTGGGTCTGCGCGAAGGCGTCGACGCCGATGCCTTGTACGAGGTCATCACCCACAGCGCCGGCAACAGCTGGATGTTCGAGAACCGCATGGCGCACGTGCTGGCGGGCGACTACACGCCACTGTCGGCGGTGGACATCTTCGTGAAGGACCTGGGGCTGGTGCTGGACACGGCGCGCCACAGCAGCTTTCCCTTGCCGCTGGCGTCCACCGCGCACCAGATGTTCATGCAGGCGTCGGCCGCCGGGCACGGGCGCGAAGACGACAGCGCGGTCATCAAGATCTTCCCCGGAATCACTTTGCCGGAGTCCGCATGACGATCAAACTGGGCTGCATCGCCGACGACTTCACTGGCGCCACCGACTTGGCCAACAACCTGGTGCGCGCCGGCATGCGCACCGTGCAGGCCATCGGCGTGCCGGCCGGACCGCTCGAGACGCCGGCGGACGCGGTGGTGGTGGCGCTCAAGACCCGCACGCTGCCGGCCGCCGAAGCGGTGGCGCAATCGCTGGCGGCGCTCGCCTGGCTGCGGGCGCAGGGCGCCGGGCAGATCTATTTCAAGTACTGCTCGACCTTCGACAGCACGCCCGCGGGCAATATCGGTCCGGTCGCCGATGCGCTGATGACGGCGCTGGATACGGATTTCACCATTGCCACGCCGGCCTTTCCCGACAACCAGCGCACGGTGTTCAAGGGCTATCTGTTCGCCGGCGACGTGCCGTTGAACGAATCGGGCATGCGGGATCATCCCTTGACGCCGATGACCGACGCGAACCTGGTGCGCGTGCTGGCGGCGCAGACGCGGCGCAAGGTCGGCCTGATCGACTACGCGGTGGTGGCGCGTGGCGCCCGCGCGATTCATGATCGCATCGACGAACTGCGGCAGGCGGGGGTGGAGATCGCCATCGTCGATGCCATCTCCAACGACGACCTGCTGGCGCTGGGCTCGGCGGCCAAGGGTATGCCGCTGGTGACCGGGGGATCGGGCGTGGCCATCGGCCTGCCTGGCAATTTGGGGCTGGCGCCGGGCGCCGCCGCCGGGCTGCCGCGCGCAGCGGGCGCGCAGGCCGTGGTGGCGGGCAGCTGCTCGACCGCCACCCAGGGGCAGGTGGCCGCGTTCATCGCGACCGGCCGGCCCGCGCTGGCGCTGGACCCGCTGCGTATCGACGCGGGCGATGACGTCGTGGCGCAGGCGCTGGCCTGGGCCGCGCCGCGCTTGCCCGACGGCCCCATCCTGATCTATTCGACCGCCCGGCCCGACGCGGTGCAGGCGGCGCAGGCCAGCCTGGGCGCGGCTCGCGCCGGCGCCCTGGTCGAGGACGCGATCGCGCGGATCGCGGCGGGCCTGGCGCGGCTCGGGGTGCGGCAGCTGATCGTGGCGGGCGGCGAGACCTCGGGCGCGGTGGTGCGGGCGCTGGGCCTGGCGCAACTGGCCATCGGCGAGCAGATCGATCCCGGGGTGCCGTGGTGCGCCGGGTACGCGCAGGCGGTGCAGGCGCGCATCAGCATCGCTTTGAAGTCGGGCAATTTCGGGGGCGCCGATTTCTTCACGCGGGCGTTCCGCCCGACTGCCTGAGGACCGATCGCCGGCCCTTGCGCCGCGCCTTCGAAGGCGGGCGCGTTCAGCGATGCGCCAGGCGCAGGCGCTTGGCCGCGTTGACCATGTGGATGCGGGCGGCTTCGCGCGCCGCGTCCTCGTCCTGGCGCCGGATGGCCTCGGCGATGGCTTCGTGTTCGCGCAGCACCGCGCGCATCTGGTCGGCGTGGCGCGCCTCGTTGCCGCGCGTGACGCGGGTGGCGGCTTCGAGATACTGGCTGACGAACGCCAGCGTGGCGAGGAAGTACGGATTGCCGGTGGCGCGCGCGATGCTGCGGTGGAAGGCCACGTCTTCCTTGACGCCGTCGCCACCGTTGTCGACCGCGGTGGCGATGGCCGCCAGCGCGTCGTCGATGGCCGCCATGTCGCGCTTGCCGCGCCGGGCGGCGGCTTGCGCCGCGATTTCGGTTTCCAGCGCGCGCCGCAGGTCGACGATGTGCAGCACCGCGTCCAGCGAGGCCAGCTCGGCCGCGTCGATGCGCAGCGCGCGGTTGCCGTCGTGGCCGGTGACGAACACCCCGCTGCCCTGGCGCGCCTCGACGATGCCGTCCTGGCGCAGCCGCGACACCGCTTCGCGGATGACGGTGCGGCTGACGCCGAACTGCTCGGCCAGGCGGGTTTCGGTGGGCAGCTTTTCGCCGGGCAGCACGCGGCCCGCGTCGATCTCGGCGAGCAACTGCTTGGCCACCGTATCGGTCAGCGTGGGGGGCGTGTTGAGTCGGGGAAACGCCATGGCATGGGGCCGCGTAAGCAAGGCGGGTCACCGCCCTGGGAGTGGGGGCTCATGATAACCCGCCGCATCAGGCCGGCGCGCGGGCGCGGTTCAGGCACTCGATGAAAAACTGCGCGGCCGGCGTCGGCGGCGAATCCGCCCGGGTCAGGATCGACACCCGCGCCGCCGGCAGCGGATGCGCCAGCGGCAATATGCACAAGGACGTCGGCGCCAGCACGCGGTGCAGGCCGTTGCGCACGAAAAAGCCCACCGCGTCGCTCTGGTCCAGTATCGCCAGCGCGATGGCGATGGACTGGCACGGAATCACGTCGGTGGGCGGCGGCAGGCCGCGTTCCGCATAGGCCAGGCGCAGCAGATTGGTGGGCGTCTGGGTATTGCCGGGCATCAGCCACAGCAGGTCGCGCAGTTCGGCCAGGTCGGTGGCGTGACGCAGCGGATGATCGGCGCGCGCGCCCACCGCCAGCGGCAGGGTGAACAGCGTGGTGCGGGCAAAGCCGTCATAGATGTCGCCGTCGTATTCGGTCTGCACCACCAGGTCGTAGCGGCCGGTTTCCAGCTGTTCGTGGCTGTAGGGTGGCGCGACTTCATGGAAGGCCACGGCAACGCGCGCCATGCGGGCGCGAAACGCGGCCAGCGCGGCCGGCAGTATCGGCAAGACCGATGAGCTGATGGCCAGGTTGAGCGTGCCGCCTTCGCCATCGCGCATCTGGTCGATGTCTTCCTGCGCCCGCCGGGCTTCCTGCAGGATCAGCACGGCGCGCTTGTGCAGCGCCTGGCCGTAGGGCGTCAGCTCGACCCCCTTGGCGCTGCGCCGCACCAGCTCGGCGCCCAGGCTCTGTTCCAGTTCGCGCAGGCTGCGCGTGGCCGCCGGCTGGGTCACGCACAGGGCGCGGGCGGCGGCGCGGATGCTGCCGTGTTCGGCGATCAGCACGAAGGCGCGCAACTGGCGCAGGTTCATCGGAGCGGGCACGGCGGGCTATAAGTAAAAGTCATCACTGCGCCAAAAATACTGTCTTTTGCGTTTCGCGGGCCATCCGTATATTCACTAGGCACGGTTACCGGAAACACGGGCCGGCACAGAGATCGGACATCAAGGGGAAAACATGTCTATCGCCATCGCGGCCGGCGCCGGCGCGCGCAGCCTGCATACGCCTTCCATGCGCCGGCGGGTCATCGCCGGCACCACCATCGGCAACGCGCTCGAGTTCTTCGACTTCACCGTATTCACTTTTCTGATGCTGGTCATCGGGCCGCTGTTCTTTCCGGCGGCCTCCAGTTACGGCCAGCTGCTGCTGACCACCGCCACGTTCGGCGTCGGCTTCCTGATGCGGCCCGTGGGCGGCATGCTGATCGGCTCCTACGCCGACCGCCATGGCCGCCGCGCCGCCATGACGCTGACACTGTGGCTGATGGGCCTGGGCTGTGCGCTGATCGCCGCCGCGCCCACGCACGCGCAGATGGGCCTGCTGGGGCCGGTCATGATGGTGCTGGCGCGGCTGATCCAGGGCTTTGCCGCCGGCGGCGAGGTCGGCGCCTCGACCACGCTGCTGGTCGAGCACGCGCCGCCGTCGCGACGCGGCTTCTATTCCAGTTGGCAGTTCGGCAGCCAGTCGCTCGGCGTGGCGCTGGGCGCGGTGGTGGTGGGCACGTTGACCGCCGCGCTCAGCGCCGAGCAGATGCAGGCCTGGGGCTGGCGGGTGCCGTTCGTGATCGGCATCCTGACGGTGCCGGTGGGCGCCTACATCCGCCGCAACCTGGAAGAGACGCTGCATGTCGAGGAGGCCGGGGCGCGCCGGCCGAGCGCCGCTGGCCACCAGCCGCTGCGCCGCGTCTTCGCCGAGCACAAGACCGAAGTGGCCAAGGGCATCTTGCTGATGATCGGCGGCATGGTGTGCGCGCAGATCATCGGCTTCTACATGCCGTCGTACGCCCACCGCGAGCTGGGCCTGCCGGCGACCTCGACCCTGTCGGCCAGCGTGGTGGTGGGCGTGGTCGGTTTTGCGTGCGCGCCGCTGGTCGGCATGCTGGCCGACCGGGTGGGGCGCAAGCGCGTGATCTTCTGGTCGCGGGTGACGACCGTGGCGGTGCTGCTGCCGTGCTTCCAGTGGCTGGTGGCGGCGCCCAGCAGCGCGCGGCTGATGCTGGTGGTGGCGCTGCTCTCGGTGCTGCTGGCGATGCAGTCGGCGCCCGGCATCACCATGCTGCCCGAATTGTTCCCCAAATCCGTGCGCACCACCGGCATGTCGGTGGTGTACGGCCTGGGGATTTCCGTGTTCGGCGGTTTCGCGCAGTTCTTCGTGACCTGGCTGCTGCACGTGACCGGCAATCCCATGGCGCCTGCCTGGTACCTGATGGTGGCGGTGGCGCTTTCCACGGTGGTGCTGTTCTGGATCCGCGACCGCACCGGCGACGATATCGACAACCAGGAGGCCTGATGCAATCCGCTAGCCCTTACTTTTCCCGCAGCTATGCTTTGGCGCGCGAGCGCTTCACCGCCGCAGCCCGGCCGCTGGCCACGCGCTTCGCGTCCTATGCCATCGAGCCCAAGGGGCGCGAAGGCGAGGACCTGGCCACCGACGTCGCCCTGATCGGCGATGCCGACGCCAAGCGGTTGCTGATCATGACCTCCGCCACCCATGGCGTGGAAGGCTTCTGTGGCTCGGGTTGCCAGCTGGCCCTGCTGGACGACGCCGAGATGCTCGAACGCGCGCGCCAGGCCGGCGTGGCGCTGTTGCTGGTGCATGCGGTGAATCCGCATGGTTTCTCGTGGATCGCGCGCACCGACGAAGGCAATGTCGACCTGAACCGCAACGCCCAGCCCTTCGACGGCCAGCCGCTGCCCGCCAACCCCGGCTACGGACAGATCCATGAACTGCTGCTGCCGGCGCAATGGCCGCCGTCGGACGCCAATCGCGCGCAGATCGCCGCCCATATCGACGAGCACGGCCTGCCGGCCTTCAAGCAGGCCGTGACACGCGGCCAGTACACGCACCCCGACGGCCTGTTCTATGGCGGCGACCGCCCGGCCGCGTCGCTGCTGAACTTGCGCCGCATCCTCCAGGAACATGCCGCCGGCTTTGCGCGGATCGGCTGGATCGATGTGCATACGGGGCTGGGACCGCGCGGACATGGCGAAAAGATCTACGCTGGCCGCCGCGACGATGCCGAGGTGGAGCGCGCCCGCCGCTGGTGGGGCACCGACATCGCCGTGCCCTACCAGGGCACGTCGGCCTCGGTGGACATCACCGGGCACCTGGCGGGCCTGATCTATCAGGCTTGTCCGAATTCAGTGCCCACCCTGATGGCGCTGGAGTACGGCACGCAGCCCTCCGAACAGGTGATCGATGCCCTGCGGGGCCGCAACTGGCTGCGCGCGCATGCCGACGCGGCGCCGACGTTGCGCGACCAGATCCTGCGCACGACGCTGGAGGCCTTCTATTGCGACGCGCCCGACTGGCATGGCGCGGTGCTGGGCCAGAGCCGCGTGGCGGTGCTGCAGGCGGTGCTTGGCTTGGCGTCCGGCTGAGTGTTGCCGGCAGGGCCGATTCCCGGGAATCGGCTTGTCTTGTCTCTGAGATGTTATATCATCCTTAGGTTTTCTGTAATGATATAACATCAATGAGGGTAAAGATGAAAGGCAAGACGCAGGACAAGCAGGCGTTGCGCGGCAGGTGGAACGCGGCCGGGGCGGGCAGGAGCCGGGGCGCGCGGGCGCTCAAGCCGCTGGTTTGCTCGCTGATGCTGGCCGCGCCGGTGGCGCAGGCCGAAACCGAGGCCGACCCGTCGCGCAACCGCACGCTGGCGCCGATCATCGTGTCGGCCAATCCGCTGGGGCTGGACCTGAACAGCACCATGCTGCCGGCTTCCGTGCTGGAAGGCGATGAGCTGGTCGAGCGGCGCGCCGGCACGCTGGGCGAAACCCTGAAAAGCCAGCCGGGCGTGAACAGCGACACCTTCGGCGGCGGCGCCAGCCGCCCCGTGATCCGCGGCCAGACCGCGCCTCGTGTGAAAGTGCTGTCCGACGGTTCCGAGGTGATGGACGCGTCCGGCATCTCGCCGGACCACGCGGTGACGGTGGAACCGCTGCTGGCCGAGCGCATCGAGGTGCTGCGCGGCCCGGCCACGCTGCTGTACGGCGGCGGCGCGATCGGCGGCGTGGTGAACGTGGTGGACAAGAAGATCCCCACCGCCGTGCCGGAGAAGGGCGTGGAAATGGAAGCCGAGTTGCGCGGGGCCACCGGCACCAAGGAGCGCGCCGGCGCCGTGGGCATCACCGCCGGCGAGGGCCAGTTCGCCGTGCGGGTGGAAGGCATGAAGCGGCGCACCAGCGATTACGACGTGCCGGACTGGCCCGGCGGCAAGCTGGAGGGTTCGTACAGCGAATCCTCCCAGGGCACGGTCGGCATGTCGTGGATCACGCCGCGCGGTTATGTGGGCCTGGCGTTCACGCACCTGGAAAGCACGTACGGCCTGCCCGGCCACAACCACGAGTATGAAGGCTGCCATCCGCACGGCACCCATCTGCATTGCGGTGGCCACGACCACGACCATGGCGACGAAGGCGAGGAAGGCCACGACCATGACCACGATCACGAACACGGCGGCGTGCCTTACGTCAAGCTGCGCAGCAACCGCCTGGACCTGCGCGCCGAATACCAGGATCCCTTCGCCGGCTTCGAGAAGATCCGCGTGCGTGGCGGACTGACCGACTACCAGCATGACGAGATCGAGGGCGGCCAGGTCGGCACCCGCTTCAAGAACAAGGGCTACGACCTGCGCGTGGAACTGCAGCACAAGCCCGTGGCCGGCTGGCGCGGGGTGATCGGCCTGCAGAATGCCTACAGCGACTTCCGCGCCGATGGCGAGGAAGCCTTCCTGCCGCGCAGCCGGACCCGTTCGAACGGCCTGTTCGTGCTGGAGGAATACCAGTTGAACGACTGGCGCTTCGAAGTCGGCGCGCGCCAGGACTGGCAGCGCATCGCGCCGTCCGGCGGCGCCTCGCGCAGCAGCCTGTCGGGCACCTCGCTGTCGGCCGCCGCCATCTGGGACTTCGCGCCGCAGTATTCCGTGGCGCTGTCGCTGTCGCGTTCGCAGCGCCTGCCGAGCGCGCAGGAGCTGTACGCCGATGGCGTGCACCTGGCCACCAACACCTACGAACTGGGCAACTCGGGCCTGGGCCGCGAGACCTCGCACAACATCGACCTGACCCTGCGCAAGCACGCCGGCGACACCACTTTCTCGGCCAGCGTGTTCCACAACCGCGTCAAGAACTACATCTACGCCGACACGCTCGACCGCTACGAGGACTTCCGCCTGATCGAGTACACCCAGCGCGACGCCGAATTCACCGGCGTGGAAGGCGAGCTGCGGCACCAGTTCACGCCGGTGTTCTCGGCGGCGGTGTTCGGCGACTATGTGCGCGGCAAGCTGACCGGCGGCGACGGCAACCTGCCGCGCATCCCGGCGGCGCGCGCCGGCCTGCGCGGCAACGTCAAGTGGCAGCAATGGTCGGGCGGCATCGAATACGCCCGCGTGTTTTCGCAGAAGGACATTGCCGCCTACGAAAGCAGCACGCCGGGCTACAACCTGGTCAACGCGGTGGTGGCGTATCGCGGCCGCTACGGCGCGACCGGCTATGAAGTCTATCTGCGCGGCACCAACCTGCTGAACAAGCTGGCGTACAACCACGCTTCGTTCATCTCCTCGGTGGCGCCGCTGCCGGGCCGCAGCGTGATGCTGGGCGTGCGCATGACCTATTGAGGCGTGCCGGCGAAGCCGGATTCCGCGGGCGGATATGCTAAGTTCCAGCCATGCCGTCCGCCCCGGAGTCCGCCATGCTGAAGTTCGCCGCCAATCTGTCGATGATGTACCCGGAACATGCGTTCCTGGACCGCTATGCGGCCGCCGCGGCCGACGGTTTCGCGGGCGTGGAATGCATGTTTCCCTACGAGGCGCCTGCCGCCTTCGTGCGCGAGCGCATGGATGACGCGGGCGTGTCGCAGGTCCTGTTCAATGCCCCGCCGGGCGTGAGCGCGCGCGGCGAACGCGGGCTGGCCGCGCTGCCGGACCGCCAGGACGAATTCCGCGCCGGTATCGAGCAGGCGCTGGGCTATGCGACTGTGCTGGCCTGCTCGCAGGTGCACGTGATGGCCGGCGTGGCGCCGGATGGCGTCGCGCGCGACGCCATGCTGGACTGCTACCGCGAGAACCTCGACTGGGCCGCGCGCCAGGCGCGTTCGGCCGGCGTGACGCTGCTGATCGAACCCATCAACACGCGCGACATTCCCGGTTATTTCCTCAATCGGCAGGACGAGGCCCACCAGGTGGTGCAGGCCGTCAACGCGCCCAACCTGAAGGTGCAGATGGACCTGTACCACTGCCAGATCGTCGAGGGCGACGTCACCGCCAAATTGCGCCAGTACCTGCCCACCGGACGCGTCGGGCACCTGCAGATCGCTGGCGTGCCGCTGCGCCAGGAGCCCGACCGTGGCGAGCTGGACTACGGCTGGATCTTCTCGGTGCTGCGCGAACTGGACTATGCCGGCTGGATCGGCTGCGAGTATCGCCCGGCGGCCGCCACATCCGCCGGCCTGCGCTGGCTGGCCGCGGCCCGCGCTTGAGCGGCAACCGGCGTATCGCCATGATGCTGTCCCCATGATCGGCCCCGCATGCCATGCTCGCCGCCTGCCGAAAATATAGTTAATATGTTAATTAAATAAAGAACACCAGGAGACAACCGCATGTCCAGAAGAGGTTTCATCCACCGCGCGCTGGGGACGCTGGCCGCCGCCGCGCTCGCGGCGAGCGCCATGCCCGCGTGGGCCGGCGATTTTCCCGACCATCCGATCCGCTGGCTGGTGCCTTTCAGCGCTGGCGGCGGCAGCGACCTGGCCACCCGCATCGTCGCCAAGCATGTCAGCCAGACACTGGGCCAGCCGGTGGTGGTGGAGAACCGGCCCGGCGCCGCCACCATCGTGGCGGCCCAGGAAACCGCGCGCGCCGCGCCCGACGGCTATACGGTGATGACCGCGGGCATGAGCACGCTGGCCCTGAATCCGTGGCTGTACAAGCAACTGCCCTATGACCCGTGGAAGGACCTGACGCCGGTCTCCACCCTGGTGGCGCTGCCTATCGTGCTGGTGGCCTCGCCGGCTTCCGACCTGGACAACATGCCGGACGTGATGGACTACCTGTCGCGCAACAAGACGGCCAGCTATGCGTCGCTGGGCGTGGGCAGCCCGCACCATCTGGCGATGGAGCTGTTCCTGTCGATGTTCGGCGCCAAGGCCACCGCGATTCCCTACAAGGGCACGCCGCCTGCCTTGCAGGACGTGGCCGCGGGCGTGGTGCCGCTGATGATGGCGGACCTCGCCGCGGCGCGGCCGTTGATCGAGGCAGGCAAGCTGCGTGCCATCGCGGTGCCGGCGTACGAGCGTTCGGAGCAGTTGCCCGAGGTGCCGACCTTCGGCGAGAGCGGCGGGCCGCCGCTGGAGGCCGCCGCCTGGCAAGGGGTGGTGGCCCCGGCGCGCACGCCGCGCGAGGTGGTGGACAAGCTCAGCGGCGCGATCCAGGCGGCGTTGAAGTCACCCGAGGTGGTCAAGCAGCTCAAGTTGCAAGGCATGGAGCCCATGGGCAGCTCGTCCAACGAATTCTATGACTACGCGCGCCGTCAGTACGACAGCTGGGGCGCGGTGATCCGGCAGAAGAACATTTCGGTGGATTGACGCGGCGCGGCGGCGCGCCCGCCGCGGCCTACCCGGCCGCGGCGGCGCGGTTCTGGCGGCGCGCGGTGGCGGCGCAGCCCGCCGAGGCGATGATGATGCCGCAGATCGCCAGCCACTGCGTGCCGGACAGGTGCTCGTTCAGCACGATGACGCCGGCCAGCGCGCCCATGGCGGGTTCCATGCTCAGCAGCACGCCGAAGGTCTTCTGCGGCAGGCGCCGCAGGGCCACCATTTCCAGCGAATAGGGCAGGGCGCTCGACAGGATGCCGACCGCGACGCCGGCCAGGATCAGCTTCGGGTCCAGCAGCGCCATGCCGGCATGGGCCGCGCCCACCGGCAGCGCCACCATGGTGGCCGCCAGCAGTCCCAGGGAAGTGGCCTGCCCGCCATGCACGTTGCCGGCCATCTTGCCGAATATGATGTACAGCGCCCAGCAGACAGCCGCGCCCAGCGCATAAGCGATACCGACGGGATCGAGGTCGTGCATCGACTGGCCGGTCGGGATCAGCAGCACCAGCCCGGCCAGCGCGCAGGCGATCCAGACGAAGTCGATGGCGCGCCGCGACAGCACCACCGCCAGCGTCAGCGGGCCGGTGAACTCGATGGCGATGGCCACGCCCAGCGGCAGGGTCCGCAGCGCCATGTAGAACAGCAGGTTCATGCAGGCCAGCGTCACGCCATATAGCGCGATCTTGGCGGCATTGCGAGCGGTCAGCGGAAAGCGCCATGGGCGCCAGAACGCGATCAGGATGATGGCGCCGATGACGATGCGATAGGCCGTCGTGCCCTGCGCGCCAACCTCGGGAAACAGCGATTTGGCGAACGATGTGCCGACGCACAGCGAGGCCATGGCGCCGATCAGCGACAAGGTCGGCATCAGGGTGGAGGCGGAGGCATCGCGTCCGGAGGGAAGAGTGGCGGCGGTCATGGTGCTGCGTCTGCGGAAGAATCAGGGGGTGAGGGTCGAGGCGGTGGAGTAGAGCACGTAAAGGGCCAGCGCCAGCATGATCGCGCCCAGTAGTCCCTGCTGCATGCGCAGGAACCACGGGTTGCGGCCCACCCAGCCGCGGATGCGCGATGCGCCGTAGGCGAAGCAGCTGCCATAGGGCAGGCTCAGCGCCTTCATGGTCACGCCCAGCACCAACATCTGGAGCCATACCGGACCGTTGTCCGGGGTGGTGAACTGCGGCAGGAAGGCGATCATGAACAGCAGCACCTTCGGGTTCAGCAGGTTGGTCATGAAGCCCTGCCAAAAAGCGTCGCGCGCATCGCCGGGACGCGCGGCCAGGGAGATGTCGGCGTCGCGGGCGCAGCGCAGGATGGCCTTGATGCCCAGGTAGCCCAGGTACAAGCCGCCGGCCGCCTTGATCGCCAGGAACAGCGTCGGAAACGCCTGCAGCACCGAGGCCAGCCCCAGCACCACGGCCGGCACCTGGATGAATCCGGCCGCCACGTTCCCCAGCACACTGTGGAAGGCAGGCCGGAAGCCCTGCGTCATGCCTCGCGACAACGTCAGCGCCATATCAGGGCCGGGGGTGAGTTTCAACGCCGCGTCGGCGGCCAGGAAAAGCAGGAAAAGCTGGAGTGACGGCATGGGAATCGGGCTGCGCCTGGCCGCGAGGGCGGCCAGAGGGTTCCCAGTGTAAGCAAGGCGGGTGATTAATTCCTGCAGCCGGCGGTGCGCAAATGAAGTTTCCCGTCGAATTTGGGGGCGGGTCGTGGCGCACACCCGTTTAGAATCGTCCTACGGGCCCGCGTGGCCTGGATCGCCGCGGCGCCGAGACCCCATGGAACTAGACGATTTCGACCTTCAGATCCTGCAGAGCCTGCAGGAAGACAACCAGCGCACCAGCCAGGAGGTGGCCGAGCGCGTGAACCTGTCGCCGGTATCGTGCCTGCGCCGCATGAAGCGGTTGCGCGAGTCCGGCGCGGTGCTGGGCGACGTCTCGGTGGTGGACCCGGCGGCGGTGGGGCGCGACATCATGATGGTGGTGCTGGTGTCGCTCGAAAGCGAGCGCGCCGACAAGCTCGACACCTTCAAGCGCGCCATGCGCCAGGCGCCGGAGATCATGCAGTGCCTGGCGGTCACGGGCGAAGTGGATTTCGTCGTCACCATGACCGTGCGCGACATGGCGGAATACGATGCGTTCGCGCAGCGCCACTTCTGGGGCGATCCCAATGTGAAGCGCTTTTCGACGCTGGTGGTGATGAATCGCGTGAAATACGGATTGGCGGTGCCGACGATGCCGTCGCACGAGGCATAACGTGCCGGCCGGAGATTGCGGGCCCCGAGCCGGCGGCGCTAGACTGGCCGCCTCCCTCCTTTGCGCATATCCCCGCCATGGCCTTGCATAGCTGGCTCATCTATCTGGTTGCCGTGATGGGCCTGTCGATCACGCCCGGTCCCAATACCTTGCTGGCGCTGACCCACGGCGCGCTGCATGGCCATCGCAAGGCGCTGTGCACCATCGCCGGCGGCGCGGTCGGCTTCATCGCCCTGATTGCCCTGTCGATGCTGGGCATCAGCGCGCTGCTCAAGGCCTGGGGGCCGGCGCTGACGGTATTGAAATGGGCTGGCGGCGCCTACCTGATCTGGCTCGGCATCCAGCTGTGGCGCTCGCCCGGCGTGCAACTGCGCCCGGCGCCCGACATGCCGCGGCTGCGCGGCACGCGCATGTTCAGCCAGGGATTCCTGTCGGCGATTTCCAACCCCAAGGCGCTGCTGTTCTATGGCGCGTTCCTGCCGCAGTTCATCGATCCGGCGCGCAGCCTGTTCACGCAGTTCGTGATCATGGCCGCCACCTTCGCGGTCATCGAGTTCCTGGTGGAATACGTGCTGGCCCGCCTGGCGCACCGCGTGCGGCCGTGGCTGGAGCGCGCCGGCCGGCGCTTCAACAAGGTGTGCGGGGGATTGTTCGCGGCGATGGGAGTGGCGTTGCCGGGGTCTTGAACGTCGCCCGTCAATGCCAATGCCAACGCCACAATGCAAAAGCCCGGCTCCAAGGAGCCGGGCTTTTTAATTCTGGTGGCCTGGGGCGGAATCGAACCACCGACACGCGGATTTTCAATCCGCTGCTCTACCAACTGAGCTACCAGGCCAACGAAGTCCGCAACTATACACAATTTTTTGGACTTGTGCCAGCCGCCTCGAAAAAAGTGTGAAGAATTTTCGGGCCGCCTTCCAACGCGACAAGCGACAGGGGCGCATGGTATCGCAAACGGCCATTGCATGGGGTGCGACACACGGTCGCGGCCAGGGGCCCGAATGGCGTGGGGATAACCCGCGGGAGTATAATCATGGCCGGTCCGCTGTTACATGCACGCTGCACCGCATGGGCTTTGCGGGGACCACAGCTCTAATACTCACGGCCTTGTCCTTTACATGTCGGTAGCTGTCCTAGCCTTCGGTCTGAATCACACGTCCGCGCCGGTTTCGGTTCGCGAACGCGTGTCCATGCCCGTCGATCTGGTCAAGCCGGCGCTGGAAGGCCTGCGTTCCGCGTTCGGCGGATCGGTGCGCGAAGCCGCCATCCTGTCGACCTGCAACCGCACCGAAATCTATTGCGCCGCCGATGGCCACGTGGCCGACCAGCTGCCCGCGTGGCTGGCCGAGCACAACCGCCTCGATGCCGGCACGCTGCGCCCGCATCTGTACCGCCACCAGCAGGACGACGCCGTGCGCCACGCCTTCCGCGTGGCCAGCGGGCTCGATTCCATGGTGCTGGGCGAAACCCAGATCGTCGGCCAGATGAAGGACGCCGTGCGCGCGGCTGGCGAAGCCGGTTCGCTCGGCACGCTGCTGCACCAGATGTTCCAGCGCACCTTCTCGGTGGCCAAGGAAGTCCGTTCGCAGACCGCCATCGGCGCGCAGTCGGTGTCCATGGCCGCCGCCGCGGTGCGCCTGGCCGAACGCGTGTTCGGCAACCTGGACCAGGCCCGCACGCTGTTCATCGGCGCGGGCGAAATGATCGAGCTGTGCGCCACCCACTTCGCCGCGCAGCGTCCGCGCAGCATGGTGGTGGCCAATCGCACGGCCGAGCGCGCCGAGCTGCTGGCCAACCGGTTCTCGGCCAGCACCATGAAGCTGTCGGACCTGACCGAGCGCCTGTCCGAATTCGACGTGGTGGTCTCCTGTACGGCCAGCTCCCTGCCCATCCTCGGTTTGGGGATGGTGGAACGGGCCACGCGCCTGCGCCGCCACCGTCCCATGGTGATGATCGACCTGGCCGTGCCGCGCGACATCGAACCCGAGGTCGGCCGCCTGGACGACGTCTACCTGTATTCCGTCGATGACCTGGGCCGCCTGGTCCAGACCGGCACCGACGCCCGCCGCGCCGCCGTGGTGCAGGCCGAGGCCATCATCGAAACCCGCGTCCAGGGCTTCATGCACTGGATGCAATCGCGCGAAGTGGTGCCCGTCATCCGCGACCTGCACCAGGCCGCCGAAGACGTCAGCGCCGCCGAACTCGAACGCGCCCGCCGCCTGCTGGCGCGCGGCGAATCGCCGGAGGCCGTGCTCGAGCAACTGGCCCACGGCCTGACCCAGAAATACCTGCATGGCCCGCTGGCGGCGTTGAACCGCAGCGAAGGCGAGGACCGCAAGCAACTGCTTGCCTGGATGCCGCGCCTGTTCCCCGGCCGCGACTCGCGCCGTTAGCGGCGCTGCTTCCGCCCCGCCTTGCGGCGGGCGCTCGTTGCGGGCGCCCGCCATTTCCGTTTTCCCTTGCTGAATCCCCATCATGAAATCTTCCATGCGCAGCCGGCTGGAGCATCTGTGTCACCGCCTTATCGAGGTGGACGCGCTGCTGGCCGAACCGGAAACCGCGTCCGACATGGACCGCTTCCGCAAGCTGTCGCGCGAGCGCGCCGAACTGGAGCCGGTGGTCGAGGCGTTCACCGCCTTCGTGCGCGGCGAGGAAGACCTGGCGACCGCGCAGGAGATGCTGGCCGATCCCGAGCTGAAGGCGATGGCCGAGGACGAGATCAAGAGCGGCCGCGTCAAGCTCGAATCGCTGGAGGCGGCGCTGCAGTTGCTGCTGCTGCCGCGCGACCCCAATGACGGCCGCAGCGTGTTCCTGGAAATCCGCGCCGGCACCGGCGGCGATGAAAGCGCGCTGTTCTCGGGCGACCTGCTGCGCATGTACACGCGCTACGCCGAACAGCGCGGCTGGCGCGTCGAGCTGATGTCGGAAAGCCCGTCGGAACTGGGCGGCTACAAGGAAGTGATCGCGCGCATCGAGGGCGACGGCGCCTACGGCCGCCTGAAATTCGAGTCCGGCGCGCACCGCGTGCAGCGCGTGCCCGCCACCGAGGCGCAGGGCCGCATCCACACCTCGGCCTGCACGGTGGCCATCATGGCCGAAGCCGACGAGATGTCGGAGATCGTCATCAACCCGAGCGACCTGCGCATCGACACCTTTCGCGCCAGCGGCGCCGGCGGCCAGCACATTAACAAGACCGATTCGGCCGTGCGTATCACGCACTTGCCGACCGGGCTGGTGGTGGAATGCCAGGACGACCGCTCGCAGCACCGCAACAAGGACAAGGCCATGCAGGTGCTGGCCGCGCGCCTGAAGGACAAGGAAACGCGCGAGCGCCAGAGCAAGGAAGCGGCCGAGCGCAAGAGCCTGATCGGTTCCGGCGACCGTTCCGAGCGTATCCGCACCTACAACTTCCCGCAGGGCCGCGTCACCGACCACCGCATCAACCTGACGCTGTACAAGCTGCAGCAGATCATGGAAGGCGATCTGGAGGAGCTGACCGGCGCCCTGATCGCCGAGCACCAGGCCGAGCAGTTGGCGGCGCTGGGCGACGATATCTGAGCGGCTGGGCGGCCCCTTCGGCGAGAACGTTCCGACCATGACGACCCAGATCAAGAGCCTGTTGCTGGACACGCGCCTGCCCCGGCTCGAGGTGCGCATGCTGCTCGAGCACGTGCTGGCCAAGCCGCGCGCCTGGCTGCTGGCGCATGACACCGATCCGCTGGCGCCCGAAGTGGCCGCGGCCTACGAGGCGCTGGCGCAGCGCCGCCTGGCCGGCGAGCCAATGGCTTATCTGCTGGGCCAGCGCGAGTTCATGGGGCACATGTTCCGCGTCACGCCCGACGTGCTGATTCCGCGTCCGGACACCGAGGTGCTGGTGGAAACGGCGCTGGAATGCGTCGCCGGCCAAGCGGCGCCGGCGGTGCTGGATCTGGGCACCGGCAGCGGCGCCATCGCCATCTCGATCGCACTGGCGCGTCGCGATGCGCGGGTGATGGCCAGCGACGTCAGCGCCGCCGCGCTGGCCGTGGCCGCGGGCAATGCCTGGGAGCTGACGGCCTCGGTGCGCTTCGTCGAGGGCAGTTGGTACGACGCGGTGCCGGCAGGCGAGGGCTTCGACCTGATCGTGTCCAACCCGCCCTATGTCGCCAGCGACGACCCGCACCTGGGGCAGGGCGACGTGCGCTTCGAGCCGCGCGGCGCGTTGACCGACGGCGCCGACGGCCTGGAAGACCTGCGCCGCATCGTGGCGGGCGCCCATCGCCACCTGAAGGCGGGCGGCGCGCTGTGGATGGAGCACGGTTGGGACCAGGCCGAGGCCGTGCGCGGCCTGCTCGCTGCCGCGGGTTTCACGGACGTGCACAGCCGGCGCGACCTGGCCGGCATCGAGCGCATTTCCGGCGGGCGCTGGCCGGGGCGCGGCTGACGCCGGGCCGGCGATTTGTAACCGGCAGCCGCGCCGCAAGCGGCCGATTCCCGGGGGCGGCCCCGGGGTATCCGGGACGAAATCCCGCCTGTACCTATAATTGGCGTATTCCGTTATGCCTCCTGTCCAAGAGACCACCATGAGCGACGTTCAAGAATTCATCCGCGAAACCGTGACCCAGCACCCCGTCGTGCTGTTCATGAAGGGCACCGCCCAATTCCCGCAATGCGGCTTTTCCGGCAAGGCCATCCAGATCCTCAAGAGCTGTGGCGTCAAGAAGCTGGTCACCGTGAATGTGCTGGAGGACGACGAAGTCCGCCAGGGCATCAAGGAATTCTCCAGCTGGCCCACCATTCCGCAGCTGTACGTGGCCGGTGAATTCATCGGCGGTTCGGACATCATGAACGAGATGAACGAGTCCGGCGAACTGAAGACCCTGCTGGAGCAATCCGGCGCCACGGCCTGATTCCATGCGGCGACTGGTCGTCGGCATCACGGGCGCCACCGGCGCCCTGTACGCGGTGCGCATGCTGCAGGCGCTGCGCGGCGTGGACGATGTCGAGACGCACCTGGTGGTGTCGGCCTCGGGCGTGCTCAACATCAAGCACGAACTCGATGTCAGCCGTCATGATGTCTACGCGCTGGCCGACCACGTGCACAGCGTGCGCGATGTGGGCGCCACGCTGGCCAGCGGCGCGTTCCAGACGGCCGGCATGGTCATCGTGCCGTGCTCGATGCGCACGCTGGCGGCCGTGGCCCATGGCCTGTCCGACAACCTCATCACGCGCGCGGCCGACGTCACGCTCAAGGAGCGTCGCCGCCTGGTGATGATGGTGCGCGAAACGCCCTTCAACCTGGCGCACCTGCGCAACATGACCGCCGTCACCGAGATGGGCGGCATCGTGTTTCCGCCGCTGCCGGCGTTCTATCACCGGCCGGCCAGCATCGAGGAAATGGTGGATCACACCGTGGCCCGGGTGCTGGAGCTGTTCGACATCCATGTGCCCGGTCCGCACTGGGAAGGCATGAAATAAGCGCCGCCGCGGCCCCCGGGCCGTGATGGTCAAACGCCCCGGGGATCTACCGATTCCTGGGGCGTTTTCGTTTTACCGTGCGCGTGGGCGCCATGGCTCAGCGCGCTGCGATCACTCCACCAACCCCAGGCCGTTCAAGGCCGCCAGGTTTTCCGGCCAGCGGCGCGCGCGGGCGTTCTGCAGTTCGATGCGGGCCCAGGCCATCCAGCCGGCCCACTCGATGCGCTTGTCCCAGGCGGTGCCCCAGGCTTGCAGCGCGGCCAGGCCGGCGGCGGCGTGGCCTGCGGCGGCCTCGAAGTCGCCGGCGGTCAGCGCCAGTTGCGCCAGCAGCAGGCGCGGCTCGGCGACCCACGGGTTGTGCGCCACCGCGGCTTCCAGCATGTGGCGCGCGGTGTCCATTTCGGTCTGCGGGTGCATGCGGGTGACGACCTGCCAGTAGAGCGCGCTGGCGGCGGCCTCGTCGCGCGGGCTGAGGGTGGCGCGGCAATGGTCGAACGCGGGTGGCACGGGGATGCCGGTATCGGCCGGCAGCGCTGACAGCGGCGCCAGCAGGTGCGACAGCATCGACAGGATGTTCGACGGCGGCTTCAGCGGGCCGGGCCACAGCGACGCGGCCCAATGCGATTTGAGGTCGCGGCGCTGCTGCTGCGGATAGCCGGCGAAGATCTCGTCCTGCCAGCTATGCCATTGCTCGCCGATATCGGCGGCCGACACCACGATGAAGGCGGCGACCTGGCGCGGCGTGAAGGTGAAGACCTGGCCGTCGACGCCTTCCAGCGTCAGGCCCTCGGGGCCTTGCCCCTGGCCTTGCAGGATGGCCTGCACGAAGCGGGTGCGCGGCATGGCGCAGAACAGGCTGACCCATTCCTCCGCCTCGACCCCGAGCGCCTCGCGCAGCGTGTTGCGTTCGCGCTCGCGGTCGAACAGGGTGAGATCGACGTACTCGTTGCCATACACGCTGTGGAACAGGCCCAGCAGCCGCACTTCGCGCGGCTGGTTCCACAGCGCCAGGGTGCGGTAGACGCCCAGCAGGTGGTGCTTGAAGGTGCCGGCCTTGTGCCAGTCTTCGCCGGCGCTGCGGGCAAAGAGCAGGTCGAGCAGGGCGGGCAGGTCGGCATCCACCGCGGCGTAGTGGTCGGCCAGCAGGGCGCGCGCGTGGGGATGCAGTTCGTTGGGGGTGGACATTGGCAATGACGGCAAGGTGTTTGGATCCAGCCGCTATTGTGTCGCGCCGGCGCGGGCTTGTCATCGCGGCGGGCTTTATATGGAAAGACGCATATCAATATGAAAATTCATCGCTTCCGGTTTTGAAGGACGCTCACTAGAATCCGGGGCTTCCCTTCCCTGTTCGATTGCCGAGATTCCCATGCGTCTACGCCACACCCTGGCCGCCCTTGCCACCCTGATCGGATTCGCCGCCGCCGCGCCGGCCATGGCGCAGGACGCCGAATTGAAAGTCGGCGTGACCGTCGGCCCGCACGCCCAGATCGGCGAAGTGGTGCAGCAGGTCGCGGCCAGGCAGGGCCTGAAGGTCAAGCTGGTCGAGTTCAGCGATTTCATCCAGCCCAACGCCGCGCTCGATGCCAAGGAATTGGACCTGAACATCTACCAGCACAAGCCCTTCCTGGAATCGCAGAACAAGGCGCGCGGCTACAAGCTGGTGCCGGTGGCCACGGCCGTGGTGCAGCAGATGGGCATCTATTCCAAGCGCGTGAAGTCGCTGGACGACCTGCAGCCGGGCGCCAAGGTGGCGATCCCCAACGACCCGACCAACGGCGCCCGCGCGCTGCTGGTGTTGCAGGCGGCCAAGCTCATCAAGCTCAAGGACGGCGTGACCGTGACGGCGTCGCTGTTCGACGTGGTCGACAACCCCAGGAAGCTCAAGTTCGTCGAGATCGAGGCCGCGCAACTGCCGCACTCGCTGGCCGACGTGGACGCCGCCGCGGTGAATTCGGCCTACGCCATCCCGGCCGGCCTGTCGCCCGCCAAGGATGCGCTGGTGCTGGAAAGCAAGGAGGCGCCGTTCGCCGCCGTGGTCATCGCCGCGCGCGAGGACAACAAGAACGATCCGCGCATCGCGCGCTTCATCAAGGCCTACCAGTCCGACGAGGTGAAGGCCTTCGTGGCGCAGAAGTTCCCTGGCGCGTACAGCACCTCCTGGTAAGCGATGTCGACGCTGACGATCTATCCGCAGGACGATCCCGCCGCCGGCCGGCGCATCGATGAGGTCGGCGAGATCCGGCGCGAGCTGGCCGCCATCGGCGTGACCTTCGAACGCTGGCGCGCGCAGGCGCCGGTGGCCCCCGGCGCGCCGCAGGCCGAGGTGCTGGCGGCGTATCGTCCCGAGATCGACCGGCTGGTGGCCGAGCGCGGCTATCGCAGCGTCGACGTGGTCAGCCTGGACCCGGCGCATCCCGAGCGCGAGGCCTTGCGCCGCAAGTTCCTGGCCGAGCACACGCACGCCGATGACGAGGTGCGCTTCTTCGTCGCCGGCAGCGGCCTGTTCACGCTGCATGCCGCCGGCCGCGTCTACGCGGTGCTGTGCGAGCAGGACGACCTGATCTCGGTGCCGGCCGGCCTGCCACACTGGTTCGACATGGGCTCGGCGCCCGCGTTCACCTGCATCCGGTTGTTCAATGACCCGGCGGGCTGGGTGGCGCGGTTCACGGGCGACGAGATCGCCACGCGTTTTCCGGTGCTGCCCTGACGACGAGGGCGCGGGGCGGCCTGGTTGCGTCCTCCGCGTCACGCGGTCCGGATACGCGCCCGGGCCGCGCCGCTACGTTCTTCCTTGCGGTTTGCCCTAAGCGTATTTGCCCGTCAGGCCCCCATCCACCAGCAGTTCCGTGCCGGTGATGTACGACGCTTCATCCGACGCCAGGAACGCCACCGCGTTCGCCACTTCCCAGGGCGTGCCCATGCGGCCCATCGGCACCTGCCGGTCGCGCGCCTTGCGCGCCGCCTCCAGGTCGTCCTTGGCGAACATGCCGGCCACGTTCCTGGCAACACGCGGCGTATCGATCAGGCCCGGGATCACGGTATTGACGCGGATGCCGTCGGCCGCGTACTGCTGAGCCGCCATGCGCGCGAAATGGATCACGGCGGCCTTGCTGACGCTGTAGGCCAGGTGGGGATAACCGGTGTAGCGGATGCCCGCGATCGACGATACGGTGACGATGGCGCCGCCGCCCTGTGCCCGCATCACGGGCGCCAGCAGGCGCGTGGCGATCAGCAGGCTGGTGACGTTGACGCGCTGGATGCGGTCCCAGTCGGCCAGGTCGATGTCTTCCGGGCCGCCGACCTTGCCGATACCGGCGTTGGCTTGCAGCACGTCGATGCGGCCGTAGTGGGCCAGTGCCGCGTCCACCGCGGCCCGCATGGCGTCGGCGTCGGCCACGTCGGCCTGCACCGGCAGCGCCTGGCCGCCGGCTCGCTCGACTTCATGGGCCGCGTCCTCGGCCGCCGCCCGGTCGGCGTCCAGCGCGATGATGGCCGCGCCCTGACGCGCCAGCGTCACGCAACTGGCCTTGCCGATGCTCCAGCCGGCGGCCGAGGAACCGGCGCCGGCCACCAGCGCGATCTTGCCCGCCAGCCGCGCGCCGGGCGCGGGCGGGATCACGACGGTTCTCCGTCGCGCTGGTGCGACTTGCCCTTGCCGACGTAGGGAATGGCGTGGTCGATGGTTTCCCAGATAAAGCGGCCGCTCGGGCTCTGCTGTTCCTCGGCCACGTGCGACACCAGGCCGGCGGCGCGCGAGATGACCGCAAAGCCGCGCATCAGCGCGGTGGGCACGCCGATCTCGCTGAGCAGCGCGGCGACGGCGCCAGTGGCGTTGATGGTGATGTGCTTGCCGTAGGTCTCGTCGATCGCCGCCGCCAGCAGGCGCAGCGCCTTGAGCGAATCGCCGGGCAGGTCCGGCTCGGCCTCGGCCAGCGCCAGCAGCTTGATCGAACGCGGGTCGTCGGGCTTGTGCAGGTGATGGCCGAAGCCCGGCAGCGGCTGGCGGCTGGCGCGGAATTCCTGCGCGATCGCCAGCGCCTCGGCGCGGCCGTCGGCGGCCTGGCGGATGCGGTCCAGCAGGCGCGAGCAGTTCTCCATGGTGCCGACGAACTGGCTGCCGACCGCCATCAGGCCGGACGCCACCGCGCCCTGCAGGTTTTCGGGCGCGCTCATGTAGATCAGGCGGGTGGCGATGGCGCTGGGCGTGAGGCCATGCTCCATCAAGGTCACCAGCACCGCGTCGACGATGCGCATGTCCACCGGCCGCGCCTCGCGGCCCAGGATCTGCATGATCATGACTTCGGTGAAGGTCTTCTTGCCGATCAGGTCTTCCACCAGGTCGACGTCGCGGTACGACATGCCGGTGAGGTGATGGGCGCAGAGGCGGGTTTCGGGCGTGTTCATGGGTATTCCTTGAGGGCCGCGTCGCGCACGGCGTTCTTGAGCACCTTGCCGACGGGCGAGCGCGGCAGGCTGGCGTGGAGGTGGATCTGCTTGGGCGTGGCGACCGGGCCGAGCAGGCCGCGCACGTGGGCCTTGAGCGCGTCGGCGTCGGCCGCGACGCCGGGATGCAGTTGCACCGCGGCGTGGACGGCCTCGCCCCATTTGTCGTCGGGCAGGCCGAACACCGAGCATTCGTAGACGGCCGGATGCGACGACAGCGCGTTCTCGACGTCCACGGGATACACGTTGAAGCCGCCGGTGATGATGACGTCGCGCAGGCGGTCCTTCAGGAACAGGTAGCCGCGTTCATCGATCAGGCCGGTGTCGCCCGTGTGCAGCCAGCCGTCGACGATGGTCTCGGCGGTCTTCTCGGGCAGGCGCCAGTAGCCCGACATCACCAGGTCGCCGCGCACCACCACTTCGCCGATCGCGCCGCGCGGCAGCAGGGCGCCGGCCGGGTCCATGATGGCGACGTCGGACAGCCAGGTGACGCGGCCGACCGAGGCGCGGTTGTCGGGCGATTCCAGGTCGGCCGGACGCAGCACCGTGACGATCTGCGGCGCCTCGGTCTGGCCGTAGGTGGTGCCCAGCACCGGGCCGAAGAAGGCGCGGGCGCGTTCGATTTTTTCGGGCGGCATGGGCGCGCCGCCGTAGATCAGGTTGCGCAGTCTCGGGAAATCGGCGCGCGACACGCCCGGCTGCGCCATGATCATGTAGATCAGCGTCGGCGGCATGAAGCTGAGGGTGCCGCCGCGTTCGCGGAAGGCGGCGGTGATCGAGGCCGGCGTGGCGCTGTCGAGCAGCACGTGCGCGCCGCCGCGCGCCAGCACCGGCAAGAGGTAGGTGCCGGTGCCATGCGTCACCGGGGCGGCGACCACGTAGCGGTCCTCGTGCGTCAGGCCCCAACTGTGGATCTGGTTGATGATGGCGGCGTTCCAGGCGTGATAGGGCTGCATCACGCCCTTGGGCAGGCCGGTGGTGCCGCCGGTGAACTTGATTGCCTGGGTGGCCTCGCGCGGCAACGCGTGGCGCAGCGGTTCGCGACCGGCGCCGCGTTGCAGCAGGGTCTCGAAGGCCAGGCCGGCGATGTCCGGCGCCAGGCTGACGCGATGCGGCGCGCCCGCCGCCACCAGCGCGTCGCCGGCACCGTCGACCATGACGATGGACGGCTCGGTGGCGTCCAGGATGCGCCCGATCTCGCGCGCGGTGCTGCGGATGTTCAGCGGCACCCAGATCTTGCCGCTGGCCAGCACCGCCAGCAGCGCCAGGATATGACGGCTGGTGTTGCCCGCGCACAGGGCGACGCGGGTCTGTGGCGCCGGGTCCAGGTCCTGCAACGCGGCGGCCAGCGCGCGCACGTCCTTGGCCAGCCGCGCATACGTTACGTGGCCCTCGGGCGCGTCCAGCGCCACGCGGTCCGGATACTGCTCGGCGGCGCGAAAAAAGAAATCTATCGGGTACACCCTGGTGCTCCTCAGTTGGCTTTGATGTCGGCGCGCTTGACCACTTCGCCCCATTTGTCGATTTCGCTGGCGATCTTCTTGCCGAACGTCTGCGGCGTGTTGGGCGGTTGCGGTGCGTAGAAGCCCGATTGTTTGTAGGACGCCACCAGCGCGGGATCGGCCAGCGCCTTGTTCAAGGCCTGGTTCAGGCGCGCGATGACGGGTTGCGGCGTGCCAGCCGGCGCCATCAGGCCGAACCAGGATTCGACGTCGAAGCCGGGCAGGCCGGACTCGGCCAGCGTCGGCACGTCGGGCACGGCCGGAAGCCGCTGCGGCGAGGTGACGCCGATGGCGCGCAGCTTGCCAGCCTGCACGTGGGGCAATGACGAGGGCAGGTTGTCGAACATGGAATCGACCTGGCCGCCCAGCAGGTCGGCCACCGCCGGACCACTGCCGCGATAGGGCACGTGCAGGATGTCGGTGCCGGTCTGCATCTTGAACAGTTCGCAGGACAGGTGGATGGACGAGCCGCTGCCCGACGAGGCGCAGGTCAGCTTGCCGGGGTGGGCCTTGGCGTAGGCCAGGTATTCCGGCACCGTCTTGACCGGCAGCTTGGGGTTGACCACCAGGATGTTGGGGATGGTCGCCAGCAGGCCGATCGGCTCGAAGTCCTTGACGAAGTCGTAGTTGAGCTTGCTGTACAGCGTGCGGTTGATGGTGTTGGCGATCGAGCCGACGTAGAGCGTATAGCCGTCGGGCGCGGCGCGCGCGACGATTTCGGCGCCGATGTTGCTGTTGGCGCCGGTCTTGTTCTCCACCACGATGGTCTGGCCGAGTTCCTCGTTCAGGGCCTTGGCGACCAGGCGCGCCACGATGTCGGTGGCGCCGCCCGCGGCGTAACCGACCACCAGGGTCACCGGGCGTTCGGGATAGGGTTTGGCAGCCTGGCTCGGCGCGCTGAATGCAATGGCGCCCGCCAGGGCCGCGACGCTGGCGGCCAGCCGCCTGCTGAATGTCTGCATGGTTGTCTCCGTCCTGTTTGTCTAATATCTGGACAGATCTTTGCCTGCCCGACTTCATATTGGGCTTTGATAGGCGCCTCATCAACGCAAGGTGTCCAGAAAATGAACAAACCGGAAAGCGACGACGGCGGGCCGCGGGTGTTGCGGCGCGGGCTGCGGGTGCTGGGCGTGCTGCGCCAGGCGGGCGCGGCCGGCATGCACGTGACAGACATCGCGCGCGCCGCCGGCATGCAGCGCTCCACCGTCTACCGGTACCTGGATGTGCTGGCGCAGGAGGGCTACGCGCTGCGCGAGCCGGATGCGCCGCACTGGCGCATGGCGGAACTGGGCGTGATGATGGCCGGCGATCCGCACGCCGAAGCGGTGCGCGGCCTGCGGCCGGTGCTGCGGCAGATCAGCGACGTCAGCGGCGATTCGGCATTCCTGATCTGCCGCGCCGGCGGCGATTCGCTATGCCTGCATCGCGAGGTCGGCAACTATCCGGTGCAGGTGCTGGCGGTGACCATCGGCCATCGCCAGCCGCTGGGCGTGGGCGCGGCCGGCCTGGCGCTGCTGGGCGCCTTGCCGCCGGCCGAGGCCGACGAGGTGATCGCACAGAACGAGCAGGCCCTGCGCGCCTACGGCGGCATGACGGTGGCGCAGATGCGGCGGCTGGCCGAGAACACGCGCGACCGGGGCTGGGCGGTGGTGGGCAATGCGGCGGTGCCGGGCGTGCTGGGGGTAGGGGTGGCGTTGTGCGACGCGGGCGGCTATCCGCGGCTGGCGGTCAGCGTCTCGAGCCTGATCGACCGCATGCAGGCGCCGCGCCAGCGCGCCATTGCCGAGTTGATCCGCACGCAGTTGGGGCAGGACGAGGTCAGGCGCCAGCGCTGGAGCTTGCCCGGCGTGGTCGACGAGGCGGATTGAACGATAAGGGTTCGGTCCGGCCTCGATGGCATCGAGGCCGGCTGCGCGTGTCAGGCCTGCGCCGGCGCGGGCGCGCGGTAGGTCTTCTGGTAGTGCACCGTGAAGGTCTTGAACGCGTCCAGCGCCTTGCGCGGGTCGTGGCCCGGCTTGACCAGGAAGCTGTCGAAGCCGACGCGCGCCTGGTAGTGGATGGTGTCGATCATCACGTCGCCGACGGCGCGCAGTTCGCCCGTCCAGTGATAGCGGGTGCGCAGCAGTTGCGCCAGCGAATAGCCGCGGCCGTCGGTGTAGACGGGGAAGTCCACCGCGATGAAGGCGATGCCGGCGGGATCGAGCGTGCCGTCGGCTTCCAGCAGGTCGCGCAGATCAGCGTCGGGTCCCAGCAGGACCGCGACCGGATGGCGATGGCGGCGCAGCGTGGCGCGCGAGGCCTTCCAGGTGGCCAGCGGCACGATCCAGCCGGGCTCGTCGGTCGGCACCTGGCCGTCGGCCGCCACCTCGGGATCGGGCACGAAGGGGCGGGCCGCGTCGCTTTCGAGTTGCCCGTTGCGGATCAGGTGCGGGCCGGGCGCGTCGTGGGCGTAGGGCTCAGACATGGGCGGCCTCCTGGGCGGGCTTGGCAAAGGCGGGGTCGGAATACACGTCTTGCTTGAAGGGATCGATGCCGACGCGGTCCACCACGTCGATGAAGCGTTCCTCCTCGCTGTCGCGCAGGCCAAGGTAGGTGCGGATCAGGCGGTCGACCACGCCCGGCACCTGGTCGCGGGCGAACGAGGGGCCGATGATGCGGCCGATGGCGGCGCCGCCGCCCTTCGTCGATTCGATGTCAGGCAGGGGCTTGGCGGCGCCGTTCTGGCGGCCGCCGATGGTGACCTGGTACCACTCTTCGCCGGCCTTATCGACACCCAGGATGCCGATGTGGCCGACGTGGTGGTGGCCGCAGGAGTTGATGCAGCCGGAGATGTTCAGGTCCAGCTCGCCGATCTCGAACAGGTAGTCGAGGTTGTCGAACTGGCGCTGGATGGCCTCGGCCACGGGGATCGACACGGCGTTGGCGAGCGCGCAGAAATCCCCGCCCGGACAGGCGATGATGTTGGTCAGCAGGCCGACGTTGGGCGTGGCCAGGTTCAGCGCTTCGAGCTTGCCCCACAACTCGTGCAGGCGCGCGCGGCGCACGTCGGCCAGGATCAGGTTCTGCTCATGCGACACGCGCAGTTCGCCGAAGCCGTATTCATCGGCCAGCGCGGCCACCGCGTCCATCTGGTCGGCGGTGATGTCGCCCGGCGGCACGCCGGTGGCCTTGAGCGAGACGGTGACGGCGGCGTAGCCCGGCGTCTTGTGGGCGTGCACGTTGGTGCGGACCCAGCGCGCGAAGCGCTTGTCGGCGGCGGCCAGCGCCGCCGTGTTGTCGGTATCGTGGGCCGCGGCCGGATCGTATTGCGGCCAGATGAAGCGCGCGGCGATGGTGTCGACGAATTCCTGCGTGATGGTGTCGGGGCCGCCCTTGATCAGCTGCCACTGTTCGTCAACCTGCTGCGCGTAGACTTCCGGCGTCAGGTCCTTCACCAGGATCTTGATGCGCGCCTTGTACTTGTTGTCGCGGCGGCCATGCAGGTTGTAGACCCGCAGCGCGGCCTGCAGGTAGGTCAGCAGGTCCTGCCATTCGACGAACGGGTTGATCAGCTTGCCGACGATGGGCGTGCGGCCCATGCCGCCGCCGACCCAGACGCGGAAACCGAGCTTGCCGTCGCGCTCGACCGCCTGCAGGCCGATGTCGTGCACGCCGACCGCGGCGCGGTCCTGCACGGCGCCGCTGACCGCGATCTTGAACTTGCGCGGCAGGAACGCGAATTCGGGGTGCAGCGTGGACCACTGGCGGATGATCTCGCACCACACCAGCGGGTCGATCAGCTCGTCCGGCGCGACGCCGGCGAAGTGGTCGGTGGTGGTGTTGCGGATACAGTTGCCGCTGGTCTGGATGGCGTGCATCTGCACCGTGGCCAGTTCGGCCAGGATGTCCGGCACGTCTTCCAGCTTGGGCCAGTTGAACTGGATGTTTTGGCGCGTGCTGAAGTGGCCGTAGCCGCGGTCCCACTTGCGCGCGATGTGCGCCAGGGTGCGCAGCTGGCGCGAGGCCAGGATGCCGTAGGGGATGGCCACCCGCAGCATCGGCGCGTGGCGCTGGATATACAGGCCGTTCTGCAGGCGCAGGACGCGGAATTCATCTTCGGTGAGCTGGCCATCGAGGAAGCGGCGCGTCTGATCGGCGAACTGCGCCACGCGCTGCTCGACGAGCTGCTGGTCGACGGGGTCATACACGTACATGTCTACTGCCCTTGAGGTCTTCTCGGTCTGGTCCCCGCAAGCTTGGCCCGCCCTGGGCGGGGACTGGGGGATTCATAACCGTAACAGGCAGCCGCTTCGACCGTCTAAGTCATTCTGGTAATAAGCGTATGCCTGCGGCGCACGCCTGCGTGGCGGCGTTCAGCCGCCGGACCCGGCGACCGCCCGGTGACGCGGCCGGGCACCCCGGAAGGTAGCCAGGCTGGCCAGCGCCAGCAGGCCGACGGCCGCCGCGCCGTACAGCATCACGTCGCCGAACCCCTGCGTCAGCGCGGTCCGGGCCACGTCCGCGGGGATCGCGAGCCCGGCGCCATCGCCCAGGTTGCCCGCCGACAGGGCCTCGGCCATGGCGCGCAGCGTGGCATCGGCGGGCGCCTGGGGCCAATGGCGGCGCAAGGAAGACAGCACGCTTTCGACCAGCAGGAACCCCATCAAGGCGATATTGATCGACAGGCTGATCATGCGCACGCTGATGTCGATGCCCGAGGCCATGCCGGCGCGGTCGCCGGGCACCGCGCCCGTGGTGGTGTTGGTGACGGGCGTATTGATCAGGCCCAGGCCGGTGCCGGCCAGCAGGCAGCCGGGCAGCATCGTCAGCCAGCTGGCGTGCGCGACGCCGCTGCCCCATTTCATCAGCGCGAAGCCCAGGCAGATGGCGAACAGGCCGGCCGGGATCACCGTGTCGGGGCGGTAGCGCAGCGCCAGTTTCTCGCCCAGCGGCGGCGCCACCAGCGTCGGCAGGGTGTAGGCCAGCAGCGACAGGCCAGTGCCCAGGCCGCCGTAGCCCAGGCCGTTCTGGAAATACAGTGGCAGGTAGATCATGAAGGGCCAGAAGCTGAAGTTCATCGCGGCCGACGCCAGCAGCGCGCCGGAGAAGCGGCGGATGCGGAACACCGCGAAGTCGAACATCGGGTCGGCGCAGCGGCGTTCGGCGATCACGAAGACGACCAGCGCCAGGATGGCCGCGCCCAGGCTGGCGAGGGTCGGCGCGCTGGTGAAGCCAGCCGCGGGACCCTGGGTAATGAACCAGGCCAGGCCGAACACCGCCAGCGACAGCGAGACGATGCCGGCCACGTCCAGCTTGCGCTGGCGCGGATCGCGCGATTCGTCCACGCCCTGCCACGTCAGCCCCAGCGCGACCAGTGCCAGCGGGCCATGCGCCAGGAATACCCATTGCCAGCTCGATAGCGCGACGATGGCCGAGCCGATGACCGGGCCGAATCCCAGGCCGACGCCGAAGGCAATGCCCCAGGCGCCAAAGGCCCGGCCACGCGCGGCGCCCTCCTGGAAGCGGTGCGACAGCACCGCCACCTGGCAGATCAACATGGCGCCGCCGGACAGGCCCTGCAGGGCGCGGCCGGCAATCAGCACGCCGGTGTCCTGCGCCCAGCCGCAGACCAGCGAGGTCAGGCCGAACACCGCCAGGCTGGCCATCAGCAGGCGCTTGCGGCCGTAGCGGTCGGCCAGCGTGCCCGCTGCCATCAGCACCGTGGTGCAGGCGATGGTGTAGGCGTTCATGATCCATTGCAGTTCCTGGAAGCCGCTGCGCAGCGCCTGTTCCAGTGTGGGCAGGATCACCGGCACGCTGGAAATCTCCAGGCCGAACATCAGGGCGGCCAGGCAGACGGCGGCCAGCGTGAAGCTATTTTTCTGCGCTATCGAAAGCGGCATCGGGGTTCTCACGAGAGGTCGGCGGCGGGAATCCGCCGCGGGACCTCATTCTGGGAGCGTGTTAAAAATGATGGAAATGATTTAATTTCGTCGGATTCATCAATATTCATCATGAGTTGACTCCATGGACTTCGATACCGCCTTGTTGCGCACCTACGTCGCGGTCAAGGAAGCCGGCGGATTCACCCGCGCCGCCGAACGGCTGCACCTGAGCCAGTCGGCCGTCAGCCACCAGATCCGGCGCCTGGAAGCGCAGGCCGGCACCGCGCTGCTGGTCCGCACCACCCGCAGCCTGGCGCTGACCGAGGACGGCGAGGACTTCCTGCGCTACGCCGAGCAGGTGCTGCGGGCCCAGGACGCGCTGGCGCGGCGTTTCCAGCGGTCATCGGTGGCGGGGGCGGTGCGCCTGGGCGTGCCCGAGAATTTCATGGGCGAACGCCTGCCATTGCTGCTGGCGCGGTTCGCGCGCGCCTTTCCGGCGGTGCGCCTGGACGTGGTGGTCGGCAGCTACCTGGACCTGCGTACCCAGGTCGAGGCGGATATGCTGGATCTGGCGGTGGTGATGGCGCTGCCCAGCGAACCCGAGCGCGGCGCGATGCTGCGGCGCACGCGCTTCGTGTGGGCGGCCGCGCACGCGTTCGACTTTTCCGGTGACGAGCCCATACCGCTGGCCTTCGCGCCGTCGCCCTGCGTGCATCGCCTGGTCGGCGTGGACGCGCTACAGGCGGCCGGGCTGGAATGGCGCGTGGCTTTCACCTCGCCCAGCCAGGAGGGCCTGCGCGCGGCCGTGCTGGCGGGGCTCGCCGTGACGGCGCTGCCGCAGGAAGACGTGCGGCCCGGCATGGATGTGATCGACGGCCGCTACGGCCTGCCGCCGTTGACCCATGCCGAATTCAGGCTGATTTCGCGCCAGGCGGAACAGCAGGCGCCGGCGGTGCGGGCGTTCGGGCAGTTGCTGACGGAAATGTCGGCGCTGGCGCTGCCCTAGCGTGCTGGCTCGCGGCTACGCGGGCACGCGATCCGCCCATTGACGCCATGGCGTCATTGCAGATCGCGCGGCGGTCTACAGCGCGGCGTTGACCGCCCAGCGCGCCACCAGCACCAGGATCACGACCAGGCAGGCGGCCATCAGCAGGCCGGTGAGGATCAGCGGGGCGGGCTTGTTGTGGGCGATGTCGGCGTCGTAGCCGCGGCCGCGGCGCACGCCGAAAAAGCCCCACAGCACGGATTTGACCGTGCGCAGGAAGCTGAGCATCGGGAAGGTCTCCTGACAGGGGATGCGGCCACTGTAGCCGCCCCGGCGCGGGCGGGGCAGATGCAGATTCGCGCCAGGCGACCGTATCAGATGGCGTCGGCGGGCGTGCCGATGCCGCGCACGATGTGGTCCAGCAGTTCGCGCGCCGCCGGCGAGATGTGGCGGCCGGCGCGGCTGAGCACGTGCAGGCTGCCCTGGTTGAGAATGGGGTTGGCCAGCGGCAGGCTGGCCAGGCGGAGCGCGGCCATGTCGGCGGTGACAGCGATGGGCGGCGTCAGGGCGTAGCCGATGCCAGTGGCGGCGAATTGCCAAAGCGCCTTGAACGACGAGGTGGTCAGCACGTTGCGCAGCCGCACCTGTTCGCTGATCTCGGCGGCCTGGATGTGCTGGCGCACGCCGAAGCCTTCCTGCATCGCGGCGCCGGGATACTCGACCAGGTCGGTCAGCAGCAGCGGGCGCTGCAGGCGCGTCAGCGGATGCTCCTGGCGCACGATGGCGCGGATCGGCTCGGGGCGCGAATAGTGCGTGCGCAGCCGGGCATCGTTGGGCGGCTGGAACACCAGGCCGATGTAGGCCTGGTCATCGACGATGCGCTGCACGATTTCCGAGGTGCGGGCCACGTCGATGTCCAGCGTGACTTCCGGATGATTGCGCCAGTAGCCGGGCAGCACGCGGTCGAACATCAGTTCGACGAAGCCTTCGCCCAGCACCAGGTCGATGTGGCCGCGCTCCGCCTTGCGCAGGCTGTCGATCTCTGAGAAGAAGCTCTCCTGGATGTTCTGCTGGCGCTTCACGTAGCGCGCCAGGATGTGGCCGGCGTCGGTCGGCACCACGCCGCGGCCGCGCCGTTCGAACAGCGCCATGCCGCAGTCGCGCTCCAGCGCGGCGATGGCGCGGCTGACGGCGGACGGATCCATGTTCAGCACTTCGGCGGCGCCGCGCACCGAACCGCGGCTCATGACCTGCATGAAGTAATGGGTGCGGCGGGCGTCGAGTTTTTCGTCCATGGGGCGGCTCCGTGGCACAAAGGCATCGGTTCGGTCTGCAACATATCGAGGGTTTACCCTTATATATTGCCGGTTCTTGCAAAAAAATCCCCGTCCAGGGGCATCCGTTGCATTTTACGCAACACATTAGCCCAGGCGCTGTCATGGTTGGCGCGCCGGCCCCCGGGCGAAAATCGTCGCTGCCGCCCGCTCGCATCGCGAGCCGTCCCGCGCCAGCCGTTCAGCGCGGCTGGCCCGCCAGGGACATGCCGATCGGGCCGCGCCATACCTACTCACGTACTCAGGGGAATCCGATGTCTCATGCCAGCGCCAGCCTGGCCATGCCCGCCATGTCGCTATACAGCCGCCTCCGCATGCTTGTCGCCATCTTGCTGGTGGTGCTCGTGTCCGAAGCGATCGGCAGCGTCACCTTCGCGGTGGGCCCGGGCAAGATCGTTCTGCAGCCCATGCTCTGGGCCATCTTCATCGGCGCGGTCGTGGCCGCCTTCGGCCAGCGCCTGCCGGCCAACGCGGGTATCGACACCGCCATGCAGACCCGCATCAGCGGCTACCTGCAATACGCGCTGCTGCCGTTCCTGGCCAAGCTGGGCCTGATGGTCGGCGGTTCGCTGCCGCAGGTGCGCGAGGCCGGCTGGGCCCTGGTGTTCCAGGAATTCGGCCACTTTTTCGGCACCATGGCCATCGGCCTGCCGCTGGCGCTGCTGCTGGGCATCAAGCGCGAAGCCATTGGCGCGACCTTCTCGGTGGGCCGCGAGCCCAGCCTGGCGATCATCGGCGAGCGCTACGGCATGAATTCGCCCGAAGGCCGCGGCGTGATGGCCGAGTACATCACCGGCACCGTGATCGGCGCGCTGTTCGTGGCGCTGATGGCCGGCTTCATCACCAGCCTGAACATCTTCGATCCGCGCTCGCTCGCCATGGGCGCCGGCGTGGGCTCGGGCAGCATGATGGCCGCGGGCGTGGGCGCTATCGCTTCGCAGCAGACGCCGGAAGTGGCGCACCAGGTGGCCGCGCTGGCCGCCGCCGCCAACCTGCTGACCACGGTGGTGGGCGTGTACTTCACGCTGTTCATCTCGCTGCCGACGACCATCTTCCTGTACGGCAAGCTGGAGCCGGTGCTGGGCCGCTTCTCGCGCGCCAAGGCCGAAACCGCCGCCGACACCACGGCCGCGACCGACGCGCCGTCGCATGCCGTGAAGATGGGCTTCGGCGATCGCCTGACGGCCTATGCCGTGTGCGGCCTGTTCGCCCTGGTCGGCAACCAGTTCGGCTACAAGGTGCCGATCCTGGACGCGCTGCCCGGCATGCTGATCATCATCGTGCTGGTCGTGATCGCCGACCTGCTGCTGCGCGTGGTGCCCAAGCTGCCCGCCGTGGCGGTGCTGTCGCTGATCGCCATGACCGTGGGTTGCCCCGGCGCGGTGCCGTACTCGGACCAGATCATTGCCGCGGTCAACAAGGTCAACTTCCTGCCGTTCACCACGGTGATCCTGGCGATGGCCGGCCTGTCGATCCTGAAGGACCTGCCGGCCTTCCGCAAGCTGGGCTGGAAGATCGTGGTGGTGTCGCTGGCGGCCAACGCCGGCACCTTCCTGGGCGCAACGATGATCGCCGAGTTCTTCCACTGATCGGACGTCGCCGTCCGGCAAGTGACAAGCCGCCCGTGTGGGCGGCTTTTTTCTTGCCTGGATCGGCGCAGCGGTGCACGTGAGCGTTATCCGAGGCGTTTATACCCGAGCCTTCGTGTCGCGAGCGGGGGGCCAGGCGCGGATTGCGCCTGCGCGGTTCAATCAAGTGCGCGCGTTGGGCCGGTAGCGGGCTTGGTCGGTCACGTTCTCGGTGGGGCCGATGTTCTCGACCTTGGGGATGCCCAGGCCCGCGGCCTTCAAGGCCACGGTGGTCTGCAGTTCCTGCACTTGCGGGTTGCCCATGGCCACGCGGTAGGGTTGCAGCGGCGTCAGGCCCTCGATGGTGCCGAGATCATTGGCGCTGTCGGCGCGCAGCGCCACCGGGTCGGGGCGCGCCGAGAATTCATCGATGGCGCGGCGCAGGCGGGCATCGGCGTACAGGTCGCGCAGCTGGTCGACATTGATGGCGGCGGGCGCGGCGGCCGTGAGGGCGACCGCCCTGGATGGCGTGTTGGTGACGGCGCGGCCGGCATCGGCGTCATCCGCCTGCGGCGAGGCAGCCGCGCGGGCGACGCGCTGGGCCTGCCAGGCGGCCTGCGCCTGGGCGCTGCGTTGCGCCTGGCGCGTGGCGGCGTTGCGGGCGGCCCATTCGGCTTCCCAGACGGGGCGTGTGTCGTCCAGCAGCGGGATGCGCGCGGCATACGGCGGGGCGACGCGGGCGATGGGGGAGACGGCGGTCACGTTCATGCGTGGGCTCCCTGGTCTGTGGGTCTACCAGTTGGTCCGGCGGGGACCTCGGAAGTTCAATATAGACGGCCCTGGGCGGGGCGGTATGTCGATCTGTAAGAAAAAAAAGCCCCTGGCAAAAGCCAGGGGCGAGCGGCGGGCCCAAGAGGGCGCGCCGTACCGGGCGGCCGTTGCGCCGGGAGCCCGGCGGGTTCTCCAGGCTTGGCGGCCACCCAAACCGGAGCGGGTCAGGCGTGTGGCAGCGTGGCCTGCATCGAGGGGCGCTGGTTGAACGCCTTGAACCAGGCGGCGACGGCGGGATGGCCGGCGCGCCAGTCGAAATCGGGATAGCGGAAGTCCAGGTAGCCCAGGGCGCAGCCGACGGTGATGGTGCCGATGTCGAGGCGGCCTTCCAGGCGGGCGGCGGTCTTCTCGAGCAGCGCCAGGCCGTCGCGCACCTTGCCCATCTGGCCTTCGTACCAGCCGTCCCAGCGCAGCGGCTCGGGGCGCAGCACGGTTTCGTAGCGCGCCAGCAGCGCGGCGCCCAGCATGCCGTCGCCCAGGGATTGTTCGGCCAGCGCGGCCCAGCGGGTGGCGCCCGTGGGGAACAGCGCGCCCTTGCCCAGGTCGTTCAGGTATTCGCAGATGACGCGGCTGTCGAACAGACGCTGGCCGTCGTCGGTGATCAGCGTCGGCACCTGGCCCAGCGGATTGTCCGGGATGATGTTCTGGTCGCGGGCCACGGGGCCGGCGGCGCTGGGCAGTTTCTCGATGCGGTCGGCCAGGCCCAGTTCGTGGGCGATGACCATGCACTTGCGCACGAAGGGCGAGGCGGGCGAGAAGTAGATCTTCATGGGAGTCCTTGTCGGTGGTGGTGCGTCAGTGTTGGGCACGGGCCAGGTGTTGTCCAGCGACCCAGCCGAAAGTCAGGGCGGGTCCGAGCGTGATGCCGGGCGCCGGATAGGCGCCGCCCATGACCGAATGCATGTCGTTGCCGGCCACGTAGAGGCCGGGAATCGGCTGGCCGGCGGCGTCCAGCGCCTGCGCGTTGCCATTGGCGGCGATGCCGCGGGCGGTGCCGATGTCGCCGGCGTACACCTTGACCGCGTAGTAGGGGCCGGCGCCGAGCGGCGCCAGGCAGGGGTTGGGCTGGTGCTCGGGATCGCCCAGGTAGCGGTTGTAGGCGGTGCTCCCCTTGCCGAAGTCGGGGTCCAGGCCTTGCGCCGCGTATTCGTTGTAGCGCGCGACGGTCGCGTGCAGCGCATCGGGCGGCACGCCCAGTTTCTGCGCCAGCGCCTCCAGCGTTGCGCCTTGCAGCAGGTAGCCGGCATCGATGAGATGCTGGCGCGGCCGTCCGCCGGGCAGCGCCAGGCCCAGGCCCCAGGTATCGATGAAGCGCTGGTCGCACAGCAGGAAGGCTGGCATCGTCGGCACCTGCTCGTGGCTGCGGTACATGGCTTGCACGAAGGCGTGGTACGAAGTCGATTCGTTGACGAAGCGGCGGCCGGCGCCGTTGACGGCGATGAGGCCGGGCTTGGCGCGGTCCCACACCAGGTGCGGATAGTGCAGCCGCTTGCCGCCGGGTTGTTCCAGGATCGACACCGGCGCCCAGAAGGCGGGGCTGGAATGGCCCTGGCCCAGCGCCGCGCCGGCGTCCTCGGCCAGGCGGATGCCGTCGCCGGTATTGTCGCGCGGCGCCATCGACCAGTCGTCGGTGGGGTGGGGGTAGGTCTGGCGGCGGCGCGTCGAATCCCACGGAAAGCCGCCGGTGGCCATGACCACGCCACGGCGGGCGCGAATGTTCATGCGCCGGCCTTCATGCTCGACGGTGGTGCCCAGCACCGCGCCGTCGGCATCGCGCAGCAGCGTCAGCGCCGGCGTGTCCAGCCAGTAGGGCACCTTGCGCGCCAACATCGCGTGGAACAGTTGGGCGGCCAGCGCGTTGCCCAGCAGCAGGCGGGTGCCGCGGTGGTAGCCGCGCAGGCGGTCGGCGCCATAGCGCAGCACCAGCTTCATGGCGTGGCACCACGAGGCGAACGCGCGGGTGGCGCGCAGCAGGTGGCGCACGTCGGTGATGCTGACCATCATGCCGCCCAGCACCGTGAATTCCTTGAGCGGATCGCGCAGCGTCTTGAAATGGCGGCCCAGCTTGCGGCCGTCGAATTCCACCGGATCGAGCGAGCGGCCGCCCATGGCGGCACCGGGCAGGTCGGGGTAGTAGTCGGGCGAGGCGGTGCGCGCGGCCACGCGCAGGAAGCCGCGCGCGACCAGGTCATCCATCATGCGCGGGCCGGCGTCCAGATAGGCGCGCTTCATCTCGTCGGAGGCCGCGGCGCCGACGGTTTCCTGCAGATAGGTCCAGACCTTGTCGAAGCTGTCCGGATGGCCGGCGGCCTCGGTCTGCGCGTTCAGCGGTATCCATAGCGCGCCGCCGGAAATGGCGGTCGAGCCGCCGATGCGGTCGGTCTTCTCGATGAGCAATACGTCCAGGCCCGCCACGCTGGCGGTCAGCGCGGCGCTCATGCCGCCCGCGCCCGAGCCGACCACGAGCGCGTCGACTTCCTTGTCCCACTTGATGCTGTCCATGCTGCCTATGCTCCCGACCCGCCCAGCGACTTGCCGCCGTCCACGAAAATCACCTGGCCGGTGATGAAGTCCATTTGCGGCGAGGCCAGGAACGACACCGCGTTGGCCACGTCTCGCGGCTGGCCGGCGCGGCCCGTGGGCTGCAGCGCCAACTGCGCCGCCAGGCGTTCGGGGCTCAGATTGCGCAGCAGCGGCGTGTCGATCAGCCCGGGCGCGATGGCGTTCACCAGGATGCCGCGTGGCGCCAGTTCCATGGCCGAGGCGCGGGTGTAACCCACCAGCGCGGCCTTCGAGGCCACGTAGTGCGGATGGTTGCGCGCGCCCAGGTAGGCGCGCGATGCGATGTTGACGATCTTGCCGCCGGCGGCCATGTCGCGCGCGGCTTCCTGCGTCAGGGTGGCGACGGCCAGCAGGTTGACGTCGTACATGCGCCGGTAATCATCGCTGGTGACGTCGAAGAACTTGCGCTCATCGAACAGGCCGGCGTTGTTGACCAGCGCCGCCAGCGGCGCCAGTTCGCGCACCAGGGCGCGGGTGGCGTGTTCGTCGGCCAGGTCGACCACGCGGTAGTCCACATCCAGGCCCTGCGCGCGCAGCGCCTGGGTTTCCTTGTCGGCCAGGGCCGCGTTGCGGTCGGCCATGACGACCCGAAAGCCGTCGCGCGCCAGCCGCTCGACGATCGCCAGGCCCATGCCGCTGGCGCCGCCGGTGACCAGCGCGGTGCCGAGGGAGTTGAGGGGTTCCATATCGATTCCTATACGGCCAGGTAGCCGCCGTCCACCGGCAGCACCACGCCATTGACGTAGCTGGCCATGTCCGAGGCCAGGAACAACACCGGGCCGACGATCTCGTCGGCGCGTCCGGCCCGCGCCATCGGCGCGCGCCGCATGTACCAGTCGGTGCCGTGGGCCTGGGCGCGCTGGCCGGCGGTCATCTCGGTTTCCATCAGGCCGGGGGCGACGGCGTTGACGCGCACCCCGTGCGGCGCCAGGTCGCGCGCCAGCACTTCGGTGAAGGAGCGCACGCCGCCCTTGGATACCACGTAGCCGGCGGTCGAAATACCGCAGCCATAGGCCACGATCGAGCACAGGTTGACGATGGCGCCGCGGCGGGCCTTGAGCTGTTCGACGAAGGCGTGGGTGACGTTGAAGGTGCCTTGCAGGTTCACGTTCATCACGCGTTCCCAGATCTGCGGGGTCTGTGGATCGTCGAACGGTGCGCGCGCCGAGATGCCGGCGTTGTTGACCAGCACATCGATGGCACCGTGGCGCGCTTCGCATTCGGCGGCGAAGGCGCGCACCGCCTCGGCGTCGGTCACGTCCAGCGCGGCGTCGATGGCGCGGCCGCCGGCGGCCGCAATGGCCTGGGCGCTGGCGCGGGCCAGGGCGGGATCGAGGTCGGCCACGATCACGGTGGCGCCTTCGCGCGCGAAGCCCTGCGCGATGGTGGCGCCCAGGCCGCGCCCGGCGCCGGTGACGAGGACCCGCTTGTCTTGCATCATCAGAGTCATGGTTCGCTCCTAGCCGCCCAGGTAGGCGCGCTGCACGCCTTCGTCGCTGGCCAGCGCGGCCGATGCGCCTTCCAGCGCGATCTCGCCGTTTTCCAGGATGTAGGCATAGCTGGACACCGACAGCGCCAGCTTCACGTTCTGTTCCACCAGCAGGATGGTGATGCCCTGTTCGCGGTTCAGGCGCAGCACGATGTCGAATATCTGTTCCACCACCAGCGGCGACAGGCCCATGGACGGTTCGTCCAGCAGGATCATGCGCGGGCGCGCCATCATGGCGCGGCCGGTGGCCAGCATCTGCTGTTCGCCGCCCGACAGCGTGGCGGCCTTCTGCTCGAAGCGCTCGCGCAGCCGCGGGAAGGTATCGCAGACCATGTCCAGGTCGGCCTTGACCGCCTGGCGGTCCTGGCGCAGGTAGGCGCCCATCTCCAGGTTCTCGCGCACGCTCATTTCGCGGAAGATCTCGCGGCCCTCCGGCACCTGCACGATGCCGCGGCTGACGATGGCGTCGGCCGGCTGGCGATGGATGGCCTCGCCCGCAAAGCGCACGCTGCCCGCGGTGGGCGTCACCAGCCGCGATATCACGTTGAGCGTGGTGGACTTGCCGGCGCCGTTGGCGCCCAGCAGCGCGACGATGGCGCCCTGCGGCACCTTCAGCGACACGTCCTGCAGGGCGCGGATATTGCCGTAGGCGGCGCTGACCGATTCGACTTCAAGCAGGTTCTCAGCCACCGGCGGCTCCCTTGCCCAGATAGGCTTCGATGACGCGGGGGTTGCTGCGCACCTCCGCGGGCGTGCCTTCGGCGATCTTCTCGCCGAACGACATGACGGTGATGCGATCCGAGATCGACATCACCAGCTGCATCACGTGCTCGACCAGCAGCACCGTGATGCCGTCGCGTTCGCACAGCTCGGTGAGGATGCGGTCGAGCGTCTCGATTTCGCGATTGCGCAGGCCGGCGGCGGGCTCGTCCAGCAACAGTAGCTTGGGCGAGATGGCCAGCGCGCGCGCCAGTTCCAGCATCTTCTGGCGGCCGAAGTCCAGGCTGCACGCGGGCGTGTCGAGGAAGTCGGCCAGGCCGACGCGTTCGAGCAGGTGTTCGACGCGTTCGCGCGCCTCGGCGGTGGCCGGGCGCAGCAGGCGCGCGGCCGTGCTGGCGCCGTGCGCATAGGTGCCCAGCAGCGCGTTCTCGCGCACCGTCAGCGCGCTGAACAACTCCAGGTTCTGGAAGGTGCGGGCCACGCCCAGCGCCGCCATTTCGTGCGGCTTCTTTTTCGTGACGTCGATGCCGTCGAAGACGATGCGGCCCTGCGTCGGCCGGTAGTAGCGCGAGACGCAGTTGAAGGTGGTGGACTTGCCGGCGCCGTTGGGGCCGATCAACGCGTGGATGCGGCCGCGCTCGACCTGCATCGACAGGCCGTTGATGGCGGTCAGGCCGCCGAATTTCACCGTCAGGCCCTGGACGTCGAGGTAGGGTTGGGCGCTCATGCGGCGCTCCTTTGCGTGGGTTTGGCGGTGGCGCCCTGGGCGTCCCGGCGCGCGGGCAGCGGCGCGGCTGGCGGCGGCGCGCGGCGGCGCGCCTCGCGGCCGGCGAACAGGCCCTTTGGCGCGAACATCATGAAGCCCATCAGGATCACGCCATAGATGATTTCCTGGAACGACAGCGCCTGGCGCAGCAGCTCCGAGATCAGGCCGAAGCCGATGGCGCCGGCGATGGCGCCGCGCACCGAGCCGATGCCGCCCACCACCACCATGGTGAGGATCAGGATGGTGGTCTGAAAGCCCAGGCTCTCCGGATGGATGAACGAGGCGAAGGTGGTGTACATGCCGCCGGCGATGCCGGCGTAGGCCGCCGACAGCGTGAAGGCGGTGCGCTTGATGGCGTTGACGTTCACGCCCATGGCCTGCGCCGCCACGTCGCTCTCGCGCACGGCGCGAAAGGCCGAGCCCAGCTGCGAGCGCGACAGCGCCACGGTGACCCACAGCAGCAGCGCGGCGATCGCCACCACGAAGGGATAGGCCTTGATGTCGGACACCAGTTCATAGCCGAACAGCGTGGCCGGCGAAATGCGGAAGCCGTTCGAGCCGTTGGTCACCGACTGCCAGTTCAGGAACACCCACTGCATCGCCTCGCCAAAGGCGAACGTGGATAGCGCCAGGTAGATGTCGCGCATGCGCAGCGCCAGCGCGCCGATCAGGTAGCCGAGCACGGCCGCCAACAGCCCGCCCGCCACGATCGAGACGAAGAAGGGCGGATGCCACAGGTTGTTGATCAGCCCGGCGGTGTAGATGCCGACGCCGTAGAACGCGGCGTGCGACAGGGCGAACTGCCCGGTCTCGCCGATGACGATGTGCAGGCCCAGGGCCAGCACCACGAACACCATCAGCAGGTTGACGACGTAGATCACATAGCCGCTGGCGACGAACGGCAGGGCCGCCAGCGCCACGGCCATCAGCGCCAGCAGGGCGCGGTCGGTCTTGGATTTCATACTTTTTTCACCTGCAGTTTGCCGCCCAGCAGGCCTTGCGGACGCAGCAGCAGCACCACCATGATGGCGACGAAGGGCGCCACCACGATGGCGTTGGTCGAAATGAACAGGCCCACCAGGTTCTCGGCCACGCCGATCACGAAGCCGCCGACCACCGCCCCGGGCAGGCTGGTGATGCCGCCGACGATGGCGGCCGCGTAGGCCAGGATGGCGATGTGGCCGATGTCCGGCGTGATCAGGATCTTGGGCGTGATGAGCAGCGCGGCCACGGCCGAGATCAGCCCGGACAGCGCCCACACCATCATGCGGATGCGCGTCAGGTTCACGCCCACCAGGCGCGCGGCCTTGGGGTTCATGCCGACGGCGCGCATGGCCTTGCCCACGCGGGTGTAGGTGAACATCACGTACAGCAGCAGCATCACGCCCACGGCCACGGCGAAGATCACCAGGTCCAGCTGTGTCAGCACGGCATCGCCGATGAGGATGGCGTCGGTGGGGGCCAGCGGCGGCAGCGAGCGCGGCGTGTCGCCCAGCCCGGTCTGGCGCACCAGCCCTTTAAGGGCGTAGGCCAGGCCCAGCGTGGCGATCACCATCTGCACGCCCACGCCCCTGGAGGCGATGACGCGCTCCATGACGACGCGCTGGAACAGGCCGGAGACCACGGCCACCACGGCCAGCGTCACCGGGATGACCGCTAGGTAGGGCCAGCCCATCACCAGGGTCAGGAACAGGGCGACGTAGCCCCCGACCATGAATATCTCGCCCTGGGCGAAATTGGGCACATCCGTGGTCTTGAAAATGATGACAACGGCGACCGCCAGCAGCGCATACACGCTGCCCGTCACCAGTCCCGACAGCACCCCCTGCTGCAGGAACAACCAGATATCGGCAAAGCTCATGATGGTCTCCGGCGGTCCGCGCGGCGCTGCGCCGCGGCGCGGACCTGGCCTGTGGCGGCGGTTACGGCTGGTACTGCCAGACGCTCTTGAAGGCGCCCGGCACGAGCGACATGTTGGTGCCGTCGAACTTGATGTAGATGGCCGATTCCTGCGCGGCGCGGTCGTTCGGGCCGAATTCGATCGGGCCGGCCATGACGCCGGAATCGAACTTCATGGTCTCCAGCGCGGCCAGCACCTTCTCGCGGGTGGGCTGCGGGCCGGCGGCCTTGAGCGCATTGACCACCGCCATGGCGGGCGGCAGGCCGTAGGGCATGTAGGTCTGCGGATGGCCAGGCTTGGCGGCCAGGTCCGGATAGGCCTGCTTGTACATGTCGTAGACCCAGGTCAGCTTGGGCCCGCCGGGCATGTCGCTCAGCACTTCCTGGATGTAGACGTTCTTGAAGGCGTCCTTGTTGCCGACGTTCTCCACCAGCTGCTTCAGGTCGGCGGTGCCGTTGACGGCCAGCACGATGGGCTTGTTCCAGCCCAGTTCCTGCGCCTTCTTGATGATCAGCGCGGCGGGCCGGGCATACGTCGTCAGCAGCAGCACGTCGGGATTGCCGGCGCGGATCTTGAGCATCGGCGCGGTCACGTCGGTGATGTTGGGATTGACCGATTGCACCTGCAGGTTCAGGCCGCCCAGCTGCTTGGACTGGGCCTGGGCGGCTTCCAGGTTCCAGCCGCCGTAGGCATCGTCGTGGTTGATGTAGCCGATCTTCTTGGCCTTGAGATGCTCGGCGGCGAACTGCACCATCGAGCCGCCCACGGCGTGCTGCGAGATCGAGAACGCGCCGTAGATGTACTTGGACGGCGGATACAGCGCGCCGTCGCCCGAGGCGTTGAGCATGACCAGCGGCACCTTCTCGCGCTCGACGTATTCGCGCGCGGCCACCACGGCGGCCGAGCACGAGCCGCCGTTCAGCAGGAACACCTTGTCCTGCTCCGTCAGCTTCTTGACCGCCGCCACCAGGTCGTTGGCGTTGCAGCGGTCGTCCTCGATTACCAGCTCGATCTGGCGGCCGTTGATGCCGCCTTCCTTGTTGACCTTGGCGTACCACATCTTGGCGGCGTTCAGCACGTCAAAGCCATAGGCCATGCCGCTGCCCGACAGGGGCGCGAACAGGCCGATCCTGATGGTCTTGTCGGTGATGCCGGGTTCCTGCTGGGCCTGGGCGGAAGCGCCCAGGGCGAGGGCGCATAGCGCGGCGGCCGCATGGCGGCGGAGGTGCTTCATGGTTTGTCTCCCGTTTTTTGAGTGCGCGCCTTTATCGATGGCGCGTTGCTGCTTGGCGGCGAAGCCGCCGGATTGGGTTCATTGCACAGGGTTCACTGCATGCGGTAGCCGCCGTTGACGTCGATGACGCTGCCGGTGATGTAGCCCGCTTCTTCCGAGGCCAGGAAACGCACCGCGGCGGCGACATCGTCCACCGTGCCGATGCGGCCCAGCGGAATCGCCTGGGCGGCCGCCGCGAGCGCGCCGCTGCTGGTGACGGTGCTGCGCAGCATGTCGGTGTCGATCAGCCCCGGCGCGATGCCGTTGACGGTGATGCCCAGGTGCGCGGATTCGCGCGCCATGGCCTTGGTCAGGCCCAGCACGGCCGACTTGGCGGCGATGTACGAGGCGCTGGAGCGATAGCCGCCCAGTTGCGCGGCGACCGACGTGAAGGTGACGATGCGGCCGTGCTTGAGCGGCGCGGCTTCGCGCCGCCGCAGGTAGGCGCGGCCGCACAGGAACACGCCGCGCGCGTTGACGGCGAAGCTGCGTTCCCAGATGTCGAGCGTGGTGTCCTTGATGAGCGGGCGTTCGCCGTTGGCCTGGAACAGCAGCAGGCCGGCGGCGCTGACCAGCACGGCGATGGGGCCGTGGGCCTGTTCGATCTGGTCGAACGCCGTTTCGACGGCGCTTTCATCGCTGACGTCGAAGGCATGGGCGCTGTGGGGCGCGCCGAGTTCGTCGGCCACGCGGCGGGCGCGCTGGGCATCCACGTCCGACACCACCACGCGGTAGCCGGCGCGGGCCAGCTCCTGGCAGATGGTGGCGCCGATGCCGCCGCCACCGCCGGTGACGAGCGCGAGCCGCGGAGCCGGGCCTGCGGCCGGCGTGGATACATTGGACATGCTGCCTCCTGTTGCGCGGATTCGCCCGCCTTGGAAACGGCGTCCGCTGATCTGAATTTTTGGCGATTATGTATACATGAAGGGGCGGCAGGTATAGGGGGTTTCCCGTAGCTGCGCATGAAACTTGATGGTTCTCATTGGGGAAAGCCCTAGCGTGATGGTATGGGGCGCTGTCGCATGTATTCTTCATGTATACAATGCGGGCATGGATACGCTATCTCAACACGTGACCGATACGCTGCGGGACTGGGTGCTGCATGGCAAGTTCAGCCCGGGCGCCCGCCTGGAGGAAATTCCGCTGGCCGAGAAGCTGGGGGTGTCGCGCACGCCGGTGCGGGCGGCCCTGGCGACGCTGGGCAACGAGGGGCTGCTGGAGCACCTGCCCAAGCGCGGCTATACGGTGCGGGCGTATGACCTGGCCGAGATCGTGGCGGCTTACGAGGTGCGGGCGGCGCTCGAAGGATTGGCCTGTCGGCAGGCGGCGCTGCGCGGGCTGTCGAACGACGCGGTGGCGGTGCTGAAGAATTGCCTGGACGAAGGCGACCGCATTCTCGGCAAGGGGGTGTTGCTGGCGGAGGACCATCTGCCTTACCAGCAGGTCAACATCACCTTGCACAACGGGATCCTGGAGGCGGCGGGCAATCCGTGGGTGAAGCGGTTCGCGACGCAGGCGCAGGCGATTCCGTATGCGTCGGATCGGATCATCCTGTGGGAGGACCATGGGATCATTCTGCGGTCGCACGATGATCATCATCGGATCGTCAACGCCATCATTGCGCGGGATGGGGCGCGGGCTGAGGATCTGATGCGTGAGCATGTCTACTATGCGGGGATCATTCTTAAGAATAATTATGAGAGGTTGGCGCAGGCGTATCGGGTTTGAGGGGGTTGCTGGCGTTGTTGGCGGCGGTTGTTGGGTTCTTTAGCCGCGGGCGCCGGGGCAGGCGGGGGATGGCGGGGCTACGATTGCGGTCCGGAGCGTTCGCTCCGGACTGCCCCTGCGTCAACCTCGTACGCCTTCGGCTCCCTACGGTTTCCCTCGGGCGCATCTACACGCCCCGCCATCCCCCGCCTGCCCCGGCACCCGCTCATGATGAGACTTAACGGGGGCCAGGGGGGCGAGTTGTTTGCTTGGCGTTTTTTTGCCAGCGATCGGGGGGAGGGGAAGGTCTTGCGGGGTCGCCAAAGGCGGCCGCGCGGGCGGCCTTCTTTGGCGTTTGGGTGTGTTGCGTCGGCGGGATGACGCTGCGCGCTGGTGATGGCGCTGCGTTGCGGCTACGCTGTGACGGTCTGGCGTGCTTGCCGCGTTTGCATGGCGTGGATGCGCCTGCGCTATTTGCCCGTGGCGACATGCGCGCGGCGGCCGAGCCGCCGCGTTTGTGGAGCGGTCAGCCGGGCAGGCCGGTTTCCAGGCAGGGGCTGAATTCGCCGGTGGCGGGGTCGCGCAGGAACAGGACGCCGGTGGCGACGCCGAAGTAGGTGCCGTGCAGCTCCAGGTCGCCCTTTTCGACGCGGCGGCGGATGGAGGGGAAGGTCATCAGGTTGTTCAGGCTGTGGCCGATGACGGCGAGTTCCAGGCGCTTGAGGTTGGCGGCGCGGTCGTCGCCGCCGGGGCCGAGTTCGTCGGCGACGGGGGCGATCTGGGACATCCACTTGCCGATGAAGTCGCCCTTGGTCAGGGGCTTGGCGTCGTCGAAGAAGGCGCGGATGCCGCCGCAGGAGGCGTGGCCGAGGACGACGATGTGCTTGACGTTCAGGCCGTTGACGGCGAATTCGATGGCGGCGCTGGTGCCGTGGTACGAGGATTCGGAGTCGGGGTCACAGGGCGGGACCAGGTTGGCGACGTTGCGCACGACGAACATTTCGCCGGGGCCGGCGTCGAAGATGGCTTCGGGCGAGACGCGCGAGTCGCAACAGCCGATGATCAGGATTTCCGGGCTTTGCCCAGTTTCGGCCAGTTTTTCGTAGCGGCTGCGTTCCGAGTGGAAGCGGCCGGCGAGAAAGGACTGATAGCCTTCGGTGAGTCTTTTGGGAAACATGATCTTTTCACTTCCTTGATAACTGGGCCGGGCATGCCGGCGTGCCGGCGGACGCAACAAGGGGCTTCGTGTGGAAGCCCCTTTTGTCGAGTCGGCTGCGGAATTTTCCCACAATTGGACTTGCGCCGGCTTGACTAAACCCTATCCTGATAAGGGTTTTTTGCCGGAGCAATCCGTCGGGCAAGTGAGCGCAGCGTGGGAAACGCGCGGCCGTCGCGCAAGAAAAGCCGTCCGGTCGCCCGGCCGCCCGAAGGCCGGACAGCCCCCTCGGGGGGCAGCAAGCGCGCAGCGCGCAGCGTGGGAAACGCGCGGCCGTCGCGCAAGAAAAGCCGTCCGGTCGCCCGGCCGCCCGAAGGCCGGACAGCCCCCTCGGGGGGCAGCAAGCGCGCAGCGCGCAGCGTGGGAAACGCGCGGCCGTCGCGCAAGAAAAGCCGTCCGGTCGCCCGGCCGCCCGAAGGCCGGACAGCCCCCTCGGGGGGCAGCAAGCGCGCAGCGCGCAGCGTGGGAAACGCGCGGCCGTCGCGCAAGAAAAGCCGTCCGGCCGCCCGGCCGCCCGAAGGCCGGACAGCCCCCTCGGGGGGCAGCAAGCGCGCAGCGCGCAGCGTGGGGGCCAACCATTCACCTGGCCCGGATGTCCTGGGCGGTGACCTTGGCGAATTGCAGCGGCGTGATGGCGCGGATCATCTTGATCTGGCCCGGCGCCAGGGGGCCGATGTCGTCGTCGCGCACGCGGCCGATTTCGCGGCCCTGTTCGTCGTAGAGCACGAAAGTGAGCATGACGTAGTTGACGGCGCGGGCCGATTGGTTGGCCAGCGAGCCGGTGATGGTGGAGACGTTTTCGTTGGCGTCGCGGATCGCCTGGATATTGCCCAGCGTGACGCCGTACAGGTTTTGGGCATGGGCGGCACCGGTCAGGCCGGCCAGCAATGCGAGGGAGGCGAGGACGGTTTTCATGGCGGTCTCCTGTGACCCGGTTGCCGGGCGTCCCAGCCGCGGACTCTGGGGCCGCGTGTCGGGGTCATGCGCCTATCTCACACCTTTCCCGCCGGGCGCACAACGGGCCAAAGGGATGAATGGGTAACAGGTTGCAGGGGATGGCCGCAGATTCATCTGTGGATGCCACAAGTGCATCGGAATGTCTCCGACTTGCGGGTATTTCCGCGCCTTTCCGCAAGCTGAACGATCGCGGCGGCGTTAGCATTTGTTGTCCTTTCGGCGCTTGCGGAGCATGCGGCTTTGTCCGATGATGACCACGCCGGCAACTTGGCCGGCGGATCTTGCGGCCCGGGTGTGCGCCAGGATGGCGCCGGCGGGCGCTCAAGGGAGGAACTCATGCTTTCCCGTACTAGCCAATTGGCTTCGGCCATCGTGTTGTCCGCCTGTTTCCTGGGCGCCGTCCATGCCCAGACGCCGGCCGCCACGCCCGCACCCGCCAAGACCCCGGCGCCTGCCGCCACGCCCGCCAAGACGCCAACCGCGCAGCAGCAGCGCATGGCCGATTGCAACAAGTCGGCCGAGGGCAAGAAGGGCGATGATCGCAAGACCTACATGAGTGCCTGCCTGAAGGGCGAGGCGCCGCCGCCCGCCAAGCAGCTGACGCCGCAGCAGCAGAAGATGAAGGACTGCAACGCCAAGGCCGGCGAGCAGAAGCTGACCGGCGATAAGCGCAAGACCTTCATGAGCACTTGCCTGAAGGGCTGAACGCGGCGTTGATTCCGCGCAGGTGAAAAGCGCCGGCCGTTGAACGGACCGGCGCTTTTTTCTGCGTGCTCCAAGTCGGGCGTCGCCCGTTGCGGCGAGCCCTGATGGCGACGATGCCGTTGAAGAGCGTACCTGCCAGGCGCGCATTCCCGCCACGCCCGGCGCAACCGCAGGCGTCGCCTACACCGTGGCGATCGGCGTGACCGGCGAGCCGATCGCGTGCGGCAGGCGCAGCGGCGGGGCGGTCAGCATGAAGCGGTGGCGGCCGTTGGCGCGAAGCCAGTCGGCCAGGTCCTTCAGGTACCACAGCTCGGCCAGCGGCAGGCCCAGCTTGAACAGGCAGTGGTGATGCAGCGGCAGCATGGCGCGCGGGCCGGTTTTCTCGCGCGCGGGATAGGCTTCCACAGCATAGTTGTCGGCGCAGATGGCGGCGATGCCGCTGTCGGTGATCCACTGCAGCAGCGCGGCGTCGGTGCCGTCGAGCGCGGCGCCGTAGGTGTGCAGCACCTCGGCGTCGGGCTTGCCGGCCATGGCGACCACGGCTTCGGCGTAGCCGGTGCGCAGCACCAGCATGTCGCCGGGCTCGATCTCGATGCCGTCCGTCTTCAGTACGTGCATGATCTCGGCGTGGCCGACCAGGGTGCGGCCGGGGCCGTAGTGGCGCGCCAGGTCCAGCAGCACGCCGCGGCCCTGCATACCTTTCTGCGCCAGGTTCTCTACGCCCAGCTTCAGCGCGGCCGAGGGGCCGCCGCTGTTGCAGCCGCAGCCGGTGTGGTCGCCATCGGCCGGGCCGATGACGTCGACGCCGGCCTGGAAGCCGTTGTAGTAGCGCAGCTCGGGCTGGCCGTCGCCATCGGCGTCGAACAGCGCGCCGACGTGCGCCAGCGCGTCCCATTGCGTCGAGTACTGCATCGACAGCAGCACCTGGTCGTCGCTCAGCACGTCGACCGCGTCCGGGTTGACGTTGCGCAGCGGGAAGTTCAGGTAGGGCGTGTCGGCCAGGCGCGTCGGGCTCAGTTGCGGCGGATGGCGCCGCGGGTTGAGCACGTTGCCGCCGGGCAGGTCCAGTGGCAGCGACAGGCAGAAGGTTTTGCCGGCGCGGATTTCACGCGCGCCTTTCAGGACCTGTTCTTCGGTGATGAGATTGAGGCGGCCGAGTTGGTCGTCGGGTCCGAAGTCGCCCCAGTTGGAGCCTTCGGGCCGATGGGTCCAGCGCTGCATGGTTTACTCCGTGAGGAAGTCGACCACCGCGCGGGTGAAGGCTTCCGGTTGTTCCCAGTTGGAGATATGGGAGGTGTTCAGTTCGAGGTAGCGTGCGCCGTTGATGGCGGCGGCCAGTTCCTTGCCCTGCGCGGGCGTGGCGGCCAGGTCGTGGGTGCTGCTGATGACCAGCGTCGGCGCCTTGATGGCCGACACCTGTTCGCGGAAGTCGGCGTCGCGCAGCGCGGCGCAGTTGCCCGAGTAGCCGGCGTCGGAGGTGCGGCGCAGCATGTCGACCAGCACCTGCGACAGGCCCGGCTCGGCGGCGCGGTAGCCGTCGGTGAGCCAGCGCTCGACCAGCGTCGGCGCCATTTTTTCCAGCGTCTGTTCGGCCACGGCGGCGATGCGGGCGCTCCAGCCTTCGGCCGAGCCGATGCGCGCGGCGGTATTGCACAGGATCAGCTTGCCGATCAGTTCGGGACGGTTCAGCGCCAGCCACAGGCCGGTGGGGCCGCCCATCGACAGGCCGCAGAAGTGGGCGCGTTCGATGTTCAGGTGCGCCAGCAGTTCGGCGACGTCGTTGCCCAGCTGCGCGAAGCTGTATTCGCCGTCGGGGATCGAGGATTTGCCGTGGCCGCGGGTGTCGTAGCGCAGCACGCGGAAGTGCTTGCTCAGCGCGGGAACCTGGCGTGCCCACATGTCGGCGTTGGTGCCCAGCGAATTGGAGAGCACCAGCACCGGCGCGTCGGCGGGGCCATCGATGACGTAGAACAGCCGTGCCTGGCTGAGATCGGCGTAAGACATGCGGAAAATCCTCGGGGAATGAAAGCGCGGCCACCCGGAGGCGGCCGCGTGGCGATTACAGGTGGCAGGTGCCGTCGACGTAGGCCTTGCGCCAGCGCGTGATGGTCACGCGCTGGAACAGCTGCGCCTGGGCGAAGGGATCGGCGTCGATGAACTGCTGCGCGGCCTCGCGCGTGTCCAGGTCGACGATGTACAGGCCGCCGCCCAGGTCCTTGCCGTCATCCTGCAGCTTGGCGCCGCAGGCCAGCAGCAGGTGCTTGTTGGCGTCCAGGTATTCGAGGTGCGCGGCGCGATGCTGCTGGCGCACGGCCTGGTGGTCGGGCTTGTCGAAGGTTTCGATGATGTAGGGCATGGGCGGCTCCGATCAGATGGCCGAGGGATGGCGCGCCAGCGCCGTCACCTGGATGTCCATGTACGGGAACAGCGGCAGCGACGACAGCAGCGCGTGCAGTTCGTCGTTGTCCTGCACGTCGAAGATGCTGACGTTGGCGTAGCGGCCGACGACGCGCCACAGGCTCTTCCACTTGCCGTCGCGTTGCAGCTGCTGCGCCAGGGCCTTTTCGTCGGCCTTGAGCTTGTCGGCTTGGGCCGCCGGCATGTCGACGGGCAGATTGACCTGCATTTGAACCATGAACAACATGATGGGTGTCTCCAGGAAATCGGCCCCGGCGTTGCCGGGGCGCGGGGATTGATCAGTTGGAAAACTTCAGCGGCAGGCCGGTCAGGCGCAGCAGTTCGTCGGCGGTGGTTTCGCCGAACATGTCGATCACCGTGACGCCGTCGGCGCGGATGTCGAACACGGCCACGTCGGTGTACACGCGCGACACGCAGCGCACGCCGGTCAGCGGATAGGTGCAGGCGTCGACCAGTTTGCTCTGGCCTTCGCGGGTCTGCAGTTCCATCATGACGAAGACGTCCTTGGCGCCGATGGCCAGGTCCATCGCGCCGCCCACGGCGGGGATGGCGTCGGGCGCGCCGGTGTGCCAGTTGGCCAGGTCGCCGTGCTGCGACACCTGGAAGGCGCCCAGCACGCAGATGTCCAGGTGGCCGCCGCGCATCATCGCGAACGAGTCGGCGTGATGGAAGAACGAGCAGCCGGGCAGTTCGGTGACGGGCTGCTTGCCGGCGTTGATCAGGTCGTAGTCTTCCTCGCCCTTGGCGGGCGCGGGGCCCATGCCCAGCATGCCGTTCTCGGTGTGCAGGATGACCTCGCGGTCGGCCGGCAGGTGGTTGGCCACCAGCGTCGGCAGGCCGATGCCGAGGTTGACGTAGGCGCCTTCAGGGATGTCCTGGGCGACGCGGGCGGCGATCTGGTCGCGGGTCAGTTTGGTGCTCATTGCTGCTCCTTGGCGGCCTGGGCGGCGTCGATCTGCACGACGCGCTGCACGAAGATGCCGGGGGTGACGACGGTTTCCGGGTCGAGGGCGCCCAGTTCCACGACTTCGCGCACCTGGGCCACGGCCACGCGCGCGGCGCTGGCCATGATGGGGCCGAAGTTGCGCGCGGTCTTGCGGTACACCAGGTTGCCCCAGCGGTCGCCGCGCTCGGCCTTGATGAGCGCGTAGTCGGCGTGCAGCGGATATTCCAGCACGTATTGGCGGCCGTTGATCTCGCGGGTTTCCTTGCCGTCGGCCAGCGGGGTGCCGTAGCCGGTGGGCGAGAAGAACGCGCCGATGCCGGCGCCGGCGGCGCGGATGCGCTCGGCCAGGTTGCCCTGGGGCACCAGTTCGAGCTCGATCTTGCCGCTGCGGTACAGGCCGTCGAAGATCTGCGAGTCCACCTGGCGCGGGAACGAGCAGATGATCTTGCGCACGCGGTTGGCGCCCAGCAGGGCGGCCAGGCCGGTGGTGCCGTTGCCGGCGTTGTTGTTGATGATGACCAGGTCCTTGGCGCCTTGCTCGAGCAGGGCGTCGATCAGTTCCATGGGCTGGCCGGCGGTGCCGAAGCCGCCGATCATGACGGTGGCGCCGTCAGGGACGTCGGCGAGGGCGGCCGCCGCGCTTGCAACAAGCTTAGAAATCATGGTGTTCGCTCATAGGTGGCGTGTCATAATTTGTTCTTAATTAGAACTTTCGTTCTTCTGAAGAACATCGTTTCATGGGGATGGTCGACCGTCAAGGCAAGCCGGCGCGGTGCGATCCTCCCCGTTTCAGGGTTGCCGGCAACGGCAACGTTTTTTCTCGCGGTAGACGGATGGCCGAGCAAGCAACCCAGCAACCCAGCGACAGCTACGTTCAATCTTTTGCGCGCGGCCTGTCCGTGATCCGGGCGTTCGGCCCGGATCGTTCCCAGATGACGCTGTCCGAGGTCGCGGCCGTCACCGGCCTGACCCGCGCCGGCGCGCGCCGCATCCTGCTGACGCTGGAGCACCTGGGCTACGTCACGGTCGAGGACCGCAAGTTCGCGCTGACCCCGCGCATCCTCGAACTGGGCTACGCCTACCTGTCGGGCACGCCGTTGTGGAACCTGGCACTGCCCTACATGGAAGAAGTGGCCGAGCAGACGCGCGAGTCGTGCTCGGTGTCGGTGCTGGAAGGCGCCGACATCGTCTACATCCTGCGTCTGTCGACGCACAAGGTCATGACCATCAACCTGGCGGTGGGCAGCCGCCTGCCGGCCTGGGTGACGTCGATGGGCCGCGTGCTGCTGGCGGGCCTGCCCGCGGCCGAACTGGACCGGGTGCTGGCCATGAGCCAGATCCAGGCCTATACCAAGGACACCGTGACCGACATCGGCGCGCTCAAGACCATCCTGGCCGGCGTGCGCGCCGACGGCTACGCCTGCGTGGCGCAGGAACTGGAGCCGGGCCTGCAATCCGTCGCGGTGCCGATCGTCGACCGCAGCGGCCGCGTGATCGCCGCGATGAACGTCAGCGGCCATGCCAACCGCTTCTCGCGCGAGGAAATGCTGGCGACCTTCCTGCCGCCGCTGCGCCACGCCGCCGACCAGATCAACCACGCGCTGCTGCGCCGCTAGGCGGCGCGGGCGGGCGGAGTCGGGCAGGCGGGCGGACATGGCGGCCGGCCTCAGATCGGGGCGACGCCCAGCGTCGTGCCGCCGCAGACGTACAGCATCTGGCCGGTGACGAAGCCGTTGTCGGGCGACAGGAAGAACATGGCGGCGCGCGCCACGTCCTCGGGCGTGCCCAGGCGCTTGACCACGATGCTGTTGATGATGCGCTCGGTCTGCGGCGCGCCGGCGGGGTTGCTCTTGGTGAACAGGTCCGTGGCGATGGGGCCGGGGCCGATGGCGTTGACGGTGATGCCGTCGCCGCCCAGTTCCATCGCCAGCGTGCGCGTCAAGCCGACCAGCCCGGCCTTGGTGGCCGAATAGACCACGCGGTCCGGCTTGCCCAGCGCGGCGCGCGACGACATGTTGACGATGCGGCCGAAGCCGGCGGCGCGCATCGCCGGCAGCGCGGCCTGCACCAGGATCAGCGCGGTGCGCAGATGCAGGTTGACCACGTAGTCCAGGTCGGCCAGGGTGGCCGTGTCGGCGGTGCCGGGACGCGTGGCGCCGGCGTTGTTGACCAGGCCGACGATGTCGTAGGCCGCGGTCACTTCGGCGGCCACTTCCTTGGTGCGCGCCTCGTCGGTCAGGTCGGCCTGGTACGACACCAGCCCCGCCGGCGGATGCTCGGGCAGGCGGTAGTCGATGTTGACCACCTTGTGCCCGGCATCCAGCAGCATGCGGACGATGGCGGCGCCGATCCCGGCGCTGCCGCCGGTCACCAGATACGCGGTAGGTTTGCTCATCTCAGCTCCCAATTCAGTTCTCACTGGCGGCGTTCCGAGGAACCCCGCCCCTCAACATTGCATTTCCCCCAGCGGGGACACCGCCAGATCCGGCTTTGCCGGTCTGCAGGTGTCGCCCCCTGGGGGGCGCGCGCAGCGCGTACGGGGGGGCCCTCTTAATGGGTCAGATAGCCCCACGCCAGCACGGCGGTGATGTGGATCACGCCGACCCACAACATCATGATGACCGTATAGCCCATCACGTCGCGCAGCTTGAGCTTGGACAGCGCCAGCGCCGGCAGGATCCAGAAGGGCTGCACCAGATCGTTCCAGGCGTTGCCCAGCATCACGGCCATGGTCGTCTGGTTGAGCGCGCTGCCGATTTCGCGGGCGGCGTCGATCATGAACGGACCCTGGATGACCCAGTGGCCGCCGGCCGAGGGCGCGAAGAAGTTGATGACGAACGAGCTGATCAGGCCCCAGAACGGCAGCGTGGCCGGCGTGGCGACGTCGACGAACACCTTGGAGATCGTGGTCACCAGGCCCGAGGCGGCCATGATGGCCATGATGCCGGCGTAGAACGGGTACTGCAGGATGATGCCCGAGATCGTCTTGATGCCTTCGGTCAGCTTGGCCACGTAGGCGGCCGGCGTGCCCAGCAGGATGATGCCCAGGAACAGGATGATGAAGTTGATCAGGTTCAGGTCGAGCGAGCCGCCATCGATGAAGTGGAAGGCGACGTAGGCCACGCCCAGCGCGCCGATCAGCAGGCTGAGGATGCGGCTGTTGTTCAGCTTGGAGGCGAGGGTGCCTTTCTCCAGCATGTCTTCGGCCGCGTTGGACGCGTTGGCGTCGCGGTCGATGGCCGGATCCACTTCGACGATCTTCTCGCCCTTCTTCGGATGCAGCCAGGCGTTCAGCAGCGGCAGCGTCACGATGATCACCAGGCTGGTGATCAGCATCGGCACCGAGAAGATGGTTTCCGTCAGCGGGATGATGCCCATCTGCTTGGCGGTGGGGTGGCCGGGGGTGGCCACCAGCACCGGGATGCTGGCCGACAGGCCCAGGCCGTACATGGTGAAACCGCTGTAGGCCGCGGCGATGATCAGCGGGTAGTGCACGCCCTTGACCTTGAGCGCCAGCTTCTTGGCGACGATGCCGCCGATGACCAGGCCGAAGCCCCAGTTCAGGTAGCTGCCGATGCCGCCCACCAGCGTGGCGACGATGATGGCGGTGTGCGGCTTGTGCACGTGGCTGACGATGCGGTTGAGCAGGCGGTCGGTCAGCGGCGCGGTGGCCAGCACGTAGCCCATGGCCAGGATCACGGCCATCTGGGTGGTGAACGCCAGCAGGCTCCAGAAGCCCTTGCCCCAGGCGCGGGTCACGTCGCCGATGCCCTGGCCTTCGATGCCCATGGCCAGCAGCACGGTGAGCAAGGTCAGCGCGATCGCGAAGACAAAGGGATCGGGCAGATACTTGCGCATCAGCTCAGTGAAAAAAGATGCCAATTTATTCATGGTGCCTCCTACGAACTCCGGTAAGGCGTATTGCTCTTGTGTCTTGCGCCGTGGCGCGCCGGATGTGGCGGCGCCGCGGGTGGGACGGTCGGTTTCTTTGTGTGGTTGGGCTCGTGGCCCGCTGGCGCGTCGGAGGGATCGCCGCGCGCCTTATGGTGTAGGGTTTCGGTGATGCGGCGGCGTCAGGAATCGCCGGCCTTGGCATTGAGCCACGCGGCCAGCTCGCCCAGCGCCGCGCTCTTGTCGCGCAGCACCCGTTCGCGGCGTTCGGCGCTCCAGGTGTAGAACCCCTGGCCGCTCTTGGCGCCGAGCTGGCCGTTCTCGACCTTGCTCTTGAGCAGCTCGGACGGCTCGGTGCGGTTTTCCAGGTCTTTGTAGAGATAGCTGGCGATGGCGTAGTGGACGTCGATGCCGTTCATGTCGCGCTGCTCCAGCGGACCGGACAGCGCCAGGCGGATGCCCAGGCTCCACTTGACCACTTCGTCGATGTCCTCGGCGCTGGCCACGCCCTTTTCCAGCAGCGAGATGGCCTCGCGCGCCAGGGCGTGCTGGATGCGGTTGGCGATGAAGCCGGGGATGTCCTGGCGCACCAGCACCGGGCGCTTGCCGCCCAGGCGCAGCGTCGCCATGACGCGCGCCACGGTGTCTTCCGAGGTGGCGTCGTTGCGCACCACTTCGACCAGCGGGATGACGTCGGCGGGGGTGAAGAAGTGCGTGCCGACAAAGCGGTCGCGGCGCGCGACAGCACTGGCGATGGCGTTGATCGACAGGCCCGAGGTGTTGGTGGCGAAGATGGCTTCGGGCTTGCACAGCGCATCGAGCTGCGCGAACAGGCCGCGCTTGAGCTCCAGGTTCTCGGGCACCGCCTCGATCACCAGGTCGCAGCTGGCGGCCGCGTCCAGGCCGGGCGCCATGCGGATGCGTTGCATCACGGCGTCGACCTGGCCGGGCGCGTAGACGTTCAACTGGCGTTCGATGACGGCGCGGGCGCGATCCAGGGCGCCGTCCATCGGATCGACCAGGACCACGTCCAATCCCTTCGAGGCGAAGAGCGCGGCGATGCCGCTGCCCATGGCGCCGGCGCCGATGACGGCCAGATTCTGCAGGGGAGTATCCATGAGGGTTCGCTTGCCTTACACGGCGCGCGCGGCGGGCGGCACAGGCGGAACCAGGGAACTGCGATCTGTCTCTTCCGTCGGTGTCTTCCTGTGCGCGGGCCAGAAAAATCGTTGTGTTCTATATACGAACATTTGTGCGTATATAGAATTTCTGGAAAAGATAGTACTAAAAGTTGCCGGGGGTGGACAAATGGCCTTTTTGCGGTGTTCGGCAGGTGGACAGTGTGGAGCGCCGCCAAGCCGCCTGCCGGGGTCGTCGCGTTCCGCACGGAGGGCCGATTCGAGGGGATGGGGGCAAAGAAGGCGCCGGAGCGCGAGGCCCCGGCGCGGCGTTGGTCTTTCGCCTCAGCCCGAATTGCGCAACCCGGCGGCGATGCCGTTGATGGTCAGGTGGATGGCGCGTTGCACGCGTTCGTCGGCCTCGGCGGCGGGCGACTTCTGCGCCGCGCGGTGGCGGCGGATCAGGTCGACCTGCAGGTAGTTGAGCGGGTCGATGTAGGCGAAGCGCTCGCGCAGCGAGGCCTGCAGCGCGGGGTTGTCGGCCAGCAGCTCGCGCCGCGTCAGCAGCTTGAGCATGGCCAGGGTGCGGGCGTGTTCGGCGCTGATCATGCCGAAGATCTTCTCGCGCAGCGCGCGCTGCGGCACCAACTGCGCATAGCGCGCGGCGATGGCCAGGTCGGACTTGGCCAGCACCATCTCCATGTTGGACAGCAGGGTGCGGAAGGCGGGCCAGTCGCGCGCCATTTCGCGCAACTGGGCCAGGCGGCCGCGCTGCGAGCGCGGCGCCCCCGGCGCGCCGGTCTCCAGATAGGCCTCGATGGCCGAGCCCATGCCGTACCAGCCGGTCAGCATCAGGCGGCATTGGGCCCAGGAAAACCCCCAGGGGATGGCGCGCAGGTCTTCGATGCGCTGGCCCTTCTTGCGCGAGGCCGGGCGCGAGCCGATGTTCAGGCCGGCGATCTCGGCGATGGGCGTGGCGGCGAAGAAGTACTCGGCAAAGCGCGGCGTGTCATACACCAGGCCGCGGTAGCTGCGCTGCGCGGTCTCGGACATGAACGACATGGCCGGGCCGTGCTGCGCCATGTGCGCGTCTTCCGCGCTGGTGGCCTCGGCGCGCGGCGCCAGGCTGGATTCGAGCGTGGCGGCGACCAGCAGCTCCAGGTGCCAGCGGCCGACCTCGGCGTCCTTGTACTTGCTCTGGATGACCTCGCCCTGTTCGGTCAGGCGGATCTGGCCGGCCACCGTGCCCGGCGGCTGCGCCAGGATGGCGTCGAAGCTGGAGCCGCCGCCCCGGCCCACCGAGCCGCCGCGTCCATGGAACAGGCGCAGGCGCACGTGGCGGCTGGAGAACACGTCGACCAGTGCGCGCTCGGCCTGGTACAGCGACCAGTTGGAGGTGAGGAAACCGCCGTCCTTGTTGCTGTCGGAATAACCCAGCATGACTTCCTGGGCGCCGTTCTGGGCGCGCTTCACGCGCTCGCGGATCTCGGGCAGGTCGAGCCAGGCGGCCATGATGTCGGCGCCGCGCTGCAAGTCGGGAATGGTCTCGAACAGCGGCACCACCATCAGGCCGTCTTCCGGCGGGATGTCCTGGCCGGCGGGCGCGATCAGGCCCGCTTCCTTCTGCAGCACCATCACTTCCAGCAGGTCGCTGAGGGTTTCGGTGTGCGAGACGATGGTCTGGCGCACGGCCTGCCTGCCATAGCGCTGGCGGCCGGCGGCGGCGGCGCGCAGCACCGCGAGTTCGCGCGTGGTGTCCTCGCTGTAGGCGATCCAGGGCGAGGCCAGCGGCCGCGCCTGCGCCAGTTCGGCGCGCAGCAGGGCCACGCGCGCGTCCTCGTCCAGCGCCAGATAGTCCAGCGGCTGGCCCGCGTGCGTGACGCCGGCGCGGCTGAACAATTCGGCCAGCGCGCGCTCGTGCACGTCGGAACTCTGGCGCAGGTCGACCGTGGCGAGGTGGAAACCGAACACTTCGACCGCCTGCTGCAAGCCGGCCAGCCGCAGCCGGCCGATGGGCGCGCCATGATGCGCGGCCAGCGACGCGGCGATGATGGCCAAGTCGGCCGACAATTCCTGCGGCGTGTCGTAGGGTTGCGCCGCGACGGTGCTGCGGCGGGCCAGGTTCTGGCCGGTCAGGCGCAGCGCGGTGGCGGCCAGGCGCGCATAGACGCCGACCAGCGCGCGGCGGTAGGGCTCGTCGCTGCGATGCGGCGAGTCGTCGCCGCTGTGTTCGGCCAGCGCCAGCAGCGCCGGGTCGACCGCGATCAGCAGCGTGGTGATGGACAGTTCGGCGCCCAGCGCGTGGACTTCCTGCAGATAGTGCTCGAACAGCACCGTGGCCTGGCGCAGCAGGGCGCGCTCCAGCGTGTCGGCGTCGACGTTGGGGTTGCCGTCGCGGTCGCCGCCGATCCAGCTGCCCATGCGCAGGAACGGCTCCAGCGGCGCGGGCGGGGCGCCGAAGGGCTTGGCGTCGCGGTTGAGCAGCTTGGACAGGTCGCCGTAGACGCGCGGGATGACCTGCAGGAAGGTGCTGCGGTAGTACGACAGCGCGTTCTCGATTTCGTCGGCCACCGTCAGGCGGGTGTAGCGCAGCATGCGCGTCTGCCACAGCGTGGCCACGCGGCCGAGCAGCGCGGCGTCGAGCTCGGCCAGTTCCTCGGGAGTCAGGGGTTGGTCGCGCTGGGTCAATGCCGCGGCGATCTCGCGATGCACGTCCAGCGTGCTCTTGCGCTGCACCTCGGTGGGGTGGGCGGTCAGCACCGGCATGACGCAGGCCTCGGCCAGCAGGCGGCGGATGCGCGCGGGCGTCACGCCCTGGCGGCCCAGGGTCTGCACGGCATCGTGCAGGCTGCCGCGGGCCGGCGCGTCGCCCGCCAGCGCGCGGGCGCGCTGGCTGCGGTTCTGGTCGCGGTCCTCGGCGATGTTGGACAGGTGCAGGAAATAGCTGAAGGCGCGCGCCACCGAGTTGGGGTCGCTGCCCTGCAGGTGCTTGACGCGCTGTTCCAGCAGCTTGCCGTCGGCGGCATTGCCTTCGCGGCGGAATTTGACGGCGGTGCGGCGCAGGGTCTCGATGGTGTCGAAGACGCGTTTGCCTTCGCATTCGGCGATGACTTCGCCGAGCAATCGGCCTAACAGCCGGATATCGTGACGCAAGGGTTCTGCTGAATCGGACTGCGGGCGGCTGGCATTCATCGGGCGGGAGATCCGTCGGGCTGCTGGAAAAGGGGAAGGGTCAGGTGATGCGCACTGCGGGTAAACCGTAAACGAGAACGGCACCGATTTTACGCAGGCTTCCTTACGGGGAAGACGGCCAGCTGCGGTAAAGTCTGGCCTATCCCTTAGTCTTTGCAGAAACCCCCTTTTATGCTGAATCACCAACGTCGCGCGCTCGTGCTGTTTTCGGGCGGACAGGATTCCACCACCTGCCTGGCCTGGGCGCTGGACCGCTATGCCCATGTGGAAACCGTGGCGTTCGATTACGGCCAGCGCCACCGCATCGAGCTGGATGCGCGCCTGAATGTGCTGCGCGACATCCGCGCGCGTTTTCCGCAATGGGCGCCGCGACTGGGCGAAGACCATCTGCTGGACCTGAAGGTGCTGGGCCAGGTGGGCGACACCGCCATGACCAGCGACCGCGCCATCGAGATGCAGGCCAATGGCCTGCCCAACACCTTCGTGCCCGGCCGCAACCTGCTGTTCCTGACGCTGGCGGCCGCGCTGGGCTACCGGCGTCAGCTGGACGTGCTGGTGGGCGGCATGTGCGAAACCGATTTTTCGGGCTATCCCGATTGCCGCGACGACACCATCAAGGCGCAACAGGTGGCGCTGGGGTTGGGCCTGGGCAGCCGCGTCACCATCGAGACGCCGCTGATGTGGATCGACAAATCGGAAACCTGGGCGTTGGCCAGGAGCCTGGGCGGCGACGCGCTGGTCGAGACCATCGTCGAGGAAAGCCACACCTGTTACCTGGGCGAGCGCGGCGCGCGCCATGCCTGGGGCTATGGCTGCGGCGAATGCCCGGCCTGCAAGCTGCGCCGAGCCGGCTGGGACAAATGGCAGGCGCAGGGCGGGGCCTGAGGCGTCCACCCGTCCCTCCACCGATAACCCCTGGATTCACATTGCGCCGGCGACAGGCCGCGGCGCATTGCCGACCTGCGCCGCAATGGCGTCAGAACTCGCGCGGACGGTAGCCAGGCGCGTGTCGCTACGTTTCGCCGATCAGTGATTTTTATTTCGATATATTGAATTCCATTCATTTAAAAGTGAATGGAATTCAATTATTTTCGACTTTGCGCAGTGACGTGAACGATTGAGCGCCCTTTTTTTGCGACCCTGTTCCCGGTATGGAGATGCAAACAAACATTTCAATACCGTTCGATGGAAAGCGGTTTCACTCAGGGCTCAATCATCATGAATCGGTCGCGCATTATCCTTATTTTCGACAACGAATTCGCCAAGCAGGGCATCTCCGATTCGCTCGAGCAGATCGGTTTCGTCCTGAATCCCGTATCGCTCCAGGAACCGGCGCCGGCGTGCCAGGCCGGCGAAATCCAGGTGCACCTGTGCCTGCCGCGAGATCTGGACATCACCATCGGCCAGTTGCGCGCGCGCTTCGCCCATTCCACGATCATCGCCATCCGCCACATCGAAAGCCCGGCGGTGCGGATCAATGCGCTGCTGGCCGGCGCCGACAGCTGCTATGGCGCCAACATCAGCTATAGCGAAGTGGCGGCCGCGATCCAGTCGGCGCAACGCAAACTGACACTGTGCCAACCGCCCGCGGCGGTCGCGCCGCGGCGGCCGGACGCGCCGCCCGATCCGACCGCGGCCGAAAAAAGCTGGCGGCTGTGCGACAACGAATGGACGCTGGTCTCGCCCGCGGGGCCGGGCGTCAGCCTCACGCCCATGGAGCGCGCGGTGCTCAAAGGCATGCACGCGCATGCCGAACGGCTCATCCGCCGCGCCGATTTCGCGGTCGCCAGCCTGGATATCCCCGGCAACGGCCGCGCGCTGGACCTGGTCATCAGCCGCCTCAAGCGCAAGGGCGCGGCCGCCGGGCTGAGCATTCCGATCCGCAGCTTGCGCGGCAAGGGGTATTCGTTCTCCGCCGCGTTGGCGCAGGATAGCGCCGCCGGCGACGGCCGAGAACCGGCGGCGCCCCGGAAAGAGGGCGGGCCCGTCTCGCCGTTGCTGGCCGCGATCCAAGGGGACCGGCTGCAATTCCACTACCAGCCCATCGTCGCCGCTTCGGACCTGGAGATCGTGGGCGCCGAGGCGCTGTTGAGGTGGCGGGCGGCCGGCGGCGAAACGCTGGGCATCGACGGCCTGTTGCGCGAGGCCGGGGCGCCCGAGGTCGCGCAAGCCCTGATCAGCTGGGGCATTCGCACCATTGCGAGCGACCAGGCGCGCTGGCGGCAGGCTGCGCGCGGCTGCGGACCGGCTGTCAATATCAATATCTCGCCCCAGAGCTTTGCCCGCCGTGACGTCGTCGGCGTGATCCTGCGCGATATCGCCGTGTGTGGACTGGCGCCGCGCGATATCCGCATCGAACTTACCGAAGAGGCGGCCTTGCACGCGGCCAGCGCGGACATCCGTTGCATGCTGGAGGAGTTCACCAGCCGCGGCATCCAGGTGTGGCTGGACGATTTCGGCAAGGGCTACAACAACCTCGAATGGCTGTCGACGCTACCGCTGGCGGGCTTGAAACTCGACAAGTCCATCGTCTGGAGCGCGGCGCGGCAGGCCGATGCGCAGAAAGTGCTGGCCTCGATCTGCCAGCTGGCGCGGGATCTGGATATCGTCACCGTGGCCGAAGGGGTAGAAACCGAGGCGCATTGCCGGGCCGCGCGGGAAGCCGGCTGCGACCTGTTGCAGGGCTTCCTGTTCTTCAGGCCCGGCACCGCCGACGAACTGGCCACCGCGTTGAACGCGCAATGCCAACGCCGTGACGACGTGGCCTGGGCGCGCGACCGCGGTGCGCCCGCCACGGCGGTCTGCGACGGCGGCGCGCCGTTCAGCCCCGTGCCCGGGCAATGAAGCGCCACCGCAGCGCCAATGCGGCGGCCAGGATGGCGCCGGCCACGCCGGCGGACATGCCCATCGCGGCATGCGCCCCATGCCGTTGCACGACGTAGGCGTACGCCACCGGCGCGGCGGCCGTCAGCAGGAAGCTGGGCATCAGCAGGGCGCCGGTCACCGCGCCGTAACTGCGGAAGTCGAACAGTGCCAGCGGCAGCGTGCCGCGCGTGATGGTCAGCAGGCCGTTGCAGGCACCGTACAGCGAGGCATAGGCGGCCAGGGCGGCGAGATGGCCGCCGGAGAACAGCGCCAGCATGAAGCCGAGCGGCAGCAGGGCGGCCACCGCCAGGGTCAGGGTCAGCGGATGCAGGCGAGATCCCAGCGCGACATCGGCAAGCCGCGAGGCGAACTGGCCAATGCCCCATAGCGCGGCGACGTTGACGGCCAGGGCCTTGGCCAGGCCAAGGCCGGACAGCAGGGGGATCAGGTGGGCGGCGTTGCCGGCCGCCAGGAAGTTGGTCAGCATGGCGATCGTGGCATACAGCGCGCCAGCCAGGCGACGCTCGCGGGCATTGCGCGCCAGGCCGGCTCCGCCCTGGCCGGGTGCCTGCGCCGGCGCGGCGTAGCGCGTGCGCGGCAGCGCCAGGTACATCGGCAGCGTCGCCAGCGCCAGCGCGGCGTACGCCAGCACCGCGCCGCGCCAGCCCAGCCAATCCGACAGCGCATGGCCCACCGGCCACATCACCGTCGAGGCGAGTCCGCCGAACAGGGTGATCTGCGACATCGGCCGGCGCGCGGCGGGACCCGCGGCGCGCGCCAGCGAAGCGAAGGCGGCGTCATACAGGCACAGCCGCATGCCCAGGCCTAACAGCGTCCAGGCGGCGAAGTACGCCACCGGCCCGTGCGCGGCGGCCAGCAGGATGCAGCCGGCCGCGGCCACGACGGCGCCGGTCGGCATGATGCGGTGGCCGCCCCAGCGGTCCACCGCCCGGCCAGCCAGCGGCGAAACCAGCGCCATGACGACGATGGCACAGGAGAAGCCGCCATAGATAGTGGCGGGGTTCCAGTCCAGGTCGGCGGCCATGTCCAGTCCAAGCGCGCCGATCAGGTAGAACGTCACTCCCCAGCCGACCAGTTGGGTCAGGCCCAGGCAGACCACCGCGCGGGCGGCGATCACGGGCGTTGCGGCGGCGTGCCGTCGCCTTCGCCAAGCGCGCGCTGCATCAGCACGGTGTCGCGCCATTCGCCATGCTTGTGACCCACGGAGCGCAGCGTGCCGACCGGATGGAAGCCCTGGCGCGCATGCACCGCGAGCGAGGCGGCGTTGCGGCTGTCGCCCACCACCGCCAGCATCTGCCGCCAGCCGGCCGCGGTGCAGCGTTCGACCAGCGTCGCCAGCAACCTGCCGCCGATGCCCTGGCCGGCGCGGCCGGCCTTGACGTAGACCGAATCCTCGACGGTGTGGCGGTAGGCGGGACGCGGACGATAGGGGGTCACGTAGGCATAGCCCACGACTTCACCGTCGATTTCGGCCACCAGGTAGGGCATGTCCTTTTCCAGCACGCCGGCGCGCCGCTGGCGCATTTCCTGGATCGACGGCGGGTCCAGTTCGAACGACGCGGTGCCGTGCTGCACGTGATGCGCGTAGATGGATTTGATCGCGGGCAGGTCGGCGTCGACGCTGTCGCGGATCAGGATGGGGGCGGCGGAGGGCGGCATGGCGGTGTTTTCTGCGGTGGGGGATCGATGGAAAGCAGCCGCCAGTGTGGCGCAGGCCCATGCATAAATAAAGCTTTGGTCTATTATGGTTTTCATAAGCAAAACTTTGGATGACGGGCGGACCATGCGCGGCCTCAATCTGGACGCCCTGCGCACGTTTGCGCAGGTGATCGAACTGGGCAGTTTTTCGGCGGCCGCCGAACGCGGCGGCATCACCCAACCCGCGGTCAGCCTGCAGGTGCGCCAGCTCGAGCGCCGCTTCGGCCTGAAGCTGGTCGAGCGGGTCGGCCGGCGCGCCGGTCCCACCGCCGCCGGACTGGAACTGCTGACCCACATCCGGGCCATCGACGCGGCGCTGGCGCAGGCCGAGCAGGCCATGACCGCGCATGCTTCACAGGTGACGGGCCGCGTGCGGCTGGGCACCGGCGCCACCGCCTGCACCTACCTGCTGCCGCCCCTGCTGGCCGATCTGCGGCGCCGTTTTCCGGCGCTGGACGTGGTGGCCAGCACCGGCAATACCGCCGACATGCTGCGCGGGCTGGAGAACAACACGTTGGACATCGGCCTGGTGACCCTGCCCGCGCCGGGGCGCATGATCGAGGCCACGCCGGTGCTTGAAGACGAGTTCGTGGCCATCTTCCCCGCGCGGGGGCCGCTGGCGATTCCCGACGCGGTGACGCCGCAGGCGTTGGCGGCATTGCCGCTGGTGCTGTTCGAGCCGGGCGCGCGCACCCGCCGCCTGGTGGACGACTGGTTCGAAGAGGCCGGAGTGGCGGTCAAGCCGGTCATGGAGCTGGGCAGCACCGAGGCCATGAAGGAAATCGTGGCCGCCGGCCTGGCCTGCGCGGTGCTGCCCAGGATGGCGGTGAGCGGCGCGGGCCAGCGCGGCAGCCTGGCGCTGCGTTCGCTGGCGCCGCGCCTGGCGCGCACCCTGGCGGTGGTGGTGCGCCGCGACAAGCCGCTCAGCCGCGGGCTGCGGCACCTGCAGGAGGCATTGCTGGCGCTGCGGACGTGAACGCGTAGGGGTGGAACACGTCCACCGGCAATTGGTTGCATGCCTGCACGCAGTCGCGCACGGCGGCCATGTCGGAAAAGTCCAGGCCGCTGGCGATGCCCTGCCGGTCCAGGTTCAGCGCCAACGTCACCAGATCGACGTTGCCGGTGCGTTCGCCGTTGCCGAAGAGGCAGCCTTCGACGCGGTCGGCGCCCGCCAGCACCGCCAGTTCCGCCGAGGCCACGGCGGTGCCGCGGTCGTTGTGCGGATGCACGCTCAGCACGATGCTGTCGCGCCGCGCCAGGCGGCGGTGCATCCATTCGATCTGGTCCGCGTACACGTTGGCGGTCGTGCACTCCACCGTCGACGGCAGGTTGATGATCATCTTGCGGGCCGGCGTCGGTCGCCAGATGGCGCTGACCGCATCGCAGACCTCGAGCGCGAAATCCAGCTCGGCCAGGCTGAAGGTCTCGGGCGAGTATTCGTAGATCCACTCCGTCTCCGGATGCGCGTCGGCCAGCGCGCGGATCTGGCGGGTGCCGGCCAGCGCGATCTCCTTGATCTCGGCGCGGCTCATGCCGAACACGATGCGGCGCCATTGCGGCGCTATCGGGTTGTACAGGTGCACGATGGCGCGCGGCGCGCCGCGCAGCGATTCGAAGGTGCGCGCGATCAGGTCGGGCCGCGACTGGGTCAGGACCTCGATGGTGACGTCGCTGGGGATGCGGCTTTCCTCGATCAGCTTGCGCACGAAATTGAAATCCGTGTCGGACGCCGAGGGAAACGCCACTTCGATCTCTTTCAGGCCCACCGCCACCAATTGCTCGAAAAAGCGCAGCTTGCGGGCCGCGTCCATGGGCTCTATCAGCGCCTGGTTGCCGTCGCGCATGTCGGTGCTCATCCAGATCGGCGGTGCGCTCGGACGGCGCGTGGGCCACTGGCGTTCGGCGTAGTCGCGCGAAAAGGGCTGGACGGGGCGGTACTTGTGTTGGGGGTGGTCGAGCATGGAAACCTCCGGCCGCGCGGCGCGCGGCGTCTGTGGCCGCCGGTCTGCGGCGGCGGGCGGGCAAGGGAGGTGGCGAACGGACCCTTCAAAGGGGCCGTGGCTGCCGGGCGGCCACGGGGCGCAAGGCCCGGCAACCGCGCGCTAGTCGTAGCGTCGACGCGGCGGCGTGCGCGACAGGAGTGTCGAAGGGGCGGGCGGCCGGAAGGGCTGGCGCGCAGGCGCAAGCGGGGCGGGCGTCCGGGATGGCGCGCGTCGAGGTGAAGGCGTCCGATTTGCCGGCCACGTGCGCGCGCCTGCCGCACAAGGTGGCGCAGGCGGCGGTGGAACTGGGGGCGGGACGCATGATCGGGGCGCGGGCAGCAATGAAATCGAACGGGGATGCCGGCAGGATAGGTACACTGGAAAAGACCGTCTACCGCCAGCTGGACATGAATCGTCGAGAAATGGACAAACCCAAACCGCCGTCGCGCCTGGCCGGCTCGCGCAAGCCCGCCGATCTGGACCTGTTCCCATACGAATCCTCGCTGCGCCCGGTGGCCGCGCTGGCCGTGGACTACGAGGACGGGCATCGCGTGGGCCGCCATCGTCACCGCCGTTCGCAGCTGGTGTATGCGATCTCGGGCGTGATGGTGGTGGATACCGACGCCGGCATCTGGGTGGTGCCGCCCACGCGCGGCGTGTGGGTGCCGGCCTGGGTATCCCACTCCATCCGCATGAGCGGCGAGCCGCGCATGCGCACCGTGTTCGTCGAGCCGGGGGCGGCCTCGCACCTGCCCACCGAATGCTGCGTGCTGTCGATCTCGCCGCTGTTGCGCGAGCTGATGGTGGCGGCCGCGGAGGTGCCGCTGGACTGGAAGCCGGGCACCCGCGATGGCCGGCTGATGCTGCTGCTGCTGGACGAATTGAAACAGGAGCCGGTGCTGCCGCTGCACCTGCCGCAGCCGTCCGAGCCGCGCCTGGCGCGCATCTGTCGCGCCATCGTGCGCCACCCCGAGCGGCAGGCGGGCGCGGCCGACTGGGCGCGCGAATTGGGGGTGGATCCCAAGACGGTGCACCGCCTGTTCCTGCGGCATACCGGCATGACCTTCGGCCGCTGGCGCCAGCAGGCGCGCCTGCTGGCGGCGATGGAGCGGCTGGCGCGCGGCGAGCGGGTATTGGATGTGGCCCTGGACCTGGGCTATGAAAGCCCCAGCGCCTTCGCGGCCATGTTCCGCAAAGCCCTGGGCGAGCCGCCCAGCGCCTTCGCCGCGCGCGGCGCGGCGTCCGCCTGATGGCCGCGGCGCGGTCTCGGGGCGGCCTCGGAGGCGGTCCGCGGCCGCTGCGCGCCGGAACCAGCGTATTATTTACCGTTTTGCCGCCCACGCTAATAGCCTGAGACAAGATCATGCCGCACTACCGTTCCCGCACCTCGACCCACGGCCGCAACATGGCCGGCGCCCGCGCCCTGTGGCGCGCCACCGGCATGAAGGACGGAGACTTCGGCAAGCCGATCATCGCGGTGGTCAACTCGTTCACGCAGTTCGTGCCGGGCCACGTGCACCTGCGCGACCTGGGCGCGCTGGTCGCCAAGGAAATCGAGGCCGCCGGCGGCGTCGCCAAGGAATTCAACACCATCGCCGTCGATGACGGCATCGCCATGGGCCACGGCGGCATGCTGTATTCGCTGCCTTCGCGCGAACTGATCGCCGACTCGGTCGAATACATGGTCAACGCGCACTGCGCCGACGCCATGGTCTGCATCTCGAACTGCGACAAGATCACCCCGGGGATGCTGATGGCCGCGATGCGCCTGAACATCCCGGTGGTGTTCGTGTCCGGCGGCCCGATGGAAGCCGGCAAGGTCAAGTCGCCGACCGACGGCAAGGTGATCGCCAAGATCGACCTGATCGACGCCATGATCAAGGCCGCCGATCCCAACGTGTCGGACGCCGACGTGGCCGAAGTCGAACGCAGCGCGTGTCCGACCTGCGGCTCCTGTTCCGGCATGTTCACCGCCAACTCGATGAACTGCCTGACCGAGGCCATCGGCCTGGCGCTGCCGGGCAACGGCACCATCGTCGCCACGCACGCCTGGCGTAAGGGGCTGTTCGAGCAGGCCGGCCGCCTGGTGGTGGACCTGTGCCGCCGCTACTACGTCGAGGAAGACGAATCGGTCCTGCCGCGCAGCATCGCCACCAAGAGCGCGTTCCAGAACGCCATGGCGCTGGACGTGGCCATGGGCGGTTCCACCAACACCGTGCTGCACCTGCTGGCCGCGGCGCAGGAAGCCGGCGTCGACTTCACCATGGCCGACATCGACCGCATTTCGCGCAAGGTGCCGTGCCTGTGCAAGGCCGCCCCGGCCACCGACAAGTACCACATCGAAGACGTGCACCGCGCCGGCGGCATCCTGGGCATCCTGGGTGAACTGGCGCGCGCCGATCTGCTCGACCTGTCCTGCGGCAACGTGCACAGCGGCACGCTGGGCAACGCCATCGCGCAATGGGACGTGGCCGGCGGCGCCGGCGAAGCGGCGCAGAAGTTCTATCGCGCCGCGCCCGGCGGCATCCCCACCACCGTGGCCTTCAGCCAGGACGCCACCTTCCTGACGCTGGACACCGACCGCAAGACCGGCTGCATCCGCAGCAAGGAAAACGCCTACTCCAAGGACGGCGGCCTGGCCGTGCTGTACGGCAACCTGGCCGAGAAGGGCTGCATCGTCAAGACCGCCGGCGTGGACGAATCGCAGTGGGTCTTCACCGGCCGCGCGCGCGTGTTCGAAAGCCAGGACGACGCCGTCGAAGGCATCCTGGGCGACAAGGTCGCGCCGGGCGACGTGGTGGTGATCCGCTACGAAGGCCCCAAGGGCGGCCCCGGCATGCAGGAAATGCTGTACCCCACGTCGTACCTGAAGTCCAAGGGCCTGGGCAAGACCTGCGCGCTGTTCACCGATGGCCGCTTCTCGGGCGGCTCGTCGGGCCTGGTGATCGGCCACGCCTCGCCCGAAGCGGCCGAGGGCGGCACCATCGGCCTGGTGGAAGACGGCGACACCATCGAGATCGACATCCCCAACCGAAAGATGCACCTGGCCGTGTCCGACGAGGAACTGGCCCGCCGCCGCGCCGCGATGAACGCGCGCGCCGATGGCGGCTGGCTGCCGGTGGACCGCGAGCGCGTGGTGTCGCAGGCCCTGCAGGCCTACGCGGCGCTGGCCACCTCGGCCGACCGTGGCGCGGTGCGCGATCTGTCGCAGCTCAAGCAGAAGCGTTGATCGGCCGGCGGTCGATCCCATGGAAAAAGCGGCGCCGCGTGCGCCGCTTTTTCTTTTTTGGTCGCAGAGCCAGATAACCCTGCCGCCGGCCCGGCCACCGCGCAATCGGGGCGTCCAGGCGCTATAAAATTCCGCTACTCGTGATCCGGAGTCAAAAATGGCGCTCAATTCCGAGGCCCTGCGGTTGTTCCTGGGCGTGGTCGACGCCGGCTCGATGAGCGCCGCCGCCGAGATGCTGGGCCAGACCGCGTCCGGCGTCAGCCGCGGCCTGTCGCGCCTGGAAGAGGACCTGGGCGTGACGTTGCTGAACCGCACCACCCGGCGCATGGAACTCACGGCCGAAGGCGCGCATTTCCTGCAGAAGGCGCGCCAGATAGTGCAGTCGCTGGAAGAAGCCGAGGAATGCATGCGCATCGTCAACCAGCAGCCGGCCGGCCGCCTGCGCGTCGATGCCTCGGTGCCGGTGATGCTGCATTGCGTGGTGCCGCACGTGGCGGACTTTCGCCGCGAGTATCCGGCGATCTCGCTGGAGCTGACCAGCAACGATCGCATCGTCGACCTGATCGAGCATCGCACCGACGTGGCGCTGCGCATGGGGCCGTTGAATGATTCCACGCTGCATGCGCGGCCCATGCGGCCGCGCCCGCGCTGGCTGATGGCGAGTCCGGAATACCTCGCGCGGCGCGGCGTGCCGCGCACCGTCGAGGACCTTGCCAGCCACGAACTGCTGGGCTTCACCCAGCCCGAAAGCCTGAACGTCTGGCCGCTGCGCCACGCGGGCGGCTCCACCTACCTGGCCACGCCCACGCTGGCCACTTCCAGCGGCGAGACCCAGCGCCACCTGGCGCTGCGCGGCGTGGGCATCGCCTGCCTGTCGGACTTCGTGTCGCGCGACGACCTGCGCGAAGGGCGGCTGGTGCGCATCATGGAAGACCTGCACACCGACTACCTGCAGCCGATGCACGCGGTGTACTACCGCAATACGCAGTTGTCGCGGCGTATTGCGTGCTTCCTGGATTTCTTCGCCAGCCGGTTGTGAGGGCAGGGGCCTGGCGCGACCGATGACGGTCCGCGCCAAACCCCTGAGCGCTGCAACGCGCTTTAGCCGTGCAGCGCCCGGCCGAAAGCCGCCAGCACCGATTCGTGCAGCGTTTCCGACAGCGTCGGATGCGCGAACACGGTGTGCATCAGGTCTTCCTCGGTGGCTTCCAGCGCCGCCGCCACGCCGTAGCCGGCGATCAGCTCTGACGCCTCCGGGTGGATGATGTGCGCGCCCAGCAGCTCGCCGGTGCCGGCATCGAACACCGTCTTCACCAGCCCCTGGTCTTCGCCCATGGCAATCGCCTTGCCGTTGCCGACGAAGGTGAATCTGCCGACGCGGATCTCGCCGCCCGTCGCCTTGGCGTGCTCGCGGGCGCGGGCCTCGGTCATGCCGATGCTGGCGACCTGCGGATGCGAATAGGTGCACGCGGGAATGCGCAGCGGATCGAGCGCGTGCACCGGCAGGCCGGCGATGGCTTCCACGCACAGCACCGCCTCGTGGCTGGCCTTGTGCGCCAGCCACGGCGCGCCGGCCACGTCGCCGATGGCGTAGACGCCCGGTTCGGCGGTGCGGCACAGGCCGTCGGTGACGATGTGGGTCTTCTCCACTTTCACGCGGGTCTGCTCCAGGCCCAGGTTCTCGACGTTGCCGACAATGCCGGCCGCGACGATGACGCGCTCGACCTCCAGTTCGATCTGCTTGCCCTGTTGCTCCAGCACGGTCTTGACGCCGGTGGCCGTCGGGCTGGAAGACTTGACCGCGCACTGCGTCAGCACGCGGATGCCCTGCTTTTCGAAGGCCTTGCGCGCCAGCGCGGAGATCTCGGCGTCTTCTTGCGGCAGGATCTCGGCCGTCATGTCGATCAGCGTCACCTCCGCGCCGACCGCGCGGTAGAAGCTGGCGAACTCGGCGCCGATCGCGCCCGCGCCCACCACCAGCAGCGACTTGGGCAGCGCCGGCGGCGTCAGCGCCTGGCGGTAAGTCCAGATTCGTTCGCCCACCGGCAGCGCCGGCAGCTCGCGCGCCCGCGCCCCGGTGGCCAGGATGATGTGGCGGGCCGACAGCGTGGCGCCGTTGTCGAGCGCGACGCGGCCGCCGCCGGCCAGTCTGGCGCTGGCGGAGAACACCGTGACGCCGTTCTTCTTCATCAGGTGCGTCACGCCCTGGCCCAGGCGGCCGGCGACCTTGCGCGAGCGCGCCACCATCGCGGCCAGGTCGGGTTGGGCCGCGCCCGCGCCGGTCACGCCGTACTGGTCGGCCTCGCGGCAGGCGCGCAGCACGGTGGCGCTGTGCAGCAGCGCCTTGGTCGGGATGCAGCCCCAGTTCAGGCAGATGCCGCCGAGTTCGGCGCGTTCCACCAGCGCGGTGGACAGGCCCAGTTGCGCCGCGCGGATGGCGGCCACGTAGCCGCCGGGGCCGCCGCCCACCACCACCAGGTCAAACGAAGTCTTGGTCATGGCGGGGCTCACAGCAGGATGCGCACGGGGGCTTCGATCAGCGCGCGGAAGGCGGCCAGCCAGCGCGCGCCGACGGCGCCGTCCACCACGCGGTGGTCGGCCGACAGCGTCACGGTCATGACGGTGGCGGCCTTCAGGTCGCCGTTGTCGTCCACCACCGGGCGGCGCTCGGCCGCGCCCACCGCCAGGATCGCCGCCTGCGGCGGGTTGATGATGGCGGCGAACTGCTTGATGCCGTACATGCCCAGGTTGCTGACCGTCAGCGAGCCGCCGGTGAATTCCTCGGGCTTCAGACGATTGACCTTGGCGCGGCCGGCCAGTTCGACGATCTCGGCGGCGATGGCGGACAGCGGCTTGACGTCGGCGTCGCGCACGATGGGCGTGACCAGGCCGCCGTCGGTGGCCACGGCCACGCTGATGTCGGCGCCGGCGTGGAATTCAATGGCATCGTCGTGCCAGCTGGCGTTGACCTCGGGCACCTCGCGCAGCGCCAGGGCGGCGGCGCGCACAATGAAGTCATTGACCGACAGCTTGACCGCGCCGCCCTGGTTGGCCTGGGCGCGCAGGGCCAGCAGCGCGTCCATGCGGCAGTCCACCGTCAGGTAGAAGTGCGGCACCTGCTGCTTGCTTTCGGTCAGGCGGCGGGCGATGGCGCGGCGCATGCCGGAATGCGGCACGCGGCGCGCGGCGGCGCGATTGGCGGACGGCGTTGCGGCAACGGGCGAGCGGTCGCGCGCGGCCTCGACGTCGCGGCGCACGATGCGGCCGCGCGGGCCGGTGCCCTGCACGTCGAGCAGGTTGACGTGCCATTGCGCGGCCAGGCGGCGCGCCAGCGGGCTGGCGAAGCGGCGCGTGCCGGGAGTGGGGGCGTCGGAAGCGGCGTCGCGTGCGGCGGGCGCCGGCGCGGCGATCGGTGCCGCATTGGCGGTGGCCGCAGGCGTCGCTGCCGGCTGCGCGGCGGCAACGGGCGTGGCGGGCTTTGCTGCCTGCGCGCCGTGTTCCGCCAGCGCCTGATCGATCGCGGCGGCGTCTTCGCCCGGCGCCAGCAGCACGCCGATCACGGTGTTGATCGGCACCGACGCCGGCCCGGCCTGCACCACGATGCGGCCGAGCACGCCCGCGTGTTCGGCGTTGATCTCGACGATCGCCTTCTCGGTTTCGATTTCCGCCAGCGCCTCGCCCACGGCGACCGTGTCGCCTTCCTGCTTGAGCCATTGGTGCAGCGTGCCGGCGTCGGCATCGGCCGCGACGGAGGGGAGCTTGATAAGGTGTGCCACGTGTAGTTCGTCCTATTCTGCGCGCACGGCCAGGTCGGGCCGATAGGCCGCCGGGTCGTCGTATTCGACCAGTTCCAGCACATTGCCTTCGGGGTCGCGGAAGAAGGCCAGCCAGGTGCCGGGCCGCACTTCCATCGGCGCCGGATCGCTGTCGAAGACCACGCCGCGCGCCCGCAGGCGCTCGACGGTGCCGGCCAGGTCATGCACGATGAAGGTCAGGTAGGTGCTGCCCTGGCGGTCCAGGATGGCGGCGCCGCGCACCGCGGGCTCCGGCGCCACGGCCGGCTGCAGCAGCTTGATGCGCTCGCCGTACGAGGTCTGCAGGCGCGCCACGTCGTAGCCATGCTGCGTCAGGCCGGTGGCGCGGGCCTTGTCGGCCGGCACGCTGACGCGGTTCACCAGCGTCAGGCCGACTATGTCGGTGTAGAAAGCCAGTTGCGCGTCCAGGTCGGCGCAGCAAATGCCGACTTCCATCGGCACGCTCATGCGCAAGGCGGCGTTCATGCGCGTTCTCCCAGGTCGGCCAGCACGTCGTTCAGGCCGGCGATGACTTCTTCCGTGTCGGCGAAGGCCGCGCGCTCCAGCACCTTGGAGATGCTGGGCGAGGCCTCGCCGCCCGTGACGCGCTTGACCGGCTGGTCGAGCCAGTCGAAGTAGCGGCGCTGGATCTCGTCGGCCAGCATGGCGCCGTACGAGGTGCCGCGCGCGCCCTGTTCGACGATCAGCACGTTGTTGGTCTTCTGGATGCTGGCGCCGATGGTGTCCCAGTCGAGGTTGGCGCGGTCCAGCGTGCGCAGGTCGATCACCTCCGCATCCACGCCGGTTTCCTCCGCCGCCTTGAGGGCGCGGCTGACCATCGACAGGTAGGTCAGCACCGTGACCTTGGAACCGGCGCGGCGCACGCGCGCCTTGCCGAACGGAATGGCGTAGTCCAGGTCGCCGTCGGGAACCTCGCCCGACGAGGCGTACAGGTCGACGTGCTCGATCACCAGCACCGGGTCCTTGGAGGCCAGCGCGGTGTTCATCAGGCCGATGTATTCATACGGCGTGGACGGCGCGACGATGCGCCAGCCCGGGGCTGTGGCGAAGACGCCGGCCGGGTCCATCGAGTGCTGCGAGCCGTAGCCCGTGCCCATCGCCACCTTGGTGCGCAGCACGAAAGGCACGTCGATGTCGCCGCCGAACATGTGGCGGGCCTTGCCGATCTGGTTGAAGATCTGGTCGGCCGCGACCCACATGAAGTCGGGGTACATGAATTCCACCACCGGCTTGTAGCGGCCGTCCATGGCCAGGCCGCCGCCCAGGCCGGCGAAGGCGTTCTCGGAAATCGGCGTGCCCAGCACGCGGTCGGGGTACTTGTCCTTCAGGCCGCGGGTGGCGCCGTTGGTGCCGCCCTTCAGGCGGTGCACGTCCTCGCCCAGCACCACCACGCCGGGGTCGGTTTCCATGCGGCGGTCGAGCACGTCGGCCACCGCGTCCACGAACTTGCGCTCGACGCGGGCGCCGGCATGGTCGGCGGCGTCCTGGTAGCGCAGGCCGGCCAGTTCCGAGCCGTCGCTGCGCAGGCCCACGTCGCGGAAGTCGGGGCGCGGCCACAGGTCGGCGCGCACGCGGCGCTTGCCGCCGTCGGTGGCCTCGGTCAGCCGGCCCGACACGTCTTTCATCACGTCCTTGCAGCGCTGGCGCAGGGCGTCGACCTCGGCCTGGGTGATCAGCTGACGGCCGATCATCTCGCTGGCGATCTTGTCGAGCGGATCGCGGCGGCGCCATTGCGCCTCTTCTTCCTTGCTACGGTAGCCGAAGGCGCTGCCGGGGAACGGGCCGTTCTGGTGGAAGAAGCGGTAGACGTCCACCTCGATGATGGTGGGGCCGTTGCCGGCGCGCATGTGCGCCACGGCTTCCGACATGGCCAGGTGCACGGCCAGCGGGTCCATGCCGTCGACCTGCCAGGCCGGGATGTTGAAGGCCTGGCCGCGGGCCGACAGGCGCGGCTCGGCGGTCGATTCCTCGACCGTGGTGGACACGGCGTAGCGGTTGTTCTCGATGAAGAAGCACAGCGGCGTCTTCCACGCGGCGGTCAGGTTCATCGTCTCGAGCACCGAGCCGATGTTGACGGCGCCGTCGCCGAAGTAGGTCACGGCCACGCGGTCGGTGCCGGCGTGATGGTGGGCCCAGGCCGCGCCGGCGGCCAGCGGCACGCCGCCGCCGACGATGGCATTGGTGCCGAGCGCGCCGGCTTCCAGCCAGCGCAGGTGCATGCTGCCGCCACGGCCGCGGCAGTAGCCTTGCGCCAGGCCCATGATCTCGGCCAGGGTCTTGTGCAGCACTTCGTCGATGGCGGGCGTGAGCGGGTTGCGCGGATCCAGGCCCAGCGGCGCGACGTGTTGCAGCGCCTTGGCCAGGAACTGGTGATGGCCGCGGTGCGAGCCGTTGATCTGGTCGCCGGCGCCCAGCGCCAGCACCGAGCCGACGGCGCCGCCTTCCTGGCCCACCGACGAGTGGGCGGGGCCGTGCACCAGGCCTTCGGCGGCCAGGTCCAGCACCGCTTCCTCAAAGGCGCGGATCCAGTGCAGCTGCGTCAGCATGGTGGCCAGCAGCGCGGGGTCGGCCTGTTGCCAGTCCGAGGCCTCGACCGTCAGTTGCCGCCAGGGCGCCTGGGAACCAAGCGGTTGGTAGGTGGCCATGAGTGAATCTCCAGAATGTAGGTAAGCGTCGATGCGTCAGAGGTAGCTGTAGCGGCTCCAGCCGCCATCGGCCACCAGGGTGTGTCCGGTGATGTAGGCGGCCTGGCTGGACGCCAGGAACACCGCCAGGTCGGCCATTTCGGCCGGTTGCGCCAGGCGCCGCAGCGGCGTGCGCTGCTTGAGGCGTTCGGGGTCGAGGCGGCCGCGCGCGGCCAGGTCGCGCACCAGGTCGGTCTCGACGTAGCCGGGCGCCAGCGCGTTCACGCGCACGCCCGCCGGGCCCCATTCCACCGCCAGGGTCTCGGTCAGCAGTACCACCGCGCCCTTGGTGGCGCAGTAGGCGGCGCGGTCGGGCGCCGCCACCACGCCATACATGGAGGCCAGGTTGATGATGCAGCCCTCGCCCTTGGGCACCATGCGGCGGCCGGCGGCCTGGGCGCACAGGAACACGCCGGTCAGGTTGATGTCGACCGCGCGGCGCCATTCCTCGGGCGTGACGTCCAGCGACGGCTTGTTGGCCGAGATGCCGGCGTTGTTGACCAGCACGTCGATGCCGCTCCAGGCCTGTTCGACCTGGGCGAAGGCGCGCTCGACCGCGTCGGCGTCGGTGACCGAGGCCTGCGCGGCCAGCGCTTCGCCGCCGGCCGCGCGCAGCCCGGCCACGGCCGCATCCAGCGCGACCGGGTCCATGTCCAGCAGCGCCACCCGCGCGCCCTGGCGCACGAACGCCTCGGCCGTGGCGTAGCCGATGCCTTTGGCGCCGCCGGTGATCACCACGTTCTTGCCGCGCAGGTCGGCGTGGCGTACTTCAGGGGTATTGTCCAAGTGCTTGCCTCTACAGATAGGGCCGCGGTCAGACCGCCAGCCATTCCTGGACCACGTCCTGGCGCTCATGCAGCTGCGCGGGCGGTCCTTCGAAAACGATGCGGCCATGGCCCATCACGCTCACCCGCGTGGAGACCTTCAGCGCGATGGTCAGCTTCTGCTCGACCAGCACCACCGACACGCCGCGCTGGTGGATGTCGCGGATCACGTCGGCGATCACTTCCACGATCTTGGGCGCCAGGCCCTCGGTGGGTTCGTCGATCAGCATGACCTTGGGATTGCCCAGGAGCGAACGGCACATGGTCAGCATCTGCTGTTCGCCGCCGGACAGGTTGCCGGCGCGGGTATTGCGGCGTTCCTTCAGGCGCGGGAAGTAGCCGAACATTTGCTCGATGGTCCAGGCCGGCGCGTCGGGCCGGACGGGCTGTTCGCCCATGCGCAGGTTCTCGTCCACCGTCAGGTTGGCGAACACCTCGCGTTCTTCCGGCACGAAACCCAGGCCGGCGCGAGCGATCTCGAAGGGGCGCTTGTTGGTGATGTCGCGGCCTTCGATGGCAATGCGGCCGCCCGTCACGTCCACCAGCCCCATGATGCTCTTCATGGTGGTGGAGCGGCCGGCGCCGTTGCGGCCCAGCAGGCTGACCACTTCGCCGCGGCCCACCGTCAGGTCGATGCCGTGCAGGATGTGGCTCTTGCCGTAGTGCGCGTGCACGCCTTGCAGGGCCAGCAGGGGGGATTGCATGCTCATACCGTTTCCTCTCCCAGGTAGGCTTCGCGCACGCGGGCGTCGCCGCGGATCTCGGCGGGCGTGCCGGTGGCCAGGATCTCGCCGTACACCAGCACGCTGATGCGGTCGGCCAGCGAGAACACCACCTGCATGTCGTGCTCCACGATCAGCAGGGTGCAGTCGCGCGTTACGTCCTTGATGAGTTCGACGGTGTAGTCGACCTCGTGCTGAGACATGCCGGCCATCGGCTCGTCCAGCAGGATCACTTTGGGCCGCGAGGCCAGCGTCATGCCGATTTCCAGCGAACGCTGCTCGGAGTAGTTCAGGTCGCCCGCCGCGGTGTGCTGCTTGGCGGCCAGGCGCACTTTCTCCAGCAGCTGGTCGACGTTCTCGTTGACGGCGCGGTGGCGCGCGATGGGGCGCCAGAAGTTGTAGACCAGGCCGTGCATGCGCAGCACCGCCAGCCGCAGGTTTTCGCGCACCGACAGGCGCGGGAACACGTTGGTGATCTGGAACGAGCGCGCCAGGCCGAGGCGGTTGATGCGTTCGGGTGGCAGGCCGCCGATGGGTCGCGAGCGCAGGCTGATGTCGCCCGAGGTCGGCGCGAACGAGCCGGACATCAGGTGGAACAGCGTGGACTTGCCGGCGCCGTTGGGGCCGATGACGGCGTGGCGTTCGCCGGCCCGCACCTGCAGGTTGACGCCGCGGATGATCTGCGCGTCGCCGAAGGACTTGCGCACGTCGGTCAGGGTCAGGATCTCGTGGCTCATTTTGCGGTCTCCAGCACGGGCGCGGCCTCGGCCTCGCCGCGCCACAGGGCCAGCGCCCAGCGGCAGGCCAAGAGGCCGGCCGCGAACAGCGCCAGCGGCAGCAGCCAGGTCGACAGCGCCAGCGGCGCCCAGTCGTGGCCGAACAGGGAAATGGCGGGCCAGCCGGCATCGGGGTTCATCGCCAGCAGCGAGCGATAGTCTCGCGCGAACATGCGTTGCAGCATTTCCACCGTGAACACCGTGGCGCCGGTCAGCAGCAGGCCGCCGGCGACGGACACCGCGGCGCGCGGCAGCCACTCGGCCAGCCCGCGCTGGCGCAGCGACCTGGCGGCGCGCTGCACCAGGCCGACCAGGCCGTCCGGCACGAACAGCATCACCAGCACGAACAGGATGCCCTGGTACAGCAGCCAGGAACGGGTGATGTCGGCCAGCGTCTGCGACAGGAAGGTCAGGATCGACGCGCCCAGCACCGGTCCCAGGAAGGCGTTGACGCCGCCGATGTAGGCGAACAGCACCGCGTCGGTCGACAGCTTGACCTCGAACAGCACGTAGTTGCCGGCCTCGATGTTCAGCGCCTGCAGGCCGCCGGCGATGCCGGCGAACATGGCCGACAACGCGAACACCATGGTCTTGAGCGTGTGCGGCCGGTAGCCCAGGTAGCGCAGGCGGTTGGCGTTTTCGCGCAGGCCCAGCGTCAGGCGGCCCAGCGGCGTGCGGGTCAGGCCATACAGCGCGGCCAGCGACACCAGCACCCAGGCCAGCACCAGGAAGTACACCTCGACGTCCGAGCCGAAGGTGAAGCCCCAGGCCGGCATGCGCATGGCGGACAGCCCGGCTTCCCCGCCGAACACGCCTTTCAGGTGCGGCGCCAGCGCATGCAGCAGTTCGGCCAGCGCCAGCGTGATCATCGAAAAGTACACGCCGGCGCGCATGGTGGCGAACCAGCCCGCGACCAGGCCGAACAGCAAGCCGGCCACGCCGCCCGCCAGCGGCATCAGCGGCGTTGGCAACAGGCCCGCGCCGCCCAGCGCGTTCATGGCGTGGATGGTGGCGAAGGTGCCGACGCCGAAGTAGGCCGCGTGGCCGAAGGACAGCATGCCGCCCTGGCCGGCCAGCAGGTTGAAGGCGCAGGCGAACAGCGCCGCGATCAGCATCTGCACCGCCGCGACCAGCTGGCCGGCGGGCAGCAGCCACGGCAGCGCGCACAGCGCGGCCACGCAGACGATCAGCAGCAGGCCGGCGGTGGCCCGGCGAGACGAGTTCTGGCTCATGCCTGTTCTCCTTTCAGGCCCGAGGGCTTGACCAGCAGCACCACCAACATCAGCAGGAACGGCAGCGTCGCGGCCAGGCTGGAGATCTTCACCGTCATCAGGCCGCCCACGCTTTCGGCCCACTCGCCGGCGCCGAACAGGCCGAACAGGGTCGCCAGGCTGGCGTCGATGCCGACCGAGAACGAGCTGATCAGCCCGATCAGCAGCGAGGCGATCATGGCGCCTTCAAGCGAGCCCAGGCCGCCCACGACCACCACCACGAACACCAGCACGCCCAGTTCCAGCGCCATGTTCGGATTGGTGGTGTAGAACGCGCCCGCGACCGCGCCCGCCAGGCCGGCCATCGCCGCGCCCACGCCGAACACGCTCATGAACACCAGCGGCACGTTGTGGCCCAGCGCCTCGGCCATGCGCGGCCGGTAGATGGCCGAGCGCACCACGATGCCGACGCGGGTGCGCGACAGCAGCAGGTAGATCACCGCGAACATCGCCAGCGACACGCCGCCCATCAGCAGGCGGTAGAACGGATAGTCGGCGTCGAACACGCGGAAGGCCGCGAAGTTCAGGAACTGCGGCACGCGGTAGTCGACCGGGAAATCCCCGTAGAACAGCTTGATGAGCTCGGCGACGATGAACGCCAGGCCGAAGGTCACCAGCAGCTCCTGCGCGTGGCCGAACTTGTGCACGCGGCGCAGGAAGAAGCGCTCCACGCCCATGCCGAGCACGCCGGCGATGACGGTGGCCAGCACCAGCGCGGTCCAGAACCCGGTGACGGGCGTCAGGGTATAGGCGGCGTACGCGCCTATCATGTAGAACGAGGCGTGCGCGAAGTTGAGCACGCCCATCATTCCGAAGATCAGTGTCAGGCCTGCCGACACCATGAATAGCAGCAGGCCGTAAATCACGCCGTTCAACAGCGAGACGGTAAAGTATTCCATGTCCGCTCCAAAATCCTTGCGCGCAGGCGCCGGGCGCCTGGCGATCCATCACGCTCTGTTGTGTCCCGGCCCCGCGCCGGCGAGCGCTTTATCGGCGAGTGGCCGCGGACGGCATGCCGTCCGCGGCCATCGCGTCATCAGTCCGGGCGAACCATCTTGCAAGTGGCCTGCACCGGCGCGGACACGTCCGCGGCGGACAGCACCTTGACCGGCTCGAAGCCCATGTCGGTGCCGTCGGCCTTGTACTTGGCGTTCTTGCCGACCTTGGACACCACCATCGGCAGCTGCACCTGGTGGTCTTCGGCGCGCATGGTGTAGGTGCCCAGCGGCGAGGTGTAGGTGACCTTCTCCAGCGCGCGCGCCAGGTCCGGCACCGACAGCTTGCCGTCCTTGGGCTTGACCGTCTTGAGCGCCTCGCCCAGGAAGGTGATGCCGATGACGGTCTGCGGCTCGGTGTAGCTGGGGTAGTGGCCGGTCTTGGCCTTGTAGTCCTCGGCGAACTTGGCGCCTTCCTCGCCCGCAGCCTCGATGTTGTAGGGATGGGCGATGTAATGGCCCAGCGCCACGTCGCCGGCGTTGGCGAGGTTGCCGACCTGGTCCAGGAACACGGTGGCAAAGCGCACCTTCAGGCCGGCCGACTGCGTGGCCTTCATCAGCAACAGCAGGTCGTTGGACCAGTTGCCGGTGATGACGGTGTCGGGATTGGCCGAGCGGATGCGGGCCACGTAGGGCGCGAAGTCCTGGATCTTGTTGACTTCGTGCAGCGTCTTGCCGACCACCTCGTAGCCGTACTGCTTGGCGAAGCGCTCGGTGGCGCCTTCCATGTCCTGGCCCCAGGAGTAGTTCTGGTTGATGGCGTAGACGCGCTTGCCCAGCGTGCCGTCGGCCGACATGACCGAGGCCAGCGCCTTGACGCGCAGGTCGGCGTTGGTGGTGAAGCGGAAGTGGTAGAAGTGGCACTTCTGGCCGGTCAGTTCCAGCGCTTCGCCGCCCACGTTCAGGAACACGACTTCCTTGCCCGGGTTGCGCAGGTTGTGCTTGCGCACGTCCTCGGTGAGCTGGCCGGAGATGGCCGACGACGAACCCTGCACCAGGATCTGCACGCCTTCGGCGGCGGCGGCGCGGAAACGGTCGGAGGCGCCCACGGGGCCGCCCTGGTTGTCGAACTCGACCAGTTCCAGCGGCTGGCCGTTCCAGCCGCCGGCGGCGTTGATGCGGTCCAGCTGGTACTTGACCGCGGCGCGGAACATCAGGCCGGTCGAGGCCTGCGGGCCGGACAGCGTTTCGATCAGGCCGATCTTGACGGGCGCGGCCTGGGCCGATGCGGCGATGCCGGCCAGGCACAGCAGGCCGGTGGTGAAAGCCAATTTCATGCGTGTCTCCTCCGTGGAACGGGAGTGGTAGGTCCGTGAATCAAGCAAGCGCGTTCAGCAGTTCCTGCTGCGGCTTTTCTATGCCCAGGAAGCGGGCAATTTCGGTGAGTTGTCCTTCCAGCATGTAGAGGCCGGGATGGGTGCGGCAGCCGCGCGCGGCCGCGGCGCGCAGCAGCGGCGTGTCGACGCGGCTCATGACGGCGTCGGCCACCACCGCGCCGGTCGCCAGGGCGTCCAGTTGGAAGGGCAGGGGATCGTTGTCGTCCAGGCCGAGGGTGGTCGCGTTGATGGCGATGTCACAGGCTTCGGGACGCGGGCCGGCCACACTGATGGCCAGGCCGGGATAGTGGCGCGCCAGGCGCGCGGCGAACGCCTCGGCCTTGCCGGGCGAACGGTTGTACAGGCGCAGGCTGGCCGGGCCGGCCTCGGCAATGGCGCAGGCGATGGCCTTGCCGGCGCCGCCCAGGCCCGCCAGGTAGACGTGGCGGCCGGCGGGCTCATGGCCCTGGCCGCGCAGGCCGGCGACGAAGCCCAGGCCGTCGAAGTTGCCGCCGGTCAGGCAGCCGTCGCGCAGCCGCACCGCATTGACGGCGCCGATCAGTTCGGCGGCGGGGGTGAGGGCGTCGCACAGCGCGGCGGCGCTTTCCTTGTGGGGCACGGTAACGACCAAGCCGCCCAGGTTGGCCAGGCCGCGCAGGCCCGCGAACAGGCCGGGCAGGCCGGCGGCGGTGACGTGGAACGGCACCATGACGGCGTCGATGCCGCGTTCGCGCAGCAGGGCGTTGAGCCGCTGGGGCGTCTTGACGTGCGCGATCGGGTCGGCCGCGATCGCGAATACGGTTGTGCTGCCGGTGATTTCCACCTGGTTGTCCCCTGCCTGTCATGCGGCCGTTGGCCGTGTTTTTCCGACCTGCTTGCCTGAAATCGCCAGTTGCTTTACGCTTTCAACACAAGTTGTCAGGCAACTTTATTAAGTTGTCCGATAAATCATAGGGCAAGCGTTTTTCCCGTGTCAAGCGATGCATTTGGCGGTTCAATCGAATCGTTGGCGGCACCCCGGGAGCGGGCGCTTGCCGTCGAAAAAGCACTTTGGAGACAGCATGATTTCGTTCGAAGGACAGGTAGTGGCCATCACCGGCGCGGGCAATGGCATCGGTCTGGCGACCGCGCGGCTGATGGCCGCCCATGGCGCCCGGCTGGTGCTCACCGACATCGACAAGGCGCGCCTGGACGAGGTGGCCGCCGAGCTGGACGCCAGCGGCCAGCGGGTGTTCGTGCACGCGCTGGACGTGGCCGCCTCGCACGATTGCGACCGCGTGCTGGAACGCGCCGCGCACCACTTCGGCGGCCTCGACCACCTGGTGCATTGCGCCGGCATCTACCCGGAGCAACTGGTCAAGGACACCAGCGACGAGGCCTGGAAGAAGCTGATGGGCGTGAACCTGGACGGCACCTTCTACGTGTGCCGCGCCGCCCAGCGCCACCTGCGCCAGAACGGCTCGATCGTGCTGCTGACGTCGCTGGCGGCGCAGCGCGGCAGCTACGCGCACGCGGCCTATTCGGCGTCCAAGGGCGCGGTGCAGAGCTTCACCCGCAGCCTGGCGCTGGAGCTGGCGCCGCAGATCCGCGTGAACGCGGTGGCGCCCGGGATCATCGCCACCTCCATGACGCACGACCTGATCGGCCAGAAGGGCGCGCAGTTGCTGGAAAGCACGCCGTTGCGGCGCTTCGGCACGGCCGAGGAAATCGCCGGCGCGATTGCTTTCCTGTGCTCGCCGCTGGCCGGTTTCGTGACGGGCGAGGTGATGCAGGTGAACGGCGGCATCTATATCGCGTAAAGTCTGAAGCGGCCGCGCCCTTGATTCCGGCAAAATCCTATAATTTTCAAGGGCGCCGCCGCAGTGAAACGTCGAGAATTCCTATAACCACGGGCCGGCGCGCCCCAGGGGCTTCCCCGCCGCGAGCCGCCTTCACGTTTTAACGATTCCACATGCAGCCCACTCAAGCACAGGACTCCGACCCGCAGCGCGCCGCGCCCAGGCATTCGCTTTCGGCGGGCGTGGCCGACGCGCTGGCCGAGCAGATCCGCCAGGGCACGCTGGCGCCCGGCGACCGCCTGCCCACCGAAAAGCAATTGACCGAGATCTACTCGGTCAGCCGCGCCGTGGTGCGCGAGGCGCTGGCGCGCCTGAAATCCGAAGGCTTGATCACCTCGCAGCAAGGCAGCGGCGTGTTCGTCGATCCGAACTTCCAGCGCAACGCCTTCCGCATCGCCGCGCCCACGCCGGGCGACAACCAGGACCTGGAACACATCCTGGAGCTGATGCTGTCGATCGAAGTGACCGCCGCGCGCTACGCGGCGCAACGCCGCACCGAACCCGACCTGAAGAAGATGCGCCAGGCGCTGGTGGGCATGGAGTACGCGCTCATCAACGACAAGCTGGGCGACGAAGAGGACTACCAGTTCCACCAGGCCATCGTGCAGGCCACGCACAATCCGCACCTGGTGGCCCTGAACGACTATCTGGAAGCGAATGTGCGGCGCGTCATCCGCAGCGCGCGCAACAACACGGCGCGCATGTACGCCGAGCGCATGGCGGCGGTGCAGAGCGAACACCAGGCGATCTTCGCGGCCATCGAGGGCGGGGATTCCGATGCCGCCGGCAAGGCCGCCGAGCAGCACCTGCGCAATGCCGCCGACCGCCTGCGGCTGTTCCAGGCGGAACGTTCGCCGCCGGTCTGACGGTCGCCGGCCCGTCCCGATTCACGCGGGGCCGGGGGCGGCATGGCGAGGCGCCGCGTTCAGGCGAAGGTCTGTTCCATTTCGCGGCGGAACTGCACGGCGGCCGAACGATCGTCGTATTCCACGTCGCTCCAGCGGATCGCCTGCGACTGCCGCACCGCGTGCTTGAGCTTGACCTGGTGCGACAGGCCCAGCGGCAGGTAGCCCTCGTCGACCGAATCGCGCGCCGGCATCAGCCGGCCATACACGGTGTAGCCGCCTTCGCCGTCCAGCAACTGCCCGGCCTGCAGGTCGCGCTTGGCCGTGGCCACTACATCGCCATGCCAGCCGGCCGGCGCGCCGGTAGGCTCGCGCCGCAAGCCGACGCTGGCCACGCTGATGCCAAGTTCCAGCCCGATCAGGTGATACGGCTTGTACATGGCGGTGTAGTTGCCGCTGGGGTCGGTGACCAGGCCGTATTCCTTGAAGCAGCGGCGCACGTAGTCGCTGTCGGCCGCCAGCGTCACGTACACGCCCCAGCGCAGGTCGCGGAACACCGGCCGGCCGTCGCGTTCGAGCGACGAGATCACTTCCACCTGGCCGCGATGATGCAGGATGCCGCCATCCTCGCGCGGCCGCAGCACGCGCGCCAGGTCGTCCACGCCGCAGGGCGGAAAGTGCAGGCCCGAGGGCGAGGGCAGCAGCCCGGTGGCGTTGGAGACCGCGGCCATCTCGATGGCGCTCTTGGTGCCGTCCAGGAAGCTGTTGAACATCTGCGCGTTGAAGTTGCCGGCCGCCACCATCTCGGCGGTGAAGCCGTAGTAGGGCCAGACGGTGTCGGGCGTGGAAGTATGGAATTCGGGCAGGTACTTGGTGCCCTTGCCGGCCGCCATCACCTCGAAGCCGCTGGCGCGGGCCCAGTCCACCATTTCGCAGATCAGCGCCGGCTGGTCGCCATAGGCCAGCGAATAGACGATGCCGGCTTCGCGCGCGCGGCGCGCCAGCAGTGGCCCGGCCAGCGCGTCGGCCTCGACGTTGACCATGATGATGTGCTTGCCGTGCTCGCAGCAGGCCAGCACGTGGCCGATGCCGGCGGCCGCCTGGCCGGTGGCGTCGATGACGATGTCGACGTCCGGACTGGCGATGACCGCGTGGGGATCGTCGGTGAAATAGACCTTGCCTTGCTTGAGGGCGTCGCCGGTGCTGGCGGCGTTGAGCGCCGTGGCCGGCCAGCCGACCCGGGTGAGCGCGGCGCGGGCGCGATCCGGGGTCAGGTCGGCCACGGCCACCAGCCGCATGCCGGGCGTGCGCGGGGCCTGGCTCATGAACATCGCGCCGAACTTTCCGGCGCCCAGCAGCGCTACGCGCAGGGGCTTGTGATCGGCTTCTCGCTGCTTGAGCAGGCGGTGCAGATTCATGGTGCAGGCTCCTCCAGGGTGTGGGGATACAGCACCACAGAATAGCCCCAACCCCGGCCGCTGAACAGGGCCGGCCACCCGGCCGTCAGGATGTCATCCAGGCGTCATTCGTCGGCCGTATACAGCTCGCCGGCCAGCACGTTGCGCCAGTTGCTCCAGGTGATCCGGGGGCGGTCGGCGACGCCGCGGTTGTAGGGCGCGTCGAACAGGACGTGCTTCCAGCGCGGCTTGACCGCGCCCTGGATCAGGGGCTTGTCGTCGATCAGCAGGTTGCCGTGCACCAGGGTCTTGTCCTTGGTCAGGATCAGCCGGTTGGTGGCCTCGCGGCCCAGGTGTTTCTCGACCCACAGGTATTTCTCGGCGACGCAGTTCTCGAACTGCGACAGGGGCGAGGTGCAGATGCGCACGTCCATGCCCAGCGCCAGCAGTTCCTTCACGGCCTCCAGCGCCCCCGGCACCGGCGGCAGGTTGCGGATGAACCCGGGCGCGGTGTAGATGGCCTCGGCCATGCCGCGCAGTTCGGGCGCGTAGTCTTCGCGGATATAGAAGGATTTGCGGTCCTCGAACGCCACCGGCGCGATGTCGGGATGGCGCGCGCGCCAGGCATCGATGAAGGCGTGTTCGAAGTCGGCCAGCACGCCGTCTTGGTCGAGCAGGATGATCATGAAGATCCTAAGTCGTTGCGACGCGCTCGATTGTGCCAGAGCGCCGGCGAGTGGCCTCAGCCCGGTTGCGGTTTCGAGCGGGCGACGACGCGGTAGCGGCTGCCGCCGTCGGTGGATTCGGATGCCACCAGCACCATGCGGTCGTAGTGCCAGGTCAGGGACGGCGGGGCGTCGGCGGGCGGGTCGTTGCGCTCGATGTTGCGCAGCAGTGTGACGTGGGGGCGGAACGGCTGGGCGGGCGGCACGAAGCCGAAGGCTGACAGCCACAGCCACAGGCCGTCATGGCTGGCCTGGAGCGAATCCGGGGTCTGCGCGGGGCCTGCCCAGAGAATGCGAGGGCGGGCGAAGACGCCGTAGCGGTCGAGGGTGACGGTGCCGGGCTGCAGGCGGTGGTAGGGGGTGGCGTCGATGAGTTCGTCGGCGATTTCCTTTTCCACGGAGCCCAGGAAGGCCAGCGTCATGTGCAGGGTTTCCGTGCGCATGGCGCGGCCGCGGCTGTGCAGTTGGGCTTGAGTGGCCCAGGTGGACAGCGTGTTGGCCAGGGGGGTGTCGGGCCAGAGGGCGTAGAAGAGGCGGATGGGCGACATGGCGGAGATTGTAGGGGTTGTTAGGTGTCGCGAGGGGGTGTGGGTTCTTGAGGCGCGCGTGGCGGGGTCGGTGGGGGATGGCGGGGCTACGATTGCGGTCCGGAGCGTTCGCTCCGGACTGCCCCGGGCTCAACCTCGTCCGCCTTCGGCTCCCTACGGTTTCCGCCGGGCGCATCTACACGCCCCGCCATTCCCCACCGACCCCGCCACGCGCTCGCGATGAGGCTTAGCCTCGGGCGTTGGGGCGGACGGTGTGCTTGGCGTTTTGGCGCACATCGGGGCTGGAGGGAGGGTCTTGCGGGGCCCGCCGCAAGCCGGCCGCGCGGGCGGCCTTTTGCGGCTTACGCGGCGTCTTGCGTCGGGGTGATGGCGCTCTCGCGTGTGGGAGAGACCAAATCGTTTGCTAGTGAAAGCCCGTTGGCATCACGACGGTTTGTGGTCGGCGCGAGAGGTCGTCCCGCGCAACATGCCTTATGCCGCGCCGACCACCACCGCCCCTCCCCCCTGACGTGCGGAACCATTAGAAAACCGCCCACCGCCAGCGCGCAGCGCACCCGCAGCACGCTCAAATGCACAGATGCCCATCGTGGCCGCCCGCGCGGCCGCGATGGGCAGCCCTGTAGATTCCCTTCCCCGCACACAGGTCTAACAGCGCGACAAGCCTAGACGCTCGCAGCCCCTCGGGCGGGCGGACCCGATGGCGGGCAACCTCGATGCGCCCGACGGAATCCGAAGGAGTCGCCGAAGGCGAGGACGAGGATGAGGATGGGGCAGTCCGGAGCGAACGCTCCGGACCGCAATCGTGGGCGCCCGCCATCGGGTCCGCCCGCCCGAGGGGCGACCTACGAAGACCGACTCATCATCGCTAACAGCAGCCAACGCAATGCTCGAGCAATGAACAACTAACGATTAGCCGCCACAGCCTCCGCCCCAGGTACCGGATTCCCCCACCCGCCGCCGATCGCCCGAATCAGATCCACCGCAGACCGCGCCTGCTCACCGCTCAACTGCACCGCCACCCGTTGCTGCAGCAGCACACTGCGATCAGCTTCGATCACGTCGAGATAGCTGATCGAGCCTTCGCGGTATTGCGTGTGCGACAGCTTCGCGGCGCGGGCCGAGGCTTCCACCGCGGCGTCCTGCGCGCGCGTCTGGTCGGACAGGATGCGCAGGTTGGCCAGGTTGTCCTCGACTTCGCGGAACGCGTTCAGCACCGTCTGGCGGTAGACCGCCACGTCTTCCTCGTAGACCGCGCGGGCGCGGTCCAGGCCGGCCTGGCGGCGGCCGCCGTCGAAGATCGGCATCGACAGCGCGGCGCCGACCAGCGGACCCAGCAGGAACGTGCGGCTCGACCATTGGAACAGGTTGCCCAGTTCCGACGACTCGTAGCCGAAGGCGCCCGTGATGTCCAGGCGCGGGAAGAACGCCGACTTGGCGGCGCCCACGCGGGCGTTGGCGGCGGCCATGGCGCGTTCGGCGGCGGCGATGTCGGGACGGCGTTCCAGCAGCGTCGACGGCAGGCCGGCCGGGATCGACAGCGCCACCTTTTCGATCGGCTTGGGCGGCATCGCGAATTCCGACGGCGCGCGGCCCAGCAGCACGGCCAGCGCGTGTTCGCCGGCGGCGCGGCGGCGGTCGATGCCCAGCGCCTCGGATTGCGCCGAGGCCAGTTCGGCCTTGGCGCGCGCCAGGTCCAGCTCGCTGATGTCGCCCGCGTCGTAGCGGCGCTGGATCAGCTGCAGGGTCTCGGTGCGCAGTTGCACCGTCTGGCGGTACAGCGCGGCTTCGGCATCCTGTTCGCGCACCAGGAAATAGGTGGTGGCGACGTCGGCCTGCAGCGCCAGCAGCACCGAGCGGTACAGCGCTTCGCTCTGCTGCGCGTCGGCGGTGGCGGCGTCGGCGGTGGAGGCGACGCGGCCGAACAGGTCGGCCTCGTACGACACCGTGCCTTGCGCGCGCCAGGTGGTCACCGGCCGCGTCGACGTGCCGTCGGGCAGGCCTTGCGATACGGCCGAGGGGCGCTGGCGATTGGGGCCGAAGGCGGCGTCCAGGCTGGGGAAGAAACCGGCGCGGGCCTCGCGTTGCAGCGCGCGCGCCTGGGTCAGGCGGGCGGCGGCGGCCTGCAGGTTCTGGTTGGCTTTGTGCGCCTCTTCCTGCAGCTGGTTCAGGCCTTCGTCGCCGAACACTTTCCACCATTCGCCGCGCAACGCTTCCTCGGACGGCTGCGCCGGTTTCCAGGTGCCGGCTTCGGCGGCGGGCAGCGCGGCTTCCTTGTAGGCCGCCGGCGTGGCGGCCGCGGGCCGTTCGTAGGTCGGGCCCACCGCGCAGCCGGCCAGCACGAGCAGGACGGCAAGCAGGGCGGAACCGCGGATCAGTCTATTGGTCTTCATGACGATTCTCTTGGGCGCGCGCCCCGCCGTGCGGGACGGGGCGCGCTGGCTATTTTTTTCCAGGCCGGATCAGGCGTTGTGCTGCGTGGCGGGCGGCGCGTTCGGGTCGATGTGCGGCATGCACACCGGCGCCTCGTGCGGCGCGGCCGAGTGCAATTTCTTGCCGCCCATCGAACGCAGCAGCACGTAGAACACCGGCGTCAGGAACAGGCCGAACAGGGTCACGCCGAGCATGCCGAAGAACACCGCGACACCCATGGCGTGGCGCATTTCCGAACCGGCGCCGGACGACAGCACCAGCGGCACCACACCCATGATGAAGGCGATCGACGTCATCAGGATCGGACGCAGGCGCAGGCGGCTGGCCTCGATCGCGGCTTCCAGCGGCGTGCGGCCGTTCATTTCCAGCTCGCGGGCGAATTCCACGATCAGGATCGCGTTCTTGGCCGACAGCCCCACCAGCACCATCAGGCCGATCTGGGTGAAGATGTTGTTGTCATTGCCCGTCAGATACACGCCGGTCAGCGCGGCCAGGATGCTCATCGGCACGATCAGGATCACGGCCAGCGGCAGGGTCAGGCTTTCGTACAACGCGGCCAGCACCAGGAACACCAGCAGCACGCTGATCGGGAACACCCACAGGCCGGCGTTGCCCGCCAGGATCTGCTGGTAGGTCAGGTCGGTCCATTCCAGCTTCATGCCGCGCGGCAGGGTTTCGGCGGCCACGCGCTCGGCCGCGGCCTGGGCCTGGTCGGACGAGTAGCCCGGCGCCGGTCCGCCGTTGATGTCGGCGGCGGTGTAGCCGTTGTAGCGCACCACCATTTCGGGGCCGAAGGTCTGCTTGACGGTCACCAGCGACGACAGCGGCACCATGTCGCCGGCGGCATTGCGGGTCTTGAGCTGCAGGATGTCATCGGCATGCGCGCGGTACTGCGCGTCCGCCTGTGCCCGCACCTGGAACACGCGGCCGAACCGGTTGAAGTCGTTGACGTACATCGAGCCCAGGTAGATCTGCATGGTGTCGAAGACTTCCGTCACCGGCACGCCCAGCTGCTTGGCCTTGACGCGGTCCAGGTCCACGTCCAGCTGCGGCACGTTGATCTCGTAGCTGGAGAACGCGGGGCCGAGCTCAGGCGCCTGGCGCGCCTTGGCCAGGAACGCGGACTTGGCCTTGTCCAGTTCGGCGTAGCCGGCGGCGCCGCGGTCCTCGATCTGGAACTTGAAACCGCCCAGCGTGCCCAGGCCCATCACGGGCGGGGGCGGGAACACGGCGATGAACGAGTCCTGGATGGCCGCGAACTTCTGGTTGAGCGAAGCCGCGATGGCGTTGCCCGACAGCGCGGCGCCCTTGCGCTCGTCGAAGGGTTTGAGCATCACGAACACGATGCCGGCGCTGGAACTGTTGGTGAAGCCGTTGATGGACAGGCCCGGGAAGGCGATGGCGCTCTGCACGCCAGGTTCCTTCAGGGCAATGTCGCTCATGCGGCGGATCACGGCGTCAGTGCGGTCCAGCGAGGCGCCGTTGGGCAGCTGGGTGAAGCCGATCAGGTACTGCTTGTCCTGCGCCGGCACGAAGCCGCCCGGCACCAGGTACGACACGCCGATGGTGGCGGCAACCAGCACGGCATAGACGCCCATGGCGCCGGCCTTGCGGCGGATCACGCCGGACACGCCCACGCCGTAGCTTTCCGAAGCGCGGCCGAACATGTTGTTGAACCAGTTGAAGAAGCGGCCGAACACGCGGTTCATGCCCCGGGTCAGCCAGTCGGGCTTGTCGTGGTGGCTCTTGAGCAGCAGGGCCGACAAAGCGGGCGACAGGGTCAGCGAGTTGAAGGCCGAGATCACCGTCGAGATGGCGATGGTCATGGCGAACTGCTTGTAGAACTGGCCGGTCAGGCCGGTCATGAACGCCAGCGGCACGAACACCGCGCACAGCGTCAGGGCGATGGCGATGATGGGGCCGCTCACCTCGCGCATGGCGCGATAGGTCGCGTCACGCGGGCTCAGGCCCGCGGCGATGTTGCGCTCGACGTTCTCCACCACCACGATCGCGTCGTCGACCACGATCCCGATGGCCAGCACCATCCCGAACAACGACAGGGCGTTGATGGAATAGCCGAACATCAGCAGCAGGCCGAACGTACCCACGATGGACACCGGCACCGCCAGCAGCGGGATGATGGACGCGCGCCAGGTCTGCAGGAACAGGATCACCACCAGCACCACCAGCGCGATGGCTTCCAGCAGCGTGTGCACCACGGCCTCGATACTGGAGCGCACGAACTGGGTCGGGTCGTATTCGATGCGGTATTCCACGCCCGGCGGGAAGTCCTGGGCCAGCTCGGCCATGGCGGCGCGCACCTGCGAGGACACGTCCAGCGCGTTGGCGCCCGGCGATTGCATGATGCCCATGCCCACCGCCTGCTTGTTGTCCAGCAGCGAACGCAGGCCGTATTCCTGGGCATCCAGTTCCACGCGGGCCACGTCCGACAGGTGCGTCACGGCGCCATCGGGCGAGGTCTTGAGGATGATGTCGCGGAATTCCTCTTCGGTCTGCAGGCGGCCGCGCGCATTCACGTTCAGCTGCAGCGGCACGTCGCCCAGGGTCGGGGACGCGCCGATCACGCCAGCGGCGACCTGCACGTTCTGCTCGCGGATGGCGGCGACCACTTCGGCGGCCGTCATGCCGCGCTGCGCCACCTTCTGCGGGTCGAGCCACACGCGCATCGAGTAGTTGCCCGCGCCCCACACCGTCACTTCACCCACGCCGGTGATGCGCGCCAGGCGGTCTTTGATGTTCAGGATCGCGTAGTTGCGCAGGTAGGTGATGTCGTAGCGGTCGTTGGGCGAGATCAGGTGCACCACCAGCGTCAGGGTGGGCGAGCTCTTGGTGGTCGTGACGCCCAGCCGCTGCACGTCCGGCGGCAGGCGCGGCAACGCCTGCGACACGCGGTTCTGCACCAGCTGCTGCGCCTTGTCCGGGTCCACGCCCAGCTTGAAGTTGACCGTCAGCGTCAGGTTGCCGTCGCTGTTGGCCTGCGACTGCATGTACAGCATGTTTTCCACGCCGTTGATGGATTCCTCCAGCGGCGAGGCGACGGTTTCGGCGATGACCTTGGGGTTGGCGCCCGGATACTGCGCGCGCACCACCACCGAGGGCGGCACCACTTCCGGGTATTCCGAGATCGGCAGCTGGAACATGGCCAGCAGGCCGCCCAGCAACACCAGCACGGACAACACCCCGGCGAAGATCGGCCGGTCGATGAAGAATTTCGAGATATTCATGAACGTTCTCGTTCTGCTTTGCGGTTCACCGGCGGCTTAGTTGGCGGCCGCGGTCTTGACCGGGTTGCGTTGCGCCGCGACCATGGACACCACGGTCGGGCTCACGGCGTCGCCGGGGCGCACGCGCTGCAAGCCATTGACCACGATGCGTTCGCCGGCGGCCAGGCCGGAGTCCACGACCCGCAGGCCTTCCTGGTTGGCGCCCAGCTTCACCTGGCGGTAGTTGGCGTGATTCTTGTCGTCCAGCACCAGCACGTAGCGCTTGTCCTGGTCGGTGCCGATGGCCTTCTCGTCGATCAGCACGGCGCTGCGCGGTTCGCTGCCGCCCAGGCGGATGCGGGCGTACAGGCCCGGCAGCAGGGTGCCGTCGGCGTTGTCGAACTCGGCGCGCACGCGGATGGTGCCGGACGTGGCGTCCAGGCGGTTGTCCACCGATTGCACGAAGCCGGTGCGCGAGTAGCCATCCTCGTTGGCCAGGCCCAGTTCGACCGGCACCGAGCCGGCCTTGCCGTTGCGGGCGGGGTTCACGTACTTCAGGAAGGTCTGCTCGTCGACGTCGAACGAGGCGTACATCTTGGAGACCGACACCAGCGTGGTCAGCGGCACCGAGGCGGCGCCGGCGGCGACCACGTTGCCCACCGTGACTTCCGCGCGCGACACGCGGCCGGCGACCGGCGCTTCGATGCGGGTGTAGCCCAGGTTGAGCTTGGCATAGTCCAGCGCGGCCTGCGCGCCTTGCAGGTTGGCCGCGGCTTCACGCGCGGCGTTCTGCTTTTCCTCGAAGTCGCGACGGGCGATGGCGTTGTCGGCCAACAGGCGCTGGCCGCGGGCCAGTTCGGTGGCCGTGTACGAGGCGCGGGCCTTGGCGGCGGTCAGGGCGGCGGCGGCGCGGTCCACCTCGGCCGCGTAGGGGCGCGGGTCGATGGTGAACAGCACGTCGCCCTTCTTGACGATGCTGCCGTCCTGGAAGTGCACCGCGGTCAGAGTGCCGGACACCAGCGGGCGGATGTCCACGCGGTCGATGGCTTCCAGCCGGCCGGAGTAGCGTTGCCAGTCGACGATGGTCTTGCTGACCACTTCGGCCACCTCGACAGGGGTCGCGGCGGGCGCGCCTTGCGCCTGGGCCGCGTTGGCGCCGGCGGGGGCGCGAAACAGGGCATAGCCACCGCCGGCCGCGATGACGGCCGCGAAGACGACGAGCACAGCAATACGATTACGCGAAACCATGATGTTCCTTGATGGGTGATGTCGGGGTGAAGCGCGCTTGCCGTGACCGCGACGGGGGCGGGTTGGCGGCGGGGCGGGCATCGCGGCGGGTCTGTCAGTCCTGAAACACCGATGTCATATTGCAGTGCAACATGCGACGCGGTTACGTTTCCCTGGTGGAACCCGCCTTTTTGGGGGACGGGTTATACCGGGATCGGAATCTGAGGATTGACAGGCCCTGGGATGGCGCCGGGCGGCACGGGCACTTCAAGATGCTTTGCATTCTGAGTGTTTTGCCGGCGCGGATAAACACGTCTATCTCGGCAACACTGTTCGGCAGATTTGTCTAATCTCGGACGAATTCGGGTTATGCTCCGTACACCCCGACCAAATTGCCCTTAAAGGACACCGTCGCCATGGACCGTTTTCAGGCTATGCAGGTGTTTGTGCGCGTCGTGGACGCCAATAGTTTCACCCGGGCGGCCGACAGCCTCTCGCTTCCGCGCACCACCGTCACCACCATCATCCAGAATCTCGAACGCCTGCTGGGCGTGCGCCTGCTCAACCGCACCACGCGCCGCATCGGCCTGACGCCCGACGGCGCCGGCTACTACCAGCACTGCGTGCGCATCCTGGCCGACGTCGAGGAAACCGAGGCCTGTTTCCAGGAAGCGGCGCTGCGCCTGAAGGGCCGGCTGCGCATCGATGTGCCGACCTGTATCGGCCGGCTGATCCTGATTCCCTCATTGTGTGATTTCCACGACAAGTACCCCGATGTCGAGCTGGTGCTGGGCATGGGCGACCGTCCCGTCGATATGGTGCAGGAGGCGGTCGACTGCGTCATCCGCGCCGGCGACCTGGAAGATTCCAGCCTGGTGGCGCGCCGCATCGGGACCCTGCAGACCGTGACCTGCGCCTCGCCGACCTACGTCGCGCGCCATGGCATGCCGCAGACCATCGAGGAACTGCGCAACCACCACGCCGTGCATTATTTCTCCAGCCGCACCGGCCGCAACTGCGCCTGGGACTTCAAGATCGACGGCAAGCACCAGGAAGTGGACATGCGCGGCACCGTGGCGGTGAACGAGGCCGGCGCCTACCTGGACTGCGGGCTGAAGGGTTTCGGCCTGATCCAGACGCCGCGCTACATGGCGCTGCCCTACCTGCAGTCGGGCGAGCTGATCGAGGTGCTGCCGCAATGGAAGCCCAGCGCCACCGCGATCTCGGTGCTGTATCCGCAAAGCCGCCAGCTGTCGCCCAAGGTGCGCGCCTTCGCCGACTGGGCGGCGGAACTGTTCGCCAGCTGCCCGCTGCTCAGCGGCCGCGACGAGACCGATCCGGCCGCCGCCAGCTGCGGCGTGTTCCAGCAGCGCCAGATCAGCCAGGCCAAGCAGATGGCCGTGGCCGGCGTGGCCGCTGCCAACGACCCCATGCCGCGCCGCCGTACCGCGCGCGAAGAGGCCGCCGAATACGCGCTGTAAGGCAGGCCGTGTCCGAGGTGGCGGGCCCGCGGGTCCGCCACGCCCGCAATTTGCCGGCAAAATCCCGGAACACCGGGAAACCCCGTAGTAAATACAGGGCTTGCGTCCCTCGTATTTCCCGAAACGTCTGTATAGTCCGACAGTCAAAGCCTCAACGCATTCACTGTCGATCCGCTCTATGCAGCCTGTACTCCCCGCTTACCTGATCGCCCGTTGGCTTTTGCTGCTCGTTTTGTTGGCGGGGGTGTATTTCCTCAGCGGCTTCCTGGTGCCGGCGCTGGCCGCGCTGATCATCGGCCTGGCCAGCTGGCCCCTGTACCAGCGGCTGGTCGCGCGCTGCGGCGGCCGCACCGCGCTGGCGGCGTCGCTGGCCCTGCTGGTGGTGATCGTGGTGCTGATCGTGCCGTTGTCGCTGGCGCTGTCGTACGCCATCAAGGAGGCCAGCACCTTCTTCGCCTGGGCCATCGCCGCCAATCGCCATGGCGTCGCGGTCCCCAACTGGATCACCTCGATGCCCGTGGTGGGCGACCGGCTCTCCGAATACTGGCAGGCCTATATCGGCCAGCCGCATGCGCTGGGCGCGCTGGTCGAGGCCGTCAGCGGCGAACACCTGGGCAATATCTACCGCATGGTGCTTGCCGCCACCGGCAACGTGTTCCAGTTGCTGCTGACGGTGCTGTTCATGCTGATCACGCTGTTCTTCGTCTACAAGGACGGCATGCGCATGGTGGCGCAACTGGACGTGCTGGGCGAACGCATCCTGCCGGCGCGCTGGCAGCGTTTTTCGCGCGTGGTGCCGGCCACCATCAATTCCACCGTCACCGGCATGGGCCTGATCGCATTGGGCGAGGGCGTGGTGCTGGGCATCGCCTACTGGGTCGCCGGCGTGCCGTCGCCGGTGCTGCTGGGCGTGGTCACCGGCTTCATGGCGTTGATTCCCGGCGGCGCGCCGCTGTCGTTCACGCTGGTGTCGCTGTACCTGGTCGGTTCCGGCCATGTGGTGGCGGGCATCGCGTTGATGGTGTGGGGCAGCGTCGAACTGTTCATCGTCGACAAGACGCTGCGTCCGCGCCTGGTGGGCGGGCCGGTCAAGCTGCCGTTCCTGCCGACCTTCTTCGGCCTGGTGGGGGGCGTGAAGACCATGGGCATCGTCGGGCTGTTCGTCGGCCCGGTGCTGATGGCGCTGCTGGTGGCCGTGTGGCGCGAGTGGGTGCACCACGAGGAAGCCGAGCGTGACACCGCCCGCCTCCGGGCCGCGCCCCCGCCCGACCAGACGCCGGCCGCCGGCCCGCGTATTTAGGTGTAATCTAGCTCTCCCCGCGCTCGCCGGCGCCTCGCCCGGCACGCGCCTGCCCTGTGCGCAGACGCTTTGCAGCTTACGCCGCGGGGTCTGAGGGGTTGGCAGGTTCATCATGTCCGCGTCGTTGCAAGAAGATGAGTTAGCGGTCCTGCGCGAGCAGGGTTTCGTGGTCGCGCGCCAGTTCGCCGACCCGGCCGAGGTGGCGGCGCTGCGCGCGCTGGCCGAGCGCCATCTGCGCGAGCACGTGGCGCCCATCGAATACGAGGCGGACCTGCGCTATCCCGGCGCGCCCGAGTCGCGCAACGCCGAAGGCGGTCTGACGGTGCGGCGCCTGCTCAGCGCCTATGGGCGCGATCCCTTGTTCGCGCAATGGGCCACCAACGCGCGCATCGGCCAATCGCTGGCGCGCTATTTCGGCGAGACGCCGGTGCTGTCCACGGTGCACCACAACTGCGTGATGACCAAGCATCCCGCCTATGGCAGCCTGACCGGCTGGCACCAGGACATCCGCTATTGGTCGTTTTCCGATACCGACCTGATGTCCTGTTGGCTGGCGTTGGGCGACGAGAACTGGGACAACGGCGGCCTGTCGTTCATTCCCGGTTCGCACGCGGCGGCGTTCAAGCCGGCGCAGTTCGACGAGCAGAAATTCTTCCGCGATGACGCGCCCGAGAACGCCGCATGGATCGCGCGCGCCGTCTGTCCCGAGCTGCGCGCCGGTGACCTGGTGTTCTTCCATTGCCGCACGCTGCACGCGGCGCAGGGCAACCGCAGCGACCGCGTCAAGCTGTCACTGGTGCATACCTACCATCCGCAGTCCTGTCATCCGGTGCCGGGCACGCGCTCGGCCAGCCAGCCGGGCGTGCCGTTGGCCGCATGACGGCGCTCGCGGCAGCGTGAGGGCCGGTCCGCCGGCGCACGGTTGAGGGCAGCGCGATCGCGCGTGCCGCGCTATGTGGTAATTGGGATCTGCTATTAATAATTGAATTACAATTAAATCGCGTGCGATACGCGCGATTGCCGCCGGCAAGACGGCCCGCGCTTCCGATTCGCGCGCGCTCCTTCTTTCAAATAGGCTGCTCCCGTGCCCAAAAACAAGCCCGACGATACGGACAAGACGCAGGCGGCGACCGAGGCCCGGTCTTCGCTCTTTGTAGGCTCGACCGAAAAAGCCTTCCAGGTGCTGCACGCCTTCGACGGCCCGAAACGCCACATGACGCTGGCCGACATTGCGCGTGCCTCGGGCCTGGACCGCAGCGCGACGCAACGCCTGGTCTACACGCTGGAAACGCTGGGCTATCTGCGCCGCATTCCGGACACGCGCAATTACGGACTGACGCCGAAGGTGCTGCAGTTCTCGTACAACTACGTGCGCGCCAATGAGTTGATCGACAAGGCGTCGCCCTATCTGCTGGACATCAGCCGCACGCTGGGCGAAACCACCAACCTGCAAGAACTGGACGGGCACGAGATCGTGTTCGTGGCCCGCTTCCCAGGGCATCACCTGGTCAATGTGGACATCGCCGTGGGCAGCCGCCTGCCGGCGTATTTCACCGCGTCGGGCACGGCGATCCTGTCACGCCTGTCGGACGAGCAGCGCCGTGAAATCCTGTCGCAGACCCGCCTGGAGCCGATCACGCCCTACACGGAAGTCAATCCCGACAAGCTGCTCGAACGCGCGCAGCGCGTGGCCGAAAAGGGCTACGCGATCATCGTGAACGAGACGGTGCTGGGAGATATTTCGGTGGCGGCGCCGGTGATCGATCATCGGGGATTGGCGGTGGCGGCGATCAACATTTCCGTGCCGACGACGCGATGGACCGTGGCGCGGGTCGAGGCGGAGTTGGCGCAGCATGTGCAGGTGGCGGCGACGTCCATCTCCAAGTCCAAGTTCTCGGCGTATTCGAGGTAAGGGCCGGGCGCGGTCGATCGATTGCGCCCAATCCTTCCCGAATCGCCTGTCTCAAACGCCTTCGAACTCCGCCAGCAAGGGCTTGACCACCGACCGCAAGGACGCCTGCAGGTCGGCCCCGGGCTGCACCAGGGGATCCAGCACTTCCGGCGCATCGACGCCGATGAGATCCATCACCGACTTCATCGGTCCGGGATTGGTCTCGGCGAACGCAAGGTTCATCAGGGGGATCAGGCGACGGTGCAGCAGCATGGCGTCGCGCGTGCGGCCTTCGGTGGCCAGGTCATAGACCTTGCGCCAGGCCTTGGGCAGCAGGCTCGCCGTCACCACGATCCCGCCCTGGGCGCCGGCGGCCAGGTGAACCGGCAGCAGCGTGTCTTCGCCGCTGAACACGGCGAACGATTCGTCCACGCCGGCCACCGTGCGCAGGAAGTGGTACATGTCCGTGTTGCAGGCCTTCATGCCGATGATGTTCGGGTGGCGCGACAGTTCGTGCAGCACTTCGGGTGCGATCGCGATGCGGGTGCGGTACGGGATCTCGTAGATCATCACCGGCAGCGGCGATGCGTCGGCGTAGCGCAGGAAGTACTCGCGGATGCCGGCCTGGGTCGGGGTCGTGTAGTAGGGCGTCAGCACCATCAGCGCGTCGGCGCCCGCGTCGGCGAATTCGCGGCCGGCCTGCAGGGCGTCGTGAAAGCCCGGGTCCAGCACGCCGGGAATCACCGGCACGCGCTTGGCCACGGCGTCCACCGTCAGTTTGCACATGCGGATGCGTTCGGCCCGCGCCAAAGCTCCGTACTCACCGGTGCCGCCGAGCGGCACGATGCCGTCGATGCCCTGCTTGAGCAGGTAGGCGATCAGCGCCTGGGCCGCCGGGACGTTGATGGTGTCGTCGGCCTTGACCGGGGTGGGAATCGCGGGAAACACGCCGCGCAGGTGGCTTGCATTCAACATGGAAAAATCCTGATGGAAGGGAAACGGCGCCGCGCCTCAGCCCGCCAGGCTGCGGCGGCGCAGCCGGTCGGCGAGCCAGATCAGCGCGGCGATGAAGATAAACAGGCAGGTGGACACGGCGGCGATCACCGGGGAGATCTGCAGCGTCACCTCGTCCCAGAACTGCTTGGGCAGGGTGGCGTTCAGCCCGCCCGAGGCGAACAGCGCGATCGTCAGTTCGTCGAACGAGGTCGCGAAAGCGAACAGGAACGATGACATCAGCCCCGCGCCGAGGATCGGGAAGGTCACGAAGCGCAACGTCGCCCAGGGGCCCGCGCCCAGGCTCTGCGCCGCCAGGTCCAGGCGCGTGTCGTAGTTGCGCAGCACCGCCATCATGGTGATCACCACGTACGGCACCGCCACCACCGTGTGCGCCAGGATCAGGCCGACGGTCGACCCGACCAGGCCGACGCGGGCGAAGAAATAGAACATGCCCACCGCGATGATCATGCGCGGCACCACGATGGGCGACAGCACGAAGGCCAGCATGGCGGACTTGCCGCGCATGTCGGCGCGCACCAGCAGGAAGGCGGCCGGCGTGCCGATCAGCATGGCCAGCAGGCCGGTGCCAACGCCCACGATCAGCGAGCGCGTGATGGCCTGCATCCACACCGGCGACGTGAACATCTGCTCGTACCATTGCAACGAAAAGCCCTTGGGCGGCCAGGTCAGGCCGGACCCCGAATCGAACGACAGCGGGATCATCAGGAAGGCGGGCGCGGACAGGAAGGCCAGCACCGCCAGCACGATCCACCACAGGGTGCGCGATTGGCCGGTGCCGGAGACCGAACGGCGCAGGCGCGTGGGCAGCAGCGAGAACAGGCGGTCGGACAGCGCGGCCAGCAGGTCCAGCAGGGCCTCGCCCGCGCGCCGCGCCAGGCCGGGCTTGGCCGAGGCGCGGGGGCGCGACGCGCCGGCGCCGGTCATGGTCGACAGGCCCAGTATGCGGTCGTACAGCGCGAACACCGCCAGCACCACCACCAGCAGCAGCACCGACACCGCGCCGGCGAATTCCCAGTTCATGGTCTGCTGCACCTGGTCGATGATGATCTGGGTGATCATCGTCTCCTTGCGGCCGCCCAGCAGCGCCGGGGTGATGAAAAAGCCGATGGCGGTGACGAACACCATGATGGCCGCGGCGGCCACGCCGGGCATGGACAGCGGGAAGTAGATCTTCCAGAACGCGGTGCCCGGGCGCGCGCCGAGGGTGGAGGCGGCGCGCGGCAGGTTGCGGTCGATGTTCTCCATGACCGACAGCATTGTCAGCACCGCCAGCGGCATCAGCGCATGCACCATGCCGACCAGCACGCTGCCGAAGTTGTAGAGCAGGTTGGCCGGCGCATCCAGGATGCCCAGCGCCTGCAGCATCTGGTTGACCACGCCGTTGCGGCCCAGCAGCACGACCCAGGCGAAGGTGCGCACCAGGAAGCTGGTCCAGAACGACAGCAACACCCAGAACAGCAGCGACGTCTTGCGCCGGGCCGACAGGCTCGAGATCAGGTAGGCGACCGGGTAGCCGGCCACCACGGCAAAGAAGGTCGTCCAGAGCGAGATCTTCAGCGTGATGAGCAGCACGTTGACGTACACCGACGACTCGAACAACCGGTGGTATTGCGTCAGCGAGAAACCCCGGTCGCCGTAGAAGCTCAGCAGCAGCAACTGGCCGACCGGATAGATCAGCAGCACCAGCAGCAGGATCGCCAGCGGCGCGGCCATGAGGAAATGGCGGCGGCCCTGGCTCATGCGCTTGCGGGGAGGGGCAAGGGGGCTCATGCGGTCACTCCGCGATGGCGACCGCGTCGGCGGCCTGCCAGGTCACCGACAGCGGCTGGCCGATGGCGTACTGCTCGGCCTGGCGGCGCGTGGGGTAGGCGACCACGAGCGGGGCGCTGTCGGGCGCGCCCGAATCGAGATAGAGCTTGGTCAGGCTGCCGGTCACCATCACGTCGAGCAGCTTGCCGGTCAGGGCCCGGCCATGGGCCTCGGCGGGGCCGGCCTGCAGATTCTGGGGACGCAGCATCAGCGTGACCTTCTGGCCGACCTTGACCGTGGCGCCATTGGACAGGGCCTGGCCGCTGACGCCCTGGTGCGCCAGCCTGACGGTCAGCGTGGCGCCGTCGACGGCCGTGACCTCGCCCTGCAGCAGGTTGGATTCGCCCAGGAAGTCCGCCACGAACAGGGTGCGCGGGCGGAAGTACAGGTCGGCTGGCGTGCCCAGTTGCTCGATCGCGCCGCCGTTCATCAGGCAGATGCGGTCGGACATGGTCATGGCCTCTTCCTGGTCATGCGTCACGTAGACGATGGTGGTGCCCAGTTCGCGGTGGATGCGCTTGATCTCCAGCTGCATCTGGTCGCGCAGCTTCTTGTCCAGCGCGCCCAGGGGCTCGTCCATCAGGATGATCGCGGGGCGGTAGACCATGCAGCGCGCCAGCGCGATGCGCTGCTGCTGGCCGCCGGACAGTTCGCGCGGCAGGCGCGCGCCGACCTGCGGCAGCCGCACCATGTCCAGCGCTTCCTGCGCGCGCCGCTTCGCCTCGGCCGCCGGCACCTTGCGCATCTTCAGGGGAAAGGCGATGTTCTCCAGGATGGTCATGTGCGGGAACAGCGCATAGTTCTGGAACACCATGCCGATGTCCCGCTCGTACGGCGCGCCGTGGGTGACGTCGTTGCCGTCGATCAGCACGCGGCCCTCGTCGGGCCTGGCCAGGCCCGCGATCAGGCTCAGCAACGTGGTCTTGCCGGAGCCGGACGGGCCCAGCAGGGTCAGGAATTCGCCGCGGGCGACATCCAGGTGCGTGGGCGCCAGGGCGACGAAATCGCCATAGCGTTTGCCCAGGCCCGAGATTTGCAGATTGGAAGAAGACATGGCGTTCGGCGTATGCAGAGAATTACTTCAAGACCCAACCGTTGAAGCGCTCGAGCACGTCGCGCTGCTTGTCCAGCCAGTAGGCGGCGTTGATGTGCAGGCCGGTCTTGATGTTGTCGGGGTGGGTGGGGCAATTGCGCGCCACGTCGGCCTTGATGTGGTCGAACGCGGCGGGTTGGGTCACGCCGGCGGCGAAGAACTCGACCAGCGCGGCCTGGCGCTTGGGGTCCGAGGCGAACTTGATGAATTCGCGGCAGGCGTCGGCGTTGGGCGTGCCCTTCAGGATCGACCAGTTGTCGCAGCCCCAGATGTTCTGGTCCCACACGATCTGCACGGGCGCGCCGTTGGCGATGGCCGATTGCGCGCGCGAGACCCAGGTGGCGATCATGTCGACTTCGCCGGAGCCCAGCATCTGCTCGACCTGCGCGCCGGTGTTCCACCACACGTCGACGGACGGCTTGATCTTGTCCAGGCTGGCCAGGGCGCGGTCGATGTCGCAGGGATAGACCTTGTCGGTCGGCACGCCGTCGGCCATCAGCGCTTCCTCGATGGTGTCGAACGGGTGCTTGCGCAGGCCGCGCCGGCCGGGGATGTTCTTGACGTCCCAGAAGTCCGCCCACGACGCCGGGGCGCGGCGGCCCTTGAAGGCGTCGGTGCGGTAGGCCAGCACGGTGGTGTAGACGTTGTTGCCCACGCCATAGGGCGACATGTATTGCTTGGGAATGGTGGCCACGACCGGGTCGGATTCCAGGCCGTGCTTTTCCAGGTAGACCTTGCCGCCTTCGGTGAGCATCAGGATGGCGGGCTGGCTGATCTTGGCCATGTCCCAGGTGTAGTTGCCGGTGTCCACCATGCTGCGGATCTGCGCGGTGGGCTCGGCGTTGGCCTGCACGCCCACCACCTGGATGCCGGTGGCGTCCGTGAACGGCTTGTAGAACACCGCGCCATAGGCCTTGCTGTAGATGCCGCCGTCGTCGCGCACGACGATGCGCTTGGAAGCCGCGCGCGACGGCGTCCAGATCATCGGCATGGCCAGGGCGGCGACGCCAGCGGCGGCGGTCTTGAGCGCGCTGCGGCGCGAGGCGTTGTAGGAGGTGGATTTCATGGAAGGGCTCCAGCGGGACGGCGGACGGGAAGGGCGGCTTCAGGGCAGCAAGCGACCGGGATTGAAGAGAGCGGCGGGGTCGAAGCTGGCTTTCAGCGTGCGCATCATGGCCAGTTCGACCGGTGACTTGTAGTGCGCCATTTCGGCCAGCGACGTGCGGCCCACGCCATGCTCGGCGCTGAAGGTGCCCCCCAGCGCATCGGCCACGTCGTTGACGGCGCGGCGAATGGCGGCCGCCATGGCGTCGCGCTCGGGCAGCGCGTTCCAGGCGTCGAACGTGAAGAAGGGAATGAAGTGCACGTTGCCGTCGCCCAGGTGGGCCACGATCAGGATGGGCAGGTCCGGCACCAGGCGGCGCACGGCCTCGGTGGCGGCGGCGATGAAGCGCGGCACGCTCGAGACCGGCACGGCGCTGTCGGTGGTCAGGCCCACGCCGGCCTTCTTGTTGCCTTCCGAGACGCTATGGCGCACTTCCCAGAGCGCGGCGCGCTGGCTGTCGTTGCTGGCCACCACGGCATCTCGCAGCAATCCCAGTTCGAAGGCTTGTTCCAGGATCTGTTGCAGGACCTCCTGCAGCTCCGCGCCGTTGCCGGTGTCCGACAGCTCCACCAGCACATGCCAGGGGTGCGCGCCGGGCAGTGGATTCTTGCGGCCGGGCACATGGGTCATGACGATGTCCAGCTGATTGCTGTCGATCATTTCGAAGGCTGACAGGCGCGAGCCGCATTGCTGCTGGAACAGGCCCAGGATGTCGAGCGCAGCCTGCGGATCGGTGGGCGCCAGCCAGGCGATGGCGTGGCGATTGGGCAGGGGGTGCAGCTTCAGCACGGCCGCGGTCACGATGCCCAAGGTGCCTTCGGCGCCGATGAACAAGTGCTTCAGGTCGAAACCCGTATTGTTCTTGCGCAAGGCGGTCAGGCCGTTCCAGATCGATCCGTCGGGCAGCACGACCTCCAGGCCCAGGATGTTGTCGCGCGTATTGCCGTAGCGCAGCACGCCGGTGCCGCCCGCGTTGGTGGCGATGGTGCCGCCGATCTGGCACGAACCTTCCGCGCCCAGGCTGATGGGGTACAGGCGGCCTTGTTCCGCCGCGGCCTGCTGCACCGTGGCCAGCACGCAGCCGGCTTCGACTTCCATCGAATTGTTGGCCGGGTCCACGCGGCGGATCTGGCGCAGGCGCGACAGGTTGACGATAACGGGCGGGGGGCCGGCCTCGTCCGGCACCGCGCCGCCGCACAGGCTGGTGTTGCCGCCTTGCGGCAATACGGGGGTGGCGTAGTCGTTGCACAGGCGCACGATGTCGGCGACTTGCCGGGTCGACCCCGGCAGGGCCACGCACAGCGCCGCGCCTTTGTAGCGGCCGCGCCAGTCTTCGGTGTAGCCGGCCATGTCGGCGTCGGAGCGCAGGACTGCGCTATCGCCCAGCGCCTGGATAAGCGCATCGAGCAGGGGGGTACCTATGGTCATGTCTGTCGTCCCGTAGGGATCGGAAAGGTCGAGAACCGATCACGTTGAGACACAGCATACGATTACTTAAATTGCTTTTCGATTTAAATAATCGTATATCAATTGAATTTAGGGTATGTCCTAAGCGGGAAGGCCGGAATGGCTTACGCTAAAACAATCGAAATACAATTGATGTGTTTGTTATGTAATTTAATTGAAATCCAGCCAACAAGGAAGAGACATGCTGCCCAGCGTGATGGATTACCGGGCGCAGGCGCGCAGGCGGCTGCCCCGGTTGGCCTTCGATTATCTGGAAGGAGGGGCCGAGGACGGGATCTCGCTGCGCCATAACGTGGCCGCCTTTGGCGAGCTGGAATTCGTGCCGCAAGTGCTGGCGGACGTCACCGACTGCCACCTGGAAACCACCGTGCTGGGCGCGGCCGCGGCCATGCCCGCCATTGTCGGGCCGACGGGCCTGAACGGGCTGTTCTGGCCCGATGCGGACGTGCACCTGGCGCGCGCCGCGCACCGAGCCGGCCTGCCGTTCGTGCTGTCCACCGCATCGACCTCGCTGCTGGAAGACGTGCGCGCGGCCAGCGCCGGCGAGTTGTGGTTGCAGCTATACGTGCAACGCGACCGCCGCATCGCCGAACACCTGATGGACCGCGCATGGCACAGCGGCTACACGGTGCTGTTCCTGACGGTCGACGTGCCGGTGCATGGCAACCGCGACCACGACAAGCGCAACGGCTTCCAGCTGCCGCTGCGCCCTTCCGGCCGCCTGCTGCTCGACCTCGCGGCCCATCCGGGCTGGTGCTGGCGCATGTTGCGCGGCGGCGGTCCGCAGCTGAAGAACCTGGCTGTCAGTTCCAACGCGCGCGAGGACATCACCGAGCAGGCGTCCGCCCTGAGCCGGCAGATGGATATGGCCCTGACCTGGGACGACATCGATTGGCTGCGCCGCCAGTGGCCCGGCCGCCTTGTCATCAAGGGCATCCAGACGCTGGCCGATGCGCGCAGGGCGCAGGCCAGCGGCGTGGATGGCATCGTGCTGTCCAACCATGGCGGCAGGCAGCTGGAATGCGCACCCTGCCCGCTGGAAGTCCTGCCGGCTGTCGCGGCCGAACTGGGGCAGTCGCTCGAGGTGCTGGTGGATGGCGGGGTGCGGCGCGGCAGCGATATCGCCAAGGCGGTGGCGCTGGGCGCGCGTGGGGTGCTGCTGGGCCGCGCGCCGCTGTACGGGCTGGCGGGACGGGGGCCGCGCGGCGCGGGCGAGGTGCTGGCGATCCTGCGGACCGAACTGGAGAACACATTGCGGCTGCTCGGGCGTAATCGCATCGGCGCGCTCGACGCCGCGGCGGTGCGCAGGCGCCGGGCCATTTTCGATTGACACAGGGAACCAGACATCATGCGTGAAAGAATCGTCTTCATCGGCGGCGGAAACATGGCCAGCGCCATCATCGACGGATTGTTGGCCCGGGGCCGCGAGCGGGCGGATTTCCTGGTGGTCGAACCTTTTGAACCTGCCCGCGCCAGCCTGCTGGCGCGCGGCCTGGCGTGCCAGGCAAGCGCCGGCCCCGAGATCGCCGACGCGGCGCTGTGCGTACTGGCGACCAAGCCCCAAGCGCTGCATGACGCCTGCGGGCAAGTGCGGGCGCATCTGTCAGCGCCGGCCACGGTGGTCAGCATCGCGGCGGGCGTGAGTCTCGCGTCGCTGTCGCAATGGCTGGGCGGCCATGCGCGCATCGTGCGGGCAATGCCCAATACGCCGGCCAAGGTCGGGCTGGGCATGACGGGCCTGTACGCCACCGCCAGTTGCGGCGCGGCGCAACGCGCGCAGGTGGATGCGCTGTTCGCCGCGGTGGGCGAATGCATCTGGGTCGATACCGAGGCCATGCTTGACGCCGTCACCGCCGTGACCGGCAGCGGTCCGGGCTACGTGTTCCATTTCATGGCGGCGCTGGAACAAGCGGCGCGGGAGCTCGGCTTCGGCGCGGTCGATGCGCGCCGCCTGTCGGTGGCGGCGTTTCGCGGCGCCGCGGAACTGGCGGCGGGCGACGACGCGGCGTTGATCGAGCTGCAGGAACGGGTGACCTCCAAGGGCGGCACCACCTACGCCGCGCTGACGCATCTGCGCGAGGCGGGCGTGGCCCGAGCCATTGCCGAGGCGGCGCTGAAGGCCGCGCAACGCGCGCGCGAATTGTCGGCGGGCTAGTGTGCTGTGCCGGGTCAACGCCGCCGCCCCAGCCACCACAGCAGCAATACCGACGTGGCGATTGCCGCCACGTTGAATTGCATGGCGCTGGCGAACGCGCGCGCATAGCGTTCGCCGTCCGCGGCATCGGCGTACGCATCAAGCGCGCCGCTGAACAGCATGCCGGCGGCGGACACGCCCAGCGCCGCGCCCACCTGTTGCAATGTGGCCACCACGCCCGCGGCCATGCCCGCGTGGCGGTCCTGCACCAGGCCCAGCGCGAGATTGACCAGTGGCGTATTGACCGCGCCTTGCGCCGCGCCCAACCAGACCAGCGCCGGCACCAGCGACCACGGCGCGAGCGCGGCGCCGGCCGACCCGACCTGCAGCATCAGGGCGGCCGTGGCGCCGCCGTACAGCAATGCGGCCAGCATGATGGCGCGCGTGCCGAAGCGCGCCACCAGCCGCGGCGCCGCCATCGAGCCGGCCACGAAGCCGACGCTGGCCGGCGCGAACACCGTGCCCGCCGTCAGCGCGTCCACGCCCAGGCCGGTCTGCAACAGCAGGGCGTAGCACAGGAACAGGGCGCTGGCGGTGGAGAACACCAGCGTCACCAGCAGGCAACCCGCGGCGAAACGCGGCTGCGCCAGCAACGCCATGTCGACCAGCGGCGCGCGGCCGGCGGCGCCAGCGCGGCGCTGCGTCCACACGAACAGCGCCAGCAACGCGATCGCCGCCCCGCCGCAGGCCAGGGTCCAGGCCGGCCAGTGGCGCGCAGGCCCTTCGACCAGCGCCAACAGCAGCAGGCCAAGCCCCGCTCCGACCAGCGCCGCGCCGCCCCAGTCCATCGGCGCGCCCGCGGCGTCGCGCGACTCAGGAATATGGCGGGCCAGCCGCCACGCGAGCATGCCGACCGGCACGTTCACCAGGAAGATCGTGCGCCATGCCAGGCCGAACAGGTCGGCATGCACGATCCAGCCGCCCAGCACCTGGCCGGCGATGGCCGCCAACCCCAATGTCATGCCGAGCAGGCCGAAGGCGCGGCGTCGCGCGTGGCCGTCGTAGCTGACGCGGATCAGCGCGTAGACCTGCGGGAACAGCGTGGCCGCGGCCACGCCCTGCAGCACGCGCGCGCCGATCAGCGTGTTGGCGTCGGGCGCCAGTCCGCACAGCGCCGAGGCCAGCGCGAAGCCGGCCATGCCCAGCATGAACAGGCGGCGGCGCCCATGGCGGTCGCCCAGCCGGCTGCCGGCGATCAACAGCACGCCGTAGGCCAGCTCGTACGCGACGATGATGAAATTGATCTGCGCGAAGCTGGCCGACAGCGTGGTCTGCATGCTGGGTATCGCGACGTTGACCACGAACAGGTCGAAGATCGTGATGAAGCCGCCGGACAGCAGCACCGCCAGGCCAAGGGGGCCGGGCGAGGCGGGCCGGGCGGGCGTGCCGGGGCAGGGCGAGGGGAGGGTGACGCAAGACATGAGCAGGCCGCGAGAGTGGGATCGGCGCTATTCTGTGGCCTGTTCTAGCCTCATACAATTTAGCTGTTTATGCTATTACTGAAGGCAATAGCCTATGCCCCGTTCCGCCTTGCATGACAGCGCTCCGGCCACCGCGCCGGCAGCGCGGGCCGACGCCCCCGGGCCGGGCGCGCAGCGGCTGGACCGCACCCGCGCCGACCTGGCCGAATTCCTGCGGCTGCGCCGCGAACGCCTGAGTCCCGCCGCCGTGGGGCTGCCTGCTGGCGGCCGCCGCCGCACGCCCGGCCTGCGGCGCGAGGAAGTGGCGGCGCTGGCTGGGGTCGGCCTGGCCTGGTACACCTGGTTCGAGCAGGGCCGCAACATCAGCGTGTCGGCCACCTTCCTGGAAAACCTGGCGCGGGTGCTGAAACTGGACGCGGCCGAACGGCGCCACCTGTACCTGCTGGCGCACCAGCGCCCGCCGGCGGAGCCGGGACGCACCTGGTGCACCGTGCCGCCCCAGGTGCGCCGCCTGATGGACGACCTGTCCACCCGTCCCGCCTATATCCTCAACCTGCGTTGGGACGTGGTGGTGTGGAACGCCGCCGCCGAACGCGTGTTCGGTTTCGGCGCGCAGCCGGCGGGACGGCGCAATCTATTGTGGATGCTGTTCGTGGATCCGGCGATGCGCGAACTGTTCGTCGATTGGGGGGCGCAGGCGCCGGCGATGCTGTCCACCTTCCGCCGCGATTTCGCTTCGGCCTCGGGCGCGCCGGACATCACCGAGTTGGTCGATGAACTCGAACGCGTGGCGCCCGATTTCAAGGCCTGGTGGCGCGAGCACGACGTGCATGGCGCCTGCATGGGCGTGCGCAGCCTGCGCCTGCCGGCGTTGGGCGAAGTGGCATTCGAGCATTCCACCCTGTCGGTCGATGAAAGCCGCCATCTGCGCCTGGTGGTCTACGCGCCCGCGCCGGATGAACCTCAGGCCGCGGCCTTTGCGCGCTGGCTGGCCCGCAAGCCGCGCGCGGCCGCGCGTGGCTCCAGGCAATAGCCGTGGCGTGGCTCTAGGGCGGGGGCGAGGCGCACTTCTATAGTCGGGGCGATCCGCTTTCCATTCGCCACCGTCCGCCATGCCCGCTGAAATCCTGTCCCGCCGCAAGGCCCTGTCGCTGCTCGTGGTGGTGGTGCTGGCTTGGGGCTTCACCTGGGTCGTCAGCAAGCTGCTGCTGCAATACATGACGCCGGTCTGGGCGGTGGCGGCACGCAGCGTTGTCGGCACTGCCGCGCTGCTGGCGCTGGGCCTGGCGCTGCGGCGCGTTGCCTGGCCGGTCAAGGCCGACATCCCCGTGATCCTGAGCGTGGGCCTGCTGCACATGGGCGCCTTCGCGGCGCTGGTCAGCCTGGGCCTGCAATACGTGCCGGCCGGCCGCTCGGTGGTGCTGGCCTACACCACGCCGCTATGGGTCATCCCGGCGGCGCGACTGTTCCTGGGCGAACCGATCGGCCGCGGACGGCAGCTGGGGCTGGCGCTCGGCCTGCTGGGGCTGGTCGTCATCTTCAACCCGCTGGCGTTCGACTGGCGCGATCACGATGCCGTGTTCGGCAATGGCCTGGTGCTGCTGGCGGCGCTGTGCTGGGCCGCCAACATCGTCTACGTGCGCGCGCATCGCTGGGTCACGCCGCCGTTCGAGCTGGCCTTCTGGCAGGCGTTGCTGGCATCGGTGGTGCTGACCGCCCTGGCCTGGGCGACCGAGGGCGCGCCGCGCGTGATCTGGAGTCCGGGGCTGGCCTGGCTGCTGGGCTATGGCGGCGTGTTCGGCATTGCCGTGGCGTATTGGGCGGCCGTGAACGTGAACCGGTCATTGCCCGCGGGCCTGACCGCGCTCGGCCTGCTGGGCGTGCCGGTGGTGGGCCTGCTGTGCTCGGCGGCGCTGTTGCGCGAGGCGCTGGGCCTGTCGCTGCTGCTGGGGATGGCATTGATCGTGGGCGGCATCGCCGCCGGGGTGCTGGGCGAGGCGCGCGGATAGTCGTGGGATCAAAAGACGCTTGACGGCCTGAATCGTGTCTGTGTATCGTACGATCTATATCGTAAGATACATCGTAAGTAACACGTCAGACACCAGCGAGGCCTCCCATGCGCCATTTCCACTTCCTGACCGCCTTTGCCTGCGGCGCGCGCCACGAGTTGCGCGACGCCCATTCCGGAGGCCGTGGCCATCACGGGCACCACCACGGCCACCAAGAATTCCACGAGCGCGCCGAGCGCTACGATCATCATGAACGCCACGGCCACCCGGGCGAACGCGAACACGGTCACGGTCGTGGCGCCCGCTACGCCACCGGCGACTGGCACGAGGGCGGCCGCGGCCGCCACGGACGCCATGCCGGCGGCGGGGGCGGCGGCTGGTTCGGCGGCCCATGGGGCGGCCGGGGGGGCGACGCCGACGACAGCTTCGGCGGCGATGGCCGCCACTTCGCGCGCGGCCGCAAGGTCACCGCTGACGACCTGCAGTTGATGCTGCTCGGCCTGCTGGAGCAGAACCCCAGCCATGGCTACGAGCTGATCAAGGCGCTGGGCGCCATGTCCAACGGCTTCTACACGCCCAGCCCCGGCATGGTCTACCCCGCGCTGACCTACCTCGAAGAGCTGGGCTACGCCACCGTCGAGCAGGAAGGCAGCAAGAAGCGCTACCACCTGGCCGATGCCGGCCGCGCGCACCTGCAAGCCAATCGCGAACGCCTGTCGGTGATGTTCAACAAGCTCAAGCACGTCGCCCGCAAGATGGACTGGATGCGCCAGGCCTGGAGCGGCGAACCGCGCGCGGCCGCCGGCGACGAGGACGCCGCCGGCTGGATCGATGAATTCGTGCATGCGCGCCAGGCGATCCGCCATGCGCTGCTGCAACGCACCGACGCGTCGCCGGCCGAGCAGCGCCGCATCGCCGCCATCCTGCGGCGCGCCACCGAGGAAATCACGGGCAAGGACCCTGCCTGATCCCGCCCGCCCCATTGGAGATTCCATGACCCAGACCGACCTGACCGTCGAACGCGTGCGCCATCCGCTCAAGATGCGCGTGCTGACCGTGGCCCGCGTGGAACGTATCGCCGGCCTGCTGGCCCGCGTCACGTTCCGCGGCGAAGACCTGCGCGACTTTGTATCCGCCTCCTTCGACGACCACGTGAAACTGTTCTTTCCCGCCGACCCCTCGCAACCGCTGGCGTTGCCCGAGGTCGGGCCCGATGGCATCAAGTTCCCCGAAGGCGCGCCGCGCCCGGCCGCGCGCGACTACACCCCGCGCCGTTTCGACGCCGAGCGCGAGGAACTGGACATCGATTTCGTGCTGCACGGCGACGGCCCGGCCTCGAGCTGGGCCGAACAGGCGCAAGTCGGCCAGCGCCTGGGTATCGGCGGCCCGCGCGGTTCGTTCGTGGTGCCCAAGGGCTTTGACTGGCACGTGCTGATCGGCGACGAAACCGCGCTGCCGGCCATCGCCCGCCGCCTGGAGGAGCTGCCCGCCACGGCGCAGGCGCTGGTGCTGATCGAAGTGCCGGGCGCCGCCAACGAGATCCCCTTGCCGACCCAGGCCCGCGCCTCGGTGCGCTGGCTGCATCGCGACGGCACCGCGGCCGGCTACAGCACGTTGTTGCTGGAGGCGGCGCGCGAGTTGGCGTTGCCGCCCGGCGAGGGCTACACCTGGATCGCGGCGGAGTCGGCCGTGGCCAAGGCGGTGCGCGAGATCATGGTGGCGCAGCACGGCGTCGACAAGAGCCGCATCCGCGCCGCCAGTTACTGGAAGCGCGGCGCCATCGCGGTGCACGAGTCGCACGAAGACTGAGGCCGCCGCGTCCAGGCCGCCGTGCCCGGGCGCTACGGTATCGCGCATCATGTCCCGCTGTTGCGCGGCATCGGGCCGGCGCGGCTATGCCCGCGCCAACGCCAGCAGATTGGCCACGCGCCCGCCGGGCGCGTCGTCGCGCACCACCAGCCCCAGCACCGCGCGCGGCCAGTCCAGCGCGAAGGGGCGATAGACCACCCCGTCCGGCCGCAGGTGGCGCAGCGAGGCCGGCACGACCGCCACCCCCATGCCGGCCGCCACCAGGTTCACCGCCGATGACAGTTGCGGCGCGCGTTGGCCCGGCAGCGGGTTCACCCCGTGGCGGCGGCACGCCGCCATGATGTCGGCGCTCAGGCCATAGCCGGACTTGCGCGAATACTGGATGAAGCGTTCCTGCGCCAGGTCGGCCGGCGCCAGGCGCTTGCGCCGCGCCAGCGCGTGGCCCAGCGGCAGCGCCACCATCAACGCTTCCTCCGTCAGTTGCGTGAAGCGCAACCCGCCATCCATCGCGAATGGCGGCCGCACGAACGCCGCGTCGATCAAGCCGTCGCGCAGCCGCGCCACCAGCGTTTCGCTGTCGTCCTGCGACAAGGTCATTTCCACGTCGGGATATTGCTGCCGGTACAGGCGGATCAATTCGGTCACGACCGGATGGAACGAGGCCGATTCGGTGAACCCCAGCGACAGCTCGCCGACTTCGCCGCGCGCGGCGCGCTGCGCTGTCTGCACCGCGTCGTGCGCGCGTTGCAGGATGTCCTGCGCGCACGCCAGGAAGGCGCGGCCGGCGTCGTTCAGGCTGACGCCGCGCCCGCGCCGGTCGAACAACGGCGTGCCGACTTCCTCTTCCAGTTGCCGGATCTGCTGCGACAGCGGCGGCTGCGCCATGCCAAGCTGCTCGGCCGCGCGGGTGAAGTGCTGGGCCTCGGCCGTGGCGACGAAATAGCGCAGGTGGCGCAGTTCCATATCAGTATCCAAAAAGTACTGGTTATAGATTTTCCATATATTGGACATTCTAGTTCCGCGGGACGATGATGCGGGCATCGATATCCCGTTTTCAAGGAATGCCCATGGCTACGACCCTTACTCCCGGCGCGCGTTTGCGCCAGCATCTCGCCCAGGACATCGTGGTGGCGCCTGGCGCCTACGACGGCATGTCGGCCCGCCTGGTGGCGGCCGCCGGCTTCAATGCGGTGTACGCCAGCGGCGGCGCCATCGCCCGCGCGGCCGGCTTTCCCGACATCGGGCTGCTGAGTTTCACCGAGGTCATGGACCGGGTCGAGAAGATCGTCGACGCCAGCGGCCTGCCGGTGGTGGCCGACGCCGACACCGGCTTCGGCGGGTCGGCCAACGTCGAGCGCACCGTGCGCGTCATGGAACGCGCCGGCGTCGCCGCCTTCCATATCGAGGACCAGTCGTTTCCCAAGCGTTGCGGCCACCTGGATGACAAGAGCCTGGTGGACGCAGAGGAAATGTGCCGCAAGGTGCACATCGCGCGCCAGACGCTGGCGGATGCCGACACGCTGGTGATCGCCCGCACCGACGCCATCGCGGTGGAAGGCTTCGATGCCGCCATCGCGCGCGCCGAACGCTATGTGAAGGCGGGCGCCGACATGGTGTTCGTCGAGGCGCCGGAAACGCTGGAGCAGATCCGCGCCATCGCGGACCGGCTGCCGGGCCTGAAGCTGATCAACATGTTCTATGGCGGCAAGACGCCCCTGGTGCCGCTGCCCGACCTGGCGGCGATGGGATATCGCCTGGCCATCATCCCTTCGGACCTGCAGCGCGCGGCGATCCACGCCATGCAGGCCACCCTGGCGGCGATCCGCGCAAGCGGCGACAGCAGCGCGCTGGCCGATCGGTTGACCAGTTTCAAGGAGCGCGAGGAAATCGTGCAGACGCGCCGCTACCTGGCCCTCGACACGCAATAGCGGGGCGTGCGCGCGGCGCCCGCGCCGCGCTCACGCGCATTTCCTCACCGACGGCAGCCCTTCGGCAGCGACAACGGCCACAGCCGCTGGCCGTAGCTCCCGTAGAGCGTGCGCACGCCGCATTCCATGCCGACACGGGCCCGCACGGCGCCGCTTGCGTCCAGGATCATCGACTGCTCCCGGGTCGACACCACGGCGCGCTGGTTCGTGTAGTCGGAAGCCCACAGGTAGGCCGGCGCGATCGCCATGCGGCCCTGTCCGTCCGCATAGCCATATTGATCGCCGACCAGCGCGATCGAAAGGCCGTCGTGCCGGGCGCCCAGGTAGTCGAATGCCGGCCCGTTCGCCACGCCCTTCTCGTCGACCGCGCGCATGCCGCCATTGGGCTGCGCGACCACCGCCTGGCCTTCCGAGAATGCCGTGGCGTTGCCGGCCAGTGTCAGGCGGACCTTGCCGGCCGTGTCGACATAGGAGGTGGCCGGCATGCCCTGTCGTTCGTGGCGCCGCACCAGCCAATCCGCGCCGGCGGGCCAGTACCACTCACCGGCCGGCAGGCTGGCGACGGTCTTGCCTTGCGTGTCGATCAGGCGCGCGCCATCGTCGCCGCTGAGCAGCGCCCGCGCCGGCGCGCCCTGGAACGCCGTGCCGGCCACCGGGCCGGGCGCGAACTGCCAGCGGCCCTGGCCGTCCACGTAGCCGTGGCGGTCGGCGCGGCGGACCGCGAGCCAGTCGCCCATCGCCGTGTAGCTGGCGTCCTGCAGATCGAGCGCATCGGAGGCGTCGGGCGAGATCACCCAGCGCTGCTTGTCGTTATAGGCCAGGAAAGTGCCGTTGGCTTCGCGCGAGGCCTCCAATCCCGGCTCGAAGGGCGTCAGGGCGCGCCCGTCGCGATTGACCAGCGAGGTGGGGCGACGATACTCGTTCTCCTGCGGGCCGGGCTGCTGCACCAGCCACAGTTTGTCGCTGACGCGCTTGACGTCGTGGTGGCGCGGCGGCACGACCCATTTGCCCTGGAGGTCGATCACGCCCACCTTGCCGGGGCCGAGCGAGGCGGCCGCCTGGCCGTCGCGGAAGCCGCCGATGAACTGGAACACCGGGGCCGACACCTCCTTGCCGGCGTGGAAATCGTACAGGCCCCAGGGATCGCCTTCGGCGGCGGTCTTCAAGTAGCGCACCAGGCCGGGCGCGACCACTTCGGCCTCGAAATAATCCGGCAACGCGTAGCGTTTGCCGGCGCGGTCGATCAGCTGCGTCACCCCCTTGGCGTAGACCAGCGCATAGCCCTGCCGGAAGGCGCCGATGTATTGCTGCATGGGCAAGTCCATCGGTTTGCCGCTGCCATCGAGCAACAGCACGCCCTCGTTGGTGTGCGCGGCGAAACGCAATTGATCGGCGCCGAGCTTTTCGGCGTTGTCGTCGTCGGCGGCGTAGCCATCGCGCTCGCCATCGAGCGACACGACCTCGTTCCAGGCCTGGTCGGTGGCGACGCCGCCATCGGCCAGCAGCAGGCCCGCGCCGCCGTCGTTGCAGTGGCAATAGCCCTGGCCCAGCAGGCCGAGCGGTCCGCCCGGCACATCCAGCGGCATGTCCTGCAATTGCGAGCCTTGCGCCGCTTGCAGCGCTTCGGGCTGCAGCACCGTGCGGCCGTCGGCATCGAGTGCGTTGAGCAGTTGGCCGTCCTTGTCCGACAGCCACAGCTTGCCCTGGCGCAGCGTCAGCCGGCTGGCTTTCGCCAGCCAGGGCGGCGCGCTGTCGCCCTGCAGCCAGACGCCCTTGGGCGTCAGCAAGCCGGCGACCTGGCCGGCCGCATCGTGCAACAGCAGGTAGCCGCCTTCCTCCTGCACGGGCTGGAGGCCGGCGCCCAGCGTTACCGGCTCGGCACGGCCGGGAACGAACGCCTTGAGCGTCTCGCCCGACAGATAGAGCAGCGTATCGTCATGGAGCGTCGACGCTTGCGCTTCCTCCGGGGTCAGCGTCGTCAGTGTCTTGCCCGAGGCGTCCAGCAAGGCGTAACCCTTGCGCGGCAGCTGCGCGCTCCAGAAGGCGTTGCCCACGCGCGTCATGCGTTGATAGCCCTGGCCTTCGCCGATCAGTCCGCCGCCGGCGTCGATCAGCACGACTTCCTCCTCACCGATAGCCAGCGCCACGGCGTCGCCCTTGCGTTGCGAGATGTCGCTGAAACTGGGCGCCACGCGCCAGTTCCAGTTGGCGTCGAGCAGGCCATACATCCCGTGGTTGTCGATCGCGATGAACAGATCCTTGCCATAGTGGGACAGGATGCGGATGCCGTCCCGGGCGTAGCGCCGTTCGCCATCGGGCGAGCGGTATTCTTCGCGGTAGCTGACCGATAGCCTGGCTGGCGACCCTTCGTGCAACCACGCGCTTTCGACGCTGGGATCGATCGCGTCGCCGACCGCCGCGCCGCTGCGATCGATCAGTTGGTACTGGCCGTCGCGCATCACCAGCGCCAACCCATTCTCGACGAAACTGAAGGCGGCGTCGTAGCGCGGCGGCACCGCCATCCGGCCCTTGGCGTCGACGTACCCCCACTTGCCTTGCCAGCGCACCGCCGCCAGGCCGTGGTGGAAGTCGCCCACGCGTTCGAACTGTGGCTTGATGGCCAGCCTGCCGTTGCCATCGACGAAACCCCAGGCGTGCCGGCGCAGGGATTGGTCCATGGGGACCCGGTCGATCGGCTCCAGGGCGGATGGCAGCAGCACGGCGGCGCGATCGTCCGACAGCGTGCCGATGCAGCCGGTGGGGCCGTATTGGTCCTGGTCGCGGTAGACCGCGGCGGCATCCATCAGGCTGTCGACGCAGTTGGCCTGGCCATATCGATACTGCGCCTGGGCGGACAGGGAAACGCCGAGCGCGGCGACGGCGCAGGCGATGCGGGTGGCATGAAACGCGCGTGAGGTCATGATTGTTCTGCTTTGGCGGATTCGGGGGCGGGCGCGTATTCCATTTCGGCGGCGTCGGGGCAGGTGAGCTTTTCGCGCGGCCAGGTCAGCTTGCCCTGCCCATCCAGCACGATGACCTCGCCGCACATGACGCTGAACAGCGCCGTGGTGGCGCCGCGTTTGTCGATGAACTCCAGCAGGCCTTCGCGCCGCACCAGCGCGCGGCCTTCGTGGAAGTCATCGGCCCAGCCGAATTCAGGCGCGATCACGTAGCGGCCCGTCAGATCGATATAGCCCAGCAACTGGCCGCTGCGCTGGTCGCGCCTGGCCAGGGCCAGCCCGTCGCGCAGGGGGCCCAGACGGTTGAAGTACGGCCCGACGATACGCTTGCCATCGGCGTTGACGAACCCATAGCGGTCGCCGTCGCCGCGGTAGGTCACCACGCCTTCGCTGGCGGTGCGCTCCTCGATCGTGAATTCCCCCTTGAAGCGCGTGATCTCGCGGCCCTGCAGATCGGTCATGACGCTTTGCGAGTTCTTGCGGTCGCGGAACACCACGCGCTTCATCGACGCCAGCGGCGTGCCGTCGCCAAGCTTTTCCAGCAGCGCCTTGCCGTTCTCGTTCATCACGCGGTAGCGCTGGCCGTCGTAGACGCGGGCCAGGCCTTCGGGTTGGACGAAGAACGGGTTGAACTCGCCAGTGCCGGCGGAAACCTTGAGATTGCCGCGCGCATCGATCGCGCCGTTGCTGGCGCGGTATTGCACATAGATCCAGTCGCCATATTGTTCCTGGCGATCGGGTTTGCCTTCGAACAGGCGGGTCATGCCGCCCTGCGCGTCGAACAGCAGCGTGGCGCCGTCCTTGCCTTGCGCCAGGTAACGGCCCTGCTTGAGATCCTGCGGCTTGTCGTGCAGCACCACGCTGCGCTTGCCGGTGCGCAGGTTGATCAGGCGGTAGTTGTCGCCGTAATCGGAGGCCTCCTCGCTTTTCGGTTCGCGCGCCAGCAGGTGGCCGTTGCCCAGGTATTCGAGGTCGTAGCTGCCGGAATAGGTGGCGGGCACGATCCATTTGCCTTGGCGGTCGATGACGCCCCAGCGATCGTTTTCCTGCGCCTTGGCCCAGTCGTCCTCGAAATCGTCGATGCGGTCCAGCGATGGTTTGACGGCCACGCTGGCGCCGCGGATGTTCCACAGGCCCCAGCGGCGCTGGCGCCGTTCATCCAGCGTGTAGTAGTAGAGCAGATCGCCGTCGAGCTTCTCGCCGTTGGCCGCGACCTGCGCCGGCAGCTTCTGCACCGTGCCGCGGGTATCGATAAGGATCGCGTTGCCCCGCGTCATGTCGGGCGTGCGGGCCCAGGCATAGGCGCCCTTGAAGCCGCCAATGCCGGCGTAACGGGGTTCCATGACCCAGTTGCCTTCGGCGTCGATGGTGCCGAACCGGCGTTCGCGGGTCTGTACCACCAGCGGCGCGACGGCTCCATAGGTGTTCATGTCGTCCCAATCCGGATTGGTGACGATCTTGCCGGCGCGCGTCAGGATGCCGTTCAGCTGCGTATAGTCCTTCGGGCGCAGCAGGGCCAGCGGCAGTCCATCGCGGTCCTGCCGCGCGCTGCGGGACCTGCCGCCGACAGGCTTGGCGGTGAAGGGCATGACCTGGTATTGCCGCAGCTGCTTTACCGTGTCTGCATCCAGCAGCGGCGTGCCGTCGGGCCGGTAGATCTGCACCAGCGTCCTTTCGGGATCCCTGCCGCCGGCGTCCGCGCTGGTGGCGGCGTCCGCGGCCGCGGCGGCGGCTTCGGCACCCGCGGCGGCGGCGTCGGCCACCGCCTGCGCGTCGGCTTCGACCTGGGCCGGATCCTGGGCCACGTCGATGTTGGCCGGGGCGGTCACCGTGTCGGCGGCCGCGGTTTCGATCGCGGCATCGGCCTCGGCCGCGGCAGTGGCCGCGGTCGCAGCATCGGCCTGGGTTGCGGCATCAGCCTCGGTCGCCGCATCGGCCTCGCTCGTCGGCCCGGCCGCGTCGGGCGCGGACGCATCGAACGGCGCCTGGCCATGAAGCCAGGCCAGGCCGTTGTTGACATTGACATCGCCAAAAACCGCCGGGACCACCTGGTGCTTGCCCGCCGGGTTTATCAGCACCACCGCGTCGATGTCGGCGAGCACTTTCCAGCCATCGGCTTCCTCCACGCTCAGGTAGTCGCGCGTGAAGGTGTAGAGCGGCTTCAGGGCGGCGTCCAGCAAGGCAAAGGGCGCCTTGCCCCGGGGTTTGGTCAGCCACAAACCCGGCACGACCCGCTGCACGGTTTCGTAACGGGTGGCGGTCAGCGGCGAACCGTCGGGGCGCACGAATTCCCACTCGTCCCGGCGGTACACGGCCAGCGTGTCGCCATCGCGCAGCGGCGCCTGTTGCGAGCGCAGCACACCGGGCGCGATGGCCCAGCGGCCATTGGCATCCAGCAGGCCCCACCAGCCGCCGTAGCGCAGACTGCGCTGCTGCGCCGGCAGGTAGCCCGATTCCGGCCGCGCCAGCGTCATCACGTCGGCGGGCAGCGTCAGGGCGTGTCCGGTCGCGGTGTTGAACAACTGCGGCGGCTGCGGCATTTCCATCGCCGCGAGTTTCTGGCCGGGCTCGAAGCCCCACGAGCGGGTGCCCAGTTCGAAGGTCTTGAGCACTTGCCCCTGGCGGTTGATCAACACGTCGCGTTCTTCCGCCTCGACCAGCGCGGTGCCTTCGGCGTTGAAACCGGACGCCCGCGTGAAGCGCGGCTTGATGACCCAGTTGCCGCGCGCATCGATATAGCCCCACAGGCCATCGCGCTGCACCGCGGCCAGGCCGTTCTGGAACGACTCGGCTTCCTGGAACGCCGGCGTGATGACCATGCGGCCTTGCTTGTCGATGTAGCCCCAGGTCCCGGCCTGGTCGCTGGCCTTGCCTGTCAGCACCGCGGCCAGCCCTTCGGCATAGGGCCGGTTGCAGCTGACGTCGGGGTTGATGGCGTACGTGCGGCCGACGCAATCCTGCTGCCAGTCCGCGATCGATTCGGCCGTGGCGGGCAGGGGGCCGAAGCTGGCCAGCAGCGTGGCCAACGCCAATGGCCGCAGGGCGAACGCGCGCGTCATGATGCGCGCGCGTGTTGTGCGCGAAGGCGCGCGGACGTTACAGGACGGAAGAAGCGAAGCCGGACGTGCCGCATGGTCGGAATGCCTGCTATAAAGGAGCAAAGGCAGCACTGTAACCAGCAGTAGTACTTAAGAAACCGGCAAATGTAACGATAAGGCACGAACCGTTAATGGGACAGCCGGGTGCGCATCTTCTACCGCGCTGCTGCTGCTCTTGCGACAATTCGTCCGCGCAGACCATGATCAGCAGCTCGCTCAGGCCTGGCCGGGGATGGTGGCCAGCCACCGGTCCCGGAGATGCGAAGGGGCTGGCGCGGTTCGATGCTTGGCGCCGGGCGGGAAGGGCGGAGCATGGGAGCGGACGGGGCGCCGCAGCAAGGGTCAAATGATGCAAAATTATACGGGCCTATCCGCACGCATGACCGCCCCAGCCGCGTTCTCCCCATCCCCTCCTCCGGGGCTCTCCTCGCCTGCCGCCTCGCCCGCGCCGGTTGCCGATGCCGTCGCGACCGAACTGGCCACGCTGCTGTACAAGCAATCGTATGGCGTGCTGTTCGCCAATTTCGCCGTGGCGCTGCCTGTCGTCTACGTCATGCGCAACGCCGCCCCGGATTGGCTGCTGGCGTCGTGGATCGCCGTCGTGTACGCGCTGACCCTGGCGCGGGTCCTGGTCTGCCATCGTTTCCTGCGGCGCGGGCCCGGTCCGCTGCGGCCATGGATCCGGGGTTTCTGCCTGCTTTCCTGGACGTCGGGCCTGTTATGGGGCCTGGCGGGGGTGGTCGCCGTGCTGTCGGGGCAGGACATGATGCTGGCCTTCGGCTGTGTGATGCTGGCCGGCATGTGCAGCGGCGCGGTGCCGTCCTTGTCGGCCTATCCGCCCGCCTACGCCGGCTCGGCATTGGGCATGGTGGCGCCCTTCATCCTGGCCTGCGTGGCGGCGGCCGATGGCCTGCACCTGGTGTATGCCGCCTTCGGCGTCTGCCTGTTGCTGGTGAACCTGTATTTCAGCGCGGTCACCTATCGCAGTCTCAAGACCACCGTGGCGCTGCGCTTCGAAAACACGGCGCTGGTCCGGAGCCTGGAGCTCGAACGCGACCGCGTGGCCGCGGCCGACCGCGCCAAGACCCGCTTCCTGGCCGCCGCCGGTCACGACTTGCGCCAGCCGGTGCATGCGCTGGGCATGTTCACCGACATCCTGGTCAGCCGCGCCGAGAGCGGCAACGTCACGGCGCAGGACGCGCTGCACGTCGCGCGGCGCCAGCAGACCGTGCTCGACAGCCTGAACCGCCTGCTGGATGGATTGCTGGACGTTTCGCGCATGGATGCGCATCTGTTGCGGATCGAGGGGCGCGCCGTCGATCTCGATCAGCTGTTCGACGACATCCGCCTGGATTTCGAATCGCTGGCCCGCGCGCGCGGCTTGCGGCTGTCGGTCGCGCCCACCTCCCTGGCCCTGGACACCGATCCGGCCTTGCTGCGCCGCATCCTCGACAACCTGCTCACCAATGCCCTGTCGTACACGCCCAAGGGAGGCGTGCTGCTGTCGGCCCGCCGACGGCGCGGCGGCGTACTGATCCAGGTCTGGGACACCGGCGTGGGGATCGCCCCCGAGTTGCAGGAAGCCGTTTTCACCGAGTTCACCCGCGGCGCCGGCGCGCCAGCCTCGCCGCCTGCCGGGCAGGGCCTGGGACTGGGGCTGGCCATCGTGCGCCGCCTGGCGGGCCTGCTGCATGGCGAAATCACGCTGCGGTCGATGCCCGGCAAGGGGTCGGTCTTCTCGCTGTGGCTGCCGGCTGGCATTCCCCCGGCGCATGCAGCCGGCGAAAATTAATCAGTTGATCGGCGGCCGCGCCGCCCCTGTAATAGCGTCAACCGCCCGCCCGCGCGGGATCCGCCTTCACGCCAGGGGTTCGCCATGTCCGTCGCCGTTTCGCCGTCCGATCGTTCCCGCGCGTCGCGCAATCTGTGGCTCATGGTATTGGCCGGCGGCGTCGTCATGGGGCTGGCGCTGGGCGTGCGGCACGTGCAGGGCCTGTTCCTGCTGCCGGTCACCATGGAGCGAGGCTGGTCGCGCGAGACCTTCGCCATGGCCATGGCGGTGCAGAACCTGACGTGGGGCGTGGTGCAGCCGTTCACCGGCATGATCGCCGACCGCCATGGCTCGGCCAAGGTGATCCTGGGAGGACTCGCATGCTATGCCCTGGGGCTTGCCGGGATGGCGCATGCCGGCACGGTCACCGCCTTCATGCTGAGCGCCGGCGTCTGTATCGGCATCGCTTTGTCGGGTACGGCATTCGCGGTGATCTACGGCGCCCTCAGCCGCCTGGTGCCGCCCGAGCGCCGCGGCTGGGCGCTGGGCGTGGCGGGCGCGGTCGGCGGACTGGGGCAGTTCACCATGGTGCCCGCGGCGCAGTGGTTGATCGGCAGCCGCGGGTGGGTCGATGCGCTGCTGATCTTCGCGGTGGTGCTGGCCGTGGTCGTGCCACTGGCATGGCCGCTGAAGGAAACGGCGCGCCAGGCCCCGGGCGGCGGCGCGGCGCCGGATGAGCAGCCGCTGGGCGCCGCGATCCGGCAGGCGTTTGCCCAACCGGGCTTCTGGCTGCTGAACCTGGGCTTCCTGGCCTGTGGCTTCCAGCTGGCGTTCATCGGCACGCACCTGCCGGCGTACCTGATGGACAAAGGCATGCGGGCGGCGGATGCCGTCGCCGCGCTGGCCATCATCGCGCTCGCCAATGTCGCCGGCACCTACGTCTGCGGCATCCTGGGCGCGCATCACCGTCGCAAATACCTGCTGGCGGGCATCTATCTGCTGCGCACCGCCGCCATGGCGCTGTTCTTCCTGTTGCCGTTGTCGGCTGGCTCGGTCTACGTGTTCGCGGCTGTCATGGGCTTCGTCTGGCTGGGCACCGTGCCGCTCACCAACGGGCTGATCGCGCAGGTCTTCGGCGTGCGCTACATCACGACGCTGTTCGGCTTCGTCTTCTTCGGCCACCAGGTGGGGTCGTTTCTCGGCGTCTGGCTGGGCGGGCTGGTGTACGAGGCCACCCATTCCTATGACCTGATCTGGGTAGGGGCGATGGCGCTGGGCGTCCTGTCGGCGGCGCTGCATTGGCCCATCGATGATCGCCAGTTGCCGCGCGTCGGGGCCGCCGTGGCGGCCGGCTGAGCCAGGGCGCGATGCGAGCCGGCGCCCGGCGCGATCCCGCAAAGGGCGGGCGTGGCTACAACGGCCGATGTTGCGTGCCCGCGCCCATGGTGATGTGCAGTATGCGACAGGACTCCGTCACCTTGAGCGTGTGCCAGGCGCCCTTGGGTATCACGTAGGCGTCGCCCGCCCGCAGGTGAACCGCCTGGATGCCGGTCGGCCACTCCAGCTGCAGTTCGGCGCTGCCGGACATCAGGCGCACGATCTCGTCGGCCTGGGGATGCATTTCCCATTGCGACCAGTCCGCGGCGCAGGCGTATTCCGACACCAGCCAGCCATCCCCATAGCGTTGCAGTTCGTCGCGCGGCAGCGACCAGAACGCGTCGCCGCCGGCCACCGTGGCGGCGTTGCCGGCGGCATCCAGGAAAACGTAATGCGAAGACAGGTCGGTCGGCATGGAGCGTCTCCAGTGGGTGGGGCGATACGCGCGTTATAACAGCGTTGCGGCCGTGTCGGCGGCGCGCGGCGTCCGGGGGCGAAAAAAGCTGCGATAATCCGGGACTTTCCCAGGGGGCGTCGGGTCGCATCCGGCGCAATGTCGGCATGAGCACAGGCTTTGACGGCGTACGGCCGGCATCCGAATCGTCCATCGAGATCGGCTTCTTCTACCAGGGCCGGCACTGCGTGGAACGCATCCGCGTCAAGCCCACCGCCGCCAACCTCAAGCGCGCCGCCGAGCGGCGCAACGCCATCCTCGCCGCCATCGCGCGCGGCGACTTCGACTACGACGCAGAATTCCCCCGACGCGCCGCTTCCTCCCGCTCCAGCAAGGACCCGACATGACCCGCGCCGCAGCAGTGCCCGTGCACGATCTGACCGCCGATGCCTTCAGCGCCTACGGCTGGATGCTGGGCAAGCCCATGCCCCTGGGCAACGGCGTTCCGCTGTTCAGCAACGACGCCACCGACTTCTGGCAGGAACATGTGTTCAACACGGGCGCTGGTGGCGATGCGCAAGTGTTGTGGGTGAACTACCGCAGCGCTTCGGCCGACGTGGCCAGCCTCGAAAAACACCTGCTGACGCAGCAGGCCATCGTGCCCCTGACCGGCGCCATCATCCAGGTGGTGGCGCGCAGCGCGGCCGACGGCACGCCGGACCTGGCCACGCTGGCGGCGTTTCGCGTGGAGCCGGGGCAGGGCGTCTGCATGCGGCCCGGCTGTTGGCATGCCACGCGCGTGACGGACGCGCAGGTCACCTGCCTGATGCTGACCCGCCGCTCGACCACGCTGGACCTGATCCAGCACCTGACGACCGACGCCGCCGCCAGTGAAAGCGCGATCGCGGCGATCCCCGCTTGCCGGCTGGACGTCCCGCATTCGCAGGACTGACTTACTCACAGTGCGCCCGCTCGCCAGCGCGGGCCGGACCGTGGCGCGGCCCTGGGGGCGACGCTGTCATCGTCCCGCGGTTTCACTACGGTTGCGAAATGTGCCAGAATTTCAGCGCCTGTTTGTCCTGTCCGCGACGCTGCCGCCATTCGGGCGTTGCCAACGCCTCCCCCTGTTGGAGCATGGAATGCGCATACGCCCCGCCGGCGCCGGATCTTCCCCTTATGTCCGTGGCCTTGCCGCATTGGCGCTGGCCGCCAGCGTGAGCGGCTGCAGCTTCACCTCGCCGGATGCGGCCACGGGATCGCAATTCGTCGGCATCGATGGCGTGTCGGCGCCCGAAGCGCGTCGCATCGCCAAGGAAGCCTACCTGTATGGCTACCCCATGGTGGCCCGCTACCAGGCCATCTATTCCACCAACATCGACCAGGGCGGCGCGCAATACAAAGGCCCGTTCAATACCTTCAGCCACGCCGCGCCGGCCGTCACGCCCGACGACAACGCGACCGCCGCGCCCAATGTCGATGCGCCCGCGTCCTCGGCCGTGCTCGACCTGCGGGCCGAACCGGTCGTCATCAGCGTGCCGCCGATGGAGTCCAGGCGCTATTTCGCGTTGCAGCTGACGGACCTGTATGGCTACAACTTTGCCTACATCGGCAGTCGTGCCACCGGCAACGGCGGCGGTCGGTTCCTGGTGGCCGGCCCGCGCTGGAAGGGCGCCCCGCCGAAGGGATTCACCCAGGTGATCCGGGCCGAGACCGACCTGGTCAGCGTCAGCGGCCGGACCCAGCGATTCGCGCAGTCGGACATCGCCAACGTCAAGCGCATTCAGGCCGGCTACCGGATCCAGCCGCTGTCCGCGTACCTGAAGAAGGCCGCGCCACCGGCGCCCGCGGCGGTGCAGTGGATCAAGCCCGAGCCGCCCACGCAGATGCGCAGTTCGCTCGAGTTCTACAACCAGCTGGGCTTCCTGCTGCAATTCGCGCCGGTGGCGCACAGCGAAAAGACCTTGCGCAAGCGCCTGGACAGCCTGCGCATCCGCCCGGACGCGCAAGCGGTGACCGACGCTATGCCGCCGCGCCTGCGGCTGGTCATGCAGGAGGGCATGCATGACGGCCAGAACGACATCGACAAGCATCGCGTGGCGCTGGCCGGCCGGACCGATACCTTGTTCGGCGATCGCCGGACATTGCGCAATGACTACCTGGCGCGCGCCACGGGCGCCCAGGTCGGCCTGGGCACCGACAGCCGCGAAGAATCGCTGTCGACGGTGCTGGCCACCGACATGGCGGGCCTGCCGCTGGATGGCGCCCAGGCCTACACGCTGCGGTTCGCGCCGCGCGCCCTGCCGCCGGTCAACGCCTTCTGGTCGGTCACGCTCTACCGGCTGCCGGGGCAATCGGTCGTGGCCAACCCCATCCAGCGCTACGTGATCGATTCGACGATGTTGCCCGCGCTCAAGCGCGATCGCGATGGCGGACTGACGCTGCGCATCCAGCATCAGGCGCCGGCCAAGGGCGGCCAGGCCAACTGGTTGCCGGCGCCGGCCGGCCCCTTCATGCTGGCCTTGCGCTACTACTGGCCCAAGCCAGGTTTGCTGGACGGCAGCTGGCAAACGCCGCAGGTGCAGCGCGCCGGTTCATAGGGCATAGGCCGCGCCGCTGCGCGGCTCGCGGGCCGCACGTGCGGGCGGCGCGTCACAGATCCTCGCTGCGCCAGACCTTCAGCACGCGCCCGAAAATCTGCAGGTCCATGTCTTCGGTGATGTCCCAGGCATCGTATTTCGTGTTCTCGGATTTCGCCCGGATCAGCAGGCCGCGGGCGCTGGGAATGCGTTGCAGGCGCTTGATGAAGCCTTCGTTGCCGACGCGAAAGAAGAACACGCCATCCACGTCGGCCTTGACCACGCCCAGGTCCACCAGCAGGGGATCGCCGGGGTTGTACATGGGCCGCATGCTGTCGCCAAAACCGGTCACCACGCACAGGTTGGCGGCCGCGGTGTAGTGCCGCAGGTTCTTGTGCAGCCATTCCTGGCTGACGCGCAGGCTCTGGATCACACCAGGCTGGTCGCGCAGTTCCACCCCCGCGCCCATGGCGCCGCCCGTGTCGAAGCGCGGAATGCGCAGGTCGCCAGCCGCGCCGTCGTCCGCGCGCGACGCCCCGCCGGTATCGGCCAGCACGACGTCCGGTGGATATTGCGCGGATTCGTCCAGCAGTTGTTCCAGCGTCAGCCCCAGCCCCGCCGCCAGGCGCGAGGCGTACTTGGAGCGTTCGCTGTCGCGCCCTTCAAGGGCGGCGATGGTGCCCACGCCCACACCGGTGCGCGCTTCGAGTTGTTCGAGGGTGAGGCCGAGCGCGGCGCGATAGTGCCTGATTTGTTTTCCGAGAGCCATGATGGGACGCTAAACAGTTGTGGAAAATTGTGCAACAACAAGTGTTGAAATGACGATTATACATTTGTAGAATTCTACTCATGGATCACCTGAAACGTGTGTTGTTATCAGACGGAAGCGTGGGTAGCGTATCGCTACTTAATCGCTTCTCCCGGCAACCCATCCGGACGGCGGCATCGCCCGTCCAACGTCGCGGTGCCGCCACGGCACCCATCCGGCCCCTCGTGTTGACGACGGGCGCCACCATCGAACCCAACGCCAAGGAGCGGCAAATGAATCAGGCAGGAAACATGGCGCTGCGGGCGCCGCAAGACTGGATCGCCGCGGCATCGCAGGCGGGCGCGGCCATCGCGCGCTCGCTTTCCGCGCGGCCGGCAGCGGCGGCCGCCAGCCGCCAGGAGGGCGCGCGCGGCCAGCACCAGAAGGGGCAGAACATGACACGAGAGGAATCGGATCAGGTCGAAGCGCTGATCATGGAGTGGTATCACTGGAGCCGCGGCTATCGGCCGCACCTGGGCGTGGGCAGGGTGGCGGCGTTCGCGCGCGGCATGACGTCCGACGAAGCCTATGACGACGAGGATGTCGACGCGCGCCTGGCCGCCACGCGCGGCGAGCAGACAGAATTGTGTATTGACGAGCTGCCGTGGCAGCAGCGCTCGGCGATCGGCGTGCATGCCGGCAACAAGGCGGCCGGCGCGCGCGTCTTCAGCAACCCGCGGTTGACGCCCGAGCAGCAGCACGCCGCCTACCAGGAGGCCAAGGCCGCATTGCTGCCCGCGCTGCGCCGCCGCGCGCTGGTGACGGCGCCGCAGGTGCGACACGCGGATCGCGCCAAACCTTGCGGCGCGCGCGGTGCTTCCGCATAATTGATTCGTCGGGGCAAGTTGCGCCCGAACCACGCAGACCCGCTGAACGCCCAAAGGCACCAGCGGGTTTTTTTATGAGAGCCGTCGGAACGGGCATCGCGCAACACGCATGCCGCGTGGTTCGCCATGCCGTTCCCGACAGACCGATCCAGCCCCGCGGCATTCGCCGCGGGGCTTTTTCGTGGCCGCCCCGGTTTGTCGGGCGTCCGCAATTGCCCGCCATTGGCGGGCTTTTTTTTTGGAGTCTGCAATGGCAGGTACTACCGTTTCGCAATTCGTTCAAACCCAGGGCACGCAACTGGAAGTGTCGACCACGGCCACCGAGGACCTGGGCGCGGCTGGCCTGGCTTATGCCGATCTGGCCATCACCATCAAGGACCCGAACTTCCAGGGCGGCCAGACCACCGAGATCGACGTCACCGTGCTCAAGTCGACCGCCAAGGAATACGCCCTGGGCCTGGACGACAGCGGCACCTTCAGCATGGCCGGCAACTGGAAGGCCGGCGACCCGGCGCAGAAAGCGCTGGTGGCCGCGCGCAGCGACAAGAAGACCCGCGCCTTCCGTGTGACCTTCGCCGACGGCGCCAAGTTCGAGTTCCTCGGCCTGGTGACGCAATACCAGTGGCAAGGCCAGCTGGACAACGTCGTGTCCGCCACGTTCAACGTGCGCGTGACCGGCGCCGTCAAGATGACCGACGCACCCGCCAACGGGGGCTGAGCGCCATGACGGACACGTCGATCAATTCCCCGGCTCGCGCGGCGGGCGTGCGCGGCCTGGCGGCCGATCCGCTGGCCGGCTTCGCGCATGAAACCCTCACCGTGCCGCAATGGCAGGACGCGCGCGTCATCGTGCGCGCGCCCAGCGCCGGCGACCACCTGTTTCACATCCGCGCCATCTGGGCAGCCGCGGGCGTGGTGCCGGGCGAGGACAACGAGACCGTGCGCGCCAAGCTGGACGCGCCGGGCGTGGACTACACCCGCGCCTCGGCCAGCCTGCTGGTGCGCACGCTCTTCGAGCAGACCGAGCATGGCCCGCGGCGCGTCTTCAGCGATGACGACGTCGACATGGTGGCGGCGGCCTATGGGCCGGCCCACGCCACGCTGGTGGCCAGGGCAATCGAGCTGGGCAACCTCGGGGAGGGTGCGCAGGAGCGCGCAAAAAAGCCCTCCAGGAAACGCCAGACCTCCGTTTCCTGATGGTCCTGGCCCTTCGGCTGGGACGCACGCTGGGCGAGTTGATGGACAGCATCGACACCCATGAATTGTCCTTGTGGCGCGAACTGGACCGCACCTCTCCCCTGGGAGACGAGCGGGCCGACCTGCTTGCCGCCAGCCTCGCCGCCACGGTGGCGCAGGCCGCCGGCGCCAAGGTGCGCGCCACGGACATGCTGGTGCGTTGGGGCGCGCACGACGAGGAACCTCCCGCCGAGGCGGGGGCGGACGCGTTGAAGGCGTTCCTGCTGTCGAAGGCCGGGAAGGGGTCTTGACGACGTGTCCGGTCCGCGCAAGCGGGCCGGAGGCGGATCTATGAGAGGTAAAGGACCATGACAACCATACAGACCGCGGCGCAGATCGCCGCGGAAACCGCGGCGTTGAAGCAGCAGACCACCGAACTCAACCGGAATTGCACGGCGCTGAAGGCGCGCGGCAGCGAACTCGCGAAGACCGCGACGGCAGGCGCCAAGAACACCGCCGTCACCAAGTTGGGAACGGCTGAAAAGGCCAAGGCGACGCAGGCGCTGGATCGCAACGCCCGCGCTATCCGGTCGGAAGCCGTCGAGCAGACGCTGGCGGACATGCGCAAGACCGGCGCGCTGCTGGGCGTGGACTCGGAAGTCGGACGAATGCGGGTGGAAACCGAGATCGGCAGATTCTCGGGCGAGAGCGATGACGACAAGGTCAGCCTGTTGGCTGGCGCGTCGCGGTTGGACAAGTTGCGCGCGCAGATGAAGATGAGCGCGTATATCCAGAGCCTGGCGAATCCCGACGCGGCCGCCAACGAAGAAAAGCGTCAGAAGCAGGAGGCGCTCGATCAGGCATTGAACGACGGCACGCTGAGCCAGGACAAGTACGACAAGGAAAGACGCGGTCTCGGTCTGGTGAAGCGGGACGGCGATTTCATGCTGGACGTGAACGACAAGCTGCTCGAATCGGCGCGCAACGGCGCAAGCAAGATCCAGGACATCCTGGGCACGAAGATGTACGACTTTGTTGCGGACAAGTTCGACAAGCTGGGCCTGTCGTTCCTGAACAACGTGGCAAAGATGGTGACCTCGGCGGCGTCCGCCAAATTGATGGAAACCCTGCTGGGCAATAGCTTCATGGAGGGCAAGGGCGGCGTGGGGGGATGGATCGGGAAAGCCGGATCGTTCCTCTCAGACCTCTTCAGCGGCGGCGGGGGGATTTCCGTTGGCAGCAGCTTCGTCTCCGGCGGAACGGCGCTGTCATTCTTCCCCAGCGCCAAGGGCAACGCCTTCACCAACGGCATGGTCACGAGTCCCGTCGCCTTCCCCATGGGCGTCATGGGCGAAGCCGGCCCCGAGGCCATCATGCCGCTGCATCGCGGCGCCGACGGTTCGCTCGGCATTCGCGCGGCCTTCCCGAGCGTTGGCGGCGATACCAACCCCGTCGCGGGCGGCGTTGCCGTCAACGTCTACGTGCAGGACGGCAACGTCAGTGCCTCCAGCGAATCCGGCCAGGGCGGTTGGCAGCAGTTCGGCCAGCAGATCGGCGAATACGTCACGCAGCTGGTCGATCGCCGCATGTCGCAATCGTATCGCCAGGGTGGCCTGGCGTGGCAAGCCAACAACAACCGTTTAGCGGGGGCATGAGCATGGCAATCGAAGTCTTCAACTGGTCGCCTCGGCCTAATCCCGTCGGCACGCTCAAGGACCGGACCCTGCGCGTGCAGTTCGGCGACGGCTACGAGCAGGAAGCGGCCGATGGCATTCATGCGGCGACGCAATCCTGGCCGCTGGAGTTCGTCGGCAGGGAGGCGTATGTCCGGCCCATTCTCGAATTCGTAAAGCGCCATGCGGGCTACCGCGCTTTCTTCTGGACACCGCCGATGGGGGAGCAGGGGTACTACAAGGCGCGCGAAGTGCGCTTGCGCGCCATGGAGGGCGACATGTTCGCCTTGTCGTTCACGATGGATCAGGTGTTCAAACCATGACGGCAATAAAGCAGATCAACATTGGCGCGGCGCCCAACGACCAAACCGGCGATCAACTGCGATCCGCATTCGATAAGGTCAACGCGAACATCGCTGAACTGGACCGGCGTACGGTCGCCAATGCAACGGCGGCCGCGATCGCCGAATTGAAAGCCGCGGACGCTGGCAAGGCCGCTGATGTCGCTGATGGCAAGGCTGTGGCGGCCCAGCGAACCGGGGACACGGCCGATGCGGCTGCCAGGCAAGCGCGACAGGCCGCCGATGAAGCGGACGCCAAGGCCCTGCATGCCCAGGCCAGCGCAGATTCCGCGGGCGCCGCGGCATCGCAAGCGCAGCGGTCCGCGCAGGCCGCCGCCGATGCGGCGGATCGGGCGCAGGGTACGGCGGACGCCGCGCTTCCTCGCAGCGACAAAGGCAAACCGGAAGGGGTGGCGCCCCTCGGCGCCGATGGTGCCGTGCCGGATGAGTACCGTCCCAAGCGCAAGTGTGTGGTCGTCCAAGGCAACGTCGATTTGAACGAGTACAAGCAGCCAGTGGAGGTTTTCCTGTCCTCGTCCGCGGGCGTGTCGAATCTTCCTGCCGGATTGAATGCTCCCGCCTTCCTGCTGGTCGAAGCGGCGGGCGACGCGGCGGTCCAGACGCTCAGTTCGCGCGAAGCTTCACCCCGGTTGTATTTTCGTACCCTTCTGTCGCAAAACGCCTGGACTCCTTGGCGCGAGGCGGGAACGGTGCAGGACATCACGGGAACCGGTGTGGATTTCAATTCGATGAAGTCCTCTGGCGCTTTCCTGTGGCGCACTGCCTACACGCTCGAGAATGGCGCCAACTATCCCAAGTTGCAGGCCCTGCGCCAATGTGGCGAGGTGAGTGTCCTCGATCTGTCCGGCGTGGTGATGCAACGTCTGCGCTACGGCGCCCTGAAAGCAGACGCGAGCGGACCGGAATTCTCCAGGCAGTTCGTCCCCGCGGGCGACGGAACCGCTACGGGGGGATGGACGCGATGGCGATACGTCGGAGCCATTTCGGATGCCGCCGATCTCGCGACCGAGGATTGTGGCGACGTCTGGTTTGAAGGCTCCGGATGGCGTCGCTGGTCGCAGGCGCAAGGCGGCTATGTACGGTTCTCTCCGCCTGTCGCTCATATATGGCAGGACCGCAGCACGCAGGACTATGCCAATGGGCCGTTGATCCGTTCGTTGATAGACGAGAACTGCTATTTCACCGTGGCCGGCAACAATGGCAAGGGCGCGATCTTCCGGGCCACGCCGTACGCCGATCCCAATTCCCCCACCATGATCATGGCCTGCGGCACCGGGGTGGCCACGTTGGGGACGACGAAAAACGGGTGGGGAGGTCCCATGCCCGTCAGATTCATTACCGATGATATCGAACGCGGCCGCATCATCGGGTCGCGCTGGGTCTTCGGCCCGGATCTGCTGACGCCGCCGCCGTATACCCACATCGCGACGATCAATTACCTGGGCGCCAATTATGAGTACGGCTTGATATTCAAGCCCCGCAACGCGGGCACCACGGTGGCGGTGGGCTTCATGAACAGCGCCAATAGCCTTGTGGGGTCGATTCAGGTCACCGACTCGATCACGCAATACAACACGGCGTCCGACTATCGACTCAAACATGATGTCGCCGCAACGCCGATCGCCGAAAGCTACAGCCGCGTCATGGGCGTGCGGGTCGTCGATTACAGCATGGCCGATGCCGGCATCCGGTACCGCGGCGCGATCGCCCACGAATTGCAGGCGCTCATTCCTCATGCGGTGACCGGCATCAAGGACGAAATGATCAAGATGCCGGGCATGGAGGAGTCCGTTCCCGCCTACCAGCAGGTGGATTACTCCAAGATCGTCCCGGACCTGATTGCCGCGCTTCAGCATGCCGACATGCGGATCAATGCGCTCGAAGAACGTGTGAAAGCGCTCACGAAAATGGAGGCATAGGAATGCCGATAACCGCAGATATACAGAAACTGGAGCCCGGCGCGCTGGTCGAGTTGTTCGAGCTGGATGCCAGCGAGATCGGCGGCGCCGTACAGCGCTTCCATGGCTACATGCAGGTCGGGGCCATCCACTGGCAGGGCAAGCAATACGATCCGTGGTCGATCCAGGCCGAGGGCTTCGAGCAGGTGGGCGAGGGCCAGCAGCCTTCGCCCACGTTGCGGGTGGGCAACATCGGCCAGGACGAAAAAGGCGACCCTCTGCCCGGCGTCATCTCCGCCCTCTGCATCCACCTGGATGACCTGGTGGGCGCGCGCGTGGTCGTGCGCCGCACGCTGGGCAAATACCTGGACGCGGTGAACTTTGCCGAAGGCAACCCCACTGCCGATCCGCAGGAAGAACTGCCGCCCGAAGTCTGGATCGTGCAGCAGAAGACCGTGGAGACCGCGCAGGTGGTGGAGTTCTCGCTCTCCAGCGCCCTGGACTTCAACGGCCAGAAGCTGCCCGACCGCCCGATCATCGCCGGCGTGTGTTCGTGGCTGCGCAAGGGCGGCTATCGCGGCCCCTATTGCGGCTATACCGGCAGCCGCATGTTCGACCTGGACGGCAAGCCGGTCACCGATCCCACGCTGGACCGCTGCTCGGGGTTGATGTCCGACTGCAAGAAGCGCTTCGGCGAGTACGAAGTCATCAACTTCGGCGGCTTCCCGTCCGCCGACCTGGTAAGGGGGTAGGCATGCTCAAGCGCACGATGCAAGCCATCCGCGACCATGGCGTGGCGACGTATCCGCAGGAATGCTGCGGCCTGGTGCTCAAGGCCGGCCGCCGTGAATGGTATGTGCCGTGCCGCAATACGGCCGCCAGCGAAGAGCACTTCGTCATGTCGGCGCAGGACTACGCGGCGGCCGAGGAAAGCGGCCGGATCGTGGCGGTGGTGCATTCGCATCCGGACGCGCCCGCCGTGCCCAGCGAGGCCGACCGGGTGGCCTGCGAGGCGTCCGGCCTGCCCTGGTACATCGTGGCGGTGGAGAAGGACCTGGATGGAAAGGTCAAGGCGGGAGAGATCCGCGGCTTCACGCCCGAAGGCTTCCAGGCGCCGCTGCTGGGCCGCCAGTTCGCGCATGGCGTGCTCGATTGCTATTCGCTGGTGCGCGACTGGTATGCGCGCGAACGCGGGATCCGGCTGCCGGATTTCGCCCGCGAAGACGGCTGGTGGCAGCCGGGCCATGCGGGCGATCTGTACATGGATCACTACGCCGAGGCGGGATTCCGGCCGCTGGCGCCGCACGAAACCATGGCGCCCGGCGACGTTGTGGTGATGCAGGTGCGGTCGGACCGCGCCAACCACGCCGGCGTCTTCATCGGCCCGGAGCCGCTGCGCGAGGCGCCGGACCTGTTCCCGCTGCCCGACGCAATGTTGCATCACCTGTATGGACGTGACTCCGAACGGGTCGTGTACGGCGGTTTCTGGCGCGAAGCCACCCGCCTGGTGCTGCGTTATGGAGAAAGGACATGAACGACAAGGTACGCCTGGTCCGCCTGTATGGCTGGCTGGGCAAGCGTTTTGGCCGCGAACACCGCCTGGCCGTGGCCAGCCCGGCCGAGGCGGTGCGGGCGTTGTGCGCCCTGTTGCCCGGCTTCGAGCCGGCCTTGCTGGCCAGTGAACGACGCGGGGTGCGCTTCGCCTGCTTCGCCGGTCGCCGCAATCTGTCGCAAGACGAGTTGCGGCACCCGGTGGGCGCGGATGTCATCCGCATCGCGCCGATGCTGGCGGGCGCCAAGAACGGCGGGCTGTTCCAGACCATGCTGGGCGCGGTGCTGATCGCCGCCGCGGCGATCTACAGCGGTGGCGTGGCGGCCGCGTTCCAGGCAGGGGGGATGGTGCAGGCCACGGCCACCATGGGATTGTCCATGATGCTGAGCGGCGTGGCCCAGATGCTGTCGCCCCAGCAGCGGCTGCTCAGCGCCAAGGACCGGCCCGACAACGGCGCGTCCTATAACTTCAACGGACCCGTGAACACCACTGCGCAGGGAAACCCCGTGCCTTTGCTGTATGGGGAAATGTTCGTCGGCAGCGCCACGATCTCCGCAGGCATCTATTCGGAAGACCACGTATGAAACAACGACATCGCAACAGGAACAAGGCGCCCGCGGGCGCCTTTGCTTTGGGGGGCGGGCGCCACGCCGGGAATCCGGCGCTGGTTGGCCACAAGGGCAAGGGCGGCGGCGGGGGACGCACGCCCGTGGAATTTCCCGACAGCCTGCACAGCACCGCCTATGCGCGCGTCATCGACCTGCTGGGCGAAGGCGAGATCTACGGCCCGGTGCACGGCATGGACAACGCGCTGCGCGACGTCTACCTGAACGGCACGCCCGTGGCCAACGAGGACGGCTCGTTGAACTTCAGCGGCGCGTCGATCGACTTTCGCACCGGCACGCAGTTGCAGGATCCGCTGCCCGGTTTTCCCGCCTCGGAAAGCACCATCGGCATCAATGCCGAGCTCAAGTCGAGCCAGCCGTGGACGCGCCTGTTCACCAATCTGCAGGCGTCGGCGGTGCGCGTGACGCTGGCCGTGGAAGGACTGAGCCGCGCCGACACCAAGAATGGAGACATCAACGGCTACCGCGTCGAGTACGTGATCGAGCTGAACACCGATGGCGCCGGCTACCAGGTGGTGCTGTCGACCGCCTTCGACGGCAAGACCACGCAGCGCTACACCCGCTCGCATCGCATTGATCTGCCGCGCGCGCGGCAGGGCTGGACCCTGCGCGTGCGCCGGATCACGCCCAATGCCAACAGCAATACCATCTCCGACCGCACCGTGGTGGATACGGTCACCGAGATCATCGATGCCAAGCTGCGCTATCCGATGTCCGCGCTGGTGGGCATCAAGATCGACGCGTCGCAGTTCCAGAGCATTCCCACCCGGGCTTACCACGTGCGCGGCCGCATCATCCGCGTGCCGTCCAACTATCACCCGGATCTGCGCAGCTACGACGGCGTATGGGACGGCACCTTCAAGCTGGCCTGGACCAACAACCCCGCCTGGATCTTCTACGACCTGGTCAGCAACGACCGCTATGGCCTGGGAACCCGCGTGCCGGCGGGCTGGCTGGACAAGTGGGGCCTGTACCAGATCGGCCGCTATTGCGACGAGATGGTCGACGATGGTTTCGGCGGCAAGGAACCGCGCTTCACCTGCAACGTCTACCTGCAGCAGGCGGCCGATGCCTATCGCGTGGTGCAGGACTTCGCTTCCATCTTCCGCGGCATGGCCTATTGGGCCAATGCCGCCGTGTTCGCGTCCGCCGACATGCCGGGCGATCCGGTCTACACCTTCTCGTCGGCCAACGTGGTCGATGGCAGGTTCAGCTACGCCGGCTCGGCGTTGACCACGCGCTACACCGTGGCATTGGTCTCCTGGAGCGATATGTCCGAGATGGGCCGCCAGAAGGTCGAGTACGTCGAAAACCGTGAAGGCATCGCGCGCTACGGCATCCAGCAGGTCGAGGTGACCGGCTTTGGCTGCACCTCGCGGGGCCAGGCGCACCGGATCGGCAAGTGGATGCTGCTGACGTCCAACCTGGAAACGCGTTCGGTCACGTTCTCGGTGGGCCTGGACGCCTGCCGCGTGCGTCCCGGCAGTGTCATCCGCGTGGCGGATCAGCATCTGGCGGGACGGCGCATCGGCGGCCGCATCCGCGAAGGCACCGTCAGCAAGGTCACGGTGGACGCGGAGCTGGGGGTGCGCCCGGGCGACCGCCTGACCGTCAACCTGCCCAATGGCCTGTCGGAAACGCGCGTGGTGGCGGCCGCGGTGGGCACCGGCCTGACGGTGGACAACGTCGCCTTCACGGTGGATTCCACCGAGCTGACGGCCGACCTGGTCGGCCTGCCCGGCACCGTGCTCCACATCACGGTGACCACGCCGTTCTCGCAGGCCCCGGAGGCCGAATGCGTCTGGACCCTCGAATCCGAAGCCCTGTCGGCGCAGACCTTCCGCGTGCTGAGCGTCAAGCGCAAGGAAGGGCTGGTGGCCGAGATATCGGCGGTCCAGCATGAGCCCGGCAAGTTCGACAACGTGGACTTCGGCACCCGGCTGGATCCCAAGCCGATCACGGTGGTGCCGCCCTCGGTGCAACCGGCGCCGGGCGACATCCGCCTGGCGTCGCGCTCGGTGATCGACCAGGGCATCGCGCGCCACGTGGGCGTCATCAGCTGGGACGCCGCGCCCTCGGCCGTGGCCTACCAGGTGCAATGGCGGCGCGACAATTCCGACTGGGTCGAGGCGGGCCGCACGGGCGCATTGACGCTGGAGCTGCCGGATATCCGGGCCGGCGCCTACGTGGCGCGGGTGCGTGCCATCAACGTGTCGGACATCTCGTCGGTGTGGGTCAATTCGACCGAAACGACGCTGGAGGGCGATATCGCGCCGCCGCCCGCGCTGGCCCTGCTGGCCGCCAAATCCCTGGTGTTCGGCATCGAGCTGCGCTGGGCCTTCCCGGAAGGCCGCTTCACCGCGCAGCGCACCGAGATCTGGTACAGCGCCTCCAACGACCGCGCCAGCGCCATCAAGCTGGGCGACTTCGCCTTCCCGCAAAGCGCGCATACGCTGATGGGCCTGTCGGCCGGCAAGCGCTTCTACTTCTGGGGGCGCATCGTCGCGCTGAACGGCGAGATCGGCGCCTGGTATCCGGCCGACCAGGGCGTGATGGGCGAATCCAGCTGGGAAGCCAGCGAGATCCTGGAGTACCTGAACGGCAAGATCAGCCGCGACGAACTGGCCAAGGATCTCGTCGGCACCATCGACGGCCTGACGACCGGCCTGGACGAAACGCGCGCGGCCATCACCGCCGAGGAGACCAAGCGGGCCGACGCGGACGGGGCGTTGTCCTCGCGCGTCGACACCGTGCTGGCGACCGCCAACGGCGCCGCCGCGGGTGTCGAGCAGGCGCGCACGGCGCTGGTCGGGCTGGACGGCAAGCTCAAGGCCACCTGGAGCGTAAAAGCCCAGGTCACGCAGGACAACAAGGTCTACGCCGCCGGCATGTCGCTGGGCGCCTACACCCAGCCCGACGGCCAGGTGCAGACCTCGGTGTACTTCCTGGCGGACCGGCTGGCCCTGCTGAACCTGGCCAACGGCGCGACCACCACGCCGTTCGTCATCGAGAACGGGCAGACCTTCATCAATGACGCGGTGATCGGCACCGGGCGCATCACCAACGCGATGATCCGCAGCCTGGATGCGGGCAAGATCAATGCCGGATTCATGAACGCGGACCGCATCGAAAGCGCCTCGCTGTTCGCGAAACTGGCGAACTTCGACTCCGCTTACATCAAGACTGCTCATATTGGCGTGGCACAGGTAGACACCTTGCGAATCGCCAGCGGTGCGGTTGTCATCAACAACTCGGCCACCTTCAATCTACAGTGGGGACGCTATTCCGGAACCAACACGGCCACGGTGTCCATCTATCTGAATGTGGCTGCCCGCCTGATGATGCTCCAAAACCATGTCTTTGGTACGGGAGATGGGAACTGGGCGGGAACGTCCAACGTGGTGGGAACGATGACATCCAACTTCGGTTTCAGCGGTACCGGCCAGATCTGGCTCAGCGACTTCCTGTCGCCAGGAACGTATAGCTTGACGATCACTTTCCCGCGGCCGATCGACGGCTATGGGAACGCGTCGGGCAACATAGCTCTCATGGGACTATTGCGATGAATGTCTACTCTCTTTATGACGTCGATGGGCGTGTATTCAGCGTGCTGTCTTTGCAGCAGGTCGATCAGCTGGCGGAGATGGTCGCCGCGAATGGCGCATCGGGATACGTCGATGGCGCCGTCGATGGCCAAAGCCATTATGTGCGCGATGGCCAGGTCACGCCCCGTCCACGCGGCGAGGCAGTCCTGCGGGGGGCGTGGCTCTCTGGTCTTCCGGTCCCCAGCCTGATCGCCATCAATCGCAAGGAATACCCCTGCGACGAAGCCAATATCGAGCTGGAATTCGATCAACCCGGAAAGTACCGCATCGTAGTGCGGGCCTGGCCCTATCTGGACATGGAGTTCGACCTTGAAAATCCGCCACTATGAACCCTACGCGCCGCTGCGCGCGCGCGCCTATCCCGCCATTGGCGACCAGCTCGACGCGATCATGAAGTTCGCCGCGCACCTGCAATCCTCGGGGCAGGCCTTGCCCGAGCCGGTGGCGCAATGGGTGGCGCAATGCCAGGGCGTCAAGCAACGCTACCCGAAACCCGCCAGCGTCGATGCCGGGGGCGGCGCGGACCTCGCGAGGAATCCGACATGACCCAATCCCTGACAACCATCCGCCTCTACGGCAGGCTGGGCGCGGAATTCGGCCGGCTGCATCGGCTGGCCGTCTCCAGCACCGCGGAAGCGGTGCGCGCCCTGTGCGCGCTGCTGCCCGGCTTTGAAACCCGCCTGCTCGACAGCGAATCCCGGGGCGTGCGCTACGCCTGCTTCATCGGCCGCCGCAACCTGGCCGAAGCGGAGCTCGGCCGTCCCGCCGGCAACGAGGACATCCGCATCGCGCCCATGCCCACCGGCGCCAAGCGGGGCGGCCTGATGCAGGTGGTGGTGGGCGTGGCGATGATCGTGGCGTCCTTCATCCCCGGCGTCAACGTGGCGCTTTGGGCGGGCGCCAGCACGTCGCTGATGACCATGGGGGTGGCCATGACCCTGGGCGGCGTGGTCCAGCTGCTGACGCCGCAGCAGCGCGCCCTGAGCGTCAAGGACGGCCCGAACAATGGCGCGTCCTACAACTTCAATGGTCCGGTCAACACCACCGCGCAGGGCAATCCGGTGCCGGTGCTGTACGGCGAGCTGTTCGTCGGCAGCGCCACCATCTCGGCGGGGATCTACTCGGAGGACCAGGTGTGAGAAGCGGCGGGCGGGCGTCCCCATGTCGGACGCGGTTCCCATCCGCTCTGCCTGCATTTGGCGCCGACTCGACCTAGAATCAGGAACCGGCGCGAGCAGGGCCGCGCCGGCCATATCCAATCGGGGGAGCCGCGACGCCGCATGAAGCGCAACTTCAATATCCACGACCTGCGCATTTTCTACACGGTGGTCATGACCGGATCCACCCGCCAGGCCGCGCAGGCCATGCACCTGACGCAGCCGGCCGTCAGCCACGCGATCTCGCGCCTGGAACAGGCCACCGGCGTGCAACTGTTCGACCGGTCCCACAAGACTCTGCGCCCAACCGAAGCCGGGCAGTATCTCTACAGCGAGGCCAAGCACGTCCTGGACGAACTGGTCCGCATCGACGAGGCATTGCACAGTATCGAGCAATTCGGTGGCCGCAACCTGCGGATCGCGGCATCGCCGGCGCTGGCGCTGGCGTACGCGCCCGATGCGGTGCGGCGCTACCTCGATGCCAACGGCACCCGGCCGTTCTCGATCGACCTGGAATCCTCGGTGCAGGTCATCAGCGCCGTGGAGACCATGCGCGCCGATTTCGGCCTTGGCGCCGTGTCGCGCGATAGCGCCCGCCTTGCCTTCCTGCCATTCCTGCGCACGGAAGTCATGGCCATCGTCCATCGCGACCATCCCCTGGCGCGCCAGGAGGCGGTCGCGGTCGGCGACATCCGGCCCGACAGCTACGTGCAGCCGCTGTGGTCCGACTACGTCATGCCGCAAGGCGATATCGCCGAGTCGCTGCAACTGCGTTCGGGCATGCAGGCCCACATGTCGCTGCTGCCGGGCACCGTCAGGGCGGTGCGCGGCATCAGCATGGTCAACGCCTTGTCGGCCGCCGACATCGTGCAGGCCTATCCCGAACTGGTGGCGCTGCCGCTGGCGTCGCGCCAGTGGTTCGATTTCGTGCTGATCACGCGCAAGGAATCCGCCAGCCAGGATCTGGCGGAGCGCCTGCTGGACGCGTTGCGCGCCGCGGCCGAGGATCGTCGGCACGGCGTCTATGCGCGGACCATCCAGCTGCTCGCATGAGTCGCCGGCGGTCGCGTGTCAATCCGCCGGCGGCTGCCAGGGCAGCGACTGCAGGTCGCCATCGATGCTGATGGCCTGGCCGCTGACCATCGCGCCGAACGGGCTGGCCAGGAACAGCGCCATGTTGGCGATGTCGGCCGCCCGCACGAACTGCCCCAGGCTGACACCGGCCAGTTCCAGCCGGGTTTCCTCGGCCACCGTCACGCCCATGTTGCGGGCGCGCGCCTCGATCACCCGGTCGATCCGCGGCCCCGCCACCAGTCCGGGCAGCAGCGCGTTTACCCGGATGCCGTAGCCACCCAGTTCCACTGCCAGCGATCGCGTCAATCCCACCACGCCCCATTTCGTGGCCGCGTAGGGCGTGCGCATCGGCACGCCCATGCGGCCGGCCACCGAGCTGATATTGATGATGCTGCCGCCGCCGGCCTGGCGCAAGGCCGGCAGCGCGTGGCGCACGGTATGGAATTGCGATGCCAGGTTGATGTCCAGCGTCGCGTCCAGCTCCTGCGGCGCAATGTCGGCGATACCGGCGGTCGGCCCGGCGATGCCGGCGTTGTTCACCAGCACGTCCAGCCCGCCCAGCCGCGCCAAGGCTTCCTGCATGTAGCGGTCGATCTGGTCGCGCTGGCTGACGTCGGCGCGCGACCAGGGATGCGGGCAGGCCGCCAGCGCGCGCTCGTCCACATCGCAGATATGGACCTGGGCGCCACGCGCGGCGAAGGCGCCGGCGATGGCCGCGCCGATGCCGGCCGCGCCCGCCGTCACGATCACGCGCTGGCCGGTCAGGTCGACGGGCAAGGCGGCGATATCGCCGGGAATGGGGTTCTTCGTGGTCATGCGGATTCCTTGCGGGAGTGGGGCGCGGGATCAGGGCTTCATCAATCGGCAGGTCGATTCCGCCGGCGAGGTGTAGATCTGGTCGCCCGGCGCGCGCGCCACCAGCTTGTAGTAGTCCCAAGGCCCCTTCGATTCCGCCGGGGTTTTCACCTGCATCAGGAACATGTCGTGCACCATCAGGCCGTCCGCGCGGATCCTGCCATCCTTGACGAAGAAGTCGTTCACCGGATTGGCCTTGAGCCACTTCATCACCGTGTCGCCGTCGGTGCTGCCGGTGGCGGCCACCGCCTTCAGGTAGGTCGTGGCGGCCGAGTAGTCGCCCGCCTGCAGCATCGACGGCTTCTTCTTCATCTTCTCCTCGAAGCGCGCGGCCCATTGCCGCGAGGCGTCGTCCTGGTCCCAGTACCAGGCGGTGGTCAGGTACATGCCCTGCGCCGCCGGCAGGCCAAGCGCATGGATGTCGGTGATCAGCACCAGCAGGCCGGCGATCTTCATCTTCGGCGTCAACCCGAATTCGGCCGCGGCCTTGACCGCGTTGCTCGTGTCGCTGGCCGAATTGGCCAGGCCGAGCACCGACGCGCCAGAGGCCTGCGCCTGCAGGATGAACGAGGAGAAATCCGCGGTGTTCAGCGGGTGGCGCACGCGCCCCTTGACCTGGCCGCCGTCGGCCTGCACCACCGCCGAGGCGTCGCGCTCCAGCGCCTGGCCGAAAGCGTGGTCCACCGTCAGGAAGAACCAGTCCTTGTTGCCTTCCTTGAGCATGGCGCGGGCCGTGCCCCGGGCCAGGGACACCGTGTCGTAGGCATAGTGCACGGTGTACGGGGTGCATTGGGAATTGGTCAGCTCCGAGGCGCCGGCGCTGACCACGAAGAACGGCGTCTTCTTTTCCTCGGCCACCTTGGCCATGGCCAGCGCCGCCGCCGAATTCGCGCCGGCGATCAGCATGTTCACGCCTTTCTGGTCGAGCCATTCGCGGGCCCGCGACGAAGCGATGTCGGCGCGGTTCTGGTGGTCGGCCACCAGAACCTCGATCTTCTTGCCCGCCACCACGCCGCCCAGGTCCGCCACCGCCATCTTGATGGCCTCGGCGCCGCCCGGGCCGTCGGCGTCGGCCGACAGACCCGACATATCGGTGATGAAGCCGATGCGGATCACGCCATCATCGGCCTGCGCCGCGCCCGTCCATCCCAGCACGGCGGCCAGCGCGGCCGCGCACAGTGCTTTTTTCATGTGTGTCTCCTCGATCCCGCGGATCTTGTTGATATGGACGCCCCGCCGCCGCTCAGAAGGCGACGTCGTGCCCGCCCTTCAGTTGCAGGGTCGCGCGCGCCTCGTCGGGCGTGGCGACCTGCAGCGACAGGTCTTCCAGGATGCGGCGGATGCGCCGCACCTGGTCGGCGTTGGACCGCGCCAGTTCGCCCGGCCCGTCCCACAGCGAATCCTCCAGGCCCACGCGCACGTTGCCGCCCATCGTCGCCGCCATCGTTGCCAGCGGCGTCTGCTTGCGCCCGGCGGCCAGCACCGACCAGGTGTAGTCGGCGCCGAACAGCCGGTCGGCGGTGCGCTTCATCATCATCACGTCTTCGGGGTGCGTGCCAATGCCGCCACGAATGCCAAAGACCGACTGGATCAGGAAGGGCGGCTTGAGCAGCTTGCGATCCACGAAATGCGCGGCGGTGTAGAGATGGCCGATGTCATAGCATTCGATCTCGAAGCGCGTGCCGTTGTCGCCGCAGGATGCCAGGATGCGCTCGATATCCTTGAAGGTGTTCTTGAAGATCAGGTCGTTGCTGCCTTCGAGGTAGGGGCGTTCCCAGGCGTGCTCGAACGCCTTGAAGCGCTCCAGCAGCTCGTACATCCCGAAATTCATCGACCCCATGTTCAGCGAGGCTACCTCCGGCTTGAAGCGCAGCGCCGGCGCCATGCGGTCCGCCAGCGGCAGGATCGGCGATCCGCCCGTGGTGATGTTGATCACCACGTCCGACGCTTCCTTGATGCGCGGCAGGAACTGGGCATAAAGCGCAGGGTCCTGGGTAGGTTGCCCGGTGTCGGGCTGGCGCGCATGCAGATGCACGATGGCCGCGCCCGCCTGGGCGGCTTCGATCGCCGCCTGGGCGATCTGGTCCGGGGTGACGGGAAGGTGGGGCGACATCGACGGCGTGTGGACCGAGCCGGTGATGGCGCAGGTGATGATGACTTTGTTTCGGGACGGCTTCATGGGCCTGGCACCTCGCGGTTTTTTGGGGCCCCGGTTGTCTCCTCCGGGTGCAGGCCATTCTGTCGTACCCCCGCTGGGCTGTCACCTGAACAGAAATTATCAATTGATAGGAAATCCGGTGCTGCGGCGCAACGCACGGTCCGCTGCTGCTGCTTCCCGGCTCATGGCATGTCCGATTGGGACTACGTTCCAGAACAACTGGAACGACGTCATCAGCCTGGGCTGGGGATAAGCATTGCGGCCGGGGGACGGCGTGCAGCCCGACGCTCCCCGCGTCGGTCGCGGGCAATAAAAAAGCCGCCGCCGGACATGCCCGGCGGCGGCCTCGCAACTTGACGTGGCGGAATCAGTCCTTGCGGCTGGTGACTTCGACCAGGTGATAGCCGAATTGGGTCTTCACCGGACCCTGGACTTCACCAACCGGGGCGCTGAACACCACGGTGTCGAATTCCTTGACCATCTGGCCCGGGCCGAACGTGCCCAGGTTGCCGCCATCGCGGCTGGACGGGCAGCTGGAGTTTTCCTTGGCCAGTTGCGCGAAGTCGGCGCCGTTCTCGATGGCGGTCTTCAGTTCGTTGGCCTTGGCTTCGGTCGAAACCAGGATGTGACGGGCGGAGGCTTGTGCCATGTAGTGGCTCCTTGCTGGGGAATGATCGGGGAGGGGAGAGTAACGCATTTGGGCGGACTCGATACCGCTCCATCATAAACGGGGTTGGGAACGCGGCCGGTGCCTGGCGGGACCACGCTTACATCTTGGAATGGATGGCAGCAAGGCGCACAAGAAAACGGGCGCATCGCGCGCCCGTTGGTCCTGCCGGATGGCCGTCTTACCGCACCGGCCACCCATACATCAACCCGCCATTCCGATACGACGCATTCAACCCCCGCGACAGCTTCATCGGGCTGGTGGCCCCGAGGTTCTTCTCGAAGCTCTCGCCGTAATTGCCGATCTGCTTGATGACGTTGTAGGCCCACTTGTCATCCACGCCCAGGTTTTTGCCCATGCCCGGCGTCACGCCCAGCAGGCGCTGCACGTTGGGGTTGGTGCTCTTGAGCATCTCGTCCACGTTCTTCGAGGTGACGCCGTATTCCTCGGCCTCGAGCATCGCGAACATGGTCCAGCGCACCACGTTGAACCACTGCTCGTCGCCCTGGCGCACCATGGGGCCGAGCGGTTCCTTGGAGAAGTTCTCCGGCAGGATGTCGTACTTCTCGGGATTCTCCAGGTTGGTGCGGGCCGCGGCCAGTTGCGATTTGTCACCGGTGAACGCATCGCAGCGGCCCACCGCGAAGGCGCGGATGATCTCGTCCAGGCGCTCGACCACCACGGGCTTGAAGGCGATGTTCTGCGAGCGGAACCAGTCGGACAGGTTCAATTCCGTGGTCGTGCCGGGCTGCACGCAGACCGTGGCGCCGTCCAGTTCCTTGGCGCTTTTCACGTTGAGCGACTTGTTCACCATGATGCCCTGGCTGTCGTAGTAGTTCACGCCCACGCCGATCAGGCCCAGGGTAGTGTCGCGCGTCAGGGACAGCGTGGTGTTGCGCGGCAGGACGTCGACTTCGCCGGACTGCAGGGCGGTGAAGCGCTGCACCGCGCTGACCGCCATGATCTTGGCCTTGGACGCATCGCCGAACATGGTCACGGCCAGCGCGCGGCACAGGTCCACGTCCAGGCCCATCCAGCCGCCCTTGCTGTCGTTGACCGAGAAGCCGGCCACGCCCGTGGACACGCCGCACTGCACGAAGCCCTTGTTCTTGACGCTCTCGAACGTCACGCCCGCGCTGGCGCCCCACGACGAGAGAAGGAGCGCGGCGCCTGCCGCGACGGTAGTCAGTGCTTTCATGGTGTCTCCGCGCGGGCGCGCAACTTATTGATCCGTGTCCGCCGGCCGGCGGAAATTCGGCGAATGGTATCGGCCGGACCCGGGGCGGAGAATCGGGGAATTCCCCTTAAATCCACTGGGCGGAATTTACCGGGGCCAGATGGGTGGGCCGCAGGTCCTGTGACGCGTCTCACCGCGCGAAATCCACTGAAACCGTCTGCCCCCGGCGCGTAACCCTTTCGATAATTTCCTCCGCGCACACTCGCCTTACCGCGTCCGCATCGGCGGGCGCGACTGCGAGGGAAATGCATCATGAAGAATCTTGCCAAAGCCGCGATGGCCGCGGGCGCCGCGATGGCCCTGTCCCTGGGGGCGTTGAGCGTCCCGGGTGTGGCGCGGGCCGGCGTGGCCATCAGTATCGACGTGGCGCCGCCGCCGCCGCGCGTGGAAGTGCTGCCCCCGCCACGCGTGGGCTACGTGTGGGCGCCGGGGCATTGGGAATGGGTCGGCGGCCACCACGCCTGGATTGGTGGCGTGTGGATGCCGGCCCGGCCTGGCTATGTGTATCACGGGCCGGAGTGGCGCCAGCGGCATGGACAGTGGGTGTACTACGAGGGGCGCTGGGGGCGGCATTGAGAGTGCGCCTGGCGTGAGGGGCGGCGGTCAAGCGTCCAACTTCATGACCCCGAGCGCGGGGTATCGGAGCCATTGCCAAGGAGAGCGGTTTGGCGCGCGCGAACCTTTACCGCGTGCTCGCGCCGGGAGCCACCCGAGCTACCTGACGTTGCGCCGGGTGATGGACGCGCTGGGAGTATCGCTGACGGCCGTTTCCAAGGGCAAGGACGCGGCGCACGCATAGCGCCACTGACCCAAACAAAAAGCCGCGCTGCATGGCAGTCGCGGCTTTTTCAATCTGGTGCCCGGGGCCGGAATCGAACCGGCACGCCTTGCGGCGGGGGATTTTGAGTCCCCTGCGTCTACCAATTTCACCACCCGGGCAGGCTGGTCGCGGAGCCGTCCAGGTGACGGTCGCGGGTAAAGCGAAGACCGCGATTATATGCGGTCTGGGAAAAATTGTCAGGCAAGGGGCCGGCGCGGGGCGCGCCGGCCCGCGTGCTTACTTCTTTTCCGGCAGGAACCAGTTCATCACCAGCGCGCAGATGCCGCCGGTGGCCACACCCGATTCCAGCACGTTTTTCACGGCGTGCGGCAGGTGCGACAGGATCTCGGGCACTTGCGACACGCCCAGGCCCAGGGCCAGCGACACGGCGATGATCAGCAGGGCGCGGCGGTCCAGGTGGATGCCGGCCAGGATGTTGATGCCCGAGGCGGCCACGGCGCCGAACATGACCATGGCGGCGCCGCCCAGCACGGGTTCGGGCACGGCCTGCAGCACGCCGGCGACGGCGGGGAACAGGCCCAGCAGGACCAGCATGCCGGCGATCCACACGCCGACGTGGCGGCTGGCGATGCCGGTCAGCTGGATGACGCCGTTGTTCTGGGCGAAGACCGAGCTGGGGAAGGTGTTGAAGACACCGGCCAGCAGCGAGTTGGCGCCGTTGACCAGTACGCCGCCCTTGATGCGCTGCATCCACAGCGGGCCTTCGACCGGCTGCTTGGACACCTTGCTGGTGGCGGTGACGTCGCCGATGGCTTCGAGCGAGGTGACCAGGTAGATGATCAGCATCGGCACGAACAGCGACCACGAGAAGCCCAGGCCGAAGTGCAGCGGCATGGGCACCTGGAACAGGGCGGCTTCGCGCGCGCCGGTGAAGTCCAGGCGGCCCATGTAGGCGGCGGCGATGTAGCCGACGGCCAGCGCCAGCACCAGTGCGGTGCTGCGGATCCACACCACCGGCACCCGGTTCAGCAGGATGATGGTGCCCAGCACCAGGCCCGACAGCGTCAGGTTCTCGGCGCTGGCGAAGGTGCCTTTGGCCATGGCGCTGTAGCCGCCGCCCATGCTGATGAGGCCGACCTTGATCAGCGTCAGGCCGATCAGCAGCACGACGATGCCGGTGACCAGCGGGGTGATCAGGCGCTTGACGAAAGGCAGGATGCGGCTGATGCCCATCTCGACGAAGGAACCGGCGATGACGACCCCGAAGATCGCGGCCATGACGGTTTCGACCGGCGTGCCCTGCTTGACCATGACCGAGCCGCCGGCGATCAGCGGGCCGACGAAGTTGAAGCTGGTGCCTTGCACGATCAGCAGCCCCGCGCCCAGCGGGCCGAAGCGCTTGCACTGCACGTAGGTGGCGATGCCGGAGATGACCAGCGACATCGACACGATCAGGGTGGTGTCGCGGCTGCTGACGTCCAGGGCCTGGCAGATCAGCAGACCGGGGGTGACGATGGGGACCAGGATGGCCAGCAGGTGCTGCAGGGCGGCGACGAAGGCGACGGGGGCGGCGGGACGGTCGTCCGGGCCATAGACCAGGTCGTGGCGGGGTTCGGCGTCGTCGGACGCGCCGTGGGAGGCGGGTTGGGTCAGGGAGGCGGGTTGCATGGCGGCAGGGTCGGCCAGGGCGGGGGTAGGGGAGGAAAGTGCGGGATTTTAGCGGGGAAGACCCCCGGGCGCACCGCGACCGCCGCGGGGCCGCCAGGAGGCTTGATAGAATTCCTGTCCGCCAACCAGGGGCCGCCGGCCCGGGAATCGATGCAAAAGCGCACCAGAGGGATCGTGATCGGCCTGGTCCTGTTGATCGCCATCCTGCCGCTGTGCCTGCTGTTCTGGTTGATCGACGACGGCGACAATTTCGCCGCCATCGATCGTGGCGAGTCCTACGGCAGCAGTATCTACAAGCGCTACCAGGGCGAGGTCTATGCGGCCGTGCCCAGCAATGGCTATTACCGGATGCCCGAGGCCGACCCGGCCGGCCTGCAGACGTTCGACACCGGTCGCTACGACGGCCGGCAGGCGGCGCGCGACAGCCGCCACGTGTATTGCGGCAACCGCGTGCTGCCTGGGATGCGGCCCGGATTGACGCGCTACCTGGGCAACAGCTATTTCAGCGACGGCGCCATCACCTATTTCTGCGACTTTGCGTCCGAACTCAACCGCGACCTCGGCGGGCTGGACGAGGTCTGGCAGAAGATCCTGTATCGCGCCGGCAAGGGCGACAAGCCGCAGACTTACCTGTACCCGTTCCTGGCCCTGCCGGCCAGCGCCCAGCCGTATCGCCCTTTGCTCGACCGCCAACTGGCCACCGACGGCGCGCGCGTGTTCTACGAGGGCCGCGAAATGCCGCGGGCGGACCCGTCGCGGCTGCGCCGTATCGCGGCGATCCAGGGCGGTGAAACGCGGCCGGGCAACGACTTCTTCGCCGATGGCAGCCGGGTGTATTACCGGGAAACGCCATTGCCGCTGTCGGATGATCCGGCGCTCTATACCTTCATGGTGGGCAACCTGCACCGCCAGCCCTATCTCTATGACCGGCGCGATGGCATGGTGTACCTGGGCGCGCTGGCGTTCGACGCGGCGCATGCGCCGTACCGGCTGCTGAACGAGCCGGGACGGCACGTGCACCACGCCCTGTTCGCCAGCAAGGACGGCATCTACTTCTATGACAGCGAGAAGCGCCAGGTGGAGCGCGCCGGCGACGATCCGTTCGCGGCGGGCGGCTTCACGGCGCTGTCGCCGTACGTGTTCTGGGACGGCAGGCAGCTGCTGTTTCTCAAGAGCAAGGAGGTGTGGAGCCGCTCGCGCGGCGGGGGCGGCCTGATGTCCCGTTCCACGCTGGTCCTGCGCATGAAGGACGCGCCGACGGGCCAGTGGACCAAGCTGGGCGATGTCTATCACGGCTTCGGTTCGGTCTGGCGCCACGGCGATGCGCTCTATTATCTCGACGAGTTGGGCGCCACCCAGCTGATCTACAGCCCGATCTACCGCATCCTGGACCACAAGGCGGCGGATTTCCTGTTGCGGTCGCAGCAGACCCGGCAGATCAAGGCGGATGACATCCGCAAGCTGGTCCACGGCGGCACGCTGGCCGTGCCCGCGTTCGACGAGGTGCTGGAGGCAAAGACGCGTTATCGCCGCGGCTTGCTCTCCCTGTTCTGATGTGCCGGGCGGCGCATCCTTGCCCGTTCGGTTCCCCTTTTTTCGTGTTCGCCGGCAGGGCTGGGGCGGGCCGGCGATTTCCCGGTCTTGAAATATTTCGGATGGCCCCCATCACAACAGGGTTTCCCGGAAACCGCCTGGGCTGCGCGCCCCGCCATCCGGCTTTCTTTTGTCCCTAATTTTCCGACTTTTCATACAACGATGAGCCAAACCGCCACGTCCGAAACCCTGGGATTCCAGGCCGAGGTGAAGCAGCTGCTGCACCTGATGATCCATTCGCTGTACAGCAACAAGGAAATCTTCCTGCGCGAGCTGGTGTCGAACGCATCCGACGCCTGCGACAAGCTGCGCTTCGAGGCCATCGATAATCCGGCGCTGCTGGAAGGCGATGGCGAGCTGGCCATCACCGTCAGCTACGACAAGGACGCGCGCACCATCACGATTTCCGACAACGGCATCGGCCTGTCGCGCGAAGAGGCCGTGGCCAACCTGGGCACCATCGCCCGTTCCGGCACGCGCGAGTTCTTCTCGCAGCTGACCGGCGACAAGCAGAAGGACGCGCAGCTGATCGGCCAGTTCGGCGTGGGCTTCTATTCCTCGTTCATCGTGGCCGACAAGGTCACGGTGGTCAGCCGCCGCGCCGGCGCCACCGACGCGATCCGCTGGGAGTCCGACGGCCAGGGTGAATTCACCATCGCCGCCGCCGACAAGGCCACGCGCGGCACCGACGTCACGCTGCACCTGCGCGCCGACGAAGACGAGCTGCTCAACGGCTGGAAGCTGCGCGAGATCCTGCGCCGCTACTCCGACCACATCTCGCTGCCGATCCGCATGGCCAAGGAAGAGTGGGATTCGGAAAAGGGCGAACAGGTCAAGAAGGACGAACTCGAAACGGTCAACCAGGCCAACGCGCTGTGGGCCCGCAACAAGGCGGATGTGACCGAGGAACAGTACCGCGAGTTCTACAAGACGGTGTCGCACGACTACGACGACCCGCTCGCCTGGACCCACAACCGCGTCGAAGGCCGCAGCGAATACACCCAGTTGCTGTACGTGCCCAAGCACGCGCCGATGGACCTGTGGGACCGCGACGGCCGCCGCGGCGTCAAGCTGTACGTCAAGCGTGTCTTCATCATGGACGACGCCGACCAGCTTCTGCCGTCGTACCTGCGCTTCGTGCGCGGCGTGATCGACTCGGCCGACCTGCCGCTGAACGTGTCGCGCGAGATCCTGCAGGAAAGCCGCGACGTGCGCGCCATCCGCGAAGGCTCGGCCAAGCGCATCCTGTCGCTGCTGGAAGACCTGGCCGAAAACAAGCCGGAAGACTACGCCACGTTCTGGTCGGAATTCGGCCAGGTGCTCAAGGAAGGCGCGGGCGAAGACCACGCCAACCTGGAACGCATCGCCAAGCTGATGCGCTTTGCCTCGACCCACACCGGCGACCAGGCCCAGACCGTGTCGTTCGCCGACTACGTGGGCCGCATGAAGGAAGGCCAGGACAAGATCTACTACGTCACGGCCGACACCTTCGCCGCTGCCAGCAACAGCCCGCACCTGGAGATCTTCCGCAAGAAGGGCATCGAGGTGCTGCTGCTGTCCGACCGCGTCGACGAATGGATGCTGTCGTACCTGCGGGAATTCGACGGCAAGTCGCTGGTGTCGGTGGCCAAGGGCGGCCTGGACCTGGCCGAGTTGGCCGACGAGGAAGAAAAGAAGCACCAGGCCGAAGTGGCCGAGGACTTCAAGCCGCTGGTCGAGCGCCTGCAGAAGACCCTGGAAGACCAGGTCAAGGAAGTGCGCGTGACGCTGCGCCTGGTGGATTCGCCGGCGTGCGTGGTGGTGGGCCAGAACGAACTCAGCCCGCACCTGCTGCGCATGCTGAAGGCGGCCGGCCAGGAAGCGCCCAACGTCAAGCCGGTGCTGGAAATCAACCCGGAACACCCGCTGCTGGCCCGCATCCGCGCCGCCGAAGACGGCGAGTTCGACCAATGGGCCCGCCTGCTGCTCGATCAGGCCCTGCTGGCCGAAGGCGCGCAGATCGCTGATCCGGCGGCGTTTGTGAAGCGGCTGAATGCGTTGCTGCTGAAGTAAGCGGCGGTACGAAGGCAGGAAAAGGGCGCCCGCGAGGGCGCCCTTTTTCATTGGCGAGCGGCGGTTGGGGCCGGACTACCTCGTTGGGGATGGAATCGTGCAACCGGTCCCTGTTGTCCTCGACGCATATTCCCGCTCGGTAATTTCTTGATGAACAACGCGATTTCCGTCGAAAGAATTACCGAGCGGGAATTTTCTTGTGCAATCCGCGCGCATAAAACGTGTGGCGTTGACGGGCCGAGCGCGTTCCTCTCTCGAACCCCCCACGTCATTCATGACTCCAGGTCAAAAGTCTTTCCCTGTTTAGTCGCTTTTTCCGTAAGGGTATACCCGTCATACTGGCCGCCTGTCTTCCGATCAGACCCGCCCCACGCTCCGGCCTTCGCCGCGACGCTTCTGGATTCCCTGGTCGGCGCACCCAACCAAGGAACCCGTATGTCTACCCATGAAACCCCGCCGGTGAAAGCCGGCCTGCCATTGCTGGCATTGGCCGTCGGTGCCTTCGGCATCGGCGTCACCGAATTCTCTCCCATGGGCCTGCTGCCCGTGATCGCCGACGGCGTGGGGGTGTCCATCCCCAGCGCCGGCATGCTGATCAGCGCCTACGCCATCGGCGTGATGCTCGGCGCGCCGCTGATGACCCTGGCGCTGTCGCGCTGGTCGCGCCGCAAGGCGCTGATCGTGCTGATGGCGATCTTCACGCTCGGCAACCTGCTGTCGGCGCTGTCGCCCAACTACACCACGCTGCTGCTGGCGCGCCTGGTGACCAGCCTGAACCACGGCGCCTTCTTCGGCCTGGGTTCGCTGGTGGCCGCCAGCGTGGTGCCGCGCCACAAGCAGGCCAGCGCGGTGGCGACCATGTTCCTGGGGCTGACCATCGCCAACGTCGGCGGCGTGCCGGCCGCGACCTGGCTGGGCCAGGTGATCGGCTGGCGCATGTCGTTTGCCGCCACGTCGGTCCTGGGCCTGGTGGCGATGCTGTCGCTGTGGTTCGCGCTGCCCGCCGGCGAGGCCGGCCGGCGTCCGGATATCCGTCATGAACTGGCGGTGCTCAAGACCCCGGTGGTGCTGGTGGCGCTGTTGACCACGGTGCTGGGCGCGGGCGCGATGTTCACGCTGTACACCTACGTGGCGCCGACCCTGGCGGAACTGACCGGCGCATCACCCAATTTCGTGACGGCGATGCTGGTGCTGATCGGCCTGGGCTTCACCATAGGCAATACCGCGGGCGGTCGCTTCGCCGACCGTTCGCTCGATGGCAGCCTGATCGCCTTCCTGGTGCTGGTGATCGCCGACCTGCTGGCCTTCCCCTGGCTGGCGCAGACCCCGGTGGGCGCCGCGATCGGCCTCTTGATCTTCGGTTTCGGCACGTTCGCCGTGGTGCCGCCGCTGCAGATGCGGGTGATGCGCGCCGCGACCGACGCGCCCGGCCTGGCGTCGTCGGTCAACGTGGGCGCCTTCAACCTGGGCAACGCGGTGGGCGCGGCGGCCGGTGGCGGCGTGATCTCGGCCGGGCTGGGCTACGCCGCGGTGCCGGTGGCCGGCGCGGTGATCGCCGCGGCCGGCCTGGGGCTGGTGCTGTGGCAACGCGCCGCCAACCAGCGCCAGCGCAAGCTGGCGGTGCAAGGCTGCTGAACGTCAGAACTCGAACGTCGCGCCCAGTTCGTACGTGCGCCCCGGCGCCAGCAGCACCTGGCTGGTGGCGCGGCCGCCGTAGTAGGCGTAGAGCTTGTCGGTCAGGTTGCGCACGCGGAAAGTGATCAGCGCCGGCCGGATGCGGTAGCTGACCGCCGCGTCCACCGTGGTGTGGCTGTTGATGCGGACCTGGTTGGCGTTGTCGGTGTAGATCTTGCCGGTGTGGTTCAGGCCGACGAAGAAGTCCATCGGCACGTCCTTCAAGCGGTAGGTGGCGTACAGGTTGGCGACGCGCTCGGGCACGTTGGGCGGGGTGTTGCCCACGCGGGAGGTGCCGTCGGCCTCGGTCAGCGAATCGAAGCGCGCGTTCAGCGCGGCGATGTTGCCCGACAGCGTCAGCTGTGGCGTGATGCGCCAGTCGGCCGACAATTCCACCCCGCGCGAGGATTGGCGGCCATTGTTGACCGTCACGCGCGGGTCGTTGGCGTCGCGCGTCAGCACGTTCTCCAGCTTGATGTGGTAGACCGCCGCGGTCCATTCCACGTCGCCCAGGCTCTGCTTGAAGCCGGCTTCCCATTGTTCGCCCTTGGCCAGCGGGAACGAGGCATTGGACTGCGACAGCAGGAACAGCGAGCCCACCGGGATGGTGGCATTGGTGTACTGCGCGTAGACCGACGACGACGGCGCTACGTCGTATACCGTGCCCAGGCGCATGGAATTGGCGCTGTAGCGCGTGCCGAAGGCGCTGCGGGTGCCGGCATTCAGGTCGGTGACGCCGCGGTCGACGCGGATGCGGTCGTAGCGGTAGCCGCCCACCACCGTCCAGCGCTCGGTCAGCTTGAGCGAGTCTTCCAGGAACAGCGCGGCGCCGCGCACGTCGGTGGTGAAATCGGTGCGGTTGCCGGGGCCGCTCATCAGCGCCGGGTCATCGTTGAAGTAGCCCACGTCCGGATTCCACAGCGAGACGCGCAGCGCGTCCGCGGTGGCGGCGGAGCGGTTGGAGAAGCGCCGCTCGCTGTCCAGCGTGGTCTTGCTGAGTTCGCCGCCGATCACGAACTTGTTCGACAGGCCGGCGATGGTGCCGTCATGGCTGGCGTCGAAGCGGTCGATGAAATAGCGTTGGTGGTGCGTGATGATGGTCTGGTCGCGGTCGATCGACGCGGGGGCGCTGAAGGTGGCCGATTCCGAGTTCTTCCACAGGCGGTCGACTTTGTTCATCGCGAATTCATTGCGCAGCGTCCACGACGGCGTCAAGCGGTGCGTGACGCGCGCCCGCAGCCAATAGGATTCGGCCTCGTTGCGGTCGTCCAGCACGTTGTAGTTCTTGCGCGCCAGGGCGCGGTCCAGCACGCGGCCATCGGGCGTGCTGACCACGCCAGTGGGATCCTTGGCCAGGCTGCGCGGGATCAGCGGCGTGCCCCAGTAGGCGTGGCCGGTGTCGCGCGAATAGTCGAACGACAGGTCCAGCCGGGTGGCGGGAGCGACGTCGAAGGCGATGCCTGTGGTCAGGTGGTCGAGCTTGTTGCTGTTGCGGTCGATGGTGCCGACGCGGCTGTCGTTGTGGCTGTAGTCGATGCGGTAGGCGCCGGTCTCGCCGAAGTTGTCGCCCAGGCCGATGCCGGTGCGGGTGCTGCCGTAGCTGCCGTAAGAGAACATCGCTTCGCGCGAAGGGTTGTCGCGATCGGGGCGCTTGGTCTGGAAGTTGACGATGCCGCCGATGGCGCTGTCGCCCTGCAGCACCGACGCCGGGCCTTTCAGCACCTCGATGCGTTCGTAGTTCCAGGTGTCTTCGACCCGGTTGGTCGAGCCCGCGCCCGACATGCGCAGGCCATCGTACAGGTACAGGATGTCGGTGAAGCCGCGCGAGGACAGCGTGGTGGGCGAGGACGGCGGGCCGCCGCCGGCCAGACCGGTGGCGCCGCGCAGGGCTTCGCTGAGGGTGCTGGCGCCGCGCTCGCGCATGGCCTGTTGCGACACGATCTCGACCGATGCCGGCGTCTCGCGCAATGTCAGGCCCAGCCGCGAGGCGCTGCTGCTGCGGCTGTCCAGGTGCAGGCTGTCCGCGTCGCTGGCGGCTTCCACGCGGATGCTGGGCAGTTCGGCCTCGCGCGCCTGGGCCTCCTGGGCCTGGACATTGGGCACGGCGGTGCATGCCGCGAGGGCGGCGGTGGATACGACTCTTCTCATGACGCTTTCCCGAAACTCGATGGGGGGTGAAAAACCTGTCTCTAGACCACGCGGTAGCGGCGCAGGCGCCAGCCGGCCAGGGCCAGCAGCAGCGCCGCGGGCACCAGCAGTTGCAGCAGCGCGCGCGCGGCCCGGGCGCGGACGGCGGCGGGATCCTCTTCCCGCCACTGGAATACCGGCATGGCGGCGAAGTCCGCGGGCGTGATGGCGCGGCTGGCTTCGATGCGGGGCAGGAAGAAGTCCTTCCAGGCGCGGTGGTAGGCGTCGATCTGCCGCATGAAATGCGCGTGGCGGCGTTGGCCGGTGCCGGCCAGCGCGGTGATGCCTTCAAAGGCGACCGCCGCCGGCGACAGCACGCTGTAGCGCGCCACCAGCGCCTGCTGGCGCGCCATCTGCGCGTCGAAGCGATCCAGCTCCGGTTGCATTGCCGCATCCACCTGGCGCTCGACGCGGGCGTGGCCCAGCGGACGGCCGGTGATTTCCAGGCGGCCATCGCGTGGAATCAGGGCGTCGGGCTTGTCCATGTGCTCGTAGTCGGTCGACAGCAGAGCGGCGTGGTCGCGCATGGCCAGCGCCGTGGCCACGCGGGTGCGGGTGGCCAGTTCGGCGCGCGACGGCGCCGGGCTGGCGTAGGCGGCCACCAGGTTGAGCAGCACCGGCACCACCAGGACCAGCAGCACCCAGCTGACCATCAGGATCATGGCGTTGGCGGCGGAAGACTTACCAAAGGCGTTGACCGCGACCACCGCCGCGAACCAGAACAGCGCGTAGGCGCCGACCAGCAGCGCCCACCACAGCGTGGCGCTGGCGGCCTGCAACGCCTGGGGGCGGGCGATCAGCAGGGCGGCCACCGGCAGCAGCACCGCGGCGCCCAACAGAACCGCTGCGCGCAGGACCACCTTGCCGCTGATCAGGGTCAGCAGCGACAGCGGCTGCGACAGCAGCAAGCGCAGCGTGCCGTCTTCCTTTTCGCCGGACAGCAGGTTGTGCCCGAGCGCGAAGATCAGCAGCGGCAGCAGGTAGACCACCACGAACGCCAGGTCGAAATGCCCGCTGAGCAGGTGCCAGGGGTTCTCGATGTCGTTGTTGTGGATGAAGTTGACCTTGCTGTCGTAGGTCACCTTGAATTGCGACGGGAACAGGTCGGTCTGGCCCAGCGCCACCGGCGCCAGCGGCACGCTCGGCATGATGGCGTAGTGCGCGCCCAGGCCGCCGCCCATGTTGGCGGGGCTGGCGGGGTTGCCGAACGGCGTGGGGGTCTCGCTGCCGTCCATGATGCGCTGCAGCTGCGCCAGCTGGCTGGCGCGGTTGTGCGCATCGGCGCGCGCCAGCGCGGCCTGGGCCTCGTCTCGCTGCGACGTCTGCAGCAGGCCGTTGAAGACCGCGTAGGCCACCAGCAGCAGGAACAACAGGCCGCACAGCCACAGCGCGCGCTCGCGCGTCAGCAGGCGGAGTTCGTGCCGCAGGACCATCCCGAAGCGGCGAAATTGCGTATCGTGCACCGGAAGTCTCCTACAGGGCGGTCTGGCGGGCCACGGCGCGCCAGGCGAAGGCCACGCTCAGCAGCAGCGCGGCGGCCAGCATCAACAGGCTCAGGCGCGCCTGGTGCAATGCCCAGCCGGCCGCGGGCGGCTGGTAGCGGAAGGGCGGCACGCGCGCCCACAGCGACGGATTGGCCTGGTACGAGAAATGCTGGTGTTCCAGCGTGTCGGCGTGCGCCACCAGGTCGGCGCTGACGATGTCCTGGATCACGCGGCGCTGTTGTTCGGCGGCGGTGGTGAAATCGCGGTGGTGCGCAAAATCGGTACCGGCCATGGCGGCGGACAGGGCGCGCACCGCCAGCAGCGGCATCAGCCAGCCGGCCGACTCCTGTACGGCCTGCTGCCGTTCCCAGGTGTCCCACAGGTGGCCGAAATGGCGGTCGTAGACCGAGTAGCTGGACTGGTCGTCGAGCTTGAGCGCCAGACCCCATTGGTTCAGCGGCACGTCGCGGCTCCAGCGCTCGGTCGTGCCGAAGGCCTGCATCCAGACGCGGTCCGACGTGGCTTTCAGGTCATCCTGCAAGGCCTGGTTGAATTCGAGGCGGGTGGGGCTGGGATAGAGTCCGCGCGACAGCTCGGCCATGACGCGCGGGGCGATCACCGTATTGGCGATCCACAACGCCAGCAGCACCGTGATGGCCACGCGCGAGGAGCGGGCGGCGGCCGACACCCCCAGCGTGACGAAGATGAACGCGGCCAGGTACACCGCGTAGCCGCCGGCCAGCACGCCGAAGCGCCACAGCGCATCGGCCCGGCCGCCCGCCAGCCACACCGCCACGATGGCGGCCAGCGCGGCCGGCGCCAGCAGCAGGCCAAGGCTCAGCGCCAGCGCGGTGGCCTTGCCCCACAGCAGGCGCCAAGGCGCCACGCCCAGGCTCAGCGTCTGGCGCAGGATGCCCTGTTCGCGTTCGCCCGAGAAGGCGTTGAAGCCCAGCACGATCACCAGCAGCGGCCCCAGCGCCTGCAGGATCCAGGCGGCCGACAGGTCGCCGAAGCGCTGCAGGCCGGTGGCGTCCTGCGCCGGGCGGAATTTCACCTCGCTCTGGCGGTGCGCCTGCAGCCACACGGTGCTGCCGATATACGGATTGATGCCGGGATCGAGCAGCGCCAGCGTGGTGTCGGGCTTGAAGACGTGCATGCCCTGGTGGGCGGCATCGTGCGGATGGCGCGCGCCCTGCTTGAGCCAGTCGCTGTAATCGGTGTTCTGGGCCGCGGCCTGTTCGGCGCGGGCCTCCTGCTGATGCAGGTAGCCCACGGCCAGCGCCGTCATCAGCAGCACCGCGACGATGCCGCCGGCCCAGTAGAGCCGGCCGTCGCGCAGGCGTTCGCGCAGGTCCTTGAGGGCGATCAGGAGGATCATGCCTCGGTCCTCATGTGCGCCAGGTACAAGGCCTGCAGATCGACGTCGCCGATCTGCCGGGCGTCGAGGTTTTCGACCAGCCGGCCGCGTTTCATGATGCCGACGCGGGTGGCGGTCTGACGCGCATGGAACAGGTCGTGGGTGGTGGCCAGGATGGCCACGCCGCGTTCGGCGGCGCGTTGCAGCAGGCGGGTGAACTCGGCGGCGGCCGACGGGTCCAGCCCCGAGGTGGGCTCGTCCAGCAGCAGCGCGCGCGCGTCCTTGGCCAGGGCCACGGCAATCCACACCTTTTGCCGCATGCCCTTGGAATAGGCGGCCACGCGCTTGTCGGCCGCGGCCGGGTCCAGCCCGACTTCCGCCAGCAGTTCCAGCAGCCGGGCGCGCGGCGGCGCCTCGCCCAGCGCCAGCGCGGCGAAGTAGCGCAGGTTTTCCAGCCCGCTCAGGGTGCCGTACAGGTTCACCTGTTCGGGGATGTAGGCCACGTGGCGCTTGCTGGCGAGCGGTTCACGCGTCACGTCCAGCCCATGGATCAGCGCCTGGCCGCCGTCGGGGGCGATGAAGTTCAGGAACAGGTTGATGGTGGTGGTCTTGCCGGCGCCATTGGCGCCCAGCAGGCAATAGATCTCGCCCGGCTCGATGCGCAAATCCAGCGGGTGGAGCGCGATCTGGTCGCCGTAGCGTTTGGTCAGGCCGATGGCTTCGAGCACTGCAAGTCCTTCTTCGTCCGAAGATGCCGGGAAATCAAGGGGAGGGGGGTGGAGCGCGGATGACGCCTGGGCAGGCCTTCCGGACTCCAGTGGGAATGACTATCGTTAGATATGATATAACATAACGTGATTATATCGCCATCCTCGCGCGGAACTCCGGAAAAAACGACAACCCAAAGCAGAAGGGCGCCCACGTGGGCGCCCTTCGCATTGGCTACGGCGGTGCGTGCGGATCAGGCCTCGATCCGCTCCACCTTGCCTACCAGCAGGATGTACGACAGCGCGCCCAGCAGCGCCAGCGACGACACGTACACGATGGCCGGCGCGAAACTGTCCTTCGACACCAGGAAGCCGATCACGATCGGCGTGCAGATCGACGACAGGTTGCCGACGAAGTTGAACACCCCGCCGGTCAGCCCCAGCAGCCGCACCGGCGCCAGCGCCGACACCAGCGACCACGTGATCGACGCCAGGCCGTTGCCGAAGAAAGCCACCGCCAGGAAGAAGATCACCCATGGCGTCGAGTCGGTGAAATTGGCGCCGATCATCGACGTCGAGATCAGCAGGCCCAGGATGATGGGCAGCTTGCGTGCCAGGCCCACGGTGGCGCCGCGGCGGATCAGGAAGTCCGACAGCACGCCCGAGCACAGCACGCCGATGAACGCCGCCAGGAACGGCACCGACGCCAGGAAGCCCGACTTGATGAAGTCCATGCCGCGGTACTTCACCAGATAGGTGGGGAACCACGTCAGGAAGAACCACAGCGTCGAGGTCAGGCAGAACTGGCCCAGGTACACGCCCCACAGCTTGCGCTGGCTCATCACCAGGCCCAGGTCGTTCCAGTTGAACGGCGCCTTCTTCTCGGTCACACGCTTGTCCAGGTCCACGACGCCGCCGCCTTTCTGGATCAGCTCGATCTCGGCCGCGTTGGCGCCCTTGAACTGGCGCGGTTCACGGTAGATCAGGTACCACAGCACGCCCCAGACGATGCCCAGCAGGCCGGTGCTGACGAACACCATGTGCCAGCCGTAATGATGTTGCAGCCAGGCCAGCACCGGCGTCAGGAACGCCAGGCCGACGAACTGGCCCGAGGTGTAGAAGCCGATGGCGGTGGCGCGTTCCTTTTCCGGGAACCAGGTCGTGACGACGCGGTTGTTGATCGGATAGGCGGGCGCTTCCAGCGCGCCCACCGCCAGGCGCAGCACGAACAGGATCACGAAGCTGCCGGCAAAGCCCATGAAGAACGTCGCCGCCGACCACAGGATCAGCGCGGCCGCGTACAGCACGCGCGGCGACACGCGGTCCACCAGCCAGCCGCCGGGGATCTGCATGGCGGCGTAGGTCCAGCCGAACGCCGACAGGATCAGCCCTTCGTGCACCGTGTCCAGGCCGAACTCGTCCTTGAGCGCGGGCGCGGCGATGGACAGGTTGCTGCGGTCCAGGTAGTTGATGACGACGGTGATGAACAGCATCACCATGATGAGATAGCGGCTGCGCGTCGGCCGCTGGGCGCTTTGCAGGCCCGGGTGGGTGGCGGTGGTCAAGGGGGTCTCCTCTTTCGCTTTTTTCTACCGGCTTACCACTCGGCGAAGCTGCCGTCGGCGTGGCGCCAGATCGGGTTGCGCCAGCGGTGGCCGACCGCCGCGCGCTCTTTCACGTATTCCTCGTTGACCTCGATGCCCAGGCCGGGGCCCTGCGGAATCGCGACCATGCCGTTCTCGTAGGCGAACACCTCGCGGTTGCTGACGTAGTCCAGCAGGTCGTTGGCGGCGTTGTAGTGGATGCCCAGGCTCTGTTCCTGGATGAAGGCGTTGTAGCAACCGGCGTCGATCTGCAGGCAGGTGGCCAGCGCGATCGGGCCCAGCGGGCAGTGCAGCGCCAGCGCCACGTCGTAGGCCTCGGCCATGGCGGCGATCTTGCGCGTTTCGGTGATGCCGCCGGCATGCGACGGGTCCGGCTGGATGATGTCGACGTAGCCGTCGGCCAGCACGCGCTTGAAGTCCCAGCGCGAGAACAGGCGCTCGCCCAGCGCGATCGGCGTGGACGTCAGCGGCGCCAGTTCCTTCAGCGCCTCGTAGTGTTCGCTCAGCACCGGCTCTTCGATGAACATCAGCTTGAACGGGTCCAGTTCCTTCATCAGCACCTTGGCCATCGGCTTGTGCACGCGGCCGTGGAAGTCCACGCCGATGCCGACGTTGGGGCCGACCGCGTCGCGCACGGCGGCCACGTTCTCCAGGCACTTCTCGACCTTGTCGAACGAATCGATGTACTGCAGTTCCTCGGTGCCGTTCATCTTGACGGCGGTGAAACCGCGCTCGACCGCGCCCTTGGCGGCCGCGGCGGTGTCGGCCGGACGATCGCCGCCGATCCACGAGTACACGCGGATGCGGTCGCGCACGTTGCCGCCCAGCAGTTGCGACACCGGCACGCCCAGGTCCTTGCCCTTGATGTCCCACAGCGCCTGGTCGATGCCGGCCAGCGCGCTCATGTGGATGGCGCCGCCGCGGTAGAAGCCGCCGCGGTACAGCACGGTCCAGTGGTCCTCGATGTTGCGCGGGTCCTTGCCGATCAGGTAGTCCGACAGTTCCTCGACGGCGGCGGCCACCGAGTGGGCGCGGCCTTCTACTACCGGTTCACCCCAGCCGACGATGCCGGCGTCGGTCTCGATCTTCAGGAAGCACCACCGCGGCGGCACGATGTAGGTAGTGAGCTTGGTGATCTTCATGCTTGGGTCTCCTGGGCGGGATAGGCGCGTTGCCAGGCGGCGATGAAAGCGCGCGCGTTCTGGCCGACTTCGTTGGCCGACAGGCCGGGTTTGTACAAGGCGGAGCCCAGGCCGAAGCCGCTGGCGCCCGCCTGGGCGTAGGTGGAAAGGTTGTCGGGCGTGATGCCGCCCACCGGCACCAGCGCGATCGGCGGACGCATCACCGCGCGCCAGGCCTTGAGCACGGCCGGGCCGAGCTGTTCGGCGGGGAACATCTTGAGCACGTCGGCGCCGGCGGCCAGCGCGGCGAAGGCTTCGGTCGGCGTGGCCACGCCGGGGCACGAGGCCAGGCCGGCGGCCTTGGCCGCGCGCACCACGGCCAGGTCGCTGTGCGGCATGACGATCAGTTCGCCGCCGGCGTCCTTGATGCGGGCCACGTCATCGGGATCCAGCACCGTGCCGGCGCCCACCAGGCAGTCGGCCGGCAGCGCATCGCGCATGGCGCGGATGCTGGCCAGCGGTTCGGGCGAATTCAGCGGCACTTCGATCAGGCGAAAACCCGCGTCGTACAGCGCGCGCCCGATGGGCACGGCCTCGGCGGGCGTGATGCCGCGCAGGATGGCGATCAGGCCGCAATGGGCCATGGCGGTTTGCAGTCCGGTATGGGTCATGGTGTGGTCTCGGAAGAAGGCGCGGCGGGCACCAGCCCGGCGCTGACGGCCAGATGCCACAGGCCGCGCTCGGTGGCGTGTTGCGCCAGTTGCGGCGTGCCCAGGCCGTAGTGCCGCAACGCCAGGATGTAGCGCTGGCACAGCGCATCGTCGCCGCACAGCACGATGCGCGGCTGGTCGCCCTGCAGGCGCAGCATGTCGGCCAGCGCGGAAATTTCGTGGCCGATCAGCAGGCCCGACAGGTAGTCGGCCTGCGACACGCCGGCCAGTTCGCCGGTCAGCCCCAGCGCGCGGGTGCTGAAGATGGTCGACAGCACGCCGGCGCGGCCGGCCGGCACGCCGGCCACCTTCAGGCCGCGCTCGAAGGCCGCCATGTCGGACGCCGGCGCCTCGACCATGGTGCGGCCCAGGATGGTGTGGCCGCGCAGCGCGGCATAGACCTCGCCGGTCATGAAGGTATCGAAGTGGGTGACCTGGCCGCGGCGCGCGTTGACCCATTTCGAGTGGGTGCCGGGCAGGCCGATCAGCACGCTGTGGGCGGGGTCGCCGGCCTGATCGAACAGCACGCCGAAGACCTGCGTTTCTTCGCCGCGCATCACGTTGGGCAGGCCGTGGCGCTGGATCAGGCCGGGCACGATGTGCACCGGCGTTGCGCTGTTGCGCTCGACGCGCGTCAGCAGGGTGCCGATGCGTGGCAGGTCGACCGGCACGTCCAGGTAGGCGGCTTCTTGCCAGCCCTGCGCGCTGCCGACCATGCCGCAGGCGATCACCGGCAGCTGCGGTTCGGCCCGCAGCCAGTCGCCGCAGGCCTGCTCGAAAGCCAGTTCGAAACCCGATTGGCCGCTCGGGGTGGCGGCGCCGTCCTGCAAGGGTTGCGGCAGGCGCATGATGCCCCACGGCAGGTGGCGGGTATCGAGCGTGCGGCCGGCGCCATCCAGGCGATAGGCGCGCAACGAAGAGGTGCCCCAGTCCAGCGCTATGAGGGCCGCGCGGGCAGGCGATCCGGTTGTCATCAGAATCTGTCTCGTCTCGGGGCGGCGGCGCGCTGCGGGCGAGGGCGCGCAAAGGGCGCGTCATTCGCGGGCTTGCAGGACCTGGCCGGCCTTGTTGTCGTCAAGCCCGCGATGGCGCCGGGGCGGCGTCAGTCGGGCTGGGAAAAATTCTAGATCAGCGCTTGAAAAATCTCAAAATATAGAATTAAATCCCATATATAGGGAATAAGCTTCGATTCCCGCTCCCCATATCCGACTCCCAGCGCCAGCCTTGTCCATGCCCGATTCTTCGACCGTCTCCCCCGCCTACGATCCCGACGCCACAGCGCCCGCCGGCACGCAGACCCTGATGCGCGGCTTGGGCGTGATCCAGGCCGTCGCCGCGGGCGCGCGCGACCTCAAGGACATCTGCGCCCACATCGGCGTGGCGCGCAGCACCACGCACCGGCTCGCCAGCTGCCTGGTGCAGGAACGCTACCTGCGCTCGCTGCCTGGCGTCGGCTACGTGCTGGGGCCGAAGCTGATCGAACTCGGTTTCCAGGCGCGCGAAGCCTTCCCCATGGCGACGCTGGCGCGGCCGTATCTCGACAGCCTCGCGGCCGACACCGGCGACACCATCCACCTGGCGGTGCGCGACAACGACGAAGTGCTGTATCTGGAAAAGATCCCCGGCAAGAAGGGCCTGGAGATGCGTTCGCGCGTCGGCCACCGCATGCCCTTGGCCGCCACCGGCGTCGGCAAGGCGCTTCTGCTGGATGCCGACGAACCGCAATGGAAGACGCTGCATCGCGTCGGCGCGCCGGTGTCGTCGCGCGCGCCCGGCGGCCGCCAGACCTGGGAGGCCTTCCGCGACCGCATGCGCGACTACGCCGCCAACGGCTATGCCTTCGACCTGGAAGACAACGAGCCGTCGATCCGCTGCGTGGCGGCGCCGGTGCGCGATGCCTCCAGCGGCATCGTCGCCGCGATCAGCGTGTCCAGCACGGTGCCGTACATGTCGCTGGAGCGCATGCGCGACATGGTCGACGTGGTCAAGGAGGCGGCGGCGCGCATCTCGGCGGAACTGGGATGGAAGGTGCAGGGCGCGCCCGCCAAGCCGCGCGACGCCGCCACGTAGCGCAGCACGCTGCCCAACAATGGGCGACCCTGGCAAGCGGCGCGCGGCGTCCGCCGGCAATGCCAGCCCCGGTCAAATCTCCGACCAATCCATATGCCGTCGCCACCGGCAGGGCGCCTTATCGGTGCTAGTCTCTTGCTCAATCATCAATGACGCTCATCACGAGTGAGTAGATCCCCGGCGACGAGCAAGTGGCGCCCCAACCTGATGTCGAGCGCCTGTATGCCGCCCATGCCGAGCGGCTGCGCCGTTACCTGTTCCTAAAGACTGGCGAAGCCGAGCTCAGCGCCGACCTGGTGCAGGAATGCTTCGCCCGCATCGTCGCGCAGGAAGACGAGCTGCCGTCCGACAACGTGCTGGCCTATCTGTACGCCATCGCCAACCGCCTGCTGATCGACCATCGCCGCAATCATCACCAGTCCCACACCGATGCTGTGTCGGACGACCTCCTGGAAAATATGCGCGACCTGCGCACCGCGCCCGACGTACACGTGCACGTTCGCCGGCAACTGGCGCGGCTGGCCACCACCCTGGCGGAGCTGCCCGTGCGCACGCGGCAAATATTCCAGCTCTGCCGCGTCGAGGGCCTGAGCCACGCGGAGGCGGCCCGCTACCTGGATATCTCTCCCAGCTCGGTGCAGAAGCACCTGGCGATGGCGTTGGACCTGATGCGCGAACGCTTGGGAGACGACCCTTGAACGCCCGCATCCGCGACTTTTTTTACTGTATTTCGTGGCTGGGCCGTTTATCTTGTTTATGAAGATCCCATCATGTACTCCTTGAGCCGCCCCGGCCGCGAACGACGCCTGCGCCGGCAGGCCAGCCAGTGGGCGTTGCGCCTGGCCGCCGGCGCGCTTGCGCCGGCCGAGCAACGCCGGCTGGACCGCTGGCTGGCTCGCGACGCGCGCCACGGCCCGGCCCTGGCCGATGCCGAGAGGGTCTGGGCATTGGCGGGGGAGTGCCGCGGCCTGCCGTTGTTCGCGCAGCCGGTGCCCCGGCCGCGCCGCTCGCATTGGCGTGCCTGTGCTGCGTCGTGTTGGCGGTCGGGGTCCATGGCGCCGTGGCGCCGCGCGGTCGCGATGGCCGGTGTGGCGTTGGTGGTCGCCGGCGCGGCCGGTGCTCCGGATGCCGTGGCGCCCTGGTTGGCCGACTACCGCAGCGCGGTCGGCGAAATCCGCTCCTTCGATCTCCCGGATGGCAGCCATGTGCTGTTGGGCAGCAACAGCGCGCTCGACGTGGAATACGATGCCACGACGCGCCGCGTACGGCTGCTGCGCGGCGAAGCGGTGTTTGCGCCTGCGCCCACGGGCGCGGACGAACCGCGCAGATTTGTGGTGGCGACCGCCGGCGGCAGCATGACCGCGCTGGGCACGCGCTATGCCGTGCGTCGCCGCGATGCCGGGCATGGCTGGATCGGCGTGTTGCAGCATCGTGTCGAGGTGGCGCTGGATCGTCCGCCCGTCTCGGGCGATGCGCTCGCGGTGCTGGCGGCGGGCGACAGCGCCACTTTCAGCCGCGCCCATGGCATCGAGCGTAGCGCCGTCGCGCCCGCGCGCGGGGCGGCCTGGGCCGAGGGCTATCTCGTCTTCGAAGGCGAATCCCTGGGGCAGGTCCTGCAGCGCATCGGCAATTTCCGGCCGGGCCTGTTGATCCTGGCGAACCGCGCCGCGGCGCGCAGGCCGGTGAACGCGCTGTTCCATCTTGATAACCTCGACGGCGCATTGGCCACGCTATGTGGCGAGATGCGGCTTGCGCAGCTGCGGTTGCCAGGAGTGACGGTGCTGTACTGAATTTCCGAATACAAATCATATGCTGTAAATCCAAAAAACAAATCATAATTTGTATATTTGAAATACAGCCTATATTGCGTATGAACCGTTTACAGCCTATGCTTTGTAAACCTGAAAAACAGCGTGAGACGTGTATGGCCGACTACACCGTACGCACCGCGGAGCAATTGCCGGCATTGCTTCAGGCATTCCGAAAAAAGGCTGGGCTGACCCAGGCCGCCGCGGCTTTGCGGCTGGGTATCACGCAACAGACGCTTTCCGCCTTGGAGCGCAACGCGGAAAAGGTCGGTGCGGATCGGCTCCTGCAATTGCTGAGCATCCTGGGCGTGGAACTGGTGTTGCGCGAACCCGAGGAACCGCTGGCAAGCCGGCAGGTGTCCGATCAGGACTGGTGAGCCATGGGGCGTCGCTCGCACACACAGTCCCTGCACCTCTGGATGAACGGCGTCATGGTCGGCACCTGGAGTGTGCAGCCCCGCGCTGGCGACATCCTGCAATACGCCGACGCCTGGGTCAGCGCCGATCAAGGCAGGCCGCTATCGCTGTCGCTTCCCTTCACGCCCGGCAACCCGCCGCATCGGGGGGTTGCGGTTCGCACCTACTTCGAGAACCTGTTGCCCGACAGCCGGCAAATCCGCGAGCGTGTCGCGCGGCGATTCCATGCGACCGCAACCGATGCGTTCACGCTGCTTGCCGAAGTGGGCCGCGATTGCGCGGGCGCATTGCAGGTGCTGCCTGATGCCACGCCGCCCCAGGACGCGCGCGTGCTGAACGCGACGCCGCTGAGCGAGGCCGAAGTGGCGCAGGTACTGCGCAACACCCTTGCGCCGACGCCCTTCGGCGGCGCCGGCGCCGCCGATACCGACGACTTCCGCATTTCCATCGCGGGCGCCCAGGAGAAGACGGCTTTGCTGTGGTTCGATGGCCGATGGTGCCTGCCACATGGCGCGACCCCGACCTCGCACATCCTCAAAATGCCCTTGGGCCGGGTCGGCAATCTTCAGTATGACATGAGCGAGTCAGTCGAGAACGAATGGTTATGCTCGGAGATCCTGCGCGCCTACGGCCTGCCGGTGGCCCGCACGCAACCGCTGTTGTTCGAGGACATGAAAGTGCTGGCCGTCGAGCGCTTCGACCGGCGCTGGGCCCGTCGGTCGACGGGGCAACCTGGGCTGCTGCGGCTGCCGCAGGAAGACATGTGCCAGGCGACGGGCACACCGCCGCATCTGAAATACGAGGCGGATGGCGGGCCGGGCATGGGGCTCATCATGAGGCTGCTGTCCACGTCCCTGGACCCTGACCGTGATCGGCGGATCTTCTTTCAGGCACAGGTTATCTTCTGGATGCTGCGCGCCACGGATGGGCACGCCAAGAACTTCAGCATCTTCCTGCGCCCCGGCGGCGCCTACGAGCTTGCGCCGCTCTACGATGTGCTGTCCGCCTACCCGGTCATGGGAGCGCGCGCGAATCAGCTGTCGCCGTTCAAGGCAAGAATGGCCATGGCCGTGCGCACCAGGAATCCGCACTGGAAGATGCAGGACATTCAACGCAGACACTGGCTGGCGCTGGGCGCCGAGCATGGCGTCGTCACGCCGGACGGGCGCGACGCGCGTTTCGTGATCGACGACCTGGTAGCCCGGACCGAGCAGGTGATACGCACCGTCAGCGAACTGATTCCAACCGGATTTCCCGAAGCGCTCGCGGACGGCATTCTCGGCGGGCTGCAAGCCGCGGCGGAAAAACTGGCCGGGTAAATCACCGGCCGCCGCGAGATACGCTCGGCTCGGATGCACGGCCCTGAGTAAGACCAAGTCAGGACGCCTTCGCGCCGCTCTCCCTCTGGCAACTGTCTTTTCCGAACTTTTTTTACTGTAGTTCGATTCTCAAACGTTAATGGTAATGATGCGCGTTTGCATCGGCTGAAACCAGAGACGAAAGTGAAGAGAAGATTGATGAAGGCGAGGTTGGCCCGGCGAATGATGTGCGCGGGGATGCTCGCGATGCCACACGCTGCCTCGGTGTGGGCTCAACCGCAACCGGTGGCATCGGGACAGCTCGACCGTCAGCAGGAAGCCATCCGCCAGACGCGCGCCTTCGACATCTCGGCCCAGCCAATGATGCAAGCGGTGCTGGCGTTCGCCCGGCAGGCCGGCGTCGATCTCTACGTGGGCGATGTCGATCTTTCCTCGTACACCAGCGTCGCCACCCAGGGTACCTACAGCCTCGTCGCCGGGCTCAAGCATCTCCTCGGCAACAGCCCCATCGGCTATCGGATTTCAGAAGGCAACGGACGCCTGAGCTTTCAATTGGTCGATAACGGCCCGGGCGGTCGTTCCCAGGTGTACTCGCTCAAACCAGTGGTGGTTCAAGGCAACACCGTCAACGAGCGTGTCTATCAAGCGCCCCGCGCCGTCAGCATCATCACGCGTGAAGAAATGGACCGCGTGCCGGTCCGCCACGCCGCCGAACTCATCCAGGACACCCCCGGCGTCGCCAGCGCCGTCAACCGCCAGAACCCCGGCCTGTCGATCAACATCCGCGGCATGCAGGACTTCGGCCGCGTCAACATGATGATCGACGGCATGCGCCAGGACTTCGTGCAGAACGGGCACATGCAGCGCAATGGAGAAATGTATGTCGATTCGGAACTGCTGTCCGAGGTAGAGGTGGAGCGGGGCGTGGTGCGTGGGGTGCATGGCACCGGCGCGATGGCGGGGAGCGTGGATTTTCGGACGCTGGATTTTGGGGATGTGCTGCGCGAAGGCAGGGATATCGGGCTGAAGCTGCGCGGCACGTCCGGGATGGGATATCAGGGGAACGGTACCAACTTCATCGGCAGCGCGGCGGGCGCGGCGCGCGCGGGTGAGAACCTGGAAGTGCTGGCGGCGGTGTCGCGGCGGTCGATTGGGGATTATCGGATTGGCGCGCGCGGAGGTATCGAGGGCCAGAATTCAGTGTGGTTCAACGGCGGAAAGATTGAATTCAACGATGTGAAGTTCGCCGCTCAAGAACAGGAATCCGGTCTGTTTAAGGCACGCTGGAAACTGAGTGATGATCAGTCGCTGTTGTTCAGCTACGTTGGCACGCGAGTCGGCTACTCCTACACCACTGATGCCGACACGTCGGTACAGGAGAGCGGCACTCCTTGGCGCAAGATGGGAACTTCGAAGGCCCAGTCAAACAGCTACGCCCTCGATTACAAAATCAAGCCGGTGGACAACCCTCTACTTGATCTGAAAGCGAAGGTTTATGGCGTCGAAACCAATGTTGAGAATTACACGATGCCAACCTATCCATTATCCAGATTTGATGGCGGATTCACAGACGCAACAAAGATCCGAGAGAATATTGATAAGGAGTATTGGGATAGCGGCGCTTGTGAGAAGCCCGATAAAACTCCCTACGCACTCGACGTTTGCAGGCAGTACGGTGTGGGCCGAAACAATCGCCTGTCCACCAAGACCCAAGGATTTCAGCTCGACAACACATCGCGTTTCGTGTTCGGGGCGACAACGCTCAGTGCGAACTACGGCGTAGAGTATTTCACTGACCATACAACTTCGAACCAGCGCTGGAATCACGATGGTCGCGAGGTGCGTCCCATTGGCACTACAGGTAAGGATGCGCTCAATCCCCAAGGTCGTCGCAGCATGGGCAGCATCTTCACAGAACTGAAGCTCGAAGACGATTTCTTCACCGTATCTGCCAGCCTTCGTTACGAACGCTACGGACTCAAGGGAAAGACGCAAGTTCCCGGCAAACAGACAGTCCACCTATCCAGGCTCGATAAGTTTGCAAAAGAAATGTGCGCTTATGGCGCCTTTCCAGCGCTGGCACCAAACGAAAACCCGCGCAGCCAAGTTCAGTCTGTTTACGGGCCAGGTTGCCGTTTGGCGTTAGCTGGCGACGAATCGGCCATCGCTGCTTGGTGGGCCGATGTGCCGAAGTACGTCGATCAACGTGGAAGAACGAAGAACTTCTACATACCTGGCGGCCGTAGATCCTCTGACTACGAAAAGGAGTTTCAGCCTGAAGACCTCGACGACCAGAACGCCTTGTATGACTACGACGTGAGTCGCAGTGCCGGGATGCTGTTGCCCGCGTTGTCCGGAGCGATTCGGCCAACCAATTGGCTGGAGGTGTACGGTAGCTGGGGTAAGTCCTGGAGGCCTCCCGCCATCAACGAAATGCTGATGGTGGGCAATCATCCTAGAGATGGATTTGCCTCCATCTACCCCAATCCGAATGCAGAGCCGGAAACCTCACGGACCTGGGAGGTAGGCGCCAACACCATATTCCAGGACGTCGCGTTGGATGGCGACAGTCTATCGCTAAAGGCGGGCTACTTCGACACGAGGGCGGATAACTACCTTTTTTCGTCTATGGACGTCATTTTGCCCGGCTCCAACCTGGAAAGATTGCCATTGCCCGGCACAACAGCCTTCGTCAATAACCGCAACCGCACAAAGTTCCGCGGATTGGAATTTGAAGGGCGTTATGAGGCTGGCTGGATCTATGGGGGGGCGAGCTATACCCATTATCTAGGCGGCCCCAACAAGTTCTGCGAAGACCTTTACTTCCTGGGGTCTGGCGAAAACAAATTCGACCGCCCGAATGCAGATGGAAGCTATCCGGTCGAGCATCAGAAAGCCCTCGCGCGCGGGTATGAATCGTGGCGAGCTTGGGCTGATGATCAGGTCGTGTGCGACAACTTCGTCTTCAACAGCGCGATCGCCAAGCCGGTGGATAAAGGCACGCTGCTGGTCGGCGTGCGCTTGCTGGAGCGCAAGCTGGATACTGGCGTGAGATTCAACTACAGCGGTGACGGTTGGTACAACCGCGATTCTGGCGGCTCCCAGGTTTGGTTCAAGTACACGACTTGGGACTGGTATGCCAGTTATCAAGCCAATGACAACGTCAAGCTTATGGCGTCAGTCGAGAACATCACCAACCGAATGTATGTCGACGGATATTCCGATGCGATGGCACGCACATTCGCGCCGGGGCGCTCTGTTGCGTTAGGCATGGAGGTTCGCTTTTAGGCAAGTAATCGCTCGGGGGGGGGCGCATGCCTATCCCGAGAAAGAGACATGCGGATTCTTCGCATGTGCGGCGCACGCATAGTGCGGCGCTTTTTTGGGTCGGGGATTCACCCCGGCAATTGGTAATAAACGGAGCATGACAATGTCTGCACAAGTAAGCTTTATCGATATCAGCCACCTTCCCACGGGTATCACAACGGAGAGTTCGTTGGAGCTCATGCTGGACGCGTTCCAGAATGGAGGGGTTGCCGGTGAGCACACCAGCGTTCCCAATAAGGGCGGATTCTTCGGCGGCAACGCCTTCAACGGCACTGACTATGGCTATGTCAGCAAAACGGTCGCCAACTACGCCTTCGTGGCTTCGGGTGATCTGCACTACTTCTTCCCTCCTTACAGCGGCCACGCAGGTGACGGCCCGACCGCGCACACAGTGTGGGGTTCATTGGATTCCATCACCCTGGGCGGTGGCCTGGACGGAGCCGGACATGTGGTCGATCCGCTCATTACATTTACTTTCGATCAGCCTATCGAGGGTGATGTTGCCGATGGACGAGGCAATGAAGTGCATGACATCGTTTGGGGCCTGATGAACGGTTCGGTTGTTGGCACGCCAGACAAGATCAGCCACATCACGAACGGAGGCTTGGTCGAAGCCTTGGAACAGAACGGGATGGATATGCACACATCCATCGCCGACCTAGTCGGCCACAACCTCGCCACCGAGACCGATCTGGCCCTGGCGGCGTAACCCACCCGCGAGTTTCCCCGCGCTTTCTCGGGCGCGTGGGTCACGGTCGCGGCGGGCCTATCCCCCGTCGCGACCGTCTTTTTGTTTCTTCATTCTGCGTGTCCCGGCAGTCATCCGGGCTAGGAAAACCAATGCGGCAAAACCAGACGCGTACAGTTGCGGCACAGGACGTGGGCGCCCTGGAGATCAAATCGCTCCTGGCGCGCTTTCGCACCGGCTGGGTCAGCGTGGCGGCCTTCAGCGTCGCCGCCAACCTGTTGATGCTGGCGCCGTCGCTCTACATGCTGCAGGTGTACGACCGTGTGCTGGCGTCCGGCAATGTCTTCACGCTGGTCATGCTGAGCCTGATGATCGTCGGGCTGCTCGCGTTGATGGGCGCGCTGGATTACGCGCGCGGCGTCGTCATCATCCAGATCGGCGCGCGCTTTGACGCGGCGCTGGCGGGGCGCGTGCATGAAGCGGCGTTCCGGCGCGGCCTTGCGGGTGTGCCAGCCAACGCCGGACAGGCGGTCAGCGACTTGAATACGGTGCGTCAGTTCCTGACCGGCAGCGCCGTGTTCGCGTTCTTCGATGCGCCGTGGTTTCCGCTGTTCCTGTTGGTGATGTTCCTGTTCCATCCCTGGATGGGCACGCTGGCGTTGGCGGGGACCATCATCCTGGTGGCGTTGGCATGGCTCAACGAGCAGGTGTCGCGCAAGCTGTTGGCCGAGGCGGGCGGGTTGTCGGTGCGGGCCGGCGTGGAGGCGGACGGGCAATTGCGCAATGCCGAGGCCATCCAGGCCATGGGCATGCTGGATCGATTGCGCGCGCGCTGGCAGCGGCTGCATGTGGGCTATGTGCGGCGCCAGGGCATGGCCAGCCAGCGCTCGGCGGTGATCGCGAGCGTGTCGAAGACGGTGCGGATGGCCCTGCAATCGCTGGTGCTGGGCCTGGGCGCGTGGCTGGTGCTGCAGAGCCATGTCAGCGCCGGCATGATGATCGCGGGTTCCATCCTGATGGGGCGCGTGCTCAGTCCGATCGATCAGGTGATCGGCGCCTGGCGGCAATGGGCCGGCACGCGGCTGGCGTGGCGGCGCTTGCAGGAGTTGCTGGCGACGTATCCGGCGCCAGCCGCGGGCCTGACGCTGCCCGAGCCAAAGGGCGCGCTGCGGCTGGAGGGCGTGACGGTGACGCCGCCGGGCGCGGCGCAGCCGACGCTGGTGAACGTGTCGCTTTCGCTGGAGCCAGGGCTGGTGCTGGGGGTGGTTGGCCCCTCGGGCGCGGGCAAGTCGACCCTGGCCAGATTGGTGGCGGGTGTCTGGCCGGCCCGCCTGGGCACGGCACGCCTGGATGGCGCCGACCTGCGGCAATGGGAGCGAGGGCGGCTGGGGGAGTGGCTGGGGTATGTGCCGCAGGACGTGGAACTGTTCTCCGGGACGGTGGCCGAGAACATCGCGCGCTTTCCCACCCCGGACAGCGATGGCGAAGTACTGGCCCAACGCGTGATCGACGCTGCCCGCATGGCCGGCGCGCACGACATGATCCTGGCCTTGCCGCGTGGCTATGACACGCCGATCGGTACCGGTGGCCAGGGATTGTCGGGCGGGCAGCGCCAGCGCATCGCCTTGGCGCGGGCGCTGTACGGGACGCCGCGCCTGGTGGTGCTGGACGAACCCAACGCCAGCCTGGACGACGCCGGCGAGCAGGCCTTGCTTGATGCGCTGGGCCGGCTGCGGGAGGCGGGCGCGACGGTGGTGCTGGTGACGCACCGGCCCAAGGTGCTGGCGGCAACGACGCACCTGCTGTTGTTGCGCGATGGCCAAGCGCAGCGCTTCGGTGCAACCCATGAGGTGCTGCGGCCGCCGCCTGAGAGCGCGTCAGGGACGATGGCATCGCCCTCGGCGTCGACCTCCGCGGCGGGCAACCGCCCGGCGGCGACGGCCAGCACGGCGGGCGCGGCGGCTTCCGGCGGGACAGCTCCACCGGCGCAGGCACGCCCTGGCGGGGCCGTGGCGCAGGTGTACCCCCTGGCCGGCGGCGCGTTTTCAGGGCTGATCTTCGGAGGCAAGGCATGACGGGACGCGCCGGCAATCGTGTGGTGGTGCTGCGGCCCGAACTGGACAAGGCCGAGCCGGTAGCGGACGCTGACGAGAACGGCGGCTGGTCGGCCCGCTTCGGCTGGTGGGTGCTGGCGCTGGGCTTTGGTGGCTTCCTGGCGTGGGCGGCGTGGGCGCCGCTGGACAACGGTGTGGCGATGCCCGGCATCGTCGTCGTGACCGGCGAGCGGCAGGCGGTGGACAGTATCGAGGGCGGCGTGGTGAGCGCCTTGCTGGTGGCTGAAGGCGACCCGGTCCGGGCCGGCCAGGCGCTGGTACGGCTGGACGATACCCGGGTGCGTGGCGAGGCGCGGAGCCTGCGCGCGCAGCAGGCGGCCGTCATGGCCCGCGAAGCGCGCCTGCTGGCCGAGCGCGATGGCCGGGATGATCTTGCGCCGCCCGATGCGCAGGCGAATGCCGAAGCGGCCGCCGCCTACGCGATGGAGCGCCAACTGTTCGCCAGCCGCCGCGCGGCGCTGGCGGGCGAACTGGCCGGCATCGAGGCCACGCTGGCCGGCAGCCGGGCCCTGGCCGGTGGCCTGGAATCGACGTTGGCGCACAAGCGCACGCAGCGCGCCCTGCTGCGGGAACAGCTGGGCAACCTGCGCGACCTGGCGCGCGAAGGCTACGTGCCGCGCAACCGCGTGCTGGAACTGGAGCGCAGCCTCGCGCAACTGGACGGCGACTTGGCCTCGGACCTGGGCGCCCTGGGACAGACACGCCAGCAGATCGCGGAACTGGCGCTGCGCGGCCAGCAGCGTCGCGACGCGTTTCAGCGCGAGGTGCGCACCGATCTGGCGGAAACCCGCGTGCAGCGCGAGCAGTTGACGCAGAAACTGGCGACGGCCGAATTCGACCTGGCGCACAGCGAGATCCGCGCCCCGGTCAGCGGTACCGTCGTGGCGCTGGCCACGCACACGGTCGGGGGCGTGGTGCAGCCCGGCTCGCGCCTGATGGAGATCGTGCCCGAGGACGTGCCGCTGGTGGTCGAGGGGCGGTTGCCGGTGGAGTCCATCGACAAGGTGCGCGCGGGCCTGCCGGTTGAGCTGATGTTCACGGCTTTCGATGCCAGCAGCACGCCGCGGCTGGAGGGAACCGTGACGCTGGTGTCGGCGGACCGGTTCGAGGATGACCGCAACGGCCGCCCTTACTATCGCCTGCGCGCCGACGTGGCGCCGGGCCAGCTGCGGCGCATCGGCGATGCGCCGTTGCGCGCCGGCATGCCGGTGGAGGTGTTCGTGCGCACGGGCGAGCGTTCGCTGCTGAATTATCTGTTCAAGCCCCTGCTCGATCGCGCGCGGCTGGCGTGGGGTGACGCATGAAGCGCTGGCAGGGCAGGCTCGCGGCGGCATGGATGTTGATGGTGGCGGTGTTCATGCCTGGATCGGGGGCGGCGCAGGCGCTGGATTTTCAGCAGGCGTACACGATGGCGCTGGCGTCCGATCCCACGTGGCAGGCGGCGCGTGCGCGCGAACGGGCCGACGCCGAGGAGGCGGCATTGGGGCGCAGCGGCCTGTTGCCGAACCTGAGCTATCACTACAGCCGTGCCCGCAACGATACGACGTCGCGGCAGCAGACGCGTTGGGGCGCGCTGGAGCAGCGCTCGCGCTACGCCAGCTATGCCTCGGGGTTCACGCTGAGCCAGCCGCTGTTCGACGCGGCGGCGTTTGCGCAGTACCGCGCCGGGCGCGAGCGTGCCGAAGCGGGCGGCTTGACGCTGAAGCGCGCGCGCCAGGCGCTTGCCGTGCGCCTGTTGCAGGCGTACACCGCCGTGCTGTACGCGCAGCAAGCCCTGGCATTGACGCAGTCGCAGGAGCGCTCGTTGCAAGAGGACGCGCGCCGCAGCGCGCGCTTTGTCGCGGCGGGGCAGGGCACGCGCACGGATCAACTGGAGATCGAGGCGCGCGCGCACGTGGTGCAGGCCCAGGAGATCGAGGCGCGGGACCGGCTGCGCGACGCGCGCAATGCGCTAAGGGCGATTGTCGGGCCGGGGCTGGCCGACAATTTGCTTGCGCCCTTGCAGGAATCAGCCCTGGCCGCGCTGGCGGTGGAGGGACGCGATTTGTCCGCGTGGCGACAACTGGCGCTGGCGAGCAATCCGGAATTGCTGGCCCAGCGCCACCTGCTTGAAGCCAGCCGCCAGCGCTACCAGGCCACCCGCGCGGGGCACCTGCCCACGGCGCGGCTGGTGGCGCGCAAGCAGCGGACCAATTCCAACGGCGAGAACCAGATCGGGCAGCGCTATGACTCCGGTTCTGTGGGCATCGAGGTCAGCATTCCGCTGTATTCCGGCGGGCGCACCTCGGCGGCCAGCGGCCAGGCATTGGCTGAAGCGGAGGAAGCGCAGCACAAGCTCGACGCCGCCACATGGGCGTTGCTCGATGACCTGGCGCGGCAATTCCACACGTTCGCCAGCAGCCGCGAGCGTATCACCGCTTACCGGCAGGCGGCCGAGGCGGCCGCGCAGCGCGTGCGCGCCACACGGCGCAGCGTGCTCGGCGGCGAGCGCACCAATCTGGATGTGCTGGACGCCGAACGCCAGCGCTTCGAGGCGCTGCGGGACCTGGACCGGGCGCGTTACGACAACCTGCTGGCGTGGCTGACGCTGAGGTGGCAAGCCGGGGTGTTGAGCGACGACGATGTGGCGCGCATTGGCGCGTTGTTCGTGGCGGGCTGAGCCGGCAGTCGGGGGGGCGCGTTCGGTGCAAGACCGCTCTGGCGTTTGGCCAGGGGCGCTGTTCGTGGCGGGGTGCACCGGCATGCGGATGCGCGTTCGACCGTCGACGAATGGAGCGCGTCGTCGGATCACTTCACCGGCGGCAGCGGCAGCAGCCGTCGAACGATCTCGTCCATGGCCGTCGCCAATTGCGCCGCCAGCGCCTGCGCGGCCGGCGACAGCGAGCGGTCGCGCCGGTGCAGCAGGCCGATGGCGCGGCGGGCCGAGGCGTCGCACAGCGGCGCGGCGCGCAGGCCGGCCAGGTTCAGTTCCGGCAATGCCAGGCGCGGCAAAACGCTTACTCCCAGGCCCTGGCGCACCATGCCGGCTGCGGTGCCCATGTTGGTGACGTCGTAGCGCAAGGCGGTGGCCGGCGCGCCGGTTTCCTCGCGCACCGCGCGGTCGAACTGCTGGCGCGCATTGGAGCCTTGCGACAGCAGGATCAGGTCGTAGCGCAGCACGTCGCGCCAATGCAGCGGGCCGCGTTTTCTGTCCAGGCGGTGGCCTTCGGGGTAGATGGCGCAAAAGCAATCCTCGGCCAGCGGCGTGAACGACAGGTCCGGCGCCGGCTCGGCCAGCGCGCCGACGGCGAACTCGATCTGGTTGGTGCGCAGCATGGCCACCAGCTCGTCGTTGTGGGCCTCGACCACCCGCACTTTCAGTGCCGGATGCAGTTGACGCAGCGCGCCGACCGCCACCGGCAGCAGCGCCAGCGCGGTCGAGGGCAGGGCGCCCAGCGTCACGTTGCCGCGCCGCACCGCCGCCAGGTCCGCCAGGCTGCGATAGGCTTCTTCCAGGTCGGCGATGGGGCGCTGCGCGCGGGCATAGAAGTCCTGCCCGGCCGAGGTCAGGCTGATGCTGCGGGTGGTGCGCTCGAACAGGCGCAGGCCCAGCACGTCCTCCAGGTCCTGGATCAGCGCGGTGAAGGACGGCTGCGTCACGCCCAGCTGGCTGGCGGCGTGGGTGAACGAACCGGTATCCACCGCCAGCAGGAAGGCCTTGAGCGGCCGGTACTTGATATTCATAGCCATGGGCTAAGAATATAAGAAAAATATCGAATTGTGCCTAATAGTCGACGGGCCGATGATGCGTCTACCGAAGTCCCCTGGATTGCCCGACCCTTATGCACGCATCGAGCCACAAGCCCTTCCGGCTGGGCGCCGACTGGCGCCACAGCCAAGACGGCGACGCCGTCATCACCTCCATCAATCCCGCCGACGGCAGTATTGCCGGACGCGTCACGTGCGCCTTGCCGCGTGACGTGGATACGGCCGTGACCATCGCCTGGGACGCGTTCCAGCGCCAGCCGTGGCGCAAGCTGCGTCCCGACCAGCGCGCCGCCACGCTGTACGAAATCAGCCGCCGCCTGGCCGCCGAGCGCGAGCCGCTGGCGCGGCTGCAGATGATCGACAGCGGCAAGCCCTGGAAGGAATGCCTGAACATGGTCGACAGCGCGGCCGGGCATTTCCGCTACTACGCCGCCGTCTGCGAGACCTGGCAGAACGAGATGACCTCGCCGCGCGGCGAGTACTTCTCGATGGCGCTGGCTGAGCCGTTCGGCGTGATCGCGGCCATCACGCCGTGGAACTCGCCCATCATGAACGAGGCGCAGAAGGCCGCGCCGGCGCTGGCCGCGGGCAACGCGGTGCTGCTCAAGCCGTCCGAGGAAACCCCCCAGCTGGCGTTGGAACTGGCCCGCATCTGCGCCGAGGCCGGCCTGCCCGAAGGGCTGTTGACGGTGCTGCCGGGCCACGGCGAAGACGTCGGCGCCGCGCTGGTCAAGCATCCCGGCGTGCGCATGGTGTCGTTCACCGGCGGCACCGAAACGGGCCGCGCCATCGGTGGCATCGCCGGCCAGCGCCTGATTCCCGTGGGCCTGGAGCTGGGCGGCAAGTCGCCGCACATTGTGTTCGATGATGCCGACCTGGACCGCGCCGTGGCCGGCGTGGTGTCGGGCATCTTCGGCTCGGCCGGGCAAAGCTGCGTGGCCGGTTCGCGCCTGTTCGTGCAGAAGTCCATCTATGGCCGCTTCATGGAGGCGCTGGTGCAACGTACGCGCCAGGTGCGGGTGGGCCTGCCCGATGATCCGGCCACGCAGATGGGGCCGCTGGTGTCGCGCGCGCATCGCGACAAGGTCGCCGGCTATGTCGATATCGGCCGCGCCGAAGGCGGCCGCGTGCTGGTCGGCGGCGCCGCGCCGGATCGCGCCGAGCTGGCCAATGGCTGGTTCTACCTGCCCACGGTGATAGACGGCCTTGGCAATGGCGCGCGCGTCTGCCAGGAGGAGATCTTCGGACCGGTGCTGGTGGCGCTGCCGTTCGAGGATGAGCAAGACGTAATCGAGCAGGCCAACGACACGCCCTTCGGCCTGGCCGCCGGCATGTGGACCGGCGACTACGCCCGCGCCTGGCGCGTGGCGCGCGAGATCGAGGCGGGCTCGGTCTGGATCAATACCTACAAGCAATCGCATATCGCCACGCCGTTCGGCGGCTTCAAGGCCAGCGGCATCGGCCGCGAGAAAGGTCTGCACGGCCTGCGCCTCTACAGCCAGGTCAAGAGCCTGTACTGGGGCATGCACAATCAACCGATGGGACTGTGAATCACATGACGACAGACAAGAAAAGCGCGGCGCTGCCGCTGGCCGATGCCCGCATCCTGATCGCCGGCGCCGCCAGCCTGGTGGGCTCGCACACCGCCGACGCGCTGCTGGCCGCCGGCGTGCGCGAGGTGATCCTGCTGGACAACTTCGCCTTTGGCACGCCCGAGGCCATCGCCCACCTGCAAGGCAATCCGCGCGTGAAAGTGGTGCGCGGCGACCTGATGCGCCTGCCCGACCTGCTGGCCGCGACCGATGGCGTGGATGGCGTGCTGCACCTGGCTGCCTACATGACGCTGGGCTTCGCGCAGACGCCGTGGCAAGCGGTGGACGTGAACATCCGCGGCGCGCAGAACATGCTGGAAGCCTGCCGCGCCAACAAGGTGAAGAAGTTCGTTTTCGCTTCGTCCAACGCGGTCTACGGCTACGGCAGCGGCATCGCCGGCGCGCTGGCCGAGAACGGCCCGTTCCATTCCGTCGGCGCGCCGCCCGCGGCGATCCTGTATGGCGCCTCCAAGATCATGGGCGAGCAGCTGTGCCGCCAGTACTACCAGAAGGCCGGGCTGGACTATGTGGTGTTGCGCTATTCCACCGTGTATGGCGAGCGCCAGCACTACCGCGCCGCGAATTCGCTGTACATCATGGAGACCTATGACCGCGTGCGCCAGGGCGAGCGTCCCGTGCTGCCCGGCGACGGCACCGACACCAAGCACTTCGTGCATGTCTCGGACGTGGCGCGCGCCAACGTCGCCGCGTTCCAGAGCGACGCGACCGATGTCGCGGTGAACGTGTCCGGCCCGGCACCCATCACCACCGGTGAACTGGTGCGGCTGGTGCTCGACTACTGCAAGAGCGACCTGGAACCGGAGATCCGGCCGGACCCTCCGGGCACCGTGCGCCTGACCTCGGGCGGCGCTTTCCATATCCCGCACGATCTGGCGGGACAACAGATCGGCTGGCAGCCGCAAGTGGGCATGGCCGAAGGCGTGACGCGCCTGCTGGCGTGGCGCGAGGCGCAGGAAGGGGGGAAGGTCGGTTAGGGAACAGTTTGAACCGGGGCGGCCGTCGCAGCCGTCCCGCGTGACCGGCCGGCATTTCCGGCCAATCACAACGCATAACAACAGCATTACCCAAACAGGAGACAACCATGTTCTTTTCACGCAAGGCGGCCGCTCGCGCCGCGCTGTCCGTGGCCGCGCTGTGCGCCGCATGGCCGGCCTGGGCCTGGCCCGACCATCCCATCGAACTGGTGGTGGGTTTCGCGCCCGGTGGCGGCACCGACCTGACGGCGCGTTCGCTGGCGGTGTTCCTGGAAAAGGAGCTGGGCACCACCATCGTGGTGCAGAACAAGCCGGGCGCGTCCAGCGCCATCGCGCTGTCGTACGTGGCGCGCGCCAAGCCCGACGGCTATACGCTGGCAATGACCAACATGCCCGGGCTGGTGTCGCTGCCGATCGAACGCAAGGCCGGCTTCACCACGGCCGACTTCACCTACCTGGCCAACCTGGTGCGCGATCCCAGCGCCTTCAGCGTCGCCGCCGACAGTCCGTACCAGACGCTGGATGCCTTGATCAAGGCGGCACGCGAGAAGCCGGGTTCGATCAGCTATGGCTCGACCGGCGTGGGCACCGATGATCACCTGGCGCTGGTGCTGTTCCAGAACCTGACGGGCACCAAGCTCAACCACGTGCCCTACAACGGCGCGGGGCCGCTGCGCAGCTCGGTGCTGGGCGGGCACACCGTGATCGGCGGCCTGAACCTGGGCGAAGTCATGCCCTACCACGGCAAGAACATGCGCGTGCTGGCCCAGGCCAGCGAGACGCGCTCGCCGCTGGGGCCGGACGTGCCGACCTTCAAGGAGCTGGGCGTGAACCTGGTGTTCGCCTCCGAGCGCGGCATTGTCGCGCCCAAGGGCTTGCCGGCGGATGTCGCCGAGAAGCTGCGCCAGGCGTTGGGCAAGGTCGCCGCCAATCCGGAGTTCCAGGCGCAGATGAAGCAGCAGTTCACCGAGATGGACTACCAGGATGGGCCGCAGTGGCAGGAACGCCTGAAGCAGGATGATGGGCGGCTGCGGAAGATCTGGGCGAGCACGCCCTGGGTGGAGTAGCGCGTCAGATGGGGGCCCCGCGATTGCGGCGACATGCTCCGGATCGCGGGACGCGGGCCAGTGTCTGAGAACTGGTCTGAATTGCGGCTTTTTTTTACTGTAAATCGCGGCTCAACCGTTTATGTCTATAGACGGTCGCCCGCGTGCCTGCGGGCGGCTATTGATGATCCGCGATCAGGAGCCGCATCATGCCCACGCCTACGCTTGCCCCCGTCACCGTTTATGGCACTTGGCCGCCGGACCCGTCTGGTTGGGGCGGGGCGGGGGGAATGTGGGATTGGGACTTGTACTCGCGACCTGAGTGGGACTGGTTGATGGGTTGGGATTGGGGGGGATGGGGATACCCGATCGAAGACCCCGACCCGCCCAGCGAGGTCCCTGATTTCACTGTGGCTGTTGAGGAACCGACGCCGGAGGCTGCGCCCGCGCCGATTGTAGACTCCGCGCCTGTGCCCTCGAACTGGGGCGGGCCGGCATTGGAGTCCGGGCTGTGGGACGTGGACCATGGGCTGTACTACTTGGCGGGCCCGCCTTCCTCGCCTCCCATCTGGGGTGATGCGAGATACCTCGACTCAGTGATCAAGGGAAAAGAGGACTATTACGCTTCCCATTATGGCGAGGAGTCCAGGCATTACCGCGATCCAACATCCTCCAGTGGTTTGGCCGCATCGGCGGTGAATGCGATTGTGCCGGAGACTGGGCATCTACTGAAGCACATCGGCACGTTGCTGCAGCACAATCTGGATGAGCAAGCATTCAAGGTTTTGAAGTGGATGTCCCGCAAGAACTACGCATTCATTCAGGGCGTGTTTAGTTGGAATGCCATTCAGAAGGATATCGCCGCAGGCACGCCGCCCAAGGTAGCAATAGGTTCCGAGGCAGCACTGCTGGTGTTTAATTATCTGGTCGCGGAAGGAATTGCCTTTGCGGTACTGGGCTCGTTGAGCATTGCCGCGGCAGGTCCAGTCGTTGCCGCATCGGTCGTAATAGGCGCCGGCGTTGCCTTTGGTTCAGATCTAATCGGGGTTAAGAGCATCGCAGCCAAGCTTATCAATGACGCTCTATTCAATGTAGATCCCCAGTTGATCGAGCCCCCGTCGGCTGCCGGTGCCAATTTCCTTCAACACGGCGAGCGAAGCGCGCTTCCCTCGCCTGCCGAAGATATGTCTGCACATCCAAGTCCACTTTTCCTTGAAGATGGGGTAGTGCAGTTTTCCGACTATCAAATCTATCTGGCGATGCGGGAGATCGTCGAGCACCCGGATCGGTATCCGGATGCGGTTGCCCTCCTGCCCGGTATCCTTGCCAGCATTGCCGGGACTATTGATTCCGAAGATGTGGCAGGCATTGATCTTGCCGGTGAGAATGTGAGTATGCGAGCTCCACCTGAGACTGTGCGATATGCCGATATCACCCCGGATAACGGTGTCAAGACTTTCGAAGGCGGGAATGAACGATCTTATCTGTTCATCGGCGACGACACGCCAAACAAGATGATTGGTGGCAAGGCAATCAACTGGTTCATGCCCAAAGCCGATCATGGTGGGGCCAATACCATCATCGGCAGTCCAGACGGCTACAACGTGCTCGATTTTTCGTTGAACGAAAAAGGTGTCGACATCCTCATCCAGGATAATGACCGTATGGAAAAATGGATTTTGGATCGCGCTTACGCGCTCGGCATTGATCCGGGTCGGATCTACGATCACTTCCTCACGTATGGCAACGCCCTGCCATTACTTCGAGGATGGTTTGCATCGGAAGAGTTGAATTCCGGTTCATGCGCTCGATTATCCGATGATATCTATAAGAACATCGATTACATCATTGGTAGCAGCTATGACGACATCATCGTCGGTGACATGCTCGGGGGTGTGACGATGACCGGTGGGGCGGGAAACGATACCTTCGTCCTGCATGGCGGAGGGAATCGTGTGATATTCAATGATGGGGATTTTGCCTCTCCAGGCAGTGGGGAGATCACCACGAAGTTCGTTCATGGCCTGACTACCGGCTCAGAAGCAGATGACTTCAATGCAAGGCACTACGCTCCCCAGTATCTGAACTTGGGTGGCCATTTCGGTTTCCGGCTCGATCCCGATGTCCTCGACTTTTCCAATCTCGACGGTGACGTCAACGTCGACGGATATCAGGCAATGAGGTTCATCGGGGAACATGCTTTCACCGGTCATGCCGGTGAAGTCAGATATGTGACCCACATTTCTCATGGATCCAACATCCCGGACCAGACGGTCGGCGATGAAGGAGGCTACTTCTGGACGACGGTGCGCCTGGAAGGGGACAGAACCGGCTCCGGTGAGGCCGACTTCTTCGTGGAGTACACCAATTATCTGAACCCGTCCAACGACAACAGCTTGTGGTCGGAATATGCGACCGGCAATATCTATCCCTTCCTTGACGACGCAAATCTCTTCTTCGGTTGAGTAGTTGAGCGGAAAAAATGGCTATCGGGTCGAATATGCAGGGTCTGTTTGAAACCAAGGAAGACGGCACGATCATCTACTACGGCAAGATGGGTCGAAACGCGCCCGGCTACATCGTTGACGAGGCTGCCATGAAGGCCATCCGGAGGTTGTACGCCTGGGCATCCGGCACATCACTTGTGACAATTCCCGCCATGGTTCGCGCCGGCCTCTGGTGGCTGTCGCTGGTGGTCGGACTAATCTTGATCGTTGGTGCGCATCTTCGCCATAAGGAAATCGTCAAGGATCTGCCTGTCTCCGCTTGCTATTTCAACCCAGGTTTCAAAAGGCGCTGGGTGCTGCTCAGTCGGAATGCGTCATATTGGATGTTGGTCCCTAGCCTGCTGATCGTTCTCCCGTTTTTTATCGTGGCGTTCTGGCGAACACTGGATGACCAGGAGAGAGATCCGGTAGCGGTGTGGACGTTCCTCGGTGTGGTCGTCGTGTGCTGGGTGACGTTCGCCGCGCTTTTTTTCATCAAGATCAAGCGGTCGCTCGGTAAAGTGAGGGCATGGCTCAAAGACGGCCGGAATTGAGGCAGATCTCCTTCCCGCCCTTCGGTTGTCGTCTCAGGCAACCTGTTCTTCGGTTAAGCGAAGACACTAGAGATGCTCGGTTTTCGGAGATAGTGATGCGTTCGGGTTTTACATACACCGGCTTGTTCGAGACCAAGGAAGACGGCACGACTATCTACTATTACGGTAGACGGGATGGTCATGCGCTCGGATACCACGTGGACGAGGCCGCCATGCGTTCCATCCGGCGTTTGTACGTGGAGTTATTTGCGGCTTCGGCCTTTGGCATCTCTCCTGCGTTCACCGCGGGGTATCGCTGGACGGCGATGCTGCTTGCAGCAGCGGCGGCCGTTTCCTTTTATGTTCGGCACAACAGGCTCATCAAGACACTGCCGGTTTCGCTATATCCACGGCCTCGGTTCGGTAAGAGGCTGATGTTGATCGGCAGAAGCATGTCTTATGCCCTGATCGTGCCCAACATCTTTCTGCTGCCCGCAGTCGCCGCCCTGGCATTTTCCAAGCTTGATGGCGCATCCCGATTGAGCCCGGCCTTGATATGGTCGGTCGTCATCGTCGGGTTTGCGGCGTGGGCAGTAAATTTCGCCTTCCTGTTTGCCAAGATCAAGGCGCGGGTCGGCTGGCGCGGGAGATAGTCGTGCCACGATCTTGCGGACGAATTGTCCATCGAGATGGGACATGAACTTGGCACCGAGAGGGCTGTTCGAAACCCTGGACGACGGCACCATCATCTACTACGGCAGGATGGGTTGGAACAAGCCCGGCTACATCGTCGACGAAGCAACCATGAGGGCGATCCAGAGGCTGACTGCGGCATCGACAGGTACGGCGATTCTGACCATTCCGGCTCTGTTTCGCGCCGGTTTCTTATGGCTGTCGCTGGCGCTGGGGATCATTCTGGTCGCCGTGACTCACGTTCAACACAAAAAGCTTGTCAAAGACCTGCCGGTCTCCACGCTCCACTGCACGCCGGGGTTCAGGCGGCGGTTTGTTTTGATAAGCGTGGACATGTCCTATTTCGTGCCGGTCTTGTGCCTGATCTTCGCTTTTCCAGCGCTTGCGTGGATAGGTTGGAGCAGTCTGGATGATCCCGATATCAAGCCGATATTGTCGTGGGCGGCATTGGCTGGCGCGGCTTTGGGATGGCTGTTCAGCGCCGCCATGTTGTCCGTCAAAGTCACGATGTCGGTGCGCCGCGTCAGGGCGTGGATCAAAGACCGCCGGAAATGAGGCGGGTCTCTTTCCCCCATTAGGTTGTCGCCGCAGCCTGGGCAATGAACGTCGCCATCCTGCGTGCCGGGAGGCCCTACTCCAACGGCAACGTCAACACCCCCTGCGTCGCCGGCCGCATCATCACGCGGCGGTACCACGCCGACAGCGCCGGCGTGTCCGGTCGTTCGATCGGCAGCCCCAGCCAGCGGTGCGCGGAACACACCAGGGCGATGTCGCCGATGGTCAGGTGGCGGCCGGCGATGAACTCGCGGCCTTGCAGCGCTTGGTCCAGAATCTGCGCGCGGGCGTTGCTGCGCTTGACCGACAGGTCGATGGCGGCGTGGTCGCGCTTGGCTTCGGGGGTGCGGATCAGGCCCAGGAAGGCCGGGACCATGGCGCCTTGCCATTCGGTGGTCTGCCAGTCCATCCAGCGGTCGGCGTCGGCGCGCAGGCAGACGTCCTCGGGCCAGAGGGTGCCGGCGCCGTAGCGCGCGGCCAGGTAGCGCACGATGGCATTCGATTCCCACAGCACGAAGCCGCCGTCGTCGATGGCGGGCACGGTGCGGTTGGGGTTGATCTTGGCGTACTCGGGCGTGTCGACCACGCCGAACGGGCCGCCGGCCTCGATGAAGGTGTGCGGCAGCGCCAGTTCGCGCACGGCCAGCATCACCTTCTGCACATTGACGGACGTCAGCCGTCCCCAGATCTTCAACATAACCGGTCCTTGTAAGGTCAGGCGGGCGGCAATTGCCGCCGCGCAAAGCCGCTGTCGCGCCCGAAGCGCGTCCAGTTGAAAGCGGGCCCCGGGTCGGTCTTGCGGCCGGGGGCGATGTGTTCATGGCCCCAGGCGGCCGCCAGGGGGTAACGCGCGCGCAGCACCGGCGTCAGCCGGCGCAGCGCCAGATATTGCTCGTCAGTGTAGGGCAGGGTATCGGTGCCTTCCAGCTCGATGCCGATGGAGAAGTCGTTGCAGCGCTCGCGGCCGCCGAAGCGCGACACCCCGGCATGCCAGGCGCGCGCATCGGTGGAGACGAACTGCACGATGCGGCCGTCGCGGCGGACGAAGAAATGGGCCGACACCCTCAGGCCGCGCAGGCGTTCCAGCCAGGGGTGCGAGCCGTAGTCCAGCGTGTTCAGGAACAGGCCGGCGACCTCGGAGCCGCCGAATTGGCCGGGCGGCAGGCTGATGTTGTGCAGGACCAGCAGCGACACCTGGGCGCCGTGGGGACGCGCGTCGCAATTGGGGGAGGGCAGTCGGGAAACGCCCGGGGCCGGCGCCAGCCAGCCATGTCGATCCAGAAGCAGGGGCATGGGAGGAAAGCAGGTTGGTATCCAACATGCATTATGCCGTGCGTGTAAAAAGGGAGCGAATGAGGGCGGGGCCCACCGGGGGCGGTGCCGTCGTGCGTCCGGTGATGGGCGAGCCTCTCCTGGCTGGCTAGCTAGCAGGCTGGGCCGGCTGGCGGAATGGCGGGCTGGCTGACCGGCGAATCCGGACCGGCCAGCCGTTCAGGCCAGCCTTTATTTGGCCGCCGGCCCCAGCCGGGCGTGTTCCTGGCTGCACCAGGTCCGGCCGCCTTGCAGCAGGGCTTCGGAGCGCGGCAGGTGGATGCCGCAGTGGGCGCAGCGCACCATGGCCTCGGGGGCGCTGGCGGCGGGCGGGTTGGCCGTGCCGCGGGGCTTGGCGCCGGCCGGAGGGGCCTGGCGGGCCGCGGCCATGCGGCCGGCGATGCGCGCCACGAACAGCACGCCGATGACGATGACGATCCAGAACAGCAGCTTGCCCACGTCAGCCTCGATGCAGAATGACTTCCAGCACGAACCGGCTACCGGTGTAGGCCAGGATCAGGAAACCGAACCCGGTCAGGGTCCAGCGCAGGGCGACGCGGCCGCGCCAGCCCCAGATGTGGCGCCCGGCCAGCAGCACGCCGAAGGTGAACCACGACAGCAGGGTGAAGACGGTCTTGTGGTCGAACGGCAGGATCTGGCCGGTGAGCTTCATGGAGGCGATGGAGCCCGAGCCGACGGCCAGGGTCAGCACCACGAAGCCGATCCAGATGATGCGGAACAGCAGCTGTTCCTGCACCAGCAGCGGCGGCTGCGAGTCCAGTACGCGGCCGATGATGCTGCGCTCGGCGGGGGCGTCCAGGGGACGGTGCAGGTGGCGGTCGAGCAGCGCCATCATCATGGCGTGCAGGGCGGCGATGGTGATCAGGCCGTAGGCGGCCAGGGCGATCAGCAGGTGCGCGCGCAGCCAGGCGTTGTCGGCGTGGGGCACGAACTGCCCCTGGGGGAACAGCGCGGCCAGGCCGCTGGCCAGGGTGGCGGCCGGCAGCAGCAGCAATTGCAGGCCGTCGATGCGCACCAGCAGGCTTTCGAGCCAGAAGACGACCATGCCCAGCCAGATGGCGGCCGACAGGGCCAGCGCCCACCCGATGAACAGGTGCGGGGCCCCCAGCATGGATTGTTGCAGCCCGATTCCATGGAGAACCAGGGCTCCCAGCAGGCACAGACGGGCGATCTTGCCCGTTTGTTCGACTTCCCCGGCGCCCGCCAGGCGGATCCAGAGGGATCCCCCCAGCACGGCGTACGCCAGGGCGGCCGCTGTGTGAAATACAATGCCTAGTGACATAGAAACCGTTGTCTGGATGGGGCCTGGGGGCGCATGCCGCCCGACAGTGCGCAATCCGCGCCTGCGGCCACCGTTCAATCAACTAGTTTAAGCGGAAACGCCTCTCATGCTCGATAACCTAACTCAACGCCTGTCGCGCGTCGTCAAGACGCTGCGCGGCGAAGCCCGCCTGACCGAGGCCAACACCCAGGAAATGCTGCGCGAAGTGCGCATGGCCCTGCTGGAAGCCGACGTGTCGCTGCCCGTGGTGCGCGACTTCGTCGCCCGGGTCAAGGAAAAGGCGCTGGGCGAAGAAGTCGCCGGCAGCCTCAGTCCCGGCCAGGCCCTGGTGGGCGTGGTCCACAAGGAACTGACCGCCCTCATGGGCGGCGACCTGGGCGCCGATTCCGGCGAACTGTCGCTGGCGGTGCAGCCGCCCGCCGTCATCCTGATGGCCGGCCTGCAAGGCGCGGGCAAGACCACCACCACCGGCAAGCTGGCCCGCTGGCTGAGCGAAGGCCAGCACACCCAGCACGGCCGCAAGACCGGCAAGAAGAAGGTGCTGGTGGTGTCCGCCGACGTCTACCGCCCGGCCGCCATCGACCAGCTGAAGAGCGTGGCGGCGCAGGTCGGCGTCGATTTCCTGCCGAGCGACCCCAGCCAGAAACCCGAGGACATCGCCCGCAACGCGGTCGACCATGCCCGCCGCCATCATTACGACGTGTTGATCCTGGACACGGCGGGCCGCCTGGGCATCGACGAGGCCATGATGCGCGAGATCCGCGCGCTGCATGACCTGGTCAAGCCGGTCGAAACGCTGTTCGTGGTCGACGCCATGCAGGGCCAGGACGCGGTCAACACCGCCCGCGCCTTCGCCGAGGCGCTGCCGCTGACCGGCGTGGTGCTGACCAAGCTGGATGGCGATGCCCGCGGCGGCGCGGCCCTGTCGGTGCGCCATGTCACCGGCAAGCCGCTCAAGTTCGTCGGCGTCTCGGAAAAGCTGGACGGCCTGGAGCCGTTCTATCCCGAGCGCATGGCGCAGCGCGTGCTGGGCATGGGCGACATCGTCTCGCTGGTCGAGCAGGCCCAGAAGAACATCGACATCGCCGAGGCCCAGAAGCTGGCGGCCAAGATCAAGTCGGGCAACAAGTTCGACCTGAACGATTTCCGCGACCAGCTTGGCCAGGTCAAGAAGCTGGGCGACATGGGCTCGCTGCTGGAAAAGCTGCCGGCCCAGTTCCAGCAGGCCGCCGGCCAGCTGCAGGGCGGCCAGGCGGAAAAGCAGCTGCGCCGCACCGAGGGCATCCTCAATTCCATGACGGCGGCCGAGCGCGCCAAGCCGGAACTCATCAAGGCTTCGCGCAAGCGCCGCATCGCGGCGGGTTCGGGCGTGCCGGTGCAGGAGGTCAACCGCCTGCTGGCCCAGTTCGAGCAGATGCAGGGCATGATGAAGCAGATGAAGAAGGGCGGCATGGCCAAGATGATGCGCGCCATGGGCGGCATGAAGGGCATGGGCCGCTTCATGAAGGGCTGAGCGGCGCGGCAAGGCGGCACGGCCCGTCTCGTGGGCCTGTCGATGACCGCCGGCCCGTGCTCCGGGATCTCCGCCAAAAAAATGGCCAGGCATTGCGCCTGGCCAAATCATCGCGGCAGGCAGGGGGTTCTGCGCCGCGATACTGGCCCGCGAGGGCCGGTTCGCATGGTTTACGACAGGGGCGGGATGCGCAGCACCTGACCCGGATAGATCTTGTCGGGGCTGGTCAGCATCGGCTTGTTGGCCTCGAAGATCAGGGTGTTCTTGGCGCCCTGGCCCTTGCCGTATTGCGCCTCGGCGATCTTCCACAGGTTGTCGCCCTTTTGCACCGTGTACATCTTGGCTTCCGGCGCGGCCTGCTTGACCTTCAACTGGTTGTCCACCGCGGCCACGCCGACGGTGTTGCCCAGCGCCAGCGCGATCTTCTCGGCGGCTTCGGTGTTGGCGGCCTCGCCCGTGACGGTGACCTTGTCGCCGTCCACCGAGATCTGCAGGCCATCGGCGTTCAGGCCGTGCTTGTCGAGCTCTTTCTTCAGTTCATCCGGCGTCGCCGCCTTGGCCTCGCTGGCACCGAAGAGTTTTTCTCCAACGTCCTTGATGAAATTGAGCAGACCCATCGTGTTTCCTTTATCTATGTTGCGGTGAGAAAAAGAGCGATGCATGTCAGGGCGCGCGGCCCACGAACATCTTGCGCACGATGCCGGCGATGAGCGTCAGTACCGCGCCGCCCACGCCGCCGCCGACCACGCTGCTGGCAATCGCGGAAAGATCCATTCCGCTGTTGCCCGCCGCGACGGCGCCGGCGCCGGCGGTGATCATCGGCGCCAGCCAGGAACCTCCGGCCAGGCCGCCGATCGCGCCGGCGATGGTGTTGCCCAGGGGCCCCAGGTTGAATTGCTGAAGCATTTTTCCCAGGCCGTTGCCACCGGCCGCGCCGGCGACAAGCTGGATGATGAGGTTGATGATGACGGCGGTGTTCATGATGCCTCCTCTGCCCCGCAGGGCATTGTGCAACGTTAGAACAACAACACGACAACCTGACGACGACAACGCCAGCAACGACGATTATGACTCGCGCCGTTGCCGCCAGACGAGGGGTTAACGTGTAACAGGTTGCTAGCCCTCCGTCAGATTGAGGAAAAAAGGGCTGCATTGCTGCAGCAAAAAAGGGCTGCATTGCTGCAGCAAAAAAAGGGCTGCATTTTTTGCTGCAGCCCTTTTTGCGATATTCGATCTTTCGCAGGAGTTGGCGCGATTGCCTCAGCCTCCGCCCACCGCGACCACGATCTCGACCTGGTCGCCATCGGACAGCGCGGTTTGCGCGTGCTGGCTCTTGGGCACGATTTCGCCGTTGCGTTCCACCGCGACGCGCTTGCCGGCATAGCCCAGCGTTTCGAGCAATTCGTTCACCGTGGTGTCGAGCGGGAATTCGCGGGCGTCGCCGTTCAGGGTGATGTGCATGTCGGTCTCCTCAGCGTTTGGCGTAGGCGTCGGTGGCGGCGATCAGGCGCGCCAGCGTGCCGGGTTCGTCGAAGGCGTGGCCCGCGTCGGGCACGATGTGGAATTCGGCCTCGGGCCAGGCGCGATGCAGGTCCCAGGCGCTGCGCGCGGGCGTGCAGACATCGTAGCGGCCCTGCACGATGGTGCCGGGGATGCCGCGCAGCTTATGGGCGTCGCGGATCAACTGGCCTTCTTCCATGAAGCCGGCGTGCGTGAAATAGTGGTTCTCGATGCGGGCGAAGGCCAGCGCGGCGCGGTCGGCGGCGTGGCTTTGCTGGTGGCGCGGACTGGGCAGCAGCGTGATGGTGCTGTCTTCCCATTTGCTCCAGGCCTTGGCGGCGCGCAATTGCTCGGCCGGATCGTCGCCCGTCAGGCGCTTGTGATAGGCCGCCACCAGGTCGCCGCGCTCGGCTTCGGGGATGGGCGCCAGGTACTCTTCCCAGCGGTCGGGGAACAGCCACGACGCGCCTTCCTGGTAGAACCACTGCACTTCGGCGCGGCGCAGCGTGAAAATGCCGCGCACCACCAGTTCGCTGACGTGCTGCGGGTGCGTTTCGGCGTAGGCCAGCGCCAGCGTCGAGCCCCAGGAACCGCCGAACACCAGCCATTTGTCGGCGCCCATGATTTCGGTGCGCAGGCGTTCGATGTCGGCCACCAGGTGCCAGGTGGTGTTGTTGTCCAGGCTTGCGTGCGGGGTCGAACGGCCGCAACCGCGCTGGTCGAACAGCAGCACGTTGTAGCGCTGCGGGTCGAACAGTTGGCGATGCACCGGCGAGCAGCCGCTGCCGGGGCCGCCGTGCAGGAACACGGCGGGCTTGCCCTGCGGATTGCCGCAGAGCTCCCAATAGACCTGGTGGCCGTCGCCGGTATCCAGGATGCCGTGGCGGTAGGGTTCGATCGCGGGGTAGAGCATCAGGCCACTCGCTTGAAGATCAGGTCCCAGACGCCGTGGCCCAGACGCAGGCCACGGTTCTCGAATTTGGTGAGGGGACGGTAGTCGGGGCGCGGGGCGTAGCCGTCCACCGTGTTTTTCAGTTGCGGTTCGTTGCCCAGCACGTCCAGCATCTGCACCGCGTAGTCTTCCCAGTCGGTGGCGCAATGGATGTAGCCGCCCGGCGCGATGCGGCTGGCCAGCAGCGCGATGAACGGCGGCTGCACCAGGCGGCGCTTGTGGTGGCGCTTCTTGGGCCAGGGGTCGGGAAAGTAGATATGGACGCCGGCCAGCGAGTCCGGCGCGATCATGTCGCGCACGACCTCGACCGCGTCGTGCTGGATGATGCGCAGGTTGGGGATGCTGGAATCCTCGATGCGGCGCAGCAGCGAGCCGACGCCGGCGTTGAACACTTCCACGCCCAGGAAGTTGTCGCCCGGGCGCGCCAGCGCGATTTTTTCAGTGGTCTCGCCCATGCCGAAGCCGATTTCCAGCACCGTCGGCGCTTCGCGGCCGAAGGCGGCGGCCGGATCCAGGCGCCGGGCGGCGTAGGGAATCGACCACTTGCCCAGCAACTGTTCGAGCGCGGCCTGCTGGCCCTGGGTGATGTGGCCGCGGCGGTGGACGAAGCTGCGGATGTGGGTGGCGCCCGGGCTGTTGGGGGCGTGCGCGGCGCTGGCCAGCGCGGCTTCGGTCTGGGGGGAAACCGGCGCGGGTGCGTCGGGGTTGCCGGGTGTTGCGGGGGTGTTCACGGGAGGATTCCCAAAGCTGTTCGTTGTCATAGGCGGGATTGTAGTGGCAGCCCCGCCGGGCTGCAGTCCGCCTTGTGGATTAAATAGGGACTTATTGCCCGCGACCGCCCTGGCGGGCGGTGACGGGGGCGGGCCGCGCTATAGTGCAGCCGCGGCGCCCGCCTGGCGCCGCCCGTCCGCCATGAATATCGCCCGCATCGACCTCGTCACGCTCTCGCTTTTCGTCTCGGTGGCCCGCCAGGGCAGCATCTCGGCCGGCGCGCGCCAGTCGCACCTGGCGGTGGGCGCGGCCAGCAAGCGGATCTCGGACCTGGAGGCGGCGCTGGATACCCAGCTGCTGTACCGCAATGCGGCCGGCGTCGAGCTGACCGAGGCCGGCCAGGCCTGCCTGGTGCATGCCCTGCGGGTGCTGCAGGAAGTCGAGCAGATGGCCGGCACGCTGTCGGACTATGCCCGAGGGGTGCGCGGGCAGGTGCGCATCGCCGCCAATACCTCGTCGCTGACGCAGTTCCTGCCGGAAGACCTGGCGTCCTTCATGGAAGCGCATCCCGCGGTGCGCATCGACCTGGAAGAGCAGAACAGCAGCGACATCGTCACCGCCGTGCTGGAGAACCGCGCCGACATCGGCGTGTTCGCCGACCGCACGCCGGCGGCGGGCCTGGCCACCGTGCCGTACCGGCTCGACGAGCTGGTGCTGATCGTGCCGCAGCGCCATCCGCTGGCGCGCCAGGCCAGCGTGGCGTTCGCCGATACCCTGGCCTACGATTACGTCGGCCTGCCGCCCGCCACCTCGCTGGCCACCCGCCTGGCCGACGAGAGCGGCCGGCTGGGCCGCGACATGCGGCTGCGCATCCAGGTGCGCAGCTTCGACGCCATCTGCCGCATGGTGGCCGCCACGCGCGGAGTCGGCATCCTGCCGCGCCTGGCGGCCGAGCCGCATGCGCGCTCCATGCCCATCCGGCTGATTCCGCTGGCCGACGATTGGGCGCGCCGCTGGTTGCTGCTGGGCGTGCGCGATGCCGACGCGCTGCCGGTGGCGGCGCGGCTGCTGCTGGCGCACCTGCGCGGCGCGCAGGACCCGGGCACGGCCTAGGGCCTGTTCACACTAAAAGGAGCCTCGCACAGGCCCTAGGGCTTTCTCGATCCGGGAATGCCCCCTTCCCGAATCGTCCATTCCGCCCCCGCGGACGATGGCGCACACTCCGCCATCATCGGTTGGATGCGCCCGGGAGGCGACATGGCAGGGCAGATACTCGCCGGCATACGCGTGCTGGAACTGGGACAACTCATCGCGGGACCGTTCGCCGCCAAGACGCTGGCGGACTTCGGCGCGCAGGTCGTCAAGATCGAACCGCCGGGGCAGGGCGATCCGTTGCGCAAATGGCGCCTGTTGCACGAGGGCACCTCGGTGTGGTGGGAAGCCCAGTCGCGCAACAAGCAGTCCGTGTGCGTCGACCTGCGCCAGCCCGAAGGCCAGGACATCGTGCGCCAGCTGGCGGCCGAGGCCGATGTGCTGATCGAGAATTTCCGTCCCGGCACGCTGGAGAAGTGGGGCCTGTCGTGGGAGACCCTGCACGCGTTGAACCCGCGCCTGATCATGCTGCGCATTTCGGGCTACGGCCAGACCGGTCCGAAGGCGCGCGAGCCGGGCTTTGCCGCGATTGGCGAAGCCATGGCCGGCCTGCGCTACCTGAATGGCGAACCCGGCCGCGCGCCGGTGCGCGCCGGCCTGTCGCTGGGCGACACCATCGCCGGCCTGCACGGCGCGCTGGGCGTGCTGCTGGCGCTGTACCAGCGCGACGCCCGTGGCGGCCAGGGCCAGGTGATCGACGCGGCGCTGTACGAAAGCCTGTTCAACCTCAGCGAAAGCCTGCTGCCCGAGTATTCGGTGTTCGGCGCCGTGCGCGAACCGGCCGGCGCATCGCTGCCCGGCATCGCGCCGTCCAACGCCTATCCGTGCCGCGACGGCTATGTGCTGATCGCGGGCAATGGCGATGCCATCTACACCCGGCTGATGGCGCGCATCGGCCGCGACGACCTGGGCCGCGATCCCGACCTGGCGCACAACGATGGCCGCGCGCGCCGCGTCGCCGAGATCGACCAGGCCATCGGCGCCTGGACCGGCGAACGCAGCATCGACGAGGTGCTGCAGGCCATGCGCGAAGCCGACGTGCCGTCGGGCCGCATCTATTCGGTGGCCGACATCGCCCACGATCCGCATTACCAGGCGCGCGGCGCCATTACCCGCCTGGAGGCCGCCAGCGGCATCGCGGTGGACATGCCCGCGGTGTTTCCGTGCCTGTCGGCCAACCCCGGCGCGGTGCGCGAGCGCGCGCCGACGCTGGGCGAACACACCGACGCGGTGCTGGCGGCGGCGGGGCTGAGCGCGGAGCAGCGCGAGGCGCTGCGGGCGCGCGGCGTGATCGCATGAGCCCTTTCAATTTCCGCTGTCCGGCGGCAAGGATGCACCCATGAACACCGGTTCCCCCGTCCTGGAAATCAACGAGGTCGGCCCGCGCGACGGCTTGCAGATCGAAGCGCGCATGGTGCCCACCGAAGACAAGATCGCCTTCATCGACGCGTTGTCCGATTGCGGCTTCGCCCGCCTCGAGGTCACCAGCTTCACCTCGCCCAAGGCGATTCCGGCCCTGGCCGACGCCGGCGCCGTGATGCAGGGCATCCGCCGCCGGCCCGGCGTGATCTACACCGCGCTGGTGCCGAACATCCGCGGCCTGGAGCGGGCGCTGGAAGCGGGCGTCGACGAGATGAACCTGGTCATGTCGTGCAGCGAGACGCATAACCGCGCCAACCTGCGCATGACCCGGCAGCAGTCGTTCGACGAACTCAGCCAGGTGCTGGCGGCCGCCGGACGCGCCGGCGCGCCTTGCAACGTCTCGCTGTCGACCGCGTTCGGCTGCCCCTTCGATGGCGACGTGCCGGCGGGGCAGGTGCTGGACCTGGCCGCCCGCCTGGTCGACGCCGGCGCCCGCGGCATCACGCTGTGCGACACCACCGGTATGGCCTACCCCAGCCAGGTCGGCGAGCTGTGCGCGCAGGCCGCGCAGCGCTTGCCGGGCACCGCGCTCACCGTTCACCTGCACAATACGCGCGGCATGGCCCTGGCCAACGCCGTCACCGCCTGGCAGGCCGGCATCACCCGCTTCGACGCGGCCGCGGGCGGCCTGGGAGGCTGTCCGTACGCGCCCGGCGCCAGCGGCAACGTCAACACCGAGGAACTGGTCCACATGTTCGAGTGCATGGGCGTGCGCACGGGCGTGTCGCTCCAAGCGCTGCTCGCCATCCTGCGCGGACTGCCGGGGCTGGTCGGCCGCGACCTGCCCATGGCGCTGTTGCGCGCCGGGCCGCGCCTGGCCGCGCATCCGCCGCCCGCGTGGCTGGCGGAGCGGTTCGGGCCGGCCGGCGGCGCCGCATAGGTTTTTGCTTCACACCACGCGCCTGGGGCGCTTCATACAAAAACAGCAAGGAGACAACCGCATGACCGCATTTCGATCCATTCCCGTTCTACGCGCCTGCGCCATCGCGCTGGGCCTGGCCGCCGCGGGCGCTGCCCACGCGCAGGCGGATTTTCCCAATCGTCCCGTGACGCTGATCGTGTCCGCCGCGCCCGGCGGCACCACCGACATCGCCGCTCGCCTCATCGCCCAGCCCCTGGGCGCCGCGCTGGGACAGAGCGTGGTCGTCGAGAACAAGCCGGGCGCTTCCGGCGGCATCGCCGCCCAGGCGGTTGCCCGCGCCAAGCCCGACGGCTATACGTTGCTGCTGCAGTATTCCGGCTTCCAGGTCATCACCCCGCACGTCACGCCGACCTCCGGCTGGGATCCGATCAAGGACTTCGCGCCGGTGGCCAATGTGCTGTCCGCGCCCCAGGTCGTGGTGGTGCGGCCGGACCTGCCGATCAAGTCGCTGAAAGACCTGGTCGCGTACGCCAAGGCCAACCCGGGCAAGCTCAACTACGCATCGTCCGGCAATGGTTCGTTGCAGCAGGTCGCCACCGAATTGCTCAACCAGATGGCGGGCACGCAGATCACCCACATCCCGTACAAGGGCACAGGCCCCGCGCTGAACGACCTGCTGGGTGGCGCCGTCGACATGACCATCACCACGCCGCCGCCGCTGCTGGGCCAGATCGCCGCCGGCAAGCTGCGCGCGCTGGCCGTCACCGGCAACACGCGCCTGGCGTCGCTGCCGGACGTGCCCACCGCCGCCGAGGCCGGTTATCCCGGCCTGATCGTCTCGTCCTGGTTCGCCATGTACGCGCCCAAGGACACGCCCGCGCCGGTGGTGGAGAAGATCGCCGGTGAAATCCAGAAGATCATGCAGACCGACGCCTTCCGCCAGAAGGCGGCCGAGCAGGGCGCCGAGGCGGAATTCATGGGGCCGAAGGCGCTGGGCGACTACACCCAGGCCGAGCTGGACCGCTGGGGCAAGGTGGTGAAGGCGGCGGGCATCACGGCGAATTGAGAGGGACGGCCTGGGGCGGAAAAACCCAGGCTATAATCTTGGCCTCTGCCCCGGTCTTGTGCCGGGGCACGACACCCGAGCGGGTGTAGTTCAATGGTAGAACGGCAGCTTCCCAAGCTTCATACGAGGGTTCGATTCCCTTCACCCGCTCCATTCCAAAGAATGCCAGGACGGCTACTGACGTCCAGATCCGCGTGAGCTGCCTCTCTCTCGCATGATGCTCCAACCTGAATTACCGTTTGAGTTCCTGGTAAGGCAGCGTCTTTCAGTGCAGTGATCGGAGGCTCCGGCAGGCCGCGAGGTTCGTGCCTGGCCCCTGCGGTCATGACTCAAGTTCGCAGCGCCATCGCGCGCAGCAGCGCATCGATCTGCCCGAATGCATCCTGCTGCCATTGTTCGGGTGTGCGGTCTCCCAGCGCTTGCGTGTTCCAGTAGAGGGAGACATTCTTGCGCCAGCGCTTCGATGCCACCAAGGTAGTTCCGCACGCAGTAGTAGATATCGTAGGCATCCTTCTGCTTGTAGCGGCCCGCCAGCGCATGACCTTTCATGGCCAATAGGGCAGGGATGGAGCACACCGCGATCTCTACGCGGTTGGTCCCTCCGTCCGGCATTGGGCCCTCCACCGCCACCAGCCGATAGAACCGCATCGCCAAGTCAGCGCCGTCGGCCCGTTGTACGGCAAAGTCGCTGATCAGGGGAGGGGTGTTCTTGACGATCTCCGCGTCGCGCGGCATCAAGAAATCGATCACGATGTCGATCGCCTCCCCGTCATCTCGCGGGAACCTGGCGAATCAGCTGGAAGCGCCGAAGCCCGTCGCGCTGGGTGTATCCGTGGCTCTGAAGCGCACCGATCAAGGTTGCGTACTCACCGTCGCCGAGCGTTTCTGCATCCAGACCAACGTCCACATCGAGCGTGCCGACGTGGGGCATGTCCTCGTTGGCCAATAGCAACCAGGGTACTGCCCCGCCGATGATGGCAAACTTGCCTTTGAAGCTGCCAAGTATCTGACCGATTTCGATCAGCACGGATTTCACGGCCGCGGTCGTGCGGTCGTCATATTCGGCGGCCGATTGTGGCTCCTGAGATGGCTTCATTTGGGCCATGAAAGCTCTTCCTTGCGCAGGTGGTCGGCGGCCTCGGTGCCGCGTTCGCCGGCAATGGAGAGGTCGAGGTAGGTTTGAACCAGACTCGTGCAGACTGCGCCCGGCGCAGGTTCAACGGTGTCGGTAAGCAATCCCATGTCCTTCGGCACGATGATGACCACGTTCTCGCCCTTTGCGGCAGGCGCGAGCTCCAGCGCCGACTGAAGCTTGCGTAGGCCATCCTCGTCGGCGAAGAAGTATTGTGTGCCGGTACGACCGTAGGGCGAAAGCCACTGCGCTGCCGAGAACGATGCGAAAGCAGCACGTCCAGGACCGTCGTCAGCGCGCAGCGCGGTACGGGCCGCGTTTTCGAACATGCTGCCATGCAGGGGTGTGTAGAACCGCAGATGTTCACCTGACGGTGCGGTGTAGCTGTCTCGCCATGCGTCCAGCAGTGCATCGGGTTCCGAGAGGATGAGGCCATCGTTCGAGGCGCGTGCCCATTCCCGATTAATCAAGCCGGTGCGTACATTACTGACGTGCCCCAGGCTGACGCCGGAAATTTCCGACAACTCGGTGACGCGCCATGCACGGTCGGGTTCGCGTAGCATGACGCGCAGAACCTGAGCCGATTTTGGCCTGAACAGCGATTTGAGTTCGCGTTGTTCGGCCACCGGTTTGTCCGCCACCATGCGCTCGATGAATACGCCGCCAAAAGCGATCCGGGCGTTGCCCTCCAGGTCGAGATAGCTGACGTCCTTCTCTTCGCACAACCGCCTCACCGCGGGCGAGATGTAGGGAGCGATGAAGACAGGCGTTGCCTCGGGAGCTCGCTCCGCAACGTAGTTCCGCAGTTCCAGCAACGCGGACCGGGCGTACCGCGGTTGCCCGTTCGATTTGTATTCGCAGATAAGCAGGTGCCGTTGGCCGTTGACGAGCAGCCGAGCGGTCAAGTCCGGCTCCCAATCACCGGATACGACTTCGGCTTCGATGCCTTCTATCTGAAGGATCGGGATCTTTTCAAGGACCCACCGCAGCGCCTCACCAGCCCGGGCCTCCGCTTCTTTCATTGGATGATCCTCTTTCATCATTCGCTGAAAGTACCATATTTATTGAAAGCCGTGGTCAAGATTTCATTCTTAATGGGATTTCAGCGTCTGCTGAAATTTATTCATAAAGTGAAATTTTGTTCCCTTCACCCGCTCCATTCACCGACGACCAACCGTAGCCTGCCGTGCGATGACGGCATCGACGATCCGCCGCAACTGCCGGTCGGCGTCGCGGATTGAGCGGTTCTGCGCGGACACCTGCGCGCCCTCGAACAGGAACGTGAGTTCGCTCGCCGCGTCTTCAGGCGACGCCAGGCCCGCCCGCTCGCACAGGCTGGCCAGTCGCCGCCATTGCCGCACCTTGTGTTCCTCGATCAGTTGGCGGCCGGGATGTTCCGGATCGGGCAGCTCCGCGATCGAGTTGATGAACGCGCAGCCGCGGTGCGACCAGGCGCGCGCCTCGTCCGAAAAATAGGTGACCCATCCAATGATCTGCGCGCGGGGATCGTCCGGATGCGCGGCCTCGATGGCATCGAGCGCGCGCCAATAGTCGTCGATCACCTGGCGCAGCCATTCGGTCACCAGCACATCCTTTGATTGGAAATGGCGGTAGATCGCCATCTTCGTCGTGTTGCCGCGAGCGGCGATGGCCTCGACGCCGGTCGCCCGGATGCCTTCGTTGTAGAACAGTTCGCCGGCCGCCGCGAGCACGCGTTCGCGCGGCGCGGGAGTGGCCTCGTTCTGGTTGTCGCTCTGTTTTCTTTTCATGGGTGCTTGACGATGATACTGATCGGTATCATCATTCGGGTTCCGTTGATACTGATCAGTATCACTCAGTGGCGATTCTATGCCACCCCTGGTCGATAGGAAACCGTAATGAAGCTCTCGGAGTACGTGCAGTACGACGCGATCGGGCTGGGCAGCCTCGTCGCGCATGGCGAGGTGAGTCCACGTGAGCTCGCCGACGCGGCGCTGCAAGCGTGCGCGCAGCTCAACCCGCGGATCAACGCGGTGATCGAAAGCTGGTCGCCGGACCTGGCCGACGTTGCCCCCGCGCGGGAAAGAAATTCGCCCCTCGCGGGGGTCCCTTTCCTGATCAAGGATGTGGGCGTCGCGATGGCCGGCAGGAAAAACGAGTTCGGCAGCCGGCTGGCGCAAGGCTTCACGGCGGCGGCCGATTCGCTGCTGATGCGGCGCTTTCGCGAGGCCGGGCTGGTGACCCTGGGGCGCACCGCCACGCCCGAGTTCGCCTGGAGCGGCACGACCGAATCCACGCTGTGCGGCCCGACGCGCAACCCCTGGAATGTGGCCCACGGCTCCGGCGGGTCGAGCGGCGGCGCCGCGGCGGCGGTTGCCGCCGGCATCGTGCCGTTGGCCCATGCCACCGACGCGGCCGGCTCGATCCGCATTCCCTCGGCGGCTTGCGGCGTGTTCGGGCTCAAGCCGACGCGCGGCCGCGTCTCCAATGGGCTCGCGCTGGAAGAGGCCATCAACGGCCTGGCGGCCCAGCTTGGCGTCAGCCGTTCGGTGCGTGACAGCGCCGCGCTGCTGGACGCGGTGCACGGCGCGGCGGATGGCGAGCCGTATGCGATTGCGCCGCCGGCTGGCCGTTACCTGGCGCAAGTCGGCATCGAGCCGGGCAAGCTGCGCATCGGCGTCATGCCGCAGGCGTGGGGAGGCAGGCGTACCCAGGCGTGCGTCCTGGAGCGCCTGGCCGAGGCGGTGCGGCTGTGTGCCTCGCTAGGCCACGAGGTCGAAGAGGCCGAGGCGCCGCTGGGCGTCAGCTGGGAGGCGTTCGTGCATGCCAGCTCGGTGCTGTGGTCCGCCAATATCGCCGCATGGATCGACGGCATCGCGGGCGCCATGGGGCGCCGGCCCGATCTGGCAACCCTGGAGCCGCAGACGCTCGCGGTCTATCGGACGGGGCGCGGGATCGGCGCCATCGAGATGGTCCATGCCCTCGATCTGCGCAATGCCGTGACCCGCAGCGTGGCGGCGTTCTTCTCGCGCTACGACCTGCTGCTGACCCCCACGCTGCCTGAACTGGCTCCGGCGTTGGGGACCTATGCCGCCGGCGCCGACACGATGGACGGCCACCAGTGGACCGACTGCGTCTTCGGCAATTCGCCGTTCACCCCGGTGTTCAACGCCGCCGGATTGCCGGCCATGTCGGTGCCGTTGTTCCAGGACGCCGCGACCGGCCTGCCGATTGGCATGCAGTTCGTTGCGCCGGCCGGCCGCGAGGATGTGCTGTTCCAGGTGGCCGGCCAGTTGGAGCGCAGCCTGCCTTGGGGGGGGCGGGAGCCCGGCGTGTGGGCGTCGACGGTGAACGAGTGAGCCGGCGCGATTCAAGTACCCTATAGCCCATCCCCGTGCCAGAACCACAAGTATGCAAGACGATCTTTTCGGCGATGCGCTGCCCGTGCCGCCGGCCAACACGCCGGATCAGGCCTCGTCTCGTGCCAATCCCGACCTTTCCGCCCTCCGGAGCATGGCCAGGGTGCTGCCCGCGCCTGCGGGGCAGGAATGGAGCGCGCTCGCGGGGCAGTTGCCGGCGCAGTTGCGCTTTGGCGTCTCCACCTGGTCATACCCCGGCTGGGAAGGGCTGGTCTGGGACGGCGAATACGATTCGAGCACGCTGTCCAGGCACGGCCTGGGCGCCTACCACCAGCATCCGCTTTTGCGCACGGTCTGCGTGGACCGCACGTTCTGGCAACCATTGACGGCGAGCCAGTACGCCGCTTATGCGGGGCAGGTCGATGACGATTTCCGTTTCGTCGTCAAATGCCCCGCCAGCGTTACCGATGCCCAGGTGCGTGGCGAAGCAGGCAGGACGCGGCAGGCCAATCCGCTTTTCCTCGACCCGTCGGTGGCTGTCCAGGAATTCGTGCGCCCGGCGCTCGAAGGCCTGGGGGCCAAGCTCGGTGTGCTGGTGTTCCAGCTGAGTCCGTTGCCGCTGGGCATGTTGAGCCGCTCGGCATCGCTGTTCGAGAAACTGGGGCGCATGCTGGCCGCCGTGCGTGAGGCATTGTCCGCGCATGATGCCGTGATCGTCGCCGTGGAAGTGCGCGACCCGGAACTGCTGGGCCAGGCGCTGGTCGACACGCTCAAGGCGCATGGCGCCACCTTCTGCCTGGGGCTGCATGGCAAGATGCCGCCGATCGAAGCGCAACTGCCGATGCTGCGCGCGCTATGGCCGGGGCCGCTGGTCTGCCGCTGGAACCTGAACCGCGTTTTCGGCGCATACGGTTATGCCGACGCGCAGAAGAAGCATGATCCGTTCAATGCCATCCTCAGCGAGGACATCCCCACGCGCACGGTGCTGGCGCGCACGGTCCGCGGCATTACGGGCGCGGGCCAGCCGGCCTACGTGACGGTCAGCAACGACGCCGAGGGCTGCGCGCCGCTGTCCATTCAGCAACTGGCCCAGGCCATTGCGGGGTAGGGCTGGACGGCAGACTCGGCGCCAAGGCCCGTCATTCCGGCTTTATACCCGCTGTCTTGACAGCCTCTCGCCACATCTCGACTTCGCTGGCTACCAGCCCGGCGAACGCCTGGGGCGTGGAGGATTTGGGTTCCAGCCCTTCCCTGGCGAACTGTTCCCGCAGCGCGGGCGCCTGCAACGCCTCGGACAAGCGTGCGTTGAGCAGGCTGACCACCGCGTCCGGGGTTCCCGCTGGCGCCGAGAGGCCATGCCACAAGGTCGCGGAGAATCCTGGAACGCCGGCCTCCGGCGCTGTCGGGATATCGGGCAACAGGCTGCTGCGGTTCTCGGTTGATACGCACAAGGCCGCCAACCGCCCATCGCGGACATAGGGCGTCACCGACGCCGTGCTCGCCAACATGAACTGAACCCGACCGGCCAGCAGATCGGTCAAGGCCAGACCGGTGCTACGGTATGGCACGTGGGAGACAGAAATTCCGGCTCTGCGGGCGAACAGCTCGGTGGCCAGATGCGTCGACGATCCGGTGCCCGAGCTGGCGTAGTTCAGACTGCCGGGTTTTTCCTTCGCCGCGCGCAGCAGATCCGCCAGGCGGGTGAAGCCGGTTTCCTTTCCTGCTACGAGCAACCAGGGACCGGACGCGATCATCCCCACGGCGCTGGTGTCCTTGACAACGTCATAGTTCAGCCGCATTACCGCGCCGTTGGTGGCGTGCGAGGTGGACAGCAGGACCAGGGTGTAGCCGTCGGGCTGCGAGCGTACCACCGCCTCCAGTCCCATGGCGCCGCCCGCGCCGCCGCGATTTTCCACCACCACACTGACGCCCAGCCTGTCCGTCAGGCCGCGCGCCACCACGCGCGCCAGCACGTCGGAGCCGCCTCCTGGCGCATAGGGCACGACCAACCGTATCGGCCGCTCGGGGTATCCCGCAGCCGCCCAGGCTGGCCGTAGCGCAGCGCCAGCCGCCAGGGCCATCGTTGTTGTGAGGAATTTGCGTCGTTCGTTCATGTGTGTCTCCTGCACCCTGTCCGGTGCGTCAAGCGAAGCTGGGGTCGAACAGCGACAGCGCGACGTCGCCGGGCGGGTGGCCGTCCAGGATGGCCTCGTCGACGACGATCCCCAGGCCGGGTTCGGCGCTCGCGCGGAAATGGCCGTCGCGCAGCACGGACGCGTTGCCGCGCACACCGGTCTCGAACAACGGCGACTCGGCGAACTGCTGTTCGACCGCCTCGGTGATGCCGAGCGCCGCGCACACATGCACGGTGTGCGCATGGGCCACCGGGCCCGAAGGGTTATGCGGCGAGACGGCGATATCGTGACCGGCCGCCAAGGCGGCGATGCGGGCGAATTCGCCATAGCCGCCGCAGTACTTGATATCCGGCATGATGACGTCGTACAGCCCTTGCGCCACGAAAGGCAATGCGCCGGCCACGCCGATGATGTTCTCGGCGCCGGCCAGTCGCATGCCGGCATGGTTCGCATGCCTGCGCAACGCGCGGATGCTGTCGTGCCATTCGGGGGACTCCGGTACGGGACATTCGAGCCAATGCAGGCGGGCGTCGGACAAATCATCGATGAAGCGCCTGGCGGCGTCGCCATCGAGGCGCCAGTGGCAGTCGACCATCAGCGGCAGGTCCGGCCCGATCGCGTCGCGCACCGCCAGGATGCGTTGCACGGCGCGCGCGGCCTCCGCCACGCCCTCGGCGGACGATGCCGTCCGCGGCGTCACCGCATCGAACGGCATGATCTTGATGCCCTGGAAGCCTGCGCCGACGGCGGCCTTGCAGGCTTGGGCAAAACCCGCCGGCGTGCGTTCCCTGACACTGCGATTGACGGTCGCGTAGGACCGCAGCGGCGTGCGATCGGCTCGGCCCCACAGATCGCAGATTGGCAGGTCCAGATACTGGCCGGCGAGGTCGAGGCTGGCCTGATCCAGCGCACTGATAACCGCATTGCCCGCGCGCCCTGCGGGCATGCCGGGGTAGGCTTTGCAAAGCGTGGCGAGTTCGTCCAGCGTCAGGTTGCGGATAGACGGCATCAAGCGTGCCAGGATGGCACTCATCGCACCCTCATGGGCGCGCAACGTCAGCTCGCCCCAGCCATGGCGACCGTCGTCCATGACGAGCTTCAGGAAGCTCCAGTTCGACCGCGGCGCGACGCCGGCCACGTGCAGGCTTACGTCCGCGACGCGGGCGGCCGCGCCTGTTTTTCGAGTTTCCAGGATGATTGAATGGCTGCGCATGCCGTGGGCTCCTCCGCCGTGATCGCATTGATGGGACCGAGGCACGAAGCCTCGCTGTGTTGTGTTCGACGATCTTATCGGCCACACTATTCGGGTCAACGTAGATTCGCCGAATCAATGCATGGAAAGCCACATATCCCGCGAAAAAAAGCGGATTCCGCTGATCGGATCCGATGAGGCGGCGAAGTTGCTCGGGATATCCCTGCGCACGCTCTACTCCTACGTCAGCCGTGGCCGCATCGGCCGCGTAATCGATCCCGTCACGGGCAACAGCCAGTACAACAGGGCGGAGGTCGAGGAATACGCGCGCAAGCGCGATCGCGGCCGCAGCGCGGGCAGCGCCGCGCGGGCTTCGCTCAGTTTCGGATTGCCAGTGATGGACAGCCAGGTCTGCGCCATCAAGGCCGGCAGACCGTGGTTTCGCGGCCAGGACGCCATCGCTTTCAGCGCGACCGCCACGCTCGAGCAGACGGCGGCCTTGCTTTGGGACGTGGATAGCCTGCCCGAGACGGGCCGCGCGGATGTGGCGGAGGACGCCGGCGCGGGCGGCGAGCGCTTTCTGCCGCGCTTTCATCAATGGCTGCTCACGAACATGGATCGGCTGCACGTGCGCGAGGCGCTGAGCCGCGACGAGCAGCTTAGGCACGCCAGCCGCATCCTGCGCGCCGGCGCGATCCTCGCGGTTGGCGATGAGCTGCATGGCGCTGCGATACACGAGGCCATGGCGCGCGCCTGGGGCGTGCCGGCCGGCGCGGCCGACATCATCCGACGCGCGCTCGTGCTGCACGCCGACCACGAGCTGAATCCGTCCAGCTTCGCGTTGCGCTGCGTCGCCTCGACCATGGCATCGCCCTATGCCGCCACCCTTGCGGGCTGTTGTGCGGCCAGCGGCGTCAAACACGCGAACTTTTCGGCGGTGATGGCCTTGACTGGCGCGACATTGCGCGGCGAGGAACCAGCCGCGTTGGTGGCCGCCCACGTGGCGACAGGCCAGGCGTTGCCGGGCTTCAACCATCCGCTCTATCCCAAGGGCGACCCGCGCGCGACGGCCCTTCTCGATGACCTCCGGGGCATCGCGTCCGGCCGCGATATGGCGCGCATCGACGGACTGCTCCATGCTGCCCGCTCCAGTCAGGGCCTGCTGCCCAAGAACGATTTTGCCTTGGCCGCGGTCACGCATCTGCTGCGCCTGCCGACGGACGCGTGCGAGCGCATTTTCGTGGTCAGCAGAATCGTCGGTTGGAACGCGCACGCCCTGGAGCAGTACAGTTCGCCGCTGCTCATCCGGCCCCGGGCGCGCTACGTGCCGGACTAGGTGCCGTTGGCCCGGGAAAGGGCGTGCAGCGCCGTCAACGCCGATCCGCGGTCGGTGGTTTGCGGCGGGCCTGCAAGGTCTCCTCGACGGCCAGCGCCAGCCCCAACAGGCGCACGTCGTCGCCGGGCCTGGCCAGCATGTCCAGTCCGACCGGCAATCCGACTGGCGCGCCAGCGTCGGGTGGCGTGAAGCCGGCCGGCAGGTCGATCGCCGGGAATCCCAGGGCCGATGCGAATATGCCGTTGCGTTCCGGCCTGGGGGCATCGCCCACGGCCAAGGGGGGGCGCTTCTGTGCCGGGTAGACCATGGCGTCCAGCGCCTGGGTGTCCATCAAGTCCAACATCTTGCGGCGTAGTGTGTCGCCGTAGCGCAGTGCCTCGCGGTACTCCGGCATGGCAAGAGGGTCCTGCCAGGCCACGGACTGCTGCAGGAACTTGCTCATCCCGGCGGGATACCGGCCCGCGGCCACATATGCGCGCAGCGAGGCCGGCCCGGCGCCCGTGGGCAGGCGCGCCAGGAACGCCTCGAACAATGGGCCGAACTCATAGTTGGCCACGTTGAGCCGCTTGCTGCCCAAGTCGGAATCGAATTCCGCGTCGTCAATCTCGACGATTTGCGCTCCTTGCGCGCGCAGGGCGTCCAGCGCCGTGCGTATGATCGCATTCACCGGCTCGTGTTCGGGACCTTTGCCGAACAGGTTCGCCAGCACGCCGAAACGCTTGCCGGCCAGGGACGCGCGCGCCGGCGGGCCCGCCCGCAGAGCCGTTGCCGCGCGCGCCGCCTCGGCGCCGGCAGGCCGCGGATCTGCCATGACGGCAAGCACCCGCGCGGCGTCGTCCACCGACCGGCAGATTGGGCCGACCACGTCCATGGTCGAGGACTGCGCGATGGCGCCGCGCCGGCTGACCAGCCCGGCCGTGCTGCGCAGCGCCACCACGCCAGCGGAACTGGCGGCGTTGCGCAGTGAATTGACGGTTTCGGTGCCCAGCGCGCACAGGCTCATGCCGGTGGCCACGGCCACCGCTGAGCCGCCGCTGGAGCCGGCGGCAAATCGCGTGGGATCGTAGGCATTGAGCGTCTGGCCGCCCAGCGAACTGATGGTGCTGCCGGCCACGGCGAGCTCGTCAAGGTTCGTTTTACCTATGAACAGCGCGCCCGCGTCGCGCAACCGGCTCAGCGCGTCCGCGTCTTCGCCCGCCACATTGCCATGCAATAGAACGGAGCCCCCTGTCGTGGCCATGCCTTTTGCGTCGAGGTTGTCTTTGACCGCTATCGGTATGCAATGCAACGGCAACACCGTGCCCGCGCGCCGAAGCGCATCCAGCTTCTGCGCGTCCGCGAGCAGGTCCGGGTTGACCGAGATGAACGCCTTGAGTTGCGGGTCCCGCTGCCTGATCGTTGCCAGCGCATTGCGCGCGACGTCTGCGCAACGGATGCGGCCCGCGGCTTGCGCCTGGAGCATTTCGGCGATCGACAATTCGCCCGGGTCCGGCGCGGACGCGGGCGAAGCGTCGGCAGGCGGGATTGGCAAGGCCAGGGCGCATGCCAGGATGGTCTTGATATGGTGGCTCACGGCCATGGTGGTTCTCCCCATTCCCGCGCGGCGGGATCGTTCTGGTTGGATGCAACGCCGGCTCATCATGAGCGCGGCGGCGCGCGGCGTCCAGGTTGATTCGTCGAAGCAACGTTTACGTCGCCTGCGCGCATCGCCATAATTTCCACGCGGTCTCCTGCGCGCCGCCGGCGCGGCGCATTCTTCTTCTGGAATATCGAATGTCACAAGATTCTCCGCGCACATCCTGGCCGACGGGCTACCTGATCAATCCCTGTGCCGATGCCCTGCCCGACGGTTGTGTCGACTTCTTCCGGGCCGCACCGGCCGCGGTGGTGGCGGACTGCGCCGGCCTGCAGGTTGCCTGTATTGGCCTGCGGCCTTTCCACGGCGCTGCGGGGGCGAAGCTGTGCGGTCCCGCCCTGACCGTTCGCGTGCGTCCCGGCGACAACCTCATGATCCACAAGGCATTGCTGATGGCGCGCGCGGGCGACGTCATCGTCGTCGATGGGGCAGGCTACCTGTCCCGCGCGCTGGTGGGGGGACTGATGCGCGCCACGGCGCTGGCGAAGGGGCTGGGCGGGTTTGTGGTGGACGGCGCTATCCGCGATCTTGATGAGTGGGCTGACGGCAAGGTCCCTGTCTATGCGCGCGGCCATACGCCGCAAGGGCCGGAAAAGCAGGGGCCGGGCGAAATCAACGTGCCGGTGGTGTGCGGCGGCATAGACATCGTCCCCGGGGATCTTGTGATCGGCGACACGGATGGCGCGATTGCCGTCCCTCGCAAGGTGCTGCATGGCCTGGCAGAGCGGGTAACCCTGCACCTGCGGCGCGAAGCGAGCATCCGGGAACAGAACGCCGCCGGCCGGCCGGATGCCGCGCGCATAGATGACCTGCTGCGGGCGCGCGGCGTGCCTGTCTAGGTCGGACGCAACTTTTGGAACGCTCCGATTCCCGCGATGCCGGCAAGGCCATGGTCCTTGCCCGACCGCCTGCCGTTGCTTCTGGCCGGGCGCGGTAAAATCCGCTCCCCATGCGCTATTCCGATTTCGACCAACGTCTCGCCGCCCTGGGCGCCCAACCGGCCCATCGCGGCCGGGTCATGCGCGCCTGGCTGACCGGTCAGGCGTTCGACAGCGACACGTGGCGGCGGCGCTTCGACAACTATCTGCCGCTGGCGCTGCGCGAGGCGCTGCCCGCCCTGTCCGCGGAGCTGGACGGCCTGGCGCGCGTCCGCTCCGAACATGCCGGCCACGATGGCTCGCGCCTGCTGGTCGACCTGGCCGACGGCCAGATGGTGGAAAGCGTGCTGCTGCCGCGCGACGGACTCTGTGTTTCCACCCAGGTCGGCTGCGCGGTCGGCTGCCGGTTCTGCATGACCGGCAAGAGCGGCCTGATCCGCCAGGTCGCCAGCATGGAGATCCTGGCGCAGGTGGTGCTGGCGCGGCGGCAGCGCGCGGTCAAGAAGGTCGTTTTCATGGGCATGGGCGAGCCGGCGCACAACCTGGACAACGTGCTCGAAGCCATCAACCTGCTCGGCACCGAAGGCAATATCGGCCACAAGAACCTGGTGTTCTCCACCGTGGGGGATCCGCGCGTGTTCGAGGCGCTGCCGCTGCAACCCGTCAAGCCCGCGCTGGCGCTGTCGCTGCATACGACCCGGGCCGAGCTGCGCGAACACCTGTTGCCGCGCGCGCCGAAGATCGCGCCGCAAGATTTGGTGGAAATGGGCGAGCGATACGCCCGTGACACGGGCTACCCGATTCAGTACCAATGGACGCTGCTCAAGGGCGTCAATGACGGCGACGACGAACTCGACGCCATCCCGCGCCTGCTCAAGGGCAAATTCGGCGTGCTCAACGTCATCCCCTTCAACAGCCTGGAAGGCGACGACTACCAGCGTCCCGAGACCGAACGCATCCGCGAGATCGTCCGTATCCTGCACCGCCGCGGCGTCCTGACGAAGGTGCGCAACAGCGCCGGGCAGGATGTGGATGGCGGCTGCGGCCAGCTGCGGGCCAGGGCGGTGGGCGCGGAGCGGGTGGTGCGGTTGCGCCGGTCACGGGGCGCGACCGCCTGACTCGGCCGCGCGGGCGGGCGCGCCGGCTACGCTGCGCGATATGCGCTGAGGCCTACCCCGGCATGTCCGCCGGATGATCCGCCGGCTCGCGGTTCAGTTTCGCGCAACGGTACAGCCCCTCCCGGTCCAGGATCGTCATCCCGCCATAGTGGGTCTGCAGTATGCCTTCCCGCGCCAGCCGGGTCAGGGCGGTGTTGCAGCGCTGGCGCGACACGCCGCACAGGCTGGCGATCTCTTCCTGCGAGATCTTGAGGCGGCCATTGGTGCCGGAATGCTGCTCGGCGTTCAGCTGCGCGGCGACGGCGCGGGCCACGGTGGTGTCGACGTCCAGCAGCACGTTGCCGGTATAGCTGGCCATCAGCCAGTTGACGCGCTGCGCCAGGTGCATCATCAGCGCCTTGGTGAACTCGATATTGTTGTTCCATAGGCGTTCGCAGGTGTCGCGCGGCAGGATCGCGACCTGGCTCGGCCGCAGCGCCACCACTTCGTATTCGAACGGCTCGCGGCGGATCATGGTGGCCTCGCCGAACCAGCTGCCGGTGCTGAAGCCGGCCAGCGACAGCGATTTGCCGTCCGAGCCGCGCGACGACCATTTCACCAGGCCGTCCACCACGCCGTACCAGCCCAGGGACTTCGAGCCCTCGCGGAACAGGCGTTCGCCCGCCTGCAATGACACCACCCGCAGTTCGGCCCGCACCACCTCGCGTTCGAGCTGCGGCAGGCCGTTGTACCAGGGTACGACGGCCAGCATCCGCTCCACCGGGTCTTGCCTGGCTCGCCGCTTCGGGCTGGCAGGTTCATGGCCGGTTCCGGCCGCTGCTGCGCGCATGGTTGTCCCCGTTCCGCCGTGGTGAGGGCGCCCAGGTAAACCCTAGGGCGCTTTGTCAACATGATGACTGTTCGCATTTGGGGCCGGTCCGAGAATATTCGGGGCCCCAGAGCCAAAAAACCATAAGAGGAGACAGGTATGTTGTCAATGCCACGCAGGTTTTCGCGCGCTGTCCTGGCCGGCGCCATCGCCGGCGCCCTGCTGCACGCGGGCGCGGCCCAGGCGCAGGTGTCCGACGACGTGATCCGGATCGGCTTCATCACCGACATGTCCGGCGTCTATTCGGGGCCGGACGGCCCGGGCGGGGCCGAAGCCATCAAGATGGCCATCGAGGAGATGGGCGGCGAGATCAACGGCAAGAAGATCGAACTGTTGACGGCGGACCACCAGAACAAGGCGGACATCGCGTCGGCCAAGGCGCGCGAGTGGTTCGACCAGCGTGGCCTGGACATGCTGATCGGCGGGACCAATTCCAGCACGGCGCTGGCGATGTCCAAGGTGGCCGCGGACAAGAAGAAGCCGATCATCGTGGTGGGCGCGGGCGCGCCGGCCCTGACCAACGAGCAGTGCACGCCGTACACGCTGAACTATGCCTACGACACCGTGGCGCAGGCGCGCGGCACGGGCGCGGCGGTGGTGAAGGCGGGCGGCAAGAGCTGGTACATCCTGACGGCGGACTATGCCTTTGGCCATGCGCTGCAGGCCGATACCACCAAGGTGGTGGAGGCGGGCGGCGGCAAGGTGGTCGGGTCGGTCAAGCATCCGCTGTCGACCAGCGATTTCTCGTCGTTCCTGCTGCAGGCGCAGGCCAGCAAGGCCGAGATCCTGGCGCTGGCCAATGCCGGCGCGGACGCCACCAACGCGATCAAGGCGGCCAACGAGTTCGGCCTGACCAAGACGATGCGGCTGGCCGGCATGATCATGTTCATCAACGATATCCACGCCATGGGCCTGGAGACGGCCAAGGGCATGTACCTGACCGACAGCTGGTACTGGAACGCGTCGGACGAGACGCGGGCCTGGGCGCAGAAGTTCTACGAGCGCCGCAACGCCATGCCGTCGTCGCTGCAGGCGGCCGACTATTCGGCGGCCATCCAGTACCTGCGCGCGGTCAAGGCCACCGGCACGGACGACGCCGACAAGGTGCTGGCGTATCTGCGCGAGAACAAGCTCGACGACGTGTACATCAAGAACGGCGTGGTGCGCCCGGACGGCCGCGTGGTGCATGACATGTACCTGCTGCAGGTCAAGACGCCGGAGGAATCGAAGGCGCCCTGGGACTACTTCAAGGTGGTCCAGACCATCGATGGCAACGAGGCCTTCACCACCAAGGCCGAGACCCGCTGCGCCCTTTGGAAATAAGAGAACCGCCATGGCAAAACGCAAAGTGATCGTGACCATTGCCCCCACCGGGGGCATGGCGTTCAAGAGCCAGAACCCACATCTGCCGACCCAGCCGGCCGAGATCGCCGAGGATGTCTACCGCTGCTACAACGCCGGGGCCAGCGTGGTCGCGCTGCACGCGCGCCGTCCCGACGACCAGGCCACCTGCGACGCGGCCATCTACCGCGACATGAACCAGCGCATCCGCGAGCGCTGCGACATCGTGCTGAACAATTCCACGGGCGGCGGCGTGCACGGCGACATGGTCAAGGAAACCACGCCGGGCACCTGGGAGATCCTGTGGGAAGAGCGGCTCAAGGGCATGGACGCCGGCGCCGAGATGTGCACGCTGGATGCCACCACGCTCAATCTGGCCTTCGGCGACCGCGAATACCTGATGAACACGCCCTTGACGCGAGCCCGCGAGCTGGCGGCGGGCATGAAGGCGCGCGGCATCAAGCCGGAGTGGGAGGTGTTCAGCCCGACCCACATCCTGCAGGACGCGACTACGCTGATCAACGAAGGACTGGATGAAGAGCCGCATTTCATCAACCTGGTGATGAATGTGCACCGCAACTTCCAGAACGCGATGCCGTTCTCGCCGCGCCACCTGCAGATGATGGTGGACCTGCTGCCCAGGAACAGCATCTTCTGCGTCAGCGGCATCGGGCCGTCGCAACTGGAGGCCAACATCAGCGCGCTGCTGCTGGGCGGCCACGCCCGGGTGGGCCTGGAAGACAACCTGTATTACCGCCACGGCGAGCTGGCGACCAATGTGCAGCTGACCGAGCGCATCGTGCGCATCATCCGCGAGCTGGACATGGAGCCCGCGACGCCCGCCGAGGCGCGCGAGATCATGGGGTTGCCGCTGCGCAGCGGGGTGCGGCCGGAATTCGCGCTGTGAGAGCGGTGCGGCATTTTTCCAAGGATGTAGCCTGATGATTGAATCGTTGAAGGGCAAGCGGGTCCTGATCACCGCCGGCGCGGGGGGCATCGGCCTGGCCATCGCGCGCAAGTTCCTGGCCGCTGGCGCGCAAGTGCACATCTGCGATGTGGCCGCGGAAGCGGTGCAGGCCGCCGTGCAGGCGCACGCCGGCTTGAGCGGCAGCGTCACGGACGTGGCCGACGAAGCCCAGGTGCTGGCCATGTTCGCGGAGTTGGCCGAACGCTGGGGCAAACTGGATGCGCTGGTGAACAATGCCGGCGTCTCGGGCCCCACCAGCCGGCTCGAAGACACGGACCTGGCGGCGTGGCAGGCCACGCTGGACGTCAACCTGACCGGCACGTTCCTGTGCGCGCGCAGCGCGGTGCCGCTGCTGCGCGAGGCGGGCGGCGGGGCCATCATCAACATCTCGTCGGTCGCGGGCCGGCTGGGCTTTTCGCTGCGCAGCCCCTACAGCGCCAGCAAATTCGGATTGGCGGGGCTGACGCAGACCTGGGCGATGGAACTGGGACCGTCCGGCATCCGCGTCAATTCGGTGCTGCCGGGCGTGGTGGCGGGCGACCGGGTCGAGCGCATCATCGCCGCGCGCGCGGCGGCCGGCGGCGTCAGCAACGACGCCATGCGCGCGCAGTTGGTGGAAAAGGTGTCGCTGCGCAAGATGACCCAGCCCGAGGACATCGCCAACCAGGTGGCGTTCCTGTGTTCGGACGAGGGCGCGATGATCAGCGGCCAGAGCATCTCGGTGTGCGGCAACGTCGAATACCTGGGGTAGCGAGGAGGCGGCGGGGCACGCCGGCTATGCCCGGACACTGAGTCCGGGCGCCTCGATGCGGATCGGCGTGCCGATATCGCGGCGCCATTGCGCGGGCCCCGATACGTGCAGGTTGCCGCCGTCCGCGTCCACCGCCACCGTCACCGGCATGTCGACCACGTCGAATTCGTAGATTGCCTCCATGCCGAGATCCTCGAACGCGACCACGCGGGCACGGCGGATCGCCTTGGACACCAGGTAGGCCGCGCCGCCCACGGCGATCAGGTAGGCGGCGCGATGGCGCTGGATCGCGGCGACCGCGTCAGGGCCGCGTTCGGCCTTGCCGACCATGGCGATGAGGCCGGTGTGTTCCAGCATCATGTCCGTGTAGCCGTCCATGCGGGTGGCGGTGGTGGGGCCCGCCGGGCCGACGGCCTCGTCGCGCACGGCATCCACCGGCCCTACGTAGTAGATCACGCGGCCGCGGAAATCCGCCGGTAGCGGCTGGCCCCGCGCCAGCAGCTCGCGGATGCGCTGGTGGGCGGCGTCGCGGCCGGTGAGCATGCGGCCGTTCAGCAGCAGGGTCTCGCCGGCGCGCCAGCGGGTGACCTCGTCGCGGGTGAGCGTGTCCAGGTCCACGCGCCGGGCCGTGGCGGCCTGCGCCGACGGACCCAGGTCGGGCCACAGGTCGAGCGAGGGCGGTTCCAGGTGCGCCGGCCCGCTGCCGTCCAGCACGAAACGGACGTGGCGGGTGGCGGCGCAGTTGGGGATCAGCGCGACCGGCTTGGCGGCGGCGTGGGTCGGGTAGGTCTTGAGTTTCACGTCCAGCACCGTCGTCAGGCCGCCCAGGCCCTGCGCGCCGATGCCCAGCGCGTTGATGCGCTCGTACAGTTCCAGGCGCAGCGCCTCTTCAGGGGCAAGCGCTGCGCCGCTGGCGGCGCGTGCCTGCAACGTGTGCATGTCCAGCGGCTGCATCAGGCTTTGCTTGGCCAGCAGCACGGCCTTTTCGGCGGTGCCGCCGACGCCGATGCCCAGCATGCCGGGCGGACACCAGCCGGCGCCCATGGCCGGCACTTGCGCCAGCACCCAGTCCACCACGCTATCGCCGGGGTTCAGCATGGCCAGGCGCGCCTTGTTTTCCGAGCCGCCGCCCTTGGCCGCGACGGTGATTTCCAGGCGGTCGCCCGGCACGATCTCGACGCTGGTGACGGCCGGCGTGTTGTCGCGGGTGTTGGCGCGCGCGAACAGCGGGTCGGCGATGACCGAGGCGCGCAGCGGATTGTCCGGGTCCAGCCAGGCGCGCCGCACAGCGGCGTTGACCGCGTCTTCCAGGCTGCCGGTGAAGTCCGTCCATTGCACGTCCATGCCGACCTTGAGGAAGACGTTGACGATGCCGGTGTCCTGGCAGATGGGGCGCCGGCCTATGGCGGCCAGGCGCGAACTGGCCAGGATCTGCGCCATGGCGTCGCGCGCCGGGGCGCTGGCTTCGCGTTCATGGGCGCGGGCCAGGTGCGCGATGTAGTCGGGCGAGTGGTAATGGCTGATGTACTGCAGCGCGCCGGCGATGGAGTCGATCAGGTCTTGCTGTCGGATGCGGGTCATGGGCGGGGACGATTGCGCGGGAGGAGCGCCGTCCGGAATCCGCGCGGATCCGGACGGCGGGTGTCATTCGGCGTGCAGGGTGACGCCGGGCCGGTCCTTGACCAGCGTGACGGCGATGAACGAGACCGCGGCCATGACGACGACGTACACGCCCACCAGCCACGACTGGCCGGTGGCGGAGATGATGGACTGCGCGATCATGGCGGCGAAGGCGCCGCCCAGGATAGAACCCAGCGCATAGCCGGCCGACACGCCGGAATAGCGCACGTCGGCGGGGAACATCTCGGCGTAGAGCGCGGCCTGCGGGCCGTAGGTCAGGCCCAGCGGCAACGACAGCGCGGCCAGCGCCAGGGCGAATTGCAGCGGATCGCCCGACTCGATGAAGGTCCACATCGGAATGGCCCACAGCGCCAGCAGCAGGTAGCCGAGCTGGAAGGTGCGCACGCGGCCGATGCGGTCGCCGAGCCAGCCGCCCAGCAGCGTGGTGCCGAGCCAGCAGGCGGCGGCCAGGGTGCAGATCATCAGCACCTGTTGCGGCGGCATGCGCAGGGCGCGGCTGCCGTAGCTGATGAAGAAGCCCACCAGCAGGTAGCCGGCGGTGCTGTTGCCCACGAAGATCAGCGTGGTCAGCGCGATCTGGCGCGGGTGCTTGCGCAGCAGCGCGCCCAGCGGCGCCGAGGAGTGGCTGCGGCGCGATTGCATGCGCAGGAATACCGGCGATTCCTCGACCGCGCGGCGGATGAAGACGCCGACGATGATCAGCGCGATCGACAGCAGGAAGGAGATGCGCCAGCCCCAGGCCATGAAGTTCTCCGCGCCGACCAGGGTGGTGATGCACCACAGCGCGCCCGTGGCGACGATCATGCCCAGCGGCACGCCGATCTGCGGAAAGGCGCCGAACAGCGAGCGCTGGTCTGTCGGCGCGTGCTCGACCGCCATGAGCGCCGCGCCACCCCACTCGCCGCCGGCCGAGAAGCCTTGCAGCACGCGCAAGCCCACCAGCATCACAGGCGCCCACAGCCCGATCTGGGCGTAGGTCGGCAGCACGCCGATCAGGGCGGTGGATACGCCCATGAGGATCAGGGTGGCGGCCAGCACGCGCTTGCGGCCATAGCGGTCGCCAAGGTGACCACAGACGATGGCGCCCAGCGGGCGGAACAGGAAAGCCACGCCCACGGTGGCGAACGACAGGATCAGCGACAGTTCGGGATTTTCCTGCACGAAGGGAGCGAAGAACAGCGTGCCCAGCACCAGGCCCGCGGCCTGCACGTAGATGAAGTAGTCGTACCACTCGATGGCCGAGCCGACCAGCGTGGCGGCGAGCACCTTGCGGTCTTCGGCGCTGACCAGCGCCGCGGATGGCCGGCGTTCGCCGGCGGACGCGGGCGCGACGGCGCCCTGTCCGGGGAAATCTGTCTGCATGCGTGTCTCCTGTGGGGGGCGCGGACCGTGCCGCTGTGTTTTTGTTCGAGGGTTGGCCGGAGCGGATGAAGACCCGCTCCGGCCGTCGCGTCAGGCGGCGGCTTGCGCCGGCCGTGGCGCATCGGGCTGGTTCTCGGGACGGGCGGCGTCGAAGGCGGGCAACGCGGCGCAGGCCTGGACGATGGCGCGCACCTGGGTGAATGGCGCCAGGTCGACGCCGTAGCGCAAGGCGTTGTAGACCTGCGGCACCAGGCAGCACTCCACCAGCGTCGGCGCATCGCCCAGGGCATAGTGGCCGCGCCTGGCGGGCAGGGCGGCCTCGAAGGCGCGGAAACCCTCTTCGCACCAGTGGCGGTACCAGTCGTGTACCTGGTCGTCGTCGGCGCCGAATTGGGCGCGCAGGCGCTTGAGCGCGCGCAGGTTGTTCAGCGGATGCACCTCGCAGGCCACCAGCAGCGCCAGCGCCCGCGCCTGGGCGCGACCGGCCGGGTCGGCCGGCAGCAGCGCGGGTTCGGGGTGGCGGGCGTCCAGGTACTCGATGATGGCGAGCGACTGCTGCAGGCGCAGCCCGTCGATCTCCAGCATCGGCACCAGGCCGAACGGCGCCAGCGCGCGGTAGGCCGGCTGCAGGTGTTCGCCCTGGGCCATCTGCCAGGGCACCTGGCGATAGGGCAGGCCCTTGAGCGCCAGCGCGATGCGCACGCGGTAGGCCGCGGAGCTGCGCCAATAGCTGTGCAGTGTGAGGGAGGATGTCTCGGCCATGGCGCAGTCCCCTTCAGGCCGTGGCGGCTTGCGGCGCCGGCCGGGCGGCGGGCAGCGGGCGGGTGCCGGGAATCCGCACCTGCTGGTCGATGTCGCCGAACAGGCTGTTGCCGGCCTCGTCGCGCATGGCGATGCGGACGCGGTCGCCGTGCTTGAGGAAGGGCGTGCGCATCTGGCCGTCGCGCAGCTGTTCGCGCACCCGCGCTTCGACCAGGCAGCACACGCCGACCGCGTCGCTGGCGTTGGAAATGGTGCCGCTGCCCAGGATCGTGCCGGCGCCCAGCCGGCGCGTGCGCGCGGCATGGGCGATGAGTTCACCGAAGTGGAATTGCATTTCCTCGCCGGCCTGGGGCTGGCCGATCAACCGGTCGTTGAGCCACACTTGCATCGCGCGGTGCAGCTTGCCGTCGCGCCAGTAGGGCGCAAGCTCATCGGGCGTGACGAAGACGGGCGACAGCGCCGACGCCGGCTTGCCCTGCAGAAAGCCGAAGCCCTTGGCCAGTTCAGGCAGCACCACGTTGCGCAGGGTGACGTCGTTCACCAGGCCCAGCAGCACCACGTGTTCCAGGGCGGTCGCGGGGTCCACGCCTTGCGGTACGTCGTCGGTGATCACCACGATCTCGGCCTCCAGGTCGACGCCCAGGTCTTCACTGGTGGCGGTGATGGGGTCGCGCGCGCCCATGAAGTCATCCGAGGCACCCTGGTACATCACGGGATCGGTGAGAAACGACGGCGGCATTTCTCCGCCACGGGCGCGGCGGGTCAGGTCGACGTGATTGAGATAGGCCGACGCGTCCAGCCATTGGTAGGCGCGCGGCAGCGGCGCGGCGCAGCGTGCCGGATCGAACGGCTGGCCGTCGCTGGCGCGCAGGTCGTCGCATTCCGCTTGCAGCAAGGGCGCGCAGCGGGCCCAGTCATCGAGCGCCTGCTGCAAGGTGGCGGCAATGTGCGGCACCGCCCGCATGCGGGTCAGGTCACGGTTGACGACGACCAGCTGGCCGTCGCGGCTGCCGTTGTTCAGGGTGGCGAGTTTCATGGGTGGCAATTCCGTGGTCAGGCGCGCCGAGACACGCGGCGCGCGATATCGAAAGGGGATCAGGCGGTCAGTTCGGCCCACATCTCGCGGTCGCGCTGGGCGGTCCAGACGCGCGGGTCGGTGATGCCGCTGGCTTCGTCGAAGGCACGCGAGATGTCGAAGGGAATGGCGTGTTCGTAGATCACGACGTGGCCGAACTCGGGGTCCATCACGCGGCGGGTGTCTTCATAGACCTGCTTGAGGCCCTTGCCTTCGCTCACGCCCTGGCGGGCGCAGCCGTACAGCGTCTCGACCCAGCGGCGGGTGTAGCCGATGGCCTCGCGGCAGGCGCCGGCGCTGGTGAGCGCGGGGCCGCGGCCGGGCACCATCTGTTTCGGCGCCAGGGCCTGCAACCGGTCGAGCGTGGCCGGCCAGTCCGACAGGTAGGCGTCGCCGGTGTAGACGCCGGCGTTGAATTCGACCAGGTCGCCGGCGAAGCAGATGCCTTGCGAGGGAATCCAGACGATGGAGTCGCCACGCGTGTGGCCGGCGCCCAGATGCATCATGCGCACTTCCAGCTTGCCCATGAACAGGGTCAGCTCGCGCTCGAACACGGTGGTGGGCCAGGTCAGCCCGGGAATGGTCTCGGCGGACTGGAACAGGCGCGGGAAGCGGCCGATCTCGGAATCCATGTCGGCCTGGCCGCGTTCGGCGATCAGCTCGTAGGTGCCGCGGCTGGCGTAGGTGTTGACGGCGCCTTCGGCGGCGAAGGCCGACGCGCCCAGCACGCGCACGGCGTGGTAGTGCGTCAGCGCGACGTGGCGGATGGGCTTGTCGGTGACGCCGCGGATGGCGCGGATCAGGTTCCGCGCCATGGCCGGCGTGGCGGTGGCGTCGACCACCATGACGCTATCGTCGCCGATGATGACGCCGGAGTTGGGGTCGCCGTCGGCGATGTAGGCGTAGGCGTTTTCGGACAGGCGCTCGAAGGAGGTCTTCTTTTCCGCCACGTCGGCCTGGGATGCGAAAGGCTTGCTCATCGTGTTCCTTGTCTGGATGAATGAAGGGATTCGGGGTCAGTCCGCGCCGCCATGGTGGCGCGCATGGCTGGTGGTGCCGGTGGCGCCGGGCTTGAGGCCGGCGGCCTTGTCGCGGTTCCAGGCGGCCAGTTCCTCGTGGGCGCTGCGGCGCTTGCGCGCCACGTAGTCGGCCACGGGCAGGCGCGCCGTCAGTTCCAGCCGGATGCCGTTGGGGTCGAAGAAATAGATCGAGCGGATGAAGTGATGGTCGGTCGGGCCGACCACCTCCACGCCATGCGCCAGCAGGCGCTGGCGCATGCGCTCCAGTTCGGCCTCGCCGCGGATTTCCATGGCGAAGTGGTTGACCCAGCGCGGCGTGGCGGGATCGGGCTGGCTCAGCGCGTTGTCGCCCAGGTCGAAGAAGGCAATGTGCGAGTGGTCGGCGAATTCGAAGAACAGGTGCACGAAGGGGCAGTGTTCACCGGTGGACGGCACCCGTTCTTCCTTGACCACGTGCACCAGCGGCAGGCCCAGGATGTCTTCGTAGAAGCGGCGGGTTTCCTCGGCATCGCGGCAACGCCAGGCGAAATGGTGCAGGCCCTGGATGGACGGGCAGGCGGCCGCGGGGGCGGGGGAATCGGTAAGCTGCGTCATGGCGCGGTCTCCGTGGGTCAGGGGATGTGCAGGGGGGCGGGTTCGCCGCGCGCCGCGAGGACTTCGTCGACGGCGGCCCGGACGCGGGCCGCGTCGTCCACCGCTTCGATCAGCAGCAGCGACAGCCGCGCCAGGCTGTCGCGCTGGTCGGCGGCGTCGCACTGGTCGGTCAGCGCGATCAGGCGTTCGAGCAGGTCGTCAAGCTGTTGCTGGGATTGCGGCATGGCGCGCGTCTCCGTTTGCGTGCGGGAGGCCGGCGGCCTCGGGTTGGGAATCGATGCCATCGGCGCCAGCCGGTCGCAGCGCGTCGCTGACCCAGGCCGCGAGCGTAGCGGGCGGCAGGGCCTGCGGCCCGCCCGCGGCCATGACGTGCTGGTCCGGCCGCAGCAGCCAGGCGCTGCCGTCCATCGGTTGGCCGAGCTGGTGCGCCAGGGCGTCGCGCCCGCGCGCATCGCACAGCGGGCCCACCGCGACCCAGCGCAGCAGCGCATCGTCGCGCACGTCCGGCGGCAACGCGTCGGCGAATACCAGCACGGTGAACCAGGGCCCGAGCAGCGCGTGCAGGGACAGGCCGTCGTCCTGCCGCAGCAGCACGTTGGGCAGGGCGCGGCCGGCGTGGGCGTGGTCGCCGCGCACCCAGGCCGATGCGGGATAGACCGCCGGCATGCAGAGCCGGCCGGTGTTGATCATGCGCGCCGCCAGCGCGTGGCGCGGCGCCAGCGCGATGATGGCGTCGCGCCACAGCGCGGCCGAGCGGGCGGCGCCGGGATAGACGAAGCGCGAAGAGCGGCGGGCCTGGCGGATGTTCTCCATGGCGGCGTGCTTGCGCTCGGCGTCGTAGCTGTCGAGCAGCCCGGCGTCGGCGCGGCCCTGCAGCAGCAGCGCCAGTTTCCAGCCCAGGTTGTCGGCGTCCTGGATGCCGCCATTGCCGCCGCGCGCGCCGAACGGCGCCACCAGGTGGGCCGAGTCGCCGGCGAACAGTACCCGCCCGTGGCGCAGGCGGTCTAGGCATTCATGGCGGTAGGCCCAGACGCCGTGCCAGGCGATGTCGAAATCGACCCGTTCGCCCAGCAGGTCCCAGACGCGCTGGCGCATGGCGGCCTCGGTGGCGGCGGCTTCGGGGTCTTCGTCCGGGCGCAACTGGAAGTCCAGGCGCCAGGTGTCGTCGGCCATCTTGTGGCGCCAGACCGCGCGGCCGTGATTGCTGCGGGCGTCGAGCCAGGTCCAGCGTTCCTCGGGCCAGGCGGTGCCGCGCAGCACGATGTCGATGATGATCCAGCGGTCCTCGGTGCGGTCGTAGATTCGCGGACGCAGGTCCAGCAGGCCGCGCACCGCGCTGTTGGCGCCGTCGCAGGCCACCACCCATTGGGCGCGGGTGGCGTAGGCGCCGTCCGGCGTGCGCACGCGCAGCGTGGCCGGGCCGTCGGCACAGGGCTCGATGCCGACCACCTGGTTGAGCCAGCGCAGGTCGGCCAGCGGTTCGCGCCGCAGCGCCTCGACCAGGAAGGCTTCCAGGTAATACTGCTGCAGGTTGACGAAGCCGTTGTGGCGCATGTCGGGCTGGTCCTGCAGCGTGAACGAGGCCACCGCCATGTCGCGGCACAGCACGCGGCCGACGTTCCAGCGCACGCCCTTGTCGACCACGGCGCCGGCCATGCCGAGGCGGTCGAAGATGTCCAGCGTGCGTTGCGCCCAGACCATGCCGCGCGAGGCCAGGCCGCGCACGCCGACGGTATTGTCGTCGTCCAGCACCACCACGGGAATGCCGCGCCGCGCCAGATCCAGCGCCAGCGTCAGGCCGGTCAGCCCGGCGCCGACGATCGCGACGGGGTGGGGGGCAGGGCGCGGACGATCCATCTCGTCCGGCCTGAGGTAGGGGTAGAGGGGAAGCTCTGTCATCGTTTTCCCTAGTGCTCCAAGGGTTCTGCGAGGCATGTCACAGGCACCACTCTAGGAGCACGGGCGGAGCGCGTCATGTCCTCACGAGAGAGGACACCGGGATCGCCGGGAAGCCCTTAGAATCGGGAAAAACACGCCCGAACGGGGGACGACAACCATGGATGAGACAAGCAAACCCTTGGCCGTGGACGGGGGGACGGACCAGTGGGCGGCGTCCGCCGTCATGGACCTGGGCGGACCGATGTTCCACGCGGCGCTGTTGATGGCGTTGCGCGAAACCGTGGCCGCCGACCACGTGTCGCACGTCTTCTACGGGCACGATGGCTCGGTGCAGTATTCGTCGGCCGCCAGCCTGTTGAACCAGTCGCTGATCGAGTGGACCACCACGGTCTATGTCGACGACCAGTTCTACCGCCGCGATCCCAACTACGCGCTGTTGCGCGACCTGGCCTGTCGGCCCGAGCATCATCCGGACCTGATCATCCAGGCCGCGGCGCCCGAGCGCATCCTGGATGCCGAGTACCGGGAACTGCTGTTCGAGCGGCCCGGCTTCGCCAGCAAGATCTCGCTGATCGGCGCGCGCAGCGAAGGCGCCAGCTACATCAACCTGTATTTTTCGCGCTCGCATCCGCCGGGCGTGACCGACGTGATGCGCGGACGCGCCCCGCTGCTGATTGCGCTGGCGCGGCGCCATCACCAGCTGTGCCGGCGCGAGGCCGCGCCCGCGCCGATCTGGTCGGATGGCCTGTCCGAACGCGAGGTCCAGGTGGCGGACCTGCTGCGCCAGGGGCGCACCGCCAAGGAAGTGGGCCGCGAACTGGGCCTGTCGCCGACCACGGTGGTGACCTACAAGAACCGCATCTTCAAGAAGAGCAACGTGGCCAGCCTGAAGGAATTCCTGATCAAGGCGCCGGCCGGCTGCGGAGCGCGCTCCAACGCCTGATCCCTGCTGGCGGACGGCAGGCGCGCGCTTTCACCGTTTTTCACAAAACCCACACAAAAACCGGCGGAACGGGCGCCGGCTCATTCCCTATGATCCGAGGCACCGCGCGCCGGCCGCGGCGCCCGGGCGTCGTGCCGGCCGCGCCATGTCGCGCCGGCTCCTTCTCTTGCCGCTGTCTCTCCGCTCGCTCCGTGGCGCAGGCGTACCCGCCGCGCCGGGCCGGGCCGTGGGCCGCCGGTCCCAAGGCTATTGATGCTCAAATTCCTCGTTCGCGTCGTCATCGTGGTCCTGGTCAGTCTCGGACTGGCCTATCTGTTCGTGGACAAGGGACTGGGGACGCTGCTCAAGCCGATGGTGCAAGAGGTCGCCTTCCAGTCGCTGCGCGGCCAGTTCCACGAGTTGCACGAGCGGCTGGACGCGGTGCCGCCTGCGCAGCGCGACAGCCTGCTGCGCGAGCAGGTGCAGCCGCATTACGGCATCGCGCTGCGGGTGCTGCCCGCGGAGCAGGTCCACCTGACCGAGGACGAGCGCGAGCAACGGCAGGTCTTTGGCGTCGTGATGCGGGATGACTTCGATACGCACCTGGTGCCGTTGCCGGGCGAGCCCGCGCAATGGCTGGAATTGCGGCTGCCCAACGTGTTCGACACCGTGGTCGCCCTGTCCGTGTGGCTCTGCCTGGGCGTGGTGGTGGCGGTCGGCCTGCTGGGGCTATGGGCATTGCCCATGTGGCGCGACATGGATGCGCTGCGCAATGCCGCGCTGCGCATGGGCCAGGGGGAACTGAGCCAGCGCGTGAGGCTGTCGCGCATCGCCGGCATCCGCCATGTCGGCGAGAGCTTCAACCAGATGGCCGAGCGTATCGCCGCCTTGATCGAGAACCAGCGCAGCCTGACGAACGCGGTATCGCACGAACTGCGCACGCCGCTGGCGCGGCTCTCGTTCGAGGTGGACATGCTGGGCCGTGGCGGCCTGCCGCCGACGCATCAACACGTGTTGCGCGACATGCGCGCGGACATCTCCGAACTGGAAAGCATGGTGGCGGAGCTGCTGGTGTACGCGCGGCTGGAACGCCCCACCGAAGAGACCGTGCGGCTGGAAACGGTCGACACGCGCGATTGGCTGGGCGAGGCGCTGGCCCAGGTCGCGCACCAGGCGCAGGCGCGCAACGTGGAGTGCCGGGTGGCCGATGGCCATCCACCGCACGTCTGCCTGCATCCGCGCTACATGAGCCGGGCCTTGCTGAACCTGGTGCAGAACGCCGTGCGCTACGCCCACGGCCGCATCGACATCGCGCTGACGCACAGTCCGACAGGGCATTTCGAACTGATCGTCGACGACGACGGGCCGGGCATCCCGGTGGCCGACCGCGAGCGGATCTTCGAGCCTTTCATCCGGCTCGATGAGAGCCGCGACCGCGGCACGGGCGGGGCGGGGCTGGGCCTGGCGATCGTGCAGCGTGTCGCGGCCGGCCACCACGGCAGCATCTGCGTGGCGGACAGTCCGCTGGGCGGCGCGCGTTTCGTGTTGCGCTGGGCGGCGGCATCGGCGGCATAGCGTTCAGCTTGCCGCCAGGGCATCCGGGTCAACCCGGAGACGGCGGCCGCCGCGCCCGGCCTGTCGCGCGCCGGCTTGCATTTTGTGGCACATGGCGCGTGGAAATGGTGTTTGATACAGGGGTTTGTTTTCCCCTCCCTGATAACTCATAACGAGAACACCATGAGACATTTCCTGCCCGCGCTGGGCGCCGCCCTCGTTTTGTCCCTTGGCGCCCAGGCCGCCTGGGGCCAGCAGGCATCCGCCGCCAAGCCGCCGCGCGATCCCTTCTTCTGGCTCGGCGAGATCAACAAGGCCACGGCCGTGATCAATACCGAGCAGGGCCTGCTCGACAAGTCCATGGCGCCGCGGCTGGCGGCGGGCGTGGCCAAGGTGATCAATGACGGCAACCAGCCCGGCGCCAAGCGGCCGGCCAGCGTCATCACCTTCGAGCCGTTGCTGATCAAGGCGGCGGGCGAGGACGTGACGCTGCTGCACGCCGGCCGCTCCAGCCAGGACATGCACGCCACCTATCGCAGCGCCATCCTGCGCGACAAGCTGCTGGATCTGGCGGACCAGCTCAATGCCACGTCGACCACGCTGGTGGAGCTGGCCGCCAAGCACAGCGCCACCATCGTGCCCAACTACACCAATGGCGTGGCGGCCCAGCCGAACAGCTACGGCCACTACCTGCTGGGGCAGGCCGCCGGCCTGGCGCGCGACGCCCAGCGCATCCGCGAAGCCTACGCGCGCATCGACCGTTCGCCCATGGGCACCACCGTGCTCAACGGCACCAGCTGGCCGCTGGACCGCAAGCGCATGGCGCAGTACCTGGGCTTCACGGCGCTGGTGGACAACGCCTACGATGCCTCGCAGATCTCGTCGATGGACCAGCCGGTGGAAGTTGCGTCCATCGTCACCAGCATCGCGCTGCGCACCGGCAACTTCGTCGAGGACGTGATGACGCAGTACGCCCAGTCGCGCCCGTGGATCCTGCTGGAAGAGGGCGGCGGCAACACCTATGTGTCCAGCGCCATGCCGCAAAAGCGCAATCCCGGTTTGCTCAACGACACGCGCAGCGACGCGTCGACCGCGGTGACGCTGGCGATGGGGCCGGTGATCCAGACGCACAACATCACGCCCGGCATGAGCGACCCCAAGGACGTCAAGCAGAACTCGGCGATGGTCGATGCCGGCATCGCGGCGCTCAAGCGCTGGGACCGCGTGCTCAAGGCCATGGTGATCAGCCCCGACCGCGCGCTGGAGGAACTGAACAGCGACTGGACCGCCTCGCAGGAACTGGCCGACGTGCTGATGCGCAAGTACAAGCTGCCGTTCCGTGACGGGCACCACTTCGCTTCCGAGGTGGTGAGTTACGCCAAGACCAACAACATCAAGCCGCTGGACTTCCCGTACGACCAGGCGCGCCGCATCTACGCCGAGGCGATGAAGGGGTCGAAGTATCCGAGCGAGCTGCCGATGAGCGAGGCCGAGTTCCGGTCGACGCTGGACCCGGTCGCCATCGTCAAGAACCGCGCCACCAGCGGCGGGCCGCAGCCGGCGGAAATGGAACGCATGGTCAAGGAGGCGCGCGAACAGCTGGCCTCGCAGGACAAGTGGATCAAGGAACGCCGGGCGCACATCGCCGATTCCCTGGCCAGCCTGGACAAGGACTTCGACGCGCTGGTGGCCAGCGCGCCGAAGGACAAGGGCCGGTAAGCGTCGCGGGCGTGGCATGTGCGGCTTCGTCGATCAGGGCATGGGCTGCGGCCGAGGATACCGCGGCCCATGCCAGGATGCCGGAGTCAGAACCGGTGCGTCAGGGTGACCAGGGTGGTGCGGCCTTCGCCGTAGTAGACCGAGTTGTAGAAGCCCATGGCGCGGTAGTAGCGCTTGTCCGCGAGATTGCGAACGTTCAGCTGCAGCTGGGTCTGCCTGCCGAGATCGTACTGGGCCATCAGGTCGAACAGCGCGTAGGGCTGTTGCTCCACGGCGGCGGATTGTTCGCCGTAATAGCCCACGGCGCGCGTGCGGCTCTGCCAGCGCATGCCGCCGCCGATGACCAGATCGCGCAGCGCGCCGGGCAGGCGGTACGTGGTGCTGGCCTTGAGCATCTGTTCGGGCTGCGTGGTCTGGACCTTCCTGCCGGCGTTGTCCTTGGATACCCGGTAGGTGTAACCCAGGAACAGGTTCCAGCCGGGCGATACCTCGCCGGCCAGTTCCAATTCGAATCCGCGGGTGCGCGTGCCGTCCAGCATCTCGTACCAGGACTCATTGCGGGCGGCGTCGAAGCCGGCGTATTCGGCCACGTCCTTCTGGTTGGTCTGGAACACGGCGAACGAGCCATTCAGGCGGCCCTCCAGATACGAAGCCTTGATGCCGGCTTCGTAATTGTGGCCATACGCCGGACCGGTCATGTTCCAGTCCCGCGTCTTGTACATCTGCGGCTGGAAGATGTTGGTGTAGCTCACATAGGCCGTGTAGGTGTCGTCGAGGTCGTAGGTGACGCCCAGGTAGGGCGTTATCTCGGAGTAGCGCTGCGATTGCGACAGCGTGATGGGGGCGGAATCGGGCGACCACTGGTTCCAGCGGTATTCATCGGCTTCCCAGCGCGTCCAGCGCGCGCCGGTCAGCAGGTGCAGGCGACTGCCAAGATTGAAGCGGGCGGTGCCGAAGATGCCGGTCTGGGTGGTGCGCAATTGCTGGTCGGATACCGCCAGGTCCCAGACCGGTTCGGGCCAGTCGCCATGCCAGTCATGGATGTTGGGGACCGGGTAGGTGGCCTGGTCTGAAGAGTTCCAGCCCTTGGTCCGGCTGCGCGTCCTGGAATGCGAAAAGCCCAGGTTGAATTCGTGCGTCGCGCCGAGCAGGCCGAAGTCGCCGGTCAGCGATCCGCCATAGACGTCCTGCTTGCTGTGGCCACGGTATTTGCGCAGCGTCGGCGTGCCCGAGAGGTAGCCGGTGTCCGCGTCCACCGGGAAGTCGGCCGCGAAAAGCAGCGACGCGTCGAAGTCGTTGTCCAGTCGCGAGTACGACAGCCGGCCGTTCCAGCCGTTGGCGAAGCCGTGCTCCAGCTGGGCGAAGTACTCGGTCGAGTCGGTGTCCCAGGTGGTCCATTTGGCGCCGACCGTCTGGCCCTTCTTCCAGTCGACCTGATCGCCGTTGGTGTCGAAGATCGGCAGGCCGCCCCACATCACGCCCTTGGGACGCGAGCGCTGCGTCGAGGCGCCGGCGCTGAGGGTGGTGGCCGGCGCGAGATCCGCCTCGACGATGCCATAGGCCACGTCGCGCTTCTTGCTGTAGAAATCCAGTGTGTCGCCGCGTCTTTCCTTGGCTCCGACGATGCGCGCGCGGATCGCGCCGGACGCGGTCAGGGGCGACGACAGGTCGATTTCACCGCGATAGGTGTTGTAGCTGCCGCCCATGGCTCGCAGGCTGCCCTGGAATTCGCGCGTGGGCCGCTTGCGGATGAAGTTCACTGAACCGCCCGGGTTGCCGGTGCCGCTCATCAGTCCGGTGGCGCCGCGGATGATCTCGACGTGGTCGTAGATGACGGGGTCCAGATTGCCTTCGCCGAACTGGTAGGTGCCGTCCAGCGGCTTGACTACGCCGTCGAACTGCATGGTGTCCATCTGGAAACCGCGCGAGTAGTAGCTTAGCCGGTCTGTCTCGCTTTGCTGGACGTTCATGCCGGTGGCGTTCTCCATCACGTCCCGCACGCTGCCCATGGCCTGATCGTCGAGCTGCTGGCGCGTGACGATACTGGTCGATTGGGGCGTGTCGCGCTGCGCCAGCACCAGGCCGTTGGCCGAGCGCATCCAGTCTGCGGTGTAGGCGCCGGTGCCTTCGGTGGTGGCGCCCGCGCCCAGTACGGTGACAGCGGCGAGTTGGCTGATGCCCTCGGCGGCGGCCGCCTCCAACGCGTAGCTGTCGTCGGGCAGGCGCCGCACGCGCAGGGCGGTGCCGGACAGCAGGCGGGCGAAGCCTTCCTCGACGGCGTAGCTGCCGCTCAGGCCGGGCGTCGACAGGCCGTCGGTCTGGGCGGGACGGAACGACAGCAGTACCCGCATGCGCTGGGCATAGGCGGCCAAGGCCGGTCCCAGCGGACCGGCCGGGATGTCGACGGCGCGGCTGTCGGCCTGGAGGGCAGGTTGGGCCAGGGTGGCGGCCGGGCAGAGCATGGTTCCAGCCAGGGCGGAAAGCAGGGCGAGCGCCAGGCCGGCCAGGCGTGGACCGTCTTGTCGAGGGGCGAGGGGGCGCAGTGTGGGAGCGTGCATGTCGATGGATTTCCGGTGAAGAGAAATGAGGCTTCACCTGTATGCCAATCGAGATCGGAAAAGTGACAATCCCGTCGTGTCAGCGCGCCCTCACCGTGACCCAATAGCGGGTGAGGCGGTCGGCGCGAACCGGCAGCACGCGTTCAATCGCGGCCAGCGCGCGGTCGGTATCGTCCACCGGATAGGCGCCGGAGATGCGCAGGGACCCGACCGCCGGGTCGCAGGCCAGGCGGCCGGGCCGATAGCGCGCCAGCGCCGCCACCAACGCGTCCAGCCGCATGCCGTTCGCATACAGCATGCCGTCGACCCATCCCTGTTGCTGTGGCGGGAAGGCCGTGGGCGCTGTCGCCGAACCGGCGTCGAAAGTGGCTGCCATGCCCGCCGGCACGACGACCGAGGCATGGGTCGCGAGGCGTGGTTCCAGGCGCACCGCGCCCTGTTCGACCGCGACCTGGGCGTGATCGCCCATCAGGTTGACGTCGAACCGGGTGCCAAGCGCGGTGGCTCGGCCGACGGGCGTGCTGACAAGGAAGGGCCGGGCAGGACGCAGCGGATCCGGGCGCGTCTCGATGTGGATTTCGCCACGCCGCAGGATCAGTTCGCGCTTTGCGCCGTCGAATGCCAGGTCCACGGCGCTGTCAGTGTTCATGGTGAGGATGCTGCCATCGGCCAGCTCCAGCCGCCGCCGTTCGCCTGTGGCGGTGCGCACGTCGGCGCCCCAGGCATCCCACGGCAGCTCCTGGGCGGCCAGGGCCCCGCCGCCCGCCACGAATGCCAGCGACAAGGTCTTGAGCAGCTTGCGCCGGCCAGCTGAGCGTGGCCTGTCCAGGGCCGTCAGGCCGGCGCGCGGTTCGATGTGGCCGAATTCCCGCCCCAGGGCTTCGACCCGTTCCCAGGCCTGTTGGTGCAGGGGATCGGACCGCAGCCATTCCTGCCATTGCCGCCGATCGTCCGCGCCGGCGTCTTCCGCGCCCAGGCGCACGAACCAGACGCTGGCGGCCTGGAGGACGGCATCGGGCAGGCCGGCGGCCGCGCGACGGTTCAGCACGACGCCAGGCAATGGCGCATGGCGAGCGCCAGGTATTGCCGCACGGAGCTGACCGATACCTGCAGGCGTTCGGCGATCTCGCCGTGCTTCAGGCCTTCGAGTTGCAGCAGCAGGAACGCGCGCCGCGCCTTGGGCGGGAGGCCATCGAGCAGCCGATCGATTCGTACCAGCGCCTCCAGCGCCAGCGCCCGGCGTTCAGGCGAGGGCCAGGAGGTTTCCTCGCGGGCCGCCAGGCAATCGAGATAGGCGCGCTCGATGTCGCGCCGACGGAACAGATTGACCAGCAAGCCATGCGCGACGGTGACGAGGTAGGCGCGCGGCTCGCGCAAGTCGCGCGCGTCTTCGTTGCGCAACAGCACCTTCATGTAGGTGTCGTGGGTCAGGTCGGCGGCGTCGTAGGGGCAGCCGGTCTTGCGGCGCAGCCAGTCGCGCAGCCACGACTGGTGCTGCGCGTAGAGATCCTCGAAAGACGCATGGGGACTGCTTTGGGTCATGGCCGGGCAGGGGCGGGTAGATCAGACGTTAATAGTAACCATTATCAACATCGATATCCAAGCGCCCGGCATCGGCTGAAATGGCGCGCCACCGCCGGGGGGCTTGCCCGGGCGGCGGCGCGGCCCCGGCCTCAGAACCCGGTGGGCGGCACGTGCACCCGGCCTTCCATCAGCACGCGCGCGCTGCGGCTCATGATGGCCTTGGTGACGGTCCATTCGCCGTCGATCAGCTGGGCCTGGGCGCCGACGCGCAGCGTGCCCGAGGGGTGGCCGAAGTTGACCTGGTCGCGCTGGCCGCCGCCGGCCGCCAGGTTGACCAGCGTGCCGGGCACGGCCGCGGCGGTGGCGATGGCGACCGAAGCGGTGCCCATCATGGCGTGGTGCAGCTTGCCCATGGACAGGGCGCGCACCAGCACGTCGATGTCGCCGGCGCCGATCTGCTTGCCGCTGGAGGACGTGTAGGCTTTGGGACGGGCCACGAAGGCCACCTTGGGCGTGTGCTGGCGCGCGGCGGCTTCTTCCAGTTTCTGGATCAGGCCCATGCGCAGCGCGCCGTGGGCGCGGATGGTCTCGAAGCGCGCCAGCGCGGCGGCGTCGCCGTTGATGTCGTCCTGCAACTCGGTGCCGGTGTAGCCCAGCGCCTCGGCGTCCAGGAAAATGGTGGGGATGCCGGAGTTGATCATGGTGGCCTTGAAGGTGCCGATGCCGGGCACTTCCAGGTCGTCCACCAGGTTGCCGGTGGGGAACATCGAGCCGCCGTCGCCTTCCTCGGCCGGGTTCATGAATTCCAGTTGCAGCTCGGCGGCTGGGAAGGTCACGCCGTCCAGCTCGAAGTCGCCGGTCTCCTGCACCGCGCCGTCGGTGATGGGCACGTGGGCGATGATGGTCTTCTGGATGTTGGCCTGCCAGATGCGCACCACGGCGATGCCGTTGCGCGGGATGCGGTCCGGGTCCACCAGGCCGTTGCTGATGGCGAAGGGGCCGACGGCGGCCGACAGGTTGCCGCAGTTGCCGCTCCAGTCGACGAAGGCCTGGTCGATCGAGACCTGGCCGAACAGGTAGTCGACGTCATGTTCGGGACGGCTGCTCTTGCCGATGATGACGGTCTTGCTGGTGCTGGAGGTGGCCGCGCCCATGCCGTCGATCTGCTTGCCGTAGGGGTCGGGGCTGCCGATCACGCGCATCAGCAGCGCGTCGCGGGCCGGGCCCGGCACGCGGGCGGATTCAGGCAGGTCGTCGAGCTTGAAGAACACGCCTTTGCTGGTGCCGCCGCGCATGTAGGTGGCGGGAATCTTGATCTGGGGGGCATGGGCCATGGGGGCAGTCCTGATGTCTTGGGTGGGAAAGGCGGGTGCCGCGGCGCCCGCCATGCGGTGGGGTGTCAGCTGGCCTTCTTGGCCGAACCGGCGGCCGATTCGGCTTCCAGGAAGTCCTGCGCGAAGCGTTGCAGCACGCCGCCGGCCTCGTAGATCGACACTTCTTCCGCGGTGTCGAGGCGACAGGTCATCGGCACTTCCAGCGTCTCGCCATTGCGGCGGTGGATCACCAGCGTCAGGTCGGCGCGCGGCTTGCGTTCGCCCACCACGTCGTAGGTCTCGGTGCCGTCCAGGGCCAGCGTCTTGCGGTTCACGCCGGGCTTGAATTCCAGCGGCAGCACGCCCATGCCGATCAGGTTGGTGCGGTGGATGCGCTCGAAGCCTTCGGCGGCGATGGCCTCGACGCCGGCCAGGCGCACGCCCTTGGCGGCCCAGTCGCGCGACGAACCCTGGCCGTAGTCCGCGCCGGCCACGATGATGAGCGGCTGCTTGCGGTCCATGTAGGTCTCGATCGCTTCCCACATGCGCATCTCCTTGCCTTCCGGTTCGACGCGGGCCAGCGAGCCTTGCTTGACCGTGCCGTCGGCGTTCCTGACCATCTCGTTGAACAGCTTGGGATTGGCGAAGGTGGCGCGCTGCGCGGTCAGGTGGTCGCCGCGGTGGGTGGCGTAGGAGTTGAAGTCCTCTTCGGGCAGGCCCATCTTATGCAGGTATTCGCCGGCGGCGCTGTCCATCAGGATGGCGTTGGACGGCGACAGGTGGTCGGTGGTGATGTTGTCGCCCAGCACGGCCAGCGGCCGCATGCCGCGCAGCGTGCGCTCGCCGGCCAGCGCGCCTTCCCAGTACGGCGGGCGGCGGATGTAGGTGCTCTGCGGGCGCCAGGCGTACAGCGGCTCGACCGCGGCGTCGCGCTCGTTGCGCAGGCCGAACATGGGCGCGTAGACCTTGCGGAACTGTTCCGGCTTGACGGCGGCCTTGACCATGGCGTCGATCTCTTCGTCGCTCGGCCAGATGTCCTTCAGGCGGATCTCGCGGCCGCTGGCGTCGGTGCCAAGCACGTCGCGCTCGATGTCGAAGCGGATGGTGCCGGCGATGGCATAGGCCACCACCAGCGGCGGCGAGGCCAGGAAGGCCTGCTTGGCGTAGGGATGGATGCGGCCGTCGAAGTTGCGGTTGCCGGACAGCACGGCGGTGGCGTACAGGTCGCGGTCGATGATCTCCTGCTGGATCACGGGGTCGAGCGCGCCCGACATGCCGTTGCACGTGGTACAGGCAAATGCCACGACGCCGAAGCCGAGCTTTTCCAGGTCGGCGGTCAGGCCGGCTTCGTCTAGGTACAGGGCCACGGCCTTGGAGCCGGGCGCCAGCGAACTCTTGACCCACGGCTTGCGCGTCAGGCCGGCGCGGTTGGCGTTGCGCGCCAGCAGGCCGGCGGCGATGACGTTGCGCGGGTTGCTGGTGTTGGTGCAGCTGGTGATGGCGGCGATGATGACGGCGCCGTCGGGCATCAGGCCGGGCTGGTTCTCGACCGTGCCGGCGATACCGCGCTCGGCCAGGTCGGCCACCGGCAGGCGGCGGTGCGGATTGGACGGGCCGGCCAGGGTGCGCACCACGGTCGACAGGTCAAAGCGCAGCACGCGCTCGTATTCGGCGGTCTTGAGGCTGTCTGCCCACAGACCGGCGGTTTTGGCGTAGTTTTCCACCAGCGCGATCTGCTCGTCCTCGCGGCCGGTCAGGCGCAGGTAGTCGATGGTCTGTTGATCGATGGCGAACATCGCGGCGGTGGCGCCGTACTCGGGCGCCATGTTGGAGATGGTGGCGCGGTCGCCCAGCGTCAGGCTGGCGGCGCCTTCGCCGTGGAACTCCAGGTAGGCGCCCACGACTTTTTCCTTGCGCAGGAATTCGGTCAGCGTCAGCACCACGTCGGTGGCGGTGATGCCGGGGCCGGCGCGGCCGGTCAGTTCGACGCCGACGATGTCGGGCAGGCGCATCCACGAGGCGCGGCCCAGCATCACGTTCTCGGCTTCCAGGCCGCCCACGCCGATGGCGATCACGCCGAGCGCGTCCACGTGCGGGGTGTGGCTGTCGGTGCCGACCAGCGTGTCGGGGAAGGCCACGCCGTCCTGCGTGTAGATCACCGGCGACATCCGCTCCAGGTTGATCTGGTGCATGATGCCGTTGCCCGGGGGCACCACTTCGATGTTGCGGAAGGCCTGCTTGGTCCAGTCGATGAAGTGGAAGCGGTCTTCGTTGCGGCGGTCTTCCACCGCGCGGTTCTTGGCGAAGGCGTCGGGATCGTTGCCGCCGTATTCCACCGCCAGCGAGTGGTCGACGATCAGCTGCACCGGCACCACGGGGTTGACCTTGGCGGGGTCGCCGCCCTTGTCGGCGATGGCGTCGCGCAGGCCGGCCAGGTCGACCAGCGCGGTCTGGCCGAGGATGTCATGACAGACCACGCGCGCCGGATACCACGGAAAGTCCAGGTCGCGGCGGCGTTCGATCAACTGCTTGAGCGCGTCGGTCAGCAGCACCGGATCGCAGCGACGCACCAGGTTCTCGGCGTGCACGCGCGAGGTATAGGGCAGGCGGTCGTAGGCGCCGGGGGCGATGGCGTCCACGGCGGCGCGCGCGTCGAAATAGTCCAGGCGGGTGCCTTGCAGGGGCTTGCGATAGGATTTGTTCATGCCTCGGTGCGCTTCAGGTTGCCCTGAGCGATCTGTTTTTCAATGTTGAGACGGGATGCGCGGATGTGGCGGCGCATCAGGAGTTCAGCCAGTTCGCCATCGCGGTCGGCGATGGCGTCCAGAATGCGGTGATGCTCGGCATACGACTGCCGCGGGCGGTTGGGGGTGGTCGAGTACTGGATACGGTACATCCGCGCCAGCTGGTAGAGCTCGTCGCACAGCATGCGGAACAGCATCTGGTTGCCGCTGCCTTTGACGATACGGTAGTGGAAATCGTAGTCGCCTTCCTGCTGGTAGTAGCCGATGCCGGCCTGGAAGGCTTCGTCTTTTTCGTGGGCGTGCAGCACCTGGCGCACTTCCTCGACTTCCGCCGGCGCCATGCGTTCGGCCGCCAGGCGGCAGGCCATGCCTTCGAGCGATTCGCGGATTTCGTAGAGTTCGGCCAGTTCCTGCGGGCTGAGCGAGACCACGCGGGCGCCGGCGTGCGGCACGCGCACCAGCAATCGCTGGCCCTCGAGCCGGTGCAGGGCCTCGCGCAGCGGGCCGCGGCTGACGCCGTGGATGCGCGCCAGTTCCGGTTCGGAAATCTTGCTGCCGGGGGCGATCTCGCCCTTGACGATGGCGGACTGGATCTTGCGGAAAATCTGTTCCGCCAAGGTCTCGCTGTCGTCGTGCGCGGCGCCCGGTAGCGTCAGCACTTTGCTCATGGTGTCAACAATCGGATGATTTTTTGGGTGAAAACCCGATAAGCAACGCCGTATGGCGATTGATTGTCAACAATTTACCCTTGGTCCAAGATGGGCGCAAGCGGCCTAGGCGTAATCGGCGTGACAATTGTAATGTTATTACATATCATTCAATATCGCCGGCGGCCCTCGATGGCCATCGCCCCTCTTTCCATCCCCTTGCCGGAGCCTTCCGCATGAAAGTCCTTTCCTCTCTCAAAGACGCCAAGACCCGCCATCGCGACTGCCAGGTGGTCAAGCGCCGCGGGCGCATCTACGTGATCTGCAAATCCAATCCGCGCTTCAAGGCGCGCCAGGGCGGGGCCAAGCACAAGTAGCCGCGCATGGTGCAAGCGAAAGTCCTGGAAGTGGCGGTGGTCGGCGCCCGCCACGCCTGGACCCTGGCGGCCCGCCAGGCCGCGACCTCGGTGGTGACGGCCTGGCTGTTGATCTGAGGAAAGCTGGAATGATCCCCGAAACCTATGCGCAGTGGCACCGTTGCATCACGATCGACTGCGGCCTTTCACTGACTCCGGAATTCATCGCGCAGCGCCTGGCGGCGATGGCGGATCCGCAATCCGACGACAACCTGCGGTTTCGCCGGCTCTATGGCGATGCGCACTGGCAGCGGGTGCAGCGCTGGTTCCGGCTGGCCAATGAGCCGCGGGCCGCGTTGGACGCGGCCCGGAGCGCCTAGCGCGGGCATCGACAGTCAACAGTACCCCGCGCGGGCCGGCGGATGGCGCGTGCGAGGCGATCCGGCCTGTTTCAGGGACCGGTGTCCGGATAGTTGGGGCCGGCATCATGGAAGCCGCCGCTGCTGTAGGGATTGGCGGCGCCCGGGTGCGGCGGGCCGCCGGGACCCAGCGAGGAACAGCCGCCCAGGATCAGCAGGGCGGCCAGCAAGGCAAGTGCGCGTGTGGTGGTGGCATGCATGGTCATCTCCGGCGGCTGCCCCTCGGCGGCCGCGTGCAGCGTATGGTGCTGTTGCCAGTTTACGCCCGGCGCGATGCAGCTTTGTGGCATGCTGCGGGCTGCCCGCCGTTTCCCGACCTTTCCCATGCCCAGATTGCTGTCGCGCCTGCGCGATTTCCTGTTGTTCTTCGCCACGGCGTCGTTGTTCGGCGCCTGCCTGACCGCCAAGCTGCGCACGGGCAGCTATGGGCTGGAAATTCCCCAGGCGCCCTATATGTACGAGCGCGCCGATTTCTTCCTGGATGCGATATTCGCCGGGCTGGTTGCGACGGCGGTCCTGGCGCTGGCCGAGCGGTTGTGGCGGGCCAGGTTGTCGGCGCCGGGGCGCGCCGCGCTCGTCGCCGTGGCGGCGCTGCTTGCCATCTATCTTGGGCCGCCCGACCCCCAGGTGTTTGGCAACACCTGGGCGCGCGGGGAGGCGACCTTCGAGTTGTTCCTGGACCAGTGGGATATCGCGCTGCCGCTGGCGCTGGCCGCCGCGGTTGTGCGCGGCGTCCTGCGCCGGACGGCCGGATCGCGGCGCTAGCCGCGCAGCCTGCGATCCAGTTCCAGCACGGTCTGGTACAGCACGCGGGTGCCGTCCAGCAGCTGCGCCGGCTCGATCCACTCCTCGGGGCAGTGGCTGCGCCCGTTCAGGCAGGGGATGAAGATCATGCCGATGGGGCCGGTGGGCGCCATGTAGACGGCGTCGTGGCCGGCGCCGCTGGGCAGGCGCATGCTGGCGTAGCCGAGCTGGTCGGCGGCGGCCTGCACCGCGTCCATCACCAGCGGCGTGCAGTCGGTGGGCTGGGCCCGGCTCAGTTGCACGAAGCCGGCGGTCAAGCGCAGCGCCTTCAGGTCGGCGGCCACGCCAGCCATCAGCGTTTCGGGGAAAGCGTCCAGCACGGCGTTGCTGTCGCTGCGCATTTCCAGCGTCAGTTCGACGCGGCCGGGCACGGCGTTGGCGGCGTTGGGCGTCATGGCGAGCTTGCCGACGGTGGCGACCACGTAGTGCGGGTTGCCGCTGGCGGCGCTGGCCTGGCGGCTGGCGGCGTCGATGATGCGGGCCGCGCCCACCAGGGCGTCGCGGCGGATGTCCATGGGCGTGGTGCCGGCGTGATCGGGCTGGCCTTCGACCGTGATCAGCACGCGGCGGATGCCGACGATGTTGGTGACCACGCCGATGGGCAGTTGGCGGCTTTCCAGCACCGGGCCTTGCTCGATGTGCAGTTCGACGAAGGCGGCGGTGCCGTCCGGGCCGCGCAGGGGCTGGGTCAGCGCGGTCGGATCGCCGCCGATGCGGGCGATGCCCTGCGCCAGCGTCTCGCCGTCGGCGTTGCGCGCGGCCAGCATGTCGGCGCTCAACTGGCCGCTCAGGGCGCGGCTGCCGACGCACGAGATGCCGTAGTCGCTGGGTTCTTCCGACAGGAAGTCGATGACCTCGAAGGGATGCTCCAGTTCGATGCCGTGTTCCCGCATGGTGTGGGCGACCTCGATGCCGGCCAGCACGCCGATGATGCCGTCGAAGCGGCCGCCGCTCATGACGGTGTCGCAGTGCGAGCCGGTGGCGATGGGCTGGCGTTGCGCGTTGCGGCCGGCGCGGGCGCCGATGAGGTTGCCGCCGGCGTCCAGGCGGGTGGTCAAACCCGCGGCCTCGAATTCACCGCGCAGCCAGTCGCGTGCCTCGAGGAACAGCGGCGAAAAGGCGCGCCGGGTCCAGGGCTGGTCGGGCAGGGTGTAGCGTGACAGGGTCTCGACACGCTGCCAGAGGCGCTCGGCGTTCAATGGGGGCAAGGACATAGCCATTTCACGCCTTGCGCGGACGCAGGAAGCGGCCGTCGCCCTGGTTGTTGACGATGCGGCGGCCGTCGTAGACCTGCTGGCCGCGGCACCAGGTGCCGGCCACGCGCACGGTGAACTCGCGGCCCTCGAACGAACTCCATTGCACCGCCGACAGGCTGGTGGACGGATCGTAGGCATGGCGCTCCGGCGTCAGGATGACGATGTCGGCGTCCTTGCCGACGTCCAGCGTGCCTTTGCGGTCGTCCAGCAGGAAGTGGCGCGCGGGGTTGTCGCACAGCTGGCGCACCACCATCGACGGCGAGATGCCGTGTTCCTCGCAACCGGTCCAGAAGGCCGGCAGCAGCGTTTCCAGGCCCGGGCCGCCGGACGAGTTCTTGAAGACGTTGGGGTTCTGTTTGCGCTCCAGGCCCCAGCTGACGTGATCCGATGACACGAAGGTGCATTCGTCGTTGGCGATGTGGGTCCACAGCAGGTCGACCTCGGCCTTGGGGCGGATCGGCGGGTAATGCTTGGTCTTGGCGCCGAAGCGGCGCGTGTGTTCCTCGTGGTTCAGCATCAGGTACTGCACGCAGGTCTCGATGCTGGCGCGGTGGCCGTTGCGGCGGTACATGTTGCAGATCTCGAAGCCGCGCGAGGTCGACACGTGCACCGCGTGGGCGCGGGCGCCGGTTTCGGCGCCGATCTCGTAGATCAGCGCGGTGGCCAGGTTCTCGATCAGGGGCGTATGGGCGCGCATGAAGGCGTCCCAGCCGGTGTCGTCGGCCTCGATCAGGCGGGCGATGTTCTTGCGCGTCATCTCCTGCATCTGGTTGTGCACGCCGCACACCAGGCCGGACGGCGCGATCAGGCGGAAAGCCTCGTACAGGTCGTCTTCCTCGATACGCGGGAAGCGGCCGGGGGTGGCTTCGAAGGTCGAGAACTTGAAGGCACAGACGCCGCCTTCGATCAGGCCGGCGGCGGCCGCCAGGCCGTGTTCCTTGTTCAGGGTGCCGAACAGCGCCACGTCGACGTGGCAGTCGCGCTCGACCTCGGCGATCTTGGCGTCCAGGTGCGGGCGCGAGGCGACCGGTTCGGGATCGTCGTAGGGCATGTCGACCATGACCGTGACGCCGCCGGCGGCGGCGGCGCGCGAGGCCCAGCCCAGCCCTTCCTGGTTGGCCTGGCTGCCGGAGTGCACCTGGCCGTCGACCACGCCGGGGATGATCCACTGCCCGCTGGCGTCGACGCTGTCGCGCGCCGCGGGGGGCGCGCCGGCGCCGCGCGCGGCGATCCTGCCGTCCCGCACGGCCAGCCAGCCGTTTTCCACGATGCCGTGCGGATCGACGATATTGCCGCGCACCACCCAATCGAAATCGCTCATGACCCCTTCCATCCAATGAAGAACTGAAGGGCAGTGTAGTAAGCGCGATTCAAAACGTCTTATGCTTATATGTGCATGGGAATTAACATCAGGTTAAGCATATGAAATTGAATCTGCGCCAGATTGAGGTCTTCCGCGCCATCATGTTGAGCGGCTCGATCAGTGGCGCTTCCAAGTTGCTGTTCGTGTCGCAACCGGCCGTCAGCCGGCTCATCGCCTACACCGAGCAGCGCCTGGGCCTGATGCTGTTCGAGCGCATCAAGGGGCGGCTGTACCCCACGCCCGAGGCGCGGCGGCTGTTCGTCGAAGTGACCGCGCTCTACCAGAACGTGCAGCGCGTCAACGAGGTGGCCGACAACCTGGCCGAGAACCGCGAGGGCCAGTTGCGCCTGTCCTGTAGCCCGAGCCTGGGCCAGTCGCTGCTGCCGCGCGCCATCGCCCGCTTTCGCCAACTGCATCCGGAAATCCGCATCGTGTTGCAGACGCTGATCCCGGCGGTGATGGAGCAGTCGCTGCTGACCCAGCAGGTGGAGCTGGGCGTGGCCTACATGCCGGTGAATCATCCCAGCCTGGCGACCCGGCCGCTGTACGAGAACCGCATCGTGGCGGTGCTGCCGGCCGGCCATCCGCTGGCCGCGCGCCGCCAGGTGACCGCCGCCGAACTGGCGCGCGAGCCGTTGATCGGCTATAGCGCCGACATTCCCTTCGGCATGCTGGTGCACAAGCTGTTCGGCGCCGAGGACGCGCAGCCCGAGCCGCGCATCGAGGTGCAGCAGGCGCACGTGGCCTGCGCCCTGGTGCAGGCCGGCGCCGGGGTGGCGCTGGTGGACGAGATCACCGTGGCCGGCCCGATCTGGTCGCAGGTGGTGACCGTGCCGATCGCCGATACCGTCAGCGCGCCGGTCAATGTGTTCCACCTGCAATTGCAGCCGTTGTCGCGCTTGGCGCAGGCCTTCATCGACGTGCTGCTGGCGCTCGACCAGCCCGTTTCCCTCTGAGCTTTGCGCCGGCGGGCGCCTGGGGATATCCCTAGGTGCCGTTTGCGCCCGGCCGGCCGCTCCCTCGGGGCGCGCCCCGCTATTAACCCAATGTTATGAACAAGGCATAAAAGGTAATACGACATTAACAGGATTGGTTCCTATGATGCCCTCGTCCATCCAGCGCAAAACGCCGCTGGAGCCGCTAAACGCAATCGGGAAAGGAAGGGCGCAGCAATGGGAAGAATCTTGACGATGCAGGATGTCGAAGCCGCGGTCAGGGGCGGTTCGGTGTTTGCCTGTGGCGGGGGCGGCTGGGCCGAGCATGGCCGCGAACTGGGATCGCTGGCCGTGACCATCGGCCGGCCCGAGTTGGTGTCGATGGACGAAGTGCCCGATGACGCCTGGATCGCCACCGCCGCCGCCATCGGCGCGCCGGGCGGCCTGACCGACTGGCAGATGCTGGGCATCGACTACGTCAAGGCGGCCGAGCGCTTGCAGGACGCGCTGGGCGAACGCCTGTATGGCCTCATCATCGGCCAGAACGGCATGTCCAGCACGCTCAACGGCTGGCTGCCGTCGGCGGTGCTGGGCACCAAGGTGGTGGACGCGGTGGGCGATATCCGTGCCCATCCCACCGGCGATATGGGCTCGCTGGGCCTGGCCGGCAGCCCCGAGCCGATGATCCAGTGCGCCGTGGGAGGCAACCGCGCCAACAACGCCTATATGGAATTGACGGTGCACGGCGCCACCGGCAAGGTCTCGCCGGTGCTGCGCCGCGCAGCCGACATGGCCGGCGGCTTCATCGCCAGCTGCCGCAATCCGATCCGGGCGTCCTACGTGCGGCGCCACGCCGCGCTGGGCGGCATCAGCCGCGCGCTGGCGCTGGGCGAGGCGATCCTGGCGGCACAGCCCAAGGGCGGCAGCGCCGTGATCGACGCCATCTGCAAGGCCACGCAGGGCGAGATCATCGGCTCCGGCAAGGTGGCGCGCAACACGCTCAAGTACACCGAGGAAGCCTTCGACATCGGCACCGTCGAAATCGGCGAGGGCGCGGGCAAGCGCGTCATCCACGTCATGAACGAGCACATGGCCGTGACCGACGCGCAGGGCGAGCGCATTGCCTGCTATCCGGACGTGATCACCACGCTGGACGGCGACGGCAATCCGGTCAGCGCCGGCAAGCTGCGCGAGAGCCTGCAGGTGTCGATCCTGCACGTGTCCAAGCAGCACATCCCGCTGTCCTCCAGCGTCACGGACGCGTCGGTCTACCCCATCGTCGAGAAGGCGCTGGGCATGGATTTCACCGGCTACGCGCTGGGTCGCGGTTCGGATCGTTGAGGGGGCAGCGATGAAACGTGAATTCAAGGTGCCGGGCGGCGCCACGCTGCGGTGCAAGGGCTGGCGCCAGGAAGCGCTGCTGCGCCTGTTGGAGAACGTGCTGGCGGTGGGCGAGGATCCCGCCAACCTGGTGGTGTACGCGGCGCTGGGCCGCGCCGCGCGCGACTGGCCGTCGCACGACGCCATTGTGCGCGCGCTGACGACGCTGGAAGAAGACCAGACCCTGATCGTGCAGTCCGGCAAGCCCATCGGCGTGCTGCGCACCCATCCGCAGGCGCCGATCGTGATCATGGCCAACTGCAATATGGTGGGGCAGTGGGCGCATGCCGAGAACTTCTACCGCATGCAGGACGACAACCTGATCTGCTGGGGCGGCCTGACCGCCGGCGACTGGCAGTACATCGGCTCGCAGGGCGTGATCCAGGGCACCTACGAGATCTTCTCGCGCATCGCCGAGCGCCATTTCGACAACGACCTGCGCGGCCGTTTCATCCTGACGGCGGGCATGGGCGGCATGGGCGGCGCCCAGCCGCTGGCGGGCCGCATGGCCAACGCCGCCATCCTGACGGTCGAGATCGATCCGGAACGCATCGAGAAACGCATCAAGGCCGGCTTCCTGGAATGCCGCGCCGACACGCTGGACGAGGCGCTGGCGCTGATCCGCGACGCGCAGGCGGCGCGCCGCCCGCTGTCGGTGGGCCTGCTCGGCAATGCCGCCGACGTGTATCCCGAGATCCTGGCGCGCGGCATCGTACCCGACATCGTCACCGACCAGACCTCGGCGCATGACCTGGTCTACGGCTACGTGCCGGCCGGCCACACGCTGGAGCAGGTGGCGCGCATGCGCCGCGACGACATGGCCGGCCTGATGGACGCCAGCCGCCGCTCGATCGTGCGCCACGTCACCGCGATGCTGGGTTTCAAGGACCGCGGCGCGGTGGTGTTCGACAACGGCAACTTGATCCGCACCCATGCGAAGCAGGGCGGCGTCGAGCGCGCCTTCGAGATCCCGGTGTTCACCGAGGCCTTCCTGCGCCCGTTGTTCGCGCGCGCCATCGGCCCGTTCCGCTGGATCGCGCTGTCCAACGACCCCGATGACATCCGCAAGATCGACGATTTCCTGCTGCGGCGCTTCCCCGACAACCTGATCGTGTCCAACTGGATCCGGCTGGCGCGCGAATCGGTGCCGTTCGAGGGCCTGCCCGCGCGCATCGCCTGGCTTGGCCATGGCGAGCGCACCGAGCTGGCGCTGGAGGTGAACCGCATGGTGCGAGCAGGCATCCTGGCCGCGCCGGTGGCCTTCACCCGCGACCACCTGGACGCCGGCGCCATGGCGCATCCGAACATCATGACCGAGAACATGCGCGACGGCTCCGACGCCATCGCCGACTGGCCGCTGCTGAACGCGATGATCAACTGTTCGTCCAGCGCCGACCTGGTGGCGATCCACTCGGGCGGCGGCGGCTACAGCGGCTATATGACCAGCGCCGGCGTGACGGTGGTGGCCGATGGCACCGACGCGGCGGCGCAGCGCCTGTCGCTGTCGCTGACCAACGACACCGCCAGCGGCGTGCTGCGCTATGCCGACGCCGGCTACGAAGAGGCGCTGGACGAAGTGGGCAGGAAGGGTATCGACCGTATCGACACGACGGCGACGCAGGTTTGAAAGGCAATACATAACAGCCCCGGATACGGGGCGAATCAACGGGAACGTCAATGAAAAACATCGCAATCAACCCGGGCGCGGGGATGGTGGGGGGCAATGCCGCCCACGCGGGCGCCGACGAGCACAAGGGCGCCAAGAAGGCGGTCATCGCCGCTTCCATCGGCAACGCCCTGGAGTGGTACGACTTTTCGGTCTACGCGCTGTTCGCGGTGTACATCGGGCAGAACTTCTTCCACAACGAAGATCCGACGGTGCAGCTGATGGCCTCGTTCCTGGCCTTCGGGCTGGGCTTCGTGGTGCGGCCCCTGGGCGCGCTGATGCTGGGGGCGTACGGCGACCGCGCCGGCCGCAAGGCCGCGCTGACGCTGACCATCATGCTGATGGCGCTGGGCACGCTGCTGATCGCCATCGCGCCGCCGTACGCCGCCATTGGCGTGGGCGCGCCGCTGCTGATCGTGTGCGGCCGCATGCTGCAGGGGTTCTCGGCCGGCGGCGAAGTGGGCGGCGCCACCGCCTTCCTGGTCGAGCATGCGCCGGCCGGCAAGCGCGGCCAGTATGCGTCGTGGCTGCAGGCCAGCATGGGCATCTCCAACCTGCTTGGCGCGCTGGTCGCCACGCTGGTGACCACGCTGCTGACCGAAGACCAGGTGGGCGAGTGGGGCTGGCGCATTCCGTTCATCGTCGGTCTGTCGATCGCGCCGGTGGGCCTGTGGATGCGCCGCACGCTGGACGAGACGCCGCATTTCCGCGAAGAGCAGCAGCGCCAGGCCGCCAGCGGCAAGCCCGTCAAGGCGCCGCTCTTGAGCGTGCTGCGCGACTATCCGCGCGAGCTGTTCACCGGCCTGTGCATGTCGGTGCTGTGGGCCATCGGCCCGTACGCGCTGATCATCTTCATGCCGATCTACGTGCAAAAGAGCATGGGTTTCACCAGCTCGCAGGCCTTCCTGGGCGCGCTGATCGGCAACCTGTTCCTGATCGGCGGCTGCTTCTTCTCGGGCACCCTGTCCGACCGCTATGGCCGTCGCACCGTGTTGCGGGCCTCGGCGCTGTTGCTGCTGATCGCGGTGTATCCGCTGATGATGTGGCTGCAGGCCAACCACACCCAGTTCGCGCTGATCGTGGTGCAGTCGTCGTTCTGCCTGCTGGTGGCGCTGTACGTCGGCACCGCGCCGTCGGCGCTGTCGGAAGTGTTCCCGACGGCGGTGCGCTCGTCCGGCATGTCCCTGGCCTACAACACCGCGGTGACGGTGCTGGGCGGCTTCGCGCCGGCCATCCTGACCTGGATCACCTACACCACCGGCGTGGCCTTCGCGCCGGCGCTGTACGTGATGGGCGCCTGCGTGGTGGCGTTGGTGGCGTTGACCGTGCTGCCGCAGAAGAATCATGTCTGAGGCCCACATGCGGTTCGCGGATGTGGCGCCAGCAAGCTTGCGGGCGCGCCGGTTGGCCGCCGGCGGCCTGCGCCGCTGGTTCGGCCGCGCCGCCGCTGCGCTCGGCGTGGCGGCGATGCTGGCCGCGCCCGCCGCGCAGGCGGCGGATGGCGCCGAACTGGTGCTGCTGGGCGTGGCCGGCGGCCCGACCTGGTACGGCAACGACGCGCCCCACGGCATCTCGTCGGCGCTGGTGGTGGACGGCAAGGCCTACCTGGTCGACCTGGGCTCGGGCGCCTACCGGCAATTGCGCCGTGCCGGCATCAAGCCCGGCGCCGAGCAGGCCGTGTTTCTCACGCACCTGCACACCGATCACATCATCGACCTGGCCAGCCTGCTGATGTACGACCCCAGCGCGCGCCGCCGCGCCAAGGCGTCGTTGCAGATCTACGGGCCGGGCCGCCGCGGCGCTTTGCCGCCGCTGGCGCCGGGCCTGGCGGGCGATCCGGTGATCCATGCCGAGAACCCGGGCGCGGGCACCGTGGACCTGGTGGACTCGGTGGTGGCGGGCATGGCCGCCGACCTGAACATCCGCGTGCGCAGCGAGGGCGTGCCCGATGTGCGCGGTTTCTTCCAGGCCCACGACATCGTCGTGCCGGCCGGGGTGGTGAAAGACCCGAACGTCGATCCCGCGCCGCCGATGGAGCCCTTCGAGGTCTGGCGCGACGAGCGCGTGACGGTCAGCGCCATCCTGGTGCCGCACGGGCTGGTGTATCCCAACTTCGCCTACCGCTTCGACACCGCGTCGGGATCGGTGGTGTTCTCCGGCGACACCGCGCTCAGTCCCAACCTGGTCAAGCTGGCGCGCGGCGCCGACATCCTGGTGCACGAGGCGATCGATCCCGCCTGGGTCGACCACATCGTCGGCCCCAAGCCATGGGATGCGCGCCAGCAGGCGCTGGCGCGGCAGCTGCTGGAGGCGCACACCACGCCGCAGCAGGCGGGCGAGGCGGCCACGCGGGCCGGTGTGCGCAAGCTGGTGCTGTCGCACCTGGTGCCAGGCGACGCGCCGGCCGAGCATTGGCTGCATGCCCGCGAGACCTTCAAGGGGCCGGTGGTGCTGGGCCAGGATTTGATGCGTATTCCCGTGAAGCAACCGTAAGCATCGTCGGAGGCGAGATGAAGTCTTTGTGTGTTGATACCCACCGACGCGCGGCGCGCGCGTGCGGCCGGATGGCGCTGCTGGCGTCGCTGATGTTGGCCACGGCCGCGCAGGCGGCAGCCGATTGCAGCGTGACGCTGGACGGCAAATCGCTGACCGCGGCGCAGGTGCTGGCGGTGGCGCGGCAGGATTGCGCCGTCGCCATCGCGCCGGCCGCTGCCCAGCGCGCGGCGCGTGCCTACGACCTGCTGCTGGCCTACGCGCGCCTGGACAAGCCGGTCTATGGCCTGAACCGGGGCGTTGGCCTGAACAAGGACCAGACCATCTTCCAGGGCGGCGAGATCTCGCCCGAGGTGCGGCGCCTGTCCGAACAGTTCAACCGTAACCTGCTGCATTCGCACAGCGCGGCCTACGGCGCCGAGGCGCCGCGCGACGTGACCCGCGCCGCCATGCTGATCCGCCTGAACACCGCGCTGTTCGGCGGTTCGGGCATGCAGCCGGCCGTGCTGGAGCAATACGCCGCGTTCCTGAACCGCGACGTGACGCCGGTGATGCTGGGCGAGGGCTCGGTCGGCCAGGCCGACATCACCATCCTGCCGCAGATCGGGCTGGTGATGATGGGCGAGGGCGAAGCCTGGCATGGCGACCAGCGCATGAGTGCCGCGCAGGCCTTGCGCGAGGCCGGCCTGGCGCCGGTGCGCCCGTTCGGCAAGGACGCGCTGGCGATGGTCAGCTCCAACGCCTACGGCGCCGCGCTGGCGGTGCTGGCCGCGCACGATGCGCGCGCGCTGCTGGCGCAGGCCGATGCCGTGGCGGCCTTGTCGCTGGAAGGCCTGGACGGCAACCTGGCGCCGTTGTTGCCGCCGGCCCAGGCGCAGCGGCCCTACGCCGGCCAGCGCCAGACCGCCGAACGCATGCTGGGCCTGCTGCGTGGCAGCGCGCTGTGGCGGCGCGATGCGCAGCGGCCGCTGCAGGATCCGCTGAGCTTTCGCACCGTGAGCCAGGTGCATGGCGCGGCGCGCGACCTTTTGGCGTTGCTGGATCGCCAATTGCAATTGCAGATCAACAGTTCGGATGACAATCCCACCGTGGTGCTGGACGCCGCGCCAGCGGCCGACGCATCGGACTACGAAACGCAGTACTACGTGACCGACGGACCGGTGCGCGGGGCGGTGATGCCCAGCGCGGGTTTCGACCCCAGCGCCTGGGTGCTGCCGCTGCAAGGCACCGCCGTCGCCCTGTCGCAGGTGGCGCAGTTGTCGGCGCAACGCACGCTGCGCCTGACGGACCCGGGCTTCACGCGGCTGCCGCGCTTTCTCAGCCCGGGCAATGGCGCCATCGGCTATGGCCCGATCCAGAAGACGGTGTCCTCGCTGGCGGCGGACGTGCGCGCCCTGGCCGGACCGGTCGTGACCGATGTGCAGCCGCAGGCCGGCAACATCGAGGACGTCGGCACCAACGCGTCGCTGACCGGGCTGCGTGTGAGGGGCCAGATCGTCGCGCTGACGCGGCTGCTGGCGGTTGAACTGATGCACGGCGCCCAGGCGGTCGACCTGCGCTATCCACAGGGGCCGGCCGCCGCGCTGGGCCAGGGCACCGCCAGCCTGTGGCGGGATTTCCGCAAGCAGGTGCCTTACATGGCCGAAGACCGGCGCAACGATACCGATGTCATCACCGCCACGGCCTTTCTGCGCCAGGCGCGTGGCGGCCAATCGGCCTGGGCGCGCGCCGATACGGCGCGCTGAGCGGCGGCCAGCCGAAATCGGCTCGCGCCCGGCGGAAATGCCCCCGGGCGTGCGTGCGGTTTTTCCCGTGGAACAGTGCGTTGCGCCGCCACCGCCCGCGCGGTGGCCTGGAGGCGCTTTGCGGCGGGCGATTTGCGCTACATTTGCCCGACGCGCGCGGGGTGCCAGTCAGGCGCCGCGCCTGTCACAATCGTCATCCCTTACCGCCACCGGATCTCCAGGAGCCCCCCGCATGTCCTCCCTAGCCTCGTTCGCCATCACCCGGAAATGGCCCGCCCGGCATCCCGACCGCATCCAGCTGTATTCGCTGCCCACGCCCAACGGCGTCAAGGTGTCGATCCTGCTGGAAGAGCTGGGCCTGCCCTATGAGCCGCACCGGGTCAGTTTCGATTCGCAGGACCAGTTCACCCCGGAGTTCCTGTCGCTCAGCCCGAACAACAAGATCCCCGCGATCCTCGATCCCAATGGCCCGGACGGCAAGCCGCTGGCGCTGTTCGAGTCCGGCGCCATCCTGGTCTACCTGGCCAGCAAGACCGGCCAGCTCATCCCCGCCGACACCGCCGGCCGCTTCGAAACGCTGCAGTGGGTGATGTTCCAGATGGGCGGCATCGGCCCGATGTTCGGCCAGCTGGGCTTTTTCCACAAGTTCGCCGGCAAGGACTACGAGGACAAGCGCCCGCGCGACCGCTACGTGGCTGAATCCAAGCGCCTGCTGGGCGTGCTGGACAAGCGCCTGGATGGGCGCGACTGGGTCATGGGCGAGCAATACACCATTGCCGATATCGCCATCCTGCCGTGGGTGCGCAACCTTATCGGCTTCTACGGCGCGGGCGACCTGGTTGACTTTCCGCAGTTCAGGAACGTGGCCCGCGTGCTGGAAGCCTTCGTGGCGCGTCCGGCCGTGGTGAAGGGCCTGACGATCCCGGCCTGACGGCCCCCAATTGGCGCCGGTCCGGCGGCTCATCGCGGCCCGCCGGAGCGGCCCGATCCGCGCATTCAGGAGATCGTTCCCCTGTTAATTAGTCTGAGGGATCGGGCCGGTTTGCGCCGCATCAAACAATGCCGATACTTTCATTCTTTTCGGTCATATGCTTATTACCAAAAAGCGTAAGCTGCCTCCATAAGCTGGACCACGCAGTACGAACACCCCGACGTGCGCGCTGGCCGGCAGCAACGGAGGGATGGAATGAAGCACTTCGGGATCAAGGCGGTGGCGCTATTGGCGCTGGCGGGCCTGGGCGGCGGTATCGGCGGCGCCCACCTGTTGACCGCCGTCCGCAAGACGGACAGCACGGCGGTCGTCGATCCGCAGGACCGCCGGCTGGCCGAAGCCGGCGCCTACATCGCGCGCACCGCCGACTGTATCGCCTGTCATAGCGCGCCGGGCGACAAGCCGTTCTCGGGCGGCCTGGCGATGCAGACGCCGGTGGGCACCATCTACTCCTCCAACATCACGCCCGACAAGCGCACCGGCATCGGCGCCTATAGCTACGCCGACTTCAAGAACGCGGTGCAATACGGCATCCGCAAGGATGGCGCCACGCTCTACCCGGCCATGCCGTATCCGTCGTACGCCATCATGCCCGACGCGGACATCCAGGCGCTCTACGCGTATTTCATGTCGCAGGTCGAGCCCGTGGACAAGCCCAGCGCCGACTCCACCATTCCGTGGCCCTTGAACATGCGCTGGCCCATGGCCTGGTGGCAGCTGGTGTTCGCCGGCAAGCGCGACTTCGCCGCGCCGGCGGGCGCGGACGAGCAGGTCCGGCGCGGCGCGTACCTGGTGGAAGGTCCGGGCCATTGCGGCGCCTGCCACACGCCGCGCGGCCTGGCCTACCAGGAAAAGGCGCTGTCCATGGCGGACGGCGACGCCTTCCTTTCCGGCGCCGTGATCGACGGCTGGCGCGCCAAGAGCCTGCGCGGCGAAGCCCGCGGCCTGGCGTCCTGGAGCGCGGACGACATCGCCCTGTTCCTGAAGACCGGCCGCACCGACAGGGTCGCGGTGTTCGGCGCCATGGCCGACGTGGTCGAGCACAGCACGCGTCACTTCACCGATGACGACCTGGCCAGCATCGCGGCCTACCTGAAGCAACTGCCGCCGGTGCCGGGCAAGGCGCCGGTGTTCCCCGCCAAGGCGGACAACACCACGGCGTCCCTGCTGGCTGGCCGCTACGACTCGCGCGGCGCGGTGATCTACATGGAGCATTGCGTCATCTGCCATCGCGCCGACGGCCAGGGCATGCCGCGCATCTTCCCGGCGCTGGCGGGCAACTCGGCGATCTTCGCGCAGAACCCCCAGTCCATCATCCAGATCACGCTGGAAGGCGGCAAGATGCCCGAAAGCGACCGCGATTCCATGGCTTTCGCCATGCCGCGCTTCAACCACCTGAGCGACCAGGACATCACCGACGTCATCAACTTCATCCGCACGGCCTGGACCAACCAGGCGCCGCCGATCGCCAGCGACGAGGTCGCGCACATCCGTGGTTTCCTGGCCAGCAAGAAGCCGAACATCGTGTCGGGAGGCAAGCATGAATAAGCTGTACAAAATCGCCGCCACGGTGGCGCTGATGGCCGGGGGCGGCATGGCGGCGCTGGCGGCGCCGCCGGCGCCGGCCGGCGAGGCCAAGACCTTCGCGGTGCTCGACAAGGACGGCAAGCGGCTGCCCGACTACACCATCCCGTCCGACACCTCGATCGACAAGGAACCCAACGCCGAACAGATCCGCTACGGCCAGCGCCTGCTCAACGAAACCCGCCGCCTGTTGCCGAACAACACGGGCGCCAGCCTCAATTGCAGCAGCTGCCATGTGCAGCAGGGCAAGAAGCCGCTGGGCGCGCCGTACATCAACTCGGTCAACTCGTTCCCGCAGTTCAATCCGCGCTCGGGCCGGGTCGTGTCGCTGGCGGACCGCATCAACGGCTGTTTCCAACGCTCGATGAACGGCAAGCCGCTGGACAAGGAATCGCCCGAAATGCTGGCGATGCTGGCCTACATGAAGTGGCTGGCCCAGGATGTGCCGCATGGGGCGCAGGTGCAGATCAAGAACGCCTGGCCCATCGACACCAAGCTGGTTCCCAACCCGGAGCGGGGCAAGGGCCTGTATGCCGCGCAGTGCGCCGCCTGCCACGGCGCCAACGGCGAAGGCAAGCGCGACCGCGCCGGCAATATCGTGTTCCCGCCGTTGTGGGGCGACGAATCATTCAATATCGGCGCCGGCCTGGCGCGCACCTACAAGGCAGCCGCCTTCATCCGCAACAGCATGCCGATGGGCGTGAACACCCATGGCAACTGGGGCGAGGGCAAGGTGCTGTCGGACCAGGACGCGGTGGACGTGGCCGAGTACTTCACGCACATGCCGCGGCCGGATTTCCCGCCCAAGGACAAGGACTGGCCGAACGGCAAGAAGCCCAAGGACGCGCGCTATTGAGCAACCGAGCCGGACGCGCGGGCCGGTCCCGTCCGGGGCGGCCCGGATCCGGGCGGGGTGATGGCGCGCTCCACGCCCTACAATCGGCGAGTCTTCCCTCGTGATCGTCCCCGACCCGCCATGGAACTGCGCCAGCTTCGTTATTTCGTTCGCGTCGTCGAAGCCGGCAGCATCGGCCGCGCGGCCATGTCGCTGGGCATGGTGACGTCCGCGCTCAGCCAGCAGATCAGCCGGCTCGAAGGCGAACTGGCCACGCGGCTGCTGCAACGCAGCGCCAGCGGCGTGGTGCCCACCGACGCCGGGCTGGCGTTCTTCCGCCAGGCCCAGTTGGCGCTGCGCCATGCCGACGACGCGATCCAGGCCGCGCAGCAGGCGCGCCTGGCCGGTCACGTCAGCGTCGGCCTGCCATCCACCACCGCGGCCATCCTGGGCGCGCCGTTCGTGCAGGCCATGAACCAGCGCTATCCCGATATCCGTCTGCATCTGGTGGAGGCATTGTCCGGCCATCTGGCCGACATGCTCAACGGCCGCCAGCTCGACCTGGCCATCGTGTTCCATGCCGAGGCGGCGCGCCGCTGGAGCGTTATGCCGCTGCTGGACGAACCCCTCTATCTATGCGCCCGGCGTGACATGCCGGGACTGCCCGCCGGCCCCACCACACGCCTGGACGAGATCGCCGGCCTGCCGCTGGTGCTGCCCGGCGGCCGCCACGGGCTGCGCGCCTCGGTCAACCTGGCGTTTCAGCAGGCGGGCCACGTGCCGCGGGTGGTGGCCGAGGTCGATGGCCTGGCGCTGCTGATGGACGTGGTGCAGCTGGGTTACGCCGCCACCATCCAGCCCAGCTCGGCCACCGCGCGCATCGCGCCGGGCCAGTTGGCGATGGCGCGGATCGACGAGGCCGACCTGTTCCGGCCCAATCTGCTGGCCAGCCTGTCGGACGACGAACTGTCGCCGGCGGCGCTGGCTGCGCGCCTGGTGCTGGCCGACGTCTCGCGCAGGTTGGCGCGAGACGGCAAATGGGCCGTTACCGCGCTGCATGAGTCGTGAACGGGTGTCGCTTGCCGCCCATGAGCGATGCCGCGCGCAGGCGGCATACCGCTCTTCACGAATCATGAAGACCCGTTGACGGCGCGCTGATATCGCGGCGGGCGGCGCCGGCCTACAGTCCGTTCCTTGATCCGGGAACGATGACATGGTCGATGTATTGGTGATAGGCGGAGGCAATGCGGCGCTGTGCGCGGCCTTGATGGCGCGCGAGGCGGGCGCCAGCGTGTTGCTGCTGGAGGCCGCGCCGCGCGCATGGCGCGGCGGCAATTCGCAGCACACGCGCAACCTGCGCTGCATGCACGACGCGCCGCAGGACGTGCTGGTGGACGCCTATCCGGAAGAGGAATACTGGCAGGACCTGCTCAAGGTCACCGGCGGCCAGACCGATGAGAAACTGGCGCGGCTGGTGATCCGCGAGTCCGCCACCTGTCGCGACTGGATGCGGCGCCATGGCGTCAATTTCCAGCCGCCGCTGTCGGGCGCGCTGCACGTGGCCCGCACCAACGCCTTCTTCATGGGCGGCGGCAAGGCGTTGGTCAATGCCTATTACCGCAGCGCCGAGGCCCTGGGCGTGGGCATCCGCTACGACGCGCCGGTGGACGCGCTGGAACTGGAGAACGGCCGCTTCAAGGCCGCCCGCATCGGCGCCGAGCGCATCGAGGCGCGCGCCTGTGTGCTGGCGGCCGGCGGTTTCGAGTCCAACCGCGAATGGCTGCGCGAGGCCTGGGGCCGCAACGAACGCGGCGAGTGGCCGGCCGACAACTTCCTCATCCGCGGCACCCGCTACAACCAGGGCGTGCTGCTCAAGTTCATGCTGGACGCCGGCGCCGACCGCATCGGCGATCCGTCGCAGTCGCACTGCGTGGCCATCGACGCGCGCGCGCCGCTGTACGACGGCGGCATCTGCACCCGCATCGACTGCGTCTCGCTGGGCGTGGTGGTCAACCGCGACGCGCAACGCTTCTACGACGAGGGCGAGGACTTCTGGCCCAAGCGCTACGCCATCTGGGGTCGCCTGACGGCCATGCAGCCCGGGCAGATTGCCTACTCCATCATCGACGCCAAGGCCGTGGGCCGTTTCATGCCGCCGGTCTTCCCCGGCGTTACCGCAGATTCCGTGGCGGAACTGGGGCGGCGCCTGGGACTGGACCCGGTGGCGTTCGAGCACACCATCCGCGAATACAACCAGGCCTGTAGAACCGGCACCTTCGACCACACGACGCTGGACGACTGCCGCACCGAGGGCCTGGCTCCCGCCAAGACCCACTGGGCCCGGCCCATCGACACCGCGCCGTTCTACGGTTACGCGCTGCGGCCGGGCATCACCTTCACCTATCTGGGGCTGAAGGTGGACGAGACCGCCGCCGTTCGTTTCAACGGCGCGCCCAGCGACAACCTGTTCGTGGCCGGCGAGATGATGGCCGGCAACGTGCTGGGCAAGGGCTACACAGCGGGGGTGGGCATGTCCATCGGCACCGCCTTCGGCCGCATCGCCGGCGCCCGCGCCGCGGCAGCCGCCCAGCGCATGCATCGTACCCCCGGCACCCACCGCAACGGAGCACAGCATGCGGCAGCTTGAAACCCTGGCCCGCGAGGCTCAATCGTTTGCGCGGACGGCGCCGGCCATGGAGGAACGGCCGGTGCGCTGGCATGGCCGCGGCGCGGCCGCGCTCAGTCCGCAAGAAACCGAAGTGGCGCGCGTCATGCAGATCTGCAACGCCTGTCGCTACTGCGAAGGCTTCTGCGCCGTCTTTCCGGCCATGACCCGGCGCCTGGAGTTTGGCAAGGCCGACCTGAACTACCTGGCCAACCTGTGCCACAACTGCGGCGCCTGCCTGCACGCCTGCCAGTACGCGCCGCCGCACGAGTTCGCGGTGAACGTGCCGCAGGCCATGGCCAAGGTGCGATTGCAGACCTATACCGAGTACGCGTTTCCAGCGGCGCTGGGAAAACTGTACCGGCGCAACGGGCTGGCGCTGTCGCTGGCCACGGCGGCGGGGCTGGCATTGTTCCTGGCATTGACGGTGATGCTGACGGGCGGGTTGTTGCACGCGCCGATGGCCGGCAATTTCTACGCGGTGTTCCCCCACAACACGCTGGCGCTGATGTTCGGCGCGGCGTTCGGTTTCGCCATGGTGGCGCTGGCCATCGGCGCGGCGCGCTTCTGGCGCGACGTCAGCCCGGGCACGGCCAGCGGCGCGGCCGTGGCCGAGGCCGCGCACGACGCGCTGCGCCTGCGCTACCTGGATGGCGGCCATGGCAAGGGCTGCAACAACGCCGATGACGCCTTTACGCTGTGGCGCAGGCGCTTTCACCACTTCACGTTCTACGGCTTCATGCTGTGTTTTGCCGCCACCTGCGTGGCCACGCTCTACCACTACCTGCTGGGCGAACAAGCGCCATATCCGTTCTGGAGCGCGCCGGTGCTGCTGGGCACGGCGGGCGGCATCGGCCTGCTGATCGGGCCGGCGGGCCTGCTGTGGTTGAACTTGCGGCGCCATCCGCTGCAGGGCGACGCGGCGCAAAAGCCGATGGACCGCGGCTTCATCGCCTTGCTGTTGCTGACCAGCGCCACCGGCCTGGCGCTGCTGGCCGGCCGCGATACCGGCGCCATGGCCCTGCTGCTGGCGGTGCACCTGGGCGTGGTGATGGCGCTGTTCCTGACCTTGCCCTATGGCAAGTTCGCACACGGTATCTATCGCTCGGCCGCGTTGCTGAAGTGGGCGATCGAGAAGCGCCAGCCCGACAAGCTGAAGTTGGGCGCCGACTGAGCCGCGCCGCCGCCGCGGTCCCGTGGCGGTATGCGCGCATGACGGCGTCCTCGAAGGCGCCGCGATTCCAATATCCTTCAGGAGACTTGCATGTTCCCTCATCGCCTTGCCCGCGCGGCATTCGCCGCCGCCTGTCTGCTGCCGGCCCTGCCGGCCGCGCAGGCGCAGCCCTTTCCCGCCAAGCCCATCACGCTGGTCGTGCCGCATTCGGCCGGCGGCACCTCCGACATCCTGGCGCGCACGGTGGCGGCCGAAGCCGCCAGGTCGCTCGGCCAGACCATCGTGATCGACAACAAGGGCGGCGCCAACGGCACCATCGCCGCCAAGCAGGTGGCTTCGGCCGCGCCCGACGGCTACATGCTGCTGCTGGCGACCGCCAGCACCCATGGCATCAACCCGTCGCTGTACTCGCGCATTTCGTATGACGCGGTCAGGGATTTCAAGCCTGTCACGCTGCTGGCGACCGTGCCCAATGTGCTGGTGGTCGGCTCCAACGTGAAGGCCGCCAGCGTGCCGGAGCTGATCGCCTACATCAAGACGCAGGGCGATCGCATCAACATGGGTTCCGCGGGGGCGGGCACGCCCGGCCACCTTGCCGGCGAGATGTTCAAGCGCGCGGCGGCCTTGCAGTTCACGCACGTGCCGTACAAGGGAGGCAGCCCTGCCATCACCGACCTGATCGGCGGCCAGATCGACTTCATGTTCACCACCATTCCGGGCGTGCTGCCGCACGTCAAGGCCGGCACCTTGCGCGCGCTGGCGGTGACCTCGCCGCAGCGTTCACCCGCCTTGCCCGACATTCCCACGATGGCGGAGTCGGGCCTGGCGGGCTTTCAGGCCCTGTCGTGGCATGGGGTGGTGGCGCCGGCCGGGACGCCGGACGCGGTGGTGGCGCGGTTGAATGAAGCCTTGGGCGGGGCCTTGGCGGCGCCGGCGGTCAAGCAGCGCCTGATGGAGGAAGGGGCCCAGGCATCGACCCTGCACACGGCCGCCTTCGGCGCGTTCATCGACAAGGAGATCGCGGCCTGGGCGCAGGCCGTGAAGGACTCCGGCGCCACCGCGAACTGAGTGCGTTGCCGATGCGCGCCGCGCATCGGCGATGGCCGTTCAACCCGCCTGGTAGGCGTCGCACAGGGCCAGGTACTCGTCGCCGCTGATCTCCAGCGCCATGGCCGGGATCAGCACGCGCTTGCGGTCCGGCAGCGAGGTCTTCAGCTGGATCTGGCGGCCGATCGGAATGCCGACGTAGGTCTGGTTGACGTAGGTGTTCTCGTTGACCGCCTGCCAGGGAATCACCGTGCCGTCCGTCAGCCGCAGGCCGTCGCGGGTGAAGGTGATGACGGGCTTGGCGGGGCCGAAGGCGCGCATCAGGCAGCGGATCACCAGCCAGACACCGATGGCGGCGATGGCGGCGAAGAACGCCATCCCGCCGATGTTTGCGCGGGCACGCGCGGCCAGCACGCCGAACGCCACCGCGGCCACCGTCCAGATGACGGCGCCGGCGATGAGGCGGTTGCGGGAGTAGTACACGGGGCGATCGGCCAGGGTCTGGGCTTGGTGCGAGGCGGAGCTGTAGATTTCCATGTTCGGGTTGCGTGCAAAGGATGAGGGGGCCGCCACGCGGGCGGGATTTCGGAGTCAGGCAGGCAGGTAGTGCCGCAGGCAGGCCAACAGCACCGGCTCGTTGTCGATGCCGGAGCGGTCGATCCTGTGGGTCTTGCCGCGCGCGACGACGATCAGCGTCTCGTCGGTTTCCATGCCTTCGCTGTCGGATTGGGTGCGGATGGTGTCGATGCTTGCCCACGGGATCTGCTGTCCCTTGTGCACCAGGCCGGCGGCGTTCATGCCCACGGCGCCGAAGGCGACGGTGGCGCCGGCGTCGATGCGGCGCCTGGCATCGGCTTCGAGATTGCCGCCCACGCGCGCCTCCAGCAGGTCCAGCAGCGCATCGGCATCGTCCCAGATGGCCAGGCGCAGCCGCAGGCGTCGGCCGTCGGTCAGCGTGAGCAGCAGATGGTCGCGATTGTGGCGATGACGCATCGAGGCGATGTCGGCATAGGGTACCGCCAGGGGACCCAGGCGCAGCGCCCGCTCGTCCAGCGTCAGCGCGGCGGGCGCGCGCCACCACGCGACCAGGTCCGAACCCCGCCACAGCAGGTAGCCCACGGTCGGCAAGGTCAGGAAGAAGACCAGCCACATGGCGCGATAGCGCAGCATCTCGACCAGCAGGCGGCGCGGCAGCAGCCAGATGTCAATGGCCGCCAGCAATTGCGCGGAGAACAGATACAGCAGCGCCGCCGCGCCCAGGTAGCAACCCAGCGCGTAGCGCGGCAGAATACGGGGAAATGAAGCCGTCATGGAAACCGGCCGCGACGCGGCACCGTTCTGGAATTTGAAGGCTTGGCACTCTAAGGCGATGTCCGGCGAGGCGGGGTTTCCAACTGTATCAATATTGCGGATTTCATGTCGCCATCAGCTTGCCCAGCGTCGCCATGCCCTGTTCCATCGCGTCGCTCCAGGGATGTCCGCAGTTCAGCCGCAGGTAGTTGCCGAACGCGCCGGAGGACGAGAACAGCGGCCCGGGCGCGATGCTGATGCCGTGGTCGAGCGCCGCGCGATGCAGTCGCAGGGTGTCGATGCGCGCGGGCAGTTCGACCCAGGTGAAGTAGCCGCCGAGCGGCCGCGTGGCGCGCGTGCCCTTGGGAAAGTAGCGCGCCACCGCCTGCAGCATCTCGCCCTGCTGCAAGGCCAGCGTCTGGCGGAACTGGCGCAGGTGGCGGTCGTAGCCGCCCTGCGACAGGTAGGCGGCAATCGCCGCCTGCGTCGGCGCGGCGGTGGCCAGGCTGGTGGTGAGCTTGTTGCGCATGATGGCGCGGGTGTAGCGTCCGGCCGCGACCCAGCCGACCCGGTAGCCCGGCGCCAGCGTCTTCGAGAAGGACGAGCAGTGCATCACCACGCCCTCGTGATCGAAGGCCTTGGCGGGCCGCGGCCGATTGGCGCCGAAGTACAGTTCGCCGTACACGTCGTCCTCGATCAGCGCGACGCCATGGCGCGTCAGCAGCTCGACCAAGGCTTCTTTCTTGGCCTCGGGCATCAGGCTGCCCAGCGGGTTCTGGAAGGTCGTCATCAGCCAGCAGGCGCGCGGCTGGTGTTGCTGGATGGCCCGCTCCAGCGCCTGCAGGTCGATACCCTCGCGCGGATGCGTCGCCACTTCGATCGCGTGCAGCTGGTTGCGTTCGAGCGACTGCAAGGCGGCGTAGAAGGTGGGCGATTCCACGATCACGGCGTCGCCGGGCCGGGTGACCGCGCTCAGGCACAGGTTGAGCGCGTCGAGCGCGCCGTTGGTGATGATGATGTCGTCCACCGGCACCGTCAGCCCGTCGGCCAGGTAGCGCAGGGCGATGGCGCGGCGCAAGGCTGCGTCGCCCGGGCTGAGGTCGTCGATGGAACCCCACGGGTCCAGCTGCTGCACGGTGGCGGCCATGAATTTCGCCAGCCTGCCGTACGGCAGCAGCGACGGGCTGGGAAACGCCGAGCCGAACGGCAGCATGTCGCGCCGCAGGGTGGCGTTGAGCACCTGCAGCACGTTGTCGCTGACGTCCACCGGATGGCGGCCGGCGGCGGCGCTGGACAGATCTTCGGGCTCGGGCAGGCTGGCCTGCGAGGCGCGCAGCACGTAGTAGCCGGAACGGTCGCGCGCGCGGATCAGCCCACGCGCTTCCAGCAGGTAGTAGGCCTTGAACACCGTCGACGGACTGACGCCGCGGCTGGCGCTGGTCTGGCGCACCGAGGGCAGGCGGTCGCCCGCCTGCAGCAGCCCTGACAGGATCGAGGCGGTGATCTCTTCGGTCAGCCGTTCGTAGCGTTTCATGAGGGGATCCGGAGAAGACGGCGTTTCAGGTCGACATGCCGAGGGCGCGCATCACCAGCCGCAACGCGCCGGCGGCCAGGCCCAGCGACGCCACGCCGCCGGCCCAGATCAACAGCAGCCACAGCAGCCGGCTGCGCCAGGAGGGCAGGGAGCTCGGCGCGGCCATCAGTGAAACGCCTCGCCGGTGCGCACCTTGCCGCGGAACACGTAGTAGGACCAGGCGGTGTACATCAGGATAATCGGAATGATGGCGAGCGCGCCGACCAGCGCGAAGCCCAGGCTCTGCGGCGGCGCGGCCGCGGTCCAGATCGACACGTCCGGCGGAATCACGGCGGGCCAGATGCTGATGCCCAGGCCGCTGTAGCCCAGGAACACCAGGCACAGCGCCAGCACGAACGGCCCGGCGTCCGGCTTGCCGCGCACGCGCCGCATCAGGTCGATACCGGCGGCCGCCACCAGCAGCGGCACCGGCAGGAACCAGAACATGTTGGGCAGGCTGAACCAGCGCTGCGCGATATGCGGCTGCGCCAGCGGCGTCCACGCGCTGATCGCGGCGATCACGGCCAACAGCGCCAGCGTCAGCGGCCGCGCCAGCGCGCACATGTGGCGATGCAGGCGGCCCTCGGTCTTCATGATGAGCCAGGTGCAGCCCAGCAGCGCATACGCCACCACCAGGCCCGCGCCGGTGAACAGCGAGAACGGGCTGATCCAGTCCCACGGTCCGCCCTGGTAGGCGCGCTCGACCACCGGGATGCCCTCGATGTAGGCGCCCAGCGTCACGCCCTGGAAGAAGGTGGCGCAGAGCGAGCCCAGCACGAAGGCGCGGTCCCACAGCGGGCGGTGGCGCGGGTCGGCCTTGAAGCGGAACTCGAAGGCCACGCCGCGGAAGATCAGCCCCAGCAGCATGAACACCAGCGGCAGGTGCAGCGCGCTCAGGATCACCGAGTAGGCCAGCGGAAACGCGGCCAGCAGCCCCGCGCCGCCCAGCACCAGCCAGGTCTCGTTGCCGTCCCACACGGGCGCCACGGTGTTGACCATGGCGTCGCGTTCCTCGGCGTCGCCGACCAGCGGAAAGAGGATGCCGATGCCCAGGTCGAAGCCGTCCATTACCACGTACATCATCACGCCGAACAGGATGATGACGGCCCATATCAGTGCAAGGTCGATGCCCATGGTGTCAGGCTCCTTTGAATCCAGGTTGCGCGGACGGGGCGTCCGCCGAGGTGGAGGCGGCCGACAGCGGCCGCGACGGCTGGCGCGGTTCGCCCGGGCCGCCGGACAGCGGCGCATGGCCGGGCGCCGGGGTCGGACCCATGCGGATCAGGCGCAGCATGTACGACACGCCCGCGCCGAACACGAACAGGTACACCACCACGAACAGCGCCAGCGTCAGCGTCAATTCGCCCAGGCCGTGGCGGGTGGCGGCGTCGGCCGTGCGCATCACGCCGTAGACGATCCATGGCTGGCGGCCGATCTCGGTCACGTACCAGCCGGCCAGGATCGCCACCAGGCCGGAGGGCCCCATCCACAGCGCGAAGCGTTGCAGCGCGCGCGACTGGTACAGGCGGCCGCGCCAGCGCGCCCACAGCGCCCAACCGGCCAGCAGGATCATCAGCATGCCCAGCCCCGCCATCACGCGGAACGACCAGAACACGACGGTGGCGTTGGGCCGATCCTCGGGCGGATACGACTTCAGTCCGGGGAACTGGCCGTCCCAGCTGTGCGTCAGGATCAGGCTGCCCAGGCGCGGCACGTTGAGCGCGTAGCGGGTCTCTTCGCGTTCCATGTCGGGGATGCCGAACAGCGTCAGCGGCACGCCCGCGCCCGGCTCGTTTTCCCAATGGCCTTCGATCGCGGCGATCTTGGCGGGCTGGTGCTTGAGCGTGTTCAGGCCGTGGAAATCGCCCACCACCGCCTGCAGCGGCGCCGAGATCGCCAGCATGGCCATCGCCATCGCGAACATCTTTTTCACCGTCGGGCTGCGGTCGCCGCGCAGCAGGTGCCAGGCGCCGGACGCGCCCACCATCAGCGCGGTGGCCAGGAACGCGGCGATGCCCATGTGCGCCAGGCGGTAGGGGAACGAGGGGTTGAAGATCACCGCCAGCCAGTCGGTCGGCACCACCCGGCCGTCCAGGATCTCGTAGCCCGCGGGAGTCTGCATCCAGCTGTTGGACGCCAGGATCCAGGTGGCCGATACCAGCGTGCCCAGCGCCACCATGATGGTCGCGAAGAAGTGCAGCCCCGGGCCCACGCGCGACCAGCCGAACAGCATCACGCCGAGAAAGCCCGCTTCAAGAAAGAATGCGGTCAGCACTTCGTAGGCCAGCAGGGGCCCGGTGACACTGCCGGCGAAATCGGAGAAGAAGCTCCAGTTGGTGCCGAACTGGTACGCCATCACCAGGCCGGACACCACGCCCATGCCGAAATTGACGGCGAAGATCTTGGTCCAGAAGTGGTAGAGGTCGCGGTAGACGGTGTTGCGGGTGCGCAGCCAGCAGCCTTCGAGCACGGCCAGGTAGCTGGCCAGGCCGATGGTGATGGCCGGAAAGATGATGTGAAAGGAAATGGTGAATCCGAACTGTATTCGGGCAAGCAGTAGCGCGTCGCTATCCATGGCGGGTGATTCCTGACTTCAAGGCCCGCGCGATCCTGCCGCCACCGGGCGGCGCGCGCGGACAGGCCGATGCCTGTAGCGCCAAGATAGGCCGGTGGCGCTGCGCAGTACAGATTCAGAAACGTCAAGAAAAAGCGGATCAGTTTGCCGACACCAGGCAGATGGAGTGCGGTGCCGCATAGCGGAAAAGGGCCATTTCCGAGAAAAGGGCCAGATCCCTACGTTACAAAAAAAGCAGCGCAGCGGGAACGCTGTGCTGCCTGGTATCGCCCTCCTGCGGGAGCAAAACGGCAAGGTCGCCGGCGGGTTGGCTCCTAGGCGGGTTTGGTTGACACGCGCCGCTGCACCCGCTGGCTCAGCCACACGCTGCCCACCACGATCGCCATCCCCGCCATTTGCGCCGCGCTCAGGCGCTGGTCGAGCAAGGCCCAGCCCAGCAGAACGGCCGACACCGGGCTCAGGAAGCCGAGCGACGACACCACCGCGGGCTCCAGCCGCGCCAGCCCGCGGAACCAGATGACGTAGGTCAGCGCCGCGCCGACCAGGCCCAGGTAGGCGATGCCCAGCACGTTCAGCGTGGTCACTGGCGGCAGCGCCGGCTCGGCCAGCAAGGCGACGGGCAGGAGCAGCGCGCCGCCGGCGGTCAATTGCCAGGAGGTGAAGGCCAGCGCCGACACCGGCGGCTGCCAGCGGCGGCTCAGCACCGTGCCCAGCGCCATCGACGCGGCGCTGGCCAGGCCTGCGGCCACGCCCACCGGATCCAGCGCCGCCTTGGGGCCCAGCACCAGCAGCGCCACGCCGCCGATGCCGGCCAGCGCCGCCAGCACCGCCAGGCCGCGCACGGGCGTACCCAGCAGGGCACGCGCCAGCAGGATCACGATGAGCGGCTGGATCGCGCCCAGCGTCGCCGCCACGCCGCCCGGCAGGCGATAGGCGGCCACGAACAGCAGCGCCCAGAAGATGGAGAAGTTCAGCGCGCCCAGGATCGCGCTGCGCAGCCACCAGATGCCGCGCGGGATCTGGCGCACCGCCAGCAGCAGCAGGAGGCCGGCCGGCAGGGCGCGCAGCATCGCCACAGTCAGGGGATAGCCCTGCGGCAGCATCAGGGTGGTGACGACGTAGGTGCTGCCCCAGATGGCGGGGGCGGTGGCGGTCAGAAGCAGGTCGGTGCTGCGGCTCATTATGGGTTCCTGGCGGCCGGCGGTCGCCACGATGGCCGGCCGACGACTTCGAAACCGACAGGCTAATTGATTAGCGCTGATACGATAATATCCATTCTGATGGCGACATCATTCACTACTAGTAAACAATAAACGGGCCCGTCCATGGACCACCTCACCGCGCTCAGGGTCTTTCGCCAGGTGGTCGAGCAAGGCGGCTTCGCCGCGGCCTCGCGCCAGCTCGGGCTGTCGCCCGCCGCCGTCAGCAAGAACATCGCCGAACTGGAGGCGCATGTGGCGGTGCGCCTGCTGAACCGCACCACCCGCCGCATGAGCCTGACCGAGGCGGGGAGGCAGTACTACGAGCAGGTCGCGCGCATCCTCGATGACCTGCACGATGCCGACATGTCGATGGGGCCGCTGCAGCAGGAACCCACTGGCACGCTGCGGGTCAGCGCGCCCATGTCCCTGAGCCTGACGCTGCTGGCGACCGCCATGCCGCGTTTCCTGGCGCGCCATCCGCGCCTGTCGCTGGACCTGCACCTGGAGGATCGCCGCATCGACCTGATCCGGGAAGGCTTCGACGTGGCCATCCGCGGCAGCGACAGGCTGGAGGAATCCAGCCTGGTGGCGCGCAAGCTGATGACGCTGGAGCATGTGCTGTGCGGCGCGCCGGCCTACCTGCGCCAACATGGCGAGCCACAGGCGCCCGCCGACCTGCGGCGCCTGGAATGCGTGCGTTTCACCCTGTCGGGGCATGCCGACGAATGGACCTTCCAGCGCGCCGGCCAGGTCGAACGCGTGCAGGTGCGCGGGCGCTACAAGGTCAATTCCAGCCTGGCGGTGCGCGACGCGTTGCGCGCCGGCCTGGGCGTGAGCCTGGTGCCGCGGGTCTACGTGCAGGCCGACCTGGAGATCGGCGCCTTGCGCCAGGTGCTGACGGATTGGACGCCGGTGGAGACGGACGTGTACGTGGTGTATCCGTCGCGGCGCCACATGGTGGCGAAAGTGCGGGCGCTGGTGGACTTCCTGGTCGAGGAACTGGCGCCGCCGGCGGCCTGAACCGCCGGCGGCGCCGCAGCGCGCGAACCGCGTCAATACATGTGCTGTCCGCCGTTCATGGCGACATTGCTTCCCGTCATGAACGCCGCCGCATCGCTGCAGATGAACGCCACCAGCGCGGCGATTTCGTCGGGCTGGCCCAGCCGGCCCAGCGGAATCTGCGGCAGGATCTTCTCCTTGAGCACGTCTTCCGGCACGGCCTCGACCATGCGCGTGGCCAGGTAGCCCGGCGACACCGTGTTGACCGTGACGCCCTTCCTGGCCAGTTCCAGCGCCAGCGATTTGGTGAAGCCGTGGATGCCGGCCTTGGACGCGGCGTAGTTGGTCTGCCCGAAGGCACCCTTGGAGCCATTCACCGACGAGATGTTGACGATGCGTCCCCAGCCGCGGTCGGCCATCGGCCCGCACAGGGGCTGCGTCATGTTGAACATCGAATCGAGGTTGCTGCGCAGCACGTCGTTCCAGTTCTCGTAGCTCATCTTGCGCAGGCTGGCGTCGCGCGTGATGCCGGCATTGTTGACCAGGATGTCGATCTGGCGGCCGTCGTCGGCCAGGCGCCGCGCCAGCGCCTGGCAGGCGTCGTAGTCGGCCACGTCGACCTTGACCATGTCGTAGCGGCGGCCGGCGGCCGCCTCCTGGTCGAGCCACTGGCGCGTGGCCGCTTCGCTGGCATGGCAGGTGACGATGACATCATGGCCGGCATCGAGCAGCGCCCGGGCAATGGCGCGCCCCAGGCAGCCGGTGCCGCCGGTGACGAGCGCGGTGCGTTTAGTCGCCATGGCGCGCTCCGAACTGGCTCGCTTCGCGCATGGCCGAGCAGGCCGAGGTCATCTGATCGCAATACGACGACCACATGCGCGTCAGCGGCGAATCGGCCAGGCCGCCGCTGGCCGCCGCCGAGGCGTTGCGCAGCCAGCCGCTCACGGCTTCGCTGACGCCGGCGGCCAGCGCCGCCTGGTCTTCCAGCGCGGCATGCGTGATGGCCTGGCTGGCTTCGAGTTGGCACTGCCATTGCTTGCGCGTGACCTCGCCCAGCGCGGGGGCGATGTTCTGCCAGTTGCCGTCGAGCTTGAGCGGCGCCAGCGTCGACAGGTACTGGCCGGTGCCGTCGCTGGCCAGGCGCTGGCCCAGCTGCAGCCAGCGCTGCTGGCTTTCACGCGCCAGTGCAGCCAGGCGCTGGCAGTAGGCGGCGTTGGCGCCCGCGAGGTCCTGGGGCGTGGAAGCGGTGGTCTTCCCGGTGGTCTTCTTCATGATGCGTCCTTTTAAGAGAGTGGTAAGGGGCAACGAATGCACAGGCCTCACGCCATCTGGCTGAGGGTCTTGCGGAAACGGGTCAACGAGAAGGCGAACAGGACGCTGCCGATCAGCGCCAGCGCCAGGAACGGTTGCCATACGACGCCCAGGCCGGCGCCGCGAAAGAGAATCGCCTGGCCGAGTTCCACGAAATGGGTGGTGGGGGCGGCCAGCATGATGTTCTGCACGAAGTCCGGCATGCTTTCGCGCGGCGTGGTGCCGCCGGACAGCATCTGCAGCGGCAGCAGCACCAGGACCAGCAGCATGCCGAACTGCGGCATGCTGCGCGCCAGGGTGGCCATGAAGATGCCCATGGAGGTGGTCGCGAACAGGTGCAGCGCCACCCCGGCCAGGAACAACGCCACCGATCCCTCGACCGGCACGTGCAGCAGGCCACGCACGACGAATGTCAACGATAGCCCAGCCGACACCAGGACCACCAGCCCCATGGACCAGACTTTCGCCAGCATGATCTCGGTCGGTGTTACAGGCATGACCAGCAGGTGCTCGATGGTGCCGTGCTCGCGCTCGCGGATCAGCGCCGCGCCCGTCAGGATGATGGATAGCATCGTGACGTTGTTGATGATCTCCATCAGGCTGCCGAACCAGGCCTGCGTCAGGTTGGGGTTGAAGCGCATGCGCACCGCCAGGTCCACCGGCAGCTCGGTCGGCTTGCGGTAGCGTTTGACGAATTCGTTGATCTCGTCGGTGATGATCTGCTGGATGTAGCTGCTGCCGGTGAACGCCTGGCTCATGCGGGTGGCGTCCACGTTCAGCTGGATCTCGGCCGGCCTGCCGGCCAGCACGTCGCGCTGGAAGTTCGGCGGCACGTTGACCACGAAGGTGTAGCGTCCGGCGTCCATGCCGGCGTCGGCCTCGGCCGACGTGACCATCGCCGGCCGGGTGAAGTGCGGCGGGTAGAACGCCGAGGTAATGCGCGCGGACAGCGGCGAGACGTCCTCGTCCACCACCGCGATGGCCGCGTTGTGCAGCGACTCGGGCACGGCGGTCGCGGCCGTGTAGATCATCAGCGTGAACGACACGAAGATCAGCACCAGCATCATCGGGTCGCGCGCCAGGCTCCACAGTTCCTTGACGCCCAGGCGGAAGATATTGGCGGCATGTCGCGGCATGGTTCAGGTCTCCTGCTTTTTCAGAAGCAGCGCCGAGGCGCCCAGGATCACCGGAATGGCGATCAGCAGCGGCCAGAACGAACCCTGCAGGTTGGAGAAATCCAGCGCCTTGCTGAACACGCCGCGGCTGATCGTGAGCATGTGGGTGGCGGGGTAGACCTGGCCGATCAGCTTGCCGGCGCCTTCCAGCGAGGACACCGGATTGAGCAGGCCGGCGAACTGCACCGCCGGCACCAGCGTGCCGATCATGGTGAAGAACAGCGCCGCGATCTGGCTGCGGGTGAAGGTCGAGGCCAGCAGGCCGATGGCGGTGGCCACCACGTTGTAGATCAGCGCGGCCGCCAGCAGCGTGGTGAAGCTGCCGGTGATCGGCACGCCGAACAGCGTCACCGCCAGCAGCGTCATCAACAGGAAGTTCAGCATCGCCAGCGCCACATAGGGCGCCTGCTTGCCCAGCAGGAATTCCAGCCGCGTCACCGGCGTGACGTACAGATTGATGATCGAGCCCAGCTCCTTCTCGCGCACCACCGCCAGCGCGGTCAGCATGGCCGGCATCATCAGCAGCAACAGCGGGATCACGGCCGGCACCATGGCCGGCAGGCTGCGCACGTCGGGGTTGTAGCGAAAGCGTGTCTCGATGCCGACCGCCTGCGTGGCGGCGGCGCCCAGCCGTTCGCGCGCCTGCTGCTGCAGCCAGCCCTGGTGCATGCCGAGCACGTAGCCGCGGATGGTCTCGGCGCGCTGCGGCATGGCGCCGTCGATCCAGACGCCGACCTGCGCGTTGCGGCCGCGCTCGGCGTCGCGCGCGAACCCCTGCGGAATCTCGATCGCCAGCGACAGCTCGCCGCTGCGCATGCGCGCGTCCATGTCCTGGTAGCTGCTGATCGGCGGCTGCTCGATGAAGTAGCGCGAGCCCGCCAGGTTCAGGCTGTAGTTCTGGCTCAGCGTGGTCTGGTCGCGGTCCATGACCGCGTAGCGCAGGTCTTCCACGTCCAGGCTGATGCCAAAGCCCATCACGAACATCAGCAGCAGCGAACCGGCCAGCGCCAGGGTGGCGCGCACTGGGTCGCGGCGCAGCTCCAGCGCCTCGCGCCACATGTAGCTGAACATGCGCTGCATGCTGAAGCCGCGCGGCTCGTGCGCGGCTGCCGGCGCCTGCGCGACAGGCGCCTGCTCAACATCCCGCGCCGCGTCGGGTGCCGTGCCCGCGCCCGCATCGACCAGGTAGGCGATGAAGGCTTCCTCCAGCGTCTTGGCGCCGCGCATCCGGGTGATCTCGTCGGGCGAGGCGCTCACCAGCACCTTGCCCGCGTGCATCAGCGACATGCGGTCGCAGCGCTGCGCCTCGTTCATGAAGTGCGTCGAGATGAAGATGGTGACCTGGTCCTGCCGCGCCAGCGCGATCAGCAGGCGCCAGAAGTTGTCGCGCGCCACCGGGTCCACGCCCGAGGTCGGCTCATCCAGGATCAGCAGTTCGGGCTTGTGCACCATGGCCACCGCCAGCGACAGGCGCTGGCGCACGCCCATCGGCAGGTTCTCGGGCAGTTCCTCCAGCGCATCGCCCAGGCCGAAGCGCGCCGCCATCTCGGCGACGCGGCCGGGGATGTCGGCCTCGGGCACATGGAACAGCCGCGCGTGCAGCACCAGGTTCTGCCGCACGGTCAGTTCGCCATAGAGCGAAAACGCCTGCGACATGTAGCCGACGCGGCGGCGCGTGTCGATGTTGCGCGGGTCGACTTCGGCGCCGAACAGCCAGGCCTTGCCTTCGCTGGCCGGCAGCAGGCCCGTCAGCATCTTCATGGTGGTCGACTTGCCGCAGCCGTTGGATCCGAGAAAGCCGAAGATCTCGCCCTTGCGGATGCGGAAATTGACATGGTCCACCGCGACGAAGTCGCCGAAGCGCATGGTCAGGTCGCGCGCCTCGATGGCGATGGTGGCGTCTTCGTCCAGCGCCAGCGGCGTGATCTCGACGGGTTGGTGGCCGCGCCGCTTTTCCTCGGGCAGCAGCGCGATGAAGGCGGCTTCCAGCGAGCCGGTGCCGGTGCGCTGGCGCAGTTCGTCAGGGGTGCCGGTAGCCAGCACGCGGCCTTCGTCCATGGCGATGAGCCAATCGAAACGCTGGGCCTCGTCCATGTAGGCGGTGGCGACGATCACGCTCATGCCCGGGCGCTCGCGCCGGATCTGGTTGATCAGGTCCCAGAACTGCGCCCGCGCCAGCGGGTCGACGCCGGTGGTGGGCTCGTCCAGGATCAGCAGGTCGGGATCGTGGATCAGCGCGCAGCACAGGCCCAGCTTCTGCTTCATGCCGCCGGACAGCTTGCCCGCCGGGCGCGACAGGAACGATGCCATGCCGGTGCTGCGGGTCAGGCTGTCGATGCGGCGGCGGCGCTCGGCCTCGCCATGGCCGAACAGGCGGCCGAAGAATTGCAGGTTCTCTTCCACCGACAGGGTGGGGTAGAGATTCTTGCCCAGGCCCTGCGGCATGTAGGCGATGCGCGGGCAGACGTCGTCACGGTGGCGCTTGCTGGCCATGTCGCCGCCCAGCACCTCGATCGCGCCCTCCTGCACCGCGCGCGATCCGGCGATCAGCGCCAGCAGGCTGGACTTGCCCACGCCGTCCGGCCCGATCAGGCCGATCATGCGGCCGGCGGCAATGTCGAGCGTGATGCCATCCAGCGCCAGCGTCCTGCCGTAGCGCAGCGACACCCCCGACAGCTTGACCACCGGGGCGGGGGAGGCCGTCGTGGTCGCGGTCATCACGGCACCTTGACTTCAAGGTTGGCGGGCCATTGCGCGTCGGCGTCCAGCTTCAGCCAGGCCACGCCCGGCAGGCCGGTCTTGACCTGGCGCAGATGCTGGCGCAGCAGCTCGGGCGCGATCTGCGCCTTGACGCGGAACATCAGCTTCTGGCGCTCGGTGGCGGTCTCGACGGTCTTGGGCGTGAATTGCGCGGTGCTGGCCACGAACGACACCTTGGCCGGAATCACGTACTGCGGCGCCGCGTCCAGCACGATGCGCACGTCCTGGCCCAGGGCGACGCGGCCGGCCGCCTGCTCCGGCAGGAAGAAGGTCATGTAGACATCGGCCAGGTCGACCATGTTCAGCACCTTGCCGCCCGCGCCCAGCACTTCGCCGGCCTGCGCCACGCGGTACTGCACGCGGCCGTCGCGCGGGGCGCGCAGTTCGCTGTCGGCGATGTCGGCCTCGATGCGGGCGATGGTGGCCAGCGCGGCGTTGACCGCGGACTGGGCGCCAACCTGGGCGGCCTTGGCGGCGTCGATGGCGGCCTGTGCCGCCTTGACCTGGGCGCGCCCGGCGTTGACGGCGGCCTGCGCGCTGCGCACCCGGGCGCGGTCGTCGTCCAGCTCCTGGATCGACGAGGCGCCTTCGCGCGACAGCGTCTCGGAACGCGCCAGGCGGCGGCGCGCCGCGTCCAGCTCGCTTTCGCGCTGCACCACCACAGCCTCGGCGGCCAGCTTGTCGCTTTCGCGTTGCGCCACCTGCGCGCTGGCGCTGGCGGCATTGTTGACGGCCTGCTGGTGCTGGGCGCGGGCTTCCTCGCGCTGCGCCTGCAGCGTGTCGATCTGCATGCGGGCCAGCGGCTGGCCGGCGCTGACGAAATCGCCTTCGGCCACCAGCACGTCCTGCACCCGCCCGGCCAGCTTGGTGGCGACGTCGACCTCGGTGGCTTCGATGCGGCCGTTGCCGCTGACGAAGCCCGCGCCCGGGCCGGTGTCGGACAGCATGCGCCAGCCGTAGTAGCCGGCGGCCGCCACGGCCACGATCGCGAGCAGGGGAATCAGTTTTCGGGTGGGCAGCTTCATGATGCGGATCCTGTGTTGAGCGGCGCGGGAGCGGCGGGGGCGGGCTGGGCTCCGGGTGGGGCGGGCGGCGCGGCGCGCGCCTGCGAGCCCCCGCCCAGCGCGGCGTACAGGCCGACACGGGCCGACAGCAGCGCGCGGCGGGTCTGCACCAGCGTCTGCTGGGCGGCCAAGAGGTCGCGTTGCGCGTCCAGTACCTCCAGATAGGGCGAGGCGCCGTGGTCGTAGCGCAGCTTGGCCAGCCGCGCGCGTTCGCTTTGCGCGTCCACGGTGGCGCGCAATACCTGCACTTGTTCGGCCAGCCAGCGGCGCGCCGACAGGGAGTCGGCGACATCCTTGAAGGCGCCCTGGATGGCGCGCTCATAGCTGGCCACGGCCTGGTCGCGCCGCACTTCGGCCAGGTCGAGGTTGGCGCCGCGGCGTCCCGCGTCGAAGATCGGCAGGTTGATGCTGGGCGCGAAATTCCAGGCGCGGCTGCCGCCGCCGAACAGGCCGTCCAGTTCGGCGCTGGCGCTGCCGAACGCGCCCGTCAGCGTGATGCGCGGAAAGAAGGCGGCGCGCGCCGCGCCGATGTTGGCGTTGGCGGCACGCAGCTGGTGTTCGGCGGCGACGATGTCGGGCCGATTGGTCAGCAGGTCCGACGGCAGCCCGGCCGGCAGGTCGCGCATGACGCTGTCGTCGTCCAGGCCGGCGCGCGGCAGCGGCTGCGCCAGTGGCTGGCCGGTCAGCAGTTCCAGCGCATGGGCCTGCGTGGCGCGGGCCTGTTCCAGGTCGGCGCCAAGCGCGCGCGCCTGTTGCCAGAGCGTCTCGACCTGGGTCAGGTCCAGCTTCGAGATCGAGCCCACCTCGTAGCGCCGGCGGAAGATGCGCAGCGACTCCTCGCGCGAGGCGATGGTTGCGCGCGTCAGCGCCAGCCGCTCATCCAGTTCGCGCAGCGTCAGGTAGCTGTCGGCCACTTGCGCGATCAGGCTCAGCGTGGCGGCTTCGGCGGCGGCGTCCGAGGCCAGGTAGTTTTCCAGCGCGGCGTCCTTGAGGCTGCGCACGCGGCCCCAGAAGTCCAGTTCCCAGGCCGCCATGCCCACGCCGACCTGGTACTGGCTGGCCACCTGCGGCTGGCCGGTGAGGTTCAGGTCGCCGGGCGTGCGGCCGCGGCTGCCGTCCGCCTGCGCGCCGATCGTGGGGAACTGGTCGGCGCGCTGGATGCCGTAGAGGGCCCGCGCTTCCTCGACCCGCAACAGCGCCGTGCGCAGGTCGCGGTTGTGCGCCAGGGCGTTGCCGATCAGGCCTTGCAGCACGGGATCGGTGAAGTAGCCGCGCCAGTCGACCCGCGCCGCGCTTGGCAGCGAGGCGTCGGGCGCGGCGGCCTGGCCGGGATAGACCGCCGCCACTGGCGCCGTGGGCCGGACGTATTGCGGCGCCATCGACACGCAGCCTGGCGCCAGCAGTACGGCCAGGGCGGCCGGCGCCAGCCGGGCGGCGCGCCATCGCGCAAGGGGACGGCGGTTCATGCTCATTGCTCCATCACATAGGTGCCGGGCGCGTCGCCCAGCGCGGGGTAGCCCTTGCGCGCGGCGCCCATCGAGGGGGGCCTGGCCGGCTTGCCGGACAACCCGTCCAGCCAGGCGCGCCAGTGCGGCCACCAGGAACCGTCGTGCGGCGTGGCCGCCGCCAGCCAGGCGTCCGGGGCCAATGCGGGCTGACCCGCCGCGCGCAGCAGGCTGCGAAAGCGCCGCCGCGGATGGCCCGGTTCGCTGACGATGCCGGCGTTGTGACCGCCGCTGGTCAGCACGAAGGTCAGCGCGGCAGGCGACAGCTCGTGCAGCTTGTAGACCGAACGCCATGGCGCCACATGATCGGTCTCGGTGCCGACGCAGAAGGTCGGCAGGCGCAGGTCCTGCAGCCGCACCGGGCGGCCGTCCACGGCGTAGCGGCCGGCGGCCAGGTCGTTGTCCAGGTACAGGTGGCGCAGGTATTGGCCGTGCATGCGGGCCGGCATGCGGGTGGCGTCGGCGTTCCAGGCCTGCAGGTCGTTCATGGGGCGGCGCTGGCCCAGCAGGTATTCCGAGGTCATGCGCGACCACACCAGCTGCTGCGCGCGCAGCAGCTGGAATGCGCCGCTCATCTGCCGCGCCGGGAAATAGCCCAGCGCCGCCATTTCGGCCTCCATCAGGGCGACCTGGAACGCGTCGATGAACAGGCCCAGCTCGCCGGGCTCGCTGAAGTCGGTTTGCGCCGCCAGCAGGCTCAGGCTGGCCAGCCGCGAGTCGCCGTCGCGCGCCATGGCGCTGGCGGCCATGGCCAGCAGCGTGCCGCCCAGGCAGTATCCCGCCGCGTGCACCGCCGCGCCGGGCACGATCGCCGCGATCGCTTGCAACGGCTCGCGCACACCCAGGCGCAGGTAATCGTCCAGGCCCAGGTCGCGGTCGGCGGCCGTGGGGTTTTTCCACGACACGCAGAACACCGTATAGCCCTGGCCGACGAGATAGCGGATCAGCGAGTTGTGCGGCGACAGATCCAGCACGTAGTACTTCATGATCCAGGCCGGAACGATGAAGATCGGCTCGGGCCGCACCTGGCGGGTCGCGGGCCGGTACTGGATCAGTTCGGCCAGCGGATTGCGCAGCACGACCTTGCCGGGCGTGACCGCCACCTCGTGGCCGGGACGGAACTGTTCGGCGCCGGCCGGCGGCAGGCCGCCCAGCTGGCGCAGCCCGTCTTCCCAGGCGGCCTGCGCGCCGCGCAACAGATTGGCGCCGCCTTCCCGCAAGGTCTGGCGCAGCACCAGCGGATTGGTGCATGGGTTGTTGTCCGGGGCCCACCACTCCAGCCATTGGCGCACCATGAACGCGGCCAGGTCGCGCTGGTGGCGATCCGCCAGCGGCAGGGCGCGGACGCAGGCGTCCCAGTTGCGCTGGGCCTGCTGGAAGCCTTGGCTCCACAGGGCATAGGGCCATTGGCGCCAGGCGTCGTCATCGAACCGGCCCGCGCGCAGCGCGGTCTGCGGGAGGGCTGGCGGGTTCCGTTTCGGCATGATGGCTCCAGGGCGCGCGGGCGGCGGGAATGCCGCTCGCGAGGCCGGATCGTCGCGCATCCGGGCTTGTGGCCCGGTGTCGGACCAATCCGACTCAAACGTCTTGAACGCATTGTGCCGCCGCGGTGGTGATCAATCCTTGATCAGAATCAAGTTAGCGACTGACTGGTCGGTTTTTAATGGTGCTGTTGGCTGGCGGCGGCGCTGCCCGCCAATCCGCAATGGGAGCAGGGGTGATGAGTTCGCAACGTCAGCGTCTCCCTCCTACCGTGCGCGTCGGGCAGATCCTCGATGCCGCGCTGCAGGAGTTCTCGGCCGCCGGCTACACCGGCGCCCGGATGGATGACATCGCCTTGCGCGCCGGTCTGTCCAAAGGCGGCCTGTACGCGCATTTCGCCAGCAAGGAGGAAGTCTTCGAGGCGCTGCTGGCGCGCTACCTTTGCCCACCGCGGCTCGACGCCCGTGCCCTGGTCGAGGGCTCGACCACGCCGCGCCACCTGGCCGAACGCCTCGTCAACCATCTCTATGCCAGCCTGGCCAATCCGGCCATGATCAGCGCCATGCGCCTGCTGCTGGCCGAAAGCCTGCGCGTGCCGCACCTGGCGCGGCGCTGGCGCGAACAGACCGCCGACGCGCACCAGGCCGACATCGCCCAACTGCTGGAGCTGGCCCGCGCGCGCGGCCTGTGCGGCGATGGCGCCGCGCTGCGGCATCCCTGGCTGCTGCTGTCGCCGGTGGTCCACGCCATCTTCATGGCGATCCTGCTGGGCCCGGACGAGCGCCTGAACCTGCCGCAGCGGCGCGAAGCGCACGTGGCGCTGATCTGCGACCTGCTGTAGCCGCGCGCCTGCCTTCGGCGGCGGCGTCGCCGTGGATGCGCGGGGCCGCGCCGCCCTGTATCCTTGCGACACCCCCATGACTGACGCTGCGAGGAAGATGTGCCCACCTCAGGAATGACGGTCCGCGTGCCGTCCTGGCGCTATTTCCCGGTGGCACTGGCCCTGGTGCTGCCGGTGCTCGGTTGCATCGGCTGGACCTGGCTGCACGCGCTGAGCACCGAGCGCGCCGAAGCCGCCACGGCGGGCCGGATCGTGCGAGTGCAGACCGGCCAGATCATGGCTCGCGCCCTCGACATCCTGCCGCGGGTCACGGCCCTGTCCGCGCAGTCCTGCCAGACGGCGCGTCCCGACTTGTACCGCTGGGGCACGCTCAATCCGTATTTCCGCTCGTTGTTGCTGGTCAAGCGCGAGCACATCTATTGCTCGTCGGCCTTGGGCGAGGTGGACTACGAGACTGGCGCGTTCCACCGCTGGCCGGTCGGCACGCCGCCGACACAGTGGTTCGTCAGCGTGTCCGGCACGCCCCTGGCGCCCGACCGCCCGGCCTTGCTGCTGGGCATGGCGGGCGAGGACGGCCGCGGCGGCGTGGTGGTGGTCGACGGCCGCTACGTGCAGGACCTGCTCAACGCGGTGTCGTCGCTGGGGGCCTACCAGCTCGAAGTGACGCTGGGCCGGGGCGCGCCCATCCGCAACGATGCCTGGGGCACGGCGGCGGCCGAGAGCCTGTTTGAGTCGACCGAGGCGGTTGCCGGCCGCGGCGACCTGGTCATCAGGGTGATGGCGCCGTCCGAAACCGTGGTGCGCGCCTGGCAGCAGCTGCTGGTCACCTATCTGCCCGTGGCGATGCTGTGCGGGGCGTTGCTGGCCTTCGGCGCCTACCGCCTGCAAGTGAACCGGCAGTCGTTCAAGGAGCAATTGCGCCGCGCCATGGACGCCGATGAGCTGCACGTCGAATACCAGCCGGTCTACGGCAAGGCCACCGGTCGCTGCGAAGGCGCCGAGGCCTTGATGCGCTGGACCCGGCCGGGCGTGGGGCCGGTGCGGCTCGACATCTTCATCGCGGCGGCCGAGGCCGAAAACATGATCGTGCCGCTCACGCAACACTTGCTCAAGCTGATCCAGCGCGACATGCAGGCCTGGAACACGCCGCCCGATTTCCATATCGCCGTGAACGTGGCGCCGGAACATCTGTCGAGTCCCGCCCTGGTCGCGGACATCCAGGCCTTTCGCGGCGCGATCCGGCCGTCCTTGATGGTGCTGGAAATCACCGAACGCAGCCTGATCTCCGACAATGGCCAGGCCCGCCGCAATATCGACGCGCTGCGCGCGCAGGGCGTTTTCGTCGCGATCGACGATTTCGGCACGGGACATTGTTCGCTGTCGTACCTGCAGATGTTCCCGGTCGACTATCTCAAGATCGACAAGGGCTTCGTGCAGGCCATCCAGGACAACGGCGAGGAAGCGCCGGTGCTGGACGTGATCATCACGCTATCGCACCGCCTGGGCTTGGCGGTCGTGGCCGAGGGGGTGGAAACCCCTGGACAATTCACTTACCTGACCGAGCGCGGCGTGGCATTCATCCAGGGCTACCTGTTCGCGCGGCCCATGCGGTCGGCCGACTTCGTGCGCTGGTATGCCGACAAAGCGGCCGAGCCACCGGTGCCGGCCACGCTTCGGGGCTGAGCGCGGCGCGCTCACTCCATGGCCTGCGCGGGCCGCCCGGACGCCGATATCTGCCAGGGCTTGCCGCGATCCTTTTCGTCCGCCGCCTCCGAAGCCGTTCCGGTCCGGGGCAATGGGCCCCGGTCACAACAGGCGCATGCCGCCCCGTCGCGCACGGACGGGAAGCCCAGCCTTGGCAAGGTCGGCAATGCAAAGCGCTGGCCCAGTGACCAGACGCTGGCGGTGCGCACGGCCGGCGCGCCCCTGTCGCGGTGGCAGGCCCGGCCAGGCGTGTCCCGCCCACAGGCGCAAGCCGACGCCAGCGCCATGAACAACAAGGCCGCGGCGACTAGCGCGGCGATCGCGATGGCTGACCGCATGGTTTTCCTTTTAGGATAAAAAATTATCGTTTGACGATAATTTGTTGCTACACTACAGCAACGTCATTACCTTCGCAACGTGTTCTGGAGGCTCCCGTGGCCGCAGCGCTGACTTCGACTCCCACCCAACAAACCCCGCCCGCGCCGCCAGGGCGCGACCGGTTTGAACGCATCCGCGTGCTGTCGCGATGGATGCGTGGCCTGCTCATCGCCGTGGCGCTGCTGCTGGTCGCCGCACTGATCGGCATGTGGTTTTTCACCGCCGAGGCGGTGCTGGCGCGCGGCATCTATTCGTTCCTCGGCATCACCCCGTCGCCGGCCTCGGTCGACAGCGCGGCCGCCCATGTCGGGCTGGCCGGACCGCCGCCCGCGCCGCACCTGCAGTTGGGGCCGGGCTACCGGCTACTGGGTTTCGCGCTGTTCGGGGCGCTGGCGGGGCTGGCGTTGCGCGGCATCGCGCACGCCTACGCGATGTTCAGCGATTTCGGCCGGGGCGATGTGCTCACGGTCGCCACCGCGCGCCGGCTGCGCGGCATCGCCTTGCTGGTCACGGTGTTCAGCGCGGCGGTGCCGGTGTTGAAGACGGTGCTGGCGCTGGTCCTGACGCTGGCCAACGGACCAGGGCAGGGCCCGCACATGCTGATCGATATCGACGTCAGCGACATCCTGCTGGCGTTGCTGGGTGGCCTGCTGTTTTCGCTGGCCTGGGCCATGGAAGAGGCGGCCCGGGTCGCGGAAGAGAACCGGGGGTTCATCTGATGGCGATTGTCGTGCGGCTGGATGTGATGCTGGCGCAGCGCAAGATGAAGGCGCGTCAGCTGGCCCAGGAGATCGGCATCACCGAGCCGAACCTGTCGCTGCTCAAGTCGGGCAAGGTCAAGGGCATGCGTTTCGACACGCTCGAACGCATCTGCGAAGTGCTGCAATGCCAGCCTGGCGACCTGCTCGAATACCAGCCAGGCCCGGCGGCGGGCGACGAAGCCCCCGACTGACTCCCTCCCGTTCCTGCTTTCCCCTGCGCGTGGCGCGTGGCCATGCGTGGGATTCCCACGTCCTTTCGATGGATGCCTGCCGTCATGCAAACCCTGTCCCGCGATGCGTCGCGTATCGCTTCTTTCCTGGCCTGCGCCACCGCGCTGGCCGCCTGCGCGCCCATCGCGCTGACACCCGGCGCCGCGAGCGTGCGCATCACGCACAACGAACCCGGCAAGGAATGCGTCTTCCTGGGCGATGTCACCGGTAGCCAGGGCAACTTCCTGGCGGGAGCGATCACCTCCAACGCCGACATGGAAACGGGGGCCCGCAATGACCTGAAGAATCGCGCCGCCGCGATGGGCGGCAACGTGGTCTATCTGTTGACGCAGCGCGCCGGACAGACGGGCGGCAAGGATCACATGGAGCAGACCAACGTCACGCTGTCCGGCAATGTCTATCGCTGCGGCTAGCGTTGTGGCGCCGCCTTGGCGAAGAAGAGGTCGGTGATCGATTGGCTGTCCAGCGGCTCGCCGTTGATGGCGCGCGTCAGCAGTTCGGCACCGAGCAATTGCACCGAGAACACCAGGTCGGGCTGCACCCGCCGGATTTTTTCCAGGTGCTTGCTGGTGTTGACCAGGGCCACCGTCCTGGCGCCCTGTTCTCCGGCGGCTTCCTTGGCGGCCAGCACGATGAAGGCGTTCTCGGCGTCGTCCTCGCGCAGCGCCAGCACATAGCGCGCGCGGGTCACGCCCGCGCTGCGCAGCACCTCGACGCTGGAGGCATCGCCTTCGATCAGGTCGGTGGCGGCCGGGTACTCCTGCGGCGCGCCGGCAGGCACGATGACCGTGACCTCGTCGCCGCGGCGCCGCAGGCCGTCGTAGACGCTCATGGCCAGGGGCGTGGCGCCGGCAATGATGATGTGGTTTTTTCTCATGGCGGTGGAAAACCGGCCCTTGACCAGCCGTTTCAGGTTGCCGCCGATCACCGGGCCGGCGATCGCGCTGATGGAGGTGGCGAAGACGGTGATGCCGAGAATGATAATCGACGCGGTGAACAGCCGCGCCGCGTTGCTGTGCGGCGTGATGTCGCCATAGCCCACCGTCGACATCGAGACGATGGAAAAGTACAGGGCGGTCGCCGCGTCCTTGATGGGCGGATTGAATTCCTCGCCCAGGTACAGCGTGCCGAACACCGCATAGATCAGCAGCGACACCATGCTGACCAGCGCGAACAGCGAGCCGGCCGTGACGCTGGCGCGATCGAAGCGGCGCCAATAGGCGACCAGCGCCACCACCAGCACCAGCGTATAGATGCCGAGTCCGGCGCGGCCGCTGTCGCCCAGGATGGCGAAGGTGCCGATGCCGATCAGCAGCACCAGCGAGAAGGCCCAGGCGATGCGCGCCTTCAGGATCAGGCCAAGGGCGATGATCTGCAGCCCCACCCCCAGCACCAGCCGCGGGATCTCCAGCAGGCCGACCACCTGCATCACGTCCCGCCAGTTGTCCAGCGCCAGCCAGAACGAATACTCGCGCGTCCGCACTTCGCGCAGCACCGGATGCATGAAGGCATACCCGTCCAGGGCCACCAGGATGGCGAGACACCAGTTGGGCGGCACAAGGGAGATCACACGGCGCAGGCGGCGCGCGAGGCCGGTCAGGGGATTGGGCATGGCAGGGGCATCCTTTGCCTGCATTCTATAGGCGCCCGTCGGGGGCTTGCTATATCCAATATGTATAGAAGGCTATCAACAAAGAATTACTTGAATTGCGCCCGACGTCCTAAACTGCCTTCATCACGCGGCTATCCGAGAGGAACGCCGCTGATACGGGCGACGAGCCCGCCAGCTGCCAGGGCGGACGAAATCCCCGGGCGTTATCACGCTGCAGCTTGGGTGGGGACTAGAGACCCCAACCGGGCTCACGGCCAGTCCGTGCGTGAGTAGTATGAGGCACGAATGTTGGAATCGCGTGATCTAGGTAGAAGGCATCAGTGCCGGCTGATGACTCCAGGCTCACGTGTTGTTTTAGCGCGGCGTCTTACCTTCGGGGCAGCGCCGCGTTTTTTTCGCCCATCGCCAGGCTCCTGGCGCCAGCGTATCAGTAAGATGGCGCGCCCGCATCTGCGGTGTCGCGGCGCCAGGCCTCCTGTCCGTCCGGACGACTCTCCTCTCCTCCTTCCCGCGGATCCAGTTCCAGCGCGATATCCGCCGCGAACATATAGCCCCAGCCATGCACCGCGCGGATCGGCAAGGTCATGTGATTGGCCGTCGCCTTGCGCCGCAGCCGGCTGATCATGACGTCTACGAAGCGGCGCCGCGTGATGGCGCCGTCGGCGTCTTCGGCGCCGTCGGGATAGAACGCGTCGCGGCTGACCTTGCGGTCGGGCGCCTTCACCAGACGGGTCAGGAAATCACGCTCGCCCGTGGTCAGCCCGAGGCTGCGCCCGGCGGGGCTGATGAGGGTCCAGCCCTTGTTGGCCAGGCGCCAGGTTTCCTGCAGGGGGTCGTCGGGGGGCGGCTCGGCCACCGGTTCGGACAGGTCCAGGCCCACCGCGCGGCGCACCAGCGCCTGCAGCACCGCCGCCAGCTCCAGGCCGGTGACCTCCGGCGGCAGGCACGCGTCGGCGCCGCAGAGCAAGGTGCGAATGCGGTTTTCCTCGGCGCCGAAGGGCGCGATGGCGACGATGCCCAGGCTGCGGTCGATGGCGCGCAACCGTACGGCGGCGTTGTGGATATCGGGCAGCGGCGCTTCCAGGATGATCAGCGGGCAGGCGCGGCGGGAATAGCGGTCGTAGACGTCGGCCAGGTCGTGGCAGCGACGTACGCTGAATCCGAGATGGGACAGCGCTTGGACCAGCCGGCCGTGCCTGGCGTCGTCCTGGGCCAGAAAAATGACATCCAGTGTGTTGTTCATGGATGCCCGTCCGCGCCTGCGTTGCGTGTCATGCCCCTCTCCCTTTGCTGCGCCATGATGTGGCGGCATCTGGCGGTGTTGTCTGGTGGCGGGCGAAGGTCTGGGCTGGTGCCCAGCGTGTGGGCCGCGGCAGGTTGAGGCCGCGGTCGGGGTCCGGGGCGGCGCCTGGCTCGAGCGCGTTGCGCCCAGGCCGCCGATGATCCGATTCCGCATGGAAGTCACGCCCGTGTTTCATTTAAACACGGGCGTGTTTTTTTGTGAAGATACGTTTCTGTAGTTTCTGGTGGTAACAATTGACGCGAGGCATATTTCCGCGTGGCGCTTGGAACGCTGTTTGTTTTGCGTGGTTGAGACCTGAAGATATTAAGTATTACCGATACATTATTTTCTATTTTCACACGCCGAAAAACCATAAACTCGGGCCGGCGTTAACCCCGCGCCAACGTCGCGCGTCCGCGCGCGGCGGGTGCCGTCGGGATGGCGCCGTGCCGACCGCAAGCCGATGATAGAAAGGGGTTTTTTGCATCGCCGCGGGTCAGTTTCGCGGTGGCGGGGCAGGGGCCCGCACGGGGCCGGGAGGAGGGCGCCGCGATTTACGGATTAGCCACGGAATTGGGGTGCAATCCGTTTATTTGGCGGCAGTATTGAGATGTTTTAATCAAATAAATAAATTCATATTAATGTCTCAGGTTGATCGATTGGACACGTTTAGCCATCGTCTGCGCAACGCAAGAATGCTTCAGGGATGGACACAAAAGGACTTGGCGGTCGCGAGCAACCTGTCGCAAAGCGCTATCGGCAATTACGAAAGCGGCCAGCGCCTGCAGCCTTCCAGCGATGCACTCATCAAGCTGACCCGCGCGCTGCGGGTCAATCCCATGTGGCTCAGCACCGGCGAAGGGCCGATGCTCAATCCTGGCCATGCCACGTCCGTCGCCGGCGCCGGTGACGCGCCTGAACAGCCGCCCTGGCCGTTCGAAACGGTGTCGTACGCCACCTATGCACGCCTGAGCCTGCAGGAAAAGCGCCAGATCGAGCAGGTGCTGGCCGCCTACATCAAGGCGCGCGGCGAATAGTCCCCACCGTGCCGCCGGCGGACGCGGCGTGTCGGACGGGCGCCCTGTCCAGAGGCGCCGCGCCGCGCGCCACGCCGGCCGGGTTGACGGTGCGCGGCGCCGATCCCACGCCTGCGAGCGGCGCGTCCACGCGCAGGCGCCGCCGCAGGCGTTCCACCGGCTCGGCGATGAGACTGTTGAGCAACGCGGCCAAGCCGATGCAGCCGGCCACCACCAGCGCCATGAACATCGCCGGCTGCCGCGCCTGGGTGCCGTCGAGCAGCCAGCCGAAGAACAGGATGACCAGCGCGTGGCAGATGTAGATCGGATAGCTCAGTTCGCCGATCGCCTTGTCGAGCCGGTGCCGTGACTGGAACAGGAAGGCCAGCGGCAGCAGCGCAGCGAACAGCAACACCGCGATGCCATCGCGCAAGGTGGGCGGCAGGCCAATGGAAAAATGGGCCAGCGCATACAGCAACAGCAACGCCGTGCCCAGTTCCGGCAGCCGCGCAACGCGCCGGCTCCAGGCCTGCCAGCGTGGCAGCAGCACCTGGTGCGATAGCGAACCCAGCAGGAACAACGCCAATTCGGTTGGGAAGAAACGGTAGGTCCAGGGATCGCCCTGGCCGATGCCGCTGGCGATCAGCGCCGCGCGCAGCGCCAGCGAGGCCACCAGCAGCACCAGCAAGCGGCGCGGCGAGTGCAGCGCGAAAGGCGCGACCAGGTAGAAACTCATTTCCACGCCCAGCGTCCACGCCTGCGGCACCAGCAATCCCTGGTACAGCGGCACTTCGCTGTGGACAAAACTGCCGGTAAAGGCCAGGCCACCCTGTTCGATACCGAAGAACATGAGCCAGTCCTGGCCCAGGATCACCAGGTTCGACACCGCCAGGAACAGTTCGGCGGACAGCGGCAGGTCTTCGTAGACGCGCCAGAACGCCTCGCCACCGCCTGCAAGGTACGCCAGCAGCGTCAGCGCGGCCACGGCCAGATAGACGGGATACAGGCGCAAGGCGCGATTGGCATAGAACCTGCCCGGCGCGCCCCGATAGTGGTCGGTGGCGGTCAGCACATACGAAATCAGGAAGCCCGAGATCACGTAGAAAAGCTGTACGGCAAGGCGCCCGCCCACCAGCCAGTCGGTGGCGCCGCCGCCCAGGTGGTCGAGCACGACGGACAGCGCCAGCAAGGTTCTCAACATGCCCATCGCCGTGTCTCCGGAAATTGTTGTTATGGCTGCCCGGGCCGGGCGCCGATCCGCGCCCGGCCTGTCGGGAAGTGTCAGTCGATTCTGCGCGTGGCGACGGCGCCCCGCCATGCGGCATTCGATGCAGGCCCCCTGCGCGCGATGTAGCGCGCGCGATGAGCGGGTGCAGCTTTAGGCTTCGGCTGTCGGGCGGAGGCACGGGACGTGCTGGCCTCATGGCGGTTACAGTCGAGGTTGTGTCTTTTCAGGAGTGCTGTCGATGTTTACCTTCCTGTCTTCGCGTTGCCGGGTGCTGGGCGTCGGGGTGCTGGCCGTGGCGTTGGCTGGCTGCGCCGGGTCCACCGGCGGCGCGCGCGCCGAGGGCGCCGCCGCCGCCAACGCGGCCAGCAGCGCGGACTCGCTGGCCCAGACCAGCTGGGAACTGGTGCGCTGGACACGCGCGGGCGGGGCCTTGCGCGATATTCCGCATGGCGACAATGGCGAGCCGATCCGCCTGACCTTCCTGGCACAGGGCAAGCAGTACCGCGCCGAGGGCTTCTCGGGCTGCAACCGCTACCAGGGCAGCTATAAGCTGCAGGGCGGCAAACTGGCCATCGACGCGCCCGCCGCCACCCGCATGGCGTGCGTGCCGGCCGAGCGCGCCGCGCTGGAAGCCGACTATCTGCGCGGCTTGACCGTCATCGACACGTTCACGCTGGACAGCGGCGGCGCGCCGCGCCATCTGACGTTCAACCTGCGCGGCGGCGACGTGCTGGAGTTCGAGCGCCGCCAGGATCCGCCCACTCCCTGAACGCGCGCGCCGGCCAGGTGTTTCAGTATGTTTTGCGGCATCCGGCCGCAAGGCGGGGCGCGCCTACAATGGGCGCTGCCCGAAACCGCCGGCAAGCGTGCCGCGGCGGGCGGTCCTTGTTTCTTGCGGGAGATTTCCATGTCCTTGTCCTCTGCCTGGCGCTGGATCGCGCCGTGCGCGCTTGGTTTGACGCTGGCGGCCTGCGCGGCGCCGCCGCGCACCGCGGACGGGCGCGACCCGCGCTTCCAGCCGGCCGCTGCCTCGGACGTGCTGGCGCAGACCAACTGGGACCTGGCGCGTTGGACCCGCCCCGGCGGCGCGTTGCGCGAGATCCCGCATCCGTCATCCAATTCGGTGCCTGTGACCATCGGCTTCATCCATGACCAGGGCGCTACCCGCGCGACCGGCTTCGCCGGCTGCAACACCTACAGCGCGCCTTATACGGTGGCCAACGGCCAGTTGATCATCCAGTCCAACCCGGTGGCGACGATGAAGGCCTGCGCGCCGGTGAACATGAAGCTCGAACAGGAATTCCTGGCCGGCCTGACGCGCATCACCGCCACGTCCTTCGACAACACCAGCAATCCGCGACGCATGACGTGGGCGCTGAGCAACGGCGACACGCTGGATTTCGGCCGTCGCCTCGATCCCGTCGCCGGCGGCCAGGTGGGCGCGACCAAGCTGGTCTACGTCAACGCCGAGCGCGTGCCGTGCAACGCCGGCGCCGGGCGCGCCATGTGCTATCAGGTGCGCGATACGCCGACGCAGCCCTGGCAGCTCTGGTATGGCGATATCACCGGCTTCAATTTCCAGCCCGGCATCCGCTACCGCCTGCGAGTGGTCGAGGTCAGGGACCCCAACCGGCCAGCCGACGCCTCGGGCCTGCGCTGGGTGCTGGATACGGTGGTGGAACAGGAAATCGTGCGCCGCTGAGGCGGTTCGGCGGGCCGCGCTTGATCCGTGGCAAGCGGGCGCCGCGGTCCAGCGATTACTATTACGCCCTTCGCCGCTCAACGCCCCGCTTTGCCATGTCTTCCGTCGTCAATATCGCCGCCTACAAATTCGTTTCGCTGGACGCGCTGCCCGAGCTGCGCGCCCGGCTGCTGGCCGTGGCTGGCGCGGCCGGCCTGAAGGGCACCATTCTGCTGGCCGAGGAAGGCATCAACCTGTTCCTGGCGGGCCAGGCCGGCGCTATCGACGGCTTTCTGCGCGACCTGCGCGGCGATGCCCGGTTCGCCGACCTGGAGGTGAAGTTCAGCCACAGTGCGCAGGTGCCGTTCCGCAAGCTGCTGGTGAAGATCAAGCGCGAAATCATCCGCATGAATCACCCGACGATCCGGCCCGAGGCCGGCCGCGCGCCGGGCGTGGACGCCAAGACGCTGGCGCGTTGGCTGGAACAGGGCGCCGACGACAGCGGCCGCCCCGTGGTCATGCTGGACACGCGCAACGCCTTTGAAGTGGACGAAGGCACCTTCCGCGACGCCATCGACTGGCGCATCGACCGCTTCACGCAATTCCCCGCGGCGGTGCAGGCGCACCGCGACGAACTGCAAGGCAAGACCGTGGTCAGCTTCTGCACCGGCGGCATCCGTTGCGAGAAGGCCGCGATCTACATGAACGAGGCCGGCATCGACAACGTCTACCAGCTCGACGGCGGCATCCTCAAATACTTCGAGGAAACCGGCGGTCCGGGGTTCGACGGCAAGTGCTTCGTGTTCGACGAGCGCATCTCGCTCGACCCGGCGCTGGCGCCGAGCAAGGATTGATCCCGTCCCGCGAGGACCGGCGCGCCGCCGCCTGAAAAAAAGCCCGCAGATTGCGGGCTTTTTTTCATGGCTCGGGAGTGCGGATCAGCGCACGCGCATGCCGGGCTTGGCGCCGGGGAACGGCTCCAGTACGTAGATGCCGGCGTCCACCGTCTCGTCGGCGTGGCTGGCGGCCAGCACCATGCCTTCGGAGACGCCGAACTTCATCTTGCGCGGCGCCAGGTTGGCGACCATGACGGTCAGCTTGCCGATCAGGTCTTCGGGCTGGTAGGCCGACTTGATGCCGGAGAAGACGTTGCGGTGGCGGCCTTCGCCCACGTCCAGCGTCAGGCGCAGCAGCTTGGTCGAGCCTTCGACGTGCTCGCAGTTGACGATCTGCGCGATGCGCAGGTCGACGCGGGCGAAGTCGTCGATCGAGATGGTCTCGGCCAGCGGCTCGCCGCCGGGGATCACGGCGGGGGCGGCGGGCGGCTCGAACAGGTCTTCCAGCATCTGCGGCTCGACGCGCTGCATCAGGTGCTTGAACGGAGCCACGCGCTGCGGCAGCACCGCGGCGTCGGCCCAGGTGAAGTCGGCGTCGGCGGCGAACAGCTCGCGGGCGACGCGTTCGGCCAGGGCCGGCAGCACCGGCGCCAGCATCACCGACAGGGCCTTGAAGCCGGCCAGCGAACGCGAGCAGATGTCCTGCAGCGCGGCCTTTTGCGCCTCGTCGGCGGTGGCGATGCCCTTGGCCAGCACCCACGGCTGGGCCGTGTCGAACGCCTGGTTGATGCGGTCGGCGTAGGCCATGATCTCGCGGATGGCGCGGTTGTACTCGCGCGCCTCGAAGGCGGCGCGGATCGATTCGGCCTGCGCGGCGTATTCGGCCGCCAGCGCGGCGGTGTCGCCCGAATAGGCCAGGGCGCCGTCGAAGTGCTTGGTGATGAAGCTGGCGGCGCGGCTGGCGATGTTGACGTACTTGCCGACCAGGTCGCTGTTGACGCGGGCGATGAAGTCCTCGGGGTTGAAGTCCATGTCCTCGACCCGGGCGTTCAGCTTGGCGGCGATGTAGTAGCGCATCCATTCGGCGTTCATGCCGAGTTCCAGGTAGCGCAGCGGCGAGATGCCGGTGCCGCGGCTCTTGGACATCTTTTCGCCGCTGACGGTGATGAAGCCGTGCACGTTGACCGCGTCCGGCGTCTTGCGGCCGGCGAATTTCAGCATCGCGGGCCAGAACAGCGCGTGGAAGTAGACGATGTCCTTGCCGATGAAGTGGACCTGCTCGGTGCTGCCGGCCGGGTCGAGCAGGGCGTCGAAGTCCAGGCCCTTGACCGCGCAGTACGACTTCAGCGAGGCCAGGTAGCCCACCGGCGCGTCCAGCCAGACGTAGAAGTACTTGCCCGGCGCGTCCGGGATCTCGATGCCGAAGTAGGGCGCGTCGCGCGAGATGTCCCAGTCGCCGAGCTTGGCCTCGCCGTCCTCGGCGCCCAGCCACTCGCGGGTCTTGGCCAGCATTTCAGGCTGCAGGTGCTTGCCGCCATTGGCGTTGCTGCCGGTGGTCCATTGCTGCAGGAATTCGACGCAGCGCGGATCCGACAGCTTGAAGAAGAAGTGATCCGACGATTTCAGCACCGGCGTGGCGCCGGTCAGGGCCGAATACGGGTTGATCAGGTCGGTCGGGGCGTAGACCGCGCCGCAGACTTCGCAGGAATCGCCGTACTGGTCCTTGGCGTGGCACTTGGGGCATTCGCCCTTGATGTAGCGGTCGGCCAGGAACATGCCCTTGACCGGGTCGTAGAACTGCTCGATGGAGCGGGTCTCGATCAGGTCCTGCGCCTTGAGCGCGCGATAGATGTCCTGCGACAGCGCCACGTTCTCGGGCGAGTCGGTGGTGTGCCAGTGGTCGAAACGGATGTGGAAGCCGTTCAGGTACTGCGGACGCTCGGCGGCGTAGCGGGCCACCAGCGCCTGCGGCGTGATGCCTTCTTTCTCGGCCTTGAGCATGATCGGCGCGCCGTGCGCGTCGTCGGCACCCACGAAGTGCACCGTGTGGCCCGCCATTCGCATCGAACGAACCCAGATGTCGGCCTGGATGTACTCCATGATGTGGCCGATGTGGAAGGATCCGTTGGCGTAGGGCAGCGCAGTGGTGACAAAGAGAGTGCGAGACATGGTTGTCGGTCGAGGTTGAAGGGAAAAATGGGTTGGCCGGCCATTTTAGGGCAATGGCGGGCATGCGCCCGGCGTGGTCGGGGACGGCCCCCTGAAACGACGCAACCCGCCGGTCGCGCGGGGCGCGTCTGGCGGGTTGGATAGCGCTAGGCCGGCGGGCCGGCCGCAGCACGGCCGCCGCAGGGCGCGGCGGGCGTCGGTGTTGCCGTGTTCAGCGGACCTCGCGGGCCTCGACGTCGATCACGTCGCCGCGCGGCTGCGTGGCGAACGGGGCGTTGGCGGACTGGAAGGGGCTGGGACGGGCGCCCTGGCGCTGGCTCCAGTAGGCGCGCACGCCGAAAGGCTTGCCGCGCACCTTGGCGACCACGTACAGGATCGCCACGGCGATCGCCGTGGACAGCATGAAGACCAGCGCCATCGCCATGCCGATCAAGGCCAGGGCGGCGAACAACACGGCACGAAAGAAGCGGATAAGAGTATTGGTCATGTAGGTCGGATGCAAAACGCAGCGAAAGGTTCCCGTGTATCCGCTATCCTTTAGGGGATGGCGGCCCGCAGACGCCGCGCTGCCTACGGAACCATAGTGACATGAGTATAACGATAGAACACATCCGCGCCGCGCTGCGCGGCGCGCAAGACCCCAACACCGGCCTGGACCTGGGCGTTTCTGTAAAAGATCGTGACATTCAAATCGACGGCGGCCGCGTCACCGTGGCGCTGGAACTCGGCTATCCCGCCGACGCCGTGCGCGACCAGGTGCGCGAGATCGCCGTGGCCGCGCTGGCCGGCGCCGGCGCGCCTGGCGCGCAGGTGAACGTTTCCTGGAAAGTGGCCGCGCACGCGGTGCAGAAGGGGCTCAAGCCGCTGCCCAATGTACGCAACATTATTGCAGTCGCCTCCGGCAAGGGCGGCGTGGGCAAGAGCACCACGGCCGTGAACCTGGCGCTGGCGCTGGCCGCCGAGGGCGCCAAGGTCGGCCTGCTGGACGCCGACATCTACGGTCCCAGCGTGCCGACCATGCTGGGCGTCTCGGGCCGTCCCGAGAGCCTGGACAACAAGAGCATGGAGCCCCTGACCGGCCATGGCCTGCAGGCCAACTCCATCGGCTTCCTGATCGACGCCGATTCGCCCGCGATCTGGCGCGGCCCGATGGTCACGCAGGCGCTCGAACAACTGCTGCGCCAGACCAACTGGCGCGACCTGGACTACCTGATCGTCGACATGCCGCCGGGCACCGGCGACGTGGCGCTGACGCTGGCCCAGAAAGTGCCGGTGGTGGGCGCCGTCATCGTCACCACGCCACAGGACGTGGCGCTGCTCGACGCGCGCAAGGGCCTGCGCATGTTCCAGAAGGTCGAGGTGCCGATCCTGGGCGTGGTCGAGAACATGGCCATCCACATCTGCTCGCAGTGCGGCCACGCCGAGCACATCTTCGGCGAAGGCGGCGGCCAGCGCATGGCCGCGCAGTACGGCACGCCCTGGCTGGGCAGCCTGCCGCTGACGCTGGCGATCCGCGAACAGACCGACGCCGGCACGCCGACCGTGGTGGCTGACCCCGGCAGCGAGGCGGCCGGACTGTATCGCGGCATCGCCAGGAAGCTGGCGGCCGGCGTTGCCGCGCTTCCCCGAGACATGGCCGGGAAATTCCCGTCCATCGTCGTGCAGCAGCCGACCTGACGCATGCGGTGGGCGGCCCGGGCCTTTCTGGCTGGACTTTGCGTAGTGGCGGGCGAGGCTGCGGCCAAGCGCCCGGAAATCATCGTGGACCCGGGCGGCGTGCCGCCGGCCGCGCTGCAGGCGATCACCGAGGCGGTGGGCGCCATCGCGCGCCTGGCTGAAGACCAGGACGGCGGCGAAATCAACCGCCTGCGGCGGCGCGCCCGCGACGCCACGCTGGCGGCGCTGGCCACCCAGGGCTACTTCTCGCCCACCGTCACGCTCGAAGCCGGCACCGATATCGGCGGCGAAACCTGGGATATCGGCATCGTGCCGGGCAAGCGCACCACGGTGTCTTCGGTCGACCTGACCTTCACCGGCCGCATCACGCGGCCGGAATACGCGCAGCGCGTGCAGAAGCTGCGCGAGGACTGGCTGCTCAAGCCGGGCCAGCCTTTCATCAACGCCGACTGGAACAAGGCCAAGTCCTCGCTGCTGGACCAGGTGTCGGAGCGCGATTTCATGCTGGCGCGCATGACGGCGTCCGAAGCCGAGGTGCAGGCCGACAGCGCCGCGGCGGCGCTGCGCGTCACCATCGACAGCGGGCCGCAGGTGCGCATGGGCGAACTCAGCACCGAGGGCCTGGAGCGCGTGCCGCCCAAGCTCATCACCCGTTATGTGCGCTATTCGCCGGGAGCGGCCTACGACCAGAACCGCCTGGACGAATGGCAGCAGGATCTGCAGTCCACGGCGTTTTTCCGCGGCGCCTTCGTGGCGCTGCGCCAGCCTGGCAGCGCGCAGCAGCCTGCGGAGCCGGTTTCGGACCGGGCCCGCGCGCCGGGCGCGGCCAAGGCCGCCGAATCCGCGCCGGCCGGCGATCCGGTGGTATCCGGCGCCGTCGCGCCGCCGCCACCCAAATACGATTCCGATGGCGAAGTGACGCTGCCGGTGCAGGTGCGGGTGGTGGAGGCGCCACCCAAGCGTTTTTCGGCCTCGATCGGCGTCGACGACGAAGCCGGCGTGCGGCTGGAGTCGCTCTACCGCCAGAACGTGGTGTTCGGCCAGCCCGTGACCATGGAATCGGGGTTCAGCGTCGACCGGCTGCAGCAGCGCGTCTACACCGATTTCCTGTTGCCGCCGACCGAGCGCGGCTACAAGGACTCCATTGGCGTGTTGGCCCAGCATTCCGATATCCAGGGCCTGGACGTGACCCGCTATGCCCTGGGCGCCACCCGCAGCCAGGAGCGCAAGGGCGCCGGCGACAGCCGAGTGACCTACGAGACCCGCTGGGGCCTGCTGCTGGCGCACGACGATGTCAAGATCGATGGCGGCGACGAATATTCGCTGCCCACGCTGACCGCCACCGGCGAATGGCTGCGGCGCGACGTGGACAACAAATACGACCCGCGCGAAGGCAACCTGATCGCGCTGGGCGGTGGCGTGGGCGTGACGCTGGACACCGGCGAGCCCTATACCCGGGCCCGCTTCCGCGCGCAGAAATGGTGGCCGATCGGCAAGCTGGACGTGCTGACGGTGCGTGGCGAGGTCGGGCGCGTCTGGGCCAATGGCAATGTGCAGGTTCCGGACGACTTCGGCTTCCGCACCGGCGGCGCACGCTCGATCCGCGGCTACAAGTACCAGAGCATCGGCCTCAAGCGCGACAAGGCCACCGTGGGGGCGCCCACGCTGGTGGTCGGCAGCATCGAATACGACCATTACTTCAATGAACGTTGGGGCATGGGCGTGTTCGTCGATGCCGGCGATGCCGCCCAATCCTTCGGCGACATGTCGATGGCGGTGGGCTATGGCGTGGGCGCGCGGGTGCGCACGCCGGCCGGCCCGCTGTTTCTGGACGTGGCCTACGGTCAACGCGAGCGCGACCTGCGCCTGCACTTCTCGCTGGGGATCGCATTTTGACCGGGCTGCGCAGATTCCTGCGGCGCCTCCTGGTGTGGTGGCTGCCGGGGCTGGCGATGCTGGCGGTGCTGGCGTGCAGCTTCGTATTCTGGCTGCTGGCCTCGCAGACCGGCACGCGGCTGCTGCTGACCACCGCTGCCCAGCAACTGGACGGCCAGGCGCTGGACGTGCGTGGGTCGATCCTGCGCGGACTGGAAGTGGGGCGGCTGGATCTCGATGTCGGCGGAACCCGCATCGGCATCAGCGACCTGCGGCTCACGGTGCGCTGGCGCGCGCTGGGTGACCGCCTGTTGCACGTGCGCGAGCTTGCCGCCGGCAGCGTCGAGGTCGCGCTGGCCACGGGCGAGGAAACGCCCGCCGACGCCGGCAGCGACGAACCTTTCGCATTGCCCTCCCTGCCGGTGGCGATCGCCGTAGACCGGCTGGCGCTGGGCGAATTCCACCTGTTGCAGGATGGCGAGCCGCTGCCGGTCGAACTCGGCGACCTGAGCGCCACCTTTGCCGCCGGCAGGCAAGGCGCGCAGCTGCGCATCGCCAATCTGCGCGTAGGCCACGAAGTCGGACAGGCGCAGGTGAGCGGGCAGGCTGAGCTGCAGGCCTTGGCGGACCCCTGGCCGTTCACCGCGCGCCTGGATGTGATCGCGCGCGGCTCGGGGCCGGATTCGCCGCTGTGCCAGGCCGACCAGTTGAGCGGCAAGTTCGCGCCGCTCGCGCAGGCGCAGGCGCAGACGGAGGCATCCAAGGCGCCGGAGACGGCCAAATCCCGGGCGGGCGCGGGCAAGCCCAAGGCCGCTGCCGCCAAGGCGTCGGCGGAGCCTGTCCAGTCCAAGGACGCCGGCGCGTTCGTCGGCCCGCCTGCGCCCGCCTGCCAGGTGGTGCTGCGCGCGGACGCGGCCGGCTCGCTGGAGGGCATCCAGGCCAAGCTGGACGGCAGCGGCGCCGGCCTGGCGCTGGACGTGATGGCCGACCTGGCGCCACGCACGCCGCTGGTGCTGCGCAGCGCGCGGGCCGATGCGCGCCTGCCGGACAAGTCGACGCTGTCGGCCCGCCTGGACCTGCAGGCGGTGGATGGGCAACCGGGCCGCGATCGCATTGTCGGCAGCCTGGGGGCGCAGCGCCTGAACCTGTCGCCGTGGCTGGGCGACGCGGTTCCGCCGGCGGTGCTCAGCGCCAATGCACAGCTGAGCGCCGAATTCGAGAATCTGAGCCGGTTGCGCCAGGCCGCCATCGACCTGCGTTTCGAGGACGGCACGCGCTGGAACAAGCAAGCGCTCGCCGGCATGGTCAAGGCCCAGGTCGAGGTCGCCGCGCCCGCCGCCAATCCGCCGGCCAGCGCCGATGCCGCCGCCGCGGCCAACGCCGCGACCGCCGAGCTGCTGGCCGGCCTGCGTATCCATGGCCTGGACGTGGACCTGAAGCTCGGACCCAACCGGGTGCGGGCGCAGGGTGAAATCGGCGGCGCCGACGGCGCCTTGACGCTGGACGCGCAGGCGCCGCAACTGGACGCGTTCTGGCCCGGCGTGCCGGGCGGCGCGGACGTGAAGGGCAAGCTCGGCGGCACCGTGGCGTCGCATCGCGGCGAGATCAGCGCCGGCTACAACCCGCCCAAGCCGCGTCCCGGCGTATTGGGGCAGTCGCGCGCCGAGGCCGCCATCACGTTTGCCGGAGGCTGGGGCAAAGGCCCGGCTGGCGAGGCCGATGCGGCCCTGACCGGCTGGCGCGGCACGCTCTCGCGCCTGACGGCCGGTAGCGCGGGCTTTACCGTCTCGGCCGACCGGCCGGTGACGCTGTCGTACCTGCCGGCGGCGGTGGCGCCGCAATGGCAGTGGCAGGTAGGCCCGACGGTGCTGGGCGTGGCCCTGCCGGGCAAGGAAAAACTGGCGATCGCGCACAAGGGCTCGCGCGGCGACGCCAAGCGCTGGGAAACCGCCGGCCAGGCCGACAACCTGGTCATCACCGCCGCCATGGCGCGCCAGGTCATCGCCGCCGTCGATCCCGAGGCCGCGGCGAAGATGAAACAGGGCCCCAAGCGCGTCAATGCCACCGTGGCCGAAAGCCAGCGCCGCATTGCGCTGGACGCCTCCTGGGACCTGAAATTCGACGGCCGCCTGGCCGGGCGCGCCCGCATCGCGCGCCGCGACGGCGATCTGCTGATCCCGGGCGACCCGCCGGTGCCGCTGGGCGTGAAGGCGCTGGTGCTGGACCTGACCGCCACGCCCACCGGCCCTAACGCCAGCCGCCTGGACGCCAGGCTGGACCTGGCCACGGACAAGATGGGCAAGATCGCCGGCAACGGCACGGCGGTGCTGGCGGTCGACGCCAAGGGCGGCATGGCGCTGGATCCGCGCCAGCCGATCCGGGCCAGGCTGGACGCCGATATCGCCGACCTGGCGTGGGTCGGCCTGTTCGTCGGCGACTCCATGGAAATCGGCGGCCAGGTCAAGGCCAATCTCGAGGCCCAGGGCACGCTTGCCGGCAAGTGGAGCGCCAGCGGCGCGATCCGTGGCGACAAGCTGCGCGTGGTGCGCATCGACGACGGCGTGCGGCTGATCGACGGCACGCTGGCGGCGCGGCTGGACGGCGACAAGCTGGTGCTCGACAGCCTGCGTTTCCCGGCCTCGCTGCGCGTGATGCCGGCCGAATGGCGCACCAAGGAATGGATCACCACCAACCCCGAGGCCAAGGGCGGCTATGCCGAGGCCAAGGGGCAATGGAACCTGATCGACGGCGGCGGCAACGTGCGCCTGACGCTGTACCGCTTTCCGGCGCTGCAGCGCTCGGACCGCTACGCCATGGTCTCCGGCACCATCGACCTGAACGCGGCGATGCCGCGCATCGACATCGTCGGCGACCTGAAGGCGGACGCCGGCTGGTTCAGCCTGGAGATCCTGCAGGGCGTGCCGTCGCTGGACGACGACGTCAAGGTGCGGCGCGCGGGCGACGACCCCGGCGCCGTGTCGACGCCGCTGCAGACCAGCATGAACCTGAAGTTCGACATGGGGCCGCGCTTCTACATCACGGGCATGGGGCTGGATGCCGGCCTGCTGGGGTCGATCCAGATCCTGCTGAACGACGGCCGCCTGACTGGCGTCGGCGCGCTGCGCACGCGCGGCGGTGGCATCGAGGCCTATGGCCAGAAGCTGCGCCTGCGGCGCGGCACGCTGACTTTCCAGGGGCGCCTGGACAATCCGTTGCTGGACATCGAGGCCCTGCGCACCGGCGAGCAGGTCGAGGCCGGCGTCAAGGTGGTGGGGACCGCGCAGCGCCCGCGCATCGACCTGGTGTCGTACCCGGACGTCAGCGACGTCGAGAAGCTGTCGTGGCTGCTGCTGGGGCGCGGCCCCGACGAAAGCGGCAGCGACGCCGCGCTGCTGCTGTCGGTGGGCACGGCCCTGCTGGGGGGCGGCGAGCCGTTCTACAAGCAGTTCGGGCTGGACGACGTCAGCGTGCGCACCGGCAACCTGGGCAGTTCGGGCAGCATCCTGCCGGACCGCACCGTGGCCGGCGACGTCAACCGCGACAGCGACAGCCAGCTGGCGACGCAATTCCTGGTGGCCAGCAAGTCGTTCGCCAACGGCATCACGCTCAGCGTCGAGCAGGCGCTGGCCGGCAGCGACACCGTCGGCCGGGCCAGCTACCGGCTGGCGCGCGGCCTCTCGCTGGATCTGAAGGGCGGCTCGGTCAACGGCATTGCGCTGGTGTACCGGACCTTCTTCGGCGATTGAGGCCCGTGACCGTTCCGTCCCCGTTCGGGGACGGAACGGCGCGCTCGGGATAAAATGACGCCCATTCCATTCCCCCAAGCACCTTGCCATCATGAGCATCAAAAGCGACCGCTGGATCCGCCGCCAGGCCGAAGCCGGCATGATCGAACCCTTCGAAGCGGGTCAGGTCCGCACGGCCAATGGCGGGCGCATCGTCAGCTACGGCACCAGCAGCTACGGCTACGACGTGCGCTGCGCCGACGAATTCAAGATCTTCACCAACATCAATTCCACCATCGTCGATCCCAAGAACTTCGACGAAGGCTCGTTCGTGGATTTCAAGGGCGACGTCTGCATCATCCCGCCCAACTCGTTCGCGCTGGCCCGCACGGTCGAGTACTTCCGCATCCCGCGCAGCGTCCTGACCATCTGCCTGGGCAAGAGCACCTACGCGCGCTGCGGCATCATCGTCAACGTGACGCCGCTCGAGCCCGAATGGGAAGGCCACGTCACGCTGGAATTCTCGAACACCACGCCGTTGCCGGCCAAGATCTACGCCGGCGAAGGCTGCGCCCAGATGCTGTTCCTGGAAAGCGACGAGATCTGCGAGACTTCGTACGCCGACCGCGGCGGCAAGTACCAGGGTCAGCGCGGCGTGACGCTGCCGCGCACCTGATGCGCCAGGGCCTGTGCGAGGCTCCTTTTAGCCTGAACAGGCCCTAGGCCTGGCGCCCCGGCGCCGGGCGCAGGTAGTCGATGTCCCACTCGCTTTCCGCCACCGGCTCGAAGCCGTGGCGGCGGTAGAAGCGGTTCGAGCCGCTGCCGCGCAGCGCGCCCACGCGCACAGGCAGGCCCCGAAGGTCGGCGTCGCGCAACAGGCGGCCCAGCACCTGGCCGCCCACCCCCAGCCCTTGCGCCGCGGGCACCACATACAGATGATCCAGCCGCAGGCCGTCGCCGTCGGGGCGCAGGGCATAGAAGCCGATGCGCGCGCCGTCGCGTTCGATGAACCAGGTATGGTCGGGACGGAACGTTGCGCGCAATCGTGCCCGGGCCCGCTCGGGGTCGAACCGGCCCAGGCGTTCCAGGCTGTCGCGCATGGCCTCGATGCGGATCGCCAGCAGGGCGTCGAAATCGGCTTCGCCCACGGGCGCGTCGCGTAGCGCGCCCGCCGCCAGGGCATCGTAGCCCCGCCCCAGGAACTGCATGATGCAGATGCCATGGCCGAATGGATCGCTCAGGTGGGCGATCCGGCCCCAGTCATGCGAAACCGCCGGATCTTCGAGCCGCGCACCCGCGGCCACCGCCCGCGCCACCGCGTCATCCACGTCGTCGACCACCACGTCCAGGTGTACCGGCGTCCAGTGGCGGGCGTAGTCGCGCGGCTGGCGCACGGCGCCCGCGGCCGGCGTGCCGGCGGCCTTTTGCAGCAGGTAGATGGGCGCCGGGGCGCCCAGCATCTCGGCGCCGGTCGCGCCCAACCGGCGGTGCAGCGCCAGCCCGAAGGCGCGGCTATAGAAATCGATGGCCGCCTCGAGATCGGGCACGTCGATATTGACCAGGATGCGCATGAGGTTTTTCCAGGGTATCCGAGCGCTCAACATAGCACGGCGCGCACCCCGCGCCGGCCTCGCTAACGCGCTAAAGAACCCGCGCCCGCGACCGTAAAATGACATATGTGTTTGCCGATTTGGCGACGTCATTTCAGCAAGCGTGAGCAAGGCCCTATCCGTGCGTTACCCCCACATCCCCTGGCTGCCCCTGTTGTTCTATCCTGCGCTGCCGGTGATCGCGGCCGCGGGCTTGCTGCTTTGGCGGGACTGGCCGCCGGCCTTGACGCTGGTGGTGCCTTTCGTGCCCTGGGTGATGGCGCTTATCGGGGCGGCGATCTGCCTGATGTACCAGCGTTCGCAGACGCTGGCGCTGATGCTGGCGGTGCTGGCGCCAGCCGCCGCCTGGCCCACGCTGGCCAGCCAGGCGCCGTGGGCGTTGGCGCCGGCGCTGGTGTGGTGGTCGCTGGCCTACACCATCAACGCGTTGTGGCCCGAGCGCGCCGGCATGTTGCGCGACCTGGCGGCGCGCGTCGGCCTGATGGCCCTGGGCGCGGCCGCCATCGCGCTGGCCGGCAAGGAGGGCATGGCGCAGCTGTTCGGCGCCCTGGCGGTACAGGGCGCGCTGGCGCGGCTGGGCCTGCCGTTCGAGGCGCTGGCGGCGCTGTTGCTGACCGGGCTGACACTGACCCTGCTACTGCTGCGCTATGGCCGTCCGCAACAGGCCGGCCAGTGGCTGGGTTTCGTCTGCATGGCCTGGGCGTTGCCGCGTGGGGCCCAGCACGAGATCGAACTGGCCGTGATGGCCGCCGCTGCCTTGACATCGCTGTCGATCTCGCTGGCGCACGAGGGCTATCACATGGCCTTCCGCGACGAGCTGACGGGCCTGCCCGGGCGCCGCGCGCTCAATGAGCGCCTGCAGCGCATGGGCCGCGTCTACACGCTGGCGATGGCCGACGTGGATCATTTCAAGGCCTTCAACGACACCCATGGCCATGACGTGGGCGACCAGGTGCTGCGCATGGTGGCGGCGCAGTTGCGCCGCGTGCCGGGCGGCGGCTACGCCTATCGCTACGGCGGCGAGGAATTCACGCTGGTGTTCCCGGGCAAGACCGCGGTCGAGGCCATGCCGCACCTGGAGACCGTGCGGCGCGCCATCGAGGCCTACCAGATGCGCTTGCGCGACAAGCCGGCGCGTCCCAAGGCCGACCAGATCGGCTTGCGCCGGCGCGGCGCGCGTGGCGGCCGCAATGCGCGCCCGTTGCGGGTGACGGTGAGCATTGGCGTGGCCGAGCGCGGCGAGACCTTGCGCGCGCCGGACGCGGTCATCAAGGCGGCCGACCAGGCGCTCTACAAGGCCAAGGATGGCGGCCGCAACCAGGTGTGCGCCTACGGGTCGCGGCGCCGGGCGGGCGGGTAAGGCCGGCTGGGGCCGGCCTGCGCGCGGTCCAGCGGCAGCGCCATCAGCACTTCGTCGTACAGCACGCCGTTCACGCACAGGGCCTCGCGCTCGTGGCCGTAGGTCTCGAAGCCGAGGCTGGCGTACAACCGGCAGGCCGCGGCGTTGTTGGCGGTGACGCTCAGCTGCACCGTGCGCACGCCGCGCATGATGCCGGCATGTCCGAGGGCGGCCTGCATCAGCTGCCGCGCCAGCCCCTGGCCGCGCCAGGCCGGCGTCACGTAGACGCTCCAGATATGCGCCTTGTGACGCACCTTCAGGCGGCGCTGCCTGGCCACGCCGATGATGCCGGCCAGCGCGCCTTCGGCGAAAACGCCGAACATGGCGCTGTCGTCCGCGGGCGCGATCCAGGCCTGGAAGTCATCCAGTGTCAGCGTATGTTCCTCTTCGTAACTCGATCCGAATGCTTCCGGGGTTTCGCGCAGGGCGTCCAGGCGCAATTGGCGCAGCGCCGGGGCGTCGGAAGGGGTGAGACGTCGGACAAGCGGGGCGGAGGACGGCATCGGGAGCGAGGCAAGTGTTGGGAATAGGGAACGGTCGGGCCGCATTCGGCCAGTATAGGCAGGGTCGCTGCCTATAATGGGGTCAACGCCGCTTGCGGTTTTCAAAGGAGCCAATGATGTTCGGTTTCCTCAAGATAAACCAGGACGCCAAGCGCGACGAAGTCCAGCAAGAGTTCGTGGCGCGCGTGGCCCACGCCGCGCAGGATTTCGTCCAGGCAGCCGGCCCGGACGGGGCCGGACTCGACTACTCCCTGTCGAGCGTCCACGCGCTCGACGACGCGCTCGAAGCCGCGCACCTGGGCACCTTGCCCCTGACCCCCATGCAGACCGTCGGCGCCGCCGCCTACCTTTACGAAGTGGCCCGGCGCGCCCATGGCGGCCTGTACGAGGTCTGCGATGACGAGGACCCGGTGGTGCTGGTCTGCGGCTCGCCCGAGACCGAAGTCTGCTTCGGCGCCATCGCCAAGGTCGAGCGGCGCATCCGCTATGGCGCCGCCGAAGCCATTCCACCTTACTTCGACCGCTTCCTGGCAGCGTTGGACGCCGGCGCGGCCACCACCATCCGCTAGCCGAGGCGAGCCGCGCGGGCGCGCCGGGATGGCGTCGGCAGGGGGCCGCGCGGCGCCTTCGCCGGCGCCCGGCGCGGCCCTTTGGCGCCGTCCTCGGGAAAACCATAGGGCCTGGGGGAAAACGGCCCTACAATTCCGCCATTCCCGCCGCCGGCGGGAACCTCGCGCCCGCCTGTCATCAGACGGTTTTTCACTAGAAGTACACTCGCGTCCGCCAACCCGGTCCGATTCGCCTTGCCCCCAGGAGCGCCTGCATGAAATTCCGCTTCCCCATCTTCATCATCGACGAGGACTACCGTTCCGAGAACGCGTCCGGTCTGGGTATCCGCGCCCTGTCCGCGGCGATCGAGGCCGAGGGCGTCGAGGTGATCGGGGTGACCAGTTACGGCGACCTGAGTTCGTTCGCCCAGCAGCAGAGCCGTGCCAGCGCGTTCATCCTGTCGATCGACGATGAAGAGTTCGACGTGGATTCGCCCGAGGACGTGGCCAGCGCCATCAAGAACCTGCGCACCTTCATCGGCGAACTGCGTTTCCGCAACGCCGACATCCCCATCTACCTGTACGGCGAGACGCGCACCTCGGAACACATTCCGAACGACATCCTGCGCGAGCTGCACGGCTTCATCCACATGTTCGAGGACACCCCCGAATTCGTGGCGCGCCACATCATCCGCGAAGCGCGCAGCTATGTGGACAGCCTGCCGCCGCCGTTCTTCCGCGAGCTGGTCAAGTACGCGCAGGATGGCTCCTATTCCTGGCACTGCCCGGGCCACTCGGGCGGCGTGGCGTTCCTGAAGAGTCCGGTGGGCCAGATGTTCCACCAGTTCTTCGGCGAGAACATGCTGCGCGCCGACGTCTGCAACGCCGTCGACGAACTGGGCCAGCTGCTGGACCATACCGGCCCGGTGGCCGAGTCCGAGCTGAACGCGGCGCGCATCTTCCACGCCGACCACTGCTACTTCGTGACCAACGGCACCTCGACCTCGAACAAGGTGGTGTGGCACGCCAACGTCGCCGCCGGCGACGTGGTGGTGGTGGACCGCAACTGCCACAAGTCGATCCTGCACGCCATCACCATGACGGGCGCGATCCCGGTGTTCCTGCGCCCGACGCGCAACCACCTGGGCATCATCGGCCCTATCCCGCTGGAAGAGTTCCATCCGGACAGCATCCGCAAGAAGATCGAGGCCAACCCGTTCGCGCGCGAAGCCGTGAACAAGAACCCGCGCATCCTGACGCTGACGCAGAGCACCTACGACGGCGTGATCTACAACGTCGAGATGATCAAGAAGGAACTGGGCAGCTACGTCGACACGCTGCACTTTGACGAAGCCTGGCTGCCGCACGCGTCGTTCCACGAGTTCTACCAGGACATGCACGCGATCGGCCAGGACCGTCCGCGCAGCAAGGACGCGATGGTGTTCGCGACCCACTCCACGCACAAGCTGCTGGCCGGCATCTCGCAGGCCTCGCAGATCATCGTGCAGGAATCCGAGACCCGCAAACTGGACCGCAACGTCTTCAACGAAGCCTACCTGATGCATACGTCGACCTCGCCGCAGTACGCGATCATCGCGTCGTGCGACGTGGCCGCGGCCATGATGGAGCCGCCGGGTGGCACCGCGCTGGTCGAGGAAAGCATCCGCGAAGCCATGGATTTCCGCCGCGCCATGCGCAAGGTGGAATCCGAGTTCGGCAAGAACGACTGGTGGTTCAAGGTCTGGGGCCCGAACCGCCTGGTGTCCGAAGGCATCGGCAACCGCGACGAGTGGATCCTGGAGTCGAACGACCACTGGCACGGCTTCGGCGACCTGGCCGAAGGCTTCAACATGCTGGACCCGATCAAGGCCACGGTCATCACGCCGGGGCTGGACATGTCGGGCAGCTTCGGCGAAACCGGCATTCCCGCCGCGCTGGTCTCCAAGTATCTGACCGAGCACGGCGTGGTGGTCGAGAAGACCGGCCTGTATTCGTTCTTCATCCTGTTCACCATCGGCATCACCAAGGGCCGCTGGAACACGCTGCTGACCGCGCTGCAGCAGTTCAAGGACGACTACGACCGCAACCAGCCGCTGTGGCGCATCCTGCCGGAATTCTGCCGCGACCATCGCCGCTACGAGCGCATGGGCCTGCGCGACCTGTGCCAGCAGATCCACGAAGCCTACCGCGAGCGCGACGTGGCCCGCCTGACCACCGAGATGTACCTGAGCGACATGGTGCCGGCGCTCAAGCCGTCCGACGCCTTCGCCCGCATGGCGCACCGCGAGGTCGAGCGTGTCGACATCGACCAGCTCGAAGGCCGCGTCACCGGCGTGCTGCTGACGCCGTATCCTCCGGGCATCCCGCTGCTGATCCCGGGCGAACGCTTCAACCGCACCATCGTCCAATACCTGCAGTTCGCGCGCGAGTTCAACGAACGCTTCCCCGGCTTCGAAACCTACATCCACGGCCTGGCCGACGAAGTGGGGCCGGACGGCGAGAAGCGCTACTACGTTGATTGCCTGATCGAAGACTGATCAGGTCCGGAGTCCCGATGTTCGATGTCGCCGTCCTCGGTGCCGGCGCCGCCGGCATGATGTGTGCCGCGGTCGCCGGCCAGCGCGGCTTGCGCGTGGTGCTGGTGGACCACGCCGAGCGCCTGGCCGAGAAGATCCGTATCTCGGGCGGCGGCCGTTGCAACTTCACCAACATCGGCGCGGGACCCGCCAATTTCCTCTCCGACAACCCGCATTTCTGCCGCTCGGCGTTGTCGGGCTACACCCCGCAGGACTTCCTGGCGCTGCTCAAGCGCCACCGCATCGCCTGGCACGAGAAGCATCGCGGCCAGCTGTTCTGCGACGATTCCAGCGAATCCATCATCGAGATGCTGCGCGCCGAATGCGATGCCGGCGGCGTGCAGTGGCGCATGGGCTGCCAGGTGGCCGAGGTGGCGCATGGCGAGGCGGGCTTCGAGCTGCGCACCAGCCAGGGCGCGATCCGCGCGGCCAAGCTGGTGGTGGCCACGGGCGGCATGGCGATCCCGCAGTTGGGCGCCACCGACTTCGGCCTGAAGCTGGCGCGCCAGTTCGGCCTGAAGGTGGTCGAGCCGCGGCCGGCGCTGGTGCCGCTGACCTTCGACGCGGCGCACTGGCAGCCGCTGGCGGAGCTGTCCGGCGTGGCGCTGGAGGTCAGCCTGGCGACGGGGCAGGGCAAGGCCCGGGGGGAATTCCTGGAAGACCTGCTGTTCACCCATCGCGGGTTGTCCGGTCCGGCCATCCTGCAGATCTCCAGCTTCTGGAAACCGGGCGAGCCCATCGTCATCGACCTGGCGCCGGGGCGCGACCTGGCGGCCGAACTGCTGGCGGCCAAGTCCGGAAACCGGCAGCAATTGCATACGGTGCTGGCCGGCCTGTGGCCCAAGCGCCTGGCCGACCGCTGGCTGCAGCTGGCCGAGCAGGGCGGCAAGCCGGGCCTGGCGGCCTTGCGCCTGGCCGACGCGCCCGACAAGACCCTGCGCGCCCTGGCGCAGGACATCCACCAATGGACGCTGGTGCCCAGCGGCACCGCCGGCTACAAGAAGGCCGAGGTCATGCGCGGCGGCGTCGATACGCGCGGCCTGGACCAGAAATCGATGCAGGCCCGCACCACGCCCGGCCTGTACTTCATCGGCGAGACCGTGGACGTCACCGGCTGGCTGGGCGGCTACAACTTCCAGTGGGCCTGGGCCTCGGGCGTGGCCTGCGGCAAGGCGCTCTAGGCGTTCCTGGCGCTTCATTCAACGCTTTTCCCGTCCGTCGGGCGCGGGCACGCTTCGTGCTGCCCGCCAAGGCCTGTCCGGCCCATAGCCTGACTGCATGACGGGCATTGCAACGTTGTCGTTGTGATATCAAATAAAAATACCTATCATTTGTATTTCACAAATTCAGCTGTGCCGCATCCGGTGGCGCCGCCTGATGGAGACCGCCTTGGCCTATACCTTGCCGACCCTGCCTTACGCCTATGACGCGCTCGAACCGCACATCGACGCGCTGACGATGGAAATCCATCACAGCAAGCACCACCAGACCTACGTCAACAACCTGAACGCCGCGCTCGAAGGCGCCGGCATCGCCACCGACGAGCCGGTCGAGGCCCTGGTGGCGCGCATCGACCAACTTCCCGAAGCCGTCCGTGGCGCGGTGCGCAACAACGGCGGCGGCCACGCCAACCACAGCCTGTTCTGGTCGGTCATGTCGCCACGGGGCGGGGGCGAGCCCGACGGCGCGCTGGCCCGCGCCATCGACACCGAACTGGGCGGACACGCCGCCTTCCGCGAAGCCTTCACCAAGGCGGCGCTGACGCGCTTCGGCAGCGGCTGGGCCTGGCTCAGCGTGACGCCCGCGGGCAAGCTGGCGGTGGAAAGCAGCGCCAACCAGGACAGCCCGCTGATGCAGGGCAACACGCCGATCCTGGGCCTGGACGTGTGGGAACACGCCTACTATCTCAAGTACCAGAACCGCCGCCCGGAATACATCGGCGCCTTCTACAATGTGATCGATTGGCCCGAGGTGGCGCGCCGCTACGCCGCCGCCGTGGGCTAAGCCGGCATTGCGCGGGGGCAGCGGTCCATGAATACCTTCAGCCGTCATCGCATCCGGCCCGCGGCCACCAGCGTCAGTGTCTGGACGCTGGCGGTGCTGGTCGCCTGCCTGGGCCTGCACCAGATGTGGGTCTATTTCAACGACCACGCGCCGCACGTGGCCGACGCCCTGCTGGGCGGCATGGTCGCCGCGGGCGCCACCGCGGCGGGCACGCTGCCGATCCTGTTCGCGCGCACCATCCCGCAGAAGATGCAGGACAGCATGTTCGGCTTCGGCGCCGGCGTGATGCTGGCCGCCAGCGCCTTCTCGCTGGTGGCGCCGGGCATCGCGGCGGCCCAGGCGCAGGGCGCGGGGCCGTGGGGCGCCGGCCTGACGGTGGGCGCCGCCATCCTGCTGGGGGCGGCGGCGCTGTTGCTGATGGACCGGTTGCTGCCCCACGAGCATTTCATCAAGGGCCGCGAAGGCATCGAGGCCCACCGGCTGCGCCGAACCTGGCTGTTCGTCTTCGCCATCACCCTGCACAACCTGCCCGAAGGCCTGGCCATCGGCGTCGGTTATGCCGGCAACGACCCGGTGCGCGGCACGGCGCTGGCCACCGGCATCGCCATCCAGGACATCCCCGAAGGCCTGGTGGTGGCCGTGGCGTTGATCGCCGCGGGCTACAAGCGCGCCTTCGCGGTGGCGCTGGGCATGCTGTCCGGCCTGGTCGAGCCGGTGGGCGCGGTGCTGGGCGCGGCCGTGGTGGGCTGGTCGGCGGCGCTGCTGCCGTGGGGCCTGGGCTTTGCCGCCGGCGCCATGCTGTTCGTGATCAGCCACGAAATCATTCCCGAATCGCACCGCAAGGGGCATGAGGTCTACGCCACCTGCGGGCTGATGCTGGGCTTCGTGTTGATGATGCTGCTGGACACCGCGCTGGGCTGAAGCGGCGCCCGGGCGGCGATCGCGGATCAACAACGGAACCGCGTTTCGCGGTATGCTTTCGGCGCTGTCACGCATGTTGCGGGAGAGAGCGGCCGTTCGCGGCTGCCGCCGAAGGCGCAATTCGCCCGGAATCGCTCAGGTATCCCATACCGCGCATGCTTGCCCTGTCCCGGTTTTCACCGCGCGGACTCGGCAAAGCAGCACTCTGGAGAGACCTGGCGCCGCTGCCCAATCAGGGACATAGCGAGCAGCCCAGGCGCCGAAGGTGCAAACCCGTCACGCGGGGCAACTCTCAGGCAAAAGGACAGAGGGGCGGAAGATTCAGCCGTTGCGTGGGCGCATCCCGTCCGCCGGCGGCATTCCGTAACCCTGGCACCGCTGCCGCTCCGGAGTACCCGCGCATGTCCGCACCCCTCAAACGCACCCCGCTGGCCGAAGAACATATCGCCTCCGGCGCCCGCATGGTCGATTTCGGCGGCTGGGATATGCCCCTGGCCTACGGCTCGCAACTGGAAGAGCACCACGCGGTGCGCCAGGACGCCGGCATGTTCGACGTCTCGCACATGCTCAACGCCGACGTCACGGGCCCCGACGCCTACGCCTTCCTGCAGCGCCTGGTGGCCAACGACGTCGCCAAGCTGACCGTACCGGGCAAGGCGCTCTACACCTGCATGCTGAACCCGCAGGGCGGCGTCATCGACGACCTGATCGTGTACTTCTTCGCGCTCGACGAATGGCGCGTGGTGGTCAACGCCGGCACCGCCGACAAGGACATGGCCTGGATGCAGCGCGTCAAGCAGGCCGGCAAGTTCGACGTCACCATCACGCCGCGCCGCGACCTGGCCATGATCGCCGTGCAGGGCCCCAACGCCCGCGCCAAGGTCTGGGCCGCGCGCCCGGCCTGGCAGGCCGCCAGCGAGCCGCTGACCCCGTTCGTGGCCGCGCGCGTCGGTGACGACACGCTGGTGGCGCGCACCGGTTACACCGGCGAAGACGGCTTCGAAATCGTGCTGCCCGCGGCCGAGGCGGTGCAACTGTGGCGCGACCTGGCGGCCCAGGGCGTGCGCCCGGCGGGCCTGGGCGCGCGCGACACGCTGCGCCTGGAAGCCGGCATGAACCTGTATGGCCAGGACATGGACGAACTGACCCAGCCCGGCGAAGCCGCGCTGACCTGGACGGTGTCCCTGAAGAACCCCGAGCGCCGCTTCATCGGCCGCGACGCGCTGGAGCAGTTCGCCACGCCCGCCGCCTTCGTCGGCCTGAAGCTGCAGGAACGCGGCGTGATGCGCGCCCACATGGCGGTGCGCACCGCGCAGGGCGTGGGCGAGCTCACCAGCGGCACCATGTCGCCGACGCTGGGCGTGTCGATCGGCTTTGCCCGCCTGCCGCAAGGCGTGGCCGCGGGCGACACGGTCGAGGTCGACATCCGCGGCAAGTGGGTGCCCGCCCTGGTCTGCAAGCTGCCGTTTGTCCGTAACGGCAAAGCCGTCGAACACTCGTAAACTCGAAGCTTCGCGCCGGTGGCCGGCCCTGCGGGGCGCGGCCGCCGGCGCGAGGCGCGCAACACCATTTCCTTATCCGAATCCCCCAGGAGTTCCCATGAGTCTGCCCACCGATCGCAAGTACACCGAGTCCCATGAATGGGTCAAAGCCGAAGGCGACGTGTTCGTCGTCGGCATCACCGATACCGCCCAGGACCAGCTGGGTGACCTGGTCTTCGTCGGCGACGTCAAGGTCGGCGCCAAGCTGAACGCGGGCGAGACCGCCGGCGTGGTCGAGTCGGTCAAGGCCGCCTCCGACATCTACGCGCCCGTGGCCGGCGAAATCGTCGCGTTCAACGACGAGCTGGAAAGCAACCCCAACCTGATCAACGAATCGGCCTTCACCGCCTGGATCTTCAAGATCAAGCCGGTCAACGCCGCCGATGCCGACAAGCTGTTGGACGCCGCCGGCTACGAAGCCGTGGCCAACGGCTAAGCCGGCCAGGGCGGGCGCGGCGCTGGCGCCGCCGCCCGTCCATGCATCACCGTCCGTCCTTCCCGACGACACCGCCATCTCGAGATCCCCCCATGTCGCGCGCCCTAGACACCCACACCGACTTCATCCCCCGCCACATCGGCCCCTCCGACGCCGACCAGGCCGCCATGCTCGCCGCCATCGGCAGCCCCAGCCTGGACGCCCTGATCGAAGAAGTCGTGCCGCCCAAGATCCGCAGCCAGGCGCCGCTGGCGCTGCCGCCGTCGCGCAGCGAAGCCGACGTGCTGGCCGAACTGAAGCAGATCGCCGGCCGCAACAAGGTCTTTCGCAACTACATCGGCCAGGGGTACTACGGCACGCAGACGCCCAACGTGGTGTTGCGCAACATTCTCGAGAATCCCGCCTGGTACACGGCCTACACGCCGTACCAGCCCGAGATCTCGCAGGGTCGCCTGGAGGCCCTGCTGAACTACCAGACCATGGTCGCCGACCTGACCGGGCTGGACATCTCCAACGCCTCGCTGCTCGATGAAAGCACCGCCGCCGCCGAAGCCATGACGCTGGCGCGCCGCAGCGCCAAGTCGCAAAGCCCGGTGTTCTTCATCTCGCGCCACGTGCATCCGCAGACCATCGAAGTCGTGCGCACGCGCGCCGAGGGCCTGGACATCGAGATCGCCGTCGGCGACGAGGCCGAAGGCCTGCCGGAATGCTTTGGCGTGCTGCTGCAGTACCCGCACAGTACCGGCTCGGTGGCCGACTACCGCAAGCTGGCCGAAACCGCCCACGCGCAAGGCGCGGTGGTGGCCGTGGCCACCGACCTGCTGGCGCTGGCGCTGCTGGCAGCGCCCGGCGAGTGGGGCGCGGACATCGCCATCGGTTCGGCCCAGCGCTTCGGCGTGCCGTTCGGTTTCGGCGGCCCGCACGCCGGCTTCATGGCCTGCAAGGACGCCTTCAAGCGCAACATGGCCGGCCGCCTGGTCGGCGTGTCCAAGGACGCCCAAGGCAACCCGGCGATGCGCCTGGCGCTGCAGACGCGCGAACAGCACATCCGTCGCGAGAAGGCCACCTCGAACATCTGCACCGCGCAGGTGCTGCTGGCCGTCATGGCCGGCATGTACGCCGTCTGGCACGGCCCGGCCGGCATCCGCCGCATCGCCGAGCGCGTGCAGCGCTACACCGCCATCCTGCGCGCCGAACTCGGCAAGCTGGGCGTCAAGGTCGCCAACGACACCTTCTTCGACACGCTGCTGCTGGAAACCGGCGCGGCCACGCCCGCCATCATCACGGCCGCCGAGTGCGAGCACATCAACCTGCGCCGCGTCGACGGCGCCCGCCTGGCCGTGTCGCTGGACGAAACCGTCACCGCCGCCGACCTGCAGGCCCTGGTGAACGTGTTCGCCGCCGGCCTGGAGCGCGATGACGTCGAACTCGACATCGACGCGCTGGACGCCAAGGCGGCCGGCGGCATTCCCGCCGCCGTGGCGCGCGAAAGCGCCATCCTCAAGCACCCGGTGTTCTCCAGCGTGCAGTCGGAAACCGACATGCTGCGCTACCTGCGCAAGCTGGCCGACAAGGACCTGGCGCTGGACCGCACCATGATCCCGCTGGGCTCGTGCACCATGAAACTGAACGCCACGGCCGAGATGATTCCCATCACCTGGCCCGAGTTCGCGCTGGTGCATCCGTTCGCGCCCGCCTCGCAGAGCAAGGGCTATGACGAGCTGATCACGCGCCTGTCGGCCGCGCTGTGCGAGATCACCGGCTACGACAACATCAGCCTGCAGCCCAACTCGGGCGCGCAGGGCGAATACGCCGGCCTGCTGGCGATCCGCGGCTACCACCAGGCCAACGGCCAGCACCAGCGCAACATCTGCCTGATCCCGTCGTCGGCCCACGGCACCAACCCCGCGTCGGCGCAACTGGCCGGCATGGACGTGGTGGTGGTGGCCTCCGACGCCAACGGCAACGTCGACCTCGGCGACCTGCGCGCCAAGATCGAACAGGTCGGCGACAAGCTGGCCGCGCTGATGATCACCTACCCGTCCACGCACGGCGTGTTCGAGGAAGCCGTGACCGAGATCTGCGACCTGGTGCACCAGGCCGGCGGCCAGGTGTACCTGGACGGCGCCAACATGAACGCCATGGTCGGCGTGGCCAAGCCGGGCAAGTTCGGCTCGGACGTGTCGCACCTGAACCTGCACAAGACCTTCTGCATCCCGCACGGCGGAGGCGGCCCGGGCGTCGGTCCGGTCGCGGTGCGCGCGCACCTGGCGCCGTACCTGCCGGGCGTGGTCAACGAGCAGGGCAAGCTGCCCGGCGAAGCCAAGGTTGGCCCGGTCTCGGCCGCGCCTTTCGGCTCGGCCGGCATCCTGCCGATCCCGTTCGTGTACATCGCGCTGATGGGCGCCGACGGCCTGCGCCGCGCCACCGAAGTCGCGATCCTGAACGCCAACTACATCGCCACCCGCCTGCGCGACCACTACCCGGTGCTGTACGCGGGCCGCAACGGCCGCGTGGCGCACGAGTGCATCCTGGACGTGCGTCCGCTCAAGGAAACCAGCGGCATCAGCGCCGAGGACATCGCCAAGCGCCTGATGGACTACGGCTTCCATGCCCCCACCATGAGCTTCCCGGTGGCCGGCACGCTGATGGTCGAGCCGACCGAATCCGAAGGCGTGGCCGAGCTGGACCGCTTCATCGACGCGATGATCTCGATCCGCGAGGAAATCGCCCAGGTCGAGCGTGGCGAGCGCGATCGCGAGGACAACGTCCTGAAGAACGCGCCGCACACCGCGCAGATGCTGCTGGCCGAGGAATGGCTGCACGACTACCCGCGCCAGCAGGCCGCCTACCCGGTGGCTTCGCTGCGCGACGCCAAGTACTGGCCGCCGGTGGCGCGCGTGGACAACGCCTATGGCGACCGCAACCTGGTGTGCGCCTGCCTGCCGGTCGAAGCCTACGCCTGATGCCGCTGACGGCTTGGCAATCTGATTGAGTATGGCGGCGTGGCGAGGCTACGCCGCCTAAATGCTCTTACTCTAGGCGAACCTTGGTTTCGTTGGGAGTGGCGGCTACGGGGCGATAGATCCGTTTTGCCTTTTCAACGGAACCTCTTTCGATTTAGTCCGGAAGGGATTTGTATAACGGCAGGGTGTGATTGTCTCTTCGGATCTAAGTCGAAGAATTGCTCGCCATTATCGATACCGGATTTTAACGGTAGTATCGCCAGAAACCGGCCCCGCCTGACTCCGTTGTCGTTCTGTGTTAAGTCAGTTTCCCACATTTCTAAAAACTGGTGGCGGCTTAACGTCTGATTGCCGACACTGGGATCAGCAAGCCAGATCGTATCCTGGTTTATCCCGCGTAGGACAGTGAAGTGATCATATTTTCTGTTCTTCACATAAAGAATTACAGGAATCTTCAAGCTCTTGAGTTGGGAAAACGTGGCCGAATATCCTTGTGCCTGAAATCCGAGCGCCTGTAGCGCTTGTGCCATGTCTTCAAAAGATGCCCTGCCGTTCTGCTTGTCCATCAATTGCAGCAACTGCAACTCAGTAATAGAAAAGCCAAATGCGCCTTGAAGTAGCGTGGCCATTGATGCGGCGCCGCAGGAAAAATCGAAATCTTGCTTGGTGATGTCTCTGTCTCGCTGGCTTTTCCAATCTTGCACTCGTCGGTGGAGATACAGATGCCCGTTCGGGCCGACCAGTAGAATTTCTGCATAAGCCGTACGGCAAGCGATTGCAATAAAAATGATGAGGCAGGCTTTCAAGAATATTGTCTTTGCTGGACATTAATCTGCCGAGGCTGTTGAGGTAGTCTCTGCAGTAATTTTGATGTTGTTGGTTTTCTATGGTGGCTATAATTTTTTTTGCTTTCGCTTTATATTTTCGAAAAATTTTAATGTAAATAAAATTAATATATAAAGTGCGCTTGATATCAATGCGATAATGGAAACGCTTTGGGGGTTGAGGGAGCCGTTCCAGGCATCTTCTAATACGGCAGAAAAAAATAATAGGCCTGCTGCAATGGCTGCCAGGGTGTGGCATCGCATTTGTGGTTTTGAATTCTCCAGTCCGACTAGAAATCCCATGATGGCGGCGATCAGGTCCCCCATAGCCAATTCCCTTTCTATAAGTCCGCGTCAGCAGCGTAGCTTTTGATTGAGGCGGCACTCGCTGCTGCGTAAATACTGATTGGCTCCGAAGTTGGCGAAGGCGCCATTTGCGCGCCACACGTTTGCCCCTGCGGTGAGTCCGCCACCTGCTGCGGCACCAAGCCCTCCCGTCGTCGCGCCAATAAGGGCGCCGCTTGTCATATTCGCTACAAGAGCCCCTGTCGAGTATGGGTATTTATCTCGTGCTACGCCCACCATATATGTCCCCCCGTTTACCAGTGCTCCCAATGCCGCACCAACAATAATGGGAGATACGGCCCCTTCCGTGTCCTTCATCTCCTCTTTGGAAAGCGCTACAAGCTGGCGAAGATCAGCTGATTCGCGAAATAGTCCAAGCTCCTGTGCGTCGGTAAAATTAGACATGCTGGGTGGTGCAGCGTGAGCGGGGAGCGTAAACGCGAACGCTAACGCCAGCGACGCGAGATAACTTGCGGTTCTTGTCTTCATCGTGCTCTTCCAAAAAGTTTGAGGCAAATGATTGCTGTTTGATCACTAAGAAAACTTCTAAAATGCATATGACCAAGCGAGATTCAGGTCGGCCCCTTTTCGACCGGAAATGGCGGATATCATTGATATATTGACTATGCTTTTTGCAGTGACGCCATAGCCCACGCCGAGGAGCAGGTCGGTGCTGGTGGTGCGGAAGCCGCTTTTCTCTCCGGCGACTGAGTCGGGTTGTTTGTTTGTCCATTGCGCTCCGCCGCTGAGGCTGACTCGATCATTTGCAGCAAATGCAACGGAACCGCTGATCAGGAATAGCGATCCGGGGGTATGGCGGTTTTCTCCTTCGCCTCTTGCGGTACTCATGCTTAAAGCGGTGTTCATAGAGAACACAACTGGATCTATAGCTTTGTATGCTGCCAAGCCGATCATTGCTGATTTAAACTGACTGCTCGTATTGTGCGTTTTTTCCATGAGCGCAATTTGAGAGAAGCCTATTAAACCCGGCGACTCATCATCGTCCTTGATCTGGTAGCTGGTTCCAAACCATATGTCTGATAGACCTTTGGAAGAAGCGCTATAGACAGATTCTGCGGCTGCGGATCGCGTGTCGCTCCAAAAGGCACTAGCCCGTACGTAGAGTTCAGTGCGAGTCGTGAGGCCATATCTCAATCCCACAGTCCCAACCACTATGTCAGTGTTTTTCCGTTCTTCGCCTACGTCTGTATATACGGATACAAAAGAGGTTGGGCCGGTTTGTATGATTAAGGGGTTGCCGATTTGCAGCCCCTGATCTTCACGATTCCCGTAAGCTACCGAGGTGTCGAGCTTCCATGTTCCCGCTTCTGGGACCAGACCTTCCACATACAGCGGCCGTTCAGCTAACGTTGGGGAGCAAAACAGCGAAATCAAACTGATAATGGTACTTTTCGCGCAGACGCATAGCGTCTTATGAAAATAAGGTCTGTCATTTTTTCATCGAGTTAATGCTGTCTCAATATTATTTTGTGGTAATTTTTTGGCGATTCTATCAGCCGGATTTCGTTGTGCGCGCGTTGCTCGAAAAATAGGAATCGTCCTAGTTGTCGTGGGAGAGGAGGGGGCCAACGTGTGCCGGGAATACCCAAACTGATGGTGCTAGGCCTAGGGCTTTCTCAACTTTGGGAATGGATTCGAGCGAATCGGGTGCGATATCGGAGCGCGGCAATGACACAGGACAAGCAGACTGCTGCTAGTCAGAAAGAGTCCAGTGGTGTAGCCGAATTCCGTGCGTGTGACGAACGGCTGTGTCTGCCGCTCATCAGGACTATCCAAAAATGGATATTTCGCAATGGGAAAGAGCAGCCGCTGGCTGCTGTTTCTACAGGTTGACGGCATGTTGAAGAGGGCGCTGGCCCGGCTCAGGCCAACATGCCGTCCCATATTCCAGACCGCACAGGCTTGGCTGTATTAACAGGCCCGTACTGTTAGATTAAATAAAAGGCCTGAGTCCGGTGTTGAACCGAGCTCAGGCCTTTTGACTGCGGACTGTACGATTTGGGACGTCAGTTCATAAGATGAGGGGTGTTTTTGCGCGGCCGCCTTACTTCCTGGCCGGCGCCGCCGTGATGGCGGTGGCGAATTCCTCGGTGATGCTGAAGTAGGTGTTCAGCAGGATCTGCAGGTTCTTCTTGCCAATGCCGCCTTCGGCGTTCATGTCCATCTGCAGCACGGCCTGGTTCTTGTCGTCCAGGTAGGCGCGGGTCCAGCGGTATTGCTGGTTCCAGGCGTTGATGGCCTTGAGCGTGGCCGGCTTCTTGCCGGCGTAGGTGGCGGTGGCGACCAGGTCGTAGCACTTCTCGGAGAAGTCGTTGCACAGGAATTCCAGGCGCAGGTCGGTGGCGCCGGTGTTGCTGGCATCCAGGATCAGCACCGGGCCTTCATCGCCGTCGGTCTTGCGCGTGGTGTAGCCCATGTCGTCCAGCATGCCGACGACCATGTCGACGTCGAACTCGTTGACCACGTCGGCATTGCTGGTGGCGGCCATGTCGTCGTCCATGGCGGTGGCGCCGACGGCCGGCTCGGCTTCGTCTTCATCGTCCATCATGTCCTCGTCCATGCCGGTCGCGCCCAGCAGGCCCGAGAACAGTTCGTCGGCGGGGATCTTCTTGCCGTTCAGGTCGCCCATGCCGTCGGCGAAGTGGAACTTGCCGACGATGTTGTCGCCGTCATTCTTGCCGACGTTGAACATTTCGGCCATGCCGGACATGCTGCGGATGTTGTCGGCGGCCTCGGCTTCGGCCTTGTCGGCGGGCATGCCGTCCTTCTTGATGGCGTACTGCACCATCAGGTCCTGCACCATCGGCTTGGAGATCACCAGCGTGGCGTCGATCTGCTTGATGGCCTTGACCACGATTTCCTGCGGCGTCAGGTCCTTGACGTTGGGAGGATTGGCCAGGTCCAGCGTGACGTTCAGCTTGCTTTCGCCCTTGGCGGTCTTCCAGCTGATCGGGTCGATGCTGAACGACGGATTGCCGGCCAGCAGCTTGCCGGCGTTATCCAGCAGCACCTGGAACTGTTCGTCGTTCAGGCCCTCGTCGTGGGCATCGGCCATGTATTGGCGTATCAGCTGGTTGTAGGTATCGGACAACTGCTTGACCGCGGCGCCGTCCAGCCGGGCCAGCTTGATGACGGCCTGGCCGTTGCCCAGCGGCACGTCGTTGACGTTGATGTCGCCGGTCTGATAGGCGGCCTGGATGTTGATGTTCTTGTCGTCCTCGGCCAGCTTGACGGTGTAGCTGAAGTTGTCGAGGATCACCTTGGCGTCGGCGTCCGGCTTGATCACTTCGATGCGCTTGATCTTGATGCCCGAGTCGCCGACCGACAGGCCGAACTTGCCCATGCGGCTGTCGACGTCCATGGTCAGGCCGGACATCGCCATCTTGATCGGATCGCTGCCCTTGGTGCCGTCCACCGCCAGGATGTCGGTCTTGGCATTGGCGGTGATGGCGGCCAGGCCGCGGTCGAACGTGCCGGTGATTTCCATGCCGCTGAAATCGACCGAATTGCCTTCATGCGTCACCTTCACCGGCGCGATGCGGGCGGTCGATGCCGTGCTGCCGCCAAAGCTGACCATGGCATCGGTGACCAGGGGCGAGACGTCCTTGGTCAGCTCGAACACCGGCTTGACGTTGTCCGTCTTGGCCATTTCGGTGTGGACGAAAGCCAGCTTGGGCGCGATGGCGCCGCGCGCCAGCGCGCTCTTGGGGAACGGGCCGTGCTCGATTTGGGCATCGAATTCCAACATGCCGTCCGGCATGTCGCTCAGGCTCTTGTCGCTCTTGACGAACGACACGCCGTAGCGCGCCTGCGTCGAGAACAGGCCGCGTTCGTATTTGATCTGGTCGATGCGCAGGCCGAACAAAGGCGTGATCTTGGCCAGCTTCTCGTTGGCCTCGGCCAGGCGGCGCTGCGCGCCTTCCTCGATGCGCTTGCCGGTGTACCAGGTAGCACCCACCCAGCTTCCCGCTCCCACTATGACCACGGCTAAGGTGATCGCTACGCTCTTTTTCATGTTTTGCTTTGTCGTTGATTGTCGAGTCTTGTCCCTGCGGCGCGGCGCCGTCGAGCGGCGCGGGCAATGGGACATATTCATCGGCCTGTCAGGACCCGCGGCGAGTATACCGAGGCGGGGTAGCCAGTTGCAGTGCGCGCCGTTACCGAAGATTTCAAAATGAAAGCCGGCGCCCTCGGGCGCCGGCCATATTGTCGACAACGCGTGTTTTACAGGGGATCGAGCGGGTAGATCGGCCGGCGCACATGCTTGAAGTCAAGCTGGCCGTAGTCGGAGGTGGTGACGCCCACGCCGGTGCACTCGATGATCTCGGTGGCCATCTCGGAGAAGCCGGCGCGCCAGTGGACCCGGCTCTTGAGCACCACATAGCGCTTTTGCAGCGGATCGATGCCGGCCGACAGCAGGCAATTGATGTCGAAGGGCTCCTGGTGGCGCGACACCACCACGATCTCGACCCGTCCGGTATCGATCACCACCGTCAGGCCGGTGTCATTGCGCACGCCCCGATACATGGGGCCGCGGTTCAGGTAGACACCGTCGAACACCAGCTTGACCCGGCCGGTCACCGTCAGCGGCTCGCCGGCCCGCTTGATGGCGGGCATGTCCACCTTGCCGCCCAGGGGCAGGGTGACGGTGCTGCCCACGCCCGCCGTGGCGGCCTCGCGCGCCGCCTGGGGATCGCAGATGGCGTAGAACACCACGTCGTCCAATTCCTGGCGCAGCACCTCGGCCAGCACCGCGGTGGTGTCCATGGTGCCGCCGGAGCCGGTGTTGTCGTAGTGGTCCAGCAACACCACCGGGCCTTGCTCGATGGCCTTGGCCCGGGCGATGGTGGGCGCCAGCGGCTCGGAATGGAACACCCATTTCGCCCGGTCGTTCCAGGCGCGCTCCAGCAGTTCGTCGCGGTATTGCTGCGCCTGGGCCAGGTTGGCGTCCGTACAGACCACGGCGCTAAGGCCCGCCTCGCGGATGTCGGCGTGGGGGAAACCCACGAACACCGAGGCCGCCAGAACGCCATCGGCCTCCAGCTGGCGGCAGCGCTCCTGCAGCGATTTGTTGGGATCGGCGTGGGTGCCCTGGCACATGACGTGCGGCAGCATGGGCTTGCCGCCCCAGGTCATCACGGGCTTGATCTCGCCCTTGAGCGTGCGCACGATGACGTTGGCCGCGCGCACGCCGGCCTCGCGGATGTCCACGTGCGGATAGGTATGGAAGCCGCTGATGACGGTGGCGTTGTCGACGATGTCGGCGTAGATGTTGGCGTGCATGTCCAGCGTCACCGCCACCGGCGTCTTGGGATCGATCTCGCGCAGGCGGCGCAGCAGGTCGCCCTCGGCGTCTTCCACGCCCTCGGCCACCATGGCGCCGTGCAGGTCCAGCAGGATGGCGTCGTAGCCGCCCTTGCGGACCTCGTCCAGCACCCGCTTGCACAGCAGCTCGTGGGTCTCGGCGCTGGCCGGGCCGCTGGGCCAGGATTCGGCGGCCACCGGCACCACGATCTCGGCGCCGACGCGGCGCGCCACCTCGATGTAGCCGCCCAGGCCGCTGTCGGTGTTCTCGTAGGCGCGGATGGCGCGGTCGCCGGCCAGGATTTCAGGATTGCCGCGGAAAAAGCGCGCGAGCGGGGTCGGCACGGGCGAGAAGGTGTTCGTCTCGTGCTTGATCATTGCCAGAAGCCAACGCATGGGAATTCCTGTGGTTGCCAAAGGGGAAGGGGATCGGGCCGGTCAGCGCGGGTTAGACGGCCCGGGGCGGCTGCGGCCAGGGCTGCTGGGCCGGGCGCATGCGTTCCCAGGCGCGGGCCACGCGCAGCACGCCCAGATCGTCGAAGCGCGCGCCGGCGATCTGCAGGCCGATCGGCAGGCCTGCCCGGGTATAACCGCAATTGACCGAGGCGGCCGGCTGCTCGCTCATGTTGTAGGGCAAGGTGTAGCCGATGTGGTGCATGGTCGTGGCGACCTCGTTGGTAGGCGCGGCCCACTCGGCGTTGTAGGCCACCACCGGCGCCACCGGCGACAGCACGTAGTCGTAGGGGGCGGTGGCGGCCACGGTCTTGGCGCGCACGTTCAGGGTTTCGTAGTAGCTGCGGAACACGGCCTCGCCGGATTGGCCGCCGCCGCTTTCGGCCCAGGCGCGGATGAACGGCAGGATCTTGTCGCGGCGCGCTTGCGGCAGGGCCCCCAGGTCGATGGCCGAGCGGGTGCGCCAGAAACGGTCGACGCCGTCCAGCATCTCCGGCGTCATCCACGGCTTGAGCGGCGTGACGATGGCGCCGGCCGACTCGAACAGTCGGGCCGCGGCTTCGACGGCGGCGCGGATCTCCGGGTCCAGCGGCAGGCCGCAGCCGGCTTCGAGCTGCAGGCCGATGCGCAGGCCGCGCACGTCGATATCCAGGTTGAGCCAGTCGAAGTCCTGGAACGGCAGGCTCATGTGATCGCGCGCGTCGGGCTGCGACAGCACGCCCATCATCAGCGCGGCGTCAGTGATGTCGCGGGTCATGGGGCCGGCGCAGCGGCCCATGAAGGGAGGGTCGATGGGGATGCGGCCCAGGCTGGGCTTGAGCGTGGCGATGCCGCACCAGGCGGCCGGCAGGCGCACCGAGCCGCCGATGTCGGTGCCGATGTGCAGCGGGCCGTAGCCCGCCGCCGCCGCCGCTCCGGCGCCGGCGCTGGAGCCGCCCGGGTTTTTGCTCAGGTCCCAGGGGTTGCGCGTCAGCGCATGGAAACTCGACAGTCCCGAGGACAGCATGCCGTAGTCGGGCATGGTGGTCTTGCCCAGCACTACCGCGCCGGCCTCGCGCATGCGCGCCGCCGGCGGGGCGTCGGCCGCGGCCGGCGTCAAGTCGGTGGCGGCCGTGCCCAGCGGCACCGGCACGCCGCGGGTGGCGATGTTTTCCTTGATGGTGGCGGGCACGCCGTCCAGCGAGTAGCCGCCGCAAGCCTGCGGCTCGCCCTTCATCCAGCGCGCCTCGGAAGCGCGCGCCTGCGCCAGCGCCTGGTCGGGATCGAGCGCATAGGTGGCGTGGATGTGCGGTTCCCAGCGCGCGATGTGGTCGAGCACCGAGCGGGTCGCCTCGACCGGCGACAGGGTCTTGTTACGGTAGGCGGCCAGCAGCTCCTGGGCCGAGAGTTCATGCGGTTGCGACATGGCGGATTCCGATTGCGTGGGATGCCTGGGTTGATTGGGACGCCTCAGGCGGCGGGGGCCGCCAGCCCGGCCGCCACGGGCCGGAAGTTGCGGAAGTCCCAGTCGCGCCCGGGCGCCGCGTCGATCAGGGCGCGGGTGTACTCGTGGCGGGGATCGGTCAGCACGGCCTGGGCGGCGCCGGTCTCGACGACCTTGCCGCGCTGCATGACCATGATGGTGTCGCAGATCTGCGCGGCCACGCGCAGGTCATGCGTGATGAACAGCACGCCCACGCCGGTGCGCTCGCGCACCTGCTCGAGCAGTTCCAGCACCTGCGCCTGCACCGACACGTCCAGCGCCGACACGGCTTCGTCGGCCACCAGGATCTCGGGGTCCATCACCAGCGCGCGGGCGATGCAGATGCGCTGGCGCTGGCCGCCTGAGAACTGGTGCGGGTAGCGTCGCATGGCGTCGGGGCTCAGCCCGACCACCGACAGCGTCTCGCCGGCACGTTGCAGCGCCTGCTCGCGCGGCACGCCGAAGTTGAGCAGGCCTTCGATGATGGACTCGCCCACGGTGCGGCGCGGGTTGAGCGAGCGGTAAGGATCCTGGAACACGATCTGGATGCGGCGCCGCACCGGGCGCAGGGCCGCGCCGGACAGCGTGCTGAGGTCTTCGCCGCCCATCATCATGTGGCCGGCGGTGGGTTCGATCAGGCGCACGATGCAGCGCGCCACGGTCGACTTGCCCGAGCCGGACTCGCCCACGATGCCGAGGATTTCGCCCTTGCGCAGCGTCAGGTTGACGTCTGCTGCCGCGATCACGTTGCGCGGCGCGCTGCGCGAGAACAGCGAGCGCTTGCCGCCGTAGGTGCGCCCCAGGCCCTTGACGTGCAGCACCGGCACGCCCGCGGGCGCTTCGCGGTGCAACGGCACCAGGCTGGGCACCGACGACACCAGGCGCCGCGTGTACGACTGCTTGGGTTCGGCCAGGATCTCGTCGCGGGTGCCGCTTTCGATCAGGTCGCCGCGGTTCATCACCACGATTCGGTCGGCGATCTCGGCCACCACGCCGAAGTCGTGCGTGATGAACAGCACGGCGGTCTGGTGCTTGACCTGCAGTTCCTTGATCAGCAGCAGGATCTGCTTCTGCGTGGTGACGTCCAGCGCCGTGGTCGGCTCGTCGGCGATCAGCAGCTTGGGCTCCAGGATCAGCGCCATCGCGATCACGATGCGCTGGCGCTGGCCGCCCGAGAGCTGGTGCGGATAGGCATCGTAGATGCGCTCGACGTCGGGCAGGTGCACCGAGCGGAACATGTCCAGTACCTTGGCGCGGCGTTCGGCGGCCGACATGCGGCGATGCAGGCGCAGCACTTCGTCGACCTGCTTGCCGACGGTGTGCACGGGGTTCAGCGCCGTCATGGGTTCCTGGAACACCATGGCCATGCGGGTGGCGCGCAGTTCGCGCAGGCGCCGCGGCGTGGCGTTGGCCACGTCCTCGCCTTCGACGCGGATCGAGCCCGCGCTGATGCGCAGCACGCCGGCCGGCAACAGGCCCATGACGGCCAGCGATGTGACCGACTTGCCCGAGCCGGACTCGCCGACCACGCACACGGTTTCGCCGGCGTGCACGTCCAGGCTCAGGTTGCGCACCACGCGGTTGCCGGCGCCGCCGACCTCCACCGACAGGTTGCGGATCGCCAGCACGGCGGACGAGGTATCGCCCGCGGGGGGAGTGGGAGAGTAGGTCATCGGCATCAGATCCTGCGCACCATTTTCGGATCGAGGGCGTCGCGCAGCGCGTCGCCCAGGATGTTCACGCTGAGCACGGTCAGCGACAGGAACAGCCCCGGGAACAGGATCAGGCCAGGCAGCATGCGGAAGTACATGCGGCCTTCGGACATGATGTTGCCCCAGGAGGCGATCTCGGGCGGGATGCCCGCGCCCAGGAAGCTGAGGATGGCCTCGGTCAGCATGGCCGAAGCGAACACATACGTGCCCTGCACGGTCAGCGGCGCGATGGTGCTGGGCACCATGTGGCGCCACAGCAGCAGCGGCAGCGGCGTGCCCAGCGCCAGCGCCGCTTCGACGTAGGGCTCGCCGCGAACGGTCAGGATCTGGCCGCGCACCAGGCGCACCACCCGTGGAATCTCGGGGATGGTGATGGCCACCAGCACCGTCATCAGGCTGGCACCGGTGACCGACACCAGGGCAATCGCCAACAGGATGCCGGGGATCGCCATGATGGCGTCCATGGTGCGCATGATGATGCCGTCGAGCGAGCGGAACCAGCCGGCGATGACGCCGACCACCAGCCCGATGGTGACGCTGATGACCGCCGCGCCCAGCCCCGCGATCAGCGAGACGCGCGCGCCGTAGGCCACGCGCGACCAGACGTCGCGGCCGAAGGCGTCGGTGCCGAACAGGTAATCGGTGAACGGCTGCTTCAGGCGCGCGCCGGGATTGATGGACGTCGGGTCGACCGTGCCCAGCAGCGGGGCGAACAGGGCGATGGCGACAATGATGAGCAGCACCACCAGGGCCAGCATCACCGGCCAGCTTTTGAGGCCCTGGCGGATCTGGCGCCAGGCGGTGACGTGGGGCGTGCCGCCGCCGGGAAGATCGGCGGCCGCTTGCGCGGCGGCGTCGGTTGGCGTTTGCATGGCGTGGCCTCAGTATCGGATACGGGGGTCGAACACCGTGTAGGCGCAATCGACAACCAGATTGATGAACACGTAGACGAAGGCGAAGAACAGCGTCAGGCCCTGGATCACGGGGTAGTCGCGCGCCAGCACGGCTTCGACCACCAGCCGGCCCAGGCCGGGGATGTTGAACACCGATTCGGTCACCACCACGCCGCTGATCAGCAGCGCGATGCCCAGGCCCACCACCGTGGCGATGGGCACCGCGGCATTGCGCAACGCGTGGCCCAGCAGCACGCCGGTCTCGGTCAGCCCCTTGGAGCGCGCGGTGCGGATGAAGTCCTCGCCCATCACCTCGATGACGCTGGTGCGCGTGATGCGCGCGATCAGGGCGATGTACACGGTGGACAGCGCCAGCGACGGCAGGATCAGCCGATGCAGGAACAACCAGAAGCCATTGGCCAGCGGCGTGTAGCCCTGCACGTTGAACCAGCCCAGCTTGATGGCGAAGGCCCAGATCAGCAGGTAGCCGGTGACGAACACCGGCACCGAGAAGCCCAGCACCGAAAAGCCCATGACCGCGCGGTCCAGCAGCCGGCCCTGGCGCCAGGCCGCCAGCACGCCCAGCGGGATCGCCACGATCAGCGTGAAGACCAGCGTCAACAGCGCCAGGCTCAACGACGGTTCGAGGCGCTGGCCGATGAGCTGGGTGACCGGCACGCCGGACATCAGCGAGGTGCCCAGGTCACCCTGAAGCAGCTTGCCGCCCCAGATGAAGAACTGCCTGGCCATCGGCTGGTCCAGGCCCATCGTCTGGCGGATCTGTTCGATCCGCTCGGGAGTGGCGCCGTCGCCGGCCATGATGATGGCCGGATCACCCGGGCTCAAACGCAATATCGCAAAGACCACCACCGCGACCATCACCAGAACGGGGATGGTCGCGAGGAGCCGGCGTGAGACGAATGCCAGCATGTATTTCCCCCTGAACTACTTGCCCGTCAAGGGGCTTTTTTCACATTCCAGAACGCGAACACCGGCGCATGCACCAGGCCCGAGAGCTTGGCCGTATACACGGTGGGCACCGACATCTGGCCCAGCGGCACGTACAGGCCCTCGTCGATGCCGATGCGCTGCAATTCATCGGCGATCTTCTTCTGCTCGGCCGGATCGGAGGTCAGCGCGAACTTGGTGCGCAGTTCCTCGACCTGGGGGAAGTCGGGCCAGCCGAACCAGGCGTTGTCGCCGTTGGCCGCGGCCGGGGCCGAGCGCACCGGGTCCATCACGTCGGTGGCGTACCAGTTGGTGTTGTGGATGTTCCAGCCGCCTTCGGCCGGCGCCGCCTTGGAGGCGCGGCGGGTCGCCACGCTCTGCCAGTCCATCGCCGCCAGGTTGACGTTGAAGCCGGCCTTGCGCAGGGCCTGGGCCATCACCACCGGCTGGGCCGACAGCGTGCCGACGTCGGTGGCGTGCATCACCAGGATCGGGGTGTTGTCATAGCCGGCTTCCTTCAGCAGGGCCTTGGCCTTCTCGATGTTCGAGGGCACCACCACGTCCTTGCCGATGTCCGATTCCAGCGGCGTGCCGCAGCCCCACAGCGAGGCGCAGGTCTTCCAGTACTTGGGATTGCCCACCAGCGCCTTCATCACGTCTTCCTGGCCGATGGCGTACATCGCGGCCTGGCGGATCTTCTTGTTGTTGAAGGGCGGGTACTTGAAGTTGAAGCGGTACATCGTGAAGTAGCCGACCGGGCTGAGCGACTCTTCCTTCAGGTCCTTGTTGCCTTCGATCATCGGCAGCAGGTCATAGGGGAACTGCTCGACGAAGTCGATTTCGCCGCCCAGCAGGGCGTTGGCGGTGGTCAGGGCGTCGGGCATCACATCCCATTGCACCTTGTCCACGTTCACCACCTTGCCGCCGGCCAGGCCGCTGGCGGGTTCCTTGCGCGGCACGTAGTCGGCGTTCTTGGCGTAGACGGTCTTCACGCCTGGCTTGAACTCGATGACCTTGAACGGGCCCGAGCCGGTCATGTCGGTGATCGGCTGGCCGATGGGCAGTTCGGCGATGCGCTTGGGCATCATGAACGGCGCGGTGCCGGTCGGCTTGGACAGGGCGCGCAGCGCCAGGTCCGTGGGTTCCTTCATGACGATGCGGAAGCTGTTGTCGTCGATGACTTCGATCTTGTCGGTGAATTTCAGCAGCGTGCGGCCCATGCCGTCGCCGGCGGCCCAGCGCTTGATCGACGCGACGCAGTCCTCGGCCGTGACCGGCTTGCCGTCATGCCATTTCTGGCCCGGGCGCAGCGTCATGGTGTAGGTCTTGCCGTCGGCCGAGACATCCCACTTTTCCAGCATCTGCGGCTGGATCTTGTTGTCGGCGTCGGTGGCCAGCAGGGTGTCGTAGATCATGTAGCCGTGCCACGTGGTGATGTACGCGGTGGTGGCGTGCGGATCGGTCAGGCGCAGCGGCGAATGCATCACCGCCTTGATGACGGTGTCGGCGTAGGCGCCATGGGCCATCAGCAGGGTGGCGCCGGCGAACGCGGCCGCGCGGACGAACTTGAGCATGAAATTCCCCTTTTATGCGTAGTGAGCGGCGCGGATTGCCGCTACGTCGTTGACGCGCCGCGCCCCGGGCGCGGCGTGCGAGGGTCAGTCGCTTGCGGCGCTGGAAAAAACCGGGCCGCAAGGCGCCATTCTGATGCCGGGACGCAACCGTGTCCATGGTTGTTTTGCCGCATCCATCAGCATCGATCCCGGCGCGGCGCAAACCAGGATGGCGTGGGCGATGGGGGTGAAGTCGGCGCGGAAATGCGCCGAGCTTTTCACCGCCAGGATGGCCGCGCGGCGCGGCTCGATGCCGGCGAAACGGAACATTTCCTGGTCCGCCATCTGCACCTTGTTGGACGCCACCACGATGCGCACGCCGCCGATGCGCAGGCAGGCGCTGGGGCCCAGGTCCATATGGAAGCCGCGGTAGAACGCGCCATGCGTATCGAAGCGCCCATCCGAAGTTTTCTCCACGATGAACTCGGCGTCCAGCGGTTCGTCGTCGGGAATACCCGAATGTCCACCCAATGCAATGCGGACCGATTTACCCACGCCGGCGCGGTGCGCGGCCAGCGCCGCTTCCGGATCGACGATCAATCCGATGGCGGCATCGCGCGCCTGGTGGCGGATCAGGGCGCGCAGCAGGCCCGTGGTGTCGGAACTGCCGCCGGCGCCGGGGTTGTCCTGCGCGTCGGCGATGACCACCGGCGCGTTGGCCTCGCGCGCCAGTCGCATGGCGGTGGTGACCGCGTCATCGGGTGAATACAGGGTGCCGCCAAAATCCCGTTCGGCATCGAGCACCGCGCGCGCCAGCGTGTCGGCGGCCGCGTCGGCCTCGGCCTGGGTGGCGCCGTAGGCCCATACCGCGGGCAGGCAATCGGGGAAATCCGCCGCCGGAAAACCGGTGGCCAGCGACACGCTCTGGGCGCCGCGCGCCTCGATGTCGCCCACCATCTGGTACAGGCTGCGCGCCGGCTCGATGTCGGTCGATTGCCAGCACAGCGGAATCAGGTAGGGCAACTGTCGCAGGGCCACGCAGGGACGGGGCGCGCCGGCCAGGCGCCGCGCCAGCAGCGCGGCGGCGCGCTGGCCGGTCTCGGCCATGTCGATGTGCGGATAGGTGCGGTAGCAGACCAGCGCGTCGGCGTGGCGCACCATCGCCGCTGTCATGTTGGCGTGCAGGTCCAGGCTGGCCACCACCGGCACGTCGGGGCCGACCAGCGCGCGCACGCGCTTGAGCAGTTCGCCTTCGCCGTCGTCCAGGTGCTCGGTGACCATGGCGCCGTGCAGGTCCAGGTACACGCCGTCCAGCGGCAGGGCCGCTTGCAGGCCCTGCAGGATCAGGGCGCTGATGCGTTCGAAGGCATCCTCGGTGACTGGACCGGAAGGGCTGGCCGCGGCCCACGTGGCCGGCAGCAGCGTGTGCTGTTGCATGGCCTCGATGAAGCCGGCCACGGGAATGTTGGCGCCGGCCACGGCCTGGAACATCGCCGGACCGCTGACCAGCTTCGGCCAGCCGCCGCCCTTGTCGGCAAAGTCTTCCCACGCCGCGCGCGAAGGCGCGAAGGTATTGGTTTCATGCTGAAAGCCGCCGATCCCGATGCGCATCAGGATTCCCCTTGTTGTGTGTCTTTCGGCAAAACCCCGGCCGCCTGGCGGCTCGGGGCGGTGAACGCGTCTACATGGTCACTTGGCCACCGGCATGGTGAATTCCGCGCCCTTGGCGATGCTGTCCGGCCAGCGCTGCATCACGCTCTTGTAGCGTGAGTAGAAGCGGATGCCTTCTTCGCCGTAGGCATGGTGGTCGCCGAACAGCGAACGCTTCCAGCCGCCGAACGAATGCCAGGCCATCGGCACCGGGATCGGCACGTTGATGCCGACCATGCCCACCTTGATCTGGCGGGCGAAGGCGCGCGCCACGCCGCCATCGGACGTGAAGCAGGCCACGCCGTTGCCGAATTCATGGGCGTTGATCAGCTCGACCGCGGCGGCGAAGTCGGGCACGCGCACCACGCACAGCACCGGTCCGAAGATCTCTTCGCGATAGATGTTCATCGCGGGCTTGACCTTGTCGAACAGCGTGCCGCCCAGGAAGAAGCCTTTTTCGGCGCCCGGCACCTTCAGGCCGCGGCCGTCGACCACCAGCTCCGCGCCGGCGGCGACGCCGTCCTCGATGTAGCCGATGACCTTGTTGCGGTGCTGCGCCGTGACCAGCGGGCCCATTTCGGCGTCGCCCTGCATGCCGTCCTTGACCACCAGCGCCTTGACGCGCGGGACCAGGCGTTCGATGACCTTGTCGGCCACGTCGCCCACCGCCACGGCCACCGAGATCGCCATGCAGCGTTCGCCGGCCGAGCCGTAGGCCGCGCCCATCAGCGCGTCGGTGACCTGGTCGAGGTCGGCGTCGGGCATCACCACCAGGTGGTTCTTGGCGCCGCCCAGGGCCTGCACGCGTTTGCCGCGGCGCGTGCCTTCGGCGTAGATGTATTCGGCGATGGGGGTCGAGCCGACGAACGACAGGGCCTCGACGTCGGGGTGCGCGATCAGCGCGTCCACGGCCTGCTTGTCGCCGTGCACCACGTTGAACACGCCCGGCGGCAGGCCGGCTTCGGTCAGCAGCTCGGCCAGGCGCAGCGAGGCCGAGGGATCGCGTTCGGACGGCTTGAGCACGAAGGTGTTGCCGCAGGCGATGGCCACCGGGAACATCCAGCACGGCACCATCATCGGGAAGTTGAACGGCGTGATGCCGGCCACCACGCCCAGCGCCTGGCGCATGCTCCAGTTGTCGATGCCGCCGCCGATCTGGTCGGAATACTGGCCCTTGAACAGATGAGGAATGCCGCAGGCGAATTCGACGATCTCGATGCCGCGCATCACTTCGCCCTTGGCGTCCGAGAACACCTTGCCGTGCTCGCGCGTGATCAGTTCGGCCAGCTCGTCCTGGTGCTTGTCCAGCAGCGCCTTGAAGTTGAACAGCACCCGGGCGCGCTTGAGCGCGGGGGTTTCCGACCAGGCCGGAAAGGCGGCCTTGGCCGCGGCCACGGCCAGCGCCACTTCGTCGGTGGAAGCCAGCGGCACGGAAGTGATGATCTCGCCGGTGGCCGGGTTGAAACCGTCGGCGTAGCGGTTGCTGCGGCCATCGTAGGGCTGGCCGTTGATGTAGTGCGAGAGGTTCTTCTTCATGGGAAAGCTCGGAGCGGGGTTCTTTGAAAACGCCGGAGGGCGGCCCGGGGCCGCCCGCCGTTGTGTGCGATGCGCGGCGCCTGCGCCGCGCCGGGGGGTTACGCGACTTCCTTGAGCACCTTGCCGATCTGCTCGAAGATCTGGCCGATCTGGGCCTCGTCGATGATCAGCGGCGGCGAGACGGCGATGATGTCGCCGGTGTAGCGCACCATCAGGCCGCTGTCGAAGCACTTCTGGAACACTTCGGCGGCGCGCGCGCCCGGCGCGCCGGCGCGCGGCGCCAGCTCGACGCCGGCTACCAGGCCCAGGTTGCGCACGTCGATCACGTGCGGCGCGCCCTTCAGGCTGTGGGCGGCCTGCTCGAAGGCGCCGGACAGCTTGCGGGCGCGGCCGAACAGGTCTTCGCGGCGGTAGATGTCCAGCGTCGCCAGGATGGCGGCGGCCGCCAGCGGGTGGGCCGAATAGGTGTAGCCGTGGAAGAACTCGATGCCGCCGGCCGGGCCGTTGACGATGGCGTCATGCACCTCGCGGCGCACCGCGACCGCGCCCGCGGGCACGGCGGCGTTGCTGACGCCCTTGGCCATGGCGATCAGGTCCGGCGTCACGCCGAAGAATTCCGACGCGGTGGCCGCGCCGAGGCGGCCGTAGGCGGTGATGACTTCGTCGAAGATCAGCAGGATGCCGTGCTTGGACGTGATCTCGCGCAGCTTTTCCAGGTAGCCCTTGGGCGGGATCAGCACTCCGGTGGAACCGGCCATCGGTTCGACGATGACGGCGGCGATGGTCGAGGCATCGTGCAGCGCGATGATGCGTTCGAGTTCGTCGGCCAACTGCGCGCCCCAGGCCGGCTGGCCCTTGGAATAGGCGTTCTGCTCCAGGTTGTGGGTGTGGGGCAGGTGGTCCACGGCGGGCAGCAGCGCGCCGGAGAAGGTCTTGCGGTTGGTCGAGATGCCGCCGACCGAGATGCCGCCGAAGCCCACGCCGTGGTAGCCGCGCTCGCGGCCGATCAGGCGGGTGCGCTGGCCTTCGCCGCGGGCGCGGTGATAGGCCAGGGCGATCTTCAGCGCGGTGTCGACCGACTCGGAACCCGAGTTGGTGAAGAACACGCGGTCCAGGCCCTGCGGCATGAAGCCGGCGACCGCCGTGGCCGCTTCGAAGGCCAGGGGGTGGCCCAGCTGGAAGCCGGGGGCGTAATCCATGGTGCCGGCCTGGCGCGAGATCGCCTCGACGATCTCCTGGCGGCCGTGGCCGGCGTTGACGCACCACAGGCCGGCGGTGCCGTCCAGCACCTGGCGGCCGTCGACCGAGGTGTAGTACATGCCCTTGGCCGACGCCAGCATGCGGGGATGCGCCTTGAACTGCTTGTTGGCGGTGAAAGGCATCCAGAGATGGGACAGGTCGGGCAACTCGGCGGGGGCGTTCATGGCGGCTCCAGGGGGAAGGACAAGCGCCGGAGCCTGCGCGCGTTTCGGGCGGGCGGCCGGCGGGATGCGATTGATTCTGGTACGTCCGGCCGCGAATGAAAATATACAATCCGTGCAAACCGGGCTAACTGTATAGTTGCAGGCATGACAACTGTACAGATAGCGTAGCGCCGTGATCGATTTCCAGCCCGTGCGGGCCCGTGGCCAGGCGCCGACCCTGGTGGACCAGGTGGTGGCGGCCGTGTTGCGCGCCATCGAAGCCCAGTCGCTGCGTCCGGGTATGTCCCTACCTTCGGTGCGCGACTTCGCGCGCCAGTACCAGGTCAGCACCTTCACCGTGGCCAGCGCCTACAGCCGCCTGGTGTCGCTGGGCTGGCTGGCGGCGCGCCCGGGCGCCGGCTATCGGGTGGCCGCGCCCGACGCGCCGCCGCGCCGGGGCGCGCCGCAATCCTGGGAGCCGCCGCGGCTGAACGCGGCCTGGCTGCTGTCGGATATCTTCGCGGACCATTCCATCCCCATCAAGTCGGGCTGCGGCTGGCTGCCGGGCGAGTGGCTCAACGAGGAAGGGTTGCACATGGCGCTGCGCCACATGGGCCGGGTGCCGGCCATGCGCATCGCCAACTACGGCCATCCCTATGGCTATGCGCCGCTGCGCGAGACCATCGCCGCCACGCTCAGCGCCCAGGGCATGGAAGTCGAAGTGTCGCAGGTGTTGCTGACCCAGGGCGTGACGCACGGCCTGGACATGGTGATCCGCACGCTGCTGCGGCCCGGCGACACCGTGCTGGTCGAGCAACCCGCCTACGCCAATCTGCTGCAGATGCTGCGCCTGGCCGGACTGCGCGTGGTGCCCGTGGCGCGCACGCTGGACGGCCTGGACTGCGAGGCGCTGGAGCAGGCCGCGTCGCAGCACCGGCCGCGCGCGCTGTTCGTCAACACCGCCTTGCAGAATCCATCTGGCGCGAGCATCAGCATGGCCAACGCCTTCCGCATCCTGCAACTGGCCGAGCGCCACGGGCTGTGGGTGGTGGAGGACGACATTTCGCGTGAGCTGGCGCCGGGCGTCACGCCCATGCTGGCGGCGCTCGATGGCGGCCGGCGGGTGGTCTACCTGGGCGGGTATTCCAAGGTCATCAGCCCGTCGGTGCGGGTCGGCTACGTGGTCGCGCACCGCGACCTGGCGCGCGATATCGCCCGCACCAAGATGGCGGTGGGCCTGACCTCGCCGGAAATCATGGAGCGTATCGTCCACCAGGTCATCCGCGAAGGACGCTACCGGGCGCACATCGAGCGCACCCGCGAGCGGCTGGCGCAGGCGCACGCCACGGTGGCCGAATTGATGGCGCAACACGGTTTCGAGATCTACGCGCAGCCCCGGGCCGGGCTGTTCCTATGGGCCAAGGTGGCAGGGCAGTGGCGCGAGCGGGGCGCCAACGGCCTGGCCGGCCTGGCATTGAAGGACGGCATCTGGCTGGCGCCGGGGTCGTACTTTGAAGCGGACGAGGCCGATACGCCCTGGGTGCGCTTCAACGTGGCGTACTCGGAAGCGCCGGCGCTGTGGCGCTTCATGCGCAACGAGGGCGCGGCCTAGCCTGCTGTCAGGGGGGCGGCGCGGCGTTGGCACCGCGATGGCAGCCATCGCGCCCGGGCGGGGCGGCTCAGGCGCGTTCGTACGTCACGAAATCGTAGCGGTAGCCGTTTTCCTCGGGCTGCGCCGCGCGCGCGGTTTCGCGCCACTGGAAGCCGGGCAGCAGGGGGAAGAAGGCGTCGCCCTCGACCTCGGCATGGACCTCGGTGGCAAGGACGCGGCTGGCCAGCGCCAGGGCCTGCGTGTAGATCTGCGCGCCGCCGATGACGAAGGCCTCGGCGCTGTCGCCGCAGGCGGCGATGGCGGCCTCCAGTGTCGGCACCACGGTGGCGCCGGCGGCCTCGAAGGCCGGGTTGCGGCTGACGACGATATTGGCGCGGCCGGGCAGGGGGCGGCCGAGCGAATCCCAGGTCTTGCGGCCCATGATGATCGGATGGCCCAAGGTGCTGCGCTTGAAGTGCGCCAGGTCGCCCGGCAGTTTCCAGGGCAGGGCGTTGTCTCGGCCGATGGCGCGATTGGTGGAATAGGCGACGATCAGGGTCAGGCTGGCGGGCATTCGGACAGGTACGCAAGGAGGCGGCCGGCGGCGCCGGCGGGAAGATTCCAAGCGTAGCAAATTTGGCCGGCGGGGCGGGGATGCGCCCGGCCGCGCGGGTCGGCTGGCGTGGATTCAGCCCGCGGCGTGTTCCAGGAATTCGTCGGCCGGCATCGGTTTGCCCAGCAGGAAGCCCTGCAGTGAATCGCACCCCAGTCCGGTCAGGAACTTCTGCTGGGCCGCGGTCTCCACCCCCTCGGCCACGATGCGTAGATTCAACTGCTGCGCCAGCGCCACGATGGCCGAAACGATGGCAGCGTCCTCGTTGTCGTTTTCCAGCTGGTTGACGAAACCGCGGTCGATTTTCAGTTCGGTCGCGGGAAGTCGCTTGAGGTACAGCAGGCTGGAGTAGCCGGTGCCGAAGTCGTCGATCGAAATGGTCACGCCCAGTCCCGACAGGCGCTTGAGCACTGTCAGGCTGGCTTCGGCGTCGCGCATGGCGGTCGATTCGGTCACTTCCAGCGTCAGGCAGGATGGTGGCACATCGTGCCGCGCCAACGCGGCGCGCACGGTCTCGACCAGGCTGGCGTGGGCGAACTGCAGCGCGGAAATGTTGACCGCGATGGTCCAGTGGCCCTGCCCGGCGTTGATCCATTCGCGCATCTGGCGGCAGGCTTCATTGATGACCCATTCGCCGATCGACAGGATCAGCCCGGTCTTTTCCGCCGTGGGGATGAACTGGTCCGGACCCACCAGGCCGCGCGTCGGGTGGTTCCAGCGCAGCAAGGCCTCGGCGCCCATGATGGGGCCGGCCGGCGCCTCGTACTTGGGCTGGTAGTGCAGCACGAACTGGTCGCGTTCCTGCGCCAGGCGCAGGTCGTGCAGCAGCTCGATCTGTTCATGCGCGTCGGCGTTCATCGACGGCTCGAAGAAGCTGTAGCCCGTGCCGCCCAGGCGCTTGGCGTGGTACATCGCGGCGTCCGCGTTGGTCAGCAGCGCATGGGTGTCCTCGCCGTCATTCGGGTAGATGGCGATGCCGACGCTGGAGGTCACCAGCACCTCGTGGCCGTACACCATCACCGGCCGCGCGATGGCTTCGATCAGGCGGTCGGCCACATTGGCGGCGTCGGTTGGTTCCACCACTTCGCTGAGCACGATGAATTCGTCGCCGCCCAGGCGCGCCACCGTGTCCTGGGTGCGCAGGGTCTGGCGGATGCGCTGGGCCAGGTCGATCAGCAGGGCGTCGCCGGTATGGTGGCCGTAGGCGTCGTTGACCGCCTTGAATCCGTCCAGGTCGAAGAACAGCACGGCGAAATAGCCCTTGCGGCGGCTGGCGCTTTCGATGGCCTGTTCCAGCCGGTCTTCCAGCAGGATGCGGTTGGGCAGCTTGGTCAGCGTGTCGTGCAGCGCCAGCTGCACCAGTTCCTCGTTGGCCTCGGCCAGCGACGAGGCCAACGCCGAGGTGCGGGCTTCGAGGCGGTTGTCCAGCACCGCCACCACCAGGGCGATGGCCAGCACGCTGAGGGTGACGGCGGTGACCGCGATGGCGAGCCAGCCGGCCGAAATGCCGGCGTCCGCGGCCATGCAGATGCTGCCGTCCGGAAAGCCCGCGGCTTCCATGCCGGTGTAGTGCATGCCGACGATCGCCAGCCCCATGACCACGGCCGCCAGCGGCCGCGACAGCGCCACCCGCGGCCCGTCGTGGCGCAGGCGGTAGGTGATCCAGAGCGCCGCGCCCGAGGCCGCCACCGCGATGGCGATGGACAGGGCGAACCAGGCGGGGTCGTAGACGATGCCCGGCATCATGCGCATGGCCGCCATGCCGATATAGTGCATGGCGGCAATCCCCGCGCCCATCAGCAGGGCGCCGCTGAGCAGGCGGGCCCAGGGCAGGTCGTCCTTGCAGACGATCCACAGCGCGAAGGCGGAGCAGCCGATGGCGATGGCCAGCGACAGCACGGTCAGCGGCAGGTCGTAGCCCATGGGAATGGGCAGGTTGAACGCCAGCATGCCGACGAAATGCATGGACCAGATGCCGATGCCCATCGCCAGCGCGCCGCCGCCCAGCCAATAGCGCGCCGCCGGCAGCCCGCTCGCCGCCCGCACGCGGTTGGCCATGCCCAGCGCCGTATACGACGCCAGGATGGCGACCCCTAGGGATACGAGGACGAGCGAAGGGTTATATGTTCCAACGAGCATTTTTGGGGTCCTGTCCTGAGCGCATACAGCCGCCGCGCCGGCCTCAATTCAAATCAATTAGTAGTCAACAGTTGCAACTGGGCCGCAAGGGAATCCTGCTGTCGACGCTGGCGATTCACGTACTCTCTTGTCTGGATGGGGGGTGCGGCGCGGCACTGCAGGCGGGCGGCGGACCGGACGGACTGCCCGGTTACGCGGCGAGGGCCAGGCACGGCGCGGCATGGGCCGTTCGGAAGCAACGGCGCGCAGGGCTTGCTGGACGCGCGTCCGGGGCTAAGGGATGGGTTATACCGAAAACGGGCTTCCAGAAGCTCACCAATCTTCACTTGCGCCGGACGGGGGCGCACCCGGCGCCGGATGGCGGCCGCACGCGACCCGCGAAATGCCGGCGGTGGGTTCTAGACGGCCATCGGCGCCGTCAATGGCGCGTGGTGCGTGTATCCGGCCAGCGAAAAATCGCCGGGCTCGACCTTCTCGAGCCATTCCGGCTCGTAACGGCCGGTCTGGGCGAAATCGGGGATGCGGTCGGACAGCACCAGGCGCGGGGCTTCCAGCGGCGTGCGCGTCAGTTGCTCGCGCAGCATCGGCAGGTGGTTTTCGTAGATATGGGCATCGCCGATGAAATACGTGAACCAGCGCGGCGTGTAGCCGGTCAGTCGACCCACCAGGTGCAACAGGGCCGCGCCCTCGGTGAGGTTGAACGGCGTGCCCAGCCCGACGTCATTCGAGCGGATATACAGGCACAGCGAGATTTCGCGGGTGGTCGCGTTCGGCAGGAACTGGTAGAGCAGGTGGCAGGGCGGCAGCGCCATTTCCTCGATCTGCGCCCAGTTCCAGCCGTGGAACAGGATGCGGCGGTCGCCCGGCCGTTCGTGGATGGTGTCCAGGCACTGGCGCAACTGGTCGACCGCCTTGTACAGCAGCACCTTGGACACGCCGCCTTCCTGCAGGTCCGCGACCTTGGTGTAGCCGCGGCCCAGGGCGTCGGCGATCTGGCCGTCGCGACCGGCGTCCAGCAGCTTGTAGGCCGGCCACTGGCGCCATTGCACCCCATAGACCGGGCCCAGGTCGTCCGGGCCTTCGCGGTAGGGGTTGGCCAGCCACTGGGCATTTTCGTTGGCGTTCTGGTCCCAGACCTTGCAACCCAGTTCGCGGAACTCGGCGGCGCTGCGCACGCCACGCAGGAAGCCAACCATTTCGCCGATGGCGGACTTGAAGGCCAGCTTCTTGGTGGTCACGGCCGGAAAGCCCTGCTGCAGGTCGAAGCGCAGTGAGGCGCCCGGCATGCTCAGCGTGCGTATGCCCGTCCGGTTTTCCTGCCACGCGCCGGTGTCCAGGATGGATTGAACGAGGTCCAGGTATTGTTTCATGGGTACAGAATCAGAAAAGGCTGAAATGGCGGCGTGTCGGCCGGGGCGCGCTAGGCAGCGGCGGCGTCCCGGGTGTCGACGATGTCCACCGAAAACGTCAATTCGGCGGTTTTTTCGAGCATCGCGGATGCCGAGCAGTATTTTTCGTGCGACAGCTGCACCGCGCGCTCGACCGCGGCGCGCGGCAGGTCGCGGCCGGTGACCGTGAAGGCAAAGTGGATGCGCGTGAACACCTTGGGGTCGACATCGGCGCGGTCGGCCTGCAGCTTGACGCTGCAGCCGGTCACGGCGTGGCGGCCACGCTTGAGGATCAGCACGACGTCATAGGCGGTGCAGCCGCCGGTGCCGGCCAGCAGCATTTCCATCGGACGCGGCGCCAGGTTGTGGCCGCCGCCGTCCACGGCGCCGTCCATCACGGCCACGTGGCCGCTGCCGGTGCTGGCGGTAAAGAGCATGCCGTTGGGGCCGCCCCAGTCGATCGTGCATTCCATTTGTCAGGTCCTTGTGCTTGAGCGCAGTCAATGGCTGATGATACCCGTTGCGTACAATTCCAGGCACGAGAGTCCCACCCCGGATGAGGGGTGTGTGCCCATTCAGGAGTCGTCTATGTCCCTCACGCTGTCTCGATCCGGTCCCGCTGCCTTCCTGCGCCGCGCCAGCCCGCTGGATGCCCTGCTGGCCGAAGCCGACCGGGCCCTGCGGGTGTTGTCCGGCAGCGCCAGCGCTGGCCGGCCCAATCCAGCCACCGCCGAGGAGGCGCCGGATACCCTGTCGGCGCAGGAAAAGCGTCACGCCGCCGGCTTGATGCGGGTGAACCACGTGGGCGAGGTCTGCGCCCAGGCCCTGTATCGCGGGCAGGCCGCCGTCTGCCGCGAGCCGGGGCCGCGCAACTTGTTGCTGGAGGCCGCCGGCGAGGAAGTCGACCACCTTGTCTGGTGCAACCAGCGCCTGACCGAACTGGGCAGCCGCCCAAGCCTGCTGAACCCGGTCTGGTACGCCGGCTCGTTCGCGCTGGGCTTGTTGGCCGGCTATGCGGGCGCGCCGCGCAACCTGGGCTTCATGGCCGAAACCGAAAAGCAGGTCGAGGCGCACCTGGAAGGGCATTTGCGGACGTTGCCGGAACAGGACGCCCGTTCCCGCCAGATCGTGCAGAAGATGAAGGACGACGAGGCCCAGCATCGCGCCAGCGCCGAGGCTGCCGGCGGCGTGCCGCTGCCCGGACCGGTCAAGGCCGCCATGCGCGCCATGTCCAAGGTCATGACCACCACCGCATACCGAATCTAGGGCTGCCCGCGCAGGGCCGGCAAGGCCCGGCATCAGAATGTTGCAGTGCGCAATATTTGCCGCATATTGGTGCCGCATGCACCTTTCCGGTGCAAATCATAGGGCGGGATAACCCGATCGTGGCTAGGGTAATTCCGCAAGGGGTTAACCCGTTCGGCAATAACCCTCCATTTTTGCAACGCATTGCCGGGTGCGGCTTTCCGGGGAGGAGGGCGGGACGTTGCGGCAAAAATGCAACGCAACATCGGACAACGCGGCGGCTCTAAAAAAATTCTTGCAACGCACAAAAAAAACCGATACTATGCATCTCATCGGATGTTGAAACGCAGTCGGCGCGGTGCAAACCCCGACAGCGCGGCGAGCGAAACGCTCCCAACATGCCACGGTTGTCTCCTCCACCCTCCTCCTTTGGTGGATTTAGCCCGAGATCTCACGATCTCGGGCTTTTTTTTGAGCGCATTTGAACTGTCCCTTTTTTGTTCGGGGCCTCGGCGAGTGATCCCGCCGGCGGGTGGCCGTAACCCGCGGAAATCGCTTCACCATCGTCTCCGTGTTTTCCCTTGGATATTTCGCGTGTGTCGAGGCGGAAAGCTCTACAATCGATTCATGAATTCGGTCTTTCCGCGCGTCTGCGGTCGCGTTACTGCCCGGCCCCGTCATAACGGGGTTTGGCTTGTGCACGGGTCCGGAGCGCGGACGTTACGTTCTGTCCCGGTGAATTGCACTTCCTTATCCCTCCCATATATGGGCGTTACACCTGCCATTGATAATGGCGGGCCTGTCTCGATAGACCAACCCGAGGTGACCCAGTGACCTGGCTGTACATTTGCGTGGTCGCGTTCATGGTGGGGGGACTCATCGTGGCGTCGGAGCGCTGGCATGGCGCCTTCACCGGCGACAGCGATCTGAACAAACCGCAAGCGAATCACTCTCGCGCCACGCCCCGCGTGGGCGGACTGGCCGTGCTGGCGGGCACGCTCATGGGCCTGTTGGTGCTCGGCCCCGACAACATGACCCTGACCTGGCTGTGGCCGGCCTTGTTCGTGTCGGCGTTGCCCGTATTCGTGGCGGGCCTGCTCGAAGACATCACCAAGGATATCGGCGCGAGCAAGCGCCTGCTGGCCGCCTTCGCGTCGGCCGCGATCGCCTGGTGGCTGCTGGGCGGCGTCAGCCGGGTCGGCATGGCGCCCGTGGACTACGTCCTGTCGTATTGGCCCGTTTCCCTGATTTTCACCATGTTCGCCGTGGGTGGCTGTACCCATGCCCTGAACATCGTCGACGGCATGAACGGCCTGGCCGGCATGATCGCCACGCTGATGGCGGTGTCCATCAGCCTGGTGGCGCTGCAAGTGGGCGATGTGCCGATCTTCATGGTCGCGGCGGCGCTGGCGTCGGCGACGCTCGGCTTCCTGGTGTGGAATTTCCCGTTCGGGCGCGTTTTCCTGGGCGACGGGGGCGCGTATTTCCTCGGTTTCATGCTGGCTGAACTGGCCGTGCTGCTGGTCGTGCGCAATCCGTCGGTGTCGCCGTTCTACGCGTTGGCGGTGTTGTTCTACCCCGTATTCGAAACCGGCTTTTCCATCTGGCGCCGCCGCTTCAAGCGCGGCGTGCCGGTGGACCAGCCGGACGCCCTGCACCTGCACCAACTGGTCTTTCGCCGCCTGGTGCGCGTCACCTTCAGCCGCGGCCGTCGCCACGCGGTGCCGGCGTTGTGCAACGCCCTGGCGTCGCCCTACATGTGGGTGCTGGCCCTGATCGGCCTGGTGCCGGCCACCATCTGGTGGGACAACGCCTGGGTGCTCAGCGCCAGCCTGGTGGTGTTCGCCAGCGTCTACATCTGGCTGTATGCGCGGCTGGTCTCCTGGCGCCGTCCGGGATGGCTGCTGCTGCCATCCGTGCTGCGGGCAGACTAAGTTTTGGGCGCCCCGGTGATCACCGCCGGGGGCTCGGTTATCCATCACCCCGACCATATTTAAAATGCCGTAATCGTCTTACGGCAAAGGGAGAGTTATGTTGCGTATTCAGGATGTGAAACTCGCAGTCGTCGGCCTGGGCTATGTCGGCCTGCCGCTGGCGGTGGAATTCGGCAAGAAGCGCTCGGTCATCGGCTTCGACATCAACACGCGCCGCATCGAGGCGCTGAAGGCCGGACACGATCACACGCTGGAAGTCAGCGACGCCGAACTGGCCGAAGCCAAGCAACTGACCTATACCGCCGACCGCGCCGAGCTGGGTCAGGCCAACGTCTTCATCGTCACCGTGCCGACGCCGATCGATGAATACAAGCAGCCCGACCTGACGCCGCTGGTCAAGGCCAGCGAGACCATCGGCGCGGTGCTCAAGCGCGGCGACATCGTCATCTACGAATCGACCGTCTACCCCGGCGCCACCGAGGAAGACTGCGTGCCCGTGCTGGAGCGCGTGTCGGGCCTGAAGTTCAACGTCGATTTCTATGCCGGCTACAGTCCCGAGCGTATCAACCCGGGCGACAAGGCTCACCGCGTCAGCACCATCAAGAAGGTCACCTCGGGTTCGACGCCGGAAGTGGCCGAACTGGTCGACCAGCTCTACAAGCAGATCATCACCGCCGGCACTCACAAGGCCTCCAGCATCCGCGTGGCCGAAGCGGCCAAGGTGATCGAGAACACCCAGCGCGACGTCAACATCGCCCTGATCAACGAACTGGCGCTGATCTTCAACAAGATGGGCATCGACACCGAAGCGGTGCTGCAGGCCGCCGGCACCAAGTGGAACTTCCTGCCGTTCCGCCCGGGCCTGGTGGGCGGGCACTGCATCGGCGTCGATCCGTACTACCTGACGCACAAGGCGCAGTCGATCGGCTACCACCCCGAGATCATCCTGGCGGGCCGCCGCCTGAACGACTCGATGGGCGGCTACGTGGTGTCGCAGCTGGTCAAGGCCATGACCAAGCGCCGCATCCACGTGCAGGGCGCGCGCGTGCTGGTGATGGGCCTGGCGTTCAAGGAAAACTGCCCCGACCTGCGCAACACCCGCATCGTCGACATCGTCAAGGAATTGGGCGACTACAACGTTGAAGTCGACGTATACGATCCCTGGGTCGACGCGGAAGAAGCCGTGCACGAATACGGCATCACGCCGGTCGCCAAACTCGAGGAAGGCAAGTACGACGCCGTGATCCTGGGCGTCGCGCACCATCAATTCGCAGACCTGGGTGCCGCCGGCATCCGCAAGCTGGGCAAGCCGGAACACATTCTTTATGACCTGAAGTACGTGTTGTCGCCCGCCGAATCCGATCTGCGCCTGTAAGGAGGACGTTGCATGACTACACGCTTCGAGACCGTCACCCAGGAACTGGCCGCCGCGCCGCGCAAATGGCTGGTGACCGGCTGCGCCGGCTTCATCGGCTCCAACCTGCTGGAAACGCTGCTGAAGTTGAACCAGACCGTCACCGGCCTGGACAACTTCGCCACCGGCCATCAGCACAACCTGGACGAAGTGAAGGCCTCCGTCACGCCCGAGCAGTGGGCGCGGCTGACCTTCATCGAGGGGGACATCCGTGACCTGGATGCCTGCCGCCGCGCGGTGCAGGGCGTGGACTTCGTGCTGCATCAGGCTGCCCTGGGTTCGGTGCCGCGTTCGCTCAAGGACCCGATCACCACCAACGAGGTGAACATCGGCGGCTTTCTGAATATGCTGGTGGCGGCGCGCGATGCCGGCGTGAAGTCATTCGTGTATGCGGCTTCCAGCTCGACCTACGGCGACCACCCGGCCTTGCCGAAGGTTGAGGAGAACATCGGCAAACCGCTCTCGCCATACGCCGTGACCAAGTTCGTCAATGAGTTGTACGCCGACGTGTTCGCGCGCTCCTACGGTTTCGAAACCGTGGGGTTGCGCTATTTCAACGTGTTCGGCAAGCGCCAGGATCCCAACGGCGCCTATGCGGCCGTGATCCCGAAGTGGACCGCCGCCATGATTCAGGGCGAGGACGTCACCATCAACGGCGATGGCGAGACCAGCCGCGATTTCTGCTTCGTCGACAACGCTGTGCAGGCCAACATCCTGGCCGCCATGGCGCCGGCCGAGGGCCGCAACCAGGTGTACAACGTGGCGGTCAGCGGCCGCAGCACCCTGAACCAGCTGTTCGAATTCCTCGTGAAGGCGCTGGGCAACCAGGGCGTGGCTTATGCCAAGAAGCCGGTCTACGCCGACTTCCGCGCCGGCGACGTGCGCCATTCGCAGGCGGACGTCAGCAAGGCCGGCCGCCTGCTGGGCTACCAGCCCACGCACACGGTGCTGCAGGGCCTGGAAGTGGCGATGCCCTGGTACACGCAATTCCTGCGTTGATTTGAAAGCACTTATCCGCAAACTCGGCAGCATCCACCCGGACCACCAGCGCATCTTCAAAGGCGCGTTCCGGGTGGCGGTGTTCCTGCTGCTGGGCAAGGCCGCCGGCGCCATCAAGGAGATGGCGGTGGCGTACCGCTACGGCGTCAGCGACGCCGTCGACGCCTACCAGTTCACGATGACCATGGCCACCTGGCTGCCGGTCACCATCGTGGGCGTGCTGTCGGTGGTGCTGATTCCGGTGCTGGTGCGGCTGCGCCGCGCCGAGGACGCCGAACGCGAGCAGTTCATCCGTGAGTTGCAGGGCTGGGTGGCGGCGGGGGGTGTTGCGCTGGCCGCGCTGACCTGGTTCGCCTGGCCCCACGTGCTTGGCGCGCTGGGGCAAGGCCTGTCGGCGCGCGTCGGCGAGATGACCGGCGAGCTGCTGCTGGCCTTCGCGCCGGTGGCGGCGTTGCTGCTCGTCGCCGGCATCAGCGCCGCGCGGCTGCGCTCGCACGAGCGTCACGTCAATACCTTGCTGGACAGCGTGCCGGCCGTGGCCACCTTGGCATGGGTGATGCTGGCGGCCAGCGCCGAGAGCGTCGGGCCGCTGCTGTGGGGCACGCTGGTCGGCTACGCGATCCAGACCGTTTGGCTGGCCTGGCTGGCGGCGCGCGCCGACGGCGGTTTCTGGGGCGCGCCCAGGCTGACCCTGCAATCGCCGCACTGGCCCGAACTGATGAGCGCCGCCGGCGTGATGCTGATCGGCCAGGTGGCCATGAGCTTCGTCGGCCCGCTGGACCAATACGCCGCCGCCAACCTGGGCGCCAATGCCAACGCCACGCTGGGCTACGCCAGCCGGCTGCTGTCGCTGTTGCTGGGCATCGGCGCGGTGTCGGTGGGCCGCGCGGCGCTGCCGGTGCTGGCCGACGTGCAGGCACGCGGCGACACGGCGCGCGCGCGCGGCATGGCGCTGAAATGGTCGGTGCTGATGGTGGCGGCGGGCGCCGCCGCGGTGGCGGTGGGCTGGGTGCTGGCGCCGTGGGGCGTATCGGTGTTGTTCCAGCGTGGCGCCTTCACCGCCGAGAACACCGAGGCCGTGGCGCACGTGCTGCGCTGGGGCCTGCTGCAGTTGCCGTTCTATTTCGGCGTTCTGATCCTGGTGCAACTGCTGGCCAGCCAGAACCGCTATCGCATCATGGCCGCCATCGCGGTCGGGAATTTTGCGCTGAAGGCGGCGCTCAACACCGTCCTGGCGCCCCGGATGGGGGCCGCCGGCATCATGCTGGCCACCAGCCTGATGTACGTGCTGTCCTATGCCTGCTACCTGGTGGTGGCCCTGCGCCGCGCCGAACCCAAAGAGGCCGACTGAATGCCCGCCGCTTCCGACTCCGGCCGCCCGTTGCGCGTGCTGCTGTTCATCCATTCGCTGCACGGCGGCGGCGCCGAACGGGTCGCCGCCGACCTGAGCGCGCATTGGGCCGGCATGGGGCGCGAGGTCATGGTGGTGACGCAGGCGAGCGCCGACGGCGATGTCTACACGCTGCACCCCAAGGTGCGGCGCGAGGTGCTGCATACCGCGGGCGAGGGCGGCGGGCTGCGCGGCATCTGGAGCAATGTGCAGCGGGTGCGCGCGCTGCGGCGCGTGATCAAGGCGTTCCGGCCCGATATCGTGCTGGGCATGATGACCACGGCGTCCGTGCTGTCGGTACTGGCGTCCACCGGCCTGGCGTGCCGCGTCATCGCCACGGAACATACCCATCCGCCGTCGCAGACTTTGTCGGGCTTCTGGCAGCGCCTGCGCCGCCTGACCTATCCCCGCGCCGCGCGCGTGGTGGCCCTGACCCGCGGCACCGCGCAATGGATCGAACAGCATGTGCCGGGATCGCGGCTGGCGGTGATCCCCAACCCGGTGCATTGGCCGTTGCCCAAGGGCGAACCCGTGCTGGCGCCGGCTTCGAACGATGGCCGCCGGCGCCTGCTGGCGGTGGGGCGGCTGCACGCGGACAAGGGCTTCGACCTGCTGCTGCAGGCATATGCCCGGCTGGCCCCGTCGCATCCGGACTGGGATCTGGTTATCCTGGGCGAGGGCGGCGAACGCCGCGCGCTGCAAGCGCAGGTGCGAGAGGCCGGCCTGCAGGACCGGGTCAGCCTGCCGGGGCGCGCGGGCAACGTGGGCGATTGGTACCAGAGCGCCGACCTGTACGTGCTGACGTCGCGCTTCGAGGGGCTGTCCAATACGCTGCTGGAATCGATGGCCAGCGGGCTGGCCGCGGTGGCATTCGATTGCGATACCGGGCCGCGCGAAATCGTGCGCGAAGGGGTGGACGGCGTGCTGGTGCGGCCCAACGGCGATGTCGACGCGCTGTGCCGCGAGCTGGGTGCGGTGATGGGCGACGAGGCCGTCCGCCTGCGCATGGCCGAGGCGGCCACGGCGGTGCGCGAGCGCTTTTCCGCCGAGCGGGTGCTGGGCCTATGGGAAGAACTTTTTGACGGTGTGCGCGGATCGGGCCGCTAGGCCGCGCGCCACACCGTTGCTGCGGTGACCACGAGAACCTGAAATCATGTGTGGAATTGTCGGAATTTGGGGCCCCCTGGGCGATAAGGCGCAAGTGCTGGCGGAAAGCTGCCGCCGCATCCGCCACCGCGGGCCGGACAGCAATGGCTTCTGGGAAGACACCGGCGCCGAACTGGCGCTGGCGCACGTGCGCCTGGCGATCCAGGACCTGACCGAGGCCGGCCACCAGCCGATGGTGTCGGCCTGCGGCCGCTACGTCATGGTGTTCAACGGCGAGATCTACAACCACATGGACATGCGCCAGCAGCTCGAGGCATCGGGCCTGGCGCCGTCCTGGCGCGGCCATTCCGATACCGAGACGCTGCTGGCCGGCTTCACCGCGCTGGGCATCGAAGCCACGCTGCAAGCGGCGGTCGGCATGTTCGCCATCGCCCTGTGGGACCGCGCCTCGCGCAAACTGGTGCTGGCGCGCGACCGCATGGGCGAAAAACCGCTGTACTACGGTTATTCCGGCGCCGAGCTGGTGTTCGCCTCGGAACTCAAGGGGCTGACGCCGATTCCCGGATTCGGTCGCAACCTGAACCGCAACGCGTTGGCGTCGTTCATGCGGCACAACTACATTCCGGCGCCGCAATCCATCTACGAAGGCATCGCCAAGCTGCCCCCGGGCACCTGGATCGAGTTCACCGCCGATGACACCCGCAGCCGCCGCATGCCCGAGCCCCGCGTGTACTGGTCGGCGCGGGAAGCGGCCGATACCGCGGCGCAATCGTTGCTGTCGTTCGACTCGGACGCGCAGGCGACCGATGCGCTGGAAGGCGTGCTGTCCAAGGCCGTGGGCGGCCAGATGCTGTCGGACGTGGCCCTGGGCGCCTTCCTGTCGGGCGGCATCGATTCGTCCACCATCGTCTCGCTGATGCAGGCCCAGAGTTCGCAACCGGTGCGCACCTTCGCCATCGGCTTCCATGAAAAGGGCTACGACGAGGCGCAACACGCCAAGGCGGTTGCGACGCACCTGGGCACCGACCATACCGAGCTTTACGTCACCGCGGAAGATGCGCTGGCGGTCGTGCCCGGCCTGGCCGACATGTACGACGAGCCGTTCGCCGATTCATCGCAGATCCCGACCTCGCTGGTGACGCGCATGGCGCGCCAGCATGTCACGGTGGCCTTGTCCGGCGACGGCGGCGATGAGCTCTTCGGCGGCTATTCGCGCTATTTCCGCGTCAACAACTGGTGGCAGAAGTGCGAACGCATTCCGTCGCTGCTGCGTACGCCGGCCGGCGCGCTGCTCAGCGCCTCGACCCATCTGCCGGGACGCGGCGCCTGGCGCGGCAAGGTCGGCAAGCTGGGCGAGCTGCTGCGCGCCGACTCGCGCGGCGATTTCTACCGCCTGTTCGTGTCGTACTGGTCGGATCCGGCCCGGGTGGTCAAGGGCGGCGTGGAGCCGGTGTCCGAATTCGCGCGGGCGATGCGCGGGTCCACCTTCGAGTCCATGATGAAGCTCGATACCGTGACCTACCTGCCGGACGACATCCTGGTCAAGGTCGATCGCGCCGCCATGGCGGTGAGCCTGGAAACCCGCGTGCCGTTGATCGATCACCGCGTCTATGAATTCGCCTGGAGCCTGCCGCACCACTACAAGGTGCGCGGCGCCACCGGCAAGTGGCTGTTGCGGCAGGTGCTGTACCGCCATGTGCCGCAGGCGCTGGTGGACCGGCCCAAGCGCGGCTTTGCGGTGCCGCTGGCGGCCTGGCTGCGCGGACCGCTGCGCGACTGGGCCGAAGCGCTGCTGGACCCGGCACGCCTGCGCCAGGAAGGCTGGTTCGAGCCCGAGCCCATCCTGCGCAAGTGGCGCGAGCACGTGTCCGGACATCGCAATTGGGACAGCCACCTGTGGGGGGTGCTGATGATGCAGGCCTGGCTGGACCGCTATCGCGCGGGCGCTGAACAGGGAGGAACGGTTGGGAGTCGCTGACGAATGAAGATACTGATGCTGGTCAGTTCCATGCATGCCGGGGGCGCCGAGCGCGTGGCCGCCACGCTGGTCAACGCGTGGGCCGAACGCGGTGACGACGTCACCCTGACGCCGACCTATTCGTCCAAGGGCACCTGCTTCTACCCGCTGTCGGACAAGGTCAAATTGGACTGGCTGGCGGACCTGGCGGGCACGCGCGTGTCGGGGCCGATGGCCGCGTTCAAGCGCCTGCTGGCCCTGCGCAGGCATATCCGCGATACCGCGCCCGACGTGGTGGTGTCGTTCCTGACCAACGTCAACGTGGCCGCCATTCTGGCCACCCGCGGCCTGCGCGCCCCTTTGATCGTCTGCGAGCGCACCAACCCGGTGGCCGAGACCACCACGGGCACGGTCTGGCGCAGGCTGCGCCGCCTGCTGTATCCACGCGCCGACATGGTCACGGTGCAGGCGGCCGATACGGCCGGCCCGTTCTCGCGGCAGGTGCCGGGCATCAAGCGCCTGGCGGTGATTCCCAATCCGCTGCCCGCGCCGTTGCTGGATGCGCCGCGGGTCGTCCAGCGTGAAGACGCCGGGCCGCGCACCTTGCTGGCGATGGGACGGCTGGTGACGGACAAGCAGTTCGATCTGTTGATCGACGTGTTCGCGCAGCTGGCGCCCGAGTTCCCGGATTGGAACCTGCGTATCTGGGGCGAAGGCCCCGAGCGCGGCGCGCTGGAACGCCAGGTCGAGCGCCTGGGGCTGCGCGAGCGGGTCAGCCTGCCGGGCCGCACCGAAGCGCCCTGGGAAGAACTGGCTCAGGGCCAGGCCTTCGTGCTCAGTTCGCTGGTGGAAGGTTTTCCCAATGTGCTCCTGGAAGCGATGGCGCTGGGCCTGCCCTGCGCCGCCTTCGACTGCCCCAGCGGTCCGCGCGAGATGACGCGCGATGGCCAGGACGCCCTGCTGGTGCCGGCCGGCAATCGCGATGCCTTGCGCGAGGCGCTGCGCCGCCTGCTGGGCGACGCGGGATTGCGCCGGCAGCTGGGCGAGCGCGGCGCCGACGCAGTGCGCCAGCGCTATGCGCTGGCCAGCGTGCTGGCCGAATGGGACCAGTTGTTCGAGGCCGTGAGGGAAGGGCGATGAGCGCCGCCGCATTGCGCGTCGTGCACGTGATCACCGGCCTGGGCCAGGGCGGCGCCGAATCCGTGCTGTGGCGGCTGGCCACCTTCCCCGGACAGGACGTCGAGCACATCGTGGTGTCGCTGACCGACGACGGCCTCTATGGCGAGCGGCTGCGGGCCGCCGGCATCACCGTGCATACGCTCGGCATGCCGCGCGGCCGCATCACGCTGCGGGGCTTCATGGGCCTGCGTCGCCTGATCGCCGGCGCCAGGCCTTGCGCGGTGCAGACCTGGATGTACCACGCCGACCTGATCGGCGGCCTGGCGGCCCGCCTGGCGGGCGTGCGCGCCGTCGCCTGGGGCATTCGCAATTCCGGCGCCCACCTCGAGCGCAGCAGCCGCTCCGCCCGCATGGTGCTGCGCGCCTGCGCGCTGCTGTCGGGCGTGCTGCCCGGCGCGATCGTGTGCGCGGCGCAGGACGCGGCGGAGCGCCATGCCGCAAAGGGCTATCGCCGCGACCGCATGGTGGTGATCCCGAACGGCTACGACTTGTCGCGCTATGCGCCCGACGCGGCCGCGCGCGCGCGCGTGCGCGCCCAATGGGGCCTGGACGGCGATGTGCCGGTGATCGGCTGCGTGGCGCGCTGGGATCCCTTGAAGGACCACGGCAATCTGTTGCGCGCCGTGGCCGCGCTGGTGCGCGATGGACGCGACGCGGGGCTGCGCTGCGTGCTGGTGGGGCGCGGCATGACGGCCGACAATCCGGAGCTGATGGCGCTGGTCGACAAGCTCGGCCTGCGGGAACGCCTGGTGCTGGCCGGCCCCAGCGATGAGGTGCCCGCCGTGATGAATGGCCTGGACCTGCACGTGCTGTCGAGCTGCGCCGAAGGATTTCCCAACGTCGTGGCCGAGGCCATGGCTTGCGGCGTCTATTGCGTGGCGACCGACGTGGGCGACGCCGCCTATATCATCGGAGACACCGGTGTGGTGGTGCCCCCCGAACAGCCCGAGGCATTGGCGCGCGGCATCGAGACCGCGCTGCGCGACGTGGCGTCGCGCGGCCAGGGCCGCGCCGGCGAGGCGGGCCGCGCCCGGGTGCTGGAGAACTTCGACCTGGGACGCATGGTGCAAAGCTATACCGCGGTGTGGCGCCGCCTTTCCGGAGGCCCGGCATGAGCGCGGCCCGTCGTTTGCTGTTCGTGGTCAACAACCCGGCGTTCTTCATGTCGCACCGGGTACCCGTGGCGCTGGCCGCGCAGCGCGCTGGATACGACGTGCACGTGGCGACGATGGATGGCCCCGCGGTCGCCGACATCGAGGCGCTGGGCATGACCCATCATGCCATTCCGATGACGCGCAGCGGCAAGCATCCGTTGCAGGAACTGGGCACTTTGCTGGCGCTGCTGCGACTGTTCCGGCGCTTGCGGCCACAGGTAGTGCACCTGGTGACCATCAAGCCGGTGCTGTATGGCGGCATCGCCGCGCGGCTGGCGCGTGTGCCGGGCATGGTGGCCGCGATTTCCGGGCTGGGCTTCGTGTTCCTGTCGAACTCGTTGAAGATGCGCCTGGTGCGCGCCGTGGTGGCGCGGTTGTACCGCCTGGCGCTGGGCCATCGCAATAGTCGGGTGATCTTCCAGAATGGCGCTGACCGCGATCTGCTCAAGTCATTGGGCGCGGTGCGCGATGAGCAGGTGGTGCTCATCCGCGGGGCCGGCGTCGATCTGGACTTGTGCCGGGCGCTGCCCGAACCGCCGGCGCCGCCGGTGGTGGTGACGATGGTGGCGCGCTTGTTGCGCGACAAGGGCGTGCAGGAATTCGTGCAGGCCGCGCGCCTGTTGCGCGAGCGTGGCGTGCCCGTGACGATGCGGCTGGTGGGCGGCGTGGATGCCGGCAATCCGGCTTCCGCCACGCCGGCCGAGGTCGAAGCCTGGCAGCGCGAAGGATGCGTCCAGGCGCTGGGCGAACGCGCCGACGTGCCGCAACTGTACGCGGACTCGCATATCGCGGTGCTGCCTTCCTATCGCGAAGGGTTGCCCAAATCGCTGATCGAAGCGGCTGCCTGCGGCCGGGCCGTGGTCACGACCGACGTGCCGGGCTGCCGCGATGCCATTGACCCGGGCAAGACCGGGTTGCTGGTGCCGGTGCGCGACCCGCAGGCGCTGGCCGACGCCATCGCGCGGTTGGCGGGCGATGCGACGCAGCGCCAGGCCATGGGGGCGGCGGGCAGGGCGCTGGCCGAACGCGAATTCAATATCGAGCGCGTGGCCCGTATCCACGTGGACCTGTATGACACGCTGAGCGCCTGAGTCCGGCTCAATGGCCCAAGGCCGCGCCGTCGCGGCGCGGATCGGCGGCGCCATCGAGGCCTTGCGGCGTCACGCGTATCGCGGCGGCGCCGCTTTTCATGTCGACCTGCTCGAGCTTGTGGCCGCGGGCGGCCAATCGCGCGATGGTATCGGTCGCCACTCGGCCCTTTTCCACCTGGCTGCGGCCGCTGTTGCCGGCGACGTGCGGCAGCGCCAGCGCGTCGGCGGGGCGCAGCCCCCAGGCCAGGATGCCGACCACGGCCTGGGCGATGTAGTCGACGATATAGCCGCCGCCGGCCGATCCGGTCACCAGCGCCAGCCTGCCATCGCTATCGAACACCATGGTGGGCGCCATCGACGTCACTGGCCGCTTGTTCGGCGCCATGGCGTTGGGCGCGCCCTTGCCGTGGGCCGACGAGAAATTGGTCAGGGCGTTGTTCAGGAAGAAACCGTGCGGCATCAGCCATGAGCCGAAGTTCAGGTTGATGGTGGTGGTCATCGACAACGCATTGCCGCGCGCGTCGACGATAGCGACCTGGCTGGTTTCGGTGGTGCCCGGCGCGTCGGCGCCGGCCGGCGCCGGCACGCCGGCGAACACCCCCGGGCGCGGGCCCGTGACCGCCTTGCCGGATAGCAGGGCGGCGCGTTCGCGCACGTAGCCGGGCGCGATCAGCTGGCGCACCGGCGCCTTGACCTGTGCCGGGTCGCCGATATAGGCCAGGCGGTCGGCGCGGGCGATGCGCGCGGTATCGATCAACAGGTGGTCGGCGGCGGCGGAGCCGGGAGCCAGTGTGTCGATGCGGTGGGCGGCCAGCATGCCCAGTTGCTGCAGCACCGATACACCGCCGAAGCTGGGGGGCGGAAAGGTGCAGACCTTCCAGGACAGGAAGGGGCCGCAGATCGGCGTGCGTTCGACCGGGCGGTAGGCCGCCAGGTCGGCGGCCTGGATCAGGCTGGGATACTTGCCCGCGCCGATGGCGGCCAGGACATCGGCGGTGAGCACGCCATGGTTGATTGCATCCGGATCGGCGGCGACCTTGCGCAGCGCGTCCGCCAGCAGTGGATTGCGGACCGTTGCGCCGACCGGCAGCACCTGCCCGCGGGCGTCATAGAACACATTGCGGATCGCGGGGTTCTCGGCCAGTTGCGGCAGCCGTTGCAGGCTGTCGTGCAGGTAGGGCGACATCGGAAAGCCGTCTTCGGCGCTGCGGATGCCAGCCTGGAACAGGCTGGCCCACGGCAGTTTTCCGTGGCGCTGGTGCGCCAGCGCCATGACGCGAACGGTGCCGGGTACGCCGACCGGGCGGCCCAGGCGCGCCACGTCCTTGAGCGGCAGGGTGGCGCCGTCGACGTCGGTGCGCAGGCTGGCGGTGGTGCGCGCCGGCGCCGCGGCCAGCCCGTCCAGGGCGGACAAGGTGCCACCGTCCTGGTCCCACACCAGCATCAGCGTGCCGCCGCCCAATCCGGACGATTGCGGCTCGACCACGGTCAATACCATCTGTACCGCGATGGCTGCGTCCACCACGCTGCCGCCGCGCTTGAGGGCGTCGAGTCCGGCGGCGGCCGCCAGGGGGTTGGCCGCGGCCACCATGCCAGTGGCGATGGTCTCGGCCTGTGCGCCGGCCGCGCCGCACAAGGCGAGGGCGGCCAGGAATCGTGCGGTGCGGCGGACAGGCATGCGCATGGGACGCTCCGGGTAGGACGACGGGCCATTATTCGCCCGTCGCCGCATCCTGTCCAGAGCGGCCCTGGCGGGACCGTGCCCGGCGGTTTTCGTCGACTCGCCAACGGCACACCCGGGCACATCGGCGGCACCCCCGGCGTGCCGATGGCGTCAGGAACGCCGGGCGATCGTGTCGATCCAGAAGCGGGTGGACGGATCCTGCGGCGCCACCTGCTGCGCCGGCGCGTCCAGTTCGCGGATGATGTTCTTGGCCAGGGCCTTGCCGAACTCGACGCCCCATTGGTCGAACGGATTGATGCCCCAGATGACGCCCTGCGTGAATACCTTGTGCTCGTACAGCGCCAGCAGGGCGCCCAGGGTGTAGGCCTCGAGGTGCGGCAGCACGATCAGCGAGGATGGCCGTCCGCCGGGGTGCACCTTGTGCTGCGCCAGGAGCCGCGCGCGAGCCGGATCGGCTTCGGTGCGGGAAGTTTCGGCCAGCGCTTCGTCGAACGACTTGCCGCGCAACAGCGCCGCGCGCTGCGCCAGGCAATTGGCGATCAACAGTTCGTGGTGGCGCGCATAGGCGTGGTCGGGCTGCTCGCACAGGATGAAATCGACGGGCGCGCCGGCGGTGTCCTGGTGCAGCCACTGGAAGAAAGTGTGCTGGCAATCGGTGCCCGACATGCCCCAGACGGCGGGGCCGGTCGGCACGCCCGCCGGGCTGCCGTCGGCGGTCGCGACCTTGCCGAGCGATTCCATTTCGAGTTGCTGGGCCCAGGGCACGATGTGGTAAAGCCGCGAATCGTAGGGCGAGATGACCAGCGAGTCGAAGCCCAGCACGCTGCGGTTGACGACGCCGGCCAAGGCCAGTTGCAGCGGGGCGTTTTCGGCCAGCGGGGCGTGGCGGAAGTGTTCGTCCATGGCGGCGGCGCCGGCCAGCAACTGGTCGAAGGTATCGTTGCCCATCGCCAGCGCGACCGGCAGGCCGATGGCGGACCACAGCGAATAGCGGCCGCCGACCCAGTCCCAGATCTGGAAAATATGGTCGGGCGAGATGCCCAGATTGAGTGCGGCCTCGACGTTGGCGGTGATCGCCACCACTTGCTTGATCGGATCGGCCACGCCGGCGTCGCGCAGCCAGTTCATGGCGACTTCGGCATTGGCCAGCGGCTCGGTGGTGGTGAAGGACTTGGAGGCGACGATGACCAGCGTGTCGTGGGGATCCAGCCGGCTCATGGCGTCGGCGACCGAATGGGAGTCGACGTTCGAGGCGAAGCGCACCTCGCGACGCGCCCCGCCGTAGCGCAGTGCGCGGGTGATCAAGCGGGGCCCCCAGTCGCTACCGCCGATACCCAGGTGCAGGATGCAGCTGTAGCGGTTGGCGGCATCGGCATCGCGCACGAATTGGCGCACGCGCTCGCGTTCGGCCAATACGGCGGCCGCAACCATGGCCGGCGGCTGCGGCGCGCGCAGGGCGGTGTGCCAGGCCGGGCGTTGTTCAGTCCAGTTGGCGTCGCCGCCATCGAACAGCCGCGCGCGCGCGGCATCGAACCCCTGTTGTGCCAGCAAGGCGGCCGCCGCTTCTTGCAGCGCGGGGGAATACGCCTGCGCGCTCAAGTCCAGGCGCAACCCGGGGGCGTTGATCAGGCGCAGTTGCTCGCCGCGCAGGTCGGCGGATTTGGCCGCGGCGGCGAAGCGCCGCCAGGCTGGACTATTGGGCAAAGACATCGGCGATCTAGAAGGGCAGGGTGGCGTCGGGCGCCAGTTTAGCCAGTTCCCGCCGGAAATCGCCCTGGATGCGGGCCAATGCCTCGGCGGTCTGCGCTTCGAAGCGCAGCACCACGACTGGCGTGGTGTTGGACGGCCGCGCCAGGCCGAAGCCGTCGGGATACTCGGCGCGCACGCCGTCGATGGTGACCACGCGCGTGGCGCCGGGAAACTGGCCCTGCTCCTGCAGCGCCTGCACCAGCGTGAAGGGCTGGCCTTCCTCCATTTCAAGCTTCAACTCGGGCGTGGACACGTCCTGCGGCAGGGCCTCCAAGGGCGCGCCGGCATCGCTGAAGCGCGATACGATTTCCAGCAGGCGGGCGCCGGTGTACAGGCCGTCGTCAAAGCCGTACCAGCGCTCCTTGAAGAAGATGTGGCCGCTCATCTCGCCGGCCAGCGGCGCGCCGGTTTCGGCCAGCTTGGCCTTGACCAGCGAGTGGCCGGTCTTCCACATCAGCGGCTCGCCGCCCGCGGCTTCGACCGACAGGCCGACGTGGCGGCTGCACTTGACGTCGTAGATGATGGTGGCGCCGGGGTTGCGCTCGAGCACATCGCGGGCGAACAGCACCAGCTGGCGGTCGGGCCAGATGATCTGGCCGGATTTGGTCACCACGCCGAGGCGGTCGCCATCGCCGTCGAAGGCCAGGCCCAGTTCGCAGTCGGTGGTGGCCAGGCAGCGGATCAGGTCCTGCAGGTTCTTGGGCTCGGCCGGATCGGGATGGTGGTTGGGAAAGGTGCCGTCGACCTCGCAGAACAGCTCCGTGACCTCGCAACCCAGGGCGCGGAACAATTGCGGCGCGATCGCACCCGCCACGCCGTTGCCGCAGTCGACCGCGATCTTCATGGGGCGGGCCAGTTTCACCCCGGATGCGATCCGCGCGATATAGGCCGCCACCAGGTCCAGTTCGCGCCGCACCCCGGGGCGCGGCGCGGGCGCGTCGGTGCCGCCGTTCATGCGGCGCGCCAGGGCCTGCACGTCTTCGCCATACAGCGCGCGTCCGCCCATCATCATCTTGAAGCCGTTGTACTTGGGCGGATTGTGGCTGCCCGTGATGGCGACGCCGGAGCCGGTCTGCAGCGTGTGCGCGGCGAAATACACAAGGGGCGTGGGAACCTGTCCGATATCGACTGTGTCGACGCCGCCTTCCAGCATGCCTTCCTGCAGTGCCTGCGACAGCATGTCGCTGCTGAGACGGCCATCACGGCCCACCACCAGTGTCTGCACGCCCTGTTCGCGCGCGGTCGCGGCCAGCGCCGCGCCCAGGGCTCGCGCAAAGCGGGCGTCGATCAGGTCGGGGACGGTGCCGCGGATGTCATAGGCCTTGAAGACGGCGGCGGGGAATTGCGAGTTGTCGGCCACGACGGCTCCTTGGGTGACGGGTTGCGCTGGCATGCCCCGGCGGCGGACGAGCCGGCCAAAATGGGGCGCAAAATGGGATTATCCCCTATCGGCGCCGGATGCATCATCCCGCCAGTGGCGTAGGGCGTCCAGGGGCTTGCGTCGCGCCCGCCCCAGCCTGGTGCGCCGCGCCGGCGGCGGCGCGCCGTGGCGGTGCGTTGGCATGGGGCCCGAAGCCGGCGTCGGCAGGGGCATCCCGCTGGCATGGAACTTGCTCGCCATCCGAAGGTGATACGCTAGTCAGGCAAGCAGAAAGACCGGAGGGGCCCATGAGAGCCAAAGTATCCACAGTCACGTCATCGGGCGGCGCCAGGCGCAGGCCGCCCACGGACTTCGCCGGCCCGGCGGCCGGGCGGGAACGCCGGCTCGACATTCACGTATTCATCTCACCCGAGGGCGAGCTGGCGACCGGCCGGGCCTGGGAGCGCTGTGTCTGGCGCGATGCCCGCGTGCTGATCGCCGAATGTCCGGCTCCGCATCTGCCGGCCTCGGTCGAGAGCGCCCTGCGCGCGATCGCGGCCAGCGTGGCGCGGGATCGCGCCTGGCAGGGCATGGGTACGGTGGCCTTTTCGCTGGACGATCGCACCGGGGTGTTCCGCGTGATCCTTGCGGAATCGCGGCCGCGTTCGGGCGCCGCGGTGGCCGACTTCGAACCGGTCGCGGCGCACGCGCTGGAGGTGCGCATCGACGGTTGCGCCGACCGCCATATGCCTTGCACGCACCTGCTGGTCTGCGGCGCCACCCGCGGCGAAGCCTTGCGGCGCGCCTATCGCGCCCTGTCCGAAATGCCGGGTCCGGCCGGCGTCGATCGCGCGTTCCTGATGAACCGCATCGCCTCGCGCGCCTACTGCACCGGCCTGACCGGCACGCGCCTGGACCAGGCCGTGGGCTAGTGTGCTGTTGGACAGCACGCTAGCGCAACCGGCGCGGCCGAGCTGCCTCTACAATAGTCCGCACCTCCCTTGAACTGCGCCCGGGCGCGGCCCGGCGCGCCCCACCGTGCGGCGCCTATGACCTTGCTGAGCGAATTGCAATCCCTCCTGGGCGAGTCCCATGTGCTGACCGGCGCCGATGCCGAGCCGTTCGCGCTGGACTGGCGCCGCCGCTATCGTGGCGTGGCGTTGGCGGTGATCCGTCCCGGTTCGACGCAGGAGGTGGCCGATGCCATCAAGCTGTGCGCCGGCCATGGCGTGCCGGTAGTGCCGCAGGGCGGCAATACCGGCCTCTGTGGCGGCGCCACGCCGGATGACTCGGGCAGCGCGGTGGTGCTGTCGACCGCCCGCCTGAACCGCGTCCGCGCGCTCGATACCGACAACGACACCATCACGGTGGAAGCGGGCTGCATCCTGCAGGCGGTGCAACAGGCCGCGGCCGACGCCGACCGGCTGTTCCCCCTCAGCCTTGCCGCCGAAGGCAGCTGCACCATCGGCGGCAACCTCGCCACCAACGCCGGCGGCACCCAGGTGCTGCGCTACGGCAACACGCGCGACCTGGCCCTGGGGCTCGAGGTGGTCACCGCCGAGGGCGAGATCTGGAACGGCCTGCGCGGCCTGCGCAAGGACAACACCGGCTACGATCTGCGCGACCTCTATATCGGCAGCGAGGGCACGCTGGGCGTCATCACCGCCGCCACGCTCAAGCTTTTCCCGCGGCCGGTGGCCTCCTGCACCGCGTTGCTGACGCTGGACAGCATAGACAACGCGGTCGAGCTGCTGTCACGCGCCCGCGCCGGCTTCGGCGCCGCGCTGACCGGCTTCGAATTGATGAGCGGCCATTGCCTGCAGGCCGTGGTGCGGCTGTTCCCGCAGCAGCGCCTGCCGTTCGAAGGCGACTCCGCCGCCTCGCCCTGGTTCGCGCTGCTGGAACTGTCGGACAGCGAAAGCGAAACGCATGCGCGCGAACGCTTCGAGACGGTGCTGGGCGAGGCGATCGAGGCCGGCCTGGTGAACGACGCGGCCATCGCCGCCAACGTCGCGCAGAGCAAGGCACTGTGGCACCTGCGCGAAAGCATCCCGCTGGCCGAGGCCGAGCTGGGCAAGTCGGTCAAGCACGACGTGTCGATCCCGATTTCCGCCATCGCCGGCTTCGTGCACCACACCAATGCGCTGCTGCAGGCGCGTTTTCCCGGCGTGCGCCACGTGATCTTCGGCCACCTGGGCGATGGCAACCTGCACTACAACGTGGCCAACGCGCCAGGCCAGACCGAGACCGAATTGCTGGCGCTGCAAAGCGACATCTACGGCGTGGTGCATGACAGCGTGCACGCGCACGCCGGTTCCATCAGCGCCGAGCACGGCGTGGGCCAGCTCAAGCGCGACGAACTGCCGCGTTACAAGAGCGCGGTCGAACTGGCCCTGATGCGGCGGATCAAGCGCGCGCTGGATCCGCACGGCCTGATGAACCCGGGCAAGGTGCTGCAGGCCTGACCGGGGCGTTCAACCTTTCTTTCGATGGGGATGCGAATATGGCAGCCAGTCCCGCGGCGGGCGCGAATCAGCGGATCCTGATCGTCGAGGACGATCACATCATCGCCGGCAACCTGTACACCTTCCTGGAAGCCCGCGGATTCCTGCCGGACGTGGCCTATAGCGGCCCCGCCGGCCTGCAGCGCCTGGAGGAACAGCGTTTCGACGCCGTGATCCTGGACATCGGCCTGCCTGGCATGGACGGCCATGCGGTGCTGCACGCGCTGCGCGCCGACAGGCGTCTGCCGGTGCCGGTGCTGGTGTTGACCGCGCGCGACAGCCTGGAAGACAAGCTGGCCGGTTTCTCGCACGGCGCCGACGACTACCTGACCAAGCCGTTCGCCTTGCTGGAAGTCGAGGCCCGCCTGCTCGCGCTGATCCAGCGCGCCAAGGGGTCGACCGTGGACACGGTGCGTGTTTTCGGCGACCTGGCCTACGACACCCGCAGCCGCACGGCGTCGATCGGCGGCAAGCCTGTCCACCTGACGCGCAAGGCGACCCTCATCCTGGAAGCGCTGCTGCGCGACCCGGGGCGGGTGGTCTCGCGCGAGGAACTGGAATCGCAGTTGTGGGGCAGCGAACCGCCGTCTTCCGACGCGCTGCGCAGCCAGGTGCACCTGCTGCGTCGCGCGCTGGCCGACGCCGGCTTCGACGGCATCGAAACCCTGCATGGCACGGGCTGGCGCCTGGTCGCCGACGGGAGCGCCGCATGAGCCGCTTCGCGGGGGGCGGCACCCTCACGCAACGCGTGGTGTGGGCGCTGACCGGCACCGTGGCCTTGTTCGTGACGGCGCTGGCGTTGCTCGCCTACCTGACGTTCGACCAGATGGAGGACGACCTGGTCAACGACATCCTCAATACCGAAATGGACCGCCTGGTGCAGCACGCGCGCACCAGCGACCAGTTCCTGCCGCGCCACGGCGCCCGTGAGCTGGGCGGCTCCATGCGCGCCTGGCTCAGCGCCGACGGCGAGGCCCCGGCCGGCATGCCCGAGGAGATACGCGGCCTGGACAACGGCCTGCACCTGATCGAGCCCGGAGCCTATACCTGGCACGTGATGGTGGCCGAGACCGGCACGGGCAAGGTCTACCTGCTGTACGACGCCACCGACAATGAGGAACGGGTGCACGATTTCGGGTTGATCGTGCTGGGCGTGGGGGCGATCTGCGTGGTGGGCGCGTATGCCCTGTCGCGGCGCGTGGCGGCGGTGGCGGTGGGCCCCTTGCTGGACCTGACCGACCGGCTCTCGACCTGGGCGCCCGGCTCGCCCGACCTGGCGGTGACGCGCGACGACGAGGCCGGCCGGCTGATCGAGGCCTTCAACCGGGTGCAGAACCAGGTCGACCGCTCGATCGCGCGCGAACGCGAGTTCGCCGGCAACCTCAGCCACGAAGTCCGCACCCCGCTGGCGGCGATCCGCTCCGACAGCGAGCTGATGCTTCTGACCCAGGACCTGACCGCGGACCAGCGCCAGCGGCTGACACGGGTCATGGACAACGTCGACGACGTCATCGTCTGTCTTGAAAGCGCGCGCGCCATGGCTCGCGACCAGATGCGTCCGCCGGAGCCGGTCGACCTGGCCGACTGCATGCAGGACGCCTGGCGCGGCTACGAATCCCAGGCCGGCGTGGCCCAGCTGCGTTTCGACAACCGCATCCCGCCCGAGCACATCCGCGTTCTGGACCGTTATGCCTTGCTGACGGTGCTGCGCAACCTGGTGCGCAACGCCATCGAACATGCCGCGCCCGCCACGCTGACCGCCAGCCTGGGCGAGGATGGCGTGTTGCAGCTGGGCGACGATGGCAAGGGCATCGACGCCGGCGACCTGCCCTTCCTGTTCCGCCGCTACTACAGCGGGCGGCTGCGGGATTCGGCCGCCGCGGGCCGGGACGAAACCGCGCGTGGCCTGGGGCTGGCCATCGCCAAGCGGGTCTGCGACATGCAGGGCTGGACCTTGACCGTGGATTCTTCCCGCGAAGGCCCCCAACGGGGCACGCGCTTCAGCCTGCGCCTGAACGCGGCGGACGCGACGGCGTAGTCGGGGCGCAACGCCGGGGGCGAGGCTCCCCCCGGTGGGCGGAATTTGACGAATTTTCGACTATCGGCCGCCTAAGCTGTCCGCTTCGGCCGAGCGCCCTCCATCGCGTCCCACATGTCGTCCCTGTCCCCTCCCGCGGCCACCCGGCCGACGCCCGCCGCCTACCTGGCCACGCACGTGCTGGGCGTGACGTTGTTCCTGGCGTGCCTGGCCTGGTGGGCCAATGCGTCGGGGTGGGACCTGGCCATCGCGCGCGCCCTGTTCAACCCGGCGTTGGACGATTTCCCGTTGCACACCAACCGCTGGCTGGAACTGATCGGCCACCGCATGGTGCTGGCCCTGCCGATCGGCATCGGGCTGGGGGCCATTGCCGTCGCGGCGGCCAGCTATCGCATTCCCGCCTGGCGCTCCCTGCGCGGGCCGGCGCTGGCGTTGGCATTGACCTGTATGGCGGGGCAGCTGGCCATCACCCAGCTCAAGCACTACACCACGCTGCCGCGGCCCTACGACCTGGACACGCTGGGCGGCTACACCCCCTATCCGCAGTCGTGGTGGACCTGGGATCGTGGCAAGGCCGGCGGCGCGCTGCCCAGCGGCCATGCCGGCGCCGGCTATTCGCTGCTGGCCCTGTATTTCGCCGGCTGGGCCGTCGGGCGGCCGGGTTGGCGCTGGTGGGGGCTGGCGGCGGGCATCGCCGCCGGGCTGGCGTTTTCAGCCGTGCGCATCCTGCAGGGCGCGCACTTCCTCAGCCAGACGCTGTGGTCGGCCGCCCTGATGTGGCTGCTGGCCGCGCTGTTCTTTTGGCCGGTGCTGCACGGGACGGGCGGTCGCCCCGCCTCCGTATCGATTGCTCAATTGAGCAGCAGGCCTGGCAGCCATAGCGAGAACGCCGGCACGTAGGTGACCAGCGCCAGCGCGGCCAGCAACGCGCCGTAGAACGGCCAGATGGTCCGCATCACCGTGCCGACCGAGACTCCGCCGATGGCGCAGCCCACGAACTGGGTGGTGCCCACCGGCGGCGTGTTCAGGCCCAGCGCGCAGTTCAGCAGCATCACCATGCCGAACTGCACCGGCCCCATGCCGTACTGCATGCAGATCGGCAGGAAGATGGGCGTGCAGATCAGGATGGTCGCCGCCATGTCCAGGAAAGTGCCCAGCACGAACAGGATGATGTTGACCATCAGGAAGATCGCCCACGGGCTGGTGGAGATCGAGGCCATCAGCGCGCCGGTCTTCTCGGCCACGCCGTAGAAACTGATCAGATAGCCGAAGGTGGCCGAAATACCGATCAGCAGCAGCACCACGCCGGTCGTCTTGACCGCCTTGCTGGCGGCGCGCACGAACTGGTCCCAGGTCAGCGAGCGGTAGACGAAGATCGTCAGCGCCAGCGCGTACAGCACGGCCACCGCGGCCGATTCCGTGGCCGTGAAGACACCGCTCAGGATGCCGACGATGATCAGCACCACCACGAACAGCCCCGGCAGGGCGGCCACCAGCGAGCGCGCCACGATGTGCCAGCCGGGAAACGTGCCGGCCGGATAGCCGCGGCTGCGCGCCACGAAATACGCCGCGGCCAGGTTGCACAGCGTCAGGATCAGCGCCGGCACCACGCCGGCCGCGATCAGCGCCGCGATCGACACCTTGCCGCCCGCCGCCAGGGTGTAGATGATGATGTTGTGGCTGGTCGGCATCAGCGCGCCCACCAGCGCCGCGTGGGTGGTGACGTTGACCGCGTAGTCGGCGTGGTAGCCCTCGCGCTTCATCATCGGGATCATCACCGAACCCATCGCCGAGACGTCCGCCACCGGCGATCCGGACACGCCGCCGAACAGCGTGCAGGCCACCACGTTGGACATGCCAAGGCCGCCGCGCACGTGGCCCACCAGCGATTTGGCGAACGCCACGATGCGGTCGGCGATGCCGCCGTACAGCATCAGCTCGCCGGTGAAGATGAAGAACGGGATGGCCAGGAACGAAAACGCGTTCATGCCCGAGGTCATCTGCTGGAAGGCCACCGCCAGCGGCAGGTCCTCGTACATGATCGCGGTGATCGACGACAGCCCGATGGCGAACGCCACCGGCACGCCGATCACCAGGAAACCCATGAAGGTGAAGGAGAGTAGGGTCAGCGCCATGCCGGTACCACCTTTTGGTTGCGCAACAGGGCGATGACGTGCTCGACCGAGAACAGCGCGATCAGCACGCCGGACAGGGCCGCGGGCACGTACTTCCAGCCGTTGGAAATACCCAGGTTGGGAATCTTGTAGGCCCACACGGATTCGGCCAGCAGGGCGCAGTTCCACGCCATCAGCGCGCCGAACAGCAGCACCAGCAGGTGGATGAAGATCTTCAGGCGCCGCTGGCCGGCCACCGGCAAGGCGTCGACCAGCGATTCGAAGCCGATGTGGCCGGCATCGCGCACGCCGACGGCGGCGCCGAGCATGGTGACGTACAGCACCAGCAGCAGCGCCAGGCTCTCGGCCCAGGTGGGGGTGCTGTTCAACACATGGCGGCCGAAGATCTGCAGCGATACCGCGACGATCAGGCAGACCAGGCCGAACACGCTGGTCCACATGCACAGCCGCGCCAGCCGGGCGCAGCCCCGGGTGTAGGCGTCCAGCGGGGCAGCCAGGGCATGCGCCCGGCCCCCCGCCGCGACATCCGGGTCATTGGTGGAGGTAGCCAACATGTGGATTCCTTATTGGACGGCCTGGATCTTGGCGACCAGGTCTTTCATGTCGGGCGTGGTGACGAAGCGGTCGTACACCGGTTTCATCGCCGCCTGGAACGAGGCCTTGTCCACCTCGACGATCTGCGAGCCGGCCTTCTCGACCACGGCGCGCGACTTCTGCTCGCGCTCGTCCCACAGCTTGCGCATGTACGGCACCGACTCGCGCGCGGCCTCGCGCAGGACCTTCTGGTCCTCGGCCGACAGCTTGTCCCATTGGCGCTTGGAAAAGATCAGTATTTCCGGCGTCATGGTGTGCTCGGTCAGCGCGTAGTACTTGGCGACCTCGTAGTGATGCGCGCTTTCGTAGCTGGGGTAGTTGTTCTCGGCCGCGTCCACCAGCCCGGTCTTGAGCGAGGTGTAGACCTCGCCCATCGGCATCGGCGTGGCGTTGCCGCCCATGGCTTCCACCATCGCCACCGACAGGTCCGACTGCTGCACCCGGATCTTCATGCCCTTGGCGTCGGCCAGTGTCTTGATCGGCTTGTTGCGCGTGTACATCGAGCGCGAGCCGCTGTCGTACCAGGCCAGGCCGACGAAGCCGGCCGACTCGCAGGACTTCAGGATCCGTTCGCCGATCTCGCTGTCCAGCACCTTGTGCAGATGCTCTTTCGAGCGGAACAGGAACGGCAGCGATGGCACGCGCGTGGTCTGGCAGATGTTGTGCATGGCGGCGCTGGAGACGCGCGCCATGGCCAGCGCGCCCAGCTTCACCTGTTCGATCGAGTCGTCTTCGTTGCCGAGCGCGCCGCCCGCATACACCTTGACGGTGATGCGGCCGTTGGTGCGCTGCTTGACCAGCTCGCCGAACTGGCGCACGGCCTGCACGGTGGGGTAATCGTCGGGATGGATGTCCGCCGAACGCAGCTCGGCGGCATGGGTGGCGGGAATCAGCGTCAGCAAGGCGGCCGCGGCCAGGATGGCGCGGGTCAGGGTCGGGCGCAACATGTCTACCTCCGGTTGGGAGTACGGCGTTTCGTTGAGGGCCGTTGCGGCCCCGAAGCTCTTCGATGTGTACGGACCTGCTTACTACTCGTGCGTGGGCGCTTGGGGCGCCACGGTCGGGTGCTAACCGGCGCTTGCGGTTTCCTCCAGGCCCCGCGCGCCGGGGCGCAGGATGAAGACGGCGCCGGCGATGGAATCGGGGGCGGCATCGGCGGGGCGGATCGAAGTGACCAGCAGCAGGTCCAGGTCGGGGCCGCCGAACGCGCACATGGCGACGCGGGCGGCCGGCACCTCCAGGCTGCGGTCAAGGCGGCCGTCCGGCGTGTAGCGGTAGATGCGGCCGGCCTCGTTGCCGCAGATCCAGTAGCAGCCGTCGGCGTCGACCGCGGCGCCATCGGGCCGGCCGGCCGGCAGTCTCGGGATGAAGACGCGGCGGTTGCGGAGCGGGCCGCCGTCGATGTCGTAGTCGAAGGCCCAGACCACCTGCCGCGACGGGTGCGAGTCGGACAGGTACATGGTCTTGCCGTCCGGACTGAAGGCCAGGCCGTTGGGCACGATCAGGTCGTCGACGATGGCCTCCAGTGCCTCGCCGGGACCGTGCCGGTAGAGCTTGCCGGCGTTGCGCGCCAGGCCCATGTCCATGACCATGGTGCCGGCCAGGAAGCGGCCCTGGCGGTCGCAGCGACCGTCGTTGAAGCGCATGCCGGGCGCGTCGTGACGCACCGGGGCCAGCGGCCGCGGCTGGCAGGCCTGGCCGGCCACCAGCGGCCCGCATTCATACAGGCCGTCCTCCATCGCCAGCAGCCAGCCGTCCCCGCGCGGGGCGATGCAGCCGGCCATCTGCGGCAACGTCCAGTGATCGAGCCGGCCGCTCGCGGGCGTCCAGCGCCACAGCGCGCGGCCGGGGATGTCGGTCCAGTGGAACGCCTGGTCGGCGGCGCGCCACACCGGGCTTTCGCCCACGCCGCAGAGCAGGGTTCCGATGCGTTCAGCGTGGGTCGCCATGATGGGCCGGGGACGAAATCAGCGCGGGGGAAAGGGGAAGGGGCCGGCCTTGACGAAGGCGCCGCCCTGGAAGCGTCCGGCGGGATCGTCGGCGGGCAGGGGCGCTTGCGCCTCGACCTGCGCGCGAAAGGCTTCGGAGGAATCCTTGGGCGCGAAACCCAGCGCGGCGGCGCGGTGGTTGTCCCACCAGCTGTCGCGGTTGGCCGAGGCGCCATAGGCGATCAGGTGACCGACGTTCGGCGTGAACAGCGATCGCACCACCAGGTCGGTCAGGTCGTCGTAGCTGAGCCAGGTGACCATCATGCGGCGATCCTTGGGCTCGGGAAACGACGAGCCGATGCGCAGGCAGACCGTCTCGATGCCGTAGCGGTCGTAGTAGAAGCGCGACAGGTTCTCGCCGTAGGCCTTGCTCAGGCCGTAGTAGCCATCGGGCCGCAACGGCGCGTCGGCGTCCAGCCGGGCGCCCTGTTCATAGAAGCCGATGACGTGGTTGGAGCTGGCGAACACCACGCGCCGCACGCCATGGACGCGGGCGGCTTCGTAGACGTGGTAGACCCCCTGGATATTGGCCGGCAGGATTTCCTCGAAAGAACGCTCCACGGAAACGCCGCCCAGGTGCACAATGGCGTCGGCGCCGCGCACCAGCTCGGAGACGGCGGCGGGGTCGGCCAGGTCGCAGGGCACGACTTCCTCGCCGGGGGCGGCGGGCGCCATGGCCGCGACGTCGGAAACCCGCAGCACGTCGGCGCAGGCCTTCAGGCGCGGTCGCAGTACCCGGCCCAGGTTGCCAGCGGCGCCGGTCAACAATAAGCGATGACAACGGGGGGAGGCAGGCATGCGGTCGACAGCTAGGCTCATGGCGCAACGCTCGTTGGGGTGGACTTGCCTGGTACGTTATCGTACAACTTGTCCAAAGTATAATAAGCACGAATTTTTGCAGTCAAGCGCCACGCAACCGCTTCCGGATAATCCCTGATGAACGCTCCTGTCGATACCCCCGTGCTGCCGCAGCGTCGTCCACGGAACCTGGCGCAAGGCCTGGTGGAAAACATTTCCGAACGCATCCGCGGCGGCGACATCCGCCCCGGCGACAAGCTGCCCACCGAATCCGAGATCATGCGGCAGTTCGGCGTCAGCCGCACCGTGGTGCGCGAAGCGCTGTCGCGGCTGCAGGCCTCGGGCCTGGTCGAAACCCATCATGGCGTGGGCACCTACGCGCTCGAACCCAGCGGTGGCGGCGATTTTCGCGTCGACCCGGCCGACATCGCCACGGTGCGCGATGTGCTGGTGCTGCTGGAACTGCGCATCTGCCTGGAAAGCGAGGCCGCCGGCCTGGCCGCCGTGCGCCGCAGCGAGGCCCAGCTGGCCGAGATGCGCCGCGCGCTGGACGCTTTCAAGGCCGCGCTGGACAGCGGCGGCGACACCATCACGCCGGACTTCCAGTTCCACCTGCTGGTGTCGCAGGCCACCGACAACCGTTATTTCGCCGATCTCATGTCGCACCTGGGTTCGGCCATCATCCCCCGCACCCGCATCAATTCGGCCAAGTTCGCGCACGAGGACCGTGCCGCCTACCTGTCGCGCGTCAACCTGGAGCACGAAGACATCTACAGCGCCATCATGCGCCAGGATGCCGAAGGCGCCCGCGCCGCGATGCGCACCCACCTGAGCAACAGCCGCGAGCGCCTGCGCCGGGTGCAATAGGCCCGCGCGGCCGCCACGTCGGATGCTGAGGAAATGAGATGTCGTACGACATGACAGGGTTGTCATCGGCCTCCTATTCGACATCGCGACTCCAGCCGGCGGCGCTGCGGCGCGTCGATCCGCGTTAATCTTGGCCGTTTTCAATCACCGGATGGCAAGGCATGGTTTGGCTCGGTAAGCGTGGCGCGGCAACGGCGCGGGGTTTCGTTGGTAGTCGGAGGGCCGCCGCATGCGCCGGCTGACACTGCGCTTCATCCTGGCCGTGCTGGCGCTGCTGACGCTCAGCCGCCTTGGCCTGTCCTGGTGGATGTGGGACCGGGTCCAGGCGGCCGGCGGCCTGTGGCCGGTGCTGCTGGGCGGCCTGCGCATCGACGTCTGCCTGCTGTCCATGGTGATCGCGCTGCCGGCGGTGTTCTCGCCGTGGCTGGGGCACCTCCCGTGGGCGGCGCGCGTCACCGCCTGGTGGTTCCGCGTCTGGTGGATGCTGTACGTGCTGCTGGAAGTCTCCACGCCGCAGTTCATCGCCGAATACGACACGCGCCCGAACCGCCTGTACTTCATCTACCTGCTCAATCCGAAGGAAGTCGGTTCGATGCTGTGGCAGGGCTACAAGGGCGTGCTGTTCACCGCGCTGGTGGTGCTGCTGGTGGCGGCCTGGCTGGCGGTCAAGCTGTTCCCGGTGCGCGTGCGCGATCCCTTCCTGGCGTGGTGGAAGCGGCCGCTGGCGTCGCTGGCGATCCTGGCGCTGGTGGTGCTGGGCGCGCGCGGCACGCTGGAGCATCGCCCCATCAATCCGGCCAAGGTCGCGTTCAGCTCGGACGCGATGGTCAATTCGCTGGCCCTGAACTCGCTCTACAGCGTGTTCGATGCCGCCTACCGCATGCGCGACGAACGCTCGTCGGCCGCGATGTATCCGAAGATGCCGGTGGACGAGATGAACGCCATCGTGCGCGACAAGGCCGGCCTGACGGGGGCGCCGCTGGATCCGCGCTACCCCAGCCTGCACGAGCAGAAGGCCACGGTGCGCCGCGACAAGCCGCTCAACCTGGTGATCATCCTGCAGGAAAGCCTGGGCGCGCAATATGTCGGCAGCCTGGGCGGCAAGGACTTGACGCCCAACATCGACCGGCTTGGCAAGGAAGGCTGGATGTTCCATCGCGCCTACGCCACCGGCACGCGCTCGGTGCGCGGCATCGAGGCGGTCACCGCGGGCTTCCTGCCCAGCGTGGCCGACGCCGTGGTCAAGCTGCCGCGCTCGCAGACGGGCTTCTTCACCCTGGCGCAGGTGCTGGGCAAGCATGGCTACCATTCGCGCTTTGTCTATGGCGGCGAGTCGCACTTCGACAACATGCGCGCCTTCTTCCTGGGCAATGGCTTTGACGAGATCGTCGATCGCCCGAAGTTCGAGAACCCGGTGTTCGAAGGCTCGTGGGGGGCGTCCGACGAGGACATGTTCACCCAGGTCGACCGCCTGCTGCGCGCCGACGGCGACAAGCCGGTGTTCACGCTGGCGTTCTCGGTCAGCAACCATTCGCCGTGGGAGTACCCGGCGGGCCGCATCCAGCCGGTGGGCGATCCGGCCAGCGTCGACAACACCGTGCGCTACGCCGATTGGGCGCTGGGCCAGTTCTTCGACAAGGCGCACAAGGCTCCGTACTGGGACAACACCGTGTTCCTGGTGATCGCGGACCACGATTCCCGCGTCTACGGCTCGATCCCGGTGCCGGTGCGGCACTTCCAGATCCCGGCCCTGATCCTGGGCGCGGGCATCGCGCCGCGCCAGGACGAGCGCATCGTCAGCCAGATCGACATGGCGCCCACGCTGCTGTCGCTGATCGGACTGGACAACATCAATCCGATGCTGGGCGCCGACCTGACGCAACGCGATCCCAACCGCGCGCTGATGCAGTACGCCGACAACTTCGGCTACCTGCGAGGGGACAAGCTGCTGGTGCTGGAACCGTCCAAGGCGCCGCGCGAATTCCGCTACCGCGCCGCGCCGGTCGGGCAGGACGAGACCTACGATCCGGTCGAACCCGCGGATGACGCCCTGACCAAGGAAGCGCTGGCGCACGCGTTGTGGGCCAGTTGGGTCTATCGCGAAGAAAAATACCGCCTGCCTTGACTTCACCCCGTCCGGGCCTGGGGCCGGTTTGATCCCGCTCAAACCGGCCCCCGGGCAGTCCTCGCACACTCGCGTTCATGACTTTTCCCGATCCGCTGGCCGGCCCGATCCGGCCCCCTGTCGCTGACGCAAGCGACGCGCCCGCGTCCGCCCCGGCCGCGCGCTGGCGCGGTTGGCCCGTGCCGCGCGGCCGCCTGGCCTGGCTGACCGGCGTGTTCAGCACGCTCCTGATCGGCGCCAGCACGCTGTTCTGGTGCCTGCTGCTGTTTCCCATGGCGCTGCTGAAACTGGCGCTGCCGTTCGCGGCGGCCAGGCGCCGCATCGACCCCATCCTCAACGGCATCGCCACGGCCTGGATCAGCGTCAACACCGCCTGGTTCACGCGCATCCAGCGCGCGCCCTGGGATGTGCGCGGCAATACCGGCCTGCGCTACGCGGACTGGTACCTGGTCAACTGCAACCACCAGTCCTGGGTCGACATCTTCGTGTTGCAGGGCGCGTTGAACCGCCGCATTCCGCTGCTGAAGTTCTTCCTCAAGCAGCAGCTCATCTACGTGCCGGTGATCGGGCTGGCGTGGTGGGCGCTGGATTTTCCCTTCATGAAGCGCCACGGCAAGGCCGACCTGCGCCGCAATCCCGCCCTGGGACGCCAGGACCAGGAAACCGCGCGCCGCGCCTGCCAGAAATTCTCGCTGGTGCCGACCAGCGTGATGGTGTTTGCCGAGGGCACGCGCTTTTCGCCGGCCAAGCGCGACGCGCAGGGAGCCCCGTATCGTCACCTGCTCAAGCCCAAGGCGGGCGGGCTGGCGGTGTCGCTGAACGCGATGGGCACGCGTTTTCGTTCGATGATCGATGTCACCATCGCCTATCCGGCGGGTGTGCCCAGCTTCTGGGACATGGCCTGCGGCCGCATGGGCACGGTGCGGGTGCGCATGCGCCAGGTGCCGGTGCCGCCGGCCTTCTGCGAAGGCGACTACAGCCGCGACAAGGCCTTCCGCACCGAATTCCACCACTGGCTGGGCCGGCAGTGGCAGGCCAAGGATGACGAGATCGAGGCGTTGACGACCGATGCGGCCGCCACGCCCCGATCCTGACGGACGTCGTTCAGACCCGCGCCGGCAGCACCGTGCCCGAGCATTCGCCGAAACCGATGCGCGGATAGCCCGCCTTGACGCATTCGGCGCGGATGATGACCTGGTCGCCATCCTGCAGGAAGGTGCGCTTCTCGCCCCAGGGCAGCTCGATCGGTTGCTTGCCGCCGTGGTTCAGTTCCAGCAGAGAACCGGCTTCCGACGGTTGCGGGCCCGACAGCGTGCCGGTGCCGAGCATGTCGCCCGGTTGCAGATTGCAGCCGTTCACCGTGTGGTGCGTGATCAGCTGCGCCACGTTCCAGTAGGCATCGCGGAAATTGCTGCGCGACAGGCGGGCCGGCGCCTGCTTGCCGGCGCGCGATTGTTCGGTGGTCAGCAGCACTTCCATCTGCACGTCGTAGGCGCCCTTGGCACGGTTGGCGTCGGAGGCCAGGTACGGCAGCGGCTGCGGCTCGGACGGCCCGCGGTTCCACTGCGTGCGGAACGGCTCCAGCGCTTCCATGGTGACGATCCACGGCGAGATGGTCGAGGCGAAATTCTTGGACAGGAACGGGCCCAGCGGCTGGTATTCCCAGGCCTGGATGTCGCGCGCCGACCAGTCGTTCAGGATGCACAGGCCGAACACGTGCGCATCGGCGTCCGCCAGCTTGATGCGTTCGCCCTGGGCGTTGCCGGTGCCGACGAAGATGCCCAGTTCAAGTTCGTAGTCCAGCCGCGCGCACGGGCCGAACTGCGGCGTCTCGCCTTCGTTGGCGGGGCGGGTCTGGCCGACCGGACGCGGGAACTTCTGGTCCACGCCGATGCTGGAGGCGCGGCCGTGGTAGCCGATAGGCACCCACTTGTAGTTCGGCAGCAGGGGATTGTCGGGTCGGAACTGCTTGCCGATGGCGGTGGCGTGATGCACCGAGATGTAGAAGTCGGTGTAGTCGCCGATGCGGGCGGGCGTGGTGTATTCGGCGTCGGCCTGGGCCACCAGCAGCGGCTCGACCGTGGCGCGCAGCGCGGCGCCTTCACGCAGCGCGCGCGAGAGCGCCAGGCGCAGTGCGCTCCAGTGGGCATGGCCCAGGGCCATCAGCGCGTTCAGGCTATCGCCCTGGCAGGCGGCCAGCGCCTCGGCGGCCGCGCCTTCGAAGGGCTTGGCGGCGGCCAGCGCGGCCAGGTCGACGATCTGGTCGCCGATGGCCACGCCGGGGCGGAACGATTCCTGCGAGCCCTTGCGGCGGAACGCGGCGTAGGGCAGGTTCTGCACCGGGAAGTCAGAGGTGCCGGTGTTGGCGCTGGCGACCCAGCTCTTGAGGGACGGGTCGTGGGTTTCGTTGATGGCGGTGGTCATGGGGGAGTGTCTCGTTCAATGTGTTTGTAAGGGCGCGGCGGGCGCCGGAAAAATCCAAAGCCAAACGGCGATGCGCTTGCGCGCATCGCCGTGGGCGGGCGTGACGGCGGAAAGGCCGGTCACGCCTTGGCGGGATCGAAATGCTTCTGCAGGCCCTGCCAGCACCGGTAATAGTCGCCCTGCAATTCTACCGAGGCCAGCGCCTGCGCCGTCGGGCGGATCACGCGCCGCGTTTCGAACATGAAGGCCATGGTGTCGCGGATGTAGTGCGCGCTGCTGGTGTCGGCGCGCGAGGCCTTCTCGAAGGTCTCGGCGTCGGGGCCATGGCCGCTCATGCAGTTGTGCAGGCTGGCGCCGCCGGGGGCGAAGCCGTCGGCCTTGGCGTCGTACACGCCCTGGATCAGGCCCATGAATTCGCTGGCGACGTTGCGGTGGAACCAGGGCGGACGGAAGGTGTTTTCCATTGCCAGGATGCGCGGCGGGAAGATGGCGAAGTCCATGTTGGCCGTGCCCGGGGTATCGGACGGGGCGGTCAGCACCGTGAAGATCGACGGGTCCGGATGGTCGTAGCTGATCGAGCCGATGGTGTTGAAGTGGCGCAGGTCGTACTTGTACGGCGCGTGCGTGCCGTGCCAGGCGACCACGTCCAGCGGCGAATGGCCGATCGCGGCGCGCCAGAAGCCGCCGGTGAACTTGGCGATCAGTTCGAAGTCGCCTTCCACGTCTTCGTACCAGGCCACCGGCGTCTTGAAGTCGCGGGCATTGGCCAGGCAGTTCGAGCCGATCGGGCCCAGTTCGGGCAGGCGCAGCGCGGCGCCGAAGTTCTCCAGCATGTAGCCGCGCGCGCTGTCGTCCAGCAGTTGCACGCTGAAGCGCACGCCGCGCGGGATCACGGCGATCTCCAGCGGCTCCAGGTCGATCAGGCCCAGTTCGGTGGCCAGGCGCAGGCGGCCCTGCTGCGGCACCAACAGCAGCTCGCCGTCGGCGTTGTAGAAATAGCGGCCCTGCATCGAGCGGTTGGCGGCATACAGGTGGATGCCGACGCCGCTTTGTTCATCGGGGCCGCCGTTGCCGCCCCAGGTCTTCACGCCTTCGATGAAGTCGGTGGGCACGGTGGGAATGGGCAAGGGGCTCCAGCGCAGCTGGTTGGGCGTGACCGGGCCGTGGCCGAACGCGCTTTCCCAGCCCTTGACGCCGGCAAACGGCTCGAACGGCTTGTGCTGCGCGCCCGGGCGGATGCGGTAGAGCCAGGAGCGGCGGTTCTCGCTGCGCGGCGCGGTGAAGGCGGTGCCGGATAACTGCTCGGCGTACAGGCCATAGGGGCATTGCTGGGGCGAATTGCGGCCCAGGGGCAGCGCGCCGGGCAGGGCTTCGGTGGCACAGTCGTTGCCGAAACCGGTCTGGTAGTGCAGTTCCATGGAATCCTCCTGGGGTGGCGCGCGATGCGTGGCCGCGCGGTCTTGGTCCTGGCGCGCCGGAGCGGATTTCCGGTGCCGATATGCCATTGTCGGAAAAATCCCCCACTATGGCTACGGGAATGCAAAAATACCAACTATAAATTTCGTGAATAGTAGGGGTGCCTGATGGCGGACTTGCGCGACGTCGACCTGAACCTGCTGATCCTGTTCCAGCACCTGCTGGAGGACCGCAACCTGTCCGCCGTGGCGCGGCGCCTGGACCTGTCGCAGCCAGCGGTCAGCAACGCCCTGCGCCGGCTGCGGCTGGCGTTTGGCGACGAGCTGTTCGTGCGCACCGCGCAGGGCATGTTGCCCACGCCGCGCGCGCAGCGCCTGGCCGGCCCGGTGAGCGAGGCGCTGGCGATGCTGTCGCAGGCCTTGCAGGACCAGGACGCGTTCGATGCCGCCACCAGCACGCGGCGCTTTCGCGTGGCCATGACCGATGTCGGCGAGATCCACTTCATGCCGCGGCTGATGGAAGTGTGCGTGCAGGTGGCGCCACAGGTGCGCATCGACTCGGTGCGGGTGCAGGGCCCCGATCTGCCGCGGGAAATGGAGGCGGGGCGGGTCGACCTGGCCATCGGCGCATTCGACGAGATGGGGGCGGGCACCTTGCAGCGCATGCTGTTCCGGCAGGGCTACGCCACGCTGTTTCGCCAGGCGCATCCCAGCGCCCACCAGGGCATGGGGCTGAAGGCGTTCCGCGCCGAGCGTCACCTGATCGTGTCGCGCGCGGCGCCCTACGGGCAGGTCAACCAGTCCATGGAACGGGCCGGCGTGCCGCTCGCCGAGCACTTCAGCGTGCCGCATTTTTCGGCGGTTCCGTATATCGTCAGCGCCACCGACCTGCTGGCGACCGTGCCCGAAAAACTGGCGGCCAGCGCCGCCCAGCCATTCGGTCTGCGCTACATGACGCCGCCGGTGAAGGTGCCGGCGCTGCAGACCAATATGTACTGGCAGCGCCGCTACGACCGCGATGGCGGCAACCAGTGGTTGCGCGCCCTGATCGTCAATGCGTTTGCGGTGGGTTCGACGCCGGCGTGACCGACGCGCGGGCCTGCGCCAGCGCCTCGCGCAGCACCGCCATGTCGCCCAGGTGGTTGGCCAGCAGCAGGATCAGCGCGGCGTTCAGTTCCTGGCTCTGCTCGTTGCTCAAATCGCGATGCGCCTCGATCAGCGCTTCGTAGAAGTCGTCCGGCGCGGCCAGGTTGGTTTCGGTGTTCAGCATGGAAAAGGCCTCCGGGTTCTTCAGGCGCGGCCGATGGCGCGGTTGACGGCCGACGCCACCGCGTCGGGCTGGAAGGCGCGCCAGCGCGCGGCGATGTGCTGGTCGGGGCGGATCAGGTAGGCGGTGCCCGACAGCGCGTCATAGCGCTGGGCCAGCAGGCCTTCGGTGTCGACCACCGCCGCCAGGTCGGACGGCCAGCCCGCGGTATCGCAACCCGGACCCGCGACCAGCACGGGCTTGACCGGCACCGCCGCCAGTCGCAGCGCCCGCAGGGCCTGCAGCGTCTGCGCGTCGGGCGGGGCGTCGCCGCAGAAATAGGCCAGCGTGAAACCGGCGTCCAGTTGCGACAGCCACCACGGCGAATCGCCCGGACCCTGCACCGGCGCATCCAGCGCCACCGCGCCGGGCCGCATGCGGCCGGAGAAGGCGTCGGTATCCGGCGTGTTCAGCGGCGAATCGGCGTAGGTGGCCGGCAGCGACAGGCGACCGCTGTTGACCAGCGTGCGCGCGAACGCATGGGTGCGGGCCAGGTTCAGCACCGCATTGCGGAAGCTGCGGCTGATGTCGCTCTTGGGGGTGATGAAGTCGGTGGCGCGCGAGGAATTCAGGACGTTCTCGTCGGCGGCGTGCTCGCGTTCGGCGGCGTAGCTGTCGATCAACGTCTCGGGCGCCTGGCCGGCCAGCACCAGGCGCAGTTTCCAGGCCAGGTTCTCGGCGTCCTGCACGCCGCTGTTGGCGCCGCGCGCGCCGAACGGCGAGACGCGGTGCGCCGAGTCGCCGGCGAACACCACGCGGCCGTGGCGGAACTTGTCCATGCGTTCGCAGGCGAAGGTGTAGACGCTGACCCATTCCAGGTCGAACTGCGCGTCCGGGCCGAGCAGGGCGCGGATGCGCGGCAGCACGTTCTCGGGCTTGACGGCCTCGACCGGGTCGGCGTTCCAGCCCAGCTGGAAGTCGATGCGCCAGACATTGTCGGGCTGCATGTGCAGCAGCACGGATTGATTCGGGTGGAAGGGCGGGTCGAACCAGAACCAGCGCTCGGCCGGGAAGTCGGCCTTCATCTTGACGTCGGCGATCAGGAAGCGGTCGCGGAAGATGCGGCCATGGCTTTCCTGGCCGATCAGCTTGCGCACCGGCGAGCGCGCGCCGTCACAGGCCACCAGCCAATCGGCGCGCAGCGCGTAGCCGCCTTCGGGGGTGTCGATCGACAGCACCACGCCGTCGCCGGCCTGTTCCAGGCCCACCACCTTGTTCTTCCAGCGCAGGTCGATGTTCGGTTCCTGGCGCGCCTGCTCGTACAGGTAGCCTTCGGCGTAGTACTGCTGCAGGTTGATGAAGGCGGGGCGGCGGTGGCCGGGTTCCGGCAGCAGGTCGAAGCGCCACACTTCCTGGTCGCGGAAGAAGACCTTGCCCACGTTCCACGACACGCCCTTGTCGACCATGCGCTGGCCGACGCCGAGGCGGTCCCAGATTTCCAGGGTGCGCTTGGAAAAGCAGATGGCGCGCGAGCCGGTGGACAGGCGGTAGTCGTCGTCCAGCACCACCACCCGCACGCCCTGGCGCGCCAGGTCCAGCGCCGTGGTCAGGCCGACCGGGCCGGCGCCCACCACCACCACGGGATGGCGCGCCTGCGTCGCGGCGGCCTGGTCGGCGTGTTTTTCATAGGCGAACTCCATCGCCTGAAAGTCGATGTCTCCCACGGTTGTCTCCTGTGTGGGTCATTTTGTTTTTATGCGCGGCTGCGCGCGTCGCCGGCCGACTTCGGTGGCGGATTGCGTGCAGCCGTTTCGATCTGTGGAACAGCGGCCGGCGCGCCGGCCGCGCGGGATCAGCCCTCCAGCTGCGCCCACATTTCCAGGTCGCGCTTGTCGGTCCAGATGCGCGGATGGACGTGGCCGGTGGCCTCGTCATAGGCGCGCGACACGTCGAACGGCATGCAGTGGTCGAAGATGACCCAGTCGCTGTAGCGCGGCTTCATGAAGTCGTAGACCTCGCGATAGATCGTCTTCAGGTCCTTGCCCTCGGCCACGCCGCGGTTGACCGCGCCGTACAGGTCGGTCAGGAAGGCGCGCGTGCCGGCCAGGCCCTGGCGCACTTCGGTGGCGTTCTTGAGCGCCGGGCCGCGGCCGGGCACCATCTTTTCGGCCTCGAAGCCCGACAGCGCGTCCAGCGTGCTGGGCCAGTCGCGGAAGTAGGCGTCGCCGCAGTAGGGGGTGGACTGGTATTCGACCAGGTCGCCGGCGAACAGGATCTTCTGCTCGGGCAGCCAGGCGATGGTGTCGCCCTTGGTGTGGCCGCGGCCGACCTGCAGCAGCTTGACCTCGAGGTTGCCCAGGTTGACGGTCATCTCACCTTTGAACGTCATGGTGGGCCAGACCAGGCCGGGAGGAATCGATTCGGCGTTGCGGAACAGGCGCGGGAAACGGCCGATTTCGCTGGCCTTGTCCTGCTCGCCGCGTTCGGCGATCAGGTCGTAGGTGTCGCGGCTGGCCAGGATTTCCTGGGCGTTGTAGGCCGAGGCGCCGAACACGCGCACCGCGTGGTAGTGCGACAGCAGGATGTACTTGATCGGCTTGTCGGTGACTTCGCGGATGCGGCGGATGACGTCCTGCGCCATGACCGGGGTGGCCTGGGTGTCGACCACCATGACGGCCTCGTCGCCGATGATCACGCCGGTGTTGGGATCGCCTTCGGCGGTGTAGGCGTAGGCGTTGTCGGACAGCTTTTCGAACGACACGACCTTGTCGCTCAGGTCGGCGTGCGAAGCGAATTGCTTGCTCATGGAGGCTCCTTCCACTTTTATAGGAATAGGGTGTGTGGACGGACTATAGCGTGGCGTTAGTTGTTGTGCAATACGTTTGCTATAAACGAATTAACCCTTTTTGGCAGGGATTTCCCTTGGATTTCCGTGGCTGCCCAAATGCATCCGGGCCGCGCAGGGCGGCCCGGATGGGAACCTTTCGGACCAAAGGAGGCCCCAGGGACTTAGACAGAAGTCAGGCGGGGGCGCTCAGGTCTTCTGGCACTTCGGGCAGTAGTAGGTGGCCCGCTGGCCCTGGACGATGCGCTTGATCGGCGTGCCGCAGACCCGGCAGGGCTGGCCGGCGCGTTCATAGACCGCGGCGTGGATCTCGAAATAGGCGCCCGGCTCGCCGGTGGCGCCGACGTAGTCGCGCAGGGTGCTGCCGCCGGAGGTCAGGGCGTCGGCCAGGGTGGCGCGCACCATGTCCGCCAGGCGGTCGCAGCGGGCGCGCGACAGCTTGTTGGCCGGGGTCTTGGGATTGATGCGCGCGCGGAACAGGCTTTCGGAGGCATAGATATTGCCCACACCCACCACCGCCATGCCGGCCAGCAGCACTTGCTTGATCGCGGCGCCGTGGTTCTTGAAGTGATGGTGCAGCCAGGCGCCGTCGAAGCGCGGGTCGAATGGCTCGATGCCGAGCTTGGCCAGCAGGGGGTGGTTTTCGACCGGTCCGTCCGCATCGGGATGCCACAACACCGCGCCGAAGCGGCGCGGGTCGTGCAGGCGCAGCACCGCCTGGTCGAAGATCCATTCGACGTGGTCGTGCTTGCGCAGGAATTCACCGGGCGCCACGCTGCGCAGCGAACCGGACATGCCCAGGTGCACGATCTGGGTGCCGTGGTCGAAGCGCAGCAGCAGGTACTTGCCGCGGCGGCCGCATTCGCGCACCGTGTGGCCGCCAACCAGGGCGGGCAGTTCGGCCGGGATGGGCCAGCGCATCCGGGACTCATGGACGACCAGCCGCGTGAGCGGGCGGCCGGTGATGACGGCGTCGATTCCGCGACGCGTGGTTTCAACTTCAGGCAGTTCCGGCATGAGCCAGTGTAAGATCATCAATTGCGTGTACGAAGATTGTGCCACCAACCGGACGGGCCGCGTGAAGTCGTCTTTCAAACAAATGAATATCGGGATTGCCGCGCTGGCGCTTGCGTTGGCCTCCACCCTGGCCCCTCAAGCCCAGGCCGCCGACAGCCGGACGCGGGATGCGACCGGCCCCCGCATGGCGCCCCAGAACCGCCAGCCTGAAACCGAGGTGATCCGCCTGCGTCCCGGCCAGCTGCCCTACGTGTCGCTGACCGCCGACATCTTCTACCGCGTGCTGGCTTCGGAAATCGCCGCCCAGCGCGGCATGTACGGCACCGCCGCCAACACCATGGTCGGCCTGGCGCGCGACACCGGCGATCCCCGCCTGGCGCGCCGCGGCCTGGAATTCCAGCTGGCCGGCGGCAACCTGCCCGGCGCGCTGGACGCGGCCCGTGTCTGGGCCCGTCTGTCGCCGAACGATCTTGAAGCCAGCTCCACTGAACTGGCGCTGGCCGCGGCCAACGGCCAGACCAAGGGCCTGTCGCAGGCGCTGCGCAACCGCATCGAGGCCTCGCGCGACAAGCCGGCCGCCATCGGCCAGGCCCTGGCGGTGCTGAGCCGCCTGAACGACCGCCGCCTGGCGTTGCGCATCCTGGACGAATCCCTGAGCGACAGCGTGCGCAAGCTGCCCGCCGCCCATCTGGCGCTGGCCGACGTGGCCTCGGCCGCCGGCGACTACCCGCGCGCCGCCCAGGAGGCTCGCGCCGCGCTGGCCGCCGATCCCAGGTCCGAGCCCGCCGCCCAGCGCGTGCTGGAGTACGGCGCCAAGGTCGATCCGCAGCGCGCGCAGGCCGAGGCCCAGGCCTATATCGCCCGCAATCCCAACGCCCGCAAGGTGCGCCTGATGCTGGCCGGCCAGATGGCCGATGCCGGCGACTACAACGGCGCCCTCGCCGAACTGCAGGCTATGTCGCGGCGCTCGCCGGAAGACTTCGACCTGCTCTTCATGCAGGCCCAACTGGCCTACAAGGCCGGCCAATTGCCGCAGGCCAAGACCCTGCTGCAGCAGTACCTGGACGTGCAGAACCAGCGCCAGCGCGCCATCGTGCCGGGCGCCACCGACGCCGGCGCCGCCGCGGCCGATGCCCACGTGCTGCTGTCGCGCATCGCCGAAGACCAGGGCCAGTACGACGAAGCCATCGCCGAACTCGGCCGCATCGACGACCCGTCGCTGCGCTTCTCGGCCCGCATGCGCCAGGCCGCCCTGCGCGCCAAGTCCGGCCGTATCGATGACGCCATCAAGATGGTCGATGCCGCCGCGCCCCAGGACGAGGAAGAGCGCACGCTGGGCGTGCTGACCAAGGCGCAGATCCTGCGCGACGCCGACCGCGTCGGCCAGGCCGTCTCGGTGCTGGAAGCGGCCGACCAGGCGCTGCCCGATACCGTCGAGATCAAGTACGAATTGGCCATGCTGTACGAACGCCAGGACCGCCTGGCCGACCTCGAGCGCATGCTGCGCCAGGTCATCGCGCTGGATCCCGAGCATGCCCACGCCTACAACGCACTGGGCTACACGCTGGCCGACCACAACCAGCGCCTGCCCGAGGCGCTGGACCTGATCACGCAGGCGCTGGAACTTTCGCCCAACGATCCGTTCATCCTGGACAGCATGGGCTGGGTCAAATTCCGCATGGGCGACCAGATCGCCGCCGCCGACTACCTGCGGCGCGCCTACAGCGTGCGGCCCGAGGCCGACATCGCGGCCCACCTGGCCGAAGTGCTCTGGACCCAGGGCAAACGCGACCAGGCGGTCGAGTTGTTGCGCGCCGCGGTGCAGAAGGATCCCAAGAACAGGACCGTGCTTGACGTCATCAAGCGCCTGGGAGTCAGCCTGTGACGGTAGCGTCGCGCGGCCCCGGGCTGGAATGGATGCGCTGGGCGCTGCTGGCCATGCTGGCGTTCGTGCTGGCGGCCTGCACCACCACGCCCAAGCCCATTGAGGGCGCCTCGCCCGACGCGTTCTCGCGCATCGGACGCTTCGCCATCACGGTCAACGAGGAAAACGGCAAGCAGAGCGCCGTGCAAGGCGGCTTTTCCTGGTCGGACGATGGCCGCCGCTACGTGCTCGACCTGACCAATCCGCTCGGCTCGACCGAGGCGCGGGTCGAAGGCCAGCCCGGCGCGGCCAGCCTGACCAAGGCCGACGGCACCCGCCTGGTGGCCGACAACCCCGATGCCCTGGCCGAAGACGCCCTGGGCAGCAGCATGCCGGTATCCGGCATGCGCGACTGGCTGCGCGGCAAGCTGCCGGGCCAGCCCGAGGCCACCGATGTGTCCAACGACGACCTGGGCCGCCCCGTGGCCTTCGAGCAGGGCGGCTGGCGCGCGCGGCTGTCGCGCTACGACACGCTCGGCCCGCAGATGCTGGTGCTGGAGCGCCAGGAGCCGGGGCGCCGCATCATGGTGCGCCTGGTCGTCAACCAGCCCTGATTGCTACCGCTTCGTGACTTCCTCGACGGCCCTGCGGGGCCGTTGTGTCGTCTGGCTGTAGCACGTCCGCCCCGCTTCAATCAGCAAATCAGCGTTGCAAAATCGACTTTGTTACTGATTGATAGATTCTGTTTAACCTGAATAATTCTTCCGACACCCGTGCGCACGACCCCCGCGCGCGGCATGCAAGGCCGGTGGCCGCGGATCGCGCCGCCGCTTTTTTACGGAGAATGCCAATGTTCAGGAATACGCGGATCGCGACGATGCTTTTGGGGATCATCGCGGTGTTTTTCACTTTCCAGCTGCTGGTGGGCGGCATGGGTTTCGTCGCCCTGCGGCAGACCAACCAGGACGTCGGCCAGCTCTATCGCCTTTCCTCGCAGCAGGTCAACGCCGTGAACACGGCCGCGTTGTCCCTGGTGGCGGCGCGCACCGACCTGAGCCGTTATGCCACCCGGGTGGCGCAGGGCAACGCCAGCGACACCACCGCACTGCGCCTGGCGCGCCAGCGCATTGCCGCGGGCGACCGGGCCTTCCAGGGCTTTGCCGGCGGTTTGTCGGCGCAGGAGAAAGCCGAGTCCAAGGACCTGATCGAGGCCTACGGCAATCTCAGCAACAACCTGCAGAACGTCGGCAAGGTGCTCGAGGCCGGTGACATGGACGCCTACTTCAAGCAGGGCACGCAGCAGGTGCAGGAGCTGCTGGTGTCCGAGCGCGACGCCTTCATGCGTCGCGCCGAGACCACCGGGCAGGAGGTGATGGACGAGATCTCGCTGTTCCACACCATCTTCAGTTCGCTGCTGGCCGGCATCCTGGTGCTGGGGCTGTTGATGGCGGTGGGCGCGCACGTGCTGATCCGCCGCATGATCGTGCGGCCGCTGCTGGAAGCCGGCGACATCTTCCGCCGCATCGCCGAGGGCGACCTGACGCGCCGCGTGGCCGATCGCGGCCGCAATGAGATCGGCGCGCTGCTGGGTGCCCTGCGCGCCATGCAGGACAGCCTGGTGCGCACGGTGTCCACGGTGCGCCGCGGGGTGGATGAGATCAACGTCGGCGCGCGCGAGATCTCGTCCGGCAATGCCGACCTGTCCAGCCGCACCGAAGAGCAGGCCGCCTCGCTCGAGGAAACCGCCGCCAGCATGGAAGAGCTGGCGACCACGGTGAAGCAGAACGCCGACACCGCGCGCGAAGCCAACCGCATGGTGGCCGCCTCGGCCGCCGTGGCGCAGCGCGGCGGCGAGGCCGTCTCCAGCGTGGTCGAGACCATGCGCGCCATCCAGGGCAGCTCGTCGCGTATTTCCGACATCGTCGGCGTGATCGACGGCATTGCCTTCCAGACCAACATCCTGGCGCTCAATGCCGCAGTCGAGGCCGCGCGCGCCGGCGAGCAGGGCAAGGGCTTTGCCGTGGTCGCCAGCGAGGTGCGCACGCTGGCCCAGCGCAGCGCCGCCGCCGCCAAGGAAATCAAGCAGCTCATCGAGGACTCGGCGCAGAAGGTCGGCGTCGGTTCCGAGCAAGTGGAAACCGCCGGCGCCACCATGCGCGAGATCGTCGATTCGGTGCAGCGCGTGACCAGCCTGATGGGCGAGATCTCGGCCGCGTCGGAGGAACAGGCCACCGGCATCGACCAGGTCAACCGCGCCGTGACGCAGATGGACGGCGTGACCCAGCAGAACGCGGCGCTGGTGGAGCAGGCCGCCGCCGCGGCCGGTGCGCTCGAAGAGCAGGCGCGCCAGCTGGCGGGCGCCGTGGCGGTGTTCAAGCTGCCGGAAGGGCAGGTGATCGAGGCCCCGGCCGAACGCCTGGCCGGCCGCGTCGCGCCGCAGATCGCCTGATCCGCATCCGAGGGCGGCGTCCAGGTCCGGGCAAGCCGGGACCCATTCCCGTGGCGCCGTTCCTTGCGGACGATAGGATCGGTCTCCCGCCGGTCCCCCGGGACGCCAGCGGCCCTGTCATGGCGTCCCGGCGCTCGCCACCCCGGGCGGGTCGCTAAAATCGACGCATCCGTCCTTTTTCCCGATCCGCCGTGACCCTCTACGACGTACCCGCGCCCGCCAAGGTGAACCTGTTCCTGCACGTGGTGGGCCGCCGTCCCGACGGCTACCACCTGCTGCAGACGGCCTTTCGCTTCATCGACCTGTGTGACACGCTGCACTTCGAGGCGCGCGCCGATGGCGTCATCAGCCGCGCCACGGAATTGGCGGGCGTGTCCGAAGACGACGACCTGACCTTGCGCGCCGCCCGCGCCCTGCAACAGGCCACCGGCACGCGCCAGGGCGCGCAGATCGCGCTGGAAAAGCGCATTCCGCAGGGCGGCGGCCTGGGTGGCGGTTCGAGCGACGCGGCCACCGTGCTGATCGCATTGAACCGCTTGTGGGGCACCGGGCTGTCGCGGCGAGAACTGATGGCACTGGCCCTGCCGCTGGGCGCCGACGTGCCGGTGTTCGTATTCGGCCAGTCCGCTTTCGCCGAGGGCGTGGGCGAGAAACTGACCGCGCTGGACCTGCCGGCGCGGGCCTATCTGGTGGCGCAGCCGGACGCGAGCGTGCCGACCGTTGGAATTTTTTCCGCACCCGATTTGACAAGGGATTCTTCTTACATCACAATAGCGGACTTTCTTGCTTCGCCTACATTTTCCTTCGGGAAAAATGATTTGGAGCCGGTGGTCTACCGACTTTATCCTGAGGTTCTCAGGGCATCGCGGTGGCTTGCAGAGCAGGGCGTGTTGAAAAACACGGGAACCCAAGTTCGCATGTCGGGATCTGGCGCGTGTCTATACGCCGAATTTTCCGAGCTGTCGGAGGCCGTTTTGGCGAAAACGGAAATTACCGCTACAATGCGCGGCGCTGTTGAAGCAAACTGCAAAAACGCAGATGACACAGACAGCACAACGCATCCACGGTTCCGGTTAGTGCAGGCATGTCCTGGGTTGACTGAACATCCGTTGCGGAATTGGATTGCAAGATAGTTGGGGAGTCGCCAAGCTGGTTAAGGCACCGGATTTTGATTCCGGCATGCGAAGGTTCGAATCCTTCCTCCCCAGCCAACCGAATACATAACAAAGCTGTTGAACACGCCTGTAAGACACTGGCCCGGGTTCAGCAGCTTTTTTATTTTCCGGTTTCAGCAGGTTCTCGCATCACCTCGTTAGTGTCTCGAAACGACCATCGCATCATCCATCATGGCAAACGATAGCTTCATGATCTTCACGGGCACGGCCAACACTCGGCTGGCCGTGGACGTAGTCAACCACCTCGACATGTCCCTGGGCAAGATGACCGTCGGTCGCTTCTCGGACGGCGAGGTGATGGTCGAGATCAACGAGAACGTGCGCGGCAAGGACGTCTTCGTCCTGCAGCCCACCTGTGCGCCTACCAATGACAACCTGATGGAAATCATGGTGATGGTCGATGCCCTGCGCCGCGCCTCGGCCGGCCGCATCACCGCCGCGATTCCCTATTTCGGCTACGCCCGCCAGGACCGCCGCCCGCGCTCGGCGCGCGTCGCGATCTCGGCCAAGGTCGTGGCCAACATGCTGCAAGTGGCTGGCGTCGACCGCGTCCTGACCATGGACCTGCACGCCGACCAGATCCAGGGCTTCTTCGATATCCCCGTGGACAACATCTACGCCGGTCCGATTTTGCTGGGCGACATCTGGCGCCGCAATTTCTCGAACCTGGTCGTCGTGTCCCCGGACATCGGCGGCGTGGTGCGCGCCCGCGCGCTGGCCAAGCAGCTCGAAGCCGACCTGGCCATCATCGACAAGCGTCGTCCGCGCGCCAACGTGTCGGAAGTGATGAACATCATCGGTGAAGTCGACGGCCGCACCTGCATCATCATGGACGACATGGTCGACACCGCCGGCACGCTGTGCAAGGCGGCCCAGGCCCTGAAGGACCGCGGCGCCGGCGCCGTTTACGCCTATTGCACGCACCCCGTGCTGTCGGGCGGCGCCATCGACCGCATCGAGGCGTCGGAACTGGACGAACTGGTCGTCACCGACACCATTCCGCTCTCCGAGCAAGGCCAGGCCAGCGGCAAGATCCGCCAGCTGTCGTGCGCCGCGCTGCTGGGCGAGACCATCCTGCGTATCTCGAACGCGGAATCGGTCAGCTCGCTGTTCGTCGACTGACGTCAGCCCCGCATCGTTTTTCGTGTCCTGCTGGTCGCGGCAGGACACAAGCAACACGGCGCACCTGTTGTGCGCCGTGTCTTTAACCGGTGAAGTCCGCTTCGCCATTTTTTGTTTTTGGAGTTTTCCATGAAATTTACTGCCACTGCGCGTAGCGTCCAGGGTTCGAGTGCGAGCCGCCGCCTGCGCCGCGCGGGCCGCGTTCCCGCCATTGTTTATGGTGGTTCGGCTGCCCCGTTGAACATCGAACTCGACCACAACGAGATCTACCACGCCCTGCGCAAGGAAGAATTCCACGCTTCGATCCTGCAAATGCAGCTCGAAGGCGCCAAGGACGAACAGGTTCTGCTGCGTTCGGTTCAATGGCACGCCTACAAGCCGCAAGTCCTGCACGTGGACTTCCAGCGCGTCGACGCCAACCAGGCGCTGCGCACCAAGGTGCCGCTGCACTTCGTGAACGCTGAAGTCTCGCCGGCCGTCAAGCTGAGCGGCGCGATCATCAGCCACGTCGCCACCGAACTGGAAATCACGTGCCTGCCGTCGGCGCTGCCCCAGTTCATCGAAGTCAACCTGGCCGACATCCTGGCCGGCGCTTCGATCCACCTAGCCGACATCAAGCTGCCGATGGGCGTGACCTACGTCCCGCACGGTGGTGAAGAGAACCCGCTGCTGGCCGCCGCTGTCGTCAAGGGCGGCGCTGCCGCCGACGACGCCGACGCCGCTCCGGCTGCTCCCGCCGCCTAAGTCCTGCCGGAAAGCTTCGGCTTTCCGGCGGCTTGCGCCCGAAACCCTGCGTGTGCATTTGCATGCGCAGGGTTTTTTGGTTTAAACACCCCCCATCATGTCTATTCCCATACGCCTCATCGTGGGATTGGGTAACCCCGGTCCCGACTACGAAACCACCCGCCACAACGCGGGCTTCTGGCTGGCCGACCACCTGGCGGACGACCTGCGCGCCTCGTTCGCGCTGGAGAAGTCGTTCTTCGGCATGGTGGCCAAATCCCGCCTGGGGGCCGACAACGTCCTGCTGCTCAAGCCCAACACCTACATGAACCGTTCCGGCCAGGCGGTTGGGGCGCTGGCGCGCTTTTACAAGCTGACGCCGGAGCAGGTGTTGGTGCTGCACGACGAACTCGACCTGATGCCGGGCCAGGTGAAACTCAAGCAGGGTGGCGGCCATGCCGGCCACAACGGCCTGAAGGACATCCAGGCCGCGCTCGGCAGCCCGAACTTCTGGCGCCTGCGCATCGGCATCGGCCATCCGCGCACGCTCGGCCTGGCGCAGCAGGTGGCGGACTTCGTGCTGCATCCGCCGCGCCGCGAAGAACAAAAGGAAATCGAGGCTGTCATCGACCGCTGCCGCGCCGTGGTGCCGGCCATGCTGGCGGGCGACTTCGCGCTGGCCACCCGCCAGCTGCACAGCGGCAACGACGCCTGATGGACGGCGCTCCGGCTTTCGCCGAATCGCGCAAGCTGCGCTTCCGCAGCGAGCTGGCCGACTTCTGGCGCTTCGTGCGCCGGCCGCGCCCATTGCGGCGCCTGCCGGGGCGCGCCCCGGCGATAGGCTGGGTGTCGGATTGGTGGCCGGGCGTTGGCCCGGGGCGCCTGCTGGCCTGGGCCGCCTTGCTGTGGCTGATCAACCTGTTCGCCCTGGGGCCGGTGGCGGTCGCCGCGGCCGGCGTCGGCGGCGTCACGCATCGGCTGGACCCGGCCAACATCCCCTGGCTGACGGCGGTGATCTGGGCCCCGCTTGTCGAGGAAATGCTGTTCCGCTATGGCCTGAGGCGGCCCAGGCAGGCGCTGTGGCTGTGCCCGGCGCTGCTGCCGGTGGTGCTGTACGGCCCGCGCATCTGGACCGGCCTGCTGCTGGCCGCCTTCGTGCTTCTGGCCTGCTGGTCGCTGCGTCCGCGCCCCGACCCGCTCAAGGGCTGGAACACCGCCTGGCGGCGCCATTACCTGAAACATTTCGGCTGGGTGTTCCACCTGGTGGCGCTGACTTTCGCCGCCGTGCACCTGACCAACTTCGTCTTCAATCACACCCCGTACTGGCTGCTGCCGCTGCTGGTGCTGCCGCAATGGGTCACCGGCCTGGTGCTGGGCTGGATCCGCATCCGCCGGGGCATCGGCGCGGCCATCGCGCTGCACGCCATGTTCAACGCCGGCCCCATTTTGCTGATCTGGGCCGTGATGCGCTGGGCCCCCACGGCGGCGAGTTGAGCCGGCCGTCCCCCCGGGCGCGGTCATCATGATGCGCCGCCCGGCGGGGTAAACTAGAACGTTAACGATCAATACCGTACTTACACAGGATTCCCATGGCTCTGCAATGCGGCATCGTCGGCCTGCCCAACGTTGGCAAATCGACACTCTTCAACGCTCTGACCCGCGCCGGCATCGCCGCCGAGAACTATCCGTTCTGCACCATCGAGCCGAACGTCGGCGTGGTCGAGGTGCCGGATCCGCGTCTGCAGAAGCTGGCCGAGATCGTCAAGCCCGAGCGCATCCTGTCGGCCACGGTCGAATTCGTCGACATCGCCGGCCTGGTGGCGGGCGCCAGCAAGGGCGAAGGCCTGGGCAACCAGTTCCTCTCGCACATCCGCGAAACCGACGCCATCGTCAACGTGGTGCGCTGCTTCGAAGATCCCAACGTGATCCACGTGGCCGGCAAGGTCGATCCGATCGCCGACATCGAAGTCATCGAAACCGAGCTGGCGCTGGCCGACCTGCAGACCGCCGAAAGGGCCCTGCAGCGCCACCAGAAGACCGCCCGTTCCGGCGACAAGGAATCGCAGCGCATTGTCGCCGTGCTGGAAAAGTGCGTGGCGCAACTGAACGAAGCCAAGCCGATCCGCGCGCTCGACCTGTCCACCGAGGAAAAGGCCGACATCGCCCAGCTCTGCTTCATCACCGCCAAGCGCGCGATGTACGTGGGCAACGTGGCCGACGACGGCTTCACCAACAACCCGCTGCTGGACCGCCTGACCGAATTCGCCGCCGCTCGCAACGCGCCGGTGGTCGCCATCTGCGCCGCCATCGAATCGGAAATCGTCGACCTGGACGACGCCGACCGCCAGGCCTTCCTGTCGGACATGGGCATGGAAGAACCGGGCCTGAACCGCCTGATCCGCGCCGCCTTCAAGCTGCTGGGCCTGCAGACCTACTTCACCGCCGGCGTGAAGGAAGTGCGCGCCTGGACCGTGCCGATCGGCGCCACCGCGCCCCAGGCCGCAGGCGTCATCCACACCGACTTCGAACGCGGCTTCATCCGCGCGCAGACCATCGCTTACGAAGACTTCATCACCTACAAGGGCGAGCAGGGCGCGAAGGAAGCGGGCAAGATGCGGGCGGAAGGCAAGGAATACATCGTGCAGGATGGCGATGTGATGAATTTCTTGTTCAACGTCTGACGATTTTTGCTGGATCTCGGTGGCGTTCAGTAGCGCTTGGTGGACAGGTTGGCCCATTTGAAATCAATGGGTTGCGTAAACAATACGGTCTGCTGAGTGTTCCTATTGTTCATCGAGGTCTGAAAAATTCGGGGGTAGCGTTGGGGGTACTCGTGTTCAACCGTGGGGGTACATCTCCCCGCAGTGGAGTCCAACGATGCCCCAGAATCTACTCACCGACCTCAAGGTCAGGTCGGCCAAATCGACTTCGAGACTGGAAACTTTCAGACGGTGGGGCCTGTTCCTGCTGGTCAAGCCCACCGGCGGCAAGCTCTGGCGGTGGAAGTACCGCCTGCAAGGCAAGGAGAACCTCTTTGCCATTGGCGGTTTTCCTCAAGTAAGTCTTGCGGAGGCACGTGCGGTCCGAGAGAAGGCGCGCGCGTTGATCAAGCAAGGTTCCATCCTGCCCATGAGCGGCAGCAGGTCAAGCAGCGCAACCTCGAAGCGCTGGAGGAACGCAAGCGCGCTCGCGAAAGCTCGTTTGCCAAGGTGGCGCAGGCGTACTTGGCCGAGATCAAGCCAGTCTTTGCGCTCAGTTCCTACCGCACTAAAGAATCCCGCATCAGGAAGTACCTGTCGCCCAAGTTCGATGGGATGCCGATGAGCGACATTGGTGTGAAGCAGATTCGCCCGCTGCTGGAGGAGTGCAAAGTCCATGGTGCATGGGCGGCCATCCATGTCAAAGGCGATCTTTCGGCCATCTTCGAATTCGCAGTGGTGCGTGGCCTGGTAGAGGTCAATCCAATTCCCAGTCTTCGCGGGCTGCTACGCGTGCCGTTCAGCGAGAGCAAGGCGGCGATGACGCGAGAGCAAATCCAGAAGTTCTATCAGGAGTTGCGCGGCTACCGGGGCTATCCGGAAACCTCGCTGTGCCTGCGGTTGATTGCGCTGACCGCCTGCCGTCCAGGGGAAGCGGCGGATGCCGAGTGGGACGAGTTCGACTTTGAGGATGCCCTGTGGCGTCGGCCTGCGGCGAAGATGAAAGCGCGGCGCGACCATGTCAGCCCGTTGTCGGTGCAGGCCATTGCCGTGCTAAAGGATTTGCAGTGCATCACGGGCGGTGGCCGCTATCTATTCCCACACCGGAGCGGCAAGGGCTTCACTACCCCCAACCGGCTCACCTACGCCATGCGCGACATGAACCTGGGCCGGGGTACGACGCCACATTGCTGGCGGACAACCTTTTCAACTTGGGCCAATGAGAACGGATATCGGCCTGATGCGATTGAGCGGCAGCTTGCTCACGTGGAAAGCAACAAGGTGCGGGAGACATACAACAAGGCGTTGCTGCTGGATCAGAGAAGGACGCTATTGCAGAACTGGGCGGACTATCTGGGTGCGGCGGAAGGCAGCGGCACGGCATAGGGGGGATTTGGCTGGGTGTTGCGGAACCAACGGACAGGGGGGCCTTTTTCCTTTTCTGGATAGGGCCGTTGCCCCTTGAGGGCCGTTCCCTTGCCATTTGTCTTTGCCCAAGGCTGGGCGCTGAAAATGGGGTAAACCATGAATTAAATGGGGTAATTTCTAATTTATTACCCTTTTTTTGATTCATGTCGCCCATTTCCTTCTTGGTCGGCCATGCCAGCCCCTCACGACCAGTCCAATGTTCAGGAAATGGGGTAGCCAAACACCGATAATGAGGCATTTTTAGAGACACTACCCCATTTGAAGGCTATGATTACCCCATTTACACGGTCTGGGCTTACATTTCCATGCACTCGCTCACACCCGAGTACCTCGCCGCGCTTCGCTTCGATGGCACCCAGGCCGCCACGTTGCGCACACTGGGCGGGTACCAGGGCAAGCAGCAACTCTACGCCGCGCAGTCGCCCGAAGCCCTCAAAGGGCTACGCCAGATCGCGGTAGTCGAATCCACCGAGTCGTCCAACCGGCTGGAAGGCATTGTCGTCGCACCCTCGCGGCTGAAGTCTCTGGTCATCCGCAACGCAACGCCAAAGAGCCGTTCCGAACAGGAGATCGCCGGCTACCGTGATGCCCTGGCGCTGATCCACGAGTCTGCCACGCACATGCCCTTCAGCGAGGGTGTTGTGCTGCAACTGCACACCCTGCTGTACCGCTATATGCCGCAGGCGGGCGGGCGCTGGAAGGCTACCAACAACGACATCATCGAGCGTCACCCGGATGGCACTTCGCGTCTGCGCTTCCAGCCAGTCGCTGCGCACCTCACGCCCATGGCCATGTCCGATCTGACCGGGCGCTACGCCACCGCGCTGGATCAGCACCTGGCCGACCCGCTGGTACTGGTGCCGCTGGCGATGTTCGACTTCCTGTGCATCCATCCTTTCCCGGACGGCAACGGTCGCATGTCCCGCTTGTTGACCCTGCTGCTGCTTTACCACTTCGACTATGCCGTGGGTCGCTACATCAGTTTGGAACGCATCTTCGAGGAAACCAAGGAAAGTTATTACGAGACGCTGGAAACCAGCTCGCAGGGCTGGCACCAGGGGCAGCACGACGTAAAGCCCTGGCTCGACTACTTCTGGGGTGCCTTGCTACGGGCCTACCGTGAGTTCGAGGAGCGTGTCGGCACCCTCGAGCGTGGCCGTGGCAGTAAAGGCGACCGGGTGCGGACGGAAATTCTGAGGCGCATCCTGCCGTTCTCGATTTCCGAGATTGAAGAAGCCTGCCCGGGCGTGAGCCGGGACATGGTACGGCTGGTATTGCGGGCGATGAAGTCAGAGGGACTGATCGAATCGACCGGCAAGGGGCGTGGAGCAAAGTGGCTTCGCATCAATCAAGGCGGTGAGAAATGAAGACTAGAAAAAGTATTTTCAGCCTCGACATCCGCGACGATCACACTTGCGGCAACGTGCCCGCGTTCCAGACCGAGGAAATAGCCGCAGGTAGCCAACGCTTCCGCATCGCCAGGGAGGCTAGGCATGTCTAAATCCGAGGCACAGACACGAGCCGACTTGATTGACCAGCAACTCGCGTTATCAGGCTGGAACGTCAAAGACCCCACCCAGGTTGTCGAGGAATTCGACATCCTCACCGCCTTGCCAGTGGGCGTGGCCGAGCCGCGCACGCCCTACGAGGGCCACCAGTTCAGCGACTACGTCCTGCTCGGCAAAGACCGCAAACCCCTGGCAGTGATCGAGGCCAAGAAGACCAACCGCGATGCTGCCATTGGCCGCGAGCAGGCCAAGCAATACTGCTACAACATCCAGACCCAGCTGGGTGGTGAGCTGCCATTCTGCTTCTACACCAACGGCCACGAGCTCTATTTCTGGGATCTGGAGAACGCGCCGCCGCGCAAGGTGGTTGGCTTTCCCACCCGCGACGATCTCGAACGCTTCGCCTACATCCGTCGTAATCGCAAGCCGCTGACCCAGGAATTCATCAACACTTCGATTGCCGGACGTGATTACCAGATTCGCGCGATACGCTCGGTGCTCGAAGGCATCGAACAGAAGAAGCGCGATTTCCTGCTGGTGATGGCCACCGGCACCGGCAAGACCCGCACCTGCATCGCCATGGTCGATGCCTTGATGCGGGCTGGCCATGCAGAAAAAGTGCTGTTCCTCGTGGACCGTATAGCGTTGCGTGAACAGGCACTGGCCGCCTTCAAGGAGCACATGCCCAACGAGCCGCGCTGGCCCAATGTGGGTGAAAAGCTGATCGCGACGGATCGCCGTGTGTATGTCGCCACCTACCCGACGATGCTCAACATCATCCGGGACGAGGCACAGCACCTGTCGCCGCACTTCTTCGATTTCATCGTCGTCGATGAAAGCCATCGCTCCATCTACAACACCTTTGGCGAAGTGCTGGACTACTTCAAAGCCATCACGCTGGGCCTGACGGCCACGCCGACCGACATCATTGACCACAACACCTTCCAGCTTTTTCATTGCGAAGATGGCATTCCCACGTTTGCCTACACCTATGAAGAAGCCGTGAACAACGTGCCGCCCTACCTCTGCAACTTCCAGGTCATGAAGATTCAGACCAAGTTCCAGATGGAGGGCATCAGCAAGCGCACCATTTCGCTGGAAGACCAGAAGAAGCTGATCTTCCAGGGCAAGGAAGTTGAAGACATCAACTTCGAAGGCACTCAGCTTGAAAAGCAGGTGATCAACAAGGGCACCAACACTTTGATCGTCCGCGAGTTCATGGAAGAAGCCATCAAGGACGCCAACGGTGTGCTGCCTGGCAAGACCATCTTCTTTTGCGCCACCAAGGCCCACGCCCGGCGCATGGAAGAAATCTTCGACAAGCTCTACCCGCAACACCACGGTGAGCTGGCCAAGGTGCTGGTGTCAGACGACCCACGCGTCTACGGCAAAGGTGGCCTGCTCGATCAGTTCACCAACAACGACATGCCTCGCATTGCCATCAGCGTGGACATGCTCGATACCGGCATCGACGTGCGTGAAATCGTCAACCTCGTGTTCGCCAAGCCGGTCTACTCCTACACCAAGTTCTGGCAGATGGTCGGGCGCGGCACACGCCTGCTGGAAACCAGCAAGCCCAAGCCCTGGTGTCTTGAGAAGGATGTGTTCCTGATCCTCGACTGTTGGGACAACTTCGAATACTTCAAGCTCAACCCCAAGGGCAAGGAACTGAAACCGCAGTTGCCGCTCCCGGTGCGGCTGGTGGGCCTGCGCCTCGACAAGATCGAAAAGGCCAATGACAGCGGCCATGCCGACATCGCCACGCGTGAAGTCGCCAAGCTCCGCCTGCAGATTGCCGCGTTACCCAAAGAGTCGGTGGTGATCAAGGAAGCCGCCGCCGCGCTGGCGCGGCTGGACGATGACAACTTCTGGATCAGCCTCAGCCACGAGCGCCTTGAGTTCCTGCGCGCAGAAATCAAGCCGCTGTTCCGCACCGTGTCCGAGGCCGATTTCAAGGCCATGCGCTTCGAGCGCGATCTGCTGGAATATTCACTGGCCGTTTTGAGCGAGGAGAAGGAACAAGCCGACACCCTCAAGGAAGGCATCGTCGAGCAGATCGGCCAATTGCCACTCTCGGTCGGCTTCGTCAAGCAGGAAGAGGCCCTGATCCTCGCCGCGCAAACCAACCACTACTGGGACAAGGCGGATGAAGACGCCTTCGACGAACTGGTCGCCAAGCTCGGCCCGCTCATGAAATTCCGCGAGCAATCCAGCGGCCAGGAGCAAACCCACCTCGATCTGGCCGATGAGCTGCACAAGAAGGAATGGGTGGAGTTCGGCCCACAGCACGAGGCGGTCAGTATCACTCGCTACCGCGAAATGGTGGAAAACCTGATCGCCGAACTCACCGCGCACAACCCGGTGCTGCAGAAGATCAAGAACGGCGAGGCAGTGAGCAGTGAAGAGGCCAAAGAGCTGGCCGAACTACTGCACGAAGAACACCCGCATATCACCGAAGACCTGCTGCGTCAGGTCTACAAGAACCGCAAGGCGCGCTTCATCCAGTTTATCCGCCACATCCTGGGTATTGAGGTGCTCAGGAGCTTCCCGGACGAGGTCAGCGCCGCCTTTGACCAATTCATCCGCGCCCACACCACGCTCAGCAGCCGGCAGATGGAATTCCTCAATCTGCTGAAGGGCTTCATCATCGAGCGCGAAAAGGTGGAGAAGAAAGACCTGATCAACGCCCCCTTCACGGTCATCCATCCGCAAGGCATCCGCGGCGTGTTCAGCCCACTTGAAATCAACGAAATCCTGCAGCTGACCGAACGGTTGGCTGCCTAAATAGCAGAGCACACCATGCTTCAAAACAATCCCGAACTCAAAAGCAAGATCGACCAGCTCTGGAACAAATTCTGGAGTGGTGGCATCAGCAACCCGCTCACCGCCATCGAGCAGATCACCTACCTGCTGTTCATGAAACGGTTGGACGAACTGGATCAAAAGAGACAGGCCGATGCCGAGTGGACCGGCGAGAAATACACCTCCAAGTTTGAAGGCACCTGGATTCCACCCGAGGAGCGCAACTGGCCTGTGGCGGAACAGCGTCCCATCGACAAACGCTCGCTGCGCTGGAGTGAGTTCAAGCGCATGCAGGCCGAAGAGATGCTGCAACATGTGCAGGGCAAGGTATTCCCCTTCCTGAAAGACCTGAACGGTGCCGAATCCAATTTCACCCACCACATGAAGAACGCCGTGTTCATCATCCCCAAGCCAGCGCTGCTGGTGGAAGCGGTGAAGACCATCGACGAAATCTTCGAGGTGATGGAGAAGGACTCACGGGAAAACGGTCAGGCCTTTCAGGACATCCAGGGCGATGTCTATGAAATGCTACTGGCCGAAATCGCCACCGCTGGCAAGAATGGCCAGTTCCGCACCCCACGCCATATCATCAAACTGATGGCCGAGCTGGTACAGCCACAGCTAGGTCACAAGATCGCCGACCCGGCTTGCGGCACCGGTGGCTTCCTGCTGGGCGCCTACCAGTACATCGTCACCCAGTTGGCCATCAAGGCAGGAACCAAGAACCTTGAGCCCGATGAAGACGGCTTTTTTCGCACCTCGATCGCTGCCGCACTGACCGAAAAGGCTCAGGCCATCCTGCAGGAAAGCCTGTACGGCTACGACATAGACGCCACCATGGTGCGCTTGGGTCTGATGAACTTGATGATGCACGGCATTGATGAGCCGCACATCGACTATCAGGACACCCTGAGCAAGAGCTACAACGAAGAAGCCGAATACGACATCGTGCTGGCCAACCCGCCCTTTACCGGCAGCATCGACAAGGGTGATATCAACGAAAACCTGCAACTCTCCACCACCAAGACCGAACTGCTGTTTGTCGAGAACATCTATCGCCTGCTCAAGAAGGGTGGCACCGCCTGCGTGATCGTGCCGCAGGGCGTGCTGTTCGGCTCTGGCGGAGCATTCAAAACGCTGCGCCAGATGCTGGTGGAGCGTTGCGACCTCAAGGCCGTGATCACCCTGCCCAGCGGCGTGTTCAAACCCTATGCCGGGGTCAGCACCGCCATTCTGCTGTTCACCAAGGTCTGGGGGCCGAAAGACAAGGTGAGCAAAGCCGCCACCGAACACGTCTGGTTTTACGAAATGGCCGCCGACGGCTATTCGCTGGACGACAAGCGCAGCAAGCAGGACGGCCATGGCGACTTGCAAGACATCATTGGTAGATATTACGCCCGAGATGCCGCCACTGACACCGACCGAACCGCCAAGTGCTTCATGGTGCCGCGCAGCGAGATTGCCGACGAGAGGAACAACTACGACCTCTCGCTCTCCCGCTACAAAACCGATGTGTTCGAGGACGTGCACTACGACGCGCCGGGCGTGATTCTGGATCGGTTGATTCAGGCCGAGGTGGGTGATGTAGATGAAGCGGAACTCGCCAAGGTGCAAAGCGGCATCGTGCGCGAGTTGCTGGAGCTGAAGGGGATGGTGGGATGAAGTCGGTCATTCTCTCGGATGTTTGCAACATCTCAAGTGGAGGGACACCTTCAAGGGCCAATCCGGAGTACTTCAGAGGCCACATACCATGGGCAAAGATTTCTGATATCGAGAACGCTGAGAACGGTGTTGTGTACAACACCGAAGAATCAATATCGGAAGAAGGGCTCAGAAACATTCGTGGAAAGACTTTCCAAAAGGGAACATTGCTTTTTGCAATGTACGGCTCCATTGGCAAGACCGCCATTGCGGGCAAAGAGCTTTCAACGAATCAAGCCATCCTTGGAATTAGGCCAAAGAATGATGACGAAGTCAGTATCAGCTATCTCAAGGCTTGGTTTGAGTCCAATAAGCAAACGTTGATCAATCAAGGTCGTGGCGTTGCGCTGAAAAATCTTTCGGCAACTATTGTCAGAAATCTTGAAATCAAACTACCTCCCCTCGACGACCAAATCCGCATTGCCCGTCTGCTCGGCAAAGTCGAAGGGCTGATCTCCCAGCGCAAACAACACCTGCAACAACTCGACGACCTGCTCAAGAGCGTGTTTATAGAGATGTTTGGCGACCCGATTCTGAATCCTCATGGTTTTCCTGTGAGGAAGCTTTCGGAGTTCTATGTCAATCCGAAAGAGGGCACCAAGTGCGGCCCATTCGGAAGTGCATTAAAGAAGGAGGAGTTGGTCGATGCGGGTGTGCCAGTCTGGAATATGGACAACATCGCCTCAGATGGACGAATGGCGCTTCCGTTTCGCATGTGGATCACCGCTGACAAGTACGACGAGCTCGCGACGTACTCGGTGAAGGATGGCGACATCATAATTTCGCGGGCCGGCACCGTTGGGAAGATGTGTGTCGCTCGCATGAATGGACAGCCTGCGATCATTAGCACTAATCTGATTCGTGTTCGATTAAGCGATGGGTTGCGGCCTCTGCACTTCGTTTCATTGATGCTGTATTGCAAGGGACGCGTAGGGCGCTTGAAGACAGGAGCAGACGGCGCTTTCACCCACATGAACACCGGAGTTCTCGATTCACTGGAATTTCCATATCCACCTATCGAACTTCAAGTCCAATTCGCCGCCATCGTTGAAAAAGTCGAAGCCCTCAAATCTCGCTACCAACAAAGCCTCACGGACCTCGAAGCCCTTTACGGTGCCCTAAGTCAGCAGGCCTTCAAGGGCGAGTTGGATTTGTCGCGAGTGGCCTCGCCTGCCGCCCCCATCGAAGGAGAAAGGCCGGTAGCCGCTGCCGTACCTGCGCCCATCACCACGCCGGTGATCGAGCTGCCCGAAACCGATTTGCTGCCGCCCGCACTGCAAGACCGCACACAGCTGGCGCCGCTGCTGCGCTTCTGGCTGGAGGCCTATCGCACACAGTTGGGCCCTAGGGCTTTCTCCCTCGAACGCTTCATCGCCGCCGCGCAAACCCGGCTGGCGGAACTTCACCCGGACAACGATTTCGAATGGGCGGCCAGCGACTACGAGTCCATCAAGGCCTGGGTGTTCGAGGCCTTGGCCGCTGGTGCCCTGACACAGGGGTTTGACGACGACGACAACCGCGTCGAGCTCAAAGCCGCCGCCGAGCAAGGCCAGGCATGAAGCTGTTGCGTCTCAAGATTACCGACCCCAAAGGTTTTCGCAGCCTGCCCTGCGGGTTTGAGCACCACTTCCGCACCGAGTGGAGCTTGCAGGACGAGCTGGCGCAAGCGAACGACTTTGCGCCCTTCGTTTGCGCTGGGCCCAATGGCAGCGGCAAATCCAACCTGCTCGAAGCGCTGGCGGCGATCTTTTTCCAGCTTGAAGTGCTGCGCGTACGCCGCAGCTTTCTGCCGGAGGCCTTGCAGGACGAGGTGCCGGATGTTTCGCCCGTCGCCTTTGAGCTGGATTACCTGATCCGCGTGCCCGCCGAGTACCGCAGCCCCGATAGCCCGCCGTGGGCGAAAGTGGGTGTGTGGAAGAAGGCCGGTGAATCGGTGCGATTTTTTTGGGACAACCAGGGCGACTTCAGCACCGATGTGTACGAGGCGTTCAAGGGTGGACACGCCGATATCCTGCTGCCGCAGTACGTGCTGGGTTATTCCTCGGGCGAGAACGAGATCCTCAGTCTGCCCTTCTTCAAGATGCGTTTCGTGCAGTTCGACGAGTACTGGAATGCACTGACCCGCCAACTGAGCTACCCCGGCCATCCGGAGACACGGCTGGCCTATCTGGACAGCGGATTCAGTCAAGCCATCCTGCTGTGCAACCTGCTGTTTCAGGACGAGGCCACACTGCAGCCCTTCCGCGAGGATGTGGGTATCGACGCATTGCGGGAATTCCGCATCATCCTGCGCCGCCGAATCCCCATCGAGGCAGTGCAACTGGAAGCCTTCGATCCCGCTGATGAAGATCAGAAGCGCGAGCGACGGAATCGAATACAGGCGGAAGCTCGAACACGCGGACTCTCAGAGTCTGAGATTAGCCAATCAGTTGATGATTGGGTTCGCCGCGAGATCATCAAGGGCAATCCCGCGCTCTCGGAAACTGATGAGCTAGGAAGTACGCGCTATCGCCTGAACTTGCTGCAGTTGCTGGAGGGTGACGAGAAGTCCTCGCTGGTGGTGAGCGCCCTCAAGCGTTGTGCCACGCTCAATTACGTCGACGACGCCACCGATACGCTGGTGCTCGACTACTGGGTCAATGAGGCGACCCGGCAGGCATTCCGCGAGAACTTCGATGGTTCGGCGCTGGCGCTATTCCAGGCGTTTCAGGTGCTGTTGACGCTCAACCTGTATGCCGTAAGCGATGTTCTGAAGGCCGATCTCTATACCTCGACCAGCCACTACGTCAGCGAGACGGTGCCAACCCTGGCATCCGACCAGCGCATCATGCGCTTCAAGTTCATGCGCTTCACCAAGCAGGGTGTGGCCGAGCCGATGATGCTCAAGGAATTGTCGGACGGCGAGCACCAGTTGCTGCACAGCCTCGGCCTGTGCCTGCTGTTTCGGGAGACCAACAGCCTGTTCCTTCTCGACGAACCCGAAACGCACTTTAACCCCGACTGGCGCGCCAACTTCATCAGCCGTTTGCGCCAGTGCCTGACGGGCCAGGGTGAATTCGCGCAGGAAATGCTGATCACCACCCACACACCATTTCTGATCTCCGACAGCAAGCCGGACAAGGTACTGGTGTTTGCCAAGGACAAAGCCAGCGGCAAGGTCAGCGTCAGCCACCCGCCGTACAACACGCTGGGCGCTTCGATCAACAAAATCACACATGAAACTTTCGGTAAGCGCGAAACTATTGGAGGTGGGGCTCAACAAGTGCTGGAGCAATTACTGGCTGACCCTATATCGAAAGCCGACCCCCATGGCCTTGCTCGCAAGATCATGGATACCATGGGCGACTCTGTAGAACGCGCGTTAGCCGTGCATGCATTGCTACAGACGCCAGGAGCCGACAAGGAGCCGGGCTGATGTTATTTCCCTATAAACGGCCTCGTCACCCGATGCGGGCCATGCACGGCTTTGTCACTTATGTCTTTGCCAAGGTCTGGTGCCGTGCGCCAAATGAGGAATACAGCCTCGAACTGTTCAAGGGGTTGCCCCCCCTATATGCCATCATGGATGAATTACATCGGGCGGATTTGGCTGGCACAGAGAAGGGGGCAGGAGCGTTCTTTTATCGCTACGTCAACCAAATATTCCAAGAGTTCAAACAGCTTGGTCCCGAGGACATCCAGTATTATCGAAAAATGTTCAAGGACAACAATGATATCCAGGCGCTTTGCGAGGGAAAAAAGGAACCCGGCCGCTACGTCGCGGGTACTCAGAATGCACTGATGAAAACGATAGAAGCCTTTTTCAGCAAGCTCTACAGCTGCGGCTTCTTTGAGCTGGCAATAGTCAAGGAAAATATTGGTGCCGACTTGAAAGAGCACTACAAGGAATTTTCCTCTCTGAACAACATGCCTTGCTGCCCGTTTTGTGGCCTTTTGCCGATGGATTCCGAATATGACCCGACTCGGGAGGCTTATGATCATTATTTGCCAGCTAGCAAATATCCATTCAATTCTGTGAATTTAAGAAATTTGGCGCCTGCGTGCTATAAATGCAACTCGCAAAACAAAGGCGCAAAAGACCCCCTGCAAGATGAAGCTGGGATCAAGAGAAAAGCCTTTTATCCATATGCCGCTGACAGCTATCAAATTCAAGTGTCCGTGCATTTTAAATCAGCTGTCCAACTCCCGGAAAAAGAGCAAGATATTCGTATTTCTCTAAGCTGCGCAGGGTATGATGAGGAAATCGAAACCTGGGATCGGCTTTACAGAATACGCGAGCGTTATACGGCCAAATGCCTGTCCTCTTCAGGTGCGAAATACTGGTTGCAGCGTGTGCTGGATGAGAATAAAAATTACCAGCAGTTATCTCAGGATGCTTTAAATAAAGAGCTGGAGCAATGTGAGAGCTTTCCTTGGCATGAGAGCAATTTTCTTAAAGGTGCCTTCTTCGACACCTGCCGACAGGTCGGTATGGTTTGATCGCTTATTCGCGCTGACAAGCTGGTGGCTGGATTCCAGAGCCGCGAGTTTGGATACAGTGGCAGGTCCGGAAAAGTAAACCTTAGCTTCCCAGATATATCGCTGTCACCTTGACTCGCCCGTGCCCAAGTTCACGACTGATTTGCTGCCGAACATGTTGGTCGGCCAGGCGTTGTGATAGGTCGAGTTGTGCCGTGCCAGGACCGCCTGTTGCCGGAGGCTTCCACCCCGTCAATGTTTCATATCGCATCTGTGCATACCGATGCCGCAGCCCATGCATATGGCTCAGACCCGCCGCCTTGCATTGTCCATCGTAGACGTGCCGATGCTGGATGTAGGTCTTGTTTGCCGGGATCGGTGACCCTGTGCCCGCCAGGCGGTGTGCTGCGTGGAGCGCGTCACGTTGCTCTGTCGTGGTGATGGGCACAGTCCGCTCCCGACCGCCCTTGGTCCACGATCCCTTGAGGGCGATGTGGTCGCCCCGATCTGCGTAACTGGGCTGGAACTTGATCGCTTCCTCCCGACGTAATCCGAAGGCGGCCTGTAGCTGAAGGCTCATGCGCACGTGGACATCGGTAATCTGTTCAAGACCTGTGCCCAGTTCCCTGGCCTTGCTGACGTTGGTCACATAGCGAAGCTCGGGCACACCAAGTTGTGTGTTGTCCGAGGGCAGGATGCCGGCCTTGCCGATCTTCTCCGCCCACCAGCGCAGGTGAGAAAGCCGATTCTTGATAGTGCCAGACGACAAACCTTCGCCTTGCCAGCGATCCAGCAGCGCCTGGACATGCTTGCCCTTGAGCGACGAGGCCTTCATCTGCCGGAAACCGGCCTCGCGCAGTTGCCGCGCTGCCAGCGACAGCGAACGCATCCTGTCGGCCTGCGTGGTGTAGCCTCCGTCACGGTTGCGCTGGCAGAGCTGCCGCAGGGTATAGGTCAGATCGTCCATCGTCCGGCCTCCAAGCAAAGCGCCGTACTGCGTTGTCCTGAAACTCAATGGTTAGTGTTGGTGCCAACTCGCCAAGGCGAGATCCCGTGAGGGCAAGGGCATGGTGTTCAGGAGGAGACACCAGGGCCTCGAATGAGGCATCCGTCTTGCTCCCTGCTGGAAGCCCGGACGGAGGTACTACAAGACGAGAGTAATGCGAACGTGGACGAGTCCTCCTATGAAGTGAGTAGGATGAGAAATGCAGCGGGAGCCCTGTGCGATGCACACAGGCAATTGCCGCAAAGGACAGTGCGCCAGGCGGCGCGGTAGGGATGAGTTCACACAGACGAAGAAGGCTCTGCCCTGGGGAGGGCCGGTATGCGGTCGGAGCCTGGGCATACCTGGGGTGGTTCTACCCTGTCGGGCCAGCGCTTGCAGGAACCTGCGCTGTTGGGGTTGCCGATGTACGAAGCCCATCGGTCTTGGCAATTGCTCGGTCAATGTAGTGCGGACATCATCATGTAGGCCGCACGCAATAGGAACTGGCTTTTGCCCGCATTGTTGGTGATGTGGCGCGGGTCGTCACTGCGGCGTGCAGTGACGACCCGTTTCGCGGCAGCATTTGCTACGCAGGATGGGGCTGCCATCCCTTGGCCTGCATTGCCTGTGCTGCGATGTCCCCAGCGTTCGTCGAGGCGTTCAGCATCTTGCGGATGTTGGCGATGTGCGCCAGGGCGGTTTCACGCGATGCCGGTTGCGCAGTCGGTTCTGGGCGGTGTTCGGTGCGTGGCACACCAGCAGGCCGATTCTCGGCAGTCCGTGGGGCGGCAGATGTCGCCTTACGGCCCGCCCACAAGCGGAACTCGCCCGCAAAAACACGCTTCACCAAGGCGAAGAAGTAGGCCACGACATTGCGCACTGTGCCGCTCTGGCTGCGTGCCTGCAACTCGTCGAGCACTTCCTGGCGATGCTGCGGCGGTAGCCGCCGCAAGGCGGCCTGCACGTCCTTTTGCTGATCTGCCTGGGCATTGCTCAGGCAAGGCGGCAAGCTCACCGACTGCGATGCCGAATCGCCGTCGCCCTCGCGCGCGCGGTACGTACGTTCTTTTTTATACATATACGTCTTATACGTACTGCTCTGCTCAGCCGTCATGTGGCGAGCGTGTCCGGTCTGTTGCGGAACAAGCGTGCTGCCAGCGGAATCGCCAGATAATGGCAGTGGGTCGGCTGCTTCGCTCGCCTGCGACGGCGGCGCAGGGGGCAAATCATCGTCATCGCCGCGCTGATCGTGGGTCGCAATGGAAGCGGCTTCAGGTGCCTGCGCCAGCGTTGCCTGAATGTGGACGGCCACCCGATCCACCTGGTTGTTTTCGTGGCCGATAGAGGCTTGCAGAAGCGCGGACAGACTGACATCGAGCGCGCAGGCCTGCTGGAAGTGCAGGGCGCTTTCGTGAACCTGATACAGCTCGCTGAGCACATGGCCGGTTAGAGGATCGCGGTGCTGGCCTACCAAGCTGATCCAGCCTGTCAGCCGAAGCACAACGAGGACGCGCCGGGCCGTCTCGTAGCCGGCCCTCTGCCCCAGCGGGGTGGAAGTGAGATAGCGGCGCAACTGCCCCAGATTCGCCAGCGGACTGATGCCCTCCGCAGAGCGCAGCATGCGCAGCACCTGCCAGCCATTGCGCTCCAGCGGCGTGAGACGTGCATCCAGCATGAGCGAGGCCGGCGTAGTGAACAGGGCGTCTTGCCCCAGCGGGTTGTGGACGGTGTGATGGTCTGCCATGAGAGTTCTCCAAGGTCTGGGCCACAGCGGCCCGTTCCCCTGCATCTCATCGCGTACCGCTCCATGCGTCAGCTAACAATGCGGTCTGCGCCATACCCGTTTTATCCGGCAGGCGCAGCGCTGGCACCCGCATCCAGACTGATCTATCATCCCGATACCCCTATAGGGGTACAACTGGGGGTACTTCCAGCGATTCCCGCAAAGGCCGTGGCCTGATTTCCCCGCGAAACCTAGCATTCACGGCCCTTTGCCGACCGATCAACGTTTAAACGTGTGATCAACGTCTGACGGGGCGGTCCATTCCTGGTTAATTGCGGGGTGCTCGGCAGTCCATGGTGGTTGTGAAAGGTCTCTCAAACCATCGTTATGGTCCGCCGAGCTCCAATTGCTCGTCCGACTCTGGACGACCGCGTTGAAGTTGAGGGTGGATGTGTCTGTCGTCGCGCGGCTTTGACTGGGGGGGCGTTCTGAGGGGCTGGCTGGCGTGAATAGCCCAAGTCGGCCACTTATTCGATGGCCGTCGAATAGCGGTAATGAATCCGCCAATGAGGGTAATGAGTCGGAGAATTACCCCATTTGAACGTTGTGAGATGCGACACCTGCTGAATTGGTGTTGCCTTCCGGCTGTGTTCATCTTGAAATGATGCATTCACATGTCAAGATATCATCGGATCACGAGCTATTCCTGCAAGACCCGCATGAAGTAGCCGTCGAGTATGGTGATCCGAATGAGCCAATGGCCGAATACCAGCAAATCACCCGGCAACTCGCCGAGGCACAACGGGCGCTGAAAACAGAACTACTGGCCGCGCTCAATGCCACCAGCGGAGACGCAGCATGAGTGACAAGCCCGCCTCCTTGATGTCCGTGCCCGAAGGCTACGACCACTGGCTGGGAGAGCTGAAAGTCCGCATTTCCACGGCTCAACAGCAGGCGGCGCGTGCGGTCAATCGCGAGTTGGTGCTGCTCTACTGGCAGATCGGTCAGGACATCTTGCAACGGCAGACCGAACAAGGCTGGGGAGCCAAGGTTATTGAGCGGCTGGCCCATGACCTGCGCACCGCTTTCCCTGACATGAAAGGGTTTTCCCCGCGCAACCTCAAGTACATGCGTGCCTTTGCCCAAGCCTGGCCGGATGCTTCATTTGTGCAAGAGGTGCTTGCACAATTGCCCTGGTATCACCAACTGGCGTTGCTGGACAAGCTGCCCAGCCATGAAGCCCGCCGTTGGTATGCTGCTCGGGCCATCGAGCATGGTTGGTCGCGCAATGTGCTGGTTATGCAGATTGAAGCCAGGCTGCTGGAACGCAATGGTCAGGCCGTCACCAATTTCGACACGCGCTTGCCCGCACCCCAATCCGACCTTGCACGCGAGTCGCTGAAAGACCCCTACCGTTTTGACTTTCTTGGCCTGACCGAGGAAGCGCAGGAACAGGCAATCGAAAACGCCCTGGTCAAACACGTTACCGAGTTCCTGCTGGAACTGGGCGCGGGTTTTGCCTTCGTTGGGCGGCAAGTGTTGCTGAACGTGGGAGGTGACGAATTCTTCATCGACCTGCTGTTCTATCACCTGAAGCTGCGCTGTTACGTCGTCATCGAACTCAAGGGAGGCGCCTTCAGGCCAGAGCATCTGGGGCAACTGGGTTTTTACCTCACCACTGTGGATCGTCAGGTCAAGCACGAACAGGACAACCCCACCATTGGCCTGCTGCTATGCAAGAGCAAAAACAAGGTGGTGGCCGAATACGCCTTGGGTGACAAAACACAACCCATGGGTATTGCCGAGTACAAACTGTTGGAATCCTTGCCTGAAGAGCTGCAAACCAGCCTGCCTAGCATCGAACAGATCGAGCGAGAACTGGGAGGCGAGCATGAATAAGCACACCGCCGAATGCTTGCGTGCATTAAAAATATATGAGGCTGACGAGGGCGCGAATCCGCCTGCGCCGGTAAGGGACCGGCGCAGGCGGTTGGTGGAGTACGTACTCCTCCGACACGGGTAGCGCAGTATTTAGAACCTCGCCTGCAAGCTCAACGTCACCCGCCGCGGCTCGCCATAGATCAATCCGTTATAGAACCCATACTGCCGGTAGTACGTCTTGTCGAACAGATTGCTGACGTTCAGCATGGCCGACAGATGGCGGTTGATGTCGTAGCGCGCCATCGCGTTGAACAGCGCATAGCCCTTCAGGGGAATCGGCGAGTCGTCGAAGCCGCCATGGCCATCCGGCCGGCCGGGGTAGGGCTCGGACACCGTCTTGCCTTGCCAGGTCAGGCCGCCGCCGATGGTCAGCCCTCGCAGCATTCCCTGCAGCCGGTAGGTGGTGTTCAGCCGCAGCAGATGGCGCGGGTCGGGACGCTCGGCGGTGTCCTTGTTGCCGACGTCCAGGTAGGTGTAGCCCAGATAGACGTTCCATGCGGCCGTCACGGCGCCGGCGATCTCGGCGTCGAGGCCCTTGACGGTGACGCCGGTGCCGGGCCGGTAGGCCTGGTCGCCATCGGGCGTCAAGCTGTCGCCGTCTTTCAGGGCGACGTTCTTCTGCTGGCTGCGGAATGCCGACACGGCGGCATTGAGCGCGCCGTTGAACCATTCGCCCTTGATGCCGGCCTCGTAGCTGGCGCCCGTGATGGGCTTGAGGGTGTCGCCGCTTTCGTTCTTGTTGGTCTGCGGCGTGAAGACATCGGTGTAGCTGGCGTAGACCGAGTAGGTCGGTGTCAATCCATAGACGAGGCCGTAGTAGGGCGTCCAGGCGCGAGCGGCGTTTTCGCCGGTGCGCGCGCCGCGGACGCCCGCCGCGTTGTAGTTGTCGCTGTGGATCTGGTAGACGCTGCGGCGCAGCCCGGTGATCAGGGTCAGGTCGTCGGCGAGCTCGAAGCGTCCCGCGACGTAGCCGCCATAGAGTGTTGTCCGGGTGACGCGGCGGGCGTCGGTGCGGAACGCGCGGATGTTGCCGTATTCGTCGCCGCGCCAGGCGCGCCAATCCGCGACGGGCAGCTCGGTGCGGTATTGGCAGCGGCCCTTGAAGCCGGCGATGCCGTCGATGCTGCAGTTGCTGCTGTTGAAGGTCCAGGATGGTTCGTCCATGCGCGAGCCGTTCAGGCCGACGAGCAGTTCATGCTGGCGTCCGAACAGTTCCAGGGGCCCCGACAGATCCAGCGAGAACGCGTCGGTTTCGCCTTCCGTCTCCGAATGGATGGCATTGAGGTAGGCGCCGCTGCCGTCCTGCTTCCAGTGGGGCCAGCGGACCTTGCCATTGTTGACCTTGACCGCGCCCTTGTTGTTCAGGTCCGCGCGCGAGGTGTGGGCATAATCGGCGCGCAGCTTCCAGTCGTTGTCGAAGCGATGGTCGAGCGAGGCGAACAGCGTCTTCGCTTCCATGTCGCTCTTGCTCCAGTCCGCCGCCAGGTTGAGGCTGCGGCGGAAATGGGTCGGCGAGCCGTCCGCGAACCAGGCGGGCACGTTGGCGCCCCAGGAGGCGCCGTGGAAGATGCTGTGCTCGTACTGGAAGCCCAGGCCGACCTGCGTGCGGTCCGTCACATCCATGGCGAAGCTGGCCAGGAACCCCTGCCGTTCGATGCTCGAGTGGTCGCGGAACCCGTCGGAGTTCTCGCCGCTGAATACCAGGCGCGAGCGGACGCGACCGTCCGCCGCCAGCGGTATGTTGATGTCGCCGACGGCATTCTTCTTGTTCCAGCTTCCGGTGCGCACGGTCAGGCTCGCGCCGAGCGCGCGGCCAGGGCGCTTGCGCACCAGGTCTACGGTGGCGGAGGGATCGCCGGTGCCGCCCAACAATCCGTTCGCGCCGCGCACGATGCTGACGCGGTCGTAGAGATCCATGTTGATCGCGCCGCTGCCGCCGCCGTTGAACGAGGACCCGCCGATGATCGACAGGCCATCGACCTTGTAGTTGGTGATGTTGAATCCGCGGGCCCGGTAGGTGGTGCGCCCGCCGTTGTCCAACTCGACGAAAGTGATGCCCGTGGTGCTGCCCAGGACGTCGCCGATGGACTGCATGCCCTGGTCGTCCATCTGCTGGCGGGTCACCACCGACACGGACTGGGGCGTTTCCTTCGGACTCAGTGTCAGGCCGGTCGAGGCGCGGGTCGAGGGCACGGTATAGGAGCGTGTCGCCTCGGTGGGCTCGTCGGCTTGCCCGCTCACTTCAATGGCCGGCAGCGTGGCCGGTGCGGACGACGTGTTGCCGGCGGCATCCGGCTGCCGCGCCTGGACCGGGGCGGCAGCGGATGCCAGGGCAAGCGTGATCAGGCCAAGCAGTGCGGACGAGCCTGACGAGTGGTGATGCATGACAATTCATCCCTGTTCATATTGGAAAAAGAAGCGCCATTGATTTGCATTTTTATTTATTGAGAATGGCTGCCAGGGAATATGCCGGATATCCCCCGGGTTGGATCGCATAACGCGCACAGGGCCGGCAAAAGAAGACTTGTTTAAGGGGCATGGCGAAGCCGCGCGAACGGGAGCGGGCGGGGCGATGGCGAGGAGTGCGGGGCCTCATCGCCATGCCGACGCATCGTTATCGTGTGGGCTCACCACGGTTCCAGCTGCCAACCCCCTTGCGTGGCCCGCAACCTGTCCGTGAGCGCCAGGTTGTCCAGGAACGCCTCGTCGTGCGACACCACGACCAGCGCGCCCGGATAGCCGCGCAGCATGCTTTCCAGGGCAAGCATGGAGGGCAGGTCGAGGTGATTGCCCGGTTCGTCCAGCAGCAACAGGCACGGCGGCGGATCGGCGTAGAGCGCGCAAGCCAGCGCCGCCTTCAGGCGTTCGCCGCCACTGAGCGAGCCGCTGGGCGCCAGGATCTTGCGCGCATCCAGGCCGAGGTGGGCCAGGCGCGCGCGCAGTTCGCCTTCGGCCAGGTTGGGGTTGGCGGCCTGCAGCTGTTCGAGCACGGGCCGCTCCGGTGCCAGGCCGGCCAGCCGCTGGTCGAGGTAGACGCTTTCGGGCGCCGCCTTCCTCTCGCCCGACAAGGGCGCGAGTTGGCCCGCCAGCACCTTGAGCAGGGTCGATTTGCCGCAGCCGTTGGGGCCGGTCACCGCGACGCGTTGCTGTCCGCCCAGCTGAAGGCTGACATGGCGGGTGGGCGCCACGATGAAAGGCAGCGTGACGTGGTCCAGTTGCGCCACGCGCCGCTGCGCCGCTTGCGCGATGGGTAGGGCATGCAGCGAGATTGCGGCGTCCTGTTCGACTTGCTCCGCGGCCTCGCGTACGGCCTGTGCCAAGCGTTCGTGGGCGACTGCGTGTTGCTGCCTCAGCCTGCCGGCCGAATCCTCGCTGCGGCCCTTTTGCCGGTCGAGCAGGATCCTGGCCTGGTTGGCCTGCTTGCCGTGCCGCCGGCCGCGCGCCTGGCGGCGCTCCTGCCGCTCGCGCTGGGCCTGCATCGCCTGCTCCTCGCGCCGGCGTTCGAGCTTGCGGTGTTCCAGCCGTTCCAGCGCGTTGGCGCGTTCATGTTCTTTGCTTGTGGCATAGGCACTGTAGTTGCCGCCGTAGCCGCGCAGGCCCAGCGAGGACAGCTCCACGATGCGCGCCAGGGTGTCGAGCAGTTGCCGATCGTGGCTGATGACCAGCAAGCCGCGCGGCCAATGCCGCAGCTGTTCGATCAGTGCCTCGCGGTTGCGGCGGTCCAGGTGGTTGGTGGGTTCGTCCAGGATGAGGAATTCGGCTTCGGACAGCATGGCGCTGGCCAGCGCGACGCGCATGGCTTCGCCGCCGCTGAGGGCGCTGGCCGGCGTCGCGGCGTCGAGATGGCCCAGGCCGTCGCGTTCCAGCGCGTGTTGCAGGCGTTGGCGGATGTCCCAGCGGTCGCCGACGCGCTCGAAGTCTTCCGGCGCGCTGCTGCCGGCCTCGATGCGCGCCAGCGCGTCCAGCGTGGCTTGCAGGCCGGCCAGGCTGGCGACGGTGGCGCCGGCGGGCGGGGAAATCTGTTGGGCCAGGTAGAAGACGTTGCCTGATCGCAGGCAGCGTCCGCTCGACGGCGGCAACTGCCCCGCCAGGATGCGCGCGAGCACGGTCTTGCCGACGCCATTGCGCCCGACCAGGCCGGTGGGGCGCGCGTCGAAGGTTTCGTCGAGTTCGGAGAAAAGCGGGCTGCCGTCAGGCAGCAGGTACGACACGCTTTCCAGCGTGAGATAGGGAGTCGTCATGCGTGATGCTTCCAGGGATGCCAGGAACTCCCCCTGCGAACGGGGGCGGGTGGAGACTGGCCGTCATTGCGACGGCGGCATCAATGGCGCATGGGACGAATACCTCGATGAATGTGATCCAGGCCGATACTTTAAAAGCCCTTGGCGGAATTGGCAAAACGCGCGCGCGGCAAGGCTGTCCGGGCCGACCGGGAGGCGTGCGCCGCTTCAGGCCTACAACGCCTTTGCCACGGCCCATCCCGCCAGATACAACCCCACGCCGAACGACGCATGCGCCATCAGGCTGCGCAGCCGTGCCACGCCGGGTTTCGGGGTCCTGGACGCCGCGATGCCGGCGCCCATGCCGGGTTGCAGGATCAGGAAGGGCGCCGCGACCGTGGCGATGCCGACGGCCAGCGCCGGCAGCAGCGTCGGTCGCGCGGCCCAGGCCGGGCCCCAGATGGCCAGCAGCAGGAGGGCGAACAGGATGCCGATGGCGTAGTGGGCGATCCAGCCGAGGGCGCGTTCGCCGGTTACGGGCGCCGAGCGGGCGATGCCGGGGTGGGTCAGGCGCCCTCGTGGCAGATGCCCGAGCCAGCGGCCGACCAGGGCGTAATCCAGCGACGGCAGGCCGAACAGGCGCTTGAGCAGCAGCGCCCACAGGTCCATGACGAGCGTGGCGCCGGCGCCGATCAGCACGGCGCGAAGAAAGAGGTCGGGTGGCATGTGCGGGTTCCGGGAAAATGAAATAACATTCAATAGATTAATTGAATGTTATTCAATAACCTTTTCGGATGTCAAATGTGGAGGGCGGACGCTGGGGCCGCGTTGGCGCGCCAGGCGCTCAACGAAACGCCTGAATCGGGGGAAACCGTTGGAGAGGGCGGAAAGCCCTGAAGGGGGCGATCGGCGGCTCATCGATGGCGGGACCGGCGCAATTCATCGCAGAGGCGGTCCAGCCCGACGCTGTCGGGTGCGCAGGCGCTCGGCCACGGTGTTGAAGCGCCGCCATGGGCGCCCCGCGCGCGGTCATTCGCCCTTGTTGCCGCCTGCCGCGCGCAGGAAGTTGGCTTCCAGCACGTTGAGCACGCGGTTCAGCGTGTCGATATCCGAAGCCGACAGCCCCTTGAGCGATTCGTCGAAAAATGCCGCCCGCTTGGGCAGGGCTTCGTCGACCACGGCCTGGCCGGCCGGCGTGAGGCGGGCGTTGGTCAGGCGGTTGTCGTCGGGATCGACGGCGCGCGCGATCCAGCCGAGCTTCTGCATCGCCTGCAACTGGCGGGTGAGCGAAGCGGGGTCGAGGCGGCAGCGTTCGGCCAGGTGCTTCTGCGAACATTGGCCGCATTCATGCAGCGCCAGCAGGATGCGCCAGCGCGGCAGCGCGTGGCCGACCATGCCGCTGAAGGCGCTTTGCATGACCCGGTAGGTCTGGCCCATGTGCTGGATGACCTGCAGGCCCTGTTGTTGTTTGGGCAAAAGCTACTCTCCGACGGCGGCGGGCTCCGTTTTGGCGGGGCGCGCCAATTGCACCAGGGGGACGCGCCGCACGCACCACAGCGCCAGCACCGCGACCGCCAGGGCGATGAGTTGCCCCTCGTGGATGGCGCCGACCAGCGCCACCCGCGCGATCTCGATCAACGACGTTCCATCCTGGCCTTGATGCGCCAATTGTGCCAGGAACTGTGTCTGGGCCTCGGGGTTGACCAGCATCTGCGGGTCGTCCAGCTGCGGCAGCCAGCGCGCCGAGGCGCCGCGCAGCGTCGATTCGACGCCGCTGAAATAGCTGTGGTTGACCATGGTGCCGACCACGGCCGTGCCCAGCATGCCGCCGATCATGCGCAGCGATTGCAGCAGCGCGGTGGCGATGCCCAGGTGGCTGCGGCCGGCGGTCTGCTGCGCGAACACGGTCAGGTTGGGCATGATGAAGCCCATGCCCAGCCCGGCCATGAGCATGTAGGCGGCGATCAGGCCGTGCGCGGTGTAGTTGTGGGTGGTGACGATGCCCAGACAGGACAGCGCCATCAGGATGAAGCCCGCGTACAGCATGCGGTTGGGGTTGCGGATGCGGGTGATGATGCGGCCATTGATGATGCTGCCCACGGTGATGAAGACCACCATTGGGGTGATCAGCAGCCCGGCGTCCTGCGGCGACAGGCCGAAGCCGCCCTGCAGCAGCAGCGGCGCGTAGAACAGCAGCGAATACATGGTCACGCCCACCAGCAGCGCCAGTATGAACAGCATGGCCAGGCCGCGGTTGCGGAACATGTCGAACGGCAGCAGCGGGTGCGGGCAGCGCCGCTCCCACCAGAACAGCAGGCCGAAGGCGGCGATGCTGCCAGCCGCCAGCAGCACGATGGTGGCGCTCAGGCCTTCCTTGGGCAGCAGTTCCACCAGCAGTTGCAGGCTGCCGAGCGCGGCGGCGATCAGCAGCGCGCCTTGCCAATCCAGGCGCACCTTGCCGGAAGTATGGTTGCGCAGGTGCGGCAGGTAGCGCGCCACGAACCAGAGGCCCAGGATGCCGATGGGCAGGTTGACGTAGAACACGGAGCGCCAGCCGTAGTGCTCGGTCAGCGCGCCGCCGAGCGTCGGGCCCACCGCATTGGCGATGCCGAAGGCCGAACTGAGCATGACCTGCCAGCGCAGCCGCACGTGCGGATCGGGGAACAGGTCGGGAATGGAGGCAAACGCCGTGCCCACCAGCATGCCGCCGCCCACGCCCTGCAGCGCCCGCGCCAGCACCAGCGTGAACATGCTGTCGGCCGCGCCGCACAGCACCGAGGCCAGCGTGAACAGCACGATCGCCGCCACCACGAAGGGCTTGCGGCCGTAGTAGTCGCCCAGCCGGCCGAAGATCGGCACGGTGATGACCGAGGTCAGCAGGTAGGACGTGGCCACCCATGCGTACAGCTCGAAGCCCTTGAGTTCGGCCACGATGGTGGGCAGCGCGGTGCCCACCACGGTCTGGTCGATGGCCACCATCATCATGACGAAGCACATGCCCAGCATGGCGAGCAGGGTCTGCCGGAAGGGAAGCACCTGGCCGGGTGAATAGGGCATGCTGGGAGCGGGGGCGGGCATTGTTGGATCTATCAATGATTGATGGATCAATAATTCTAGCCCTACAATCCCGAAGACAGAAAACCGTCAGTTTCGGGGCGGACGCGCAGGCTGGCCCGATTTGTTACGATAGCGGTATGTGCACGCTGGTCATGCCGGCGTCTTCAGCAGGTCTTTCCATGGCAGTTCCACCCCGCTTGGCGCCCCGGCCCCCGGCTTGGCGCACGCGGCGGCACGCGATCGAAGACGGACACATCAGGAAGCCACGCGCGCGGCGCGGCGGCAAAGCACCATTCCCGCGCCCGGCGCGGCGGATGGCATTCAAGGATTACCAGTCGAGGTACCGACGGGGCGGCAATGAAAACGTGGTTCAAGCGCATTCTGATAGGCCTGGTGGTGTTGGTTGTCGTGGCCGTCGTTGGCCTGGCCATCTTTTTGCTGACGTTCGACCCCAACGCGTACAAGTACAAGCTCGAAGAGCTGGTCCAGGAACGCTATCACCGCACGCTCACGATCGACGGCGAAATCGAGTTGTCGCTGTTCCCGCGCATCGGCCTGTCGGTGCAGGGCGTGTCGCTGTCCGAAGCCAATAGCACCGAAACGTTCGCTTCCATCGAGAGCACGCGCCTGGCGGTGGCGGTGTGGCCGCTGCTGTCGAACAGCTTCGTGGTGGATCACGTCGCCATCAGCGGCTTCAAGGCGCGGGTCGTGCGCGACAAGGACGGCCAGTTCAATTTCAGCAACCTGGTGGGCGGCACCGCGCCGGTGGTGGCCACGCCGTCCAATCCCGCCGAAGCGCTCGCGGGCGCGGCGCAGACCGCCGCGCAGGCCCTGACCAGCGGCACCTTGCCGCCATCGCGCAACAACATGCAGATCGACATCGCCGGCCTGGACCTGAAGGACGGCGAAGTCCAGCTGCAGGACCAGATGTCGGGCATGGCGGTGGCGGTGACCAAGATCAACGCCAATACGGGCCGGGTCACCTTCAACCAGCCGTTCGACGTGCGGCTGACGGCCCGCGTCGAAGGCGGCAACCCCCGCATGGACGCCAATCTGAATGGCCAGGCGTTGCTGACGCTCGATCCTTCGGCCAAGCGCTATGCGGCCCAGAAGCTGGACCTGCGCATGGATGGCAAGTTGCCGGGCGCGCAGGCCAAGAGCCTGGCGGTGCGCGGCAACCTGGCGTTCAACGGCCAGAAGTCGGCGCTGGACGTGGCCGGCCTGGAAGTCGTGTTCCAGGGCGATGTCACCGATCCGGCCGCGCCCGCCACGAATGTCGAAGCCAGCGTGGCCATGCCCAAGCTGTCGATCGATCCCCACAAGAGCCAGTTGCAGATCGAGAAGCTGGCGGTGCGTGCCAAGGGCGGCGTGGCCGACGGCCCGTTTGAATTCGCGGTCGATGCCCCGGCGCTCAACATCTCGCCGACGCAGGCGACGGGCGAGGCCTTGACCGGCCGCGTGCGCATCAGCGGCCTGGACGCCAGTTTTGGCCTGAACGGCATCAGCGGCAACGCCACCGAGCTGGATATCAAGGAGGCCAAGCTCGACAGCACCTCCAAGAAAGGCGAGCGCGTCGTCAAGCTGAATTTCGCTTCGCCGCTGTCGCTGAACCTGCTGCAACGCAAGGGCGGCCTGTCCGGCTTGCGGGGCGACGTCAATATCACCGATCCGGGCCTGCCCAAGGGCAGCCTGCAGATCCCGGTGATCGGCAGCCTCAATGTCGATCTGCTCAAGGACACTGCCAACAGCAAGATCAACGCCGTGCTGGAAGGCGGCAAGTTCGACCTGACCGCCGACATCGCCAAGCTGAGCGATGCGCCGCAGGTCAATTTCGCGCTGGCCGTGGATACGCTGGACCTGGACAAGCTGGTGCCGCCGGTCACTGCCACCGCGCCCGCCAAGCCGCCGGCCGAAGGCAAGAAGGACGAGACCAAGCCGGCCCAGCCGGCGCCGGCCGCGCCCGCGGACGATTCGATCAACCTGTCGGCGCTGGTCGGCCCGAGCGTGAATGGCACGCTCAAGGTCGGCAAGCTGGTGGTGCGCGGCCTGAAGGCCGACGACGTCGCCGCCGCCGTCAAGCTGGATCGCGGCAAGCTCGACATTTCCAGCCTGACCGCCGGCCTGTATGGCGGCAAGCTCGCCGGCGCGTTGTCGGTGGATGCGGCGCAAGGCAATCAGCTCGCCACCAAGATGTCGCTAGCTGGCATCGCCATCGAGCCGCTGTTGATGGACCTGGCGCAGCAGAACGTGCTGAGCGGCACGGGCAGCCTGGCGCTGGACCTGAAGACCGCCGGCGCCAACGCCTACGCAATGAAGAGCGGCCTGGGCGGCACGCTGCAGCTGCGCCTGCGCGATGGCGCGGTCAAGGGCATCAACCTGACGCAGACCCTGCGCGAGTTGAGGGCCGCGCTCAAGCCGGAATCGCAGGATGCGACCGTGGCGGCCGATACCAGCAAGCAGACCGCTTTCTCCGAAATGGACGCCGATCTCGCATTTGCCAAGGGTGTGGCCAACGTGAAGCGGCTGAACGTGGTGTCGCCGCTGCTGCGCGTGACGCAGGGCGAGCCGGCCACTATCGATTTCGTCAAGAACGAGCTGGACCTGGTGGCGCGCGCCCGTGTCGTCAATCCGGCGGCCGACCCGGAAGGCAAGGAACTGATCGACCTGAAGGACGTGACCATCCCGGTGCAGGTCAAGGGGCCGTTCGACAAGCCTGCCTACACGCTGCTGTGGAAGGACGCGGTTGCCGGTATCCTCAAGCGCAGCCTGGAAAACAAGCTGCGCGAAGCCGTGACCGGCAAGGGCAAGGGCGGCGCGGCGGTGGACAAGGCGCTCAAGGGCCTGCTGGGCAAATGAGCGGCGCCACTTTCCAACCCATTGCCCAATGCGGCGAGACGTCGCAGGCCGAGGCCGCGCCTTATCACCGCCAGTGGCTGGTCGCCAATGATTCAGGCCAGTGGCTCAACCGCGAGCTGTGCCCGCGGCTGGCCGACGTGACGGTGGAACTGCGCCTGGGCTATCTGGTGCTGCGCGCGCCGGGCATGCTGCGCATGGATATTCCGCTGGACGTGATCGAGGACGACGACAGCGTGCGCTACAGCATGAAGGTCGGCGAGCAGATCATCGACGTGATCGACGAAGGCGAACTGGCCGCGGCGTGGATCTCGAATTTCGTGCAGGTGCCGTGCCGCATCATGAAGGTGCATCCGGACACGCCCGTGTCCGCCTGGCCGGACTGAGCCTGGCGGCGGGCCGCGCACGGCCGCGCGACGCGCCCGGGGTCAACGCGGGACGAACGCCGCATCAGCCCGCCGGCTTGCGCCGGTATTCGAACACGGTGTGGGCCAGCAGGCCTGCCACCAGGCCCCAGAAGGCCGAACCGATGCCCCAGAAACTGAAGCCCGACGCCGTTGCCAGCAGCGTGATGAGCGCGGCTTCGCGCCGCTGCGGATTGGCCATGGCGGCGGCCATGCCGCCCATGATGGTGCCCAGCAGCGCCAGCCCGGCCAAGGCTGCCAGCAGCGCGGCGGGCAGCGCCTGGAAGAACACCGCGACCGCGCCGGCCACGATGCTCAGCGCGAAATAGCTCACGCCGTAGGTGGCCGCCGCGATGTAGCGCCTGGACGGCTCGGCATGCGCTTCGGGACCCGTGCAGATGGCCGCGCTGATCGCGCCCAGCGTGACGCTGTGGGCGCCGAACGGCGCCGCCAGCAGGCCGAGCAAACCGGTGGCGGCCACCAGCCGCGAGGCCGGCGGGCGGTAGCCGGCGGCTTGCAGGATGGCCAGGCCGGGCAGGTTCTGCGAGGCCATCGCCACCACGAACAGCGGCACGCCCAGGCTGACCGCGGCCTGCATGCTGAAGACGGGCGTGGTCCAGACGAATTCGGTCAGGTGCCAGTCGAGCTGGTCGAACTGGATCAGGCCCAGGCCGGCGGCCATGGCCACCGCCACCGCCATCACCACCAGCACCGCGTAGCGCGGCGCCCAGCGCCGGCACACCAGGTAGGCGGCGCACATGGCCAGCACCAGCGCCGGCTGCTTGCCGACGTTGGTGAAGATGCCCATGCCGAAGTTGAGCAGCACGCCGGCCAGCATGGCGGCGGCCACCTCGCCGGGAATGCGGCGCAGGATGGGATCGATCCAGCCGAACAGGCCGCAGGCCAGCGTCAGCGCGGCGGCCAATACGAAGGCGCCGATGGCTTCGGGAAAAGGCACGCCGGCCAGCGCGGTGACCAGCAGCGCGGCGCCGGGGGTGGACCAGGCCATGACGATGGGCAGGCCGGTGCGCAGGCTGTAGGCCGCGCCGCCCACGCCCAGCACCAGGCTGAGCGAGCCGATCCACGAACCGATGCGGGCGGCGTCCAGGCCGGCGGCATGGCCGGCCTGCACCATCAGCACGGCGGTGCCGCCGAAGCTGACCAGCACGGCGACCAGGCCGGCCGCGATCGCCGAGGCGGACAGGTCGCGGCGGGCGTTGGGGCGGGTGGCGGGGGGATCGAAGACGGGTTGCGCGGTGTCGCTCATGCGGCACCGGTCAGGCGGCGGTACTTGGCCATCAGTTGTTCCTGGCCTTCCTTCCATTGCGGATGCAGTTCGATGCATTCGACCGGACAGACCACCTTGCATTGCGGCTCGTCGTGGTGGCCGACGCATTCGGTGCAGCGGTCAGGGTCGATGACGTAGTAGTCCTCGCCCATGGAAATCGCGTCGTTCGGGCACTGGGGCTCGCAAACGTCGCAATTGATGCATTCTTCGGTGATGGTCAGGGCCATGATGGAGGGGCAACGGAATCCGGCAGGGATACTGCAATTGTACTGCCGGGCCCGCGCCGGCCCGGACAAGCCCCTGGCGCCGACCTGCCCATGGCCCGCCGGTGCGGACAGCCAAAATGCAGGGAGGGCGCGCAAGGCGCCCTCCGGGAGGGTTCGGTGAGGCGGAGAGCGGGACGCTCAGCCCGGCCAGGATTGCTCGCGGCGTTCCTTGGCCTTTTCCTGCAGCCAGCGTTCCACCGACGGGAACACGAATTTGCTGACGTCGCCGCCCAGCTGGGCGATTTCGCGCACGATGGTGCCGGAGATGAACTGGTATTGATCCGACGGCGTCATGAACAGGGTCTCGACGTCGGGCAGCAGGTGGCGGTTCATGCCGGCCATCTGGAATTCGTATTCGAAGTCGGACACGGCGCGCAGGCCGCGCACGATCACGCGCCCGCCCTGGTCGCGCACGAAGTCCTTGAGCAGGCCGCCGAAGCTCTGCACTTCCACGTTGGGATAGTGCCCCAGCACTTCGCGCGCGATGTCCACGCGCTCGTCGATGCTGAAGAAGGGCTTCTTGTTGCGGCTGTGCGCGATGCCGACCACGACTTTGTCGAAAAGCGTGGCGGCGCGGCGGACCAGGTCTTCGTGGCCTCTGGTCAGCGGGTCGAAAGTGCCGGGGTAAACAGCGATGATCATGCGAGCTCCGTACCGTTATTAGTGGTGTACACCATCCTCCGAAGCTCGGATTATTGATCTATTTGCGCAATGCAGCAAATTCCAGCAGATGGTAGTGGACCGCCCCGGCCTTGTCCTGGCGCAGGATCTCGAATCCTTCGGGGGGCTCGATGGGGCTTTCGGCCTCGACGTAGACCAGTCCGCCCTCGGCCAGGATGCCGGGCAGGATCGGCCACAGGCGCGGCAGCCAGCCCTGCCCGAAGGGCGGATCCAGGAGGATGAGGTCAAATCGGGACGCATCCATTCTTTCGGCGACCTGCATCGCATCGCCCACGTGGATGCGTATCATGTCGGCTTTGAGCTTGTCGCGCAGTGTCCGCAGCGCGGACGCGGCGGTCTTGTCGCGTTCGACCATCTGCACATGCGCCACGCCGCGCGAGGCCGCCTCGAAACCCAGGGCGCCGCTGCCGGCGAACAGATCCAGCACCTGCTTGTCGGCGAATTCGCCGCCCCACAGGTGGTTGAGCCAGTTGAACAGCGTTTCCCGCACCCGGTCGGGCGTCGGGCGGAGCGTCTCCACGTCGGGCACGACGATAGGGGTGCGCCGGTATTGGCCCCCGACGATACGAATATACTTGTTACCCATGTTTAGCCGCTTCTTCAAGAAAAAATCCCCTCCGCCCGCCGCGCCGGCCCAGCCCGCGCCGCCGCCGGAGCAGGTGGACGCCGGGATCGCGCCGCAAGCCGAGGCCGAGGTCCCCGCCCAGCCCGTCGAACCCGCCGTTCCGGCGCGCGAATTCGCGCCCGTCGCGACGCCCGAGGTGACCCTGCCGGTGCCGTCCGCCGAGGTGCCCGCGCCGGCGTCGGCCAGCGTGCCGCAACCGTCGCCGGCCGTGGTGCCGCAGCCGCAGGCCTCGGCGCCCGTGTCCGCGCAGGTCGCCGCGGCGCCCGTGCCGCAGCAGCCAGTGGCTCCCGCGCCGGCGGTTTCGCAGCCCGCCGCAACGCCGTCGGCGCCGGTCGTCGCCCCGGCTCCCGCCGCCATTGTGCCGGCCCCTGCCGCGCCCGAACCGGAAGCCGCGCCCAAGAAGGCGTCCTGGCTGTCGCGGCTCAAGCAGGGCCTGTCGCGCACCGGCCAGAGCATTGGCGGCATTTTCGTCGGCGTCAAGGTCGACGAGAACCTGTTCGAGGAACTCGAATCGGCGCTCATTATGGCCGATGCCGGCCTGGAAGCCACCGAGAAGCTGCTGACCGCGCTGCGCGCGCGGGTCAAGAAAGAACGCATCGAGGACCCGGCCAAGGTCAAGGCCGCGCTGCGTCAGCTGCTGGCCGACCACCTGCGTCCGCTGGAGCGCGCCTTCGACCTGAAGCGCGCGCAGCCGCTGGTGGTGATGATCGCGGGCGTCAACGGCGCGGGCAAGACGACGTCCATCGGCAAGCTGGCGCATACCTTCCAGCGCCAGGGCGCCAGCGTGCTGCTGGCCGCGGGCGACACGTTCCGCGCCGCCGCGCGCGAGCAGCTGATCGAATGGGGCAGCCGCAACAACGTTACCGTGATCTCGCAGGATGGCGGCGACCCGGCGGCGGTGGCGTTCGACTCGGTCAACGCCGGCCGCGCGCGCGGCATGGGCGTGGTGATGGTGGACACGGCCGGCCGCCTGCCGACCCAGCTGCACCTGATGGAAGAACTGAAGAAGATCCGCCGCGTCATCGGCAAGGCCGACCCGGCCGCGCCGCACGAGGTGCTGCTGGTGGTGGACGGCAACACCGGCCAGAACGCGTTGGCGCAGATCCGCGCGTTCGACGCGGCCATCAACCTGACGGGCCTGGTCGTGACCAAGCTGGACGGCACCGCCAAGGGCGGCACGCTGGCGGCGGTGGCGGCGGGCAGCCAGGGCGTGAGGCCGATCCCGGTGTACTGGATCGGCGTGGGCGAAAGCCTGGAAGACCTGCAGCCGTTCGTGGCCGACGAATTCGCCGGAGCCTTGCTGGCCGACTGATTCGTCCCGCTGATACCCGCACGGGCCTCGCGCCCGGCGCTGAAAACACCGCGCCCCACGTCTGCTGCATCGCAGGCGTGGGGCGCGGCGTTTGTGGCGGGCGCAAGTATGGTCCGCGAGGGACCGCGTCGCCTTATTTCCAGAACGGCTTGCTGCTTGCCAGGTCGTCGAAGGCGCGTTGCGCGTCCACCGCCAGTTCCTCCAGGCGCGCGCTGATCCAGCCCAGCGCGAACCAGGCCTGCGGATGCGTGGCCGTACACGACTCGTAGTAGTCCTTGGCGACGGCCAGGTCGTTGATCTCGCCCAGGATGTCCTGCACCCGCGACAGCAGCTTGCGGTAGCCGCGCAGCTTGCTCGGGGGCAGCAGCGATTCGGCGAAGGCCAGGCTGTAGCGCAGGCGCTTACCGCGCTTGCGCAGTTCGTGGCGCGTGGGGATGTCGAGCGTGGCGAACTGGGTGCCCTGGTCGGCCACCTTGCTGTGCCAGCGATGCAGGCGCCGCGCCAACTGCTTGTGCAGTTGCTGCGGATCGGGCTCGGGCGCCAGCATGGGGATGATGGTGGGCTTGACGCTGGGGCCGGCGATGCCGCCTTCCAGGCGGATGGCGGGTTCGGGTGCCGCGTCGCTGGGCACGCCGTTGGCGATGGGCTGTCCGTCGCTGGCGGGCAGCGCGGGCGGCACGTCCAGGCTCCATTCCAGCAGTTCCAGCAGCCAGGCCTGGAAGGCCTTGCCGCCGGCGATGGCGCGAGCGTCCTGTTCGGGCGGCGCGGCTTCCATCGGGATGACCGGCATGCCGGCGCGCATCAGCGCGGGCGCCACGGTTTCGTTCAGCACGTCCTGGTCGCGGTTGGCGCCGAAGGCGGCGAAGTGGGCGCGCACGCCCTGCATGATGGCGTCGGGGACTGGCCCGATCCAGCCATCGAACAGTTTCCAGGCCGAGCGCAGGCGGCGGATGCCGACGCGCAGTTGGTGCACGTGTTCGGAGTTGCCGGCGCGGTACACGCCTTCGGTGTCGACTTCGGCCAGCACGGCCGCGTTGCGGGCGATCTGATCGAGGCATTCGGCGGCGATGCGGCCCATGGCCTGCGCCGCCGTCATGTCCTCGCGCAGCTTGACGGACGCGGCGCCGCGCGGCGCCCAGAACAGGGCGATGGCCTGGGCGCGGCGGCTGTCGAGGTCGTCGCCCGGGACGGCGTCGACGTCGGCCAGGCGTTGCGCCAATTGCGCCAGCGCGTCGCCGCGCTCGGACTTGCTGCGCGGGTCCAGCACCAGGCTGTGGCGCTGCTGCCAGCCGCGCGCGACCGCGAAGATGGCGGCGGGGCGGCCCGAGACCAGTTCGAATTCAAGTTCGGAGATCGGCAGTTCCAGCGCGCCGGCGCGCAGGATGCCGGTGTCGTAGGCCAGTTCGACGGTGCCGTAGCGCGTGCGCACCTTGCGCAGCATGCGCTGCACGTCGGTCTCATAGCGCAGGCCGAGTTCGCCCTTGATGGCGGCAAGCGCCGCTTCGACCTCGGTGCCGGCATAGACCGACAGGTCGAGCACGGGGCCCGGGCGCGGGTGGTTCAGTTCGATGCGGGTGATGGCGTTGATGCCGGGCATCTTCAGGGTCTGCACCCAGTCGCGGCCTTCCTGGCGCAGGCGGATGGCGATGCGTGCCCGCGCCAGTTCGCGCTCGGGCGTGTCGAAGTACATCGCATGCAGGCGGATGCGGGTCGCCTCGCGTTGCTTGATCTCTCGCAGCACGGCCTGGCGCGAAGCCGTGGGCACGTGCAGTTTCAATTCCTGTTCCGACATGGCGGCGGGTGTCCAACGGCAAAAGCCGAGATCTTAATCAAACGGGGAGGGTGGTTTGATGACCGGTCATATTTATTTCACAAACGCTCGCATGGAGCATAGACGCGGTTGCGGTGCATCAACAATCGCCCGCCACCGGGTCGACGGACATTTTCCGCTTTGATTGCGTCCGCTCAATTACCCAGTTTCAGTGATATGCAGCGGCGCGCCGAACTTTTCTAATTGTAATTGGCGGGCCGGACGCTTTGCGCGGGGCCTCGATACCCATTCGCGCCCGCCCCGGCACTGCCGGCGCCGGGCCATGACAAGAGAAAAGAGAGGCCCCATGAATCGCACCTATCGCATCGTCCTGAACCGGGGCACGGGCCAGTGGCAGGTCGCCAGCGAGCATGCCCGCGGGCGGGGCAAGGGCCGGGCAAGGCGCTTGGCGCTGGCGGCCGCATTGACGGTGGCCTGCGGCACGCCGGTGTCACAGGCGTTGGCCGGCGCGGCGGTGACGGGTGACGTGACGCCTGTGGTGAACTGGGGCGATGCCAATGACCTCGTCGTCGGCGATACCGCGTCCGGTTCGTTGCAGATCGCCCCCCCGGGGACGCCCGTGCGCAGCGCCAGCGGCTGGCTGGGGCTGACGACGGGCGGGGTGGGGACGGCGAAGGTCTCGGGCCTGGGCGCGTCCTGGGTCATGAATGGCAGCCTGGTCATCGGCGCCAGCGGCAACGGCACGCTGACGTTGGCCAACTCCGGCGCGGTCTCGGTGGGTACGAATGGCCTGGGGCGGGTCGAGCTGGGCCGCAACCCCGGCGCTGCCGGCGTCATCAACATCGGCTCCGCGCCCGGCAGCGTGGCCACCGATACCGCCGGCTGGGTGGATGCGTCGGAGATCCGTTTTGGCGCCGGCGCCGGCGCGCTCAACTTCAATTCGGTCGGGCCCGTGATCTTCACGCCCGCGCTGAACAGCTTGGGCGCGGGCCGGCACGAGCTCAATCATTACGCGGGCTCCACGCAATTGCAGGGCGACAATTCGCGCTTCGCCGGCAACACGACGGTCTCGGGCGGATCCCTTGTGGTCCTCAACATCCTGGGCACCGCGCAGGGGCGGATCGATGCCGGCGTGGTTCCGGGCGCCACGGCCCGGGTCAGCGTGTTCAATCCCGGTTCGACCTGGGCCCTGACGGATAACCTGTTCGTCGGCGGTGGCGGGCCGGGCGAGCTGAGCATCTTCAACAGCGGCACGGTCTCGAACCAGTTCGCCACGGTCGACGCCCAGCGCAACGACACGGCGAGCGTGGCGATTTCCGATGCTGGGTCGCGCTGGGTCAATCGCGCGGCCCTGCTGGTGGGGTCGGAAGGCGGGCGCGGCGCGGTAACGATCCTGGCGGGGGGCTACGTGAGCAGCGTCGATGGCGTCATCGGCCGTCTCCAGAATGGCAATGGCACCGTCCTGGTGTCGGGGCGCGGCTCGACCTGGGCCAACGCCCGCGAGCTCAGGGTGGGCGATGTCGACGGCCAGGGCACGCTGATGGTCGAGGGGGCAGGTACCGTCTCGAACGTCGACAGTTTCGTGGGCAGCATGAGCGGCAGCGGCAATGTCATCGTCCGCGGCGCCGGTTCCACCTGGAACAACAGCGGCGCAATGACGCTGGGATTCGGCGTGGGGACGGGCGCGGGCAGCCTGACGATCGCGCAAGGCGGGGTTGTCAACGTCGGCGCCAGCAACGCGGGGAGCGTCTCGCTGGCGAAGGATTCGCTCCTGTTCTACCGGACCTCCGGCACGATCAACATTGGCGCGCCGGTGGGGCAGGCAGCCGTGGGCGCGGGCACGCTCAACGCCGGCGATATCCTGTTCGGCGCCGGCAACGCCACCGTGAATTTCAATCATAGCGACACGGCCTACGCATTCGCGACGCGGCTCGCCAGCGTGGGCAATGGCTCCCACGGCCTGAACCAGATCGCCGGCACCACCCGCCTGACAGGCGACAATGGCGCGTTCCTGGGCAAGACCGCGGTGTCGGGCGGCAGGCTGGTGGTGCTGAACCAGCTGGGGGGCGCGGCCGAAGTGACGGGCGGGACGCTGCAGTATGGCGATGCGACGACCGGCGCCGCCAACCGCCTGGCCGGCGACCTGCGGGTGTCGGGCACGGGCAGCACGCTGGCGGTGCAGGGGACCGCCTCGCTGGGGGTGGCGGGCAACGTCGGCATGGCCGACCACACCATTCTGGATCTCACGGCCGGTACGCGCGGCGCGGCGCTGCGCGCCGACACGGTGACGCTCGGGGCCGATGTGAGCTTCCGGCTGGGCGGCATCTACAGCACCAGTCCGGCGGAGGTCCTGCTGATCGACACCACCAACGGCATCAGCGGCGACTTCGCCCGGATCAGCGCCGGCGGCGCCGCCGGCGCGGTGGACTACCTGAGCGTCAATACGCGCAAGTCGCCGGACAACCGCCAGTACCTGGCCCGCTATGGCCTGACCTGGACCGCCGGCAACAGTCTGGCGCACGGCACGTTCACGCTGGCCAACGCTTCGGATCGCTTCACGGTCGGTGCGGCGCTGGCCGACCAGGCCGCCAACGCGGCGAGCGGCTGGAACGGCAGGACGCTGACCAAGGCCGGCGCCGGCACGCTGGCGCTGGGCGGCGCCAACACCTACAGCGGCGGCACGCGCATCACGGGCGGCACGCTGGAGGTCGAGCGCGACGCCAATCTCGGCGCGGCCGCCGGCGGCCTGGCGCTCGAGGGCGGCGGCATGCTGGCGACCACGGCGTCGTTCGACACGGCGCGCGCCATCACCGTGACGCAGTCGGGCGGTTTTGACGTGGCCGCCAACACCACGCTGGGCCTGACCGGTTTGTTGGCGGGCAGCGGCGACCTGATCAAGGCCGGCGAGGGCGTCCTCGACCTGAAGGGCGACAGTTCCGGCTTCAGCGGGCGCACGCTCGTCAACGGCGGCCGGGTGGCGGTCAACGGCCGGCTGGGCGGTTCGTTCACGGTGGCCGATGGCGGCGTGCTGGGGGGCAATGGCACCCTCGGCGCGGGCGCCGGGTCGACCATCACCGTGGCCGCCGGGGGCGCGCTGTCGCCCGGCAATTCGATCGGCATGCTCACCATCGATGGCGACCTGGTGGTGCAGCCGGGCGGGCGCTACCTGGTCGAGGCCGACCCCGCGGGCAGCAGCGCGGACCGCGTCCACGTCACCGGCAACGCCACGCTCAATGGCGGTTCGGTGGTGCACATCGGCGCCAACGGCAACTATGGCCTGCGCGCCAGCTACACGATCATGGAGGTGGACGGCGCGCTGTCCGGCCGCTTCGATAACGTGTCGTCCGACTTCGCTTTCCTCACGCCCAGCCTGGCGTATGACTACGGCGCGGGCCGCGTGTCGCTGAACCTGTCGCGCAACGAGACCCGCATGGCGTCAAAGGGCGCGACGCGCAACCAGCGCGCCACGGCCACGGCCATCGACAGCATCGGCCTGGCCGGCGGACACGGGCTCTATGACGCCATCGTGCGCCTGCCGGACGATGCGGGCGCGTTGCAAGCCGGCTTCGATCGGTTGTCCGGCGAGATGCACGCCTCGGCCAAGACCGTGCTGCTGCAGGACAGCCGCTATCTGCGCGACGCCATGAGCGACCGCCTGCGCGCGGCGGCGGGCGCGGCCGGCGCGCGATCCGCGCCGTTGCTGGCCGCGCTCGGCGGCGCCGCGCCGCTGGCGCCGGCCAGACTCGGCGGGCCCGCCAGCTGGATCCAGGGCATGGGCAACTGGAGCCGGATCGATGGCGACGGCAATGCCGCGGGTGTCAAGAGTTCGACCGGCGGCTTCCTGATGGGGGTCGACGCGCCGGTTGCCGATGCCTGGCGGCTCGGCCTGATGGCCGGCTACAGCCGCAGCGATTTCGACGCCAACGATCGCGCCTCGTCCGGGCACAGCGACAACTACCACCTGGGCGCCTACGGCGGCGGCCAATGGGGCGCGCTGGGCCTGCGTGGCGGCCTGGCCTACAGCTGGCACGACATCGCCACGCGCCGCTCGGTCGCCATGCCCGGCTTCGCCGACCGCCTCAAGGCCGGCTACGACGGCCGCACCGCGCAGGCCTTCATCGACCTGGGGTACCGCATCGAGGCGGCGGCCGTGGCGCTCGAACCGTTCGCCAACCTGGCCTATGTCAACCTGCGCACCGACGGCTATCGAGAAAGCGGCGGCGCCGCCGCGCTGCACGCCAGCGGCCAGACCACCGAGACCACCTTCACCACGCTGGGCCTGCGGGCCGCGTCCGGTTTCGAACTGGGTCGCGCGCAGGCCATGGCGCGCGGTTCGCTCGGCTGGCGCCACGCGCTGGGCGACATCAAGCCGGTGGCGACGCAGGCTTTCTCGGCCGGCGACGCGTTCACGGTGGCGGGCGTGGCCATCGCCCGTGACAGCGCGGTGATCGAGGCGGGCCTGGATCTGCAGGTCACGCCCAGGACCGTCCTTGGCCTGGCCTACCAGGGGCAGCTTGCCGGCGCGGCGCGGGACCATGGCGTGCGGGCCAATCTCGCGATCCGCTTCTGACGCTTGCCGCGCGGGCGGGTCGCGGCTTGCCGGCCGCCTCTCATCCGTCGCCTTTTACCCGTCGCCTCTGGCCCGCGCCCTTGCGGCGTTCCCACGCGGGCAAAAAAAACCGCCCGTTGCCGGGCGGCGCAAAGGAACGTTCTTGGCGTGCGCGCGCAATGCTTCAGAGAATGCGTTTGCGCGCCTGGGTGATGAGGATTTCGGCCAGCACCACCACCACGAAGATGGCGACCAGCACCAGCGCCACGCGGTCCCACTGGAACAGGTTGAGGGCGGTGTCCAGCGCCATGCCGATGCCGCCGGCGCCGACCAGGCCGAGCACCGCCGATTCGCGCACGTTGATGTCCCAGCGCAGCAGCACGATGGACCAGAACGCCGGACGGATCTGCGGCCAGTAGGCGTACCAGATCACCGATGCCTTGCTGGCGCCGGTGGCGGTGACCGCCTCGATCGGGCCGCGCTGCGCTTCTTCGATGGCTTCGCCCACCAGCTTGCCGACGAAGCCGATGGAGCGGAACGCGATGGCCAGCGTGCCGGCCAGCGCGCCGGGGCCGAAGATGGCGATGAACAGCAGCGCCCACACCAGCGAATTGACCGAGCGGCTTGACACCAGGATCAGGCGCGCGAGCATGTTGATGGTCTTGCTGGGCGTGAGGTTGTTGGCCGCCAGCAGGCCCACCGGCACCGCCATGATCACCGACAGGATGGTGCCGAGCGTGGCGATGTGCAGGGTCTCGATCAGCGCCTCGTGCACGCCGCCGCGATAGTGGGCCCAGTCCACCGGCCACATGCGCTGGAACAGGTCGGCCATCTGCTCGGGCGCGTCGTACAGGAACTCCGGAATCACTTCGACGCCTCGGATGGCCTGCACGATGGCGGCGACCAGCAGCAGGTAGAGAGCGAAGCGCAGCAGCCGCTGGCCCAGGCTGTAGCGGTGCCAGACGCGCGGCGCGTGGTTGGCGGGCAAGGTGGGGGCGTGCGTGTTCATTGGTCCGCCTCCGCCTTGCGCGCGGCCTGGTAGGCCGCCTTCGACGCGCTCGAACCGATGCCGCGCGCGCCGGCGAAGCGGCCCTGCAGGATGCGGTCAAAGCCCAGGTTGTCCAGGAAAACGGCGCGCACGAAGCCCGCCAGGATCTCGCCCAGCATGATGATGGCGATGAGCGTCAGCAGGATGGCGCTGACGAAGTCGTAGTCAAAGCGCTGGAAGGCCGAGAACAGCGTGCCGCCCACGCCGCCGGCGCCGACGATGCCGACCATGGTGGAGTTGCGCAGGTTCGAGTCGAACTGGTAGGTGGCAAAGCCGATGAAGCGCGCGAACACCTGCGGCAGCACGCCGAAGGCCAGCACGTTGGCGAACGAGGCGCCGGTGGCGCGCACCGCCTCGACCTGCTTGAGCGAGATTTCCTCGATGGCTTCGGTGAACAGCTTGCCGATGAAGCCGATCGAGGCCACCGTCAGCGCCAGGATGCCGGCCAGCGCGCCAAAGCCCACGGCCTTGACGAACAGGATCGCGACGATCACCGGATGCAGCGCGCGGCACAGCGCGACGATCGAGCGGGCCGGCCACGAGACCCAGGCCGGCATCAGGTTGCGCGCGCCCAAGAGGCCCACGGGCAGCGCGAACAGGATGCCCAGCACCGAGGCCAGCACCGCGATCTCCAGGCTTTCGGCGATGCCCTTCCACAGCGTGGCGGGCTTCTCGAAATTGGGCGGGAACATGCGCGCCAGGAAGGTCGACGCATGGCCCATGCCGCTTTCGAAGCGGGCCCAGCTGAAGTCCAGCTGCGCGGCCGCGTAGATTGTGTACAGCACCAGCAGCAGCACGCCGGCCTTGGCGCGGCCGGACAGCGCGAAGGGACGCGGGTGGGACGGACGAGGAGTCATTACGCCAGCCAAGACTCGCCTCCGTAGATGGTCTTGAGCATGGCGGCGTCCAGGCCATGGCCGTCGCCGTCATAGACCACGTGGCCGCCCGACATGCCGACGATGCGGCCGGCGTAGCGTCGCGCCAGTTCGACGTCGTGGATGTTGACGATGACGGGGATGCCGCTAGCGTCGCCCTGCGCCGCCAGCAGCTCCATGATCTCGACCGAGGTCTTGGGGTCGAGCGACGAGGTCGGCTCATCGGCCAGCAGCAACTGCGGACGCTGCATCAGCGCGCGGGCGATGCCCACGCGCTGGCGCTGGCCGCCCGACAGGGCGTCGGCGCGCTGGTCGGCGAAGCCCGCCAGGCCGACGGTATCGAGCAGCTGGTAGGCGTGCTCGATGTCGTCGGCCTCGAAGCGGCGGGTCCAGGCCTTGAAGGCGCCGGTGTAGCCCAGCCGTCCGGTCAGCAGGTTTTCCATCACGGTCAGGCGTTCGACCAGGTTGTATTCCTGGAACACCATGCCGATGCGCCGGCGCGCGCGCCGCAGCGACGCGCCACGCACCCGGGCCAGGTCGACCGCGCCGTCGCCGGCTTCGAGCACGATCTCGCCGCGGGTCGGCTCGATCAGCCGGTTGATGCAGCGCAGGAGCGTGCTCTTGCCGGTGCCTGACGGGCCGATGATGGCCGTCAGGCCGCGTCCCGCGATCTGCAGGTCGATGCCGTTCAATACCGGCCGGCCGGCCCGGTATTCCTTGACCAGGCCGGAAATGCGTAGCGACGTCGTCATGCTGGTTACTTCTTGCTCTTGGCGGATTCGCGGTCGTAGGCGGCGCGGTTGAAGCTTTCGCCTCCGGATTCGGCGACCTGGCGCACGATGGCCCAGTCCTTCTGGTAGGTCACCGGGTAGAAGCGGTCGGCGCCGTCGAAGGCCTTGGACATCTCGGCCGGGAAGCGGTAGTCGTAGAAGCACTTGAGCATCTGGTCGCGGAACTTCGGCTCCAGGTCGTGCGCGTAGGCGAACGACGAGGTCGGGAATTTCTCGCTCTTGTAGATGACGCGGAAGTCGGCTTCCTTGACCTGGCCGCGCTCGACCATGCGCTTGAACACGTCCGACGCCACGGCGGCGGCGTCGTAGTCGCCGGAATTGACGCCCATGACGGACTGGTCGTGCTTGCCCGAGAACACCACCTTGTAGTCCTTGTCGGGCGTCAGGCCTTCCTTGGGAAACAGCGCCACGGGCGCCATGTGGCCGGAGTTCGACGACGGTGCGGTGTGCGCCAGCTTCTTGCCCTTGAGGTCGGTGAGCTTCTGGTACGGGCTGTCCTTCTTGACGATGACGATCAGGTTGTAGCCCTGGAAGCCATCGGCGTAGCCCTTGACGGCGAACGGCACCGCGCCGGCGATGTTCACGGCGAAGGCGGTGGGGCCGGTGGAGAAACCGCCCACGTGCAGGCGGCCCGAGCGCATGGCCTCGATCTCGGCGGCGTTGCTCTGCACCTGGTAGAACACCACGCGCTTGCCGGTGCATTCGGACAGGTGCTTGGTGAACGGCTTGAAGATGTCTTCATAAACCGCCGGGTCTTCCACCGGGGTGTAGGTGAACACCAGGGTCGACGGCGTCTTGAGCTTGGCCGGATCGGTGGGCGTGTCGGCCACCAGGTCCTTGTTGGCGTCGCAGTAGTTCTGGTCCAGGTCGCCCCGGTTCGAGCAGGTGTCGGCGGCGTGGGCGGCGGATGCCCCGAACGCGAGCGCGGCCAGCGAGGCCGCTTGCAGTAGACGCAAGGCGCGCATCGTATGTCTCCTGTTATAGGTTTGAATATGACTGGTAACTGAATTCAAACATACAAGCGCGGGAGGCACACTCGGGAAAGTCCCTGTGTTTCTTTTCGTGTTTTGTTCGTTTTGTTCGCTTTGAGTTCGTTTTTGCGCGAACGGCACGGCGGCCACGCGATCGGATCGTGAGATCCGTCGCGCGGCTTGCGGGTCAGGCGACAGGGGAGAAGGTCAGGCGCGGTAGCCCAGCTTGCGCGAGATCTCGTGCGCGCAGGCCAGCAGCGGACGGGCGATGGCGCCGTCCCAGGATACGTCGAACAGGCCGGTGGGGCCCAGGCTGGTCAGCGCCAGCACGATGTTGCCGGTGTTGTCGAAGACCGGCACCGACAGGGCGTCCACGCCCGGCAGCGGGTTGCCCAGGGCGCGGGCCATGCCGTGCACGCGGATGTCGGCCAGTTGCGCCTCGATGTTGGCGCGGCTGACCTTGCGCGGCGGCGACACGCTGGAGATCACCGCCGTATCGCCTTCCTCGCGGGCGATGTAGTGCTCGCTGACCTTGGGCGGCAGCCAGGCCGCGAACACCAGGCCGGTGGCGGTGTGCAGCATGGACATCACGGTGCCCTTGCGCATGTTCACGTGCACCGGGTAGCTGGCCTCGGTCATGTGGATCATGGTGGGGCCGTGCGAGCCCAGCACCGCGATCCCCAGCGTGTGGCCGATCTCGGATTGCAGCTTGGCGATCTCGGGCATGGCGATGCGCACCGGATCCAGCCGTTGCAGGCTGACCAGGCCCATCTGCAGCGCGAACGGCCCCAGCTCGTACTGGCCGGTGATGCTGTCCTGCTGCACCAGGCCGACGCGGATGAAGCTGACCAGGTAGGGGTGGGCCTTGGCCGAGGTCATGCCGGCGCCGGCGGCCAGGTCGCGCAGGGTCAGCGGCTTGCCGGCGTCGACCAGCGCGGCCAGCAGCGGCACGCCGACCTCGATGGACTGGATGCTGCGGCGGCCGTCGTTGGCGGCGGGGGCGGAAGGTTTGGCGGTGGCCACGGTGCGTGCCTCAGGCGGTGACGGCGCGGGCGGCCAGCAGGCGGTCGGCCATCTCGGTGAAGCCGGCGCCGCCATGGAACGCGGCCACGTAGGCGGGGCGGTGCGTCAGGCGGTGCAACTGCGACTGGATGTTGGCCACGCCGACCGAGACCGGGAAGTAGGCGAACATGGGCTCGTCGTTGGGCGAGTCGCCGATGAACAGCGTGCTGTCGAGCACGCCGGCCACGTCGATGCCGAATTCGCGCTGGAACAGGGTGCGCGTCATGGTCAGCTTGTCGTAGTCGCCGAACCAGCCGTTGACGTGGATCGAGCTGACCTTGGCCTGGGCGCCGGCGTCTTCGAAGATGCGCACGATGCGGCCGATATCGGCCTCGGGCAGGGGCGGCACGTCTTCGCAGAAGTCGATGGCCAGGTCGGCCACGCGGTAGTCCTGGTCGCTGGCCACGGCGGCGCCGGGCACCTCGGCCAGCACCCGGTCGCGGATCGCGTCCAGCTGCTTGCGGCTGGCCTGGCGCGAAGCCGCGTCGGTCCAGTAGTGCGTGACCATGCGGCGCGCCTGGCGGTCGTAAGCGTAATAGAACGCGCCGTTCTCGCCGACCACTGCGCGCACCGGCCACATGCGGGCGATGTGGTCGCACCAGCCGGCCGGGCGGCCGGTGATCGGCACCACCTGGATGCCGGCCTGTTCCAGGCGTTCCAGGGCGGCGTAGGCGTCGGCGGGCAACCGGCCTTCGGTGGTCAGGGTGTCGTCGATGTCGGTGAGCACGACGCGGATCCCCGCCGCGACGGTCAAAGGCATGGCCGCAAGGGCTTGCATGGCGTTTTTCCTTGGTTTTATGGGGTGTTCTCCGGCCGAAAGTTTAACCGGATGGCCCTGTTTGGGCGGGGGCGGCGCGACCCGGTAGGGGATATGGCGCCGGGGGCGGTAAAATCCGGGCTTTCCCGCCTGGTTTGCGTGCCCGCCATGTCCGTCCAGTTGTCCCCGTTGCCCGGCTCCGAGCCGGAATCCTTCGATATTGCCTCGGTCGCCGAGATCATCGCCGAGCTGCGCGCCGGCCGCATCGTCATCCTGGTTGACGAAGAAGACCGCGAAAATGAAGGCGACCTCGTCATGGCCGCCGAATTCGTCACGCCCGAGGCCATCAACTTCATGGTGACCCACGGCCGCGGCCTGGTGTGCCTGACCCTGACCGAAGAACGCTGCCGCCAGCTGGACCTGCCGCTGATGGCGGCCCGCAACGGCACGCGATACGGCACCAATTTCACCCAGTCGATCGAGGCCGCCGAAGGCGTCGAGACCGGCATTTCGGCCGCCGACCGCGCCCGCACCATCCAGGTGGCGGTGGCGCGCGACGCCAAACCGTCCGACCTGGTCCAGCCCGGCCATATCTTTCCGGTGCGCGCCGTGCCCGGCGGCGTGCTGGTGCGCGCCGGCCACACCGAGGCCGGCTGTGACCTGACCGCCATGGCCGGCCTGACCCCGGCCGCGGTGATCTGCGAAATCCTCAAGCCGGACGGCACCATGGCGCGCCTGCCCGACCTGGTCGAGTTCGCCCGCGAGCACAACCTGAAGATCGGCACCATCGCCGACCTGATCCAATACCGCAGCGAGCACGAATCCATCGTCAAGCGCGTCGGCAAGCGCAGCATGCAGACCGCCTGGGGCACCTTCGAGGCCGTGGCCTACGAAGACGCCGCCACCGGCTCGGCCCACCTGGCGCTGGTGCATGGTACCGTGGCGCCAGAGGTCGAGACCCTGGTGCGCGTGCATGAACCGGCCTCGGTGCTGGACGTGCTGGATACCGGCGCCAGCCCGCACAGCTGGGGCGTGGCGCAGGCCCTGCAGGCCATTTCACAGGCGCCGGCCGGCGTGCTGGTGCTGATGAACTGCCAGTCCTCCACCGAACACCTGTTCGCCCAGATCGCCGGCTGGAACGACCCCAAGGCCAATGCCAACCCCGCCAACGCCGACCGTTTCGGCCTGCGCACCTACGGCATCGGCGCCCAGATTCTGCGTGACCTGAACGTGGGCCAGATGAAGCTGCTGGCCCGGCCGCGCAAGATGCCCAGCATGGCGGGCTTCTCGCTCACCATTACGGGTTACGATTGCGACCCTCCGAACTCTCCCGCAACACACTGAAGGCCGACACATGAACCCTTACATCCTCACCCCCGACCTGAACGGCGAAGGGCTGCACATCGGCATCGTTCGCGCCCGTTTCAATGAAGAGATCGGCCAGGCCGAACTCGAAGCGTGCCTGAAGGAACTGGCTGAACTCGGCGTGGACGAGCGCGACGTGATGGTCGCCACCGTGCCGGGCGCCCTGGAACTGGGCGTGGCCCTGTCGCACATGGCCGAGACCTTCGAGTTCGACGCCCTCATCGCGCTGGGCGCGGTCATCCGCGGCGAGACCTATCACTTTGAAGTGGTCAGCAATGAAATGGCCACTGCCATCACCCGCATCTCCCTCGAGACCGGCATCCCGGTCGCCAACGGCGTGCTGACCGTGGACACCGACGAGCAGGCACAGGCCCGCGCCGCCGGCAAGGGCCGCGACTGCGCCCAGGTGGCCGTCGAAATGGCCAACCTGGTGGCGGCCCTGGAGCCCGAGGAAGAAGACGAAGACGACGAAGACGAGGACGAAGATTTTGACGACGAAGAAGACGACGACCAGCGCTGATAGCGCGGCGCAAGCCCGCGCCAATGCCCGCAGCGCGCGCCGCCGTGCGCGCGAATTCGCGCTGCAGGGCGTGTACGCGTGGCTGCTGCGCGGCGGCGAAGGCACGCAGGACGCCGGCGAGATCGATGCCCACCTGCGCGACACCGAGGAATTCTCCGAGGCCGACGCGCAGTGGTTCAAGACCTTGCTGCATGGCGTCCTGCGCGAAGCGCCCGCGCTGCGCGAGCGTTTCACGCCCTACGTCGACCGCCCGCTGGCCGAGCTGTCGCCGGTCGAGCACGGCATCCTGCTGATCGGCAGCTTCGAACTGATCCATCATGTCGAAGTGCCGTACAAGGTCGCCATCAACGAGGCCGTGGAACTGGCCAAGTCGTTCGGCGGCACGGATGGCTTCAAGTTCGTCAATGGTGTGCTCGACAAGCTCGCGGCGGACGTGCGCTCGCACGAAATGAAGAAGTAGATACCCCCCCCGGAGCGCTGCGCGCTTCCCCCCCAGGGGGGCGCCGCTGCGGACCGGCGGAGCCGGATCCGCGCGGCCCGGGTCTGGGGAGGCACATTTTTTTGGATCGGTCTCCTTTCTTTCGGAGCTACCTTTCCGTTCCTTTGGTGCGGGCCTCTCTTTGGGGCGATCCTTCCCTTGGAGCGTGGCTCCGGTGTGGGAGTCAATACCGGCGCATTGCGCCGGACTGCGGAGTTGTCGTGGCGTCCGAATTCGATCTGATCGCGCGCTATTTCACGCGCGCCGCGCCGGCGGGGTTGTTGGGCGTGGGCGATGACTGCGCGTTGTTTCCGGTGCCGCCCGGCGAACAGGTGGCCACCAGCACCGATCTGCTGCTGGAAGGCCGGCATTTCTTTCCCGATGTCGATCCGAAGGCGCTGGGGCACAAGGCCCTGGCGGTGAACCTGTCGGACCTGGCCGCCATGGGAGCGCGGCCCATCGGTTGCGTGCTGGGGCTGGCGTTGCCGCGGCTGGACGAGCCGTGGCTGGCGGCCTTTGCCGACGGGTTCCATGCGCTGGCGGCGGCCCATGGCTGCCCGTTGATCGGCGGCGACACCACCCGCAGCGCCCATGACCTGGCCATCAGCGTGACCGTGTTCGGCGCCGTGCCGGCCGGCGCCGCGTTGCGCCGCGATGGCGCGCGGGCGGACGACGACATCTGGGTGTCCGGCGAACTGGGCGCGGCCGATGTGGCCTATCGCCTGCTCGACGGGCAGTACCCGGCCGACGCGGCGCGGCTGGCCGCGACCCGCGGCGCGCTGGAATGGCCCGAACCGCAGGTGGCGCTGGGGCTGGCGTTGCGCGGCATCGCGCACGCCGCCATCGATATTTCCGACGGTTTGCTGCAGGACCTGGGCCATATCCTTACGGCCAGCCGGGTGGGCGCGGTGCTGCACGAAGACCGCATGCCCGCGGCCGCCGCGCTGGCCGGCATGCCCGCCGACCAGGCGCGCCGCGCCGTGCTGGGCGGCGGCGACGTCTACCAGCTTTGCTTTACCGCGCCGGCCGCTCGCCGCGACGCCGTGCGGGCCGCCGCGCAGGCGGCGGGCGCGCGCGCGACCCGGGTGGGCAGCGTTTCGGCCCGGCCGGGGCTGGCGGTGCTGGATGCCGGCGGGCAAGCGCTGGCCCGGCTGCCCGCCGGCTTCGACCATTTCCCCGCGGCTTGAGGGGGGCGCCTGCCTTGCCAGGCGCGCCGCCAAACCCTGGCACAATCGCTGCCACGGGCAGCGCCCGACAAGACCGCCATTTCCGTTGCCATTTTCCCTGCCATTGACGGGCCCACATCCATGTCGTCCTTCTCTCCCCGCTCTCCCTCCATGCGCGAACGCTCGCGGGCCGTCTATCCCTCGCTGTCCTGGGTCTGCCGCGATCCGGGCCGGCTGATCGCCTTCGGCCTGGGCAGCGGCCTGATCCGGCCCGCCTCGGGCACCTGGGGCACGTTGCTGGCCTGGCTGATCTGGGTCGCGGCCGCGCCGGCCGCGTCCGACCTGGCCATCGGCATCTTCCTGGCGCTGGCCTTCCTGTATGGCTGCTGGGCCTGCGACCGTGTCGGCCGCGAACTCCAGCAACCCGATCATGTCGGAATGGTGTGGGACGAGATGGTGGCGTTCTGGCTGGTGCTGTGGCTGACGCCGGCCGGCTGGTTGTCGCAGGCGCTGGCGTTCGTGCTGTTCCGCACGTTCGACATCGTCAAGCCGCCGCCCATCAAGTTCTTCGATGCCCGCCTGAAGGGCGGTTTCGGGGTAATGTGGGACGATATCGTCGCGGCCGGATACGCCTTGCTGATCATGGCGCTGGTCGTGCGCACAGGAGTCTTGGGATGAACCAGCAACACGAAGGCGGCCGGTCCAATCTGTCGGCCGAACAATTGGCGCAGGCCACCGCTTATGGACTGGCCGAGCGGCTGGGCGACACGCTGCGGCGCCAGGGCCTGGTGCTGGGCACCGCCGAGTCCTGCACCGGCGGCCTGCTGGCCGGCGCCGTGACGGCGGTGGCCGGTTCCAGCGAGTGGTTCGATCGCGGCTTCATCACCTACAGCAACGACGCCAAGGTCGCCGAGCTGGACGTGTCGCCGGATGCGCTGCATCACTTCGGCGCGGTCAGCGAGCCGGTGGCGCTGGAAATGGCCAACGGTGTGCTGCTGGCATCGCCGGCGGCGCAGGTGGCGGTGTCCACCACCGGCATCGCCGGCCCGGGCGGCGCCACGCCGGGCAAGCCGGTGGGCATGGTGTGCTTCGGCTTCGCGCAGCGGGTCGGCGACGGCATCAGCAGCCGCGCCGTCACCCATGTCTTCAGCGGCGATCGCGCGCAGGTGCGCCAGCAGGCGGTTGAATTCGCGCTGCGCGGGGTGCTGGAACTGCTGGGGGCGCCGGTCAACCGGCGTTGAGGAAGACCGCGCGCGCAATGGCGCGGTCCAGGGATACCGCGGGAGCCGCCTGGCCCCCGCGAGCGGCGCTCAGCGCACCGCGTTGATCGCGTCGCGCAGGCCGCGCGCGGCCTCGCCCGCGGCCTGGCGCCAGTCATCGCCGCCGCTGGCGTAGATGATGGCGCGCGACGAGTTGATCATCATGCCGCTGCGCGCGGCGTTGGCGCCGGCATTGACGGTGGCGGTGATGTCGCCGCCCTGGGCGCCGATGCCGGGCACCAGCAGCGGCACCGCGTCGCCGATGCGCTGGCGCACCGCGGCCAGCTCGTTCGGGAAGGTCGCGCCCACCACCAGGCCGCATTGGCCGTTGGCATTCCACTTGTCGGCCACCAGCCCCGCCACGTGCAGGTACAGGGGCTCGCCGTTGTCCATCTTGAGGAACTGCAGGTCCGACCCGCCGGGGTTGGAGGTGCGGCACAGCACGATCACGCCGCGGTCGCGCCAGGCCAGGTAGGGCTCGACCGAGTCCAGGCCCATGTACGGGCTGACCGTCAGCGCGTGCGCCTGGTAGCGCTCGTAGGCTTCGCGGGCGTAGTTCTCGGCGGTGGAGCCGATGTCGCCGCGCTTGGCGTCCAGCACGATGGGCAGGTCGGGGTGCTGGTCGCGGATGTGCTGGCACAGCGCTTCGAGCTGGTCTTCGGCGCGGTGCGCGGCGAAGTAGGCGATCTGCGGCTTGAAGCTGCAGGCGTAGGGCGCGGTGGCATCGACGATGTCGCGGCAGAACTGGAAGATCGCGTCCGGCTTGCCCTGCAGTTCACGCGGGAAGCGTTGCGGGTCGGGGTCGAGCCCGACTTGCAGGAGCGAGTTGCTGGTGGTCCAGGCGTGTTCGAGTCTTTGGAGGAAATTCATGGGGAGTTCAGTGCAGTTTGACCCGGGGGCGCGTGCGCCGCATGAGCAGGCGCGCCAGGGCCAGGGAGGCGGTGCGTGAGATGCCCAGCACCGCTTTGTGGTGCATCAGGTGCAGGCTCATGTACATCAGGCGCGCCAGTGTACCGCTTACGAACAGTCCCCGTCCGGCCAGCTTGCCCATCAGGCTGCCGACGCCGGCGTCCTGGCCCAGCGAGACCAGCGAGCCGTGGTCTTCGTAGACGTAGGGAGCGGTGGGTTCGGCCGCGCGGCGCAGGCGCGCGGTGAGCTTCTTGCACAGGTAGTCGGCCTGCTGGTGCGCGGCCTGGGCGCGCGCCGGCACGGTGCGGCCGTCGCGCCAGGGCGCGGCGCAGCAGTCGCCCAGCGCCAGGATGTGCGGGTCGGCGGTTTCGAGCCGTTCATTGACCTCGACCTGGCCCAGCTTGTTCAGCGGCAGGTCCAGTTCGGCCAGCAGGGCCGGGCCCTTGATGCCGGCCGCCCACATGCACAGCCGCGCCGGGAATTCGCGGCCGTCGGCGGTCTTGACGGAATCGGCGGTGACTTCCGAGACCCGGCACGCGGTTTCGACGCGGATGCCGAGTTCGGTGAGCCGCGCGGTGGCGGCGGCGGAGATCTTTTCGGGCAGCGCCGACAGGATGCGCGGCGCGCCCTCGACCAGCGTGATCGCCAGGTCGCGCTCGGCGCGGAAATTCGGCAGGCCGTAGGCACTGACGACGTGGCTGGCTTCGGTCAGTTCGACCGCCAGCTCGACGCCGGTGGCGCCGCCGCCGACGATCACCAGGTCCAGCCGCGCCGACGGATCGCGCACCTTGGCCTGGTCGACCAGCGCCATGGCCTTGAGCATGGTCAGGCGGAACTGCTCGGCGTTCTCGGTGGTGTCCAGCGTGACGGCGTGTTCGGCCGCGCCCGGGGTATTGAAGAAATTGGAGGTGCTGCCCAGCGCCAGCACCAGCGTGTCGTAGGCCAGTTCGCGGCGCGGCAGCACTTCCTGGCCTTGCGCGTCGGCCACGGCGTCGACGCTGATCAGCCGGCGTTCGCGGTCGACGCCGACCAACCGGCCCTGGGCGAAGGAAAAGCCGTTCAGGTGCGCCAGCATCAGGTAGGACAGGCCTTCCTGGTGGACGTCCAGTGTGCCGGCCGCCGCTTCGTGCAGCGACGGCTTCCAGATGTGGAACGGCCGGCTGTCGACCAGGGTGATGTGCTGGCGGCCGTGGATGCGGCCGAGCTTGGCCGCCAGTTCGAGGCCGCCGGCACCCCCGCCGACGATGACGATGCGTTCCGAAGGGGCTGGCGTCGAGTTGGGCATCATGGCTCCCAGTATAGAGGCGCGGACCCCGGGGCGGGCAAGCCGGCGCCGGAATTCAGTGCATCACGAACCGGCTCACCGCCACGCCCACCCAGACGGCCACGGTGAACAGCAACAGCAGCATGACGGCCGCGCTGCCCAGGTCCTTGGCCCGTCCCAGCAGGGGATGGGTGTCGACAGACAAGGCGTCGGCCAGCGCTTCGACCGCCGAATTCAGCAGTTCCACCGCCAGCACCAGCACCACGGTGCCGATCAGGAAGAACACCTCGACGGTGGTGCGTCCCAAAAAGAACGCGGCCGGGATCAGCAGCACGGCCAGCGCCAGTTCCTGGCGGAAGGCGGCCTCGTACTTGATGGCGGCCTGCAGGCCCTGCAGCGAGTAGCGCAGCGCATTCAGGATGCGGCGCAGGCCGCCGGTGCTTTTGTAGGGCGAGTGGTGCGGATTGGTCGACATGGGAAGCGTAATAAGGCCGGGTGTGGCGGCTTTTTAACAGATATGGGTTGCCGGCGTGATTCGGCATGAGGCGGGTCAAGGATCCGTGGGTTTTTACTGGTAATACTACGTTACTTTTTGCCTTCGTCACGACCATGCGATACCCTGGCGACGCGCGGCATCACGGCGTCGGCTTCGAGCCCGCCCGCCGTGTGCAATTCCCTACCAACGCGCCTTTCCGCCTGTCCCGGGGCAGATGCATGACGGCGCCATGAGACATTGCGATCCATGCTCGAACGCTTGAATACGGAGTCCTTGCCACGCCTGCCCGCGGACGTGGAGAAACCCGCCTATGACCGCAGCCGACTGACGCCGGGCATCGTGCATCTGGGGCTGGGCGCCTTTCACCGCGCGCACCAGGCGCTGGCCACGGACCTGGCCATGGCCGCCAGCCAGGACCTGACCTGGGGCATTCTCGGCGTGTCGCTGCGCAGCCCCGCCACGCGCGACGCGCTGGCGCCGCAGGACGGCCTCTACACCCTGGCGCTGCGTGACAGCGGCCCGGATGGCGCGGCGCGCGAGCAACTGCGCGTGGTCGGCGCGGTGCAGCGCGTGATGGTCGCCGAGGAATACCCCCACGCGGTGCTCGAACGCATCGCCTATCCGCAGACGCGCATCGTCAGCCTGACCATCACCGAGAAGGGCTATTGCCACGACCCGGCCACCGGCCACCTGCGCTGGGACGATCCGGACATCCTGCACGATCTGGACAATCCGATCCGTCCGCGCAGCGCCATCGGCCTGCTGGTGCACGGCCTGGCGCTGCGCCGCGAGCGCGGCCTGCCCCCCGTGACGCTGCTGTCCTGCGACAACCTGCAGGCCAACGGCGACACCTTGCGCAGCCTGGTGCTGGCCTTCGCGCTGCGGCTGGACGTGGCCCTGACCAGCTGGATCGACACGCACTGCACCTTCCCCAATTCCATGGTGGACCGCATCGTGCCGGCCACGCGCGACGACGACCGCGCGCGCATCGCGCAGCGGCTGGGCGTGGAGGACGCCTGGCCGGTGATCGGCGAGCCCTACATGAACTGGGTGGTCGAGGATAAATTCGCGGCCGGGCGTCCGGCCTGGGAGGCGGCGGGCGCGACCTTCGTGGCCAACGCCGCGCCCTACGAGCGCCTGAAGCTGCGCATGGTCAACGGCCCGCACTCGGTGCTGGCCTACCTGGGCACGTTGCTGGGCGCGGCCACGATGCGCGAGGCCGCGGCGGTGCCGGCGCTGCGCGGCTTCGTCGACGACCTGATGCGCCACGAGATCGCGCCGACGCTCAAGGGCATCCCGGATGCGGGCCTGGAAGGCTATCGCCAGCGATTCCTGGCGCGGGTCGACAACGCGGCGCTGCCGCATCCGACCCGGCAGGTGGCGATGGACGGATCGCAGAAGCTGCCGCCCCGCCTGCTGGCCACGATCCGCGACCGCCTGCGCGGCGGTGACGACATCCGCAGGCTGGCGCTCGCCGTGGCGGCCTGGCTGCACTACCTGCGCGGCGAAGACGAGCACGGCGCGCGCTATCCCATCGAAGATCCGCTGGCCGCGCCGTTGTCCAGGCTGCTGGCGCGCGCCGATGTGGCGGCGCGGGCGGCTGCGCCCAAGCAGGCCGCGTATCGCCGCGCCCTGGTGCTGGCGGGCTATCGGCCGGTGTTCGGCGACCTGGGCGACAAGCCCGTGTTCGTCAACGCGCTAGCCGCGCAGCTGGAAATCCTGCGCGAACACGGGGCGCTGCATGCGCTGGAAGCGGTGGCGCGCGACCCCGCGCCTTCCGATCCGGCCGATGCCGCGCCAGCGGCAGAGATGGCCGCGGGCGCTGGCGCCGAGGCCGCGCCACGCTCGCGGGAAGCGGCCGGCGTCGGCATATGAGCCGGCGGCGCGACGGCCCCGGCCGCCGCGCTACACGCCCAGGTATTGCAGCAGGCGCGCTTCGTCGTCGATGAAGGCCTGGGACGTGCCGCTCCAGGCCACCCGGCCTTTCTCGATGATGGCGTGGCGATCGGCCGTGGCCAGCAGCGGCTCCAGGTTCTTGTCGATGCACAGTACCGCCAGCCCGGTGCGCTTGAGGCTTTCCAGCGCCTGCCAGATCTCTTCGCGCACCACCGGCGCCAGCCCCTCGGTGGCCTCGTCCAGGATCAGCAGGCGCGGATTCGTCAGCAGCGCGCGGCCGATGGCCAGCATCTGCTGCTCGCCGCCCGACAGGTGGCTGCCCAGGTGGCGCGCGCGTTCGGCCAGCCGCGGGAACAGCGCGTAGACGCGTTCCAGCGTCCAGGGCTGCGCCAGACCCTGGCGATTGTGCGCGGTGGCCACCAGGTTCTCGCGCACCGACAGGTTGAGGAACACGTGCCGGCCCTCGGGCACCAGGCCGATGCCGCATTGCGCCACCTTGTAGGCCGGCAGGGCGGCGACGTCGCGTCCGCCGAACGTGATGGCGCCCCGGCTGGCGCGGTTCAGGCCCATGATGGCCTTGACCGTGGTCGACTTGCCCATGCCGTTGCGGCCCAGCAGCGTCACGAACTCGCCCGCGGCGATATCCAGGTCGATGCCGAAGAGCGCCTGGCTGGCGCCGTAGTGCGCGGTCACGCCGCGCAGCGACAGCAGCGCGCTCATGCCGGCGCTCCCTGCGCGCGGCGGCCGGCGTGGCCGCGTTCGCTGCCCAGATAGCATTCGCGCACCTGCGGATCGTTGCGGATCTGGTCGGCATCGCCGCAGGCCAGGGCGCGGCCGTACACCAGCACCGTGATGCGGTCGGACAGTGCGAACACCGCCTGCATGTCGTGCTCCACCAGCAGGATGGTGTAGTGCCCGCGCAGCCGTTGCAGCAGGCGCGTCATGGCCTCGGATTCGTGCTGGCTCATGCCGGCCATGGGTTCGTCCAGCAGCAGCAGGGTGGGCTGGCAGGCCAGCACCATGGCCAGCTCCAGTTGCCGCAGCTCGCCATGCGCCAGGGCGGCGGCGGGTGTGTCGGCGCGGCCGTCGAGCCCGGCCTGCGCCAGCGCCTCGCGCGCCGGCTCGCGCAGCGCCGGGGTCGACAGCACCGGCCGCCAGAAGCGGAAGCTGTGGCCGCGCCGCGCCTGCACCGCCATGGCCACGTTCTCCAGCGCGGTGAACGGCTTGAACACCGAGGTGATCTGGTACGAACGCGCCAACCCCCGGCGCACGCGCCGTTCTACCGGCAGGCGCGTCACGTCCTCGCCGTCGAGCAGCACGCGGCCGCCGTCGGGCCGCAGCTCGCCGCTCAACTGGCCGATCAGCGTGGTCTTGCCGGCGCCGTTGGGGCCGATCACGGCATGCAGCTCGCCCGGCCGTACGTCCAGCGACAGGTCGTCGGTGACGGTCAGGCCGCCGTAGCGCTTGACCAGGTGTTCGACGCGCAGCGCGCTCATCGCGGTTCTCCGGTGGGATGGGGCAGGGCGCGCGCGGCGCCCAGGCGCAACGGCTTGTCCGACAGGCCGCCATACAGGCCGCGGCGCGACACCAGCACCACGCCTACGATCAGCAGGCCCATTACCAGCATCCAATGGTCGGTCAGCAGCTTCAGCCCTTCCTCCAGCAGCAGGAAGGCCAGCGCCCCGGCGACCGGGCCGACCACCGTGCCCAGTCCGCCCAGCGCCACCATCACGATCAGTTCGCCGGAGGTGGTCCAGGCCAGGTACGAAGGCGATACGTACAGCGTCAGGTTGGCCAGCAGCACGCCCGCCACGCCGCATACCATCGCCGACAGCACGTAGGCCGCCAGGCGATAGCGCAGCGTCGCGAAGCCCAGCGCGCGCATGCGCCGCTCGTTGGCCTGGCAGCCGCGCAGGACCATGCCGAACGGCGCCTGCACCAGGCGGCGCAGCGCGGCCAGCGCCAGCAGCAGCACGCCGAACGCGGTGTAGTACAGCGCCAGCGGCGTATCCAGCCGGAACAGGCCGAAGTCGCTGCCGGCGAACAGCGACATGCCGTCGTCGCCGCCGAAACCTTCCAGCCCGGTGGCCAGGAAATAGAACATCTGCGCGAACGCCAGCGTGATCATGATGAAGGCGATGCCGGACGTGCGCATGACCACGTAGCCGCTCACCAGGCCGACGGCCGCGCAGGCGCCCAACGCGGCCAGCAGGTGCAGCCAGCCGTTCTCGATGCCGTAGTGGTTCAGCACGCCGACCGCATAGGCCCCCAGGCCCAGGTACAGCGCGTGGCCGAAGCTGACCATGCCGCCGTAGCCCAGCAGCAGGTTCAGCGCCAGCGCGGCGATGCCGTACACCAGCACGCGGCCGAACAGCGCCAGCAGGAAGGGTTCGCCCTGCCATTGCGCATACAGCGGCACCAGCGCCAGGAGCAGCAGCAGCGCGCCGGCGGCGAACGCGCGGGGAGAGAGTCGAAGCATGTGTTGGCCTCCTTGGGCGCTAGCCGTGCCGCACGGGAAACAGGCCCTGCGGCCGCAGCGCCAGCACCAGCGCCATGACGATGTAGATCAGCATCGAGGCGATCGCCGGACCGGCCGCGTTGGCGGCGGCCGGCGGCAGCGCGGCGCGCAGCAGGGCGGGCAGCAGCGCCCGGCCCAGCGTGTCCACCAGCCCCACCATCAGCGCCGCCAGGAAGGCGCCGCGCACCGAGCCGATGCCGCCGATGACGATGACCACCAGCGTCAGGATCAGGATCGGTTCGCCCATGCCAGTCTGCGCCGACAGGATCGGCCCGGCCATCAACCCGGCCACGCCGGCCAGCACCGCGCCCAGCACGAACAGCAGCGTGTTCAGGCGCGCGATGTTCACGCCCAGCGCGCCCACCATCATGCGGTCGGTGGAGCCGGCGCGTATCAGCATGCCCAGCCGCGTGCAGTGGATCAGCGCGTAGCAGCCCGCCGCCACCGCCAGCCCCGCCACGATGATGAGAAAGCGGTACAGCGGGTAGGTGACGCCCAGCAGGTCGATGGTGCCCGACAGCCACGACGGCAGGCCCATGCTGAGGGGCGCCGGGCCCCAGATGATGCGGGTCAGCTCGTTGAAGAACAGGATGAAACCGAAGGTGGCGAGCACCTGGTCCAGGTGCTCGCGCGGATACAGCCGCGCCAGCGCGATGCGGTCCAGCAGCAGGCCCAGCAGCGCCATGCCCGCCACCACCGCGGCGGCCGCCAGCAGGAATGAGCCGCTGTGGCGGAACACGGTGGCCGCGATGAACGCGCCCATCATGTACAGCGAGCCGTGCGCCAGGTTGATGAAGTTCATGATGCCGAACACCAGCGTCAGGCCGGCGGCCAGCAGGAAAAGCAGGATACCCAGTTGCAGGCCGTTCAGGGCCTGCACCAGCAGCAATGTCGCGGACATGGCGCCTTACCTCGTTCTTGCCCGGCAGGCCGGCGTCATTTCATGGCGCACTGGGCGGCATACTGGTCCGAAACCTTGGACAGGTCGGCGAAGATCGGGCCCTTGTTGACGAAACCGACCTTGCCGTCCGCGCCCGCCGCCACGTCGGCGCGGAAGAAGCCGGCCACCGGGAAATGGTTGGGTTGGTAGCGGAACTCGCCGCGCACCGATGCGAAGTCGGCCGCCTCCAGCGCCTTGCGCAAGGCTTCCTTGTCGTCGGTCTTGCCGCCGGTGCGCTTGAGCGCCGAGCCGATCAGTTGCGCCGCGTCCCACGACTGGGCTGCATAGCTGGACGGCTCGCGGCCGTACTTCTGGCGGAAGGCGGCGGCGAAGGCCTTGTTGGCGGCGTTGTCCAGGTCGGGCGAGTACGGCACGTTGGTGACCGCGCCGAGCGCGTCCTTCTGCAGCGCGGGCAGGGTGGCGCCGTCGATGGTGTCGACCGACAGCAGCGGGATCTTGTCGAACAGGCCGGCCTGGCGGTATTGCTTGATGAAGTTCACGCCCATGCCGCCGGGAAAGAACACATAGGCGGCATCGGGCCTGGCGTCGGCCAGCGCCGCCAGCTCGACCGAGTAGTCGGGCTGGTTGACCTGGGTGAAGACCTCGTTGACCACCTCGCCCTTGAAGAAGCGCTTGAAGCCGGCCATGGCGTCCTTGCCGGCCTGGTAGTTGGGCGCCAGCAGGTAGACCTTCCGGAAGCCCATCTGGTTGGCCATCTCGCCGCTGCCTTCGTGGCGCTGGGTGTTGTTCCACGAGGTCGAGAAAAAGAACGGCGAACAGTCCTTGCCGGCCAGGTTGGTGGGGCCGGCATTCGAGCCCACCAGGAACACGCCGGCGCCCGTCACCGGCCGCGCCACGGCCAGCATCACGTTCGAATACACGATGCCGGTGATGATCGGCACCTTGTCGCTCTGCACCAACTTGCGCGCGGCCTGCACGCCGATCTCGGGCTTGAACTGGTCGTCTTCCTTGATGACCTGCACTGGCACGCCGCCGAGCTTGCCGCCGCCCTGTTCCACGGCCAGCATGAAGCCGTCGAGCTGGTCCTGCCCCAGCACCGAGCCCGGGCCGGTCAACGTGGTCAGCAGGCCGATCTTGACGTCGGCCCAGGCGGCGGCCCCGGGAGCCAGGGCCACGGCCGCCGCGGCGGCCAGCAGATGGATGCGTTTCATGGTGAATCCCCTTGCGTTGCCGTGTGTCACGGTCATGGTTGGCGGGCGGCTCAGCGATCCAGCCCGAAGAACGTCTGCGTGTTGGCCGCCAGGATCTTGTGCTGCACCGCGGGCAGCAGGTCGGAATTCGACACCAGCCGGCCGACCTCCTGTTCGCCCAGCGGGTACGGATAATCGGAGCCCAGCAGCACGCGGTCCTCGCCCATCACGTCGATCAACAGCCGCAGCGAGCGCGGATCGAACACGGCGCTGTCGACGTAGAAGCGGTCGGTGTACGACGAGGGCAGTTGCGGACAGTCCTGGCGCACGATGTCGCGGTGGCGCCAGGCGTTGTCCACGCGTCCCAGCAGGAAGGCGAAGCTGCCGCCGCCGTGGGCGAAGCACAATTTCAGGCTGCGCGGAATGCGCTCGAACGCGCCCGACAGGATCAGCGACAGGATGCCCAGCTGGGTTTCGGCGGGCATGGCGACCAGCCACGGCAGCATCCAGCGCTTCATGCGGCCGTCGGTCATCATGTCCCAAGGGTGCACCAGCACCGGGATGCCTTCGTCGGCGCAATGCACCAGGAACCGCACCAGCGTGTCGTCGTCCAGGTCGCGCGGGCCGACGTGGTTGCCGATCTGCACGCCCAGGTGACCGGCGGCGCGGGCCCGCGAGGCCTCGCGGCAGGCTAGCTCCAGGTCCTGCAGCGGCACCTGCGCCAAGGCCTTGAGGCGGTCGGGCGCGAAGGCGCAGTGCTCCAGCGCCAGGTCGTTCATGCGCGCGGCCCAGTCGGCCGCGGCCCGCGCGGGATAGCTGTAGCCGAACATCACCGGCGTGGCGCACAGGATCTGCAGGTCGACGCCGTGGCGGTCCATCTGTTCGACGCGCAGGGCCGGGTCCCACAACGTGGCATCGACCGGGCGGAAGGGGCGGTCGCCGGCCATGATCTGGCCGGTCGAGCCATCGCCGTCGCGCCGCAGCCAGGGCGCGTCCACCGGGTCCAGCGCCGCTGCTTCCTGCCGCGTGATGGGCGGGAAGAAGTGCGCGTGCATATCGATTTTCAAGGTCATGGAAAGAAAGTTGCGGCGGGTTGGGGAGGGCGTCAGGCGGGCGACGGCTGCGCGGCGGAGGCTTGCGCCTTGCCGGGGTGGAGCGCGCCGCAGCCGGGGCAGGTGCGCTTTTCCTCGCTGGCATAGAAGGCCTGGAACAGCGGCGGCAGGTCGGTCACGATGCTTTTGAGCTGCACCTCGACGCGGTGCACCAGGTGGCCGCAATGCGGGCAATACCATTCGAAGCCGTCCAGCAGCCCCTGTGGGCGCTGGCGCTCGATCACCAGACAGGCGCTGCCGGTCTCGGGGCGCTGCGGCGAATGGCGCACGTGCGGCGGCAACAGGAAGATGTCGCCTTCCTTCAGGTCGACCCGTTCGGGCTTCCCGTCGATCCACAGCGACAGCCAGGCGTTGCCGCGTACCTGGTAGAAGAACTCTTCCAGCGGATCGTCGTGGTAGTCGGTGCGCAGGTTGGGGCCGCCGACCACGGTGACGATGAAATCGGCGTCCTGCCAGATCTGCTGGTTGCCCACCGGCGGTTGCAGCAGGTGGGCATGGTCCTGGATCCAACGCTGGAAATTCAGGGGCGGGCCATAGGCGGGCATGACGGTCTCCGGGAGGCGCTTGCGGACTTCGCTGAAGGCAAGTCTAGGCGGGGGAAGGGGCCGCGGCACAATAGAAATTGCGCGGTTGGATATGCGGGGTATCTATCGCGGGGTTTCCCTGAACGGGATATCCCGGATGCGGTGGCCGGCGCTCAGGCGCTGGCGGGGCGCTGCGCCGCGATCTGCTTCAGGTAGTCGACCAGGCGCAGGCAGGCCGGCGTCAGCGGCCGGTCGGCGCGGATCGAATAGCCGACGTCGCCGAACGCGCCGAAGGCGTCGGTGGGCAGGCGCGTCAGCACGCCCATGGCCAGGAACTGGGCCGCGGCGTCGTAGGGCATCAGCGCCAGCGCGTCGCTGTGCATCAGGATGCCGATATTGGTCAGCAGCGACAGCGACTCGACGTGGCGCGTGGGCAGCCGCACGCCGGCATCGAAGAAGCTGCGCTCGATCGAGGCGCGCAGCGGCGAGGTGGGCGCGGGCAGGATCCAGATGTGGTCGGCCAGCTCGGCCAGCGTCACGCGCGCCGCGCCCGCGAGCGGATGGCGCGCGCCGGCCACCAGGCACAGGTCTTCGCGGTACAGCTGATGATGATCGACGGCCACGCCCGAGATCGATGCCATGTCGGCGCCCGGCAGCCGGCCCACCACGATGTCGACGTCGCCCGTGGCCAGCGCCGGCAGCAACTGCGCCGACGGCCCCTCGCGCACGGTGACCTGGATGCCGGGGTGCTCGGTCATCAGCCGCGCGATGGCCTCGGGCAGCAGCTTGGCCGAGGCCGCGATCAGCGTGCCCACCACCACGTGGCCGCTGGCGCCGCCCAGCACCGCGTCGATGTCGTCGGCCATGTAGCGGATCTCGGCCATCATGGCGTGCACGCGGCGGCCCAGCACCAGCGCCAGCTCGGTCGGCGTGACGCCGCGATTGGAGCGCTCGAACAGTGTCGCGCCGAAGAAGGCCTCCAGGTCGTGGATGGCCTTGGTGACGGTGGGCTGGGTCAGGTGCATTTCGCTGGCGGCGCGCGATAGCGAGCGGCGCGCCAGCACGCGCTCGAAGATCTGCAGCTGGTGCAGCTTGAGTTTGTGGCTGAGCGCGTTGGGCGTGATGCGGAAGTTCGACATGCGCGCGGCCGTCCCGGCGCGGCGGCCGGGGCGGCGATCCTGTTCCGAAGGAAAAGCCGCAAGGCGGTCGGGCGCCATCGCCGCGCGCGCCGCTCAGCGCGCCTGCGGCTTGTACGCCACCGCCTTGATCTCAATCAGCAATTGCGGGTGCGGCAACTGATGCACCGCCACGGTGGTGCGTGCCGGTCCATCGGCGTCGAAGAACTCGCCGTAGACCTGATTGTAGCCACCGAAGTCGTTCATGTTGACCAGGAAAGTACTGATCTCGACCACGTCCGCCAGGCTGGCGCCGGCGCTGGCCAGGATGTCGCGGATGTTCTCGATCACCGCGCGCGTCTGCACGCGGATGTCGAGCGTGGCGGTGCCCATCGCGTCGACCTCGGCGCCGGCGATGCGGTTGTCGGGCAGGCGCGAGCTGGTGCCGGAGACGAACAGGAAGTCGCCGGCGCGCTTGATGTGGGGATACTTGCCGCGCGGCGTGGCCTTGCCGGCGACGACGCTGGCGCGGGTGGAAGATTGGGTCATGGCGTGTCCTTGGAGGCGTTGTGCATCACAGCTTGATGCAGACGTTGGTGGGCTCGGTATAGAAATGCAGCGAATGGCGGCCGCCTTCGCGGCCGATGCCCGACAGGCCGCTGCCGCCGAACGGCGTGCGCAGGTCGCGCAGGAACCAGCAATTGACCCACGCCAGCCCGACCTTCATCGCCTGCGCGACGCGATGGCCGCGGGTCAGGTCCTGGGTCCAGACGGCGGCGGCCAGGCCGTAGCGGGTGTCGTTGGCCAGGCGGATGGCCTCTTCCTCGGTGTCGAACGGCGCCACGTGGCAGACCGGGCCGAACACTTCTTCCTTGATGCAGCGCGCGCTCTCGGGCAGGCCGGTCCAGAGGGTCGGCTGCACGTAGGCGCCGGCGTCGCGCGCATCGCCGAACACCGGCACGCCGCCGCCGGTGACCACGGTGGCGCCTTCCTCGCGCGCCAGGGCGAAATACGACAGCACCTTTTCCCGGTGCTCGCGCGACACCAGCGGTCCCATGCCGGTGTCCGCGTCGTTGGGCCAGCCGATGCGCAGCGCCCGCGCGCGTTCGGCCAGCGCGGCGACGAAGCGTTCGTAGATCGGGCGTTGCACGTACACGCGTTCGGTGCACAGGCAGACCTGGCCGCAGTTGGCGAACACCGAGCGCGCGGTGCCGCCGACCGCCGCCTCGAAATCGGCATCGGCGAACACCAGCGCCGCGTTCTTGCCGCCCAGTTCGAACGACACCGGCTTCACGCCCGGCGCCACGGCGCGCATGATGGCCGCGCCGGTGGCTGACTCGCCCGTGAAGGTGATGCCGTCGATATCCGGATGCGTGGTGATGAACTCGCCCGCGGAGCCCGGTCCGAAGCCATGCGTCAGGTTCAGCACGCCGGGCGGCAGCCCGGCCTCGTGCGCGACTTCGGCCAGCAGCGTGGCGGTGGAAGGCGTGACTTCCGACGGCTTCATGATGACGGTGTTGCCGAACGCCAGCGCCGGCGCCACTTTCCAGGTCAGCAGCAGCAGCGGCAGGTTCCACGGCGATATCACCCCGACCACGCCCAGCGGCTTGCGGTAGGCGTAGTTCAGCGCCTGGCGGCCGTCGGGCGTGTCGGTCATGTAGCTTTCCATGTCCAGCGTGCGCGCCAGCTCGGCGAAGGTTCGGAAATTGGCGGCGCCGCGCGGAATGTCGATCTGGCTGGCCCAGGAGACCGGCTTGCCGGTGTCGCCGATCTCGGCCCGCAGGAAATCGTCGAAGCGGCGGTCGATGCCGTCGGCCAGCGCCAGCAGGTGGTCGGTGCGCTGGCCCACCGGCAGCGCGGCCCACGCCGGCAGGGCGCGGTGCGCGGCGGCGACGGCGCGGTCGACCTGCTCGCGGCTGGCTTCATGGGCCTGGGCGATCAGCGCGTGATCCACCGGGCTGTGTTTGTCGAAGGTGGACGCGCCGTCTTCGAAGCGGCCGTCGATATAGTTGCGCAGCTGGCGGATCGTCATGATCGGGATTCCGGGAAGGATCTCGCCTGGGGTCGGCGATAAAATACGTATACGTACTATTGTGGCGATATTAGGCAGCGCCTGGAGCGAAGTCAATGCAGGGTTTTGCCCAGGATGGCGGCGTCGGCGCCAGGGGCTGCCCGGAGCCGGCCAGCCGCCGTGCCGGACCCGCCGCGTACTGACCGCTGCGGCCTACAATCGCCAGGCCCTTTCCATGGAAAGCCCCATGACCGTTTCCCGTTCGACCTCTCGTCCGGCCCCGCCCCGCGCCTTGCGGGAATTCGACCTGACCCAGGTGGCCTCGCACCTGCTGCGCCGCGCCCACTTCCGCGCCGAGGCGTTGTTCGCGCAGGCCTTTCCCGACGAGGACCTGACGCCACGCCAGAAGGCCCTGCTGATCACGGTCTACCAGAACCCGGGCGCGACCCAGAACCGCATCGCCGAACTGATCGCGCTGGACCGCAATTCCTTCGCCGAGATGATCGCCCGCATGACCGCCAAGGGCTATGTGCGACGCACGCGCTCGGCCGAGGATGGCCGCGCCTACGCGCTGGAGATCTCCGACGAGGGCATGGCGTTGCTGGCGCGGGTGTTGCCGCGTGATGCCGAGGTGGAGGCCCAGGTGCTGGCGCCGGTTCCGGAGGAACTGCGGCCGGTGTTCCTGCGATGCCTGCGCCTGATGGCGGGGTTGGAGTCGCCCGCGGCGTAGTGGGCTACCGGGCGCCGCCGCTTCCAGGCTTGCCGGCGCAAGGCAGGCCGTGAGGCCGTGAAATGGTCGGATGCGGCCTCAGGGTGCGTCCGAAGGCGGAGGCCCTGCCGCAGCCGTCGGGGCGGATGCCGCCGTCGCGTCCTTGCCCTTGGCCTCGCGCCCGAAGCGCAGCGCGAACTGCCGCGTGAACACCGCGCCGAAAAAGAAGATCTGCGCCGAATAATAGATCCACAGCAGCAGCGCGATCAGCGACCCGGCCGCGCCGTAGGCCGACACCGCCGCGCCCCGGCTCAGGTACACGCCGATCCCCCACTTGCCCACCAGGAACAGCGCCGCCGTGACGATGGCGCCGGGAATCACGTCGCGCCACGAAATCCGCGCGCTCGGCAGCAGCTTGAAGATCACCGCGAACAGCGCCACCACCACCGAGAACGAAAACAGGCTGGAAAGCCAGTCGGCCACCGTGGCCACCGCCGACGCGGCCCACAGGTCGCCGTAGTACTTGCGCGCGGCCCCCAGCGCCGCGTTCACGGTCAGCGAAATCAACAGGAACAACGCCAGCACCAGCACCAGGCCGAACGACAGCACCCGGCTGCGGACCATGCCGTGGATCCCGCCCTTCTGGTTGCCGGACACTTCCCACAGGTCATCGAGGCTGGCCTTCAGTTCGGCGAAGGCCGTGGTGGCGCTGAAGATCAGCACGAAGATCGAGATCAGCGCCGCGATCCAGCCGCCGCCGGATTCATGGGCGCTGGCCAGCACCGTCTGGATCACCTCGGCGCCGCGCTCGCCGGTCAGGTCGCGCAGCGACGAGAACAGCTCCGAGCGCACCGCGTCCTCGCCGAAGAAGGCGCCGGCCACGGCGATGACCAGGATCAGCATGGGCGCCAGCGAAAAAACCATGTACAACGCCAGCGCCGCGCCCTTGCTGGAGGCGCGGTGGGTCGACCACTGGTTGGCGGAATCCATCAGCAGCCCGCCGATCTCCGACGGACGCAGGACACGCAGGCTGTTGGGTAGGCGCATGGGTCTGGGCTCGGGCTGGGAAGCCTTCATTGTAGGGACGCATGCGCCGGCGCGAAACCATGAACTTGTTGGCAAACGTTCCGGGGCTTGGCGCGACGGCCAGATCCGCAAAAAGAAAAACCCCCGGGGCGAAGGTCCGGGGGTCTTTCGGGGTACTGCGTGCCCCGGCCGAAGCCGGGGAGGCCATGCAGGGGAAGCGGGACTTAGAAGTCCATGCCGCCCATGCCGCCCATGCCGCCGGGCATGGCCGGGGCAGCGGGCTTGTCTTCGGCCAGTTCCACAACGGCGGCTTCGGCGGTCAGCAGCAGGCTGGCGACGGAGGCGGCGTTCTGCAGGGCGGTGCGGGTCACCTTGGTGGGATCCAGCACGCCTTGCTCGACCAGGTCGGTGTACTCGCCGGTCGCGGCGTTGTAGCCGTAGTTGCCCTTGCCTTGCAGCACGGTGTTGACCACGACGCTGGCTTCTTCGCCGGCGTTGGTGACGATGGTGCGCAGCGGCTCTTCGACAGCGCGCAGGATCAGCTTGATGCCGGCGTTCTGGTCAGGCGTGTCGCCCTTCAGGTCGGTGATGGCTTGCTTGGCACGCAGCAGGGCCACGCCGCCGCCGGCCACAACGCCTTCTTCCACCGCAGCGCGCGTGGCGTGCAGGGCGTCTTCGACGCGAGCCTTCTTTTCCTTCATTTCGACTTCGGTGGCAGCGCCAACGCGAATCACGGCAACGCCGCCGGCCAGCTTGGCCACGCGTTCTTGCAGCTTTTCACGGTCGTAGTCGGAAGTGGCTTCTTCGATCTGGATGCGGATCTGCTTGACGCGCGCTTCGATCGACTTGCTGTCGCCAGCGCCGTCGATGATCGTGGTGTTTTCCTTGCCCACTTCGATGCGCTTGGCCTGGCCCAGCTCGGCCAGGGTGGCCTTTTCCAGCGACATGCCGGTTTCTTCGGAGATCACCGTGCCGCCCGTCAGGATGGCGATGTCTTCCAGCATGGCCTTGCGGCGGTCGCCGAAGCCAGGCGCCTTGACGGCGGTGGTCTTCAGGATGCCACGGATGTTGTTGACCACCAGGGTCGCCAGGGCTTCGCCCTCGACGTCTTCGGCGATGATCAGCAGCGGACGGCTCGACTTGGCGACTTGTTCCAGCACCGGCAGCAGGTCACGGATGTTGCTGATCTTCTTGTCGAAGATCAGGACGAACGGATCTTCCAGCGCGGCGACTTGCTTTTCCGGGCTGTTGATGAAGTAGGGCGACAGGTAGCCGCGGTCGAATTGCATGCCTTCGACGACGTCCAGCTCGTTTTCCAGCGACTTGCCGTCTTCGACGGTGATGACGCCTTCCTTGCCGACCTTGTCCATCGCGTCAGCGATGATCTGGCCGATCGAGGAATCGCTGTTGGCCGAGATCGAGCCGACCTGGGCGATTTCCTTGCTGGTCGTGACCGGCTTGGATTGCTTCTTCAGTTCGGCGACGGCGGCGGCGACAGCCTTGTCGATGCCGCGCTTCAGGTCGATCGGGTTGAAACCGGCGGCAACGTACTTCAGGCCTTCCTGAACGATGGCCTGGGCCAGCACGGTGGCGGTGGTGGTGCCGTCACCGGCGTTGTCGGAGGTCTTGGAGGCGACGTCCTTGACCAGCTGGGCGCCGATGTTCTCGAACTTGTCCTTCAGTTCGATTTCCTTGGCGACGGAGACGCCGTCCTTGGTCACGGTCGGGGCGCCGAACGAGCGCTCCAGCACGACGTTGCGACCCTTGGGGCCCAGGGTGGTCTTGACGGCGTTGGCGAGGACATTCACGCCACGGACGATGCGCACGCGGGCGTCGTCACCGAACAGTACTTGCTTGGCAGCCATTTGTTAGCTTCCTTCGAAAATTCGTTTGAGGCAGGGTTTACTGGACCACGGCGAGGATTTCGTCCTCGCGGATGACGAGCAGCTCTTCGCCATCGACCTTGACGGCCTGGCCGGCGTACTTGCCGAACAGAACCTTGTCGCCAGCCTTCAGGTCGACCGGCAGGATCTTGCCGTCTTCGGTCTTCTTGCCGGGGCCGACGGCCACGACTTCACCCTGGTCGGGCTTTTCAGCGGCGCTGTCGGGGATGACGATGCCCGACGCAGTCTTGCGCTCGTTTTCGAGGCGTTTGACGATCACGCGATCGCCCAGGGGACGCAAGGCCATGAGGAACTCCTGTTACTAAAGAAGAAAGTGAATGATCGGTTGGGCCCGGGAGGACTGTTAGCACTCACCGGAGTCGAGTGCTAATTATAGGGATGATGTTCCGGGGTTCAAGGGGGAGAGCGGTGGCTGTTACATATGGGGCGGGCGGCAATGCGCCTTGTGGTGCGTCCCTTTTTTTCGGATTGAGCTGAAGGGTCCGGGGGGCGAGAGTCTGCGCAAGAAGTTCTCTCACGCCCCTGGAGCCAATACATGCCCGCCAGCCTGCGCGCAATTCAATCGGATATCACGAAGCCTCGCGTGGACGCCATCGTCAACGCCGCGAATTCCTCATTGCTTGGGGCGGCGAGTGTCGAATTTCGTTCGACTTGAGATTCGGTTCACTGAAGTTGGCACGTGGACGAGTGTAGATTGAGGCGGCGTGTGGATTGAAAGCCCGTTCATTGGCAGGCCGTGCCTTGATCAATAGGGTATATATCCACTGAAGAGAGACTTGCTAGCATGTGCTGTGCTGTACGCAAGACATCATCGACATACAACTTGAGAAGATAGGATCATGACCCAGCCGCATTCAAGACGCCCACCCGCTTACGTACTGAAGACACGGTATACACCTGCGATGAAGCTTCTCTTTACGTTGGGCCTCGCAATGCTGGGGACCTACGCCCAAGCCGCCAGTTTTGATTGCAATAAGGCCGCGAGCACGACGGAAAAGTTGATCTGCAGCGATGCCGAGACCTCCGCGCTGGATGGCAAATTGCAGGGGGCCTATAAGGCAGCACTAGCCGCAACCGATGCCTATGGCAAGAAAGCGTTGGCTGAAGAACAGCGCAACTGGATTAAATACGCGCGTGGCATTTGTCAAGACAGCGCCTGCCTGCGGCAAGCATACACAAGCCGCATCGCCCTGCTGGGGCGTAATGAGAAACATATTGCCAATGGCGAGGTGTATTCGGACTGCAAGCTGCCGGGCAACCAAACCGCCAGTGGCGAATGCGTCAATGTTGTGCCGATTCGTGATCCCAACTCCCGCGTGGAATCGTTCAACCAATCGCTGGAGCAGCAGAAGCAAAACGGCCGAATCATCGGTTGTAGCCGGCTGATTGATCTGCCGGTTGGCGTCGCCGGAGGTAATCACAGTTTTGGCGGTTCCTGCGTATTGCAGGAAGGCACGCAGCGCAAGGACGTGAGGATCTGCAACGACGATATGTTCGGTCATTTCCAAGTAGAGCCGTCCACGCCCCAGGATGCCTCGGACAAGCACCTGGTCGACTTTACCTACGCGCAATGCTATGGCGGTTGATGGTAAGCGCCTGCTGCTTTTCACCGGGCGACCTTCTTCACTATGAGCGCATATTGAACCGGCCGCAGGCATGAGGCGATCGGGGCGCGGCCTTCAGTGTGCGAACACGGCCCGCTTTCGGGCCGCCGCAAGCCGCGAGCGCGTGTCCGATCGCGCTTCATATCCCGAGACCGACATGACATCGCAACCGCAACGCTTCCTGGATCATCTTGCCGCACACGGCTGGACCTTGCGGCGGACCACGTCCGAGCCGACGCCGGCGGCCGCGCCGCCGGGCGACCGGCACGGCTATGGCGCTTTCCTGGCGACGTTCACCGAATTGCACAACGCGGACCAGACACGCTGGTTCCTGAGCGCGGCCGACCACGACGGCACGGCGGACAGCGCCTTTGCCTGGCACACGCTGCGCGACATCAGCCTGGAGGCCGCGCTGGACGAGGCCGGCCGGCAGGCGGTCCTGGACTTCTGGCGGCGGCACACGCTGATCTACATGAGCGTTGCCGGTGAATACGAATTCCTGGCGATAGAGGGAGATTCGGGCCGCATCGTGCACGGCATCGAGCCGGAATTCGAGGACACCCGCGAGGTCGCCCCGAGCCTGGCGGCCCTGTTCGAAGACATGATGGCGGGCCGCGCCGCGGCCGCGCTGCTGGCCTAACGTCGTCCGCAACCCTTGGGCCGCGCGAAGGCGCCGCGACGGCGTCGAAGCGCTTGCTGTCGGCCTCATGCCTTCTCAAAAATCGTAGCGCAGCGTCACGCCGGCGAATCGTGGCGAACCGTAATGTCCATAACTGCCACCGATGCCCTGGTAGTAGGCCTTGTCGAACAGGTTGTTGATGTTCAACGTCGCGGCCAGCTTCTTGTTGAACTGGTAGCGTGCCATCAGGTTGACCACCGTGTACGCGTCCTGCTTGACCGTGCTGTCATAACGGCTGAAGTACAACGAGGTCTTCGACGTCCAGTCGACGCCGCCGCCCACCGTCAGCCTGTTCCACGCCCCACCCAGCCGGTACGTGGTCCACAGGCGCAGCGTGTCGACCGGCTGCTGGGTCAGCAACTGCGCGCCTTGCGCGTCTTCGGTTTTGGCATGGCTGAATCCCGCATGCAGGTTCCAACCCGGCAGGATTTCGCCGGCCACTTCCAGGTCGATGCCGGTGGTTCTCGCGCCTTTGGCCGCGCGGTAAGCCGCGTTGTCCGTGCCCGGCACCGTATAGCCCGCGTCCAGTTCGGCGACGTTGTCTTTCTGGGACCGGTAGATCGCCACGCTGGTGTTCAGGCGACGGTTCAGGAATTCCCCTTTCCAGCCCATCTCGTAGTTCTTGCCCACGATGGGGTCGAGCACGTTGCCATTGCGGTCCTGGGACGATTGCGGCTGGAAGATGTCGGTGTAGCTGGCATAGACCGATTGCTCGGGCGTCAGGTCGTAGACAATGCCCGCGTAAGGGGTGATTTCGCCGCGCGCGCGCAGGGTGTAGGTTTGCAGGAAGCTGTCGGCCGGGCTTTCATAGTAATAGTCGTAGTGGTAGTCGGACCGTCGGGCGCCCAGGATCAGGTGCACGTCATTGACCGGGTTCAGACGCAGCGCCGCATAGCTGCCATTCTGGCGTGACTTCACATTGAAGATCTCGCCCACGGTTCCGGTGTTGCCCGGCCGCGCCATGTTGTTGCCCCAGGTGCTGAAATCGACCGTGGACACGCCTACGTCCCAGCCTTTGTGCTTGTTCTCGTAGTGCTGGAAATTGAAGCCCGCAATGAAATCATGCGTCCGACCGCCCAGATCGAACGGGCCCTGGATCGTCACGTCCACGCCGGTCTGGGTTTGCGTCGCGCCAGCCCGGTAGGCCAACATGCCCGCGCGGCCCGTGGCCTGGTCCAGGAACGAGCGGCCCGAACCCACCCGATACGAGCCGTTCAGGTTGGAGCGTTCCACGTCCATGTGGTTGGCGGCGACCTTGAATTGCCAGTCATGCGCCAATGCCTGCTCGAAGTTCAGCGTGTAGTTGGTGGTCTTGAATTCGTCGTACATCCAGCGCGCGCCCGAGCTGGTCGAGCGCGTGAAGTCCGTCCGCTGGCCGTTGGTGTAGAGCAAGGGCACACCTGGCGCGCCCGTCGCCTTGTAGCGTTGGTGGTCGATGCCGAACCGCAGCAGCGTGGTGTCCGTCAGGTCGGCTTCGACCACGCCGTACAACACGTCCTTGTCCTGCGTGTAGGCGTCCATGAACGTGTGGTTGTCCTGCTTGGCGACCACCATCCGGCCGCGCAGCGTTCCGTTGCTGCTCAGAGGGCCGGAGATATCGGCTTCAGCGCGATAAAGATCCCAAGAGCCTGCTCCCACCTGCGCGTAGGCCTGGAACTCGTGCGTGGGGCGCTTGCGGATCAGGTTGACGGTGCCGCTGGGGCTGCCGGCTCCCGTCATCAGGCCGGTGGCGCCGCGCACCACTTCCACGCGGTCATACAACGCCATGTCGAGCAAGGTGCTCGGCATGGTGCGTGACTGGTTCACCTGCGTGGTGGTCACGCCGTCCAGTTGATAGGTATCCATGGCGCTGCCGCGCGAATAGATGTTGAAGCGTTCGCCGCCATCCTGCGACATGGTGATGCCCGGCGTCTGGTGCAGCACGTCGGTCATGCTGTTGAGCTGCTGATCCTCGATCTGCTGCCGGGTGATGACGCTGATCGATTGCGGCGTTTCCCTGATCGACAGGTTCATCTTCGTCGCGGTGTTGCTGACGGGCACCGTGTAGCTGCCCGTGCCTTCGCTGACGGGCGCGTCGAAGCTGCCGAACACGGCGACCGGTTCCAGGACTGCGGCTGCGTTCGCATCAGCGCTTTCGGCGCGCAGGGTGTACGCGTTGTCGCTTTGCCGGACAGCCCGCAGCCCGGACCCGATGAGCAGCGCCTGGAAGGCTGCCTGCACCGTGTAGCGGCCTTGCAGGCCAGCTGTGGCCTTGCCTTGCGTGAGCGTGCCCGGCGCGGTCAGGAACACGCCGGCGTCCGCGGCCAGCTGGTTGAGGGCGGCGGTCAAGGGGCCGGCCGGGATGGCATAGTCGCGCGCGTCGTTGGCCTGGGCTTGCGCCGTCGGCGCCCACGCCGCCGCGCCGCCGGTCAGGCCGGCAACGGCCAGGTGCAGGGTAAGCGCGAAGGGCCGGATGGCAAAACGCGGGGCGGTGTCGGGCGCGCGGTCGGCGCGCAGGCGGGTACGGCGAAGCATGAGATGAAAGTCCCTCAAGGCGTGGTGGTGAGCAGCGAGAGGGAAACCGTCGGCGGGTAGGCCTGATCTTCTCTCATTCCGTAAATCGGATGAGATTCAAAAACCCGAACTGGTTCTCGGAAAAATTTCTTGTCAGCGCGCGACGATCGATGTCCACCATGGCAGTGGCCGTTGCACGCGCACGGGCAGATTGCGTTCCAGCAAGTCCAGCGCGCGGTCGGGGTCGTCGGCGGGGAATACGCCCATGACGAGCATGTCGGCGACTTCCGGCGCCACGCCCAGATAGCCTTTGCGGTAACGTCCCAGCTCATTGACGAGCGTTTTCAAGGGGAGGTTGTCGGCCAGCACGACGCCCCGGCTCCACGCTTGGCGGGCGGGGTCGGCGCGCTCGGTGGACAGGATCCGTTCGGCATTGAAGCGGGCTTGGCCGCCTGCCATGACGTTCACCGTCGCGCCGGCACGGTTGCGCACCGCCACTTCGCCGTCATAGACGTCCAGTTGAACCTGGTCTTGCGCCAGGCGCACGCTGAAACGCGTGCCCAAGGCCTGCATGCGTCCAAAACGGGATTCGACATAGAACGGCCGCCGCGCAGGGTCGGGTGCCGTATCGATCAGGATCTCCCCGGCCAGCAGCGTCAAGCGGCGGGCGGCGTCGCGGTAATCCACATCCATTGCGCTTCTGGCGTTGAGCCAGATTCTGGATCCGTCTGTCAGCAGCAGGTCGCGCCGTTCTCCCGTGCCGGTGGCGTGGTCGGCGGCTAGCGCCAGTGCCTGATCGCGCAGCGGCGTATGGCGCCACCCCTGCCAGCCCAACAAGCTCGTGCCCAGCACGATGGCGCCGCCGCCCAGCAGTCGACGCCGTTTGAGCACGCCTTTGCGAGCCGCGGCGGCGCCCGCCAGCGCCGCTTCGCCTCCACCCACGCGCAGCGGCTCGAACCGCTGGCTGACGGCTTCGACGTGATGCCATGCCGTGGCGTGCTCGGTTCGCTCGCGCAGCCAGGCCTGCCACGCCTTCCTGTCCTGCTCGGTGACGCGATCCGCGCGCAACAGGGCAAACCAGTCGGCGGCCTGTTGCAGGCTGTCGAAATCGGCCGCCTGCAAGCGGCCTGGCGAGGGCGCGGCCCCATTGCCGGGAGGCGGATTTGGCAACGGCGGCGCCATGCTCCTATCTGCCCAGCCCGGCATCGATCAAGGCGCATTGCAGCATGCCCTGGGCGATGTATTTCTGGACCATGCGTTCCGACACGCCGAGGTCCCGGGCGATGTCGCGGTAGGGCACGCCGTCCACCTGCGCCAGGATGAAGGCGGTGGCGGCCTTGTGCGGCAAGCGGCTCAGCATCGTGCCGATTTCCATCAGCGTTTCGATGACCAACGCGCGTTGCTCGGGCGACGGTTCGAACGATTCAGGGCGCGTGGCCAGTGTGTCCAGCCAGGCTTGTTCGACCTCGCGGCGGCGCCAGAAGTCCGCGCACAGGCCATTGGCCATGGCGCGCAAATAGCCCCGTGCCTCTGGAAAGCTCTTGAATCCTTGCGAGGCCGGCTTGCTGAGCAGGCGAAGGAAGGCGTCATGGGCCAGGTCGGCGGCGTCGGCCGCGTTGCCCAGGCGGCGTCGCAGCCACCCTTGGAGCCATTCGTGGTGATCGCCGTAGATCACGTCCATGGACGGTGCCGCACCGTATCCGTCAGCCTTCATTCCTGTTCAAGCCCGCGGCGCTGGGGCCTCTCCGTCTAGATTTTGCAAACGACTCTAATTCGCATTCGCAAGAATGGAAGCGAATCATACATCATGGCAAAACCCTTGGCATCAGCCTGGCGCGGGATTCCGCCAGGCAGCGCAATGAAGGCATTCGACAGTTGCGCCCAGCATGGCGTTGCGCTCTGGGGCCAATCCCATGCCGCGGTTGTCGCGCCTTATCCCGCGCCGTCCCGATCCAGCGACCGCAATCGTTCCGGAATCTGATAGCGCTGGCCGTCGAACTTCAGCGTGCGGGGCGTCTTGCCTTTGTCGACGACCTTTTCCTCGCAATCGCCGCGCACCACGGCCGCGCGGCTCGACTCGTACGCTTCGCTCGTGATGATGTCGCGGTATTCGTGGGTGACCGTGTCGGCCATGGACAGGGTGACGGCGCGGCTGGAGAACCTGCCTGCGCAGTTGGTGTCCCATTCGCCGCCGGAGCGGTGCACGATCAGGCCGTCCAGCACCATCGCCAGGCCCTTGGGGCCGATGTCGAACAGGCGCAGGCTGGTTTCGCCGAAGGGGTTGGCGCGCGAGGCGCCGACGCGGGAAATCCGCAGGCCGAAGGCGCGGCGGCCGGCGGTCACGTCGTAGCGGGCGGTGTCGAAGGACACGTCGGACAGGCGTACGGCATCGTCCGACATCACCCCTTCCAACCGGAGGTCGTGGCGGATCTTCAGGGTGGCGCGGTCCAGCACCAGGATGCGCAGGTCGCCCTGGTGTCCATCGTCCTGATTCGGCGTGTCCTGCATCAGGGGAATGGCCGCCAGCAGCAGGTCGGGCTTGGCGGGCCATGTCTTGCACGTCACGGCAAAGGGTTCGCCGTAGTCGGCATCGGCGATCCGCAGGACGATGTTGTCCTGTCCCAGGCGGATGTTGCCTTCGTTGTCGGCGCTCGGGGCCCGCGGGTAGGCCGCGCGCACGATGTCCGCGGCCTGCGGGCAGGCGTCGCGGGCCGCCTGGGCGGCGCCGGAGGCGAGCAACGCGGCCAGTGACGTGGCAAGGGCCAGATGACGGATCATGGGGTGAAGCTCTCCGGATTGGATGCGCCTTCGGCCTGCGCCTTCGGCGTCGCAAGCATAGCCCAGTTTATCGGTGCGGCCGCCTGCGCGCGGCCATCGCGGCCATCGCGGTCGCGCACGGATCCACTGCCGCTCATTGCACGTGCGTGGGCGTGGCGGTGCGCGAGGCCTGGTTGGGCATGGGCTCCTGCGCCAAGGTGCCTGGCTCGGTGGAGGAGGGCCGTATCACGACGGCGTTGTGGCTGTCGTTGGCGCCCAGCTTGGGCAGGTCGGCGGGCCGCGCGGCCAGGGTGGCGAAGGGGCCGCCGCCATTGGACGGCATGCCGTCCAGCGTCAGGTTGGCCGCCCACAGGCCGTCGCGGCGCGACAGCACCTGGTAGCGCTGGGGGCCGCCTGCCATGCGAGCCACTACATATAGCGTGCCATTGACGAGATGGATCGCCGGTGGCGAGGCGGCTTCGGCCTGCAGCCTGGCGGGCTTGCCGTGCTCGACCAGCCAGAGCGGACCGTCCGCGCGTTCGAGGATCGCCAGCACCACGTTGCCTTGCGCGTCGGCATCGACGGCGGGGCGGCCGATGTAGGGCACGCCCAGGTCGACGGGCGCGCTCCAGTCCATTTCCATGTCGGTGGTGTCGCCGGCTTCCTCCAGCCGCGTCAGGTGATTGTTGGCGCGTTGGCGGAAATAGAGTTCGACCCGGTGTTCGTGGTTGCGGATCGCGGCCAGCCCGCCGGCGGCCTCTGGCGCGGCCACGCGGCGCCAGGGCTGCCAATCGGGGCGCTGGCCCTTGGCGGCCGGCAATTGGCGCGTGTAGAACAGCTGGCCGCCGCCCGCCGACGCAAACACGATGTAGCGGCCGTCGTCGCCGCGCACGACCGCGGGGGCGCCGGTGGCGCCGTCCAGCGGCGGCAGGCTTTGCCAGTGGCCCCAGCTGCCGTCGATGCCGGACGGCGCGATCCAGTGCAGCAGGCCGTCGTAGCCGAGCGCGACGGCGGCGGCTTCGCCGCGCGGCGCCACCGCCGGGATCTGGCTGACGCGGATCCCGGCCAGCGCCTGCCAGCCCTGCCAGGTGCCGTCGTGGCGCTGTTTGTTGGCCCAAACGCCGCCCAGCGGATCGCGCGCCATCAACCCGGCGGTGCTGTCGGCGTGGCCGAAGGTGACCAGCGGACCGCCGGTGCGCCCGCCCAGGCTCTGCCAGCGGCGCTGGCCGGAATCCCAGCGATTGACGGCGGCATTGGTTTCGCCGGCGGCGTACACCACCAGGCCGTCGCGGCCATCGGGGTAGATCTGCGGCGGCATGTCCTGGCGCGAGACGTAGTAGGCGCGCTGCACCCAGGCGGCGGCGGGGCCGGCGGGTTCCTTGCAGCCGGTGGGGCCGGCGCAATAGTGGTAGTCGTTCCAGGCGTAGTGCTGGAAGATCACTGATTTGCTGGCGATCTCGTTTTCGGCGAGGTTGCTGGCGCGTTCCTGGCTGGGGTAGTCGATGTAGCCGGTCTCGGCATAGTTGCCGGGGGCGCGCAGCATGGCCGCGCGCACCAGCCGCGCGCTGGCGATATGGTCGGGATGCCCGTGTCCGGCGCAGCGCCAGCACAGTTGCGTGTAGGGCACCGTGATGGTGTCGTCCAGGTGGCGCACGGTGGTCGGCTGGTACTGGCGGATCAGTTCGGCCAGGGTGTCGACCAGTTGCTCGCGCGAGTAGACCTCGGGGTAGGGCCCGAGCGTGTCCACCATCTGCCCGGGTTCCGATTCGGTGCGGCTCAGCGGGGTGAGGCTGCCCCAGCCCTTGCCCAGCCATGGGTCTTTCAGGCGCAGATGCCACAGTTGCACACGCGGGTTGCCGCTCAGGGTGAAGCGCGCGATCTGCCGTTGGCCCGCGTGGCCGGCGCTTTCCTTCCAGAGGTCGGGCTGGCGCGCCATGTAGGCGTAGGCGGCGCGCACGCCGCGCTCGCGGCCCAGCATGTAGGTGTCGCCTTCGCCGGCGTCGCTGGCCGTCAGGTAGACCACGCGCACGCAGCCGCCGGCCGCGATGTTGGACGCGATGTCCGGGTTCATGAACAGCAGGTCGTCATCCAGGTGGGCGACGAAGGCCAGGTCCTTGATGCCGTTGCATTGCGCCAGCGTGGGCGGCGCGGCCAGGGTGGGCGAGACCAGGCAGGCGAAAAACAGCGCCTGCGCGGCAAGGGAGAGCAGGGTCGTGCGTATCCGCGTCAAGAGGCTTTGCTCCGGAAGGCTGGGATATGGAATTGCCGGTTGCGGGCATCTTAGCAAGTCATGGCGGCGCTTGCGCGGGACGCGCGGCGCCGCTGCGCAGATGCGCGCCGACGCCGGGCGCCGCCCCTAGCGCGCGCCGGCGGCCTGCAGCATCGTCGCGATGGCTTCCTGGCCGCGCTGGCGCGCATGCCACAACGGGCTGCGGCCGTCGCCGTCCGGCAGGTTCACGTCGGCGCCATTGTCGAGCAGCAGCCTGACGACCGCCTGGTGGGCGGGGCCGCCATCGCTCAGGATGATGGCTTCCAGCAGGCCGGTCCAGCCGAGCCGGTTGACATGGTTGGGATCGACGCCGGCGCGCAGCAGCATGCGCACCGTGTCGACCAGGCCGCGCTCGCACGCCGGGATCAGGGCGGTACCGCCATACCGATTGGTGCTGCGCAGGTCGGCGCCATGGCGCAGCGTCTCGGCCAGGATGCCGTTGTGGCCGCGCGCGCCGGCGTACAGGTAGGCGCTGTCCTGCATGCGGTTCTTGGCGTTGACGTCGGCGCCCGCAGCCATGAGCGCCGTGGCGACGGCTTCCTGGTTGGCCAGCGTTGCCCGCAGAAGGGGCGTATTGCCGTCGGCGTCGCGCGCTTCAAGCGGCGCGCCCCGGGCCAGCAGCGCCTGGACGCGCGCAAGGTCGCCGGCGCCGGCGGCGCGCAGCAGCTCGGCGCCGGTCTCGCCTGCGCTGGCCGCGCCACTCTCCGCGACCGCCAGCAGGGCGGCCGCCAGGAACTTGCGCCAGGAACGGATGATGGACATGCCTGAGCCTCCTTGTCGTGGCAGGGAACGTGCCTCGATTATGCCGCCATGGCGCGGTCGCGACGTGTCGTCGGCCCGCCCGGACGGCCACGCCCCGCGCCGATAGCCCTTGCTCCCCTTGTCCCCTCGCGGGCGATATGGTTTGGCGAATGCGGCGGATCGCTGCAGAATCGCGGGGTTTCCCCGCATCCGTTCCCGCCATGGACACCTTCAACTATATGCGCGCCTTCCGGCGCATCGTGGAACTGGGCAGCCTCGCCAAGGCGGCCGAGGACCTGGACATGTCGTCAGCTGGTCTGAGCAAGCAGCTGCGCGCCCTCGAAGCCCACCTGGGAGCGGTGCTGATCCAGCGCACCACCCGCAAGATGAGCCTCACCGACACCGGCGCCGCCTATTACGCCGAATGCTGCCGGCTGCTCGATGCGCTGGATGCGCTGGAGAAGTCCGTCAAGCGCCAGTCCGGCCGCGTTTCGGGACGGCTGCGCGTGAACGCGCCGGTGTCCTTTGCGCTGAGCGTGCTGTCGCCGTTGCTGGCGCGCTTCCTGCGCCAGTACCCCGAGTTGCGGCTCGATCTGGCCATGGAGGACCGGCTGGTCGATGCGGTGGGGCAGGGCTTCGATGTGTCGATCCGGCTGCGAGCGCAACTGGATGATTCCTCCCTGATCGCGCGTCGCCTGGCGTCGCTGACGCAGGTGCTGTGCGCGGCGCCCTCGTACCTGGAGCGCCGCGGCCTTCCGGACAGCGTCGAGGCGTTGCGCGGGCATGACATCCTCAGCTATAGCCTGGCCGACAGCCCCGGTCCGGTTCCCGAGGAAGACGCTGGCCAGCCGGCCGATCCGCTGGCTGGCCCCGCGCTGATCCAGGTCAACAACAGCCTGATGCTGCGCGACCTGCTCGAGGCGGGGCTGGGGATCGGCGCCTTGCCGTCGTTCCTGGCCGGGCCCGCCCTGGCGGCCGGCAGGCTGGCGCGGGTGCTGCCCGAGCTGCCCGGCTCGCCGCGCCAGGTCTACGCCGTCTACCCGACCAGCCGCCACCTGCAACCCAAGGTCAAGGCGTTCGTCGACTTCCTGGCCGAGCACCTGCCCGCCGCCATGCGCGGCGATTCTTGACGGCCAGCGAATAAAGTCCTGCCGGCGAGCGCCTTACTCCCGGGCCTGCCCGTCCGTAAGCTGGCGTCCATTGAAACGAGATGGACGCCAACATGTTTTCGACTTCGCCTTTCGCCACTTCAGCCTCCGCATCCGCCGAAGCCGCCGCGCCCGCCACGCCGCTGACCGTGGATTTCTTCCATGACGTGGTCTGCGGCTGGTGCTACGTGATGTCGCCGCGCCTGCGCCAGGTGGCGGCCGAACTCGGCGTCACGGTGCGCCAGCGCAGCTTCGTGCTGCAGGAATCGCCTGAACAGATGCGTCGTGTATTCGGCTCGATGGAACGCGCCAAGCGCGTGATTCTGGGCCATTGGGAGGCCTGCGCCCGCCATGATGACACGCCGCGTATCGACATCGAGGGCATGCGCGGCGAGACCTTCGACTATCCCAGCGGCCTGGCCGGCGCGCTGGCCTGCCAGGCCGCTCACCTGCTGGCCGGCGAGGCGGGCCACTGGGACCTGTTCGACGCCATCCAGCGCGCGCACCTGAGCGAGCATCGCAACGTCGGCGATACCGCGGTCCTGCTGGACATCGCGGCGGCGCTGGGATTCGACCGCCCCGACTTTGCCCGCGTGATGCAAGGCGAAGAAGCGCGGCGGCGCGTGCGGGAAGACCGCGCGGCCGCCGCGCGGCTGGGCATTGACTCCATTCCGACGCTGGTCGCGGGACCGCACCAGGCCCGCTTGCAGACCCTGCCGCTGGCCGATCTGCGCGATCGCCTGCTGGCGCTGATGCCGGCGCGCGCCTAGGCCCGCGCCTCGCCGTCAGGCCGGCTCATCCCCCATTTTCCATTCTTCCTGTCCGCCGGACGGGATTTCACCCATAAGGTGCATCATGAACATCCGCAATACTTCCAGACTGCTCGCCGTGGCGCTGGGCGCTGCCATTGGTTTCAACGCTTTTGCGCATGGCGCGCCGGCGCGCGCGCCCGCCTCCGGGCAGGAGGTCGGCATCAGCCCATGGGGGCCGGACGACGAGATCGGCCGCCTCAACCTCATCACGCCCGCCTCGCGCGCCGCCGTGATGTCGCGTGTGGCGGGCGACAAGGTCTATGACCTGGCCACGGAATACTACGTGGGCATGCCGAGCTGGCAGGATGCTGGCGATCCCCATTACCAGTTCTGGATGACGCACACGCCGCGCGGCACCGAAGTCGATGATCCGATGGGCGTGGGCAAGGACATGAACGCGATGCGCAGCTACACCGGCACCGCGTTCTCGATGTACAGCCACACCGGCACGCACATCGACGCGCTGAACCACTTCGGCATCCACGGCAGGATATGGAACGGATTTCGCGCCGACGAACACCTGGGCGACCGCGGCTGGAAGCGCACCGGCATCGAGAAATTCCCGCCGCTGGTGGCGCGCGGGGTGCTGATCGACGTGGCCGCGCTGAAGGGCGTGGACATGCTGCCGGATTCGTATCGCATTACCCGCCAGGACCTGAAGGCGGCGCTGGCGCGGCAGAAGACCGCGCTGCAGCAGGGCGACATCGTGCTGATCCGCACCGGCCGCATGAAGCTGTACGACGACCCGGCCGCCTACATGGCCAAGCCGCCGGGCATGGGGCTGGACGCGGCCCGCTATCTGGTGGAAGAAGGCGGCGCCATGATCCTGGGCGCGGACAACCTCAGCTTCGAGACCTTCCCGTCGGAAGTCGCCGATGACTACGTGCCGCTGCATACCTACCTGCTGGCGCAGCAAGGCGTGCCCATCATCGAACTGGCGGCGCTGGACGAACTGTCGCGCGACAAGGTCTATGAGTTCGCTTTCATTGGCGGCCCGCTGAAGATCCGTGGCGGCGATGCGGCGCCGTTGCGCCCGGTGGCGATGCCGCTGCGCTGAGGACGCCGCCATGCGCGGACAGGCCGCGCCTGTCCGCCGGCCGGCGCGAAGTTGCTTTTCACGCGAACACCCCCTAGGCTGGCCGCTTGCCTGCAACCCTTTCCAGGAGGCGTCGCCCATGAACCCTGTCCGCCAGCCCGCTCGCGCACCGCAAGCGCCGGATTTCGAGGCCTTGATCGAGGCCGCCGGCGACCTGATCTACACGCTCGATCTGGAAGGCCGGTTCACCTACCTGAACCAGGCCGCCGAGCGCGTGCTGGGATTTCGCGCCAGGGCGTTGATGGGCCTGCCGTTCACCGAGGTGCTGACCGAGAACTCGGCGCAGATCGCCTCGCGCCACTACCGCCAGGGCGTCCTGGGACAGGACCGCACGCCGTTCTTCGAAGTCGAGGCGCGCCATCGCGACGGCCGTATCGTCCATCTCGAGGTGCGCGCCGGCCCGCTGATGCGGGGCGGGAAAGTGGTCGGGCGCCAGGGCATCGCCCGTGACATCAACGAGATCAAGGCGCTGCAGTCGCTGGTAACCGAGAAGTCGCAGCGCGTGACCCTGTTGGAGGAGCGCACGCGCATTGCGATGGCCATGTACGCGCGCATCGCCGAACTGGTGCACGGGGCACCTGAGGCCGGCGAGGCGGGGGATGACAAGCTGCGCGAGGCGCAATGCATGCTCAGCCGTCTGGCCGCCGAAAAGCATGGGCTGAGCGCCTCGGACCTGAAGATCCTGGGCCTGCTGGCGCAGGGGCGGTCCAATGCGGAGATCGCCGGCATCGTCCACCGCAGTCCCCACACGGTCAAGGACAGCGTCAAGAAGATCATGTCGAGGCTGGGCGCCAGGCGACGCGCCGAGGCGGTGGCCTGCGCCATCAAGGCGGGCCTGATCGCGCCGGGGCCGTGAGGCCCGGCCGGCGATCGCGGCCAGATACCCCGCTTTGGGGGAGGCATACCCCCCGTCGGTGGTCTGCCGCCAGACGCGGCGCTGCCGCACAATCGCATTCAGTATCGGTAGAACTGGCACAAGATCACCGAAGGAGACAAGCATGAGCAAGTGGAGGAACCTGCGCGGCGTGTGTGGCGCGGTGGGATGCGTCTTGCTGGCCGCTTGCGCGTCCGGGCCGCAGGCTCGCGGTCCGCAGGCCTTGCCGGCGCAAGCCGCTATGAAGGTGGACGGACGCGAATTCCTGCCGCGCGAGCAGGTGCGCCGCTGGCAGGAGGAACTGGACGCCATGGGGCTACGCGACACCGGCTCGCCCGCGCACGAGCGCTACGTCGACCAGTTGCACGAGCGGCTGCTGGCGGCGGGTGTGCGTGCCCTGCGCTTCGAATCGCTACCGCTGGCGCGCTGGTCGGCCCGGCACTGGGCCTTGCAGGCCGCGGACGGCGAGCGGATCGCCGTCGCGGGCTACGTGCCTTATTCGGGCAGAACCGGCGCGCAAGGTCGGGAGGCGGGGCTGGTGTACCTGCCGCCGGGCGCGGCGCCGGACCAGCGTGTCGCTGGCAAGATCGTGCTGTTCGACCTGCCGCGCGCCACGCTTACCGGCGATTTCTTCCATCGGTTGGCGCTGCGCGCCTACGACCCGGCCGGTTCGTTGCCGCCAGGCGCGCCGTATGCGCGGCCCTACCAGGTCCTGGAGGTGTTGACCGCGCTGCAGGAAAAACTGCAGGCGGCGGGCGCCGTGGGCGCCATCGCCATCATCGACGCGCCGGCGCAGACCGCCGAGGGACTGTATGCGCCCTACGACCGGGAGTTGCGCGCCGTGCCGGCCTTGTACGTGGACCGTGACGCGGGACGCCGCCTGAAAGCGCTGGCGGCCAAGGGCGCCGCGCTGCGGCTGACGCTGGACGCGCAGGTGGAGCAAGTGCGCACGCGCAACCTGATCGGCGTCATTCCGGGGGCGACGGATGAGTGGATCGTGATCAACAGCCACACGGACGGCACCAACGGCATCGAGGACAATGGCCCCAATGCCATCGTCGATATGGCAGGCTACCTGTCGCGCCTGCCGCGCAGCTCCCTGCCGCGCGGCGTGATGATCATGCTGTCCAGCGGACATTTCGCGGGTGGCGCCGGGGTGCAGGATTTTCTGGCGCGCCATCAGGGCGACGCGCTGGCCTCGCGCATTGCCGCCGTCGTGACCATCGAGCACCTGGGGGCGATGGAGTGGCTGCCGGACGCAACCGGCAAGCTGGCGCCAACCGGAAAATTCGAACCTGTCGGCGTATTCATGCCGCCAATCCCGGCGCTGGTGGACGCCGCCGAAGCGATGGTGCGCCAGGCGGACGCGGGGCCGGCCTTCATCATGCCACCGCTCAACCCCAAGGGGGATGGCGGCCCGAACAACGCTGTCTGGCCAGGAGAAGGGCAGTACTTCTGGGGGCGCGGCCGGATACCAACCATCAACTACATCTCCGGCCCCAACTACCTGCTCAATTACGGCGTGACCACGGCCGACAAGGTCGACTACGCGCGCATGCAACGTGAAACCGTGGCCGCCACGCAGCTGTTGCTGGACCTGTCGCGCGTGCCGTTCGGGCAGTTGCGTCCCGAGCCTGCCGCCGCTCGCTAGCCAGCGCCCGGCGGCGTCGCGCGCAGCAGGCCGCCCAATCTCCGTATATCCGCCGCCTTCGCCGCCGCCCCGCGCGCCGGCGCGGGGTTGGCCGTGCCTGGCCGATGGCGCGTGTTTCGTTTTTCCCTCAAATCCTGGATGGAGCCATGTCGTCGATGCAACCGAATCCCCCGCCGGGCCAGATGATGAACCGCCCCTTGTTGATTTCCAGCCTCCTGCGGCACGCCGACCAATGCTTCGGCAGCACTGAAATCGTATCGCGCCGCGTGGAAGGCGATATCCACCGCTATACCTATCGCGACTGCCACCGGCGATGCCGCCGATTGGCCAATGCGTTGGCCGGACTGGGAGTCGAGCCGGGCCAGCGCGTCGCCACGCTGGCCTGGAACGGCTACCGCCATCTGGAGCTTTACTACGCCGTGTCCGGATCGGGCGCCGTCATCCATACCGTCAATCCGCGCCTGCATCCGGAGCAGATCGCCTATCTGCTGAACCATGCCGAAGATCAATACGTGTTCTTCGACCTGGACCTGCTGGACCTGGTGAGCCGGGTGGCGCCGCGCTGTCCGGGCGTGCGGGGCTATGTGATGCTGTGCGGGCGCGAGCAGATGCCCGCTGCCGCGCCCTTGGCCGGCCTGTCGTGCTACGAGGACTTGCTGGCGGCCGCCGGCGAGGCCTACGACTGGCCCGAGCTCGATGAGAACACGGCCAGCGGCCTTTGCTACACCTCCGGCACCACAGGCCCGCCCAAGGGCGTGCTCTATACGCAGCGCTCCACCGTCCTGCACGCCTACGCCGCGGCGCTGCCGGACGCGCTGAATCTGTCGGCGCGCGAAACCGTGCTGCCGGTGGTGCCGATGTTTCATGTCAACGCCTGGGGGCTGCCATATGCGGCGCCGTTGACCGGGGCAAAGCTGGTGCTGCCCGGCCCCGCGCTCGATGGCGCCTCGCTGCACGCCTTGTTCGAAGCCGAAGGCGTGACCTCGGCGGCTGGCGTGCCGACGGTGTGGCTGGGCCTGCTGGACTACGTCGAGCAGAACGGGTTGGCGTTCAGCGCCTTCCGCCGCACGGTGGTCGGCGGCGCGGCATGCCCGCCGGCATTGATGCGGGCATTGCGCGAACGGCACGGTATCGACGTGGTGCACGCCTGGGGCATGACGGAACTGTCGCCATTGGGCACCAGTTGCACGCTGCGGGCGGCTGAGCTGGCGCTGCCGCAAGCGGCCCGGGACGCCATCCTGGAAAGCCAGGGCAATCCGGTGTTCGGCATCGAGTTGAAGATCATCGATGCTCAAGGCGTCGAGCTCCCGTGGGACGGCCAGGCGCGCGGCGATTTGCTGGCACGCGGGCCATGGGTTGCCGACGGCTATTACCGGGGCGGCGAATCGCAAGCTCATCCCGGTTGGTTCGCCACCGGCGACATCGCGTCCATCGATGTCGACGGCCGGCTGCGGATACGCGATCGCAGCAAGGACGTCATCAAATCGGGCGGCGAATGGATCAGCTCCATCGAACTGGAAAATATCGCGATGTCCCACCCCGCGGTGGCCGAGGCGGCATGCATCGCGGTGCCGCATCCCAAATGGGGCGAGCGGCCGCTGTTGGTGGTTGTGCCGCGCGCCGGCATGAACCTGTCGCGCGATGCCTTGTTGGCCTTGTACGAAGGGCGCATCGCCAAGTGGTGGATTCCCGATGACGTCGTCTGCGTCGAGCGGCTGCCGATGGGCGTGACGGGCAAGGTGCTCAAGCACGTGCTGCGCGAGCGGTTCAACGAGCAAGGCCAGCCCATGGGCTGAGCCGGCCGCCGCCCGCGGGCGGATCGAGGGGAAGACGATGGGCATTCCGGCCTGGAAGCTGGCCGCCTGCGCGCTGCTGTGCGCCATGGGAGCGTGCCGCGCGCAGGCGGCGGTGACGGTGTATGGCATCGTGGACGCTGGCCTGGCATACATCGACAATGGCGCGCGGCACGGCGCCAGCTCGGTGGCGATGCGGTCCGGCATACTCAGCGGCTCGCTGGTCGGGTTGCAAGGATCGGAGGAGCTTGGCGAAGGCCTGCGCGCGGTGTTCCAGCTGGAGACCGATTTCAACCTGGGCAATGGCCAGGCTGCCACGTATTACGGCGATCCCGCCAGCGCCACGGCGGCCGAGCCGCGTGGGCAACCGATAGCGGGCGGTTTCAACCGGCGCGCCTACGTCGGCGTTGAGAGCCGTCATGGCAGCTTGAGCCTGGGGCGTGACTACACGCCGCTGTACTGGTCGATGGTGGAAGTCGACCCGCTGAAGCTGGCGGGTTACGGCAACATGCAGCAGATCGTGCAATTGTCGGGCACCGGCTCCGAGCGCTTCGGCCGCGCCAGCAATGCGCTGTTCTACGCTACGCCTGTGACATCGGACGGCCTGCAACTGCGCCTGATGGGCAGCTTTGGCTCGCAAGGCTGGGGCGGTCCGGACCGACGGCCGGCCGATGCCAATCGCATGTGGGGAGCCTCGGTCGCCTACTACGCCCGCGGCGGGGCCGTGCTGACCACGGCCTACCAGCAGTTGCGCCTGCCGCGCGTGGCAGGGACGCCGCCGTTCTTCACCGGGGCGGCCGGCACCCGTCACGATCTGTTGGTGGGAGGGCGGTATCCCATGGGCAACGTGACCCTGGCTGGCGGATATTTCCGGGCTTGGCACCCCGAGCCGGGGCACGATGGCGGCACGGTTTGGGCGGGCGGAGTGATCCGGTTTGCGCGCGGTGTTCTCGCGGTCAACGTCCAGCGCGCAGTGCTGCAGCAACCGGACGGCCGCGCCCGCGCCACCGTGATCGGCGCGAGTTACGTCTATCCGGTGTCGCCCAAGATCTCGTTTTACCTGTCCTATGGCCTGTTGAACAACACGGCAGCGTCCGCGCTGACGCTGGGCGGCGTGCCGCCCGCCGGCGCGGGCGCTGACGTGCGCGCCTACGGCGCGGGCATGCGTTTCATTTTCTGAAAGGCGGCGCGGCATTCCGCGCGTGCGCCAAGCCGCCGCCACGCGCGCCATCGAGCCTGGCCAGCCGCTCGCGCCAGGCCGGCGCCGCCGAGGGATTGCATGCATGAGGCGGCAGTTCACCGGCGAGTATCGCCTCCACATTGCGCACGCAGGCCGGCGCGAACGAGGCATACAGCTCCTGGGTGTGCCCGGCCATGTGCGGGGTCAGGATGGCGTTGTCCAGTTGCCGCAGCGGGCTGTCCGGCGGCAGCGGCTCCACCTCGAACGCGTCCAGCGCTGCGCCGGCGATGAGGCCGTCGCGCAGGGCCTGGTGGACGGCGGCCTCGTCGACACAGGCGCCGCGCGCGGTGTTCAGGAGGAAGGCGCCGGGCTTCATGCGCCGCAATTCGGCCGGCCCGATCAGGTGGCGGCTGCCCGGGGTGAGCGTGGTGTGCAGGCTGACGATGTCGCTGGCCCGCAGCAAGGTATCGAGCGCGACCGCTCGCACGCCGGCCGGGACCTGCGCCGGATCCAGGCGCGGGCTGCTGGCCAGGATCTCGACGTTCCAGCCGCGCAGTCTGTCGGCCACGGCGCGCGCGATGCGGCCGAAGCCCACCAGGCCGACGGTCTTGCCTTGCAGCATCCGCGCCCGCGGCGCGGCCGGGCGGGGCGCATTGCGGCGCAGCAGGTCCTCGGTGCCGCGCAGGTCGTAGCTCAGGTTCAGCATCAGCATGATGGTGGCTTCCGCCATGCTCTGGAAATTCTCCGGCGTGGCGCCGTTGGCCACCATCAGGCCGCGCCGGCCAGCCTCGGCCAGGTCCAGCGATTCGGTGCCGATGGAGGGGAACACGACGCCGCGCAGCCGCGGCGCCGCGTCCAGCACGGCGTCGTCGATCACGACGCGCGAAGTCGCGACGATGACGTCGGCGGCGCCTACGAGTTCGCCCAGGCGTTCCGGCGGCAGCACGGTCTTGCGGCCGGGCACGGCGCGCGGGCCGCGCACCACGGTATGGCCCTGCTCGCGCAACCGCTCGGCCGCCGAGTCCAGGGCCGGATCGAGCACGAAGTCAGCGGCGATGAAAATGGTGTGGGGGGAGGGCATGGACGCTCGACCTCATCAAGGGTTGGCCGGCAAGGCGGCGAAAATGCGATAGAGCTCGGGCTGTTCCTCGAAGCCGATGCCGGGCGCGGCGGGCAGCGAGGCATGGCCGTCCGCGATCGCGACTTCGCGGCCGAAGCCGCCGAACGCGCCGAACAGGCCGGGATAGGATTCCGCGCCGCCCAGCCCCAAGCCGGCCGCGACGTGCAGCGACATCAGGTTGCCGCCATGCGGCATGATGTGGGCCGCCGGCACGCCGTGGCGCCCGGCCAGCCGCACCATGCGGTGGAATTCGCCAATGCCGTAGGCCAGCGGCGGATCGGGTTGCAGCACCACCCGGTGCGGCGCCGGGCCATAGCGCAGGAAGTTCTCCGCCTCTTCCTTGGAATACAGGTTCTCGCCGCCGGCGAGCATGCCGGGATACTGTTCGCTGACGGCGCGGTAGGTGTCGAAATCGGCCGGGTCGCAGGGTTCTTCCAGCCAGCGCAAGCCGTACGGCGCCACGGCCCGCGCATATGCCAGGGCGCTGTCGCGGCCGAAAGCGCAACTGGCGTCCAGCGCCAGGTGGCTGCCGTCATGCAGCAGCGCCAGCGCGGACTCGATGCGCGCCAGGTCCTGCGCCAGCGGCAGGCCGCCGGCCTTGATCTTGACATCGCGATAGCCGGCGTCGAGATACCCCTGGATCTCGTCGCGCAGCCGGGCGCGGTCGTCGGTCGGTTTGTAGAAACCGCCGCCCGCGTAGCAGGCAATGGCGCGCGGCCGCCCGGCGCCGGCAACGCCGTAGCGGCTGGCCAGGACCTGGTACAGCGGCCGGCCTTCCAGTTTGGCGGCGGCGTCCCAGAGCGCCAGTTCCAGCGTGCCCACCGCCATCGAGCGTTCCGCGTGCGCGCCGGCTTTTTCGCGGCGCAGCAGCGCGGTCGCGACGCGGGGCGGATCGAGCCGCTGCGTATCCGGATCCAGCAGGTCGGACGGCGGCGCGGCCAGCAGGCGAGGGATGAAGCGCTCGCGCAGCGGACCGCCGCAGGCATAGCGGCCAAAGGAGTTGAAGGCGTAGCCCACCACGCGCCGACCGTCGCGGAACTGATCGGTGGCGACGGCGACGACGGTGGCCGTCATCTCGCTGAAGTCCACCCGCGCGTTGCGCAGGTCGCATTCGATCGGGATGGTCTTTTCGCAGGCATGGACGATTTTCATGGCGTGACGGGCTGGCGGTGCAGGGAGAGTCAATCAAGGGAGGCGCCGGTGCGCCGGACGATGTCGCCCCATTTCCGGTGCTCGGCGCGGATGAAGGCGCCGAACTGTTCGGGCGTTCCTTGCACGGCCGGGCTGCCGAGCCGTGCGATCTGCTCGCGCACCTCGGGCTGGTCCATGATGTCGCGCAAGGTCTGGTTGAGCCGCGAGATGACTGGCGCCGGCGTCGCCGCGGGCGCCATCAGGCCGTACCAGGCCAGCGACTCGTAGTCCGGCACGCCGGCTTCGTCCAGGGTGGGAACGTCGGGCAGCAGCGCGGAGCGCTGCTTGCTGGTGACGGCCAGGGGACGCAGGCGGCCGCTGGTCAGGTTGGGCATGGCCGAGACCATGCTGTCGATGGCGAAGTCGATCTGGCCACCCATCAGGTCGATGGCCATCGGCGCCTGGCCCTTGTAGGGAACATGCACGGCGCGCGCACCCGTGGTTGATTCCAACAGCGCGGAAGACAGGTGTTGGGGCGTGCCGTTGCCGGAAGAACCATAGGTGTAGCGGCCGGGGCTGGCCTTCAGTTCGGCCAGCAGCGCCTGCGCGTCGCGCGCCGGATTCGACTGGTTGACCAGCAGGACCAGCGGCACCGCCGCGACTTCAATGACGGGAGCCAGGTCGCGCAGCGGATCGTAGGGCAGCCTGGGGTAGAGCCACGGACTGATGGCCAGCGGGCCGCTGGAGGACAGCAGCAGCGTGTGGCCGTCGGGCTGCGCCTTGGCCACCACGTCGGTGCCGATGTTGCCACCGGCGCCGACACGGGCTTCGATAATGACGGGCTGGCCCAGCCGCGCTTGCAGGCGCGGCGCGAGGATGCGCGCCAGGATGTCGGATGGACCGCCCGCCGGATACTGGATCACGATGGTGATGGGCCGCGACGGATACGCGGACGCGTCGGCGTGGGCCGGCCGCGCCGACGCCGCGCCCAGCAGCAGCGCAGCGGCCAGCAAGCGCGGCAACGCGTGCCGCAGGCGGGTGGGGATGAGGGTCATGATGTCTCCTTGGGTCGCGCGTCCTGCGTGGGATGCGCTGTTGTGGTGGGCTTGCCTTCGTGGTGGCGCCCGGGGATCAGAGCGCGTCGATGGTGAACGACAGGCCCTGCAAGGCGTCGCCCAATGCTTGCCGTTGGCGCTCGTCCAGGGGCGTCAGCGGCGGGCGCAGGCGGTTCCAGCCGGCGTCGCCGGTGGCCTGCGCGATGGCGGCTTTCATGGCGGCGATCAGCGGATAGGCCGAGAACGCGCCGCGCAGCGCATTGAGCGCGTCCTGGCGGGCCTGGGCGTCGGCGTCGCGCCACGACCGCCACAGTTGCACGATGGGGCCGGGGTTGACGTTGGCGGTGGCGGAGATGCAGCCCGCGCCGCCCAGGCGCAGTGTTTCGAGCAACAGGGTTTCGGTGCCGGCGTAGACGCCGAAGCCCTCGGCGGAGAATTGTTCAAGGGTCCGCGTGGTGTAGGCCCAGTCGCCGCCGGTGTCCTTCATGCCCGCGACGACGACGGGATAACGCGTGAGCAGCCGTTCCACCAGCGCGTGCGAGAAGCCGACGTGCGCCACGGGCGGGATGTGATACAGGTAGACGCGCAGGCGCGCGTCGCCGACGCGCTCGATGAGTTCGCTGAAGAAGGCGAACAGGCCATCGTCGGTGATCGTCTTGTAGTAGAACGGCGGCAGGGCCAGCACGCCGGCGCAGCCGTGCGCCACCGCGGCGCGGCTCAGCCTGACCGCGTCGGGCAGCGCGCAACTGCCGGTGCCGGGCAACATGCGCGCGGCGGGGACGCCGGCCTCGACCGCGGCGTCCAGCAGGTCGAGGCGTTCGTCCACCGACAGCGAATTGCCTTCCGAGTTGGTGCCGAACATCGCCAGGCCGCAGTCCTGCCGCGCCAGCCACAGGCAGAGGCGCGCGAAGCGCCGTGGATCCGGCAGCAGATCGGCGTCGAACGGCGTCAACACGGGGGCGAGGACGCCGGGCGGGCGGGGGGCGGAGGGTTGCGGCATGGACGGTTCCCGGAAAGAAGGCGGATGCCCCATCGTAGTGGCGCCGAGGCCCGCAACGGTTGCCGAATCGCCGTGCTGGTTTGCGAAATCCGCAAATCACTCGTCGGAAAAGACGTCCCTGGGAATAAAGGCCGGAAGTACACTTTCGAGGTGATTCTCTTTGAGGAATGCGCAAACATGATCGACCTCGTCGCGCTCAAGGATTTTCTGGTCCTGTGCCAGCTCAGGAGCTTCAGCCGGGCGTCCGAACGCTGCCACGTTTCGGTGTCCGGCTTGAGCCGCCGCATCCAGGGCCTGGAGCAGTGGCTCGGCGTGCCGCTGTTCGACCGTCGCAAGGCGGCGTTGGAACCGACCGACGCGGGCCTGCGCTTGCAGGCGGTGGCGACCGAGGTGGTCTATGCGCTGGAAGGCTTGCGCAAGTCGGTCCGCACCGACGCGCGTGACCGCCAGCAGCGGATCCGCTTTTGCGCGCCCCACATCATGTCGGCGGTGTTCTTCCCCGACTGGATTCCCCGCCTGCACAGCGATTTCCGGGACGCCAAATTCAGTGTCGAGTCCGACAACCTGCCCGAGTGCCTTGCCCTGCTCGACGAAGGCGCGGCCGACTATGCCGTGGCCCTGTTCGACGCCGGCGGGGCGGTGGCGCGGCGCGTCGGCCTGTCCGCCGAGGGCGGCGGACTGCGCTGGCTGGAACTGGGCGGCGAACGCCTGGTGCCGGTCAGCGCGCCCAATGCGGCGGGCCGGCCGCTTTACGACCTGGCGCGGGCCGGCGGCCAGGCCATCTCGTTCCTGGGCTATGCGGACGAATGCCATCTGGGCTGGTCATTGCGCCCCTTGCTGGATGGGCTGGACCTGGACCTGCAACAGAGCCACAACGCCAGCCTTACCGACGGCTTGCGGCTCATGGCGTTGTCAGGACTGGGCGTGGCATGGCTGCCGCTGTCGCTGGTGCGCGGCGACCTGGACGCCCGCAAGCTGGTACGCGCGGGTGGCGCGGCGTTCGAGGTGCCGCTGCGCCTGCGATTGCTGCGCGGGGAGGCCATCCTGGCGGAGCAGGCCGAGCGGTTGTGGCAACACCTGCAGGCGTTGGCGCGGCCGGCGGCGGACGCGCCGCTGGCCGAGCTGGTCGCGGGTTGAAGCGGCATGCTTGACAGTCAACCAACCAACTAGTAGATTGGTTGCCGCATGCAGCCGTCCGGATCCGTCCGATGCGGCTCGGGCGCCAGGGCATCTTGCCCCCCGCCAGTCACCACAGTGAATTCCCATGAGTCTGGAGCTTTCCCCCCGGGCCATCGAGATCGTCGAGCAGACCAAGCTGCTGCTTGCCGCCGGTGGATACCACGGATTCAGCTATGCCGACGTATCCGAGCGGGTGCATATCGGCAAGGCCAGTATCCATCACCATTTTCCGACCAAGGCGGAGCTGGTGTTGGCGGTCGTTGCGCGGCACCGCGCGCAGGCGCGTGAAGGCCTGGCCGGACTCGATCGGCACGTCGAGGATCCGCTGGCGCGGCTTACCGCCTATACCGAGTACTGGGCCCAGTGCATCCGCGAGGGCTCGCTGCCCATGTGCATCTGCGCGATGCTGGCTGCCGAATTGCCGATGATTCCCCCGGAAATCGCCGACGAAGTGCGCGCGTATTTCGGCGAGTTGAGCGGCTGGCTGGCGTCGGTGCTGGAAAAGGGCGTGGCCACGGGCCATTTCCGTCTTCGTGATGGCGTCCAGGCCGAAGCGCAGGCGTTCATGTCCACCGTCCACGGCGCCATGCTGACCGCGCGGGCCGTCGGCGATCCCGACGCGTTCGCCTCGGTTACGCGCGCGGCCATCCGCCAACTGACCGCGCCTGCCTGACGATTCCCGCGATGCGCGCCGGCCGGCGCGCATTTTTTTGAACCATTAAACCTACCAACTAGTTGGTTGTTTTTCCTGGAGACTGCATCCATGCCTCATCCCATTTCCCCGCTGGGGGCTGCCCATACCCTCATCAGTCTCGTGCCCGCCATCGCGGGCCTGTACAGCTTCGCGCGTTATCGCGGAATCGACAGCGCGACAGTCGCCGGCAAGGTCTACCTGGGTGGATTGCTGGTGGCCGTGTTCACCGCCTTCGGATTGTCCAGCACCGGCGGATTCAACGCCGGCCATGCGCTGGGCATCCTGGCGCTGCTGTCGATCGCGGGCGCCTTGCTGGCGTCGCGCCTGCCGCCGCGCGTGCGGGCGCGGCCCTATCTGTCCCAGCTTGGGTTCTCGTTCAGTTTTTTCCTGATGTGGATTCCCGGCATTGCCGAAACGTTGACGCGGCTGCCGCTCTCGCATCCGCTTGCCGATGGGCCGCAATCGCCCTTGGTGCGTGGCGCGTTGGCGACGTGGCTGGCGCTGTTCGCGGTGGGCGTGGTGGCGCAGATGCTCTGGATCCGCGCGCAGCGCCGGCGCGAGCCCGCCATCCGAAGGGCATCGGCATGAGCGCCAAAGCCATTGATCCCATGGGCTCGGTCCGGATCGACGATGTCCGCGATCCCTACCGTGCCGAACGCCTGCGGGCACAGGCTCGGACCGAGCGGGCGAGCTTCGCGCGCACGCAGGCCGCGGCGTTGGCGCTCGCGCAGGCGGGGCGTTCGCAGGCCGCGGCAACGGCGGCATCGCCGCAACGCGGCGCGGGCGCCGGCAGGCCGGCCGTCGGCGTGCCCCTTGACCGGCTGGGCGATCAATACACTGCCCATTGCCTGCGCAATGCGATCCAGGCGTTCCACGACGCGCAGGCCCGCCTGCTGGCGCGGGGCATCGCGAACAACCAGGCTTTGCGCGAGGAACAGGCGGCGTTGCGCGCGCGTGCCGACGCGGCCAATGACCTTGGCACCATCCAGGGCCTGCTGCCGTTGCAGGCGCATCGTATCGCGGCGAGCCTGCCGTTGCTGCTGCCACCACCACTGGCGGTTGTGGCCGGCGCCGCGGGCATCTCAAAGCGCGATCGCGCTTCGAGATGGATGGGTCAGGATTCGCAGGTCCATCCCGCGGGGGCGTGGTCGGCCGAAAACCGCAGCGACGGCCAGTAGCCCGGCATGAACCAGGCCGCGTCGCGCGGCGCGAGATGCAGGACGTAGCCGCCATCGGCCGCCATCACCAGGTCGGACGGCGCAAAGCCTTCCATGAAGGCGGCGGGCGCATCGTCGGGATCGCCGGTTTCGCGGCCGGCCTGCCACAGGAAGCGCAACGCGGCGTCCAGGCGCGCCGGCAGCGCTTGCGCGATGGCGCGGGCCGATGCCAGCAGCGTGGCGGTGGCCCGAGCTTCTTCCGCCAGCAACACCAGGCGCAGCCGGCCGCCGTCGGCCGACACGCAATCCAGCCAGGTTTCCCGGGTGGGAATGCCATCATGCACGCAGGGTTGCAGCGTCGCGGATTGCGCCGTCGCCATCAGGCAGCCCCTTGGCCTTGCGGCCGCGATGATTCCCGGCGCGGCGGCGTCATGTCGCCGGACAGGCCTGCGACGTCCGCGCGTTTCACCGTGCCGCGGCGCCGGACAGGCGCTTCCAGGAATCGTTCGTGCAACTGCGTCATGCCGGCTCCGGTTCAGGGCCGCGGCGAATGGCGAAATGCCGGCGCGGTCTGCCATGATGCCATTTCCGGATCGCGCATTGAAGGCCCGCGCCGGGCAGGGGGCCGATGTATATACTCACTCGACATTTCAAGCGGCTCGTCTTCCGGCGGCCGTTCTCGATGCAAGGGGACCGTCGACAATGACAGACAAGGCCGCCAAATCCCTGTCGTTGAAGCAATTGGAACTGTTCATCGCGCTGGCGTCCTCGGACAACATCGCCAGCGCCGGCGCGCGCCTGGGGATGACGCCGTCGGCGACAAGCCATGCGCTCAAGACGCTGGAACTGACGCTGGGCGCGCCGTTGATCGACCGCAATGTCACCGGCGTCCAGCTGACCTACGCGGCGCAACAGATCCTGCCGCACGTGCGCGACGTGTTCGCGTCCCTGCAGGTGGTGCGGGCCACGGTCAGCGCCAGCGCGGGGCTGCGCGCCGGGATGCTGACGCTGGGATCGCTGGGCGCGAGTTCGTCGTTGAATATCCTTCCGCAGTTGCTGGAGATGTTCAAGGCGCGCTATCCGGGCGTCGACGTCTTCGTCACCGAAAAGCCCGATCCGGAAATGGAGCGCGCCCTGATCGAGCGCCGCATCGAGATCGGCGTGGTGGCGCTGCCCAAACCCGACTTCGATACGCTGCCCCTGGTGTCCGACGAACTCATGGTCGTGCTGCCGCAGGGGCATCCGCTGGTCAGGCTGAGCGTGATCGGCGTCAAGGACCTGGCCGCGTATCCGCTCATCATGACGCGCGCCGGCTCGCAGCCGGTGATCACGCGCATGTTCGAGCGCGCCGGCATCACGCCGCGCATCGCCCACGATCTCTCGCAGATCATGTCGATCCTGGAGTTCGTCAGGAGAGGCCAGGGCATTTCCGTGCTGGCGTCGCTGGTGTTGCCCGACCGCTACGACGGCCTGGTCTACCGGAAGATCGGCCCCGCGGTCAAAAGGCGCATCGGACTGGCCTGTCTGAACGAACGGCGGCTTTCCCCAGCCGCCCACGCATTCTGGACCATGGTGCGCGAGGCCGCGCCCGGCATGACGTTTCCGGTGATGTGACGGCGGCTCACGCGGTTGGCGCGTGTTTTTTCCGGCTGCGCGATTTGGCCAGTTTCCAGAACGCCGCGGCCGCGGGCGACAGCCGGCTTTCGTTGAGACAGGCCAACCCGACCCTGCGGGAAGTGAGGGGCGCGATCGCCTTGTAGACCACGCCGTCGTACCTGGCCGGCAGGGCCAGCGACGCCACCACCGAAATGCCTTCGCCGCGCGCGACGAAGTCGAGGATGGAGAGCATCTGCGACAGCTCGTGGGTCACTTTGAGCGAAACGTCGGCCCGGCTGAACATCCTGGCCACCAGCCCCTGTGAACCCGCATGCGTGAGGATGAAGGGGAACTGCGCCAGCCGCCCGACTTCGATCGTGTCCAGGCTGGCCAGCTCGTGCCGCGCCGGCACCACGGCCACCAGCTCGTCGTTGGCGATCGTCACGGTGTCGAACTGCGGCTTGGGCAGCGTGACGACGCCGATTTCAAGGCGCCGCTCTATCAGGTCCTGCACGATGTCCGCGTCGGCCTTTTCGAAGACCCTCAGGTCGATGCCCGGATACAGCTTGCGAAACTGCTGCAACAGCGGCGGCAACAGCCGCAGCGACGAGCTCAGGCCGAACGAGCCGATCTTCAGCATCCCGCTTTTCAGGCCGACGCTGGCGTTGGCCGTGGCCTGGATCAGTTGCAGGGCCGCGAACACGTCGCGCACGTGCGGCAGGATCTGCTCGCCCGCATGGGTCAGTTCGAGCTGCGGCGCATTGCGGTCGATCAGCAGCACGCCCAGGGTCGACTCCAGCGCGCGCAGGGCGTGGCTGGTGGCCGAGGGCGTCATGCCGATCTTGGCGCCGGCACTGGCGATGCCGTCGGCGCTGGCCAGGGACAACAGCAGTTCCAGCTGGCGCAGGGTGGGGACGTCGGGCCCGAGGGGCGAAATCATATTGAATCCAAATTCAATTGAGATTGAATCATGTGAATTCTAGACTGATTCCAACTCGTCAGGGATTCCGCCCATGTTCGCTCCCATCATCTCCGCTCTGCGCCTTTCCCCCATCCAGGTCATGGCGGAACGAACCCGCCAGGCCATCCAGCAAGGCCACAGCGTCATCGACATGACGCTCGGCGAGCCGGATTTCCCCACGCCGCAGCACATCGGCGAGGCGGCGATCCGCGCCATCCGCGATGGTGAAACCCGCTACACCCCCATCAACGGCAGCACGCGGCTGCGCGAGGCCATCGTCGCCAAGTTCAGGCGCGACAACGGCATCGACTGCTCCATCGCCGAGATCAGCGTGGGCTGTGGCGGCAAGCAGGTCATCTACCAGGCGTTCCTGGCGACCCTGAGCCCGGGCGATGAGGTCATCATGCCGGCGCCTTACTGGGCCTCCTACAGCGATATCGTCGCCATGAATGGCGGCGTGTTGCGCCCGATCACGACGTCGCCGCAGCGCGGTTATGCGCTGGCGGCGGCCGATCTGGCGGCGGCGATCGGCCCCCGGACCAAATGGCTGGTCCTGAATTCGCCCAGCAATCCCAGCGGCACCGCCTACGACCGCGCCCAACTGGCCGAATTCGCGCAGGTCATCCGCCAAAGTCCCCACCGGGATTTCTTCATCCTGGTCGACGATATCTACGAGCACATCCTGTACGACGGACGCGCCTTCCACACCCTGGCGCAGGTGGCGCCGGACCTCGCGGATCGCATCCTGACCGTCAACGGCGTGTCGAAAGCCTATGCCATGACGGGATGGCGCCTGGGCTACGCCTGCGGGCCGCGGCACCTGATCGAGGCGATGACCAAGCTGCAGATGCAGATCAATTCACACACCTCGTCCATCTCCCAGGCCGCGGCGGTGGCCGCGCTGGAAGGGCCGCAGGACGAAGTGCGGCGGCGTTGCCAGGCCTTTCAGCGCCGCCGCGACTTCCTGCATGACGCGCTTTCCGGGATCGCCGGGCTCCATACGCCGCGGCCCGAAGGCGCGTTCTACCTGTTTCCCGACGTGCGGGCCTGTCTTGGCCGCCAGGCGCCTGGCGGCGAACGCATCGCCGACGACGTGGCCCTGGCTGCCTATCTGCTCCGAGCCGGCGTCGCGGTGGTGCCCGGCTCCGGCTTCGGCATGCCGGGCTTCCTGCGGCTGTCGTACGCGACCTCGGACGAGAACCTGCGCATCGCCGCCGAACGCATGGCGTATGCCTTGGGCAACCTGACCTGAACGCCTTGCCCGATCGGCGCGGCCGGTCGGCATTCCTGCAACAAGGGGCGCGACGAGCCGACCGCATCGGCCCCGGAACCGCGTCCCGCTTTTTTCTGGATCATCCATGTCTACCGTTTCCCAGATCATCGGCCAGCGTCTTTATGAGGCGGGGTGCCGGCACGCGTTCGGCATCCCGGGAGGGGAGGTGCTGTCGGTCATGCGCGGCCTGGACGAAGCCGGCGTGAAGTTCACGCTGGTCAAGCACGAGAACTCCGGCGGCTTCATGGCCGAAGGCGCGTTTCATCGGTCCGGCGCGCCCGGCGTGCTGATCGCGACGCTGGGGCCGGGCGTCGCCAACGCCGTCAACGTGGTCGCCAACGCGCTGCAGGACCGGGTGCCGATGTTGTTCATCACCGGCTGCGTCGACGAGGACGAGGCCGCCACCTATACGCACCAGGTGTTCGACCACGCGGCATTGATGCGGCCGATCACCAAGGCATCGCTGCGCATGTCCGCCGGCGCCGCGCAGGCCATCATCGACAAGGCGCTCGCCATCGCCATGGACGACCCGCCGGGGCCGGTGCACGTGGATGTGCCGATTTCGGTGGCCCTGCAGGAAGTCATGCCCGCCAGGGGCGCGCGGCGCGTGCCGCCGGCGCCGGTGGCGCCGGCCGATACGGAGCGCTTCCAGCAAGCCCGCGCCTGGCTGGCGGCGGCCAGGCGGCCCGTGATCATCGCCGGGGTCGAGGCCCTGCATCATCACGCGCAGGCGCAGGTCGAGGCGCTGGTGCGGGAGTTGAGGATTCCGCTGATCACGACCTACAAGGGCAAGGGCATCGTGGACGAGCGCAGCGACATGGTGATCGGCGGCATGGGGCTGTCGCCATTGGCAGACCAGGTCGTGCTGCCGCTCGTCCGCGAGGCCGACGTGGTCCTGCTGGCCGGCTACGACCCGATCGAGATGCGCGTGGGATGGCGCAATGTCTGGGCCGACGACGCGCGGGTGATCGAGGTGTCCGCGACCCGCAACACCCATTACATGCACCAGTCGGCGATCTCGTTCGTCGGCGATATCAGGCACAGCCTGGCCGCGCTGGGCGCCGGGCTGGCGGGGCAGTCGCAATGGACCGAAGGCGCCGTCGCCGACATCAAGCGCGCCATCGCCGCCATCTACCGCGCCGACGAGGAATGGGGGCCGGCCGCGATCGTCGATGTGGCGCGGGCGTTGCTGCCCGCGAACACCGTGGCCTCGGTCGACAGCGGCGCGCATCGCATCCTGTTGTCGCAAGTGTGGCAATGCCATGAACCGCGCACCCTGATGCAGTCCTCGGCGCTGTGCACCATGGGCTGCTCGCTGCCGCTGGGCATCGGCGCCAAGCTGGCCGAGCCCGAACGGCCGGTGGCCGTGTTCACCGGCGACGCGTGCCTGGAAATGACGCTGGGCGAACTGGCGACGGCCCGCGACGCGCGGGCGCCGGTGATCGTCTTCGTCTTTGCCGACGAATCCCTGTCGCTGATCGAGATCAAGCAGCGCGCCAACGGCCTGCCCAACCTGGGCGTGGATTTCGCGGGCACCGATTTCGCCGGCGTGGCGCGCGCCATGGGCGGCCTGGGATTCGAGGTCGGCAGCCGCGCCGAACTTGCCGCCGCGATCCGCGAGTCGCTGGCGTCGGATCGCTTTGCATTGATCTCGTGCCGCATCCCGAGAAAGGCCTACGACGGCCGCATCTGACCGCTGTTTCGACGACCAAGCCCCTGCAAGAGGGGCTTTTTCATAACCGGAAGGGGAAAACACATGAAGCGCCGTCATTTCATCCAGGCTTGCGCGTTGTCGCTGGCCGCCGTGTCGCGGGTCCAGGCCCAGGACCGCGTCATCCGTATCGTCGTGCCTTTCGCGCCGGGGGGCTCGGCGGACCTGATCCCGCGCCTCATCGCGGGGGCGCTGGCGGAGCGCCTCGGGCAGAGCGTCATTGTCGAAAACAGGCCGGGCGCCGGCGGCGCGGTGGGCGCCCTGCATGTATCGCGCGCGGCGCCGGACGGGCTGACGCTGGGAGTGGCCACGGTCAGTACGCATGCGATCCAGCCCGCCGTCTCGGCCAGGCCCGGCTACCAGCCCCTGCGCGATTTTTCCCCCATCTCCAATCTGGCCGACGTCCCCAACATCGTGTCGATCAATCCGCGACTGCCTGCCGCCAATCTGGTGGAGTTCGTCGCGCTGGCCAGGCGCAAGGACGGCGAGCTGATGTTCGGATCGCCGGGCGTTGGCTCGCTTGGGCACATGATGGGCGAACTCCTGGCGCAGACGACCGGCGCGCGCCTGCGGCACGTGCCGTACCGCGGCGCGGGGCCGGCCTTGCAGGACGCGATCGCCGGCCACGTCGACGTGCTGTGCGATAACCTGCCGGCCTCGCTGCCGCACGTGCAGGGCGGACGCTTGCGCGCGCTGGCGGTCGCCTGGCCGGGGCGTGTCGCGCAACTGCCCGACGTGCCGACATTTGCCGAGGCCGGCATCCCGGCGCTCAACGATCCCGCGTGGTTCGGCCTGGTCGGTCCGGCGGGCATGCCCCCCGCTTTGGTGGCGGCCTTGCAGGAAGCGGTCATGGCGGCATTGAAACGGCCGGAGGTCGCCGCCCGGATCGTGGAATTGGGCGCCGTGCCGCGCGCCAATGCGCCGGAGGAATTCTCCAGGCAGATCGGCGTCGAACTTGAAAAATGGCGGTCGGTGGCGAAACGCGCCAACATTTCCCTGGAGGCGTGATGGCATCCTCTCTTCCTGATGGCCTGCACGCGGCCCTGTCGTGGCTGGAGCGGCTGGTGGCATGCGAGACGGTGTCGGGCACGGCATCGAACCTGCCGTTGCTGGGGATGATCGAGGAGGCCTTGCGCGGGCTGGGGTTCCGCATCCGCTACACCTACAGTCCGGATGGGCGGCGCGCCAACTTGTATGCCAGCCACGGCGGCGATGTCGGCGGCATCCTGCTGTCCGGGCATACCGACGTCGTGCCGGTGGCCGGCCAGGAATGGTCGCGCGCGCCGTTCGAGCTGTCGCGCGAAGGCGACCGGGTCTACGGCCGTGGCGTATGCGACATGAAGGGATTTCTCGCCTGCGTGCTGTCGGTGCTGGCGCGGCTCGACCTGAAGGCCTTGAAGCGGCCCGTGCATGTGGCCTTCACCTTCGATGAGGAGATCGGCTGCATCGGCGTGCGCAGTCTGCTGGAGGATCTGCGCGGACTCGGCATCCGGCCCGAGGCCTGCGTGGTGGGCGAGCCGACCGGAATGGCGGTGGTGCGCGCCCACAAGGGGCGGCACGCGCTGCGGTGCCGGGTGCTTGGCCGCGCGGCGCATTCGTCCCTGAGCGGCCTGGGCGTGAACGCGGCGCAAGTGGCCTGCGCCCTGGTGGCGGAAATCACGGAGCAGGCCGGGCAGCTGGCGCAGCGGGAGGTGGACGAGGATTTCTACGTGCCGTTCTCCACCATGGCGGTCTGCCGCGTGCACGCGGGGCAGGCGGCCAACGTCATCCCGGAAAGCGCCGAATTCGACTTCGACCTGCGTTTTCTTCCCGGCGTCGATCCCGATGCCGTGCTGGCGCCGATCCACGCGCGCGCGGCCGAACTGCAGCGACGCATGCGCGACAAGGTCGAGGCCTCGCGGGTCGACGTCTTCCGCCGCACCGCGGTGCCGGCGCTGGTATCCCGGCGCGACGAGGACGGCATCGTCGCGCGCCTGTTCCAGGCGGGGGCGGGCAAGGGCGGCCACGTGGCGTTCACCACCGAAGCGGGCCTGTATCAGGCCGCGGGCATCCCGACGGTGGTGTGCGGGCCGGGCGATATCGCCCAGGCTCACACCGCGGACGAGTTCATTGCGGTGGAGCAGCTGGCGTTGTGTGAGGGGGTCCTGGCGCGCCTGCTGGCGCAATGACACCGGCGGACGGAATTCAGGGTTTGCCGCCCGGCGCGCCTTCGCGCGCTGCGCGGGCCAGGCGCTGGCCGCGCAGTTCCGCCCGGCGCCGGCCGACATGCATGAGCGCCATGCCGGAAATGGCCAGGGCGGCGCCGAGGAACAGGCTCTTGCTGGTGGGTTCGTCCAGCCACAGGCTGGAGAACAGCACGCCGAACACGGGCACCAGCGTGATGTAGCCCGAAGCCGCGCCGGCGCCCAGCGCTTTGACGCCCTCGAAGTACCAGGCATAGGCGACGGCCGTGGCGCCGAAGGCCAGGGCCAGCAGGCTGACCCAGGCATCCGCCGGCGCGCCGCGCAGCGCGCCCCAGGCCGCGGTGCCTTCGAATCCGATGCTGGCCAGCAGGAGCAGCAAGGCGCCGATCACGGTGGTGACCGTGGTGGTGGTCAATGCGTCCACGCCCTTGAGCACCAGCCGGCCGATCAGCGTGTACGCGACCCAGCAGGCCACGCAGCCCAGCAGCAACAGCTCGCCGATGCCGACCGAGCCGGGCAGGGCGGCGCTCGGTCCGTTGCCGCTGATCGCGATGTAGGCGCCGATGGCCGACAGGACCATGCCCGCCAGGATCGCCGGGTTCAGGTGCTCCCTGAACAGGATGGCCGCCAGCAGCAGCGTGGCGCCGGGATTGAGCGTCACCACGATGGCGGCCTTGCCGGCCGGCACCAGCTGCAGGCTCAGCATGAAGAAGGTCGAGTAGCCGAATACGCCCGCCATGGCCGCGGCGGCCAGGCCGAGCCACTGGTTGCGCGTCAGTTTCTTCAGGTCGCGCAGCGCGGACGCGCGATGCATCCACAGCACCAGCACCACGCTGGCGAACAGGAACCGCAGGCTGGCCGCGGCCAGCGGGGCCATCGCCTGCGCAACGACCTTGCCCCAGGACCACGACGCGCCCCAGAGCGCCGCCATGCCGACCAGGCGCAGGTGCGTGGCCATCAACGTATTTTTCATTTGTGCTTCGAAGGTGAGGAGGCGGTGGCGGCGAATCGGGACGATGCAAGCGTAGTGCGTCGTGGTGGCGTTGGCAACGTCAATTCGCGCGGGGCGTTCTTGAAAAAAATCTCAATTGAAGGTGAAGGGACCGAATTCTAGACTGCCTCGACATCAATCGTGGAGACAGGCATGCAGTCGATGATCCCCGGCGCGCTCGACGGCGTGCGCATTCTTGACCTTTCGCGCATTCTGGCCGGTCCCAGCGCCACCCAGCTGCTGGGCGATCTGGGCGCGGACGTGGTCAAGGTGGAGAAGCCCGGGGAGGGCGATGATACGCGCAAATGGGGGCCGCCCTACGTTGTCGGCAAGGATGGCCGCGACACGGACGAGAGCGCCTACTACCTCAGCGCCAATCGCAACAAGCGCTCGATCGCCATCGACATGGCCACCGAGGACGGGCGCGCGCTGCTGCACCGCCTGCTGGCCCGGGCCGATGTGCTGGTGGAAAACTACAAGGTCGGCGGATTGGCCAGGCATGGACTGGACTATCCCAGCCTGCGCCAGCGCTATCCCGGCCTGGTGTATTGCTCGGTCACCGGCTTCGGCCAGACCGGCCCCTACGCCCGGCGCGCAGGCTATGACTTCCTGATCCAGGGCATGGGCGGCATCATGAGCCTGACCGGCGAGACCGACGGCACGCCGATGAAGGTGGGCGTCGGCATCGCCGACGTCATGACGGGCATGTACGCGGCGGTCGGCATCCTGGCGGCGTTGCGCCATCGCGACGCGACCGGAGAAGGGCAGCAGATCGACATTTCGCTGCTGGACAGCCAGATCGCCTGGCTGGTGAACGCGGGCACCAATTACCTCGCCAGTGCAGAGGTCCCGAAGCGGCTGGCCAACGGCCATCCGAACATCGTGCCGTACCAGGTGTTCGAGACGGCCGACGGGCCGATGATCCTGGCGGTCGGCAACGATGGGCAATTCCGGCGTTTCTGCGAGGTCGCCGGCATCGAAGCGGTGGCGCGGGACGAGCGCTACGGCACCAACGTCGCGCGGGTCCGGCACCGAGAGGCCGTGTGTGAAGCCGTGCAGGCGGCGCTGCGCACCCGCCCGCGCCAATACTGGCTGCAATCGCTGGAGGCCGTGAACGTGCCGTGCGGACCGGTCAACGATCTGCGCGAGGTGTTCGAGGATCCGCATGTGCAGGAACGCGGCGCCCATCTGCGCATGCCCTGCGACTGGGCGCGCGATGGCGCGGTGAGCCTGCTGGCCAACCCCTTGAAGCTGTCGCGCACGCCGGTGTCGTACCGGCGTGCGCCGCCGCGCCTGAACGAGCACGTCGACGAGATCCTGCGCGATTGGGGCGGCGGCGCGCGGGCATAGCGCCCGCGGCCGCGGGCCGGTATCCGAAGCAGAAGCAATCAGGCCCCGATCCGAGGGCCGATCCACCAGAGGAGACAGACATGGACAGGAGACAGTTGTTGTTGCTTGCCGCGGCCGCCCCGTTCGGCAGGGCGCTGGCCGCCAGCGGATACCCCTCGCAGACGATACGGCTGGTCGCGCCGTATGCGCCGGGCGGCACCGTGGACATTCTTTCGCGGCAGCTGGCCGAGCCACTGCGCGCCGGATTGGGCCAATCGGTGATCGTCGAGAACCGTGGCGGCGCGGGCGGGACCCTGGGCGCGGACGCGGTCGCCAAGGCCAGGCCGGACGGCTACACCATTCTCTTCGGGGCGGTGCACCATGCGATCGCGCAGTCGGTCTATCCGAAGCTGGGCTACGACATCCGCGAGATGTCCGCGGTGGGTTTCCTGGGACGGGTCAATCACGCGCTCATCGTCAACAAGGACCTGCCGGCCGGCAATGTGGCGGAACTGGTCAGGCTGCTGAAGGCGGACCCGGAGAAGTACAGCTACGCCACCCCGGGCGCCGGCACCATGCAGCACCTGATGGCGGAGTACTTCAAGAGCGTGACCGGCACCCGGATGATGCATGTGCCGTATCGCGGCTCGGCGCCGGCCATCGTCGACATCATCGCCGGCAACGTGCACATGATGTTCGAGACCATGCCGTCGGCCATCCAGCACATCCGGGCCGGCAGCGTCCGCGCCATCGCGGTTACGTCCAAGGACAGGTCGGCCAGCCTGCCCGATGTCCCCACCGCCGCGGAAAGCGGCGCCGAGAACTACGACGCGACCAGCTGGTACGGCATCTATGCGCCGCCCGGCACTCCCGCGGATACGGTCGCGTCGCTGAACCGGGCCGTCAACGGCGCCTTTGCAGACGCGCCGTTCGCGCGGCGATGGGTGGAGCTGGGCGCGGACGCCGGCGGCGGCACGCCCGCCGAGCTGGCGCAGTTGACCCGGGCCGAGGTTGCGCGTTGGGCGCAAGTCGCGCGCAACGCCAACATCAAAGTGGGCTGAGCGGCGCGCGCTGCGCTTTTTTTTCAGCGGCAATCAGGAGAAATCATGGTGGTACTTTCGAAGGAACAAGTGGCGCTGCGGCAGCGCGCCCGGGAGCTGGCCCAGCAGGCGTTCAAGCCGACCGCGGCGCACACCGACCAGAGCGAGCAGTATCCGTGGGACAACGTGCGCCAGCTGTGCGACCAGGGGTTCATGGGGATGACCATCCCCCGTGAGTACGGCGGCCAGGGGCTCGGCCACCAGGACACGATCATCGTGGTCGAGGAAATGGCGAAGGCGTGCGCGACCATGGGCCGGATCACGGTCGAGGCCAACATGGGCGCGATTGGCGCCATCATGCGGTACGGCACGCATGAACAGAAGCAGCGGGCCGCGGCCTGCGTGCTGGCGGGCGACAAGCCGGCCATCTGCATCTCGGAGCCGCAGGCGGGCAGCGCCGCCAGCGAGATGGCGACGCGGGCCGTGCGGCATGGCGACGACTATCTCATCAACGGCGAGAAGTACTGGATCACCGGCGGCGGCGTTTCGCGCCTGCACCTGATATTCGCCCGCGTCATCGAAGACGGGGGCGACCAGGGCATCGGCGCGTTCATCCACATCAAGGACGATCCCGCCCTCCAGGACGGGCTGGCGGTCACGCAGCGGTCCTACGCCATGGGGGTCAGGGGCATCCCGGAGACCTATCTGCGCTTCACCGACCTGAAGGTGTCCAGGTCCATGCTGGTCGTGCCGCCCGAAGGACTCAAGCGCGGGTTCGCGGGGTTGATGCAGGCATACAACGCGCAGCGCGTCGGCGCCGGCACCGTGGCGCTGGGCATTGCGCAGGGCGCTTTCGAAGAGGCAGTGGCATACGTGAAGCAACGCCACCAGTTCGGCCGCCCCATTGCCGAATTCCAGGGCTTGCAGTGGATGATCTCGGACATGGCCATCCAGCTCAACTGCGCGCGGCACATGCTGCACGCCGCGGCCAACAGCGGCACGCCGGAGACTTTCGGTTTTCCGGACATCTCGCTGGCCGCGCAGGCCAAGATCGTGGCGGCCGAGACCGCGCAACGCGTCACCAACGACGCCTTGCAGCTGCATGGCTCGTCCGGCTATGGGCGCGACCTGCCGCTGGAACGCCACGTGCGCGACGCGCGCATGTTCACCATCGCGGGCGGCACCGCGCAGATCCTGCGCACCCAGGTGGCGTCATCGATCCTGGGGATGAAGCTGCCACAGACGCGCGACGGCTATATCCGGGGGCGGTGACGGCATCGCGGTCCGGCCCGGGCCTGGCGGGATTTTGTTGCAATTGTCATGGATTGCCGCCCGGCCCCTGGCATAACGGTGTTGAATCTGTCGCGGAACAGATACAGGGAGTCTGCCGTGCCGATAGCGTTCGACCCGATCGAGCTGGGATTCATGGAGACGCTGCGCGCGCAGCCCGCGTTCGCGGGCTGGAGGAAGCGGCGCAAGCGCTGCCTGTGGCGGGCATTGGGCGATGTCGAGCAGGGTGTGGAATTGCTGCGTTATCGCGAGTCGTTCGAGAATCGCCAGCTGGTGTCGCTGGGGCTCTATGTGTCGGTGCCATGCGAACGCGAATGGCCCGTCTACGTGCCGCCCGAGGTCTGGTCCAAGGGGCGGCTGTATCGCCGCGCCTGCCTGGTGCCGGGCCAGGGGCTGGTCGCCGAGGCGACGCTGGGCAGCGGCGCCGTCCTCGCCCTCTGCTCTGCCAAGGATCTGGCGCAATGGCTGGACACCCTGCCGGCCGATATCGAGCGGCATGTCGCGCCATGGTTCAGGCAGTATGACACCCTGGCCACCGCCTCGTATGAATACGAGATCCCGCGTTGGCGCCTGCAGCAGGCCGGGCTGGTTCCATAGCGACGCGCGGCCACGCCGCCATGCGCCAGGCGCTGCGCGCCGCTTCTTCGCGGCACGGTGTGCGGCCATGCTGGTCGGCGGCGCTGGCCGCGGGGCCTTCGCTTCCGGCGGGCTGCCGGCCTTGTATGACTGGATGACAGTGCTGTGGGTATCATTGATTCCCTTGGCGTTGGCGCTGGCCACATTGGCGGCCAGCATCGCTGGCGCGCGGCGGCCCGGATAGCCTTTCGCGCGGCCGCGCCATCCCCCGATTTCAGCAACAGGAGTCCCCATGATTCGTCCGCATGCGCCCAGCCGCATCCTTTTCGCCCTGGCCGCCATGCTTGCCGCCGCCGGCAGCCAGGCCCAGGATCGGCCCGCCGTGCTCAAGGCGCTGGAGACGCGCGGCCTGCGCGTGGTGCAGGAATTCAAGGTCGACGGCAACCTGCGCGCCTTCGCCGGCGTGGCTGGCGACCAGCCCGTGGCGATCTATGTCACCCCCGATGGCAACGCCATCGTCGGCGCGCGCCTGGATGCCCAGGGCAAGCCGCTTGACGATGCCAGGATCGAGGCCCTGGTCAGCAAGCCGATGGGCGACCAGGCCTGGGCGCAGCTGGAAAAATCGACGTGGGTGCTCGACGGCCAGAAGGACGCGCCGCGCATCATCTACACCTTCAGCGATGCCAATTGCCCCTATTGCCACAAGTTCTGGGAAGCCGCGCGTCCGTGGGTGGATTCCGGCAAGGTGCAATTGCGGCATGTGCTGGTGGGCGTGATCCGGCAGGACAGTCCCGCCAAGGCCGCCGCCATCCTGGGCGCCGCCGATCCGTCTGCCGCGTTGATCGAGAACGAACACAAGTTCGACAAGGGCGGCATCACGCCTGCCAAGAGCGTGCCCGACAACATCGGCAAGATCCTCGACGACAACCAGGCGCTGATGGTGTCGCTGGGCTTTCGCGGCACGCCGGGCATCGTCGTGCGCGACGACAGCGGCGCGCTCAAGAAGTACAACGGCATGCCGCAGGCCGGCAAGCTGGCCGAGGTGTTCGGGCCGCGCTGACGCGGCCGCGCCTGGTTCAGTACGCGCCGGCGGGCAGGACGTCCGCGAGATACGCCCCGGGGTCCGGCGCCGGATTCAGCATATGCCGTACCCAGGCGTCGCGCTCGTGCGCGGTAACCACCAGTTCCCAGACGCAGGCCAGCGCTGGCACCTGCACCGGCGCGTAATGGCCGGGACGCGCGAGCGGCGCCGACAGCATGCGCTGGCAGGCGATGCCGCCCGTGATCCACCAGTCCACCAGCAGCCATACGGCTTCCTGGCCCACATGCACCATGCAGAAGCCCAGGCCATGGCTGCGGGCGTCCTGCGCGTGTTCGGCCAGCGCCGCGCCCGCGGCCGCGCGCGCCGCGGCGGCGAGCGCGGCATCCAGCAAGGGCGCCGGATGGCGCGCATCGTGATGAATGGCGTAGGCCTTGAGGATGTGGCCGGCCAGATTCCAATTGCCCAGTGGTTCGAAGCGCCGCGGCAGATAGGGTTCGGGGGGATGGGTCATGAGAGCCGGCCGGTGGAAGGACGAGGCCATTCTACTTTGCCATCGGCCAAGGACAGTTACCGCTACTCACCACTTCCTGTCTTTTGCGAATAGCCCTGCGATACCATCGAAGCATCCGGCCAAGCCTGGCGGTCGCCGGATCAGGCGGCTCTTTCCTACAGGAGAACCCTTGCAACTCGACCCGAGTTTGAAATTCCTGCCAGATCAGGGCGAGGTCGCGCGGCATCTGCGGCAACTGGATTGGGACTCGACTTCGATCGGGCCGCCCGCCCTGTGGCCGCAGAATCTGCGCACGGCATTGAGCCTGTGCCTGAGTTCCCGCTTTCCCATCCTGCTCTGGTGGGGCGAGGATTTCAGCGTCCTGTACAACGATGCCTATGTTCCGTTCCTGGGCGCCCACAAGCATCCGGCGGCGCTTGGCCGGCCCGGGCAGGAATGCTGGAGCGAGATCTGGCCCGAAATCGGCCCGATGCTTGCGGGTGTCTATCGCAGCGGCCAGGCTACCTGGTCCTACGACGAGGAATACTATTTCGACCGCCACCTGCCGCGCGAAGAAGTCTACGTCACCTTCACCTACGGCCCGATCCTGGCGGCGGACGGCGTCACCGTCCAGGGCGTTTTCTGCCCCTGCACCGAGACCACCGAGAAGATCGTCAGCGCGCGGCGTCTGGAAACCTTGCGCGAGCTCGGCGCGCAGCCGGTGCCGGCCGCCGGGCCGGCCGCCACGGCGGGGCGTATCTGCGATGTGCTGGCGCGCAACCCGCGCGACGTGCCGTTCTGCCTGATCTATCGATGCGGCGACCCGGACTTCGAACTGCTTGCCGCGACCGGCGTGAATGCGCAGTCGCGCCCGGCAGCCCACTGGCCCCTGGCTGCCGTCGCCGGCAATGGCGAACCGCAGACCGTGGCGCTGGCGTCGTTGGGGCTGGCATTGCCAGGCGGGCCCTGGCCCGATCTGGCCGCATGGGCGCGCATCCTGCCGTTGCGCTGGACCGCTGACGGCTCGGTCTCGGGCGTCATGGTGCTGGGCGTCAGTGCGCGGCGGCCGCTGGATAGCGCCTACCGCGACTTCCTCGACCTGGTCGCCCAGCATTCGGCCAGCGCCATCGCCAGCGCCGTCGCCTATGAGCAGGAGGCTCGGCGCGCCGAAGTTCTGGCGGAGCTGGATCGCGCCAAGACCATTTTTTTTTCCAACGTCAGCCACGAGTTCCGGACGCCGCTCACGCTGATTCTCGGACCGCTGCAACAGGCGCTGGCGCAGCCGTCGGCAGGCCTGGAACGCGAGACGCTGGAACTGCTGTTGCGCAATGCGCTGCGCCTGCAGAAGCTGGTGAACTCGCTGCTGGATTTTTCGCGTATCGAAGGGGGCGGCATGGTGGCGCGGCTGCAGCCCACCGACCTGGCCCGCGCCACCCAGGAGCACGCCAGCGCGTTCCGATCGGCGATGGAGAGCGCGGGGCTGGCCTTGTCGGTACAGTGCGACGCGGTGCCCACCGTGCTCATCGATCGCGACTGGTACGAAAGAATCGTGCTGAACCTGTTGTCCAACGCGTTCAAGTACACCTTGCGGGGATCGATCGACGTGGCCTTGCGCGACAGCGGCGATGAGGTGGTCCTGTCCGTGCGGGATACCGGTGTCGGCATCGCCCGCTCGGACCTGGCCAATATCTTCCAGCGCTTTCACCGGGGCCAAAGTCCGGCGGCCCGCAGCCACGAAGGCTCGGGTATCGGGCTGGCGCTGGTGCGTGAATTGGTCAAGCTGTTGGGCGGCGCCATCAGCGTCGATAGCGAGCCGGGCGTGGGCAGCGTGTTCACGGTCACGCTGCCCAAGAAGCAGGCGAGCGCGGCCGATGGCAAGGTCGCCCACGAACCCGTCGCGGGCAATGCCACGATGCAGGCCCGCCAGGAAGCGTCGCGCTGGCTGGCCAACGCATCCCCGGCGCTTGCATCCGCGGGCGCCGCCAATCGCCCGCGGATCCTCTGCGCTGACGACAATGCCGATCTGCGCGAGTACCTGCGCAGCCTGCTCGCCGCTGATTACGATGTGCGCATTGCCGCCGATGGCGCGACAGCCCTGCGCAGCGCGCGGCAGGATCCGCCCGACCTGGTGATCACCGACATCATGATGCCTGGCATGGACGGGCTGACCTTGCTGCAGGCCCTGCGCGGCGATGCGCGGACGCGGACCGTGCCGGTGATCCTGCTGTCGGCGCGCGCCGGGCAGGAAGCGCGCGTCGAAGGCCTCGATGCGGGCGCCGACGATTATCTGGTCAAGCCATTCTCGCCCGCCGAATTGCAGGCGCGGGTTGGCGCGCATTTGCGGTTGGCAATGTTGCGCCAAGAAACCCAGGCGGCATTGCGTGACGCCAACGAACGCAAGGACGAGTTCCTGGCCATGCTGGCGCATGAACTGCGCAACCCGCTGGCGCCGCTGCACAATGGACTGCACCTGTTGCGGCATTCGGAGGTGGACGCCGCCGGCACGGTGCGCGTCCATGAGATGCTCGCGCGCCAGGTCAGCCACATCGCGCGGCTGGTGGATGACCTGCTGGACATCGCCCGCATCAACAGCGGCAAGATCCTGCTGCGCAAGGCGTCGGTGGACCTGGTGGAGCTGCTGCGCAACGCGCTGGAGGCAAGCCGCGGACCGATCGAGGCGGCCGGTCACACCGTGAGCGTGACCCTGCCGGAGCAACCGGTGATGATGCAGGCCGATGCGGTGCGACTGACGCAAGTGGTCTCCAACCTGCTCAACAACGCGGCCAAATATACCGACCGGGGCGGCCATATCATCCTGAAGGGCACGCAGGATGCGGCGGGCGAATTCATCCTTTCGGTGCGGGATAACGGACGCGGTATTCCGGTGGATATGCTGACACGTGTCTTCGAGCCTTTCGTGCAGGTCGATGGCCGGCGCGGGTCGGGCGGCCTGGGCGTGGGGCTCACGCTGGTGGCGCGCCTGGTGGCGTTGCACGGAGGCAGCGTGAGGGCGGCGAGCCAGGGACCCGGAACGGGCTGCGAGATCGTCGTGCGCCTGCCGGTGCAGGCCGCGTCGCCGCGCCAAGTGGCGCCGCAAGGCGGCCAGGCCGCGCCCAGGCAGAAACTTGGTCGTATCCTGGTGGTGGACGACAACACCGATTCCGCGGACACGACCGCCATGGTGCTCCAGGCGTTCGGCGCGCAGGTTGGGGTTGCGCGCGACGGCCGGCAGGCGCTGGCCATGCTGGACGAGTTCGCGCCGGCCGTGATGCTGGTGGACATCGGCATGCCGGGAATGGACGGCCACGAGGTGGCGCGACGGGTACGCTCGGCGCCGTCGGGCCAGGGCGTCGTGCTGATCGCCATGACGGGGTGGGGCCAGGACGAGGATCGGCGCCATTCCCACGAGGCCGGGTTCGACCATCACCTGGTCAAGCCGGTGGATTTTGCGGCGTTGGAACAACTGCTGGTTTCGCTGGCGCGCCGGCGGCAGCGACGGGGCCCGGCGGGGCTTGATGGCGGCGCGGCCGCTATCCAGGTCGGGAAAATTAGATAATAATAATCGTTCCCATTAAGTTCTATTGCCGCCGTCATGCCGTTGCCAGGCTGGCGGCCTCCTGCCTTGGATACCTCCGACTACGCGATCCCGCCCAGCGTGGAAACCCTTTACGGCGACCATCATTCCTGGCTCCAGGCCTGGCTGCGCCGTCGGCTCGGCAATGCCGCCGACGCGGCCGACCTGGCGCAGGACGCGTTCGTGCGGCTCCTGACCACGCCGCGCCGCTTCGGCAGCCTGCCTGAAGCGCGCGTCTACCTGCGCACCATGGCCGGCGGCCTGTGTGTCGACCTGTGGCGCCGCCGGCGTATCGAACAGGCCTGGCTCGACACGCTCACCGCCCAGCCCGAGGCGCTGGCGCCGTCGGCCGAACATCAGGCGATCGTGCTGGAGGCGCTGCAAGAGATCGACCGCCTGTTGCGCAGCCTGCCCGTGAAGGCGGCTCACGCCTTCGTCATGGCCTCCGGTTGCGGCATGAGCGAAACGGAAGTGGCGGCGGAGCTGGGCGTCAGCACCCGCATGGTGCGCAAGTACATCGCGCAGGCCATGCTGCATTGCCTGAAGACGCTTTGACGACGATGGGCATGCCGCCGCAACGGGGGCACGGGGAGCACGCGGTCCTGGAGCAGGCCGCGCAGTGGTTCGCGCTGCTGCAATCGGAAGAGGCCACCGCCACCGACCGCGAGGCGTGGCGGCGCTGGTGTGATAGCGCCGAGGCGCATCGCGCGGCCTGGGCCCAGGTCGAGCGCGTCGGCCAATTGTTCCGGCCCATCCAGACGGCGCCCGATCCCCATGGCGCGGTCGGCGCCTATCGTGCCGCCACCGCCAATGCAACCCGGCGCCGTGTTGTCCTCGGTCTGGCGCTGGGGGCCGGCGCCGGCCTGACGAGCGGGGTGGCCTGGCGCTACTCGCCGCTGGCCGGCCTGGTCCTGGCCCGCATGGCCGACCATCGCACTGCCACCGGCGAAGTCCGGGAGGTCTTGCTGGCCGATGGCACACGGGTCTGGCTGGGAACGGCAAGCGCCTTCGACACGGACTTCGGCCCGGCGCTGAGGCGCCTGCGGCTGGTCGCGGGCGAAATCCTGGTCAGCACGGCCGGCGGGCAGCAACGGCCGTTCGTGGTGGATACGCCGCAAGGCCGGCTGCGCGCGCTCGGCACGCGCTTCACCGTCAGGCTGGACGCCGGCATCACGCGTATCGCGGTCTACGACGGCGCCGTCCAGGCGCATGGGGCCGATGGCGCCGGCGTGGTCATCCCCGCCGGTTGGCAGGCGCGCCTGACGGCGACGGGACTGTCGCCGATCGAGCCGGTGGACCCGGCCAGCGAAGGCTCGACGCGGGGCTTGTACATTGCCCGCAATGCGCCCCTGGGCGAGGTCTTGCGCGAACTCGGACGCTATCGCGCCGGCCTGCTCAGCGTGTCGCCGGAGGTGGCGGATCTGCCGGTGTTCGGCAGCTACCCGATGACCGAACCCGAACGGGTACTGGCCATGCTGGCTTCGGTCATGCCCATCCGCGTCAGCCATCCCCTGCCGTGGTGGACCCGCGTCACCCCCCGTTGACGGGGCGCCGGCAGGGCGTGGCGGCGGTGGCGCATTTTTTTTGCAAAAGCGGTTCCTGTTTTGGGTGGCTCGTTCGATGAAGCGGGTGAAAGGTCTTCGGACCATCCCCCAATTGCCCATTTGAGGAAGCCCGCATGTCCATCCGAACCCTCCGGCCCCGTCACTTCACCGAGCCGGCGCGCCGCCCCGATGCGGCCCGCCGCGCGCCGCTCGCGCGCAGCCTGGCACAACTGGCCTGCGCCGGGGCGCTGGTGGCGATGGCGGGCGGATTGCCGGTCGCCGCCGCCCAGGAGGCCGGCGCGGTGACGGACGGCGCGGCGCGCCGCTACGACATCCCGGCCGGCCCGCTCGATGCCGTACTGGCGCGCTATGCGGCCGAATCCGGCGTGCTGCTTGCCAGCCCGCCCGGCCTGGTGCAAGGGCGCCACAGCCCCGGGGTGCAAGGCACCTACGATTCACAGGCCGCGCTCATGGCGGCGTTGTCGGGAACCGGCGTGGAAGCGGTCAGGGATGCCCAGGGCCAATACCGGCTGCGCGCGGCTACCAGCGCCGAGGTTGCAACCCTGGCGCCGGTCACCGTGCCGGGTCTGGGCATCGCCACCACCGAAGGCACCGGTTCGTACGCTTCGAACGTGGTGACGATCGCCAAGGGCGACCAATCATTGCGCGAGATCCCGCAGGCGGTCTCGGTGATTACCCGCCAGCGCATGGACGACCAGAACATTACCGATATCCGCGACGCGCTCAATCACGCGCCAGGCGTGTCGATGGTGGCGAACGAGCCGGGCGGGCAGTTTTATTCGCGCGGATTCTTCATCCAGAGCTACCAGTTCGACGGCGTGCCGCTGGAACGGCAGCTCTACGCGCGCGGTTCGGCCTTCAATTCCGATGCGGCTCTCTATGACCGCGTGGAAATCATGCGCGGTCCGCAAGGGCTTTTCGAAGGAGCCGGCGACCCGTCGGGCTCGGTGAACATGGTCCGCAAGCGGCCGACGCCGCAGCGCCAGTTCGTCTTCACCGGCAAGGCCGGCTCGTGGGACCAGTACGGCGCGCAGGCCGACCTGGGCGGCGCGCTCAATGACAGCAAGAGCGTGCGCGGCCGCGTGGTGGTGAACTACGACACCGCCGGTTCGTTCCGCGACTATATCAACTCCCATGACCGCACCTTCTACGGCGCGCTGGACATCGACCTGGGCGCCGCCACCACCGTCGGCATCGGCTACAGCCGCGAGAAGCCCTATGGCGTGATCGACTGGTCGGGCCTGCCCAACTATGCCGACGGGTCCATGCCCGACTATGCGCGTTCCACCAACCTGAGCGCGCCGTGGAACCATGCCTCGAAAACGCAGGACACCTGGTTCGCCGACCTGACCCACCGTTTCGCCAATGGCTGGAAATTCAAGGCCGCCCTGGTGCGCGTGCAGGAGGCCAACGACATCAAGTACCTGCTGCGCACGGGACGGCTGGGACCGCCCAATACCTACCGTGGCGACGCCTATGCGTTCGACATGGAGTCCAGGAACCTGGGCGGCGACACCTATCTGACGGGGGATACCACGCTGTTCGGCCGCAAGCTCGGCCTGACGGTGGGGGCCAACTTTTCGCACCTGCGCAGCAACGACACCTGGGGTTGGCTGCGCAACGTCGAAACCCTGAACCGCAGCCCGTATCAACGATTCACCGCGCCCGCCCTGAACAGCGACGAAATCATCGCGGCCAACCGCATGGACGATGGCTATCGTTCCGACAAAAAGGGCTTGTACGCCAGCGCGCGCTACCAACTGGCCGATCCGCTGCTGCTGGTGCTGGGCGGCCGCTACTCCTGGTACAAGCAGACCTACATTTCCAATGGGGTCTGGGGCTACAGCGAGACCACGGCCGAGGAGTCCGCGGAGTTCACCCCCTTCGTGGGGGCCGTGGTCACGCTCGACGACCAATGGTCGGCGTATGCCAACTACGCCGACATCTTCCGCCCGCAGAGCCAACGCGGCGTTTCCGGAGAATTCCTTGCGCCGGTGACAGGCCGCAACTATGAGCTGGGCCTGAAGGGTGAGTTGCTGGACGGCCGGGTCGATGTGGGTCTTGCGTTGTTCCGCACCGAGCAGAAGAACGTCGCCTTCGAGGATACCGACGTCCCGCAGGCCGTGGCCAACGCCCAGTGCGGCGGCACCTGCTACCGCCCCACGGCGCAGGTGCGCAGCCAGGGTTTCGAGGCCGAGATCAATGGCGAGGTGCTGCCTGGATTGCAGCTGTCCGCCTCATACACCTATACGCAGACGCGTCACCGGAGCGCCGATGTGCCGGCGGTGGGTTACGACATCTCGGCCAACACGGGGATCCCGCGCCATTTGGCGCGCCTGTGGGCCAACTATCGCCTGCCGGGGGAATGGAGCCGCTATTCGGTGGGCGCCGGCCTGACCACCCAGAGCAAATCGTCAGGCTTCGGCTATTACGGCCGCGAGCAGGGTGGCTACACCGTGCTGGACGCGCGCCTGGGCTACCGCGTGGACGAACGTCTGTCGTTCGCGTTGAACCTGGGCAACCTGACCGACAAGAAGTACTACAGCTCCATCAGCTACGACCACAATTACTACGGCGCGCCGCGCAATTACCTGCTGACGGTGCAGTACAGGATGTAGCGTCGGCGGCGCCGCGTTCGCGGTATAACCGACAGATGCAGCGCCGCGGCTCGCGCACCCCGCGCGAGCCGCGCCCGCCAGATCGGGAGACAGTCATGGCCGACATCGTCCAATTGCGTCCAGAAGGCTTGTATTGCGCCGCGGGCGGGTTCTACATCGATCCCTGGCGTCCCGTGGATGTCGCGGTCCTCACGCACGGCCATGGCGACCATGCCCGCGCAGGCATGGGCCGCTATCACACCAGCGTCGAGGGCCTGCCGATCCTGCGGTGGCGGCTGGGGGACCAGGACTATCGCGTCCATGCGTACGGCGAGCCCTTCACGCTGGGCCGCGCGCGCGTCTCGCTGCACCCCGCCGGCCACGTGCTGGGGTCCGCGCAGGTGCGCGTCGAAGTCGATGGCCAGGTGTGGGTCGTGTCGGGCGACTACAAGCGCCAGCCGGACCCCACCTGTACGCCGTTCGAGGTCGTGCCTTGCGACACCTTCATCACGGAAGCGACCTTCGGCCTGCCGATATACCGCTGGCCCAGCGCCGCCGACGTGGCGCGCGACATCGTGCAGTGGCGCGACCACTGCGCGGCGCGCGGCGAGGCCGCCATTCTCTACTGCTATGCGCTGGGCAAGGCGCAGCGCGTGCTGGCCGAGCTGATGCCTTTCATCGACCGCCCCGTCTACCTGCATGGTGCGATCGCCGCGGGCGTGGACGTCTATCGCGGCGCGGGCGTGGCAATGGCCGATACGCGCCTGGTCATCGACGCGGAAGGGGCGCCAGCGGCCGCGGGCACGGGATTTGCTGGCGAGCTGGTCCTGGCGCCGCCCTCGGCCGCCGGCAGTGCGTGGCTGCGGCGTTTCCGCAAGGCCCAACATGGTTTTGCCTCCGGCTGGATGCGGCTGCGCGGCAACCGGCGCCGGCGCAACATGGACCGTGGTTTCGTCGTGTCGGACCATGCCGACTGGCCCGATCTGCTGCGCACCGTCCGCCAGACCGGTGCGCGGCGCGTCATCGCCACGCACGGCGACACCGACGCGCTGGTGCGCACCTTGAACGAATCAGGCATCGCCGCCGAGACGCTGGCCACGCAGTACGGCGAAGACGACTAGGAGCCGTGCCCTTCCGTGCTGGCCGGCCGTGCTGGCAGGCCGCGGGACAGGCGCTTTTTTTGGATCGGCAGGAGAACGGACGCAGGCATGAAGCGATTCGCGGCGTTGTATCAGGAACTGGACCGCAGTACCGCCACCTTGGACAAGCGCGCGGCGCTGGTGGCGTACTTCCGTGATGCGCCGCCCCGCGACGCGGCATGGGCGTTGTATCTGCTGGCCGGCGGCAAGATCACCAGCGCGCGCAGGAAGATCGCGGCGGTCGGCGAACTGCGCGCCTGGGTCGCGAGCGCGTCCGACACCGCGCCCTGGCTGGTGGATGCCTGCTATGACCAGGTCGGAGACCTGGCCGAGACGCTGGCGCTGCTGGTTCCCGACCCCGCCACCGCCGCGCCCGAGCGCGGCCTGGCCGATTGGATCGAAGAGATCCTGTTGCCCGTGGCCAATCGCGACGAGGGCGAGCGCCGCGAGGTCATCGTGGCCGCATGGATGGGCCTGCCCTATGCGGAACGCCTGGTCTTCAACAAACTGCTGACCGGCGCCCTGCGCGTCGGCGTGTCGCAGCGGATGGTGCAGCAGGCGCTGGCGGAGATGTCGGGCGTGGCCATCGCGCGCATCGCGCAGCGCATGCTGGGCGCGTGGTCGCCCAGCCCCGCCTTCCTGCGTGACTTGCTGAGCGCCGAGGAATTGCCCGGCGACCGCCAGCAGCCTTACCCCTTCTTTCTGGCTTCGCCGCTGGAGGGCGATCCGGCGCTGCTGGGGCCGATCGGCGACTGGCTGCTCGAATGGAAGTGGGACGGCATCCGCGCGCAATTGATACGGCGGCGCGGCGAAGTGGCATTGTGGTCGCGCGGCGAGGAGCGCCTGGACGGCCGGTTTCCCGAGGTCGAGGCCGCGGCCGCGGCGCTGGATGTGGACTGCGTCATGGACGGGGAACTGCTGGCCTGGCAGGACGACACAGCCGGTCCCATGCCGTTTTCCGCCTTGCAGACCCGCATCCAGCGTCTCAAGCCCGGGCCCAAGTGGCTGGCCGAGGCGCCGGTGCGCCTGCTGGCCTACGATTTGCTGGAGCTGGACGGCGCCGACCTGCGCGAGCTGCCGCAGACCGAACGGCGCGCCCGGCTGGAAGCGTTGCTGCGCCGGCATCCGGACCCGCGCCTGCGGCTGTCGCCGATCGTCGCGCCCGAAAGCTGGGACGAGGCCCGCCTGCTGCGCGCGCAATCGCGCGAACGCGGCGTCGAGGGCTTCATGCTCAAGCGCGGCGCCGCGCCGTACCAAAGCGGCAGGCGGCGCGGCGACTGGTGGAAGTGGAAGATCGATCCGCTCACCATCGACGCGGTGCTGCTGTATGCGCAGTCCGGCCACGGCCGCCGCAGCACGCTCTACACCGACTACACCTTCGGCCTGTGGGATGGCGATGCGCTGGTGCCCATCGCCAAGGCCTATTCGGGCCTGGACGACAAGGAGATCCTGGAACTGGACCGTTGGCTGCGCGCCCACACGCGCGAGCGTTTCGGCCCGGTGCGCTCGGTTGATCCGGTACAGGTGTTCGAGCTGGGTTTCGAGGGCGTCAACCTGTCCAAGCGCCACAAGTCGGGCGTGGCGGTGCGTTTTCCGCGCATCCTGCGCTGGCGGCATGACAAGCGCGCCGACCAGGCCGACCGGCTCGACACGCTGAAGGCGCTGGCGCGATGAGCGCCATGCGCCGTGGCCGGGATGCGCCGCTGGCGGCATGGTTCGCGGCGCGCGGCTGGAAGCCCGCCCCGTTTCAGCGCGAGACGTGGCGGCGCTATCTGGATGGCGAATCGGGCCTGCTGCACACGCCCACGGGTAGCGGCAAGACCCTGGCGGCATTCGGCGGCCCGCTGCTGGAGGCCCTGGCCGGTGACGCGCCCATGGCCCCGGTGAAGGGCCGCGGGTGCTGTGGGTCACGCCGTTGCGGGCGCTCGCCGCCGACACCACCCGCGCGCTGACGCAGACGGCGGCCGACATGGGCCTGGCGTGGACGGTGGCGCTGCGCACGGGCGATGCCAGCGCCCGCGACAAGCGCCTGGCGCGGCAGGGCAAGGCGCAGGCGCTGGTGATCACGCCCGAATCCCTGGCCCTGCTGCTTTCCTACGCCGACGCGTCGTCGCGCTTTCGCGCCCTGCGCTGCATCGTGGTGGACGAATGGCACGAATTGCTGGGCAACAAGCGCGGCGTGCTGCTGCAGCTGTGCCTGGCGCGCCTGCGGCGCCTGTCGCCCGGCGTGCGGACCTGGGGCCTGTCCGCCACGCTCGGCAACCTGGACGAGGCCCGCGCCGTGTTGCTGCCGCACGCGCCGGGCAGCGCGCTGGTGGCGGGCGTGCGGCCGCGGCGGATGCAGATATCGACGCTGCTGCCCGAGCGCAGCCGCACCCTGCCATGGGCCGGGCACCTGGGCCTGTCGCAGCTGGAGCGGGTGTTCAAGCGCCTCTTCGACGTGCGCGCGACGCTCCTGTTCACCAATACCCGCGCCCAGGCCGAGCTGTGGCATCGTGCCCTGGAATCCATCTGGCCCGAGGCCCCCGCCACACTGGCGCTGCATCATGGATCGCTGGACCCGAAGCTGCGCGCCGCCGTGGAACAGGGCTTGCGCGACGGCACGGTGCGCTGCGTGGTGGCCACATCCAGCCTGGACCTGGGCGTGGATTTTCCGGCCGTGGACCAGGTCTTGCAGATCGGCAGCCCCAAGGGTGTGGCGCGCCTCCTGCAACGCGCCGGACGCGCCCGCCACCGCCCGGGGGAATCGGGCAACGTGGTCTGCGTGCCGGCACAGGCGCTCGAGCTGATCGAGTATGCCGCCGCCCGCCAGGCGATCGCGCGCGGCGAGATCGAGTCCAGGCCGCCGCCAGTCGGCAGCCTGGACGTGCTGGCCCAGCATGCCGTCACGCTGGCGCTGGGTGGTGGCTTCGAGGCGGACGAGCTGTACCGGGAAGTCCGCGGCACTCACGCCTACGCCGCGCTCGACGCCGCGACGTGGCGGGCCGTGCTGGACTTCATCGTGCAGGGCGGCCGCGCGCTGGCGAAGTATCCGGATTACCAACGCGTCGTGCGCGATGACGATGGACGTTACCGTGTGCGCGACCGGCGCGTCGCGTTCCGCCATCGGCTGTCCATCGGCACCATCACCGCTGACGGCGCGGTGGCCGTGAGGTATTTGCGCGGGGGCAGCCTGGGATCGGTGGAAGAAGGTTTCCTGGCCCGCCTGCGGCGCGGCGACCGGTTCCAGTTCGCCGGGCGCACGCTGGAACTGGTGCGGCTGGAGGGCATGGTCGCCTACGTGCGGCGCGCCAAGGGTGGCGATGGCCCGGTCGCGACCTGGCAGGGCGGGCGCATGCCCCTGTCGACGCAACTGGCCAGCGAGGTGGAAAGCCTGTATTCGCATCCCGGTCCGCATCCGGAGATGCGCGCGGTCGAACCGCTGCTGCGGATCCAGGCGCAGGCCAGCGCGCTGCCGGATCGCGGCCGGCTGGTGGCCGAGCGGATCGGTTCGCGCCGCGGCATGCATCTGTTCCTGTTCCCGTTCGCCGGCCGCGCCGTGCATGAAGGCATCGCGGCAATGATCGCGCTGCGCTGGGGCCGACGGCAGGCCAACACGATTTCCTACACCGTCAACGACTATGGACTGATGTTGACGCTGGCCGAGCCGGCCGCGCTGGACGACGCCCTGCTGCGCCAGCTGCTCAGCCCTGACAACATGGCCGATGACCTGCGCGACGGCGTGAACCTGGGCGAAATGGCGCGCCGGCAGTTTCGCGAGATCGCGCGCGTGGCGGGCCTGCTGACGCCGTCGCTCCCCGGCCAGGCGGCGCGTTCGCTGCGCCAGGTGCAGGCGTCGAGCGGCCTGCTGTACGACGTCCTGCGCCGCTACGACCCGGACCATCTGCTGTTGGCCCAAGCGGAGCGCGAAGTGTTCGAGCTGCAGCTGGAAGCGCCGCGCCTGCTGGCGGCGTTGCACGACTGCCAGCGGCGCGAGCTGCTGTTGCGCGAACCGCGGGCGTTGACGCCGCTGTCGTTTCCGCTCTGGACGGAGAGCATGCGCGGGCAATTGAGCACCGAGACCTGGCAAGCGCGCGTCAGGCGCGCCGCGGCGCAACTGGAGAAGCGCTATGAACGCATCGCCTGACGACGAGCTGGACATCGTGCTGGCGGGCGAGGCCATGGTGCTATCGGGGGCGCGGGCGATGTTCTGGCCCGCCCGGGGGCGCTTGATCATTGCCGACCTGCACCTGGGGAAAAGCCATGTCTTCCGGCGCGCGGGCATCGCGGTGCCCAGCGGCGCCACGCGCGGCGACCTGGACCGCCTGGCCGCCCTGGTTGCGCGCACGGCCGCCCGCGAGCTGTGGATCGTGGGCGACCTGTTGCACGGACCCGCCGCGCAGGCGGCCTGGCGCGACGCGTGGCTGGAATGGCGGCGCCAGCATGCCGGGCTGGACGTCGCCGTGCTGGCGGGCAATCACGACCGCGCGCTGGACGGCGGAGTCCTGGAAGTGCGACAGCTCGGTGATGCCTGCGTGGATGGTCCCTTCCTGTTCTGTCACATCCCGCGGGCGGAAGCGAACGGCCAGCACGTCATCGCGGGGCACATGCATCCGAAGACGTCGGTGCCGGGAGTGCCGCGCAGTTGGCCGGCGTTCTGGCTGCGCGCGGGCCTCACGGTCCTGCCGGCCTTTTCGGACTTCACTGGCGGTCACATCGTGGATGGCGGTGAAGGCGGGTTGATCGTCGCCTGCGTGGCTGGCACGCCGATCCCCGTGGCGGGGCGCCTGCGGTGAGGGCTTTCCACCTTGAGCGGCGCTGTGTGTCGAACGCCGCGGTGTCATGGACAGGTGGCCGCGCGCGGCGGGCGAGGTGTGCCTCAGCCCTGTTGCGCCAGCCACATCTGGCGATAGCGGCCCGGGACAGCCAGCAGTTGCGCGTGCGTGCCGCGCTGCGTGATGCGACCGTCCTCGAACACCAGGATGCGATCCGCCGCGACGATGGTCGACAGGCGGTGGGCGATCACGATGACGCTGCGGTCCGCGACCAGGGTATCGATGGCCGCCTGCACCGCCAGTTCGCTCTCGGTGTCGAGCGCGGCGGTGGGCTCGTCCAGGATCACGATCGGCGCGTTCTTGAGGATGGCGCGCGCGATCGACAGGCGCTGGCGTTCGCCGCCCGACAGCTTGCCGCCAGCCTCGCCCAGGCGGGTCTGCCAGCCTTGCGGCAGGCGCTCGATGAAGTCCAGGCAATGGGCCGCGCGGGCGGCGGCGTGGATGTCAGCCTCGCTGGCATCGGGCCTTGCCATGCCGATGTTGCCGAGCACGGTGTCGTCGAACAGGTGCACATCCTGGAACACGGTCGAGATCAGGCGGTTCAGGTCGGCGGCTGGCAGGCTGCGGATGTCCACGCCGCCGATGCGGACCGCGCCGCGTTGCGGATCGGCGTGCCGCATCAGCAGGCGCGTCAGCGTGGTCTTGCCGGAGCCCGAAGGGCCCACCAGCGCGGTCAGGCCGCGCGCCGGCAGATCCAGGTCGATATCGCGCAGGGCTGGCGCACTGCCGCCGGCGTAGCGGAATTCGAGACCGTTGATACGGATGCGCGCCGGTCCGCCAGGGCCTCCCTCTGACGGCCATTGCGGCAGCGGCGCCACCGCCCGTACGTCTTCGATGCGGGCCAGGGCGGCCTCGATCAGCGCCAGGATCGTGGTGAAGTTCACGAAGGTCGCCAGCGGTTCGGCAAAGCGCGCCACCAGCACCAGTACCGCGCCGAGAGCCGCGGGAGCCAGGCTCCCCTGGGTGACCCACAGCATGCCGCAGCCCAGGATTGCCAGCATCCCGGATTCGACGATGGCGGCCACCATCAACGACGGCTTGGCGCCGCGCCGGTGATGCTCGCGCTGCAATCGTTCCACCTGCTCGAAGCCGGCGCGCAGGCGTTCATTGGCGGCGCCGGCTCGGCCCGTCGCCAGGCACACGGGCAGTCCTTGCATGTACTCGAGCAGTTCCGCGTTCAAGGCTTCATTGGCGCGGCCCGTGGCCGCATGCCCGCGATCCAGCGCCGGCCGGCGCCAGCGGTAGAGCGGCACGATCACGGGAAACACCAGCATCAGCGCCATGCCCAGTCGCCAGTCCCAGGCCAGCAGCGCCAGCGCGGTCGTGGCCGGCGTAACCGCGGCGCCCAGGATCAGGTTGATCACCGTCAGCGCGTAGTTCATCTGCTCGTCGACGCCGCCCAGCAGCTTGGCGGCGATGCCGCCGGTGCGGTGGGCCTGCAGCGCCTCCAGCGGCATGCGCCGCAGTTGCTCGCCCAGCAGCACGCGCAGCTCGTGCGTGGCGCGCGCCATGTGGCCGCGATAGTCGAAGCCCTGCGCGCGCCAGCGCAGGATGATGGCGGCGGCTGCCAGCAAGGTGAAGCCCGCCAGCCAGGCCAGCGCGGCGCGCCAGGGATCGCCGCGGGTCACGTGGACGAACAGGGGCACGATGCAGGCCAGCGACAGGCCCTGGCACACGGCGGCGGCCAGCAACAGGCACAGGCTGGCGCGCAGGCGGCCGGCCTGGCTGCCTGCGCTGCGGAGAAGGCGGCGATAGGTGTCGCGCCAGGGAGCGGGAGGTGTCGTCATGAGGGTTGCTCGCCCAAGGTCCAGCGACGGGCGCGTTGATGGTTGTTCCAGAGCTGGGCATAGAGGCCGCCCGCCGCGAGCAGGGTGTCGTGCGTGCCGGATTCGGCTAGCCGGCCACGGTCCAGCACCAGGATCTGGTCGGCGTGGCGGATGCTGGCGAGCCGGTGCGCGACCATGATGACGGTGCGGCCGCGCATCAGCGCGGCCAGCGCGGCGCCGACCGCGCGTTCGTTTTCGGGATCGGTGGCGGCGGTGGCTTCGTCCAGCACCAGGATCGGGCGGTCCATCAGCACGGCGCGGGCGATCGTCAGGCGCTGGCGCTGGCCGCCGGACAGGTCCTTGCCGCCTTCGCGCAGCACGGTGGCGTAGCCGTCGGGCAGCGCGAGGATGAAGTCGTGCGCCTGCGCCGCCCGGGCGGCGGCCTCGATCTCGGCGGGGCGGGCATCGGGGCGGCCCATGGCGATGTTCTCGGCCACGCTGCCGGAGAACAGGAAGTTGTCCTGGAACACGAAGGCGACATGCTCGAACAGGGTCTCGCGTTCCAGGTCGCGCACGTCGACGCCGCCCACCAGCAGGCGCCCGGCATCGATGTCCCAGAAGCGGGCGATCAACCGCGCCACGGTGCTCTTGCCGGCGCCTGAACGGCCGACCAGCGCCGTCACCTGGCCGGCATGCGCGGTGAAACTCAGGTTGTCCAGCGCGACATGGCCACCATAGCCGAAGCGCACATCCTCGAAGCACACGCTGGCGTCGGCCGGCCGCCGCCGCGGCGCGCGGGCCGGCGGCAGCGGCGCGATCGCCAGCACCTGCTGGATGCGCGCCACGCTCAGCTTGGCCTGGTCGATCATGTGCGCCAGCGACATCATCGGAAACATGGCTTCGGCCATGCCCATGCCGAACAGCAGCAAGGCCAGCCAGATTGGAAAGCCGAGCTGGCCCTGCGCCGTCCACCAGGCGCCCAGCCACAGCAGCACCGCAAGGGTCGGCAGCGGGCCGAGCGCGGCAATCGCGAAGCGGGAACTGAAGCTGGCGCCGCGATACCAGTCGGTCAGCATCGCCAGGTAGCGCTCCAGGGCGCGGTGGTAGCGTCCGAAGGTGCTCTGGCCGGTATCGAAGGTGCGCACCACGGGCATGGCCTGCACGTATTCGATCACCGCGGCGCTGACCTGTTCGCGCGCCTGGTGGTAGCGCCGCGTCATGGCTCCGCGGCCGCGCATCGCCAGCGACAGGACCGCCACGCCTACCGCCAGCACGCCCACGGCGGCCAGTGCCATGCGCCAGTCCAGCGCGAACAGCAGCGCCGCGCTGAACAGCGGCATGGCGTAGGCGCGGGCGAACAGCGGCGTGCTGTCGGCCACGAAAACGTGCAGCGCCTGCACGTCGTTCTGCACCACCTTGGCCAGCGGGCCGCTGCCCAGCGCCTGCAATTCGCCGAAGGAAAGCCGCGCCAGGTGCCGCACCAGGTCGTTGCGCAGGATCACTTCCAGGCGGAAGGCGGCGTAGTGCGACTGGTTGAAGGCCTGCAGCCGCAGGAAGCAGGCCAGCAGGGTGCACGCCAGCGCGCCCAGGAACGCGGGCCAGGGATAGGTGTCCGGGGACAGCAGCAACTCGCGCATGGCCAGCGCCAGGCAGGCCAGGCTCGACAGGCTGCACAGCACGCCGGCCACGGCCAGCCCCATGGCCAGGCGGATCCGGCCGCGCACCGGCCGCATGATTTCCCAGGACTTGTTCATGTTGCCTCCCGGGGAACCCAGCGCGCGGCGGCCAATAGGCCGCATACCGCCAGCACGACCGCCGCGCCGACCACGCCGCCGTAGCCGATGCGGCCGGCCAGCATGGTGCCGGCCGAGGTCAGCAGCATCGCGAAGAAGTGACTCACGCTCATTTGCAGCGTGTAGTCGGTGGCGGGACTGTGCGGCGACGACTGATCCATGATGAGCGTGCACAGCACCGTGGCGGCCGGCGTGTACAGCATGTAGTACAGCACTACCGCCACGCCCGCGACGGTGTGCGAGCCCCAGGCCATGGCGGGCAGCGCCAGGCCGCCAATGCCCACGGCCTGCAACAGCGCCGCCGCGAGCGTGGCGCCACGCCGCGACCAGCTCTTCAACAGGCGGCCGTAGGCCAGCGCCACGAGCAGGCCGGCGGTGGCGCCCACGACGTTGAGCACCAGGCCGATGTCGGCGAGCGACCATCCGGTATCGAGCAGCGATGGCATGATGACTGCGTAGCCGAGCGATGCGGAGGCGGGATAGAGCAACAGCACCAACAGCCAGTGCTTGCGTTGCGGCCCTCGCCAGAAGGCCAGCAGGCGCGCGTGGCTGGCGGGGCCGGCGTTGCGCGGCCATTGCGGTTCACGGTAGCCCAGCAGCTGCAGCCATGACACTGCTGTGAGCGCCGCCAGCAACAGGCAGCAGCCGCGCCAGCCCAACCGCGGATAGAGCATCAGCATCATGCCGCCGCCCACCAGGTTGCCGATCAGGCCGCCGGCGATCTGCAGACCGTTGCCGAAACCGCGATCGGCGGGGCGGGTCAGCACGCGGCAGGCCAGGCCGTCGAGCGCCACGTCCTGCGCGCCCGAGAACAGCGCGGTCGCCCAGCACAGCAGGTAGATCGTCGTGAAGTCGGCGCGCAGGTCGAGCAGGCCGATCAGGGCCAGGCACAGCACCAACCCGGCCTGGGTCGCCAGCAGCCAGCCGCGGTAATGGCCGCGCAGGCCAGTCGCGTGGCGGTCGATCCAGGGCGCGTACAGCGCCTTCAGCGGCCAGGCCATGCCCATCAGGTAGACCAGGCCGATGGTGTCCAGGCTGGCCCCGCCTTCGCGCAGGATGGCCACCATGGCGATGACGAAGAACATCAGCCCCAGGAACTGGGTACTGTAGAGACTGGCCAGCAAGGCCCAGGTACGGCGCGATGGCACGGGGAAGCTTCTCCGGAGGGATGAGTAGGCGGATCTCGGAAGTGCCTGGAGCGGCGGCGCGGGCCGCAATCCGGGATCGGATGCCGTGAATACATGGATGATAATGATTTTTATTGTTGTTTCTACCCGAATCCGATCATCTCGGCCTGAATCGGATAGACGGCCCATTCCATGTCCGGCGGCCACGCATGCCGCGCTTGAGGCAGGCGCCGGCGCTGATGCCCGGACGGCCAGCCTTCGTCCGCTTTTTTGGGACGGCGGCAGGGATATCCTCCCTTTGTCGCGGTCTTTATAATATAGTCCCCTACACTATATATTCCTTTCCCCCGACCATGGCCCACACCATCCGCCAGAAGGAAAAACTCATCGCCCGCGTGCGGCGCATCCGCGGCCAGCTCGAAGGGCTGGAACGGGCGCTGGAGGCCGAGGCGGCCTGCGGCGAGGTGCTGCGCCAGCTGGCATCCGCGCGCGGCGCGCTCAGCGGCCTGACCGCCGAGGTGATGCAGGGCCATCTGGACGAGCACGTGGTGCACGCGCCGTCGCAGGCCGAGCGGGTCGAGGCGGCGCGGGAGATGATGGACGTTATCCGGGCCTACATGAAATAGCGGTCCGCCGGCAGGGGCCGCCGGTCACAGGCCCCGCGAGCAGCAGGAACAATCCCATGAATACTTCCCCGTCCCATGACCACGTCTTCCTGGGCCAAGACCACCGGCGCAACGAGCGCCGGGTGTGGTGGGTCATCGCCTTGACCGCCAGCATGATGGCCGTCGAGATCATTGCCGGCAACGTCTACGGGTCAATGGCGCTGGTGGCCGACGGCTGGCACATGTCCACGCACGCCGGCGCCATGCTCATCACCGCGCTCGCCTACGGCTACGCGCGCCGCCAGGCCCGCAACCCGCGCTTCACCTTCGGCACCGGCAAGCTGGGCGAACTGGCGGGATTCGCCAGCGCGGTCGTACTGGCGCTGATCGCCCTGATCATCGGCTGGGAAAGCCTGGTGCGCCTGATCGACCCGGTGCCCATCCGCTTCGACCAGGCCATCGCCATCGCGGTCGTCGGCCTGCTGGTCAACCTGGTGTCGGCCTGGCTGCTGAAGGATGACCATGGCCACGCGCATGGCCATGGCGGGCATGCGCACGGTCACGCGGGGCACGACCACCACCACGGCCGCGCGCACCGCCACGATCACGATCACGATCACCGTCACGACCATGACCATGACCACGCGCCCGCCGCGGGCCATGGCCATCCGCAGGTCCGCGACAACAACCTGCGGTCCGCCTACATCCACGTGCTGGCCGACGCGCTGACTTCGGTGCTGGCCATCGTGGCGCTGCTGGCGGGCCGCAGCTATGGCTGGCTATGGGCGGACGCGGCGATGGGCGTGGTCGGCGCGCTGGTCATCGCGCGTTGGTCATGGGGCCTGATCCGCGACTCGGGCACCGTGCTGCTCGACGCCACGCCGCAAAGCGCCCGGCTGCGCCACGACATCGAGCGGGCGCTGGACGCCGGCGATGGCCAGATCGCCGACCTGCACGTATGGCAGGTCGGGCCCGGCCACTTCGCGGCGATCGTGTCGCTGGTCACGGCGCATCCGCGCGACAGCGCTTTCTACAAGGGCAAGCTGGCGCATATCGCGGGCTTGTCGCATGTGACGGTGGAGACCCAGGCCGTGCCGTGAGCGCGGCGGCCCGCGGGCTCAATCGCAGGCGCCGGCGTCGCGCCGGGCCGGATCGATGCAGCGCTTCCAGGCCTGCGCATCCAGCGCCGTCACGGGCAGGAAGCGGGTCATCTCGTGCACATACAGGAATACCCGCCCCGGGGTCTCGCGCAAGGCCTGGTGGAACGGCGCGATCTGCCCGGCGTCCAGGACCACCTGGCCCCGCGCGTTGCTGAGTCCCTTGAGCAATACCGTCTGCACCTTCGGGTCCCAGGACGGCAGGCCGTCGCCTTCGACCGTGTCGGCCGGCACCCGTACCAGCCGCCAGGGTTCATCGGGAATCTCGGTGGTGATGACCGGGGAAGTGCCGGGCGCCACCGGCAGGATCCGGTCTTCCTGGGCGGGTGGAACCGGATAGGCGATCAGGGCGCCGTCCTGGTCCGGGTCGGGGCGCGACCGATAGACCGAGCGCGTCGTGCCGTCCGGGTTCAGGCGGTGCACCAGCGTGCCGAGCGGACCGGCGCGCTGGTCGATGGTGCGCAGCAGGGCGCCGGCGTCGTCGCGCACGTAGTAGACCGGCCGCTCGGGCGTAGCGCTGCAGCCAGCCTGGAAGACGGCCGTGACCCGCCCCTTGGCATCGCGCCTGACGCAGGCTTGCTGCAATGCGCCGCCACGGTCTCGTGCCGACGCATACTCCGCATAGCCCGCCAGCCGGCCCTCGGCATCATAGGCCAGCCGGTAGCCGCCATCTTCGATCTGGCGCCCGCGCTGCAGCCGGTAGCGGTCGATACGGCACAGCCGGCCCTCGGCGTCGCGCTGCAACACGGTCGCGCCCGGTTCGCCGGCGCGGCTGGCGTAGACGCTCCAGTCCACCGCGTCGGGCCAGATGCGCGGGGCCAGGTCGCCATCCTCGGGGACCGCGATCAGCCGGGTGTCGGCCGGCACCCGTTCCCCATGCAGGCCGAGCAGCACGCGCGGGCCGTCCAGCGACAGCGCCAGTGGCTGGGGGCGCAACGCGGCGCCGGGCGGATCGGCGCCGAAGGGCGTGTCCAGAGGCGGGCAGGCGGACCAGGCCAGGGCAGGGGCAAGCGCCAGCAACAAGGCGCCCAGTCGGCCCGGCCGGGGACGGGGCAGGGTTGCGTCAGCCATGTTGCAGGTCGTCCAAAAAGCGCACCACGTTCCAGTATTCGCGCGTCATGGCGCCCAGCCGCAGGCGCGGGCCGTCCTCGAACACCAGGAAGGGGTAGACGCCGCGTTCCAGCGTGCCGTCGGCCGGCAGGCGGTAGGGCTTGTAGGCCTCGGGGTCGTTGAAAAGACGTTCCAGTTCGCCGCCGCCGTCCACGTGCAGATACCACGCGCGCAGTGTCAGCGGGGCCTTGCCCGGCGGCGTGTCGGTGTAGGGGCCGCCATCGCCCGCCACCACCGACTGGCGCAATACGCCGACCAGCAGGCGCGCGGGACCCTGGAACACGATTTCGCCGGAGACCGAGCCGGCGGGCCGCGTCGCCAGTTCGCGCACGAACCCCACCGCGCGCGATGACGGCACCACGGTATCGGCGAAGATGCGCTCGACGTCGGCATCGGTGGCATCTGGCACGGCGGCCAGTTGGCGCAGGTTGCGCTCGAATTGATCCAGCCATTGCTGGTAGCGCTGCGTCTGCGCCTGGCGGTCGAAGGCCTGGGCGGCGGGAGCGCAAGCCAGCCACAGCAGTGCGGCAATGCAGCAGAACACAAGGCGAAGGCGGCGCGCGGCGAGATGCGCCTGCGGCGGCGTGGGCAAGGGCATGCCGGAGACTCCAGGACAGGGATCGACGGATTATGCGCAGGACGGCCGTGATCTGTCACCTTCGGCGCGCACTGCGGCGGGCGAGGGAAAGTCGGGGCATCGACCGGCATGCTTCTACGCTTGGTAACGCACGCGGACCGTTGCCGGCGCTATGCTCGACCGGCAGCATCCCTGGCGCGCGTCCACCGGGCCTTGCGGCGCGTTCGCGTGTTTCCGTTTTTCATCTCAGGAGAGCGAAGATGGTCAGCAAGAATACGGTTTGCCTCTGGTACGACCGCGACGCGCTGGAGGCGGCGCGTTTCTATGCCCAGACCTTTCCCGACAGCGCGGTGGGCCGCGTCATGCACGCGCCCGGCGATTATCCGTCGGGCAAGGAAGGCGATGTCCTGACGGTGGAGTTCACCGTCGCCGGCATTCCCTGTCTCGGCCTGAACGGCGGCCCCGGCACCCCCCACAACCACGCGTTCTCGTTCCAGATCGCCACCGACGACCAGGCCGAGACCGACCGCCTGTGGAACGCGATCGTCGGCAACGGCGGCGCGGAGAACGTCTGCGGCTGGTGCCAGGACAAATGGGGCCTGTCGTGGCAGATCACGCCGCGGGTGCTGACCGAGGCGCTGGTGTCGCCCGATCGCGCCGCCGCCAAGCGCGCCTTCGAGGCCATGATGCAGATGGGCAAGATCGACGTCGCCGGCATCGAGGCGGCGCTGCGCGGCTGAATGAGTCGGTCTGGCGGCTGGCGCGCCCGCCGCCGTGCGGGCGCGCTGACGCGACCCGCGCAAATCCCATCGTTTCCGTTTTCCGGGCGCCGCAAGGCGCCCGTGTCGTTGTTGCCGCCCGTTGTAAAGGCCGCTCACGGCGCGCCGGCGCCACCGGGCGTTCGCCCCGGGCACGCCAATTGCGCGAGGAGTGATCCGCCTACGCAGACAGAAGGAGCAACGACGTGCAAACCGTATCCGACTTCGTGCTGGACCGCCTCGGCCAGTGGGGCGTGCAACGCGTGTTTGGTTATCCCGGCGACGGCATCAACGGGCTGATCGGCGCCTTCGGCCGCAACGACACACTGGAATTCGTGCAGACCCGGCACGAAGAGGGCGCCGCTTTCATGGCCTGCGCCCATGCCAAGTTCACCGGGCAGGTCGGCGTCTGCATGGCGACGTCCGGCCCGGGCGCCATCCACCTGCTCAATGGCCTGTACGACGCCAGGATGGACCATCAGCCCGTGGTGGCCATCGTCGGCCAGCAGGCGCGCAGCGCCCTGGGCGGCGACTACCAGCAGGAGGTCGACCTGGTGAACCTGTTCAAGGACGTGGCGCACGAGTTCGTGCACATGGTGACCTCGCCCCTGCAGGCGCGGCACATGGTCGACCGCGCCATGCGTATTGCGTTGGAGCGGCGCAGCGTCGTCTGCCTGATCTTCCCGAACGATGTGCAGGACCTGGAGGCCGTGCCCGTGCCGCCGCGCGAGCATGGCACCGTGCACACCGGCATCGGCATCACGTCGCATGCGGCGGTGCCGCCCGAGGCCGCCCTGGCCAATGCGGCCGACCTGCTCAACCGCGGCGAGCGGGTGGCGATGCTGGTGGGGGCCGGCGCCTTGTCCGCCGGCGCCGAGGTGCGCGCGGTGGCCGAGCGCCTGGGGGCGGGCGTGGCCAAGGCGCTGCTGGGCAAGGCGGTGTTGCCGGACGCGCTGCCGTACGTGACGGGCGCCATCGGTCTGCTGGGCACCCAGCCGAGCTGGGAAATGATGAACGAATGCGACACCTTGCTGATGGTGGGCACTTCCTTCCCCTATGCCGAATTCCTGCCCAAGGAGGGCCAGGCCCGCGCCGTGCAGATCGACGTGGACGGCCGCCAACTGAGCCTGCGCTATCCCGTCGAGGTGGGGCTGGTGGGCGATGCCCGGCTGACGCTCGAAGCCTTGTTGCCGCGGCTGGAGCCCAAATCGTCGAATTCCTGGCGCGAGCGCATCGAGAAAAGCGTGCGCCGCTGGCGCGAGACCGTCACGGCGCGTGCCATGGTCGAAGCCAAGCCCGTCAATCCGCAACGCCCGTTCCTGGAGCTGTCCAGTCGACTGCCGCCGCACAGCATCATCACCTGCGACTCGGGCTCGGCCGCCAACTGGTATGCGCGCGACGTCCAGTTGGACGAAGGCATGATGGCGTCGGTCTCGGGCGGCCTGGCAAGCATGGGCTGCGGCGTGCCCTACGCGGTGGCCGCCAAGCTCGCCTATCCCGGGCGTCCGGTGATCGCGCTGGTGGGCGATGGCGCGATGCAGATGCTCGGCATCAACGAACTCATCACCATCGCCCACCGCTGGAAGGACTGGAGCGACCCGACGCTCGTGGTGCTGGTGCTCAACAACGGCGACCTGAACCTGGTGACGTGGGAGCAGCGCGTCATGGGTGGCGATCCGCGCTTTGCCGCGTCGCAGTGGCTGCCGGAATTTTCCTACGCCGACTACGGCCGCATGCTGGGCCTGGAAGGCATCCGCGTCACGTCGCCCGACGAGGTGGGGCCGGCGTGGGATCGCGCCCTGGCGGCGGGGCGCCCGGCGGTGCTGGAAGTGGTGACCGATCCGGAAATGCCGCCGTTGCCGCCGCATGTGTCGATGAAGCAGTTCAGTGCCTACATGACGGCCTTGCGCAAGGAAACCGGGGCGGCGGGCACGGCTGCGCTGCGCGCCACCATCAAGCAATGGTGGGCGAGCTGACCTGGCCGGCGGCGCGCCGCCGTGCCGGCTGGCCCGGCGGCACGCCACTTGCTGTAGGACCGGAGTCCGGGCTCGCGGTGAGGTTGGCGCGGACTTTTTTTCAAGGAGGTGTCATGGCTACACACAACGGCAACGGGACGTTGCGCGACCTGATTGCGGGAACCGAAAGCCTGCTGCGCAGCACTGCCAGCTACGGCGGCACGGAGATCGAAGCGGCGCGCGATCGTCTCAAGCAGCAACTCGACGCCGCGCGCGCCGAGGCGCGCGGGTGGGAGAAGCATGCATGGCGGCGCGCCCGGGAAGTCTCGGCCGCGACCGATGGGTATGTGCACGAGAACGCCTGGAAGAGCATCGCCGGCGCCGTGCTGGTGGGCGCGCTGGCTGGCGCCTGCCTGATGTCGGAAGCGCGCCGCCGCTGATGCGGCGCAATCCTCGATTCCAAGATATGCAGCGGGTACGCCCGCGGGAGAAACGCGATGGAACAGCAATCGAATATCGTCGGTGGTCCGAAGTCCAAGGCGCTGGGTCCCGGCCCCGAAGTGATGGCCGCCAGTACCCTGGAAGGAAATGACGTCTACAACGCCGCCGGCGAAAGCCTGGGCGACATCAAGGCGATCATGCTCGATGTGCCGCGCGGGCGCGTGGCCTATGCGGTGCTGGCGCGCGGCGGCGTGCTGGGGATGGGGGAAAAACTGTTCGCCATTCCGTGGGCGGCGCTGACGCTGGACACCGACCGCAAGTGCTTCGTGCTCAATGTCGACAAGGAAACCCTCAAGGACGCGCCGGGCTTCGACAAGGACAACTGGCCGAGCATGGCCGACGAGACCTGGGCGCGCGACGTGCACAAGTACTACAACCAGGACGTCTACTGGTAAGGGGCGCTTGCCACGGCCGGCGGCCGGCATATCCGCTTGCGCGGACCTGCCGGCCGGACCCGGCGCGGCGGCGGCGTCAGCCGGCGTCGATCCAGCGGCCGAGGTCCGGCCGCACCTGCTGGCGCGCGCGGCCACGCCGCACCTGCTCATCGTCCAGCCGCGCGGCGCCCGCGGAATCGATATCGAAAGCGATGCCCAGCGCGCCGGCCACGCCGGGATCCTCGATGGGCAACTCCCACGTCAGGAACACCTGCGACAAGTCGCGGCTCTCCGGGAAGTCGGCCTCGTCGAACATGCTGGAACCCCGCGGCACCACGCCATGAGGCTGGCAGGTGTCGAACAGCACCGCGGTGCCGCGCGTCAGCGCGATGCGCTGGCCGCTGTTGGCGAACAGCAGGTCCAGTCCCTTGTCCTCGCTCAGGAACAGATTGCAGAAGGCCGCGCCGCCATACTGGTCGCCGTCGTGGTGGTAGCGCGCGCCGCGGCAGGCCATCAAGGCGATATCGCTTTCGGCCAGCGCGTCGCCCAGGCCTAGCGCGCCGGTCCAGGCGCGCATGGCCTGCACGCAGGCGGTGTAACCGGGCCAGCGCGCGATGGTGCGCGCCAGCGCCATCTGTTCGACGTCGCCGGGGCCGAGTTCCAGGCGCGATGCGATGTCGCGCGCCCAGTCCGCCAGCAGGCGGTCGGGCGGCGCGGGCAGGGTGAGCGTGGCGCTGCGCACCACGTCGCTGACGCCGCGGCTGCGCAGGGCATCGCCGCTCCAGAAGTACGAGACCAGGCGGTCGGGGGACAACGGCATGATGCGCGGGGACCGGTTCATCCGCTTTGCACGTTTGCCCAGAGCCGCTGCCACCAGGAGCGCCGCGGCGGCCGCGGCCGGTTGCCGGTGTAGTGCTTCTGCGAGGCCTTGATCAAGTCGCCAAAAAGGGACGCGCTACGGTAGTCGTCGAGCCGATGGCCGGCGGCCAACGCTTCCTGGTAGTAGCGGTCGAACAACTCGGTCAGGTCGGTGCGCGCATGCGCCACCACTTCGCCGTCGAACCAGTGGCGGCGACCTTCCGCGCGCAGGCGCGGCATGGCGTAACGGTGCGAGAACTGCGTGCCCATGTCGGAGTAATGCAGGATGCGGATATCGTCGCGCGCCAGGCCGTCGCCGTCGATGCTGTTGTAGCGTGGGTCGAGGTACTGGACCAGGTGCGGCCGGCTGGCGAAATAGTGCGTCATGTCGTGGTTGGCGCGACGCATCGCGCGCAGCGCGTCGAGTGGCGGCAGATGGGCGCGGGCGCGCTCGCAGTCCCATAATGCCATGCATGAACGCCAGCCCTCTCCATCGCCTTCGCGGCGGGCTGCGACGATCGCTCCCTCGGCCAGCGGCATGTCCCAGATCTCTGCCAGGTCGCACAGCACCAGCATGTCCGCATCCATATAGAAGGCGCGGCCCTGGAAACCGGCCGCGGCCGGTACCGCCCAGCGCAGGGCGGAGAATGGCGTGGCCCATTTTTCGGTGCGCCAGCCCAGGCCGCGCGCCGGGTCGCAGTACCACGGGCTGGCAGGATCGCGCGACAGGCGCATCCAGGTGATCTCGACCGGCCGCGAAGCATGTTTGCGGGCGCTGTAGTCCAGCACCATCATCTGCTCCAGGTCGCAGTCGTTGGGGTCGCAGCCGACAAAAATCCTTATGGCGTCATTCATTTTGTCTCGTCATCCCGGGCGGCAGGGGCCGGTCCGCGCTGCCGGCTTTCCTGAATTTTCACTGAATTGTAATCGGGTTTTTCAGCGGGAAGGTCCCGCGGCGGCGTAGTCGCGCCGCGCTGTTGCATGCAGCGGACGCTTGCCGCGCGGGCGCTGCCGAGGGCGTGTAAACCGAATACAGTGCGCGACGGAGCCCGCGCCTCGCGGCGAGGGCAGACATCAAAAAAGGGAGACGAGACATGGATACGGCAGGAACGCTGGCCGCCCGCGTGCGCGAGCAGGTCGGCGAAACGGAATGGCAGGTGCGCAAGGATCTGGCGGCGCTCTACCGGCTGGTGGCGCTGTTCGGCTGGGATGACCTGATCTTCACCCACATCACGGCCAAGGTGCCCGGCACCGAGCATTTCCTCATCAACCCCTACGGCATGATGTTTGACGAGATCACCGCGTCCAGCCTGGTCAAGATCGACCTGGACGGGCGCAAGGTGATGGACTCGGCATACGACATCAATCCGGCGGGCTTCACCATCCACAGCTGTATCCACGCGGCCCGCAAGGACGCCATGTGCGTCCTGCACACGCATTCCATCAACGGAGTGGCGGTGTCGGCGCAGAAGGACGGCCTGCTGCCGCTGTCGCAGTTCGCCTTCATCGCGCTGCGTTCGCTGGCATATCACGACTACGAAGGCCTGGCGCTCAATCCCGAGGAACAGCCGCGCCTGGTGCGCGACCTGGGCGCCAGCCAGTACCTGATCCTGCGCAACCATGGCCTGTTGACGGTGGGACAGAGCATGGCCGAAGCGTTCCAGGCCATGCACCGGCTGGAAGCGGCCTGCATGGTGCAGGTGCGGGCGCAGGCCGGGGGCGGCGAACTGACCTTCATCCCGCCCGAGGTGCTGGCGCGCGCCGCGGTGGAATCCCCGGCAGACCGCGCCCACAAGGCCGCGCTGGCCTGGCCGGGCCTGCTGCGCCGGCTGGACCGGCGCAATCCGGGCTACGCCGACTGACGACCCCAGCGGTCCGCCGCGTCCCGCCGGTGCGGCGGAGCGGGCGCGGCCAGGGTGGCCAAGACCCGCGCCTTATTTCTTCCCGGGCTGCGGTTCCAGGAACTCGGCGCAGTCCGGCACCGGCGTGGCCGGCTGGTAGACCGAGCCGTCTTCCTTCCACTTGTAGGTCACCGTGTAGCTGCACTGCTTGTCGGCCTGCGGTTGCAGTTGCGCGGCCGTCGGCGCGGGCCGCTTGCTCGAATCGGCGTAGCGGCTGGCGTCGGCCGGACTGCGCGTGGCCTGCGTGGTGACCTGCAGGTCCGGGTACGGCTGCTGGCTGGGCAGGGCCTTCACCGTGGCGTCATAGCGGTAATAGTCCATGCAGTTGCCTTCGCGGCGTTTCTCGTCGGCCTCGTTGGCGCAGGCGCGGATGCCGGCCTTGGCGGAGTAGGGCAGCAGGTGCGCCAGGGCCGAGGACTTGTCGCCCAGGTCGACCATGAACAGGTACAGGTCGCGGCGCGAGAAGCTGCCGCCGGGGAACTGGATCTCTTCCTTGTAGTCCGGCTCGTTGGGGCCGATCACGCCGACCAGCGCGCGTTCCTCGCTCAGGCGGATGAGGTGCGGCCAGACCGTGAAGCGCGTGAAGTTCGGGATGTCGGGCAGGTCCCAGAAGCGGTAGTCGGCGCGCAGGGTGCGGCTGGTGGCGAACGGGCCGTTATCCTCGAAGCCGCCGTCGACCTTGATCCCCACGCACCAGTCGGCCTGCTTGTTGCAGTAAAGCTGGTTCTGCGGGTTGAGCGTCAGGGGCTCGACATCGGGCTGCACCGCGGACGCGGCGGCGGGCAGGACGGCGCAGAGCAGCGCCGCAAGGGCTTTGTTCATCGTGGTTCCTAATGGGTCGGGAAAAGCGGTCGGGAAAAGCGCCGGCGCATTGTGGCCCGATTCCTCCGGCAAAGCGTCACCAATTGTATAAGGTGGTGCGAAAGTTCCGCGTCGGGCAGCGCGTCAGCGCGGCCCCTGCGCGCGGTGCCGCAGGATCAGGTCGTGCAAGGCCTGGGCGGCCGGCGACAGGTGCGCGCCCTTGCGGCTGATGAGCGAAAAGGTGCGTCTCACCACCGGCGTGTGCAGCGACACCACGCGCAGCCCCGGATACGAACCGGCCTGCCAGGCCAGCCGCGGCGCCACGGCGATGCCGGCGCCGGCCGCCACCAGCCCGACGGCGGTCGAGCTGCGTTGCACTTCATAGAAGGCCGTCAGCCGCGGCGCCAGCTCGGCCAGCGCGTGATCGAGCAGCGGCCGGTTGTTGCTGCTGGCGCCGGGAAAGATCAGCCGATGACCCTCCAGTTTTTCCCAGGGCAGCGTGCGGCGTCGCGCCAGCGGATGGTCCTCGCGGCAGATCAGCACGAAGTCGTCCTGCAGCAGCGGGATGCTCCGCAGGGTGGGGGCGTGGGTCTCGGCGATGTTGATGCCGAACTCGGCCTCGCGCGTGAGCACCGCCTGCGCCACGGCGCCGGAAGAGTGGTCCAGCACCTTGACGCGGTTCTGCGGATGCTCGGCGCTGTAGCGCTGCAGGATGTGCGGCAGGTAGTGCACGCCGATGGTCGGCACACACGCCAGCGTCACGTCGCCGCGCTGGGCCTTGCCGGTTTCCCGGATCTCGGTAAGCGCCGCGGCCAGGTCGGCCAGCAGGCGCCGCGCCTGCGGCAGGAAGCTGTCGCCCGGCGGCGTCAGCGCCACCGAGCGGGTGGTGCGCTCCACCAGCCGCACGCCCAGGAACGATTCCAGGTTCTGCAGCCGGCGGCTCAGCGCGGTCTGGGTGATGCTGAGCTCGCCGGCGGCGCGGCGAAAGCTCTTGTGATCCGCGATCACCACGAAGGCCTGCACGCCGAGCACATCGATTTTCATGAGAAAAACGCATCAATTGACTAATTAATATCATTTTACGGTCGGCAAGGCGGCGCTCACAATGCCCGCATCCTGGCAGGAGACAGACCATGAACCTCACGATTCTGGACGATTATTTCGACACGCTGCGGGGCTTGCCCTGTTTCCGCAAACTCGATGGCCATGCCGTCACGGTCTGGAACGACCATGTGCAGGACGTGGACGCGCTGGCCGAGCGCCTGCGCGACACCGAGGCGCTGGTGCTGATCCGCGAACGCACCCAGATCCGCGCGCCGCTCATCGCGCGCCTGCCCAAGCTGCGGCTGATCAGCCAGCGCAGCGTCTATCCGCACATCGACGTCGACGCCTGCACCGCGCACGGCGTCATCCTGTCTTCCAACCAGCATGCCGGCACGCCGTCGTACGCCGCCGCCGAACTGACCTGGGGCCTGGTGCTGGCCGGCATGCGGCGGATCCCGCAGCAAGTTGAGGCGCTCAAGAACGGCGTCTGGCAGACCGGCATGGGCCGTACCCTGCGCGGCCGCACTCTCGGTATCTACGGTTATGGCCGGATCGGCGCCGAAGTGGCGCGCTATGGCGCGGCGTTCGGCATGCGGGTGCTGGTGTGGGCGCGCGAGGCGTCACGCCAACGGGCGCGCGACGACGGCTGGGATGTGGCGCCGGACAAGCAGGCGTTCTTCGAGGCCTGCGACGTGCTCTCGCTGCACATGCGGCTGGTGCCGGATACGCGCGGCATCGTCACGGCGGCCGATCTGGCGCGCATGAAGCCATCGGCGCTGTTGGTGAATACCAGCCGCGCCGGCCTGATCGAGCCGGGCGCGCTGGTGCAGGCGCTGCGCGCGGGCCGCCCCGGCATGGCGGCGGTGGACGTGTTCGAAACCGAACCGCTGCGCGATCCGAAGGACCCGCTGCTGCAACTGCCCAACGCGATCTGCACGCCGCATATCGGCTACGTCACCGAGGACGAGTACGAAACCCAATTCTCGGACGTGTTCGATCAGATCGTGTCCTATGCCGCCGGCAAGCCGATCCACGTGATCAATCCCGCGGTCCTGGCCTGACGCCCGGTTGGTCGCCGGGGCGACACCCCGCCGCGCCTTCACGCGCGCCGCAGGCGACCCGTCAGGACGATGGCCGCGGCGGGTGCGATGGCGAACACGCCGAACAGCGCCAGCGCGGCGCTTTTTGCCCCTTCGACGCCGCCGGGTTGCGTGAGGCCGCCGGCATTGGCGACCACCCCGGCCAGCGCCGCGGTCAGGGCGGTGGCATACAACTGCACCGTGGTGATCGACGACGACGCCAGCGTCTCCTCGCCCGGCGCGGCGGCCGAGAACACCCGGGTCAGCAGGTGCGGCCAGCCCAGGCCGATGCCGAATCCCACCGCCGTCAGCATCACGCCATGCAGGACAGGTCCCAGCGGCGCGGGATGCCAGGTGACGACCGGCATGGTGACCGCCAGTCCGGCCAGCGCGGCCAGCACGACGATGGGACTGGCCCGGATCAGGCGCCAGGCGCGGGCCGGCTCGCGGCCGGCGCTGTAGATCGAGGCCAGTGTCCAGCCGCCCGCCATCAGCGCGGTCATGTAGCCCGCGGCCAGCGGCGTCATCGCGTGCGTCACCTGGAGGAAGTACGGCACGAAAATCTCGGTGGTCAGGGCCGCCACCAGCAGGCTCATGATGGCGTAGAGCAGGCCCAGCTGGGTGCCGAGCGTATAGGCGCCGGTGGGCAGCAGCTTGGCGCGGGCGCGGGTATCGATGCGCGCGATGGCGGCGGCGATGGCGATGCCCGTGGCGATGCCGGCGGCGTTCCAGGCCAGGCTTTGCGACAGGCTGGCCGCCGAGATGGCCAGCACCGACAGCACCAGCAGCGTGATGGTCAGCCACGGCACCGGTCCCGACGCCGATTCGCCGTGGGTCTTGCCGCGGAACTGGCTGGCGACGATCAGGGCCAGCAACAATGCCACCGGCACCAGCACCCAGAACGCCGGCCGCCACTGGCCGTTTTGCGCGAACACGCCGCCGATCGCCGGGCCGCCCAATGTGGCCACGCCCCACATGCCGGACACCAGCGCCATGGCCCGCGGCCACAGCCGCGCGTCGAAGATGACGCGGATCAAGGCATAGCTCAGCGCGAACAGCACGCCGCCGCCCAGACCCTGCACCGTGCGGCCCAGCAACAGCGCGGGCATCGACGGCGCCAGGGCGCAGGCGATTGCGCCCGCCGAGAACACCGCCAGCGCCAGCAGGTACGCCAGGCGCGGACCGAGGCGGTCGATGAGCTTGGCCGACAGCGCCGAGCCGACGATGGAGGCGGCCACGAACAGCGTAGTGTTCCAGGCGTAATAGGTCAGCCCGCCGATCTCGCGAATGATGGTCGGCAGGATGGTGGTGACGACGTAGATATTGATCGCGTGCAGCGCGACGCCGCCCGCCAGCGCGATCGAGCGCAGGGCGTTCCTGCCGCGCAGCAGGTCGGCCCAGGAGACGGGGGGAAGGGTCCCGCCGGGCGTGGTAAGGCTGGATGGCATCGCGATTCCTTTTTTTGTAAATTATCAATCCAACAAGTGATGGAATGATAGGAAGATGCTAAGGTCGCGTCAATGAAGACCTTGCCGCCCGCCCCGCCATTGACCGACGTCGCCGCCGATTCCCTCGATGATCTGGCCGACGCCGCCAAGACTCTCGGCCACCCGCATCGGCTCGCGTTGCTGCAGGCGGTGCTGCAACGCGAAAGCACGGTGGAGCAGCTGGCGCTGGGCGTCGGCCTGTCGATCACCAATGCCTCGCAACACCTGCAGCAGCTCAAGCGCGCCGGCTTCATCCAGTCGCGCCGCGACGGCAAGCACGTGCTGTATCGCGGCGGCGCGGGCCCGGTGTCCGAAGTGCTGTCCGCGCTGCAGGACTACCTGTCACACCAGCGCCAGGAAATGCGGCGCGTGGCCGCCGACAGCGTCAATCACCCCGAGCAGCTCGAGGCGGTCTCGATAGAACAATTGGTCGCCAAGCTTGATGACGGCGCGCTGTTGCTGGACGTCCGGTCACCCGCGGACTATGCCGCCGGCCACATTCCGGGCGCGGTCAACATCCCGACCGAAGAACTGGAGTCGCACCTGGCGCAGCTGCCGCGCGACCAGCAGATCGTGGCATATTGCGGCGGCCGATACTGCGTGCTGTCGATGCGCGCGGTGGCCTTGCTGCGCAAGCGCGGCTTCCAGGCGCAGCGCCTGGGCGACGGCTTTCCCGCCTGGAAGGCGGCCGGCCTGCGCGTCAAGGCGGCGCGCCATTGATCCCAATTCCTTTTTTCCGGCAGCACCATGATCACCTTGAGAACCTCCACCCCCGCGGACGGCGCGCGCATCGTCGACATCTGGCGCCGCGCCGTGGATGCCACCCATGACTTCCTGTCGCCGCGGGACCGCCGCGACATCGAGGCCGAGGTCGTGGCCTTCCTGCCCGCCGCCACGCTCGACCTGGCGGTGGACGCGGACGATCGCGCGCTGGCCTTCATGCTGCTCGACGGCAGCCACATGGAAGCGCTGTTCGTCGACCCCGACGCGCGCGGCGCGGGCGTCGGGCGCGCCCTGGTCGAGGATGCGCTGCGGCGCCATCCCGGCCTGAGCACCGACGTCAACGAGCAGAACGCGCAGGCGATCGGTTTCTATGAACGGCTGGGGTTCGAGCGCACCGGGCGGTCCGAGCGCGACGGCCAGGGACGGGCGTATCCGCTGATCCATCTGCGTCATCGCGGCGACGCGCCGGCATGAGCCCGGTCTTCAAGTCCGAGCGCCACGCCGAAGCCGTGCGCCAGGCCTATGCCGCCGCGCTGGCCCATTGGCCTGCCGATGTGCGGCGAGTGACGGTGCCGACGCCGGCCGGCGACACCCATGTGCTGGTGTGCGGCCGCGAGGACGCCCCGCCCCTGGTGCTGCTGCATGGCGCGCAGAGCACGGCCGCCAGTTGGCAGCGGCAGGCCGCGGCCTGGGCGCCGCATTTCCGCATTTACGCGATCGACCTGATCGGCGAGGCCGGCCCGAGCGCGCCGGCGCGGCTGCCGCTGGCGAGCGATGCGCACGCGACCTGGCTGGAGGCCGTGCTCGATGGACTGGGCGTGGCGCGCGCGGCGTGCTTCGGCATCTCGCTGGGCGCGTGGCTGGCGCTGGACTTCGCCGTGCGGCGGCCGGCGCGGGTCGAGCGGCTGGTGCTGTTGTGTCCGTCCGGCATCGGCCGCCAGAAGCACATCCTGCCGTGGGTCCTGCCATTGTTGCTGCTGGGGCCCGCCGGCCGCGCGCTGGTGCGCTGCCGCATCATCGGGCCGCTGCCGGCCGATCCGGCGCCTGCCGATCGGGCTCAGTTTGCGTTGATGCACGCCATCAATCGCGGTTTCCGCTCGCGCTTCGGCGCCATTCCGGTCTTCGGCGACGAGGCGCTGCGCCAGTTGTCGCAGCCGCTGTTCGTGGCGGTGGGCGGGCGCGACGTGATGCTCGATTCGCAAGATACCTGCGAACGGTTGCGCCGCCTGGCGCCGAGCGCACAGGTGACGCTGTTGCCGAGTGAGCGGCATTTCATCCGGGGACAGGACGACGCGGTGCTGGCATTCCTGCGGGCGGCCTAGGGCCTGTTCACACGATAAGGAGCCTCGCACAGGCCGGCAATCGGGCGCCAGGCGCGGTCGTGCCGCAACGGGGGCGAGATTGCGCCGTCAGCGTGGCGCGCCCGGCGTCTCGGCCCGCAGCGGCGGCGGCTCGAAGGCCCGCACCGGCGGCGCGTCGCCGTGCCAGCGTTCCACCTGCACCAAGGCCGACAGCGCGCTCGGGCCCTGCGCCAGCCGCGACGTGCCCACGTCCACCGTCAGCACGTTGGGATTGCCGTGGCGTTCGAGCGAGCCGTCCTGCGGGTCGAACCAGGCGCCGGTGGGCATCACCACCACGCCGCGCAGCAGGTCGGCGCTGAGCTGCGCGCCGCCGAGGCAGGCGCCGCGGTCATTGAAGATGCGCACCACATCGCCCTGCGCGATGCCGCGTTCGGCGGCGTCGTCGGGATGCAGCAGCACCGCCTCGCGGCCGGCGACCTTGTGGGCGCGGGTGGCCGGCGCCGGGTCCAGTTGCGAGTGCAGCCGGTCGGCGGGCTGGCAAGTGACCAGGTGCAGCGGCCAGCGCGCCGCGCGTTCGGCGCCCAGCCATTCCACCGGCGGCAGCCAGGCTGGATGCGGCGGGCAGTCGTCATAGCCGAACTCGGCGATCGCCGCGCTGTGCAGTTCGAGACGGCCGGAGCGGGTCTTGAGTGGATGCGCGGCGGGATCCTCGCGGAACTGCTCGAACAGCACGAAGTCGCGCGGGGGCGGCGGCAGCGCCACGTGGCCGCGCTCCCAGAATTCATCGAAGGCCGGCAGCGTCAGTTGCGCGGCTTCCCAGGCCGGCCGCATCTGTTCGTAGATGTGGCGGATCCAGGCCATCTCGTCGCGGCCTTCGGTGAAGGCCTGCTCGAAGCCGCCGCGCGCGGCCAGTTCCCGGTAGATGTCGAAGTCGTTGCGGCTGTGGCCCACCGGCGCCAGCGCCTGCCGCATCGCCAGCAGGTAGCGGTCGCGCGAGGAGCCGCCGATGTCGTTGCGTTCGAGCGTGGTGGTGGCGGGCAGCACGATGTCGGCGCGCCGCGCCGTCGGCGTCCACCAGGGTTCGTGCACGATGATGGTCTCGGGCCGCGTCCAGGCCCGCGCCAGGCGGTTCAGGTCCTGGTGGTGGTGGAACGGGTTGCCGCCGGCCCAGTAGACCAGGCGGATGTCGGGATAGACGCCGGTCCTGCCGTTGAACGCATACGATTCACCCGGTTGCAACAGCATGTCGGTCAGGCGCGCCACCGGAATCGAGGCGCCGGCCGGATTGCGCCCCGCGCGCATCTCCGGCGCGGGCAGGTCGGGGCGCGGATTGCCGGCGCCGTTCATCGAGCCGTGGCCGAAGGCGAAACCGCCGCCGGGCAGGCCGATCTGGCCCAACAGGGCGGCCAGCGCCACGCTGCCCCAATAGGGTTGTTCGCCGCGATGGCCGCGCTGCAGCGACCATGAGCAGGACAGCAGCGTGCGGGTGCCGGCCGCTTCCAGCGCCAGCGCGCGGATGGTGGCGGCGGGCACGCCGCAGATGCGTTCGGCCCATTGCGCGCTCTTGGGCTGGCCGTCGGCGCGGCCCAGCAGGTAGTCCGCATACTGCTCGAAGCCGTTGCAGCAGCGCGCCAGGAATTCGCGATCGTGGCGATCCTCGGCCAGCAGCGTGTGCGCCATGCCCAGCATCATCGCCGCGTCGGTGTTCGGCCGTATCGGGATCCATTCGGCCGCCAGCGCCTCGGGCGCGTCGGCGCGCGTGGGGCTGACCACCACCGCGCGCATGCCGGCTTGCCGTGCCCGCGCCAGCCAGCCGGGCGCGCTGTGGTCGCCCGCGCCACCCGAGGCGATCTGCGTGTTGCGCAGCGGGATGCCGCCGAACGCGATCAGCAGCCGCGTGTGCCCGACCACGCTGTTCCAGTCGGTGATGCGGCCGGTCACGGGCGCGTAGGTGCCGATGATGTGCGGCAGCAGGAACTGCGCCGCGCCCCAGCTGTAGTTGCCCGACTGGTCGACGCAGCCGCCGCCGGCGTACAGGAAGCGGTGCGTCAGCGTGCGCGCATGGTGCAGGCGGCCGGCCGACGACCAGCCGTACGAGCCGCCGAAGATGGCGGTGGGGCCATGCTGCGCGCGCACCCGTTGCAGTTCGTCGTGCACCAGCGCCAGGGCGGTGTCCCAATCGACCTCCACATAGCCGTCCACGCCGCGCAATTCGGGCGCGCCGCGGTGCCTGAGCCAGCTGGCGCGCACGGCGGGGCGGGCGATGCGCAGCGACGAATGCACCATGTCGGGCATCGCGTGGATAAGCGGGGACGGGGCCTGGTCGTGCGCGAACGGCTCGCAGCCCACGACGCGGCCGTCGCGCACCAGCGCGGTATAGGCGCCCCAATGGGACAGGGACGGATAACGGGAGATCGCTTCGGTCATGCGGGCGCCGCCGTGAAAAGCGTATTGTTATGGAAATCCTCATAACTTAATCGCATTGCCTTAGAAAATCTTTGTCTTTCGGGCGTCCTGAAAGTGTGGAAAATAGAAAAATTTTCGGGGCCGCTCTTCCTATACTGCATAAGCAGCAAGGGGAATGGTCAGGTGCAGGCGCCAACCACCGCGCGCCAGCCTGGCTTTTTTGATTGAGCAGTCCATCCGCATGTGGAGCAGGTCATGAGCAAAATGAAAATCCAGGGGTCCTTCGTCGCCATCGTCACGCCGTTCAATCGCGACGGCAGCGTCGATTTCAGCGCCTTCCGCAGCCTGTTGAAGTTCCAGGAAGACAACGGCACCGCCGCCGTGCTGATCATGGGCTCCACCGGTGAAGTCTCGCTGCTGTCGCCCGAAGAGCGGCGCCAGGTGATCGTCGAGACGGCCAAGATGAAGACCGGCAGGATGAAGCTGTTCTACGGCTGCACCGGCAACAACACCGACACCACCATCGACTACCTGAAGTTCGCGCGCGCCAACGGCGCCGACGGCGCGATCCTGGCCGCGCCGGCCTACATCTGCGCCTCCGAAGCCGACACCGAAGCCTATTTCCTCGAAGTGGCCGACGCCACCGACCTGCCGCTGGGCATCTACAACAACCCGCCGCGGGTCAAGAGCGACCTGCACTGGGACCAGCTGCTGCGCATCTTCAAGCACCCGAACTACGTGGTGCACAAGGAATCGACCACGCGCGTGGGCCAGGTGGCGCAGGTGCTGCGCGGCCGTCCCGACGTGTCGGTGATGTGCTGCGACTCGCCCAACCTGGGGCTGGTGGTGCCCACCATGAGCCTGGGCGGCCACGGCACCGCCAACATGACCGGCAACATCGCGCCGGCCGAGATGGCCGAGATTTCGCGTCCCTGGGACACGCCGGACGTGTCGGTCAGCTTCCGCGAAGGCTACCTGGGCCTGCTGCCGATGCTGCATTACTCGTACTCCGCCATCAACCCGGTGGCGATCAAGTCGCTGATGAAGGCGGTGGGCCTGCCGGTCGGCGACCTGCGCCGTCCGCTGCGCGGCCTGGAGGGCGACGCCCTGGCCAAGGGCCTGCGCATCGTGCGCGAGTTGGGGCTGGATACCAAGTACGGCTTCAGCTCCGCGCAGCTCAAGGCGGCGTGATTCCCCTGTTCCGGCGGCGATAGCCGCCGGATTCATTTTTGACGACCCACGACACGGCGGCCGCGAGCGTCGCGGCCGGTGCGCGGGCGGCCCCTGCGCGCCCGAAACGGATGCGTCATCGCCAAGAGAGACCCCACCATGTTCCATTGCCCGTCCCGCCCCGCGCCGCTCAAGCGGCTTTTCAGCGCCGCCCTGCTGGCGTTGGGCCTCACCACCACCGCCGCCGCGCTGGCCGCCGACAGCTATCCGCAGCGCCCCATCACGCTGGTGGTGCCGCATCCGCCGGGCGGTTCCGTCGACGGCGTGGCGCGCCTGTACGCCGAGCAACTGGGCAAGGAACTGGGCCAGTCGGTGGTGGTGGAAAACCGCGCCGGTGCCTCGGGCATGATCGGCGCCGCCTATGTGGCGCGCGCGGCGCCCGATGGCTACACGCTGTACCTGAATGCCTCGATCCACGCGATCAATCCGCTGCTGTACAAAAAGACCATCAAGTTCGATTCGGTCAAGGATTTCACGCCCATCAGCGAACTGGCGCAGGGCGCGCTGATCTTCAGCGTCAACCCCAAGGTGCCGGCCGACAACGTGCAGGACCTGGTCAAGCTGCTCAAGGCCGAGCCGCAGAAGTATTCCTTCGCCACCACCGGTTTCGGCTCGGCCGGCCACCTTGCCGCGGCCTCGTTCCTGCATGAAAACGGCCTGGAGCAGATTCCCATCGTGCTGTATCGCGGCGGCGGCCCGGCGCTGTCGGACCTGGTCGGCGGCCAGGTGCAGGGGCTGATCGACCCGATGCTGTCGTCGCTGCCGATGGTGCGCGCCGGCAAGCTCAAGGCGGTGGCGCTGACCGGCGCCGACCGCAGCCCCCTGCTGCCTGACCTTGCCACCATGAAGGAGCAGGGCCAGAAGAACTTCGAGTTCTATTCCTGGTACGGCGTGTGGGGGCCGGCCAACCTGCCCGAACCGGTGCTGCGCAAGCTGGAGGCGGTGTCGGCCAAGGTGATGGCCAGCCCGAAGATCGTCGAACAACTGAACGGGCTGGGCTTCGAGCCATCGGTGAAAAACTCGGCGGCCTTCGCCAGGTTCATCGATGCCGAGATGAAGCGCTACCAGGTCATCATCGACCAGGCCAACATCCACATCACGGAATGACCGGGGCCATGCCGCCCCGATACTGCGACGGGCTGAGGCCGTAGCGGCGTTGGAACGCCTTGGCCAGCTGCGTTTCCGAGCGAAACCCGGCAGCCCGCGCCAGGGGCTTGAGCGGCTGGCCCGCGTCCAGCCCCGCGCGCACCGCTTCGAGCCGTAGCGCCTCGAGAAAAGCCCGTGGCGTATAGCCGGTGTCGCGCGTGAAGCCGCGATGGAAGGTGCGTGGCGCCTGGCCGGCCAGTGATGCCATGCGTTCGACATCGATGGCTTCGGCCAGATGGTCGCGCAGCCAATCGACCAGTTCGCCGTAGGCGCCGGCCTGCCCCTCGAGGATCGTCGAGTATTGCGCCTGGTTGCCGCTGCGCCGCAGCGCCAGGTTCAGCTGTCTTGCCACCCGCGCCGCCAGCCAGCGGCCCGCGTCCTGTTCGACCATGGCCAGGCACATGTCGATGCCGGCAGTGACGCCGCCCGAGGTCCAGAATCGGTCGTCCTGAACATAGAGCGCCTCCGGCTCCACCTGCAAGCCATCGAAGTGGCGCGCCAGCAATTGTGCCGAAGCCCAATGCGTTGCCACGCGCCGGCCGCCCAGCATGCCCCAATGGGCCAGCAGGAAGGCGCCGGTGCACACCGAAGCCAGGCGCCGCGTCCGCGTGCCGGCCTGGCCAACCCACGCGCGCAAGGTTTCGTCGGCGCCGGCCTGCATCAGCCCTTCGCGCTCGCCGCCGGCGATGATCAGTGTGTCGACCGTGGCCGGGTCGATGCCAGCCACTGCCTCGGTCTGCAGCGTCAGGCCGTTGGACAGCGTGACCGGTCCACCCCGGGCCGACAGGAGGGCGACGCGATACCGTGCGTCCAGGCCCAGCGCGCTGGCCATGGAGAAGACGTCGGCGGGGCCGGCCACGTCCAGGTGCTGCACCGTGGGATAGACGACGATGGCGACCAGGCGGGGCCTGCCGGCGGCGGAGTGTCGCGGCATGGGGAAGGCTAAGTGGCAATGCCGGCATCTTAACGCGGCCGGATGGCAGAAAACGACTGAATTCTGTCATTGCTGCCGAGCGCGCGCTATCGCTAGGCTGTCGGAATTGGGGCATGGCCTCGTTGCGGAAAAGGGTGGTTCATGGCGGTCGGATGGGGGCGAGCGGGCCTGGTATGCGTGTTGACGACCGTGGCCGTCGCCGCGGCCTGGTCGGTGTGGCGCGATCCTGGCGGGGTGCCCGCGCCGCCATCACCGCGCGGGCAGGCCGGGCCATTGACCGCTGCGCGGCCTGCCGCGGCTGGCCGCCTGCCGCGTGTCGTGGTGATCGGCCATAACGCCAACACCGAGCTGACCGACTTCGTGGTGCCCTACGCGGTGCTCAAGCGCTCGGGCGCCGCCGAGGTCTGGGCGCTGGGCCTGGATCCCGGACCGATACGGTTCTTTCCCGCCTTGCGGGCACAGCCGGATGCCGACATCGCCGCGTTCGACGCGCATTACCCGGACGGCGCCGACTACGTGATCGTGCCGGCCGTGCACGAAGACGCGGATCCGCGGCTGTCGGCCTGGGTGCGCGCGCAGGCCGGCAAGGGCGCCGTCGTCATCGGCATTTGCGACGGGGTGTGGGTACTGGCGCGGGCCGGCTTGCTGGACGGCCGTCAGGCGGTTTCGCATTGGTATTCGCGCTCGACGCTGGCGCGCGACTTTCCGGCGGTGCGCTGGCGCCAGGATCGCCGCTACATCGCGGACGGCGGGGTGGTGACCACCACGGGCGTCAGTGCTTCGATTCCCGTGTCGTTGGCGCTGGTCGAGACCCTGGCCGGCCGGCCGCGCGCGCAAACGGTGGCGCTCGAACTGGGCCAGGCGCACTGGGACGATGCCCATCCGGGCCAGGACTTTCAGCTCGGGCCGCGCCATATCTACACCGCGACGCGCAATGCAACGGCCTTCTGGCGGCACGAGACGCTGCAGGCGCGGCTGACAGCGGGTACGGACGATCTGCGGCTGGCCCTGACTGCCGATGCCTATGCCCGCAGCTACAGGACCTCGGTGGTCGGGGTGGCCTCCGAGCCGGGCCCCGTGAGGCTGGCCAGCGGCCTGGCCTATCTGCCCGACCAGGTGTCGTCAGCGGACATGCCGTCGCTGCCCATGGACAACACGCTGGCGCCGACTCCCACGCCGTTGCTGGACGGGATTCTGCGCGGCATGAGCGCGCGCTACGGACGCGCCACCGCCGGCTTCGTGGCGCTGCAGTTGGAATATCCCATGAGGGAACCCTGATCAGGGGCTCGCCGTCGGAGGGGGACCGCCATGCGCCGCCTACGGCATCGTCCGGGCCGACAGCGGTTGGCGCGGCTGGACCGCCGCCGCCAGCGCCACCAGCAGCAACAGGCTGGCGGCGACCACGTATGGCATCCATGGGCGCACGCCGTACAGCAACGTGCATACCAGCGGCGCCACCACCATCGCCATGCCCTGCACGGCGATCACCGAGCCGGCGGCGATGCCTTGTTCGTCGGCCGTGACGGCGTTGGCCGCCAGGGTCTGGATCGACGGGAACACCAGCCCCATGCCGGCGGCCATGATGGCATAGCACGCCACCAGGCCCCAGGCGCCGCCCAGCACCGGCACCAGCAGGAAGCCGACGCCGGACAGCAGGGCGCCGCCCGCCAGGCAGCGAGCCGCGTTCATGCGCCGCGCCTTGGCCAGTCCCACCTGCACCAGGATCAGCATGACGCCGACGGTGGTCATGGCCCATCCGGCCGTCCGTGCCGCCGGGCCGGGCTCCTGGCGCAGCGCGTCCATGGCATAGAAGCCGACGATCATCTGCGCCGTGATGACCGCGCTCATGGCCAGCAGCATGGCGGCCAGCGGCAGGCGCAGGCGCCGGTCGCTCAGCTTGAGCGGCGGCGTGACGCGCGGTTCGTGCGCGGCGTCGGACGGCAGTTTCGCGGCCAGCCATAGCGTGCCCAGCAAGGGCAGCACGGCGGCGATGTAGAGCGGCAGCGTCAGGCTGTCCTTGACCAGCAGGCCGCCGATGGCGGGCCCCAGCACCATGCCCAGGCCGTTGGCCGCGCCCAGCCTGGCCATCATGGCGCCGCGCTGCTCCGGCGCGGTGATGTCGGCGATGCGCGCGGCGCTGACGGTGGGCATGGCGGCGTAGAAGGCGCCGAGCAGGGCGCGCAGCGCCATCAGCGCCAACAGCGCCAGCCATGCCGGCGGCGGCTCGCGCAGCATCAGGTCCAGGCCGATGGCCAGCAGCAGGTAGCTGACGATGTAGCCGGCGGCGGCGCGCAGCAGCACGCGGCGGCGGCCGACGCGGTCGCTGCGGCCGCCCCAGTAGCGCGCCATCAGCATCCACAGCACGCCGGCCACGGTGACCACCAGCCCGCCATGCCATTCGGCCAGCCGCAGGCCGCGCACCACCGGGCCGATCACGGGCATGAAGGCCATGATGGCGGTCAGGCACAGGGTATTGAAGACGAACAGGGCGGCGGCCTCGTTCGGGCGGCGAACGGGGTCTGGCGTAGGTGTCATGAAAGACTGGATGAGAATGAAAATTGTTATCATCCAGGCCAGGCGGCGGCCGCGCTAGCGAATCCGCGCCGGAAATTGCGGAATTGGAACAAAATGGCCTCTCAGCCCCGTCTTGCCCCGGACCGCGGCGCGCCGCTCAGCGTGCAGGACCTGCTGCGCCTGCTGCCGCCGGACTGGCTCAGGATCCGCTCCCAGCACGAACTGCCGGGCGGCATCTCGATCGGCTGCCTGGACGGCCGGCCCGAATCGGACTGGGCCGCCAGCGGCGCGGCCGAGTCCAGCGTGGGCGTGGCGATCGTGCTGCAAGGCCAGTTCGGACTGGGCTTCGAGGGCGGCACGGCCCTGCGCATCCAGCCGGGCAGCGTCATCCTGCACGGCACGGTCGAGCCGGTGCCGGGCTGGGACGAATTCAAGGGCCGGCGCGACATCCGCGTGGTCGATATCCGTTTTTCGAACGAAGCCACGCGCGCCCTGTGGTGGCGCACCTTGCGCCAGGTGCCGTCCGCCGCGTTCGCGGCCGATGGCAGCGTGCCGGCGCGCGACGCCCAACTGGCGACGCTGCCGCTGTGGCCCGGCCTGGCGCGCGTGGCCGGCGAGATCCTGGCCTGGAGCCAGGATCGTGGCGAGGTCGCCGCGCTGTATCTGCAGGGCAAGGCCCAGGAGGCGCTGGCCCTGACCCTGGCGCACCTGGCCGGCCGCGGCGCGGCCGACCAGCCGCCGCCCGCGGACCGCAGGCGGCTGGCCGAGGCCCATCGCCGCATCCAGCACGAATACGCCGATTGCGGCAGCGTGCGCCAGCTGGCGCAGGCCGTGGGGCTGAGCGAAAAACGGTTGCAGGCAGGCTTCATGTCGCTCTACGGGCAATCGGTGCATGGCTGCCTGCTGCAAGCCAGGATGGACGCGGCCGCCGGCCTGTTGCGGCGCGGCTGCTCGGTTACCGAAACCGCATACAGCATCGGGTTTTCCAGCCTCAGCCACTTCATCAAGGCCTTCAAGGCGCATCGCGGCGCCACGCCCAAGGCCTGGCTGCGCGGCGCCGCGCAATAGGCGCGGCACGGTCGCGCCGCGCCGGCTTGGGGGGTAGCGGCAATACCGGTATCGCGGCTGGCCTTGCTGCGTGGAGCGAGGCTGGCAACAATCCCCGTTCACCGACTTCGCGCTCGACATCCCGAGGCTTTTTTCCATGACATCGTCCAGCTCCCCGGAACGCGCCGACGCCGATGCGGCCGCGTCGGCCGGGAACATCCATTGGCGGCGCAACCTGGCCGTCTGTTTCGCCGGTTCGTTCAGCACCATCGTGGCGATGACGCTGCTGCTGCCGTTCCTGCCGCTGTACGTGGAGGAACTGGGCGTGCAGGGTCACGCCGCCATCGTGCAGTGGTCGGGCGTGGCCTATGGCGCCACCTTCTTCGCCGCGGCGCTGGTCGCGCCCCTGTGGGGCCGGCTGGGCGACCGCTACGGGCGCAAGCTGATGCTGGTGCGCGCGTCGTTTGGCATGGCGATCTGTATGTCGCTGACTGGCATGGTGCAGAGCGTGTGGCAGCTGGTGCTGCTGCGGCTGCTGGTGGGCCTGGCCGGCGGCTACGCGTCGGGTTCGACCATCCTGGTGGCGATGCAGGCGCCCAAGGCGCGCTCGGGCTGGGCGCTGGGCGTGCTGTCGGCGGGCATCATGGCGGGCAACCTGGTGGGCCCGCTGATCGGCGGCGGGCTGCCGCCATTGATCGGCATCCGCGCCACCTTCCTTCTGGCCGGCGGCGTGATCTTCCTGGCCTTCCTGGCGACGGTGTTCCTGATCAAGGAGATGCCGCGCCCGGCCAAGCCCGCCAGGCAGGAAGGCAAGCGGCGCGGCGGCTGGGCCCAGATTCCCGACAAGCGGCCGGTGGCCGCGATGCTGGCGACGGGCATGCTGCTGATGTTCGCCACCATGTCGATCGAACCGATCATCACGGTGTACGTGGGCCAGCTGGTGGACGACCCGGCCCGCGTCACGCTGGTGTCGGGCGTGGTGATGTCGGCGGCGGCGCTGGGCGCCATCCTGTCGGCGTCGCGGTTGGGCCGGTTGGCCGACCGGGTCGGCCACTGGACCGTGATCATCGGCGCGCTGGCGGTGGCGGCGTTGCTGCTGGTGCCGCAGGCCTTCGTCACCGCCGGCTGGCAGTTGGTGGCGCTGCGTTTCCTGATGGGTTTGGCGCTGGGCGGGCTGCTGCCGTGCGTGACCAGCGTGATCCGCCACAATGTGCCCGACGGCGTCGGCGGCAACGTGCTCGGCATGTCGATCTCGGCGCAGTACGCGGGCCAGGTGGCGGGCCCCTTGCTCGGCGGATTCATCGGCGGGCATTTCGGCATGCCGGCCGTGTTCCTGGGCACGGCCGTGCTGCTGGCCATGGGGGCGCTGGCCAATGCCGTGCTGCGGGCGCGCCACCAGCGTGTCGCGGCCGGCGCGTAGCGGGGCGCGGACGCCGATGGCGCAAGCAGCCCGGGCGCGGCGGCGTCCTTGCGCGTCGGCGCATCAGAAGCCGGCCGAGCGCGCATCCATGACGTGGTCGATCAGGCCCCATTCGACCGCTTCCTCGGCGGTCATGTAGCGGTCGCGGTCCAGGCTGCGCTCGACGTCCTCGTAGCTGCGGCCGCAGTGTTCGGCATACAGGCGGATGATGCGCTGCTTGGTGCGCTGCATTTCCTCGGCGTGGATCAGCATGTCCGAGGCCTGTCCCTGGAAGCCGCCCAGCGGCTGGTGCACGTGCAGGCTGGCGTTGGCCAGCGCGGCGCGCTTGCCGGGCTCGCCCGCCATCAGCAGGAACGAACCCATCGATCGCGCCGTGCCCATGCACAGCGTGTGCACCGGCGATTTGATGAACTGCATGGTGTCGTACATGGCCAGGCCGCTGGTGATCACGCCGCCGGGCGAGTTGATGTACATGTGTATCGGCTTGCCGGGGTTCTCGGCTTCCAGGAACAGCAGCTGCGCGCACACCAGGGCCGAGACGGCGTCGTTGACTTCGCCGCTCAGGAAGATGATGCGTTCGCGCAGCAGGCGCGAGTAGATGTCGAACGAACGTTCCCCACGGCCGGACTGTTCCACCACCATCGGGACGAGCTGCATCGTTTCGCTCATGAGCGAACTCCTGTCTTGCGTGAAAAGGGAAGGGGGCGTCAGGCGGCGAGCTTGAAGCCGGACCAGGAATCGTTGGCCGCCTGCGGCGCCGGTTGCGTCAGGCGGGCGTCATCAGGGGTGTGGACGATGGTGAGGCGGGTGCCGCCATCGGCGGTGGGACTGAGCTGGAACGTCACCACGCTGGCCAGGCAGGGCGGCAGCGTCTCGCGCATGCGGTAGCGGACCTCGACGCCCGGGGTGGCGGCCAGCGGCTCGGCGTCGGCCAGCGCGCCGTCCGGCAGCCATTGCTCGCGCAGCGCCGGGATGCTGATGGCGCGCCAGACTTTCTCGGGCGGCGCGTCCAGCTCGTAATCGAGCACCAGCGCCGTGTCCTGCCGGGTGGGGTCCGCGGGGTTCATTGGTCCATTTCCTTGAGCAGTGTCTTCAGGGCGTCGACGCGCGCCGGCCAGTAGGCGCGGTACTTGGACATCCAGCCGGCGAGCAGCGCCAGACCGTCCGGATCGACCTGGTAGTTGACGAAGCGCCCCTGGCGTTCCTCGCGCACCAGACGCGCCTGGCGCAGCACCGCCAGGTGTTGCGAGACCGCGGGCTGGCTGATGTCCAGGCCCGCGCGCAGCGCGCTGGCGTTCATGGCGCCCGCGGCGAGCTTGTCGAAGATCGCGCGGCGGGTGGGGTCGGCCAGGGCCTTGAAGATGTCGTTTTCCATCATGGCAATACATTAGCAAACACTTATGTGTTGTGCAAGCCCCCGATGAACCTGCGCCCGGGCCGTCCGGTTCAGTGGATGGTGCGGGCGGCCTTGCGGGCGCGCTTGATGTCGTACATGCGGGCATCGGCCAGGCGCACGGCTTCCTCGGCCGACAGGCCGCGCGGATCCAGCGCCACCACGCCGACGCTGGCGCCCTCATACGGCAGGGTGACCTCGCCGAGCTGGTAGCGGCCGACGGTGGCGGCGGCGGCGCGATCTTCCAGCGAGCGGGCGGCTTCCTCGGCGTCGCCGCGTTGGGCCTCGTGCCCCGGCGCCGCGTCGCCGCGCGCCAGGGCCGGGCCGGGGCCGATCAGCACGAATTCGTCGCCGCCCAGCCGGCCCACCATGTCGGAGGCGCGCAGCGTCATTGCCAGGCGGCGCGCGATTTCCTGCAGGAAGACGTCGCCCTGCTGGTGGCCGTGGGTGTCGTTGATGCCCTTGAAGCCGTCCAGGTCGACCACGCCCACCAGCACGCTGCCGCCTTCGCGCAGGGCGCGGCCGCGCAGCCGGTCCAGTTCTTCGTACAGGGCGCGGCGGTTGGGCAGGCCGGTGAGCGGATCGGTCAGCGCAAATGCCAGCAGCCTGGCGTTGGCGTCGCGCAGTTGGGCGACGAGCTGCTCGCGTTCCAGGAAGCTGGCGATCACGTTGGAGAAAAGCCGCAGGATCGATTCGGCCTGTGGCGCGATCGGCCGCTGGCTGGCGCTGGCGCCGCACAGGGTGCCCAGCAGCAGGCCGTCGTCGGTGCGGATGGGCGCGCTGACGTAGGTCTGGATGCCAAGCTGGCGCGCCGCCTCGGAGTCGGGCCAGCAGGCGCCGACGTCGCTGGTGGCCATGCGGCCCTCGTCCAGCGCGCGCTTGCACAGCGTGTCCGACCATGGCACCGACAGGCCTTCCGGAATCTGTAACGTGCCGGCATTGCGCGCGTAGCGTACCTGCTGCCGGTCGGCCTGCGGGTCGATCGACGTGAGGTAGGTGGATTCCAGCCCGGTCACGGCGCCGAGCATATCCAGGATGGGGCGGGTCAACTGTTCGACCGACTTGGCGGCCTGCAGCGACGCCGACAGTTCGGCGAGTATCGGGTCCAACGAAAGCTCCCTGCGTATCACTGGCGTGACCAAACCGGTTCCAAGGCGGCCCGGGCCGTCGACGCATTCCACGCCGCGCACCGCGGTCTTGGCGTCCATTATGCCTTGCCGGGACTGCCGCCCCATGTCGTTTGCGTATGCGCAGGGTTCGACGCACGCCGGGCCTAAAGTCCCTTGCCGCCTTGCCGTAAGCCTGGGTGGCGCGGACCTTTTATCGCGTACCTGGATACCCGTGCCCTCCGGCACGGGCAGTTGCAGTAAGAAGACAAGCATGAAAATCACCTCGTTGCGCAACAGGATCCTGTTGATCACCTGTTTCACCGTCATCGGCGCGCTGGTGCTCTCGGGCATCGCGATCTATCAGATCGTGCGCGACAACATGATGGCGACCATCTCCGCGGACCTGGACGCCATCGCCGCCGGCAATGCCAGCGCCATCGAACGCTGGTCCGCCGACAAGGCCCAGGCCGTGACCGCCACCGCCGCCGTGGTCGAAAAGGGCGATCCGCGCGGCCTGACCAAACTGATGGGCGAAACCAACGGCTTTCCCATCACCAGCATCGGCTGGAGCGACAAGACCTACTTCTCCACCGCGCAGACGCCGCCCGACTACGATCCGACCGCGCGGCCCTGGTACAAGAGCGCGGTGGCCGCCGGCAAGCTGGCCGTGACCAAGCCATACGGCGATTCGGGCACCGGCAAGCCCTACGTGGCCTTCACCGCGCCGATCGTGCGCAACGGCCAGACCACCGGCGCCATCAGCGGCGCGGTGGCGCTGGACGGTATCAAGGACGTCATCAAGGTCATCCGGCCGACGCCGTCCAGCACCGCGTTCGTGCTGGCGACCGATGGCCAGGTGATTTCGCACGTCGATGACAAGCTGGCGCTCAAGCCGTCGACCGACGTGGCGGCCGGCCTCACGCCGGCCGTGCTGGCCGACATGGCGCGCGACGGCGCCGCGCCGCTGGCGTTGAGCCTGAACGACGCGCCCAAGCTGCTCAAGGCGCGCCGCATCCCCGGCACCGATTGGTTCCTGGTGATCGCGCTGGACGAGGCCGAGGCCACCGCGGGCCTGGCGCAGGTGTTCAACGCCACCCTGATCTCGATGGTGGTGCTGACGCTGGTTGCCGTCGTGCTGGCCAGCGTGGTGACGTCGCGCGCCTTCAAGCGCCTGTCCGCGGTGCGCGATGCGATGGACACCATCGGCTCGGGCGAAGGCGACATGACGCACCGGCTGGCCGTGGTGGGCCATGACGAAGTGGCGCAGATCTCCGCTTCGTTCAACGCCTTTGTCGACAAGATCAGCCACGTGATGCTCGACGTGCGCAACGGCGTGCATTCGATGACCTCGGCCACGCGCGAGATCGAGATGGGCAACCGCGACCTGTCGCAGCGCACCGAGGTATCGGCCGGCTCGTTGCAGGAAACCTCGTCGGCGCTGACCGAATTGACTTCCAGCGTGCGCCAGACCGAGGAGGCCGCCGAGCACGCCACGCGCCTGGCGACCGAGGCCAGCCTGGCGGCCGAGCGCGGCGGCCAGGTGGTGACCGATGCCGTCACCACCATGGGCGCCATCGCGCAGTCGTCCGAGCGCATCACCGAGATCATCAGCGTCATCGACGGCATTGCGTTCCAGACCAATATCCTGGCGCTGAACGCGGCGGTGGAAGCGGCGCGCGCCGGCGAGCAGGGCCGCGGCTTTGCCGTGGTGGCCGGCGAGGTCCGCACGTTGGCGCAGCGCAGCGCCGCCTCGGCGCAGGAGATCCGCGCGCTGATCCAGGCTTCGGTACAGAACGTCAAGAGCGGCACCGAGCGGGTGCAGGCGGCCGGCTCAACGATGCAGGAGATCGTCGAAGGCGTGTCGCGCGTGCAGAAGCTGGTCAGCGAAATCCACGGGGCCATGGCCGAGCAGAGCGTGGGCATCAGCCAGATCGACCGCAGCGTTTCCGACATGGATCAGGCCACCCAGCAGAACGCCGCGCTGGTGGAACAGTCGGCGGCGGCGTCCGCCATGTTGAGCGATCAGGCCGGCGCGCTGGCCGGCACGGTGGCCCTGTTCAAGTTGCGGGAAAACTTGCGGGTTGCCGCGCCCGAGCGGATCGCGCTGCCCGCCTGACCGCTTTGCCCGATGTGGCGACGCCTGTCGCCACGCGCCGCGATCGCTATCGCGGTTGGCGCCGGCCCCTGCCGGTGATGCGGGCGGCGGCCTCGGCCGATTGTTGGACGGCCCGGTCGCCGCGCCACCGCAGATCCGCTTCATAGTCCCGCAAGGCCTGCCCCAGCGGCAGGCCTTTGCACACCTGCGCCAGCCGCGTCGCCAGCGATTGCGCATCGGCCAGGGCGGTGTTGGCGCCCAGGCCGCCCGCCGGGCTCATCGCATGCACCGCGTCGCCCAGGAAAGTCAGCCCGGCTTGCGTCCATTGCGGCAGGGGCGGCGCCTGGTAGACGGTCTTGAGCGCGATGCCGCGCGGGTCGCTGGCGGCCACCATGGCGGCCAGCGCGGGATGCACCGGCGCCAGCAGGCGCTGCGCGGCCTGTTGCCAGCGCGCGCCTGTCGCGGTGTCGTCCCGCTGGCTCGCGCTGATCGCGGCGTCGTCCGCGCCCAGCACCGCGCTGCGCTCGCCGATGATCGCCCAGTACTGGTAGCCGGGCACCGCCGTCAGCGCGCAAGCCGGCGCGAGGCGTTGCGCCAGCGCCGGCAGCGCCGCCAGTTTCATGGCGTCCAGCACCAGCGCGTAGCCGGCGCCGAACACCACACCGGCGCCGTCGCGCAGGTCCGGCGGCAGGCCATCGGGCGCGAGGCTGCCGGCCGGCGCCATGCCGAAGATCCTCACCGTGCCGCTGTCCTCGGGCGCCGCCTGCGGCAGATGCTGGCGCCGCAGCGCCGAGTGCACGCCGTCGGCGGCCACCACCAGGGTGCCGGGCCGCGCGCGGATGCCCTCCAGGCGGGGGCCGCCGTCGTCCATGCCCGCGCAGCCGTGGCCGAAATGCACGCGCCCGTCCAGGCCGGCCAGCAGGATCTCGCGCAGCGTCTGCCGGTGCGCCGAGCGGTCGGGCGGGGTGTCGGCATCGTCCAGGCGCCAGGTGGCGGAGGCGCGTTGCGGCAGCGGCCGCAGTTGCGCGTCGAGCATGGCGCCCGGGCGGTCGTGGGGCGAGCAACTGTGCTGGAACAGGGCGTAAAGGTCCGGCGGCAGGCAGTGCGCCAGAGCCGCCTGGCCGCTGGCGTCGATGCGCAGGCGGTAGCCCTGCACGCGGCTGTCGGTGCGCGCGTCGCGCTCGTAGACGTCGAAGTCGATGCCGGCGCGCGCCAGCCCCTGCGCCAGGCACAGGCCGCCCAGGCCGGCGCCGATGATGGAAACGTGGAGATTCTGCATAATGTCCTCGAAGCAAGCCGGCGTCGCCGGCACCCTCACAGCTTGCGTGCAAGCGCGCCCGCGCCGGTAATGCCGGCGCGCCAACAAATCATGCGAACCCGCCAGACTGCTGCCCCCGCGCCCGACTACAGCGAATTGCTCGACGGCCCGGCCGTGTGCGTCTTTCATGGCGCCGATGCGCCGGGCAGCGAATTCCGCCTGGGTTCGCGCGAATACGATTGGCACGCGCATGCCCGCGGACAGTTGTTCGGGGTGGATAGCGGCGCGATGCGGGTGCGCACCGAGGCCGGCTCATGGCTGTTGCCGCCGCAGCGCGCGGGCTGGATCCCGCCGGGGCTGCGGCATCGGGTCAGCGTGGTGGGCGCGGCCAGCGGCTGGGTGGCGCTGGTGCATCCGCGGGCCGCCGCGGCCCTGCCGACGTCGCCCTGCGTGCTGGGTGCGGATGGGGTGTTGCGCGCCATGGTGCTGCGCGCGGCCGATTGGCCGGACAAGCTGGCGCTGGACCCGGCGCGCGCGCGCTTCGCGGCGGTGTTGCTGGACGAGATCGAGGCGGCGCCGCGCGAGCGCCTGCACCTGCCATGGCCGCGCGACCGCCGGCTGGCTCGGCTTGCGCAAGTCCTGGCGGACGACCCGGCCGACAACCGGCCGCTGGAAGCACTGGCCGCGCGGGCCGGGCTGGCGACGCGCACCGCGCAGCGCCTTTTCCGCGAGGAAACGGGATTAGGCTTCGCGCAGTGGCGCCAGCAACTGCGGCTGATCCACGCGCTGGAACGCCTGAGCGCGGGCCAGCCGGTGGCGCAGGTGGCCGACGCGCTGGGCTACGCCACGCCCGGCAATTTCATCGCCATGTTCAAGCGCGCCTTCGGCACGACGCCGGGGCGCTATCTGCGGGCGCCGCAGGCCGAGGGCGACGCCGCCGTCGCCTGAGCCGCGCCGGGGCGCGTGGCGTCCCGCTCGCTACCGGCCCCTTACTCCGCCAGCTTGCGCATCTCGGCGATCAGGTCCGCCTTGCCCTCGAAGCCGATGCCGGGCAGTTCGGGCAGGGTGACGTGGCCGTTGTCGACCCGCACGCCGTCGGGGAAGCCGCCGTAGGGCTGGAACAGGTCCGGATAGGATTCATTGCCGCCCAGCCCCAGGCCGGCGGCGATGTTCAGCGACATCTGGTGGCCGCCGTGCGGAATGCAGCGGCTGGCCGACCAGCCGTGCTGGCGCAGCATGTCCAGCGTGCGCAGGTATTCCACCAGGCCATAGCTCAGGGCACAGTCGAATTGCAGCCAGTCGCGGTCCGGCCGCATGCCGCCGTAGCGGATCAGGTTGCGCGCGTCCTGCATCGAAAACAGGTTCTCGCCGGTGGCCATCGGCTTGTCGTAGTAGTTGCGCAGCGTGGCCTGCAGTTCGAAGTCGAGCGGGTCGCCGGCTTCCTCGTACCAGAACAGGTCGTACTGCGACAGCGCCTTGGCGTAGCGGATCGCGGTGTCCAGGTCGAAGCGGCCGTTGGCGTCGACCGCCAGTTTCCTGCCGTCGCCCAGCACGCCCAGGATGGCGTCGATGCGGCGCAGGTCTTCGTCCAGCGAGGCGCCGCCGATCTTCTTCTTGACCACGGTATAGCCGCGGTCGACGTAGCCGCGCATCTCGTCCTTGAGCTTGCCCAGGTCCTGGCCCGGGTAGTAGTAGCCGCCCGCCGCATAGACGAACACGCGGCGGTCGGGGCGGCCGTTGCCGTAGCGCTCGGCCAACAGCTGGAACAGCGGCTTGCCGGCGATCTTGGCGACCGCGTCCCACACCGCCATGTCGATGGTGCCGATGGCGACCGAGCGTTCGCCATGGCCGCCCGGCTTTTCGTTGACGTACATCGCGTTCCAGATGCGGTGCGGATCGAGGTTGTCGCCGCTGTCGTCGAGCAGGCTGGCGGGGTCGGCCTCCAGCACGCGCGGGATGAAGCGTTCGCGCATCAGCGTGCCCTGGCCATAGCGGCCGTTGGAATTGAAGCCGTAGCCGATCACGCGCCGGCCGTCGCGCACCACGTCGGTCACCACCGCCACCAGGCTCAGCGTCATCTTGCTGAAGTCGATGTAGGCGTTGCGGATCGGGGAACTGATCGGGACGGTCTTCTCGCGGATTTCGACGATTTTCATGGTGTCTCCTGGCCGTGCGGCGGATGGGAAAAACCGTAGATTATTGGCTTGAAGGCGCATTATGATTCGCTATCAGGCACTACTTTATTAACTGAAAGTTAAAGATTCCGGCGCTCGTTGCCCGTCGCCGGCCTCGTCCCGATGAGGCGTTCCCCGCCGTGAACCACGATCTGGCATCTTCCCTGGAGTTCTTCGTGCTGCTGGCGCGCCACCGCAACCTGTCGACGGTGGCGCGCCAGCTCGACCTGACGCCGCCGGCGGCCACCAAGCGCCTGGCGCAACTGGAGGCGCGGCTGGGCGTGCGGCTGGTGAACCGCACCACCCGCAGCATCAGCCTGACGCCCGAAGGCGAAACCTACCTGCATTACGCCACGCGCATCCTGGCCGACGTGCGCGAAATGGAAGAGGTGGTGTCGTCCAGCGGCTCGGTGCCCAAGGGCCTGTTGCGCATCAATGCGACGCTCGGCTTCGGCCGCACGGCGATCGCGCCCATCGTGTCGGAGTTCGCCCTGCATCATCCGCAGGTCGAGGTGCAGCTGGACGTGACCGACCGGCCGATCGACCTGGTGGAAAGCGGCGTGGACCTGGGCATCCGCTTCGGCGCCTTGCCCGACCAACGCCTGGTGGCGCGCCGCGTCCTGTCGAACCGGCGCTTCCTGTGCGCGGCGCCGCGCTACCTGGCGCGCCACGGCACGCCGGCCAGCCTGCGCGACCTGGCCGACCACCAATGCATCATCCACCGGCAGAACGAGGACGCCTACGGCGTCTGGCGCTTCACGCGCGACGGCCGCGCCGAGACCGTGAAGGTGCACGGCGCGCTGTCCAGCAACGATGGCGACATCGTGCTGAACTGGGCGCTGGACGGCCATGGCATCCTGGTGCGCTCGGAGTGGGACCTGGCCAAGTACCTTGAAAGCGGGCGCTTGCGCGTGGTGCTGCCCGAGTTCATCCTGCCTTCGGCCGACCTGTTCGTGTACTACCCCAGCAAGCGCGACCTGTCGGCGCGCACGCGGGCGTTCATCGATTTCCTGATGGCGCGTTTCGCGTAGGCCAGGCCGGGGGGCGAAGGCGCGCCGGTCGGCGGCATGCGCGGGGGCGGACGCTAGGCGAACCGGTAGGCGAGCACTTCGTCGCCGGCCGCGTCGATCTCGCCCGTGGGCGCCCAGCCCAGCCGCCGGTAGAAGCCATGCGAGCGCACGCCCGGATCGGCCGCGCAGCTCAGGAACAACCGTTCATGGCCCAGCGCCCGCAGCGTTCGCATGACCTGCCCGAGCAGTTCGCGGCCGATGCCGCGGCCCTCGTAGGCCGGCAGCAGGGCCAGCACCAGGATCTCGCCGCTGTCGCGATCGCCGAAGCAATAACCCGCCATTACGCCGTCGGCCAGCGCCACCACGCCCGGCAGCGCGCCGTCGCGGATGCCATCACGCCAGCTTTCGACGGTGATGCCCAGGGCGCGCAGGTCCTCGGCCGAGAAGGCGTTCTCGCGGGTGCGGCCGCGCAGGTCGATGCAGGCAGCGGCGTCGTCGGGATGGGCTGGGCGGTAATGCAGGTTCATGTCGGGTGTCGTCTATCGGAAGAGGGCGCGGCCGGCGCGCCGCGCAAGGCTGGGGCGGGGATCAACCGCCGAGCGCCGCCAGGTTCAGCGTGTGGCTGTGGCCGATCCACAGCGCGCAGTCGCGGTGATCGCGCAGCGATTCGCCGGTGTTCGGATGCAGGAACACGTCCAGCAGGCCATGGTTCAGCGCCAGCCAGGTGAGCACGCGCGGCAGCGCGGCCGGCGTGAAGGCGAGCTGGTAGCTCCATTGTGGATGCGGGCCGACAGGGCGCTCGTGGAAGCGGCCCATCTGGATGCTGTCGCCGAATGCGTCCAGCGCCTGTGCGCGCAGCGCCCAGGCCGCGTCGCGGCTATCGGCGTTGAAGTAGACGTGGGCGTGCCAGCTGTCGACGATGGCGGGGTCCAGGATCATGGTGGTCAACCTCCGGCGCGCTTGGCGCGATGGCCGAGTTTTTCGAGCGCGGCCAGGATGCGGTCGCAGTGATCGCCCTGCACCTCGATGACGCCGTCCTTGACGGTGCCGCCGGAGCCGCAGGCGGTGCGCAACTGCTTGCCCAGCGCCGCCAGCGCGTCGTCGTCCAGCGGCAGGCCCTTGACGACGGTCACGGCCTTGCCGCCGCGGCCCTTGGTTTCGCGCGACACGCGCGCGCCGCCCGGCGCCGGCACCGGGCGGGACGCCGCCTGGCATTGGCAGTCGGCGAGCGGGCGCCGGCATTGGGGGCACATGCGGCCGCCGTCGGTGGAATAGACGAGTCCGCCCTTGGAGCTGCTTTTCATGGGTATTGCGTGATGTTGCGGTTCAGGCGGCCATTATGCCGGAGCGGCCGCCGCCAGGCGCCGCCGGAGCCGCGCGCGCCGCGTTCATTCGTCGAAGCCGCGAGGCCCCAGCGATTCGACCAGGTAGTCGATGAAGGACTTGATGCGCGAGGAGATCGCGGTATTGCGGTAATAGACCGCATTGACCGGCTGGCGCACGTCCAGCGTCTGGCGCGGGAACAGCTGGCGCAGCGCGCCGGACTGGCGGTCGGCGCGCGTCATGAAGTCGGAAAGGCAGACGATGCCGGCGTCGTTCAGCGCCAGTTGCCGCAGCGTCTCGCCGCTGAACGAGCGGATCGACGGCTGGATGTGCAGCGGCTGGCCGTCGGCGTCCTCCAGCGGCCATTCGTTCAGCGATTCCAGTTGCGAGAACCCCAGCAGCGTGTGCTCGCGCAGATCGGCTACCCGCTTGGGCGTGCCATGCGCCGCCAGGTAGCCGGGGCTGGCCAGCACCCGCACGCGGCTGCGGCCGATGGGCACCGCGTGCAGCGACGAATCCTTCAGGCTGCCGATGCGCAGCGCCAGGTCGGTACGGCGCTCCAGCAGGTCGATGTTGCCCTCGTTGCTGTTCAGCTCCAGCTCGACCTTGGGATAGCGCTGGCGGTAGCCCGGCACCAGCGGAACGATGACGTGCAGCATGAAGGGCGAGGCGGCGTCGACCCGCAGGCGGCCGGCCGGCTGGTTGCGGCGCGCGCGCATCTGTTCCTCGGTCTCTTCGACCGCGGCGATGATCTTGCGGGCCTGCTCCAGGTAGGCGCTGCCTTCCTCGGTCAGCTCCAGCCGCCGGGTGGTGCGGCGCATCAGCGTGGTCTGCAGCTTTTCCTCCAGCCGCGTCATGGTGCGGCTGGTGGCGGAAATGGTCTGCTGCAGCGCATCGGCGGCGGCGGTGATCGAACCGCAGTCCACGATGGCGATAAAGACCTGCATTTCGTCGAGTGTCGTCTTCATATTTGACGTTATATCAAAAGTATTTCGCCAATACCGGGCTTATTCCGCAAGGATCGAGCGGGCACACTGGATGCATTCCAACACTTACCCAGGAGTTTTACATGAGCATCCCGTCTTTTGGCGTCGGCACTTTCCGCCTGCAGGGCCAGGTCGTCATCGATTCCGTGCGCAACGCGCTGGACGTCGGCTACCGCGCCGTCGACACCGCCCAGATCTATGAAAACGAAGCCGAAGTGGGCCAGGCCATCGAGGCCAGCGGCGTCGCCCGCGTCGACCTGTTCGTGACCACCAAGATCTGGGTGCCGAACTATGGCCGCGCCAAGCTGGTGCCCAGCCTGAAGGACAGCCTGGCCAAGCTGCGCACCGACTACGTCGACCTGACCCTGATCCACTGGCCCGCGCCCGGCAACGGCGTGGCCATCGCCGAGATGATGGCCGGCCTGATGGACGCCCGCGAGCAGGGCCTGACGCGCCAGATCGGCATTTCCAACTTCCCCATCGCCGAGACCCGCGAAGCCATCGCCGCCGTCGGCAAGGAAGCGATCGCCACCAACCAGATCGAGCTCAGCCCGCATCTGCAGAACCGCAAGCTGGTGGACTTCCTGAACGAACAGGGCATCCACGTCACGTCGTACATGACGCTGGCCTACGGCAAGGTGCTCAAGGACCCCGTGATCGGCCAGATCGCGCAGCGCCACAACGCCACGCCGGCGCAGGTGGCGCTGGCCTGGGCGCTGCAGCGCGGCTTCGCCGTGATCCCGTCGTCCACCAAGCGCGAGAACCTGGCGAGCAACCTGCTGGCCCGCGACCTGCGCCTGACCGACGCCGACATGGCGCAGATCGCCGCGCTGGAACGCAACGGCCGCGAAGTCAGCCCCGACGGCCTGGCCGCGGCCTGGGACTGAGGCGCGCCATGGACAACGCGCTTTCAAGCCTGACCGCGGGCGGTTTCAGCATCGGCCTGGAAGCGCCCCTGGACAACGACTGGACCGCCGCCGGCGAGCAGGCGCGGCGCCAGGCCGGCCGCCTGCCCGGCGAGCCCGACCTGCAACGCCACGCCGACCTGGCCGTGCTGGCCGACCGGCTCGGCTTTCGCGCCCTGTGGGTGCGCGACGTGCCGCTGTACGATCCGGCCTTCGGCGACGCCGGCCAGGTGTTCGAGATATTCACCTACCTGGGTTACCTGGCGGGCGTCACGCGCGACATCCTGCTGGGCACCGCCGCGGTGGTGCTGCCGCTGCGCGAGCCGCTGCTGACGCTCAAGTCCGCCGCCAGCGTGCAGCGGCTGAGCGGCAACCGCCTGCTGCTGGGCGTGGCCAGCGGCGACCGGCCGGTGGAGTATCCGCTGTTCGGCCGCGATTTTCCCAATCGCGGCGCCGCTTTCCGCGAACAGGTGGCGCTGCTGCGCCAAGGCGCCCGCGGCAGCCTGCCCGATGGCCTGGATGTGCTGCCGCGGGCGCCGGCGCCGCCGCTGCTGGTGGCGGGCCTGGCGCAGCAGACGCCGGCCTGGATCGGTGCGCACATGGATGCCTGCCTGGCCTATCCCGGCGCGCCCGACGACCATGCGCGGCGCAGCGCCGCCTGGCGCCAGGTGGCCGGCGACAAACCCTATGCCAGTTTCATCCACCTGGACCTGGCCGAGGACCCGGACGCGCCGCTGCGGCGCTTTCGCTTCGGCGCGCAGGCGGGCCGCCACGCGCTGGCGCGGGAACTCCATGCGCTGCGCGCCGCGGGCGTGCAGCACATCGGCCTGCACCTGCGGCGCAACCAGCGGCCGCTGGCCGACACGCTGCACGAGATCGCCGAGCACGTGCTGCCGCAGTTCCATGGCGGCGGCGTGCCGGCCTCGCAAGCGGAAACCACGGCCGCCTGAGCCTCTCGCGGCCTATCAACACAAGGAGCAAGCACCATGAAGCTATTCATCACCGGCGCCAGCGGATTCATCGGCGGCGCGGTCGCTACCTCGATGGTCAAGGCCGGCCATGAGGTCCGCGGCCTGATCCGCAACCCCGGGCGCGCCGCCGAGCTGCGCGGTTTCGGCATCGAACCGGTGCTGGGCACATTGGACGACGCGGCGCTGCTGGCGGCCGAGGCGCGCGCCGCCGACGCCGTCATCAACGCGGCCGACAGCGACCACCGTGGCGCCGTCGAGGCCCTGCTGGGCGCGCTGGCCGGCAGCGGCAAGGTGTTCATCCACACCAGCGGCAGCAGCCTGGTCGCCGACGACGCGCTGGGCGAGCCGTCCGACGCGGTGTTCGACGAAACCACTCCGGTGGCGCCGGTGCCGGGCAAGGCCGCGCGCATCGCCATCAACGACCTGATCCTGGCCAGCGCGCCCGGCGTGCGCAGCGTGGTGCTGTGCCACAGCCTGATCTACGGCGCCACCGAGGGGCCGCGCGCCGAAAGCGTGCAGATTCCGCCGCTGGTGGCGCAGGCCCGCGCAAGCGGCATCGCGCGGCACGTCGGCCGGGGCCTGAACCGCTGGTCCAACGTGCACGTCGCCGACGTGGCGGCGCTGTACCGGCTGGCCCTGGACAAGGCGCCGGCCGGCAGCTTCTATTTCGTCGAGAATGGCGAGGCGGCCTTCGTCGACCTGGTTGGCGCCATCGGCCAGGCGCTGGGGTTGGGGCCGGCCCAGGCCTGGGACCCGGCGCAGGCGGTAGCCTATTGGGGCAAGGACCTGGGCGCCTACGCGCTCGGTTCCAACAGCCGGGTGCGGGCGGGCAAGGCGCGCCGCGAGCTGGGCTGGGCGCCGGTCCATGGCGACGTGATCGCCTGGGTGCGCCAGGCCATCGCCTGACGCGGGAGCGGCGCGGGCGGCGTCCACAGGGTGGGCCAAGGACGCAACGCCGTCAGCAAAACGCCAACCGAGTTGCGGTAAGGTGAGCGCTCCCTTCAGAGATTCCGCACGGAGCAGAACTTGAAATACCGCAAACTCGGCCGTACCGACCTGGACGTCAGCCTGATCGGCCTGGGCACCATGACCTGGGGCGAGCAGAACACCGAGGCCGAGGCCCACCAGCAGCTGGACTACGCGCTGGAGCGCGGCGTCAACCTGGTCGACGTGGCCGAAATGTACCCGGTGCCGCCCAAGGCCGAAACCCAGGGCCTGACCGAAACCTACATCGGCACCTGGCTGGCGCGCAGCAAGCGCCGCCAGGACATCGTGCTGGCCAGCAAGGTGGCCGGCCCGGCGCGCGACCCCAAGCGCCCCGGCCACATCCGCGACGGCAAGACCTTCCTGGACCGCAAGAACCTGACCGAGGCGCTGGACGCCAGCCTCAAGCGCCTGCAGACCGACTACCTGGACCTGTACCAGCTGCACTGGCCCGACCGCACCACCGCCACCTTCGGCCAGCTGTCGTATCCGTGGGTCAAGGACGAGCACACCGTGCCGATCGAGGAAACCCTGTCGGTGCTGCAGGACTTCGTTCGCGCCGGCAAGGTGCGCCACGTGGGCGTCTCGAACGAAACGCCGTGGGGCGTATCGCAATTCCTCAAGGCCGCCGACAACCTGGGCCTGCCGCGCATCGCCTCGATCCAGAACCCCTACAGCCTGCTCAACCGCGTCTACGAGATCGGCCTGTCGGAATTCACCCACCACGAAGGCGTGGGCCTGCTGGCCTATTCGCCGCTGGCCATGGGCATGCTCTGCGGCAAGTACCTGGACGGCGCGCGTCCGGCTAACGCCCGCCTGACGCTGTACACGCGCTTCACCCGCTACAGCAACCCGCAGGCCGAGGCCGCCACCCGCGAATACGTGGAGCTGGCGCGCCAGCACGGCATCTCGCCCACGCACCTGGCGCTGGCCTGGATCAATCAGCGTCCGTTCGTCACCAGCAACCTGATCGGCGCGACCAATCTGCAGCAATTGAAGGAAAATATCGACAGCGTCGACGTCGAACTGCCGGCCGACGTGTTGCAGGCCATCGACCAGATCCACGTGCGCCACCCGAACCCGGCGCCCTGATCCCGCTTGCCGGGAGCGACGAGGACCCATCATGCGCAATCTCGATTTCAGCTCCTGGCAAACCGTGCTGTCCACGCTGTTGGGCCTGGCGGTCATCACCCTGATCGGGGTGGGGATCCGCCTGTTGGTGATGCAGACCATCCAGCAGCGGCGCGAACGCGAGAACCGCCAGATCAATGAGCGCCTGCGCACCTTGATCGCGGCCTACAAGACGCTGGGTGGATCCTTCACCGGCAACCTGGTGGTGGATCCCAGCCATCTTCGCGACCTGCGCCGTGGCGCGCCCGAGACGGCCGGCGAACCCGAAGCACATGAAGACGACGACCCGCTGCGACCCCCCAGCGCCGACGGCCCAGGCGCCGAGCGCCGGCGGCGGGTGCGCGACGCCGTCGAGGCCGCGCTTTCCGACATCATCCTGCTGGGCACCGAGGACCAGGTCCGGTTGGCCGCGCAGGCGGCCGCCGACCTGGTGGCCGGGCGTGGCATCGAGACCGCCGAGCTGGTGGTGTCGCTGCGCGACTTCATCCGTCGCGTGCTGAACCTGGAACCGGTGCCGGCCGGGCTGGCGATTCCGCGGCAGGGCCCCACCCGGCCGGCGGCCGGCGGCGCGAAGGGCGGCGTCGCCCGTGGCGAAGGCGGCGGGGGCGGCAAAGGCGGGGGAGCCGGGGGCGGCGGCGCCGCCGCGGGGATGGGCATGATGGGCTTGGGCGCCGGGCTGGCGGCCGACGATCCGCACGATCCCCCGGGCGGCGCACGCTAGCGTGCAATCGCCGGTCGAACTCCTTCGGGCCGTCCTCGCGCGCTGGACGGTCACATCGACGGCGCAGTCCGCGTCGTCCTCTCAATACACGTCGCGCACATAACGCTTGTCCGCCGTCATGCGCGCCAGGTAGGCCGCGGCGGCGTCGGCGTCCATGCCGCCGTGTTCCGCCACCACCCGCCTGAGCGTGGCGTCCACGTCGCGGGCCATTTGCGCGGCATCGCCGCAGACATAGAAATGCGCGCCCTCCTGCAACCATGCCCATAGCTGCGCGCCATGCTCGCGCATGCGGTCCTGCACGTAGACCTTGGCGGCCTGGTCGCGTGAGAACGCCAGGTCCAGCCGCGTCAGCAGGCCGTCGTCGCGCAGCGCCTGCAGTTCGTCGCGATAGTAGAAATCGCTGGCCGCGTGCCGCTCGCCGAAGAACAGCCAGTTGCGGCCGCGGTCGCCGCGCGCCCGCCGTTCCTGCAGAAAGGCGCGGAACGGCGCCACGCCGGTGCCGGGTCCCACCATGATCATCGGCGTGTCGCCCTGGCGCGGCGGACGGAAATGGCTGGCTTCCTGCACGAAGACCGGCACGTCGGCCTCGCCGGCGCGGTCGGCCAGGAAGGTCGACGAGACGCCCTTGCGTTGCCGTCTGCCGTTGTCGTAGCGCACGGCGGACACGGTCAGGTGGACTTCGCCAGGATGCGCCTTGGGGCTGGAGGCGATGGAGTACAGGCGCGGCTGCAAGCGCTTGAGCGCGCCCAGCCACGCCTGCGCTGGCAGTGTCACTGGAAACGCGTGCAGCACGTCGGCCAGTTGCTTGCCCCACAGCCATTGGCGCAGGTCGGCGCGGCGCTCCTCTGCCAGCAATTGCCGCAGGCCGGGATCGCGGCTGTGCTCGGCGATCAACGCCAGCGCGGCCGGTGCCGGTCGCGCGATTTCGTAATGGGCGGACAGCGCCCGGGCCAGCGGCATGTCGCCGGCGCCCGGCACGCTGGCCACGGCATCGCCCGACAGGCCGGCCTGCGCCAGCAGTTCTTCCACCAGCTCGGGACAGTTCAGCGGCCATACGCCGAGGGCGTCGCCGGCCTCGTAGTCCAGTCCCGTGTCGGCGATGTCCAGCGCCAGCGCTCGCGTGTCCTTGTCGCCGCGGGTGTTCAGCCGCTGGTTGCCGATCAGGCGCGCGGGGGCCGGACGCGTCCGGGAGGGCGGCGCGGGGCGCGCGCCGGCGGGCGGGGCGAGCGGCTCGGGCGGCTCGGGCGGCGCGACGCGGACTGCCACGGTGGGCGGGGCGTCGGCCGCCAGCGCCGCCGCGATGTCGTCCGGCATCAGGCCAGTGGCCGGATGGCCATGCTGATCGGCCTCGGCCGCATGGATGGTGGCAATGGCATTTTCCAGCCAGGCGTCGGCCGGCGCCTCGTAGTCCGTATCGCAATCGACCCGCGCCAGCAAGGGCTGCGCGCCCAGTTGCGCCAGCCGCTGGTCGAGCCGGCGGCCGTGGCCGCAGAAGGCGTCATAGTTGCTGTCGCCCAGCGCCAGCACCGCATAGCGCAGCGATGCCAGCCGCGGCGCATCGGTGGCCGACAGGGCGCGCCACAGGCCCTGGCCGTTGTCCGGCGCGTCGCCGTCGCCGAAGGTGCTGGTGATCAGCAGCAGGTACTGCGTGCGAGCGAGGGCGTCGATCGCATAGTCGGCCATGCATGCGGTGCGCAACTCGAAGCCGGCCGCGGCCAGCGCGCTGGCGCTGCGTTCAACCAGCGATTCCGCATTGCCGGTCTGCGAGGCCCACAGCAGCGTCACGCGCGGGCGCGGGCCGATGATGCGGACGGTGGCCTCCCCCGCGTCGGCGCCAGGCGTGATCGCCAGCGGCAGCGGTGCGCGGCTGTACAGGCCATGCAGCAGGCCGTTGAGCCACAGGCGGATTGCCTCGTCGAAAGGCGCGTGGACGGGTAGCTCCGGCACGCCGGGGGCGCCGCCGGCCTGCCGCAGGCCGTTGAGAAAGCCCGACAGGTAATGGCGCTGGCGCGCATCCAGCGCGGGCGGCCCGCCGCCATTCGTCAGACCGAGCAGCGCGGCCATGGCCTCGGCGGGGGCGGCGCCGCCGGCCGCCGTCAGCCTCGGAACCGCGTGCGCCCTCAGCAAGCCGGCAACGCTGTCGGCCGCCGTCGCCGCCATGGCCAACGCGGCTGGTTCCGCGTCGTTCGCCGTCCTGTCCGCGGGCGCCGCCACGCGGCACAGCGCCACCGCGCAGAACTTCAGTTCCGGCTGCTGCGACACCGGGTCGACGGCATCGCTGGTGACGGCGTTGATGCAGAGTTCATCGCCATACACGTCGTTCCAGTGCATGGACGCGAAGCAGTTCCCCGGCCGCACCCGGTCGGTGACCACGGCGGGCAGCACCGCGCGGCCGCGGCGCGAGCGGATCTCGACGCCGTCGCCAGCGCCGATGCCCAGCGTTGCCGCGTCGTCCGGGTGAATCTCCACGAATGGCGCGGGATTGAGCTTGTTCAGCATCGGCACCTTGCCGGTCTTGGTCAGCGTATGCCATTGATGCTGCAGCCGCCCCGTGTTGAGCACCATGGGATAGTCGGCGTCGGGCAGCTCGGCCGGATCCACGTGCGGCCGCGCGTGGAACCGCGCGCGGCCGTTGGCGGTGGCGAACGCCAGGCGCGGGCGGGCGCCGTCGTCCGCCAGGAGCGATGGCTGGCTGACGCCGTCGTTGAGATAGCGGATCGGGTTGCGGTCCGGCCCGTCGGCGCGCGCGCAGGGCCATTGCAGCGGCGTCTCGCGCAGCCGCGCATGGCTGGCGCCGCGCAGGTCGTAGCCGGTGGCGGGGTTGGCGAAGGCGGCGATCTCGTCGAACACCTCGGCCGCGCTGGCGTACTGGAACGCGTGGCCGTAGCCCATCTCGCAGGCCACGCCGGCGATGATGCGCCAGTCGGGCAGCGCGTCCCCGGGCGGCGGCACGGCCTGTGGCATCAGCGTCAGGGTGCGTTCGGAATTGACCATCACGCCCTCGGCCTCGGCCCACAGCGCGCCCGGCAGCAGGATGTCGGCGTAGCGGTTGGTCTCGGTGTCCAGGTAGGCGTCCTGCGCGATCACCAGTTCCGCCGCCCGCAGCCCCGCCACCACATTGGCGCGGTTGGCCACGCTGGCCACCGGGTTGGTGCAGATGATCCAGCAGGCCTTGACCTCGCCCGCCGCCATGCGCTGGAACAGGTCGATGGTGCCTTGCCCGAGCCGCGTATGCAGCGTGCCGGCCGGCACGCCCCAGCGCGCCTCGACAAAGGCGCGGTCGGCGGCCGACAGCACGCTGCGCTGGCCCGGCAGGCCGGGACCCATGTAGCCCATCTCGCGCCCGCCCATGGCGTTGGGTTGGCCGGTCAGCGAGAACGGGCCGCTGCCGGGCCGGCAGATGCGGCCGGTGGCCAGGTGCAGGTTGCACAGCGCGTTGGTGTTCCAGGTGCCGTGGGTGCTCTGGTTCAGCCCCATGGTCCAGCAGCTCATCCATTCGGGCGCCGCGCCGATCCAGTCGGCGGCCTGGCGCAGTTGCGCGGCGGGGATGCCGGTCAGCGCCTCGACCCGCTCGGGCGCGTAGTCGCGCAGGAAGTCCGGCATCGCCTCCCAGCCGTCGGTGTGGGCGGCGATGAAGGCCGCGTCGGTCTTGCCGGCCTGGTGCAGCAGGTGCAGCAGGCCGTTGAGCAGCGCCAGGTCGGTGCCCGGCCGGATCGCCAGGTGCAGGTGCGCCTTCTCGGCGGTGGTGGTGCGGCGCGGGTCGACCACGATCAGGCGCGCGCCGGCCTTGACCCGTTCCATCATGCGCAGGTACAGGATCGGATGGCAATCGGCCATGTTGGCCCCGATCACCAGGAACAGGTCGGCGCGGTCGATGTCCTGGTACGAGCCGGGCGGTCCGTCGGCGCCCAGCGACAGCTTGTAGCCGCTGGCGGCGCTGGCCATGCACAGCCTCGAATTCGATTCAATGTTGTTGGTGCCGATGAAGCCCTTGGCCAGTTTGTTGGCCAGGTATTGGGCCTCGATCGACATCTGCCCCGACACGTACAGCGACACCGCGTCCGGGCCATGCGCATCGATGATGGCGCGCAAGCGCGTGGCGGTGTCGCGCAGGGTGTCCGCCATCGGCCGCGGCGCCAGGTCCTGCCCGCGGCGGGCGCGCACGTAGGCGTGTTCCAGCCGTCCCGACTGGCGCAGGGCGATGTGGGCCGAGGACCCCTTGGTGCAGAGGCGGCCGAAGTTGCTGGGATGGTCGCGGTTGCCGGTGATCTTCACCACCTGTTCCCGTTCCACGTGCAGGGTCATGCCGCAGCCCACGCCACAGTAGGGGCAGACGGTGTCCACGGTGCGCGGCGTGCCGCTCATGCTCGGCTCCAAAAAAGAAGGCGCCCTGCCTGCGCGGCCAGCGGGCCGGGCGGGCAGGGCGCCATTGCCCTGGTTCCCGGCGCGGCCGGGTCGATGTCCTGCCGATGCAAGTTCCATGCCAATCGCTTGCCACGGGCGGGCAGCGGGGCGCGGGGACTGGCGGCGTGCGCGGTGGTGCGCGGCCGCACCGGATTGGTGCGGCGCGGAACCGTTTGGGTGCGCGGCGGGTGCGGCGGCGCCGCGCCGCGCGGGCGTCAACGGGATGGCACGCTTATTGCTTTGATTGCCATACCGGGCCCGTGTCCGGCCAGACAACGCAAGCATTGCAGGCAACGGCGCCCGGACCCAACAGTCCCGGGCGCCGTTTGTCTTTTGAAACCCGAACGGCCCAGCCTGGATAGACCCATGAGCACAGCGACCTCCACGACTTCCATGCAGACCCTGATCGTCATCGGCAACGGCATGGTCGGCCATCACTGCGTCGAGCAACTGATCGAGCGCGGCGCGCTGGCGCGCTACCGCATCCTGGTGTTCGGCGAAGAGAGCCGGCGCGCCTACGATCGCGTGCACCTGTCCGAGTACATGGGCGGGCGCGACGCCGAGTCGATGGCCATGAGCGATGCCGCGTTCTATGAACGGCCCGGCCTGTCGCTGCGGCTGGGCGCGCCGGTGCTGCGCATCGACCGCCACGCGCGCCAGGTGGTGACGGCCGACGGCAGCCATGGCTACGACAAGCTGGTGCTGGCCACCGGCTCCTATCCCTTCGTGCCGCCGATCGCCGGCGCCGAAGGAGCCTCGCGCCTGGTGTACCGCACGCTCGACGACCTGGACCAGATCCGCGCGGCGGCCGATGGCGCCCGGCGCGGCGTGGTGGTGGGCGGCGGCCTGCTGGGCCTGGAGGCCGCCAACGCGCTCAAGTCGCTCGGGCTGGAGGCGCACGTGGTCGAGTTCGCGCCGCGCCTGATGCCGGTGCAGCTGGACGAGGCCGGCGGCGCGGCGCTCAAGGCGCGCATCGAGGCGCTGGGCGTGGGCGTGCACCTGTCGCGCGCCACGCAGGAAATCAAGCAAGGCACGCAATACCGCTACCGCATGCGCTTCGCCGAAGGCGCGCCGCTGGAGACCGACCTGATCGTGTTCTCGGCCGGCATCCGCCCGCGCGACGGCCTGGCGCGCCAGGCGGGCCTGACGGTGGCCGAGCGCGGCGGCGTCGCGGTCGACGGCCACTGCCGCAGCAGCGATGCGTCGATCTACGCCATCGGCGAATGCGCCGCGTTCGACGGCGCCATCTTCGGCCTGGTCGCGCCCGGTTACCAGATGGCGCGCGTGGTCGCCGCCGACCTCTGCGGCGAGGCCGGCGCGCCGTTCGCCGGCGCCGACATGTCGACCAAGCTCAAGCTGCTGGGCGTGGACGTGGGCTCGATCGGCGACGCCCACGGCGCCACGCCGGGCGCGCGCAGCTACCGCTACATCGACGAGGCCGGCGCCTCGTACCGCCGCCTGGTGGTGTCGGCCGACGGCAAGCGCGTGCTGGGCGCGGTGCTGGTGGGCGACAACAGCTACTACGACACCCTGCTGCAATACGCGCAGAACGGCATCGCGCCGCCGGCCGACCCGGCCAGCCTGATCCTGCCCGTTGGCCAGGGCGCGCCCGTACTGGGCGCCGGCGCGCTGCCGGCCAGCGCCACCATCTGTTCGTGCCACAACGTCAGCAAGGCCGCCATCTGTGACGCGCTGGACGGCGGCTGCGCCGACGTCGCCGGCGTCAAGGCCTGCACCAAGGCCGCCACCGGCTGCGGCGGCTGCGCGGCCCTGCTCAAGCAGGTGGTGGAACACGAACTGGCGAGCCGCGGCGTCGCGGTGGACAAGAGCCTGTGCGAGCACTTCGCCTACACCCGCCAGGAGCTCTACGCCATCGTGCGGGTGCAGGGCATCGAATCGTTCGAGGAACTGCTGGCGCGCCACGGCCGCGGCCACGTCGGCTGCGACCTGTGCAAGCCGACCGTGGCGTCGATCCTGGCCTCGTGCTGGAATCGCCCGATCCAGGATCCTCACCTGGTGCCGCTGCAGGACACCAACGACACCTTCATGGCCAACATGCAGAAGAACGGCACCTATTCGGTGGTGCCGCGCATCCCGGGCGGCGAGGTCACGCCCGACGGCCTGATCGCGATCGGCGCGGTGGCCAAGAAGTACAAGCTCTACACCAAGATCACCGGCGGCCAGCGCATCGACCTGTTCGGCGCGCAGCTGCACGAGCTGCCGGACATCTGGGCCGAACTGATCGCCGCCGGCTTCGAGACCGGCCACGCCTACGGCAAGTCCACCCGCACCGTGAAGTCCTGCGTCGGCAGCACCTGGTGCCGCTACGGCGTGCAGGACAGCGTCGCCATGGCGCTGCGCATCGAAGACCGCTACAAGGGCCTGCGCGCCCCGCACAAGCTCAAGTTCGCGGTCTCCGGCTGCACCCGCGAATGCGCCGAGGCGCAAAGCAAGGACATCGGCGTCATCGCCACCGAGAACGGCTGGAACCTGTACGTGTGCGGCAACGGCGGCATGCGGCCGCGCCACGCCGAACTGTTCGCCCAGGACCTGGATGACGCCACCCTGATCCGCTACATCGACCGCCTGCTGATGTTCTACATCCGCACCGCCGACAAGCTGCAGCGCACCTCGGTCTGGCGCGAGTCGCTGGAAGGCGGCCTGGATTACCTGAAGGCCGTGGTCATCGACGACAGCCTGGGGCTGGGCGCCGAACTGGAGGCGCAGATGCAGCTGGTGGTGGACCGCTATGAATGCGAATGGGCCAACGCCCTGTCCGACCCGGAAAAGCTCAAGCGTTTCCGCACCTTCGTCAACGACGCCGCGGCGGATCCGGACATCCGCTTCGTGCAGGAGCGCGGCCAGCCGCGCCCGGCGCCGGCCGCGCGCGTGATTCCCATCGCCGAGGAGCTTGCCTGATGCGTTCGAATGCCGTGATTGCCCTGCGCCCGGAGACCGCACGTGACGCCACGCCCGACGCCGCGTCTTGGCGCCCCGCCTGCACCCGCCGCGACCTGGTCGCCGATTCCGGCGTGGTGGCGCTGGTGGACGGCCGCCAGGTGGCCCTGTTCTATCTGCCCGCCGTTGCCGGCGAAACGCTCTACGCCCTCGACAACCGCGACCCGAAATCGGGCGCCAACGTCATCGGCCGCGGCATCGTCGGCCACCTGGCCGGCGAGCTGGTGGTGGCCTCGCCGCTGTACAAGCAGCACTTCCGGCTGCGCGACGGCGCCTGTGTCGAATACCCCGAACAATCGCTGCGGGCCTGGCCTGTGCGCTTCAATGGCGACGCCGTTGAAGTCCGGCCGCCCGCCGCGCGGTGAGGATGCCCGCCATGTCCGAACACGCCATGCCCTCGACCCTGCGCTTCCTGCTGGCGGCGCGCCGCAGCGAGCTGCACGGGCTCGAGGCCCTGGCGGCCACCTGCGAACTGGCCACCCTGGTCAGCAAGCTGGTGCACGTGCTGCAGAAGGAACGGGGCTCGTCCAACCTGTATCTGTGCGGCGGCCAGGAAACGCTTCGCCAGACGCTGGCGGGCCTCAGTTCCGACGCCTGCGCGGTCGAGGAAGAAGTGCGCCGCTTCCTCGACCGGCTGGAGCCGGATGCCACCCGCAGCGCCGGCAAGGCGCGCCTGCTCAACTGTATCGCGTACGCGCTGTACCGCCTGGACGAACTGCCGCGCACGCGCCGCGCCATCCGCGACCGCCGCGTGGCGGCGGAAGACGCCGGCGCGGTCTTCACGCGGCTCATCGCCAGCCTGTTCGCGCTGGTGTTCGAAGCCGCCGATTCGTCGCTGGACGCGGGCGTCACGCGCCTGTTGGTGGCGCTGCTCAATTTCATGCAGGGCAAGGAGCTGTGCGGCCAGGAGCGCGCCTATGGCGTCATGGGCTACACCGCCGGCTACTTCACCGAATCGCAAAAGGCCCGCCTGCTGGAACTGGCGGACCTGCAGAAGCGCTGCTTCGACAGCTTCGCGCAGTACGCCGGCGCGGATGCGCTGGCGGCGTGGGAGCGGCTGGAGCAGGGCGGCGGCCCGGTGCTGCGCTTGCGCGACATGGCGCTGCGCACCTCCGAGGCCGAACGCGTCGACGCCGGCCTGGCCGAGCTGTGGTTCGGCCTTTGCACCGAACGCATCGACGCCATGCGCGCGGTCGAGAGCCTGCTGGCCGAGGCCCTGACCCTGCAATGCCATCGCCGCATCGTCGAGACCCGCGCCGAGCTCGACAACCACCGGCTGCTGCTCAGCCGTTTCGCCGACCACGCCAGCGACGCGGCGCCGGCCATGCTGTTCCAGTTGCAGGGCCGTATTCTCGACGTGCCGCCGCAGGATGGCGTGGGCGAGGCCATGGAACGGTCCATCCTCGACCTGATGCGGGAACAGGCGCAGCGGTTGCGGCAGTCGGACGATGCGCTGGCGCTGGCCCGCGGCGCGCTGGAGGAACGGCGCCGGGTCGAGCGCGCCAAGTGGTTGCTGGTCAGCCGCCACGGCCTGAGCGAGCAGGCCGCGCACGATCAATTGCAGCGCGTGGCGATGGACCGGCGGCGCTCGCTCGACGACGTCGCGCGGCAGGTGCTGGCCGAGCTGGACGAGGCCCAGGGCTGAATGGCGGAAAGGCGCGCTGCGCGGCTACGCCGCCGGCACCTCCCACAGCGCGTCGGGCAGGAAGCCGTCCTGTTCGCCCTTCCTGGCGTAGCCCAGCGGATTGGCCACCACGCGACAGCCGTCCTTCACGTAGTCCAGCGGACAGTGCAGGTGGCCGTGCATCCAGACGTCCGCCAGCGGCAGCAGGCCGTCCAGCGCGTTGCAGAAGCCGGCCGTGCCCGGCGTGACGCCGTAGCGCGGATCGGCGCTGGCCAGGCTGGGCGCGAAGTGGGTGATGGCCAGCGTCGGGCCGTCGAAGGGCGTGCGCAGCGCCTGTTCCAGCCAGGCCTGGCAGGCCAGGCCCTGTTCGCGCATCTGCTCGGCCATGAAGGGCGCGCCATGGCGCCGCATCTGCGCCTTCTCCAGGTAGAAATCGGCGGCCCGGAAGGCCTTGCCGCGCTTGGCCAGCACCTGCGTCAAGGTGTCGCCGGGCGCGGCCAGCGCGTCGAAATCGGTCCACAGCGTGGTGCCCACCAGGCGCACGCCATCGATGACCCGCGTTTCGCGTTCCAGCCACTGGATTTCCAGTTGTTGGCAAAGCGTTTGCAGGCGTTCATGGGTTTCGTCGAAATCGAGGTTGTCGTATTCATGGTTGCCGGGCACGTAGACCACGGGCGTGGGCCAGCCGTTGCGTGGCGCATAGCGGCCCAGGCCGAAGTCGTCCGTGGTCAGCCGGGACCGCTGCTGGTACGAACCGATGTCGCCGGCCAGCACCAGCAGGTCCGCGCCGGGGATGGGATGGGCGACGAAGCCGGGATCGGACTCCAGGTGCAGATCGGACAGCAATTGAATTTTCATGGGCCGGGGCTTGTTTTGGTTGCGATTCGCAAGTAAATTGGTTGCGACCCGCAACTTCAGGACGCGTCATCATGGATCTTATCGATTTTCCCACCCGATCCCGGGAACAGACCATCCGCGACCTGCGGGAATTCTCGCGCAAGCTGGTGCGCGAACTGGGTTTCATGCGGCCGTCGCTGGCCGGCAGCGACCTGGCGCCCTCGGCGGTGCACGCCATCATCGAGATCGGCCTGCAGCCCGGCATCCAGGCGCGCGACCTGGCGCTGGTGCTGCGGCTGGACAAATCCAACACCAGCCGCCAGGTGGCCAAGCTGGAAGCGGCCGGCCTGGTGGCGCGCGAGAGCGACAGCGGCGACGCGCGCGCCTCGCGCCTGTCGCTCACGCCCGCCGGCCTGGACCTGCGCAACCGCATCGACCAGTTCGCCACCGAGCAAGTCTCGCGTGCGCTGCGGCAACTGGCGCCGCCCGACCAGGAAATCCTGGTGCGCTACCTTTCCTTGTATGCCGACGCCTTGTCGCGCGAGAACCCCAACACCCGCGCCGCGCAGGCCAGCGACGCGATCGAGTCGCAGATCCAGGAAGGCTACGCGTCGGGCTGTATCGGCGATGTGGCCGCGCTGCACGCGCGCTACTACGCCCAGGCCGCCGGCTTCGGCGTGGTGTTCGAGCGCCTGGTGGCCACGGGGTTGGCGGCCTTCGCCGAAAGCCTGCCCGCGCCCGGCAGGAACCTGTGGCGCTACACCGACGGCAACCGCACGCTGGCCTCCATCGCCATCGACGGCGACCTCGCGGCGCGCAGCGCGCACCTGCGCTGGTTCATCGTCGACGAGTCGCTGCGCGGCATGGGCGTGGGGCGGGCCTTGCTGGCGCGCGCCATGGCCTTCGTCGACGCGCTCGATATTGACGAAACGTATCTGTGGACCTTCAAGGGCCTGGACGCCGCGCGCCATCTCTATGAGTCGGCGGGCTTCGTGCTGACGCAGGAAGCCGAAGGCACGCAATGGGGCGGCGTGGTGGTCGAACAGCGCTTCAGCCGCCGCGCGCGTTGATTCCGCGCTGACGCATCTGGACACACACTGAGGCCGCGCGCACGCGCCGCGGCCGGCATTGACGCGCCTGCTTTCACGGCGCTGTCACTTCGCATTCCTAGACTCGCTGGGGTCTTGCCGATGCTTCGCGGCAAGGTCGGTCCTCCTCTTTTCCAAGAACCTCCCCATGCCCTCCACGAGTCTCGCAAGAACCCTTGCCGCGGTCCTGCTCGCCGCCGCCACGCTCGTCGCCTGTGGCGGCGACGACGATTCCTCGGATGATCCCGCGCCGCCGCCGGCCACCGAACAACCCAAGCCCGCGCCGCAGTTGCGTTGCGCGCCGTAAGCGGCGGTTGCGCCGACCCCAACGATTCCGAGTACAACGATGACCTCCCGCCGCAATTTCCTCCAGACCGCCGCCGGCGCGGGCTTTGCCGCCGCCGCGCTGGCCGCCTTTCCGCCCAGCATCCGCCGCGCCCTCGCCATCCCCGCCAACAACGCCACCGGCACCATCAAGGATGTCGAGCATGTGATCATCCTGATGCAGGAGAATCGCTCGTTCGACCATTACTTCGGCACGCTCAAGGGCGTGCGCGGCTTCGGCGACCGCTTTCCGATTCCGCTCGCCAATGGCCGCAAGGTCTGGCAGCAGCAGCGCGCCAATGGCGCCGTGCTGACGCCGTTCCACATCGATGGCACCAGCCACAACGCGCAGCGCGCCGCCGGCACCCCGCACAGCTGGGACGACAGCCAACGCGCCTGGGACGGCGGCCGCATGGCGCAATGGCCCACGCACAAGAACGACATCTCGATGGGCTACTTCAAGGAACGCGAGGTCCCGTTCCAGTTCGCGCTCGCCAATGCCTTCACGCTGTGCGACGCCTATCACTGTTCCATGCACACCGGCACCGACGCCAACCGCGCGTTCCACCTGACCGGCACCAACGGCGCGGTGCCCACCAACACCGCTTTCGTCAACAACGAATGGGACTGGATCGACGGCCTGCCCGCCAATGTCAACACCGGCTACACCTGGATGACCTACGCCGAGCGGCTGGAACAGGCTGGTGTCAGCTGGATTTCGTACCAGAACATGCCCGATGAATGGGGCGACAACATGCTGGGCGCGTTCCGCGCCTTCCGCCAGGCCAACGTGAATTCCGGCTATCCGGTCTCCAGCGGCGGCGAGCCCGGCGTGCCCTACGCCAACACCGGCCAGGCGCTGCCGTACAAGGCGTACGACCCCGCCACCGACAACGCCGCCAATCCGCTCTACAAGGGCATCGCCAACACGCTGCCGGGCACGGCGCCCGAAAACTACCTGGACGCCTTCAAGCGCGATATCCGCGAAGGCAGGCTGCCGCAAGTGTGCTGGATGAACGCGCCCTCGATCTACTGCGAACATCCCGGCCCGTCGAGTCCGGTGCAGGGCGCCTGGTTCCTGCAGGAAGTGCTGGACGCGCTGACCGCCGTGCCCGAGGTCTGGAGCAAGACGGTGCTGCTGGTGAACTTCGACGAGAACGACGGCTACTTCGACCACGTGCCGTCGCCGTCCGCGCCGTCGCGCGATGCCGGCGGCGGCCTGGCCGGCAAGACCACGCTGGCCGACGCCGACATGACGTTCGAGTACTTCACGCACGCCTCGCCCGCCGGCAGCACCACCCAGCCGGCGGCCAAGGACGGCCGCGTCTATGGGCCCGGCCCGCGCGTGCCGATGTACGTGATCTCGCCGTGGAGCCGCGGCGGCTGGGTCAACTCGCAGGTGTTCGACCACACCTCGGTGCTGCGTTTCCTGGAAGCGCGCTTCGGCGTGGCCGAGCCCAACATCAGCCCGTTCCGCCGCGCGGTCTGCGGCGACCTGACCAGCGCCTTCAACTTCAAGACGCCCAACACCGAGGCGCTGCCCACGCTGGCCGGGCGCGCCACGCGCGCCGCGGCCGATCAGTTGCGCACCGCGCAGGAAGCCCTGCCGCAGATGCCGCTGCCCACCGACATGCAGCTGCCGTTGCAGGCCAGCGGCACGCGCCCGTCGCGGGCCCTGCCGTACGAACTGCACACCAGCGCGCGCTGCGCCGCGGCCGGCACGGTGGAACTGCTGTTCGCCAACGGCGGCACGCAGGGCGCGGTGTTCCACGTCTACGACCGCTATCACCTGGACCGGCTGCCGCGCCGCTACATGGTCGAGGCCGGCAAGACGCTGTCCGACACCTGGAACGCGCTGCAGGACAACCTGGGCATGTACGACCTGTGGGTGTTGGGCCCCAATGGCTATCACCGCCACTTCAAGGGCGACACCAACCGCATCGCCGACAGCGGCTCGCTGCCCGAGATCAGGGTCTGTTACGACATCGCCAATGGCGAGGTCTATGCCGAGTTCCTCAACACCGGCGCCCAGGCCTGCACCTTCACCGTCACGCCGCAGGCTTATCGCCAGGACGCGCCGGTGGCGCTGGAGGTGGCGGGCGGCGGCAAGGCCTCCCGCCACTGGACGCTGGCGGCCAGCGGCCAGTGGTACGACTTTGCCGTCACCTGCTCCAGCGACCCGGCGTTCTATCGCCGCTTCGCCGGTCGCGTCGAGACCGGCGCGCACACGGTAAGCGATCCGGCCATGGGCCTGTCCGGCGCCTGACGCAGGGGCGCGCTCAGACGCGGAAGTCCGCCGCCATGTCCTCGTCGGTGCGCATGGGCAGCCGGCCCGGTGGCTTGGCCGGTGGCTGGCCTGTCGGCGGCCAGCCCCCGCCTGGCGCATGCGCAGGGAGCCGGCGTCAGATGACGGTGATGCGCAGTTCCGCCAGCAGCGCCGCCGCCTGGGTCTTGGAGATCACCGCCCCGGCCAGCCTGGCGGCCGCTGACAGGTCGATGCCGCCCAGGTCGGCCTCGCGCAGGTCGGCGCCCTCGAAGCGCACGTTCTTGAGGGTGGCATGGCGCAGGCTGCCGCCGTGGAACACCGTATCGCGCAGGTCGCTGCCGCTCAGGTCGGCATCGGAAAAGTCCAGCTGCCGCAATTCGCTCTTGCGAAACGAGATGCCGCGCACCAGCGCGCCCACCAGCAGGCAGTCCTCCAGCGTCCAGCCCAGGCAGGCGATGCCGTCGAAGTCGGCGCCCGTGAGTTTGCAGCCGGTGTAGCGGGCCGCCGCCAGCCGCGCGCGGCGCCAGCTGGCGTTGTTCAGGTCGCAATGCTCGAAGATCGCGTCGCTGGCATCGGCCGAGGCGAAGACGGCGTGCCCGCCACGGCAGCGCCGCCAGACGGTGTCGGCCAGCGTGGCGCCCTGGAACGAGGCGCCGGCGATGGCGCAGGCGGTGAAGCGGGCGCCGCGCAGGTCCAGCCGGGAAAAGTCGGCTTGCTCGAAATCGCAATCCTCGAAGGCCAGCGGCCTATCCTGCGCCTGGTCGATCATCGCCTGCATGGCCTGGCGGTCCACCGCCAGGCCGCTGACGACGTCCATGGATTGCTGCGTCATGCCCATCTACTCAATCGGGTTGTTCGAACCCTTATTGGAACATGCCGCTTTCGACACAGAAGGCGACCAGTTCCTGGTCGGTCTGCACGTTCAGCTTGCGCATGGCGGAGATCTTCTGGCCGCTGACGGTCTTGACGCTGCGCTTGAGGCTGTCGGCCACCTGCATCATCGATTCGCCGCGGATGAAATGCCGCAGCACCTCGAATTCCTTGGGCGACAGGCTGTTGATGCGCTCGCCGATGAACTTGTGGCGCGCGGCCAGCGAACCCTCGCGCTGGAAACCGGGAGGATAGTATTTGCGGCCCAGCTGCAGCGCGTGCAGCGCGGTGACGATCTCGCCCAGGTCGTCGCGCTTGAACACCACGGCCTCGACGCCGGCGTCGTACAGCGCCGAAATGATCATGGGATTGGACACCATGGTCAGCACGACGATGCGGGCGCCGGGAAAGTGGCGGATCAGGTACTTGACCAGGCGGATGCCGTCGCCGTAGATCTCGTCGCCCGGCATCGAATAATCGGTGATGACGACTTGCGGCAGATCGCGCTTCATGTGCTCCACCAGCGCGGTGGGGCTGGCCAGCGTCGCCACGACGTCGAAGCTCAGGTCCTTGTTCAGCAGGTCGGTCATGCCCATCAGCACGAGCGGATGGTCATCGGCGATGACGATGCGGAGTCTTTGCATGCGAGGCGCAGTCAGGTTGGCCGGGACGGCATACGGATTATTCTGCACCAGGATCCGGACTTGAACCAAAATGTTTCGAAGCCAGGGCGTAAGACGGAATCGTATCGACGTTTGCGGATTCGGACCATAAGAAGAATCTCAAAAATTGGGGACAGTCATTGTCGCTTGATCCGTTCGCTCGGGCGTGAGGCGATCGCCGGGGCCAGCGGTGGCCCCGCCGCTCCCGCGGTGTGCGCGCGCCGCGATTGAGAATTTTCTTGTTCAATCGCCGCTGTGCCTTTGGCAACATCGTCCTCGTACCAGATTCTGTCTTCCGCCCGCCGCGCCGCGGCCGGAATCCCGGCGCCACCGCGCTCACACGAGGTTCCATGATGTTTCCCCCCGCGCGCCGTTCCTGGCCGGCATCTGCGGCCAGGCCGCGCCATGCGTGATGCCGCTCGCCGTTGGCCGCCACGCGAGGAATCCCTGTTCCTGCGGTTCCAGCCCGTGTTCACGGCGCAGGGCCAGGTGCATGAATACGCGGTCGCGGACAGCATCACGCCGTTGCGCAGCGGCAGCCCGGGCCTCATGGCGCAGCGGGCCCGCCTGCGGGCCGCGGTGGCCTTCGCGGCCAGGCTGCCCGCCCCGCTCGACCTGTCCTTCGAACACGCGTTGACCGTGCCGGACGGCACCGACGTGGCGCGGCGGCTGTGCGCCGATCTCGATATCAGCGTGTCGCGCGATCATCTCTGCCTTGGCCCGGCGGCCGGCAACACGCCGCTGCAACTGGCCACCCGGCGCCTGACCTTCAGCGTGCCGCTGTTCCGGCGTCTGCTGCCGCAGGCGCACGTGCTGGCCTGCCACACCGAATTCCGCGCCAGCCTGCGCGCGCGGCTGCTGCCGGCCAGTTGCGGCGGCAAGCCGGTGGCCAGCGGTGTCATGCGCGTGACCGGCCTGACACTGCGCATTCCTCGCGGCCTTGGCGCCGACCGCGCGCTGCAGCGCCGCTTCGACTCCCTCATGGAATGCGCGACGGCCGCCAAGCTGCAGGTGACGATCGACGACATCGAAGACATGCACGATTTCGTCTGGCTGCGGCCGCGGCCCGGCCTGCTGTTCCGCGGCACGGTCCTGTCGGCGCCGATCAGCGCGCAATGCCTGGACGTCTGGTTGCAGGCCGACGGCGATGCCTGGCGAAGCTTCCATGCCTGCACCGCCCGGCCCAGCTGGACCGAGCGCTGACCGGCAGCCCGGCGGGGCGCGGCGGCGTCTTCGGCCCACGCCGGCCCCGGTTGGCACGGCTTATTCGGACTGCAGGCGGCCCAGGATGAAACCGTCCACCGCGCTGCTGCGGCCACGCCAGAGCGTGGGCTGGCCGGCGATCGGCGTGCCGTCGGCGGTGAAGAACAGCGCATCCACCAGGTGGATGTAGTTGGGCAGGGGCTCGGCCGGCTGCGGCAGGCGGAACACGTCGCCCAGTTCCGCCAGCGACGTGCGCACCGATTGGCGCGCCTGTGTGTCCATGTCGGAGAGCGAGTCGGAGAAGGTTTCGGCGAAGCGGTCGAAATACTCCGCGCCCGACACGATCGAACCCGACACCAGCATGCCGCCCATCTGCAACGTGACGCCGATGCTCTTGAGCTGGCCGCCGTTGTTCACCAGGTTCACCAGGAATTGCAGGAACACGTCGGCGGGCGGGGCGACGGAGGCGGAAGGGAGGGAAGTGGGGTTCGGGTCGAGACTCATGGCGGCGCGCGCTCCGGTATGTGCGTGGGAGTCACAAGATACTCGAACGGCAGCCGGCGCGCACGGGCCGCAATCTACGGATAAGCAACCGGATCGGCCCTCAGTCCGGCGCTTCGGCCGGCCGTTGGACGGGGTAACTTGCGGACCATCGAGATGACCCGCATAAAGGTTTCCCCATGATCGCCGTGAATGCCAGTAACGCCGCCAACCGGGCCGGCTTCCGTACGTCTGATGCCGCCAGCGGCGATGCGTTCCGCGCGGCGTTCACCGACGCGCAGCAACGCGGCGCTTCGGCCCTGGCCGGTGGCGTCAAGGGAGCGGCGCCGGTCGCGTCGGCCGCCGAGCGCGAGTTCATGGACTACGCTTCCATGTCGCTGCAGGAAAAGATGTTCTACGCCGCGCTGGCATCGCTCGGCATTTCCAAGGCGGAATACGACGCCATGTCCGCGGCCGACAAGCTCAAGGTCGCGGAAAAGGTATCGTTGGTCCTGCAGCAATTGGCCAAGGCCGAACAGGCCAGGCAGGTCGAGCACGCCGGCTGAGCGCGCCCGGCCCGGGCCGTCAGCCGCCGGCAGGGCCGTCCGGCAGGCTGCCCGGCGCGGTCTCCCGCCGTTGCAGCATGCGCGCGACGCGCTCTGCCGCGGTGCGCAGGCGCAACGCCAGCGCGGCGGGCGCCAGCACATCGAACTCCACTTCCAAGGCCATCAGCCAGTACGCCAGCGCATCCAGCGACTGGCCCGAGCAGCGTAGCAGGCAGCGATCGTCGTCCAGGGCGTCGATCTCGCCGACGGCTGCCGGAATGCGCGCGGTCATCGCCGCGCGCGTGGCATGAAGGACGATGCGCGCCTCTTCGCCGTTGGCGGCCTGCCCCACCGATCGCGCCACGTAGGCGCGCAGGTCGCCGCCATCGGGCGGCGGGCGTGGCGCAAAATGCGCGCCCGGGGTCACTGCGCCCGCGATACGATCGAGCCGGAAGGTGCGCCAGTCCGCGCGCGCCGGATCCCACGCCACCAGATACCAGCGATAGCCCGTATGGGCCAGCCCCTGCGGCTCGACCTGGCGGCTGGTGGCCTGTCCACGGCCGTCGGTATAGTCGAAATGCACGCGCAGCTGGTCGCGGCAGGCGGCAGCCAGGGCGGCCAGCTGGCTGGCATCGATCAGCGGACCGGCGCGCGGCACCGGCACCAGCGCCGTGCGCAGCGCATCCACCTTGTGGCGCAGCCTGGCAGGCATGACCTGTTCCAGTTTCACCAGCGCGCGCAACGCCGCTTCCTCGGCGCCACCCACCGAACCGGTGGCCGCGGTGCGCAGCGTGATCGCCACCGTCAGCGCCTCGTCGTCATCCAGCAGCAAAGGCGGCAGGGCGTTGCCCGCGCGAAACGCATAACCGCCCGCCACGCCGCTGCTGGCCTGGATCGGGTAGCCCAGCTCGCGCAGCCTGTCGATGTCGCGCCGCAATGTGCGGGGGTGGATTTCCAGCGTCTGCGCCAGTTCGCCGCCGGCCCAGTGGCGGCGGGTCTGCAGCAGGGAAAGCAGGCGCAGGAGTCGGTTGCTGGAAGCGAGCATGGCGGTGACGATAAAACGAATCGAGGGCGGAAACTGTCCGCAATGGATTCTACAGTTCACGCCATCGCCAGCGGCCATGGGGCCGCGGCGGGAATCCCTGAAAACCGGAGTTCTTCATGTCCATCGTCTTCTATTGGCACCCCCAGTCCAGCGCCTCCCCGATCGCCGCCGCCCTGGCCGAGCTGCAAGTCCCGCACGAACGCGTGAAGGTCGACATCCGCGCCGGCGAACAGCGCCGGCCCGAGTTCCTGGCGATCAATCCGAACGGCAAGGTGCCGACGCTGACCGTGGACGGCGCGCCGCTGTTCGAGGCGCTGGCGATCCAGCTGTGGCTGGGCGAGCACTGGGGCGTCGAGCGCGGCCTGTGGCCCGCCGCGGGCACGCCGCAACGGCTGGCCGCCATGTCCTGGTGCGCGTGGTCCTATGTGTCGTATGGCGCGGTGCTGTGGCGCCTGTTCCACCTCGGCCATGGCGATGAAGGCCAACGCGATCCGCGCCAGGCGGAGCGGGCGCTGGCAGACCTGGATTCGCTGCTGGCGGTGCTGGAGGGCCACCTGGCGCGCCAGCCGTGGATGCTGGGCGCCGAGTATTCGCTGGCCGACCTGGTGGTGGGGTCGGTGATCGGCTACAGCGCGATGCTGGGGGCGCCGATCGCGGCCCACCCCAAGGTGCAGGCCTGGCTGGGCAAGGTGCAGGCGCGGCCGGCCATGCAGGTCGACCGCTGAGGCGGCCCCGCGCCTACCAGCCCCAGCAGGTGCCGGCGGCGGGCTTGCCGCAGGCGCGGTAGTTGACCGCGAACCACAGCTTGCCGGCGCCGCGCGGCGAGCCTTCCGGCGATGCGTCGGCCTTGACGTCGTTGCGCGGCAGTTCTTCGAGCGTATCGCGCGCCTTCTTGGTGGGCGAGCCGCTGGGGGCGCCCGCCACCAGCTGGATGCGGCCCAGGCTGGCGGCCGTGCGGTCCTGGAACACGATGTCGTTGTCGGCCAGCGCGCTCATCTTCAGCGCGGCGTTGCGCACCGCGGCGGCGTAGCCATCGTTGGCGCCGGTGGAGGCCAGCGACGCATTCAGCGTGCTCACGGTCAGGATCTGCGCGGGCGTGGACGGCGCCATCATGGCGTACTGGTCCAGGCCCGGCAACTGGCCGCCGGCCACCTGCCGGCGCAGCCAGTCGCCCCACAGGAATTCCGCGAACTCCGGCAGGTTGCCGTTGCTGTAGGCGATGTCGCGGGTGAAGTACACCAGCGAGCGGTAGCGGTCTTCCTGCATGCCGCCGGCTTCCTGCGCATTGGCGATGCCCAGCCGCGTCGGCAGCTGGTCCACCGTGATGGGCTGGTTCTGGCCGTCGCGCAGCCAGGCCTTGCGTTCGTCGACCATGCGTTGCCAGAACGCCGCGGCGCTGCCGACGCCGCTGTAGTTGGCATCGACCTTGACCCACACCGGCAGCTTGGGCCCGCCATCGGCGATCTCGCGCAGCGACGAGAAGGTGTGGTGGCCGTCGGTCAGGTACAGATTGCCGTCCCAGCCGACCACCACGGTCTTCAGGTTGGCGGGATCGGCGCCCATGGCGGCGGTGCAGCTGAAGGTGGCCGGCTGGTCCAGGCGCGCCGCCCGCAATTGCGCAATCGATGTGAAGGCCTGGGAGGTGGTGGCGCCCATGTCCTCGCAATAGTCGCTGAACTTCTTGCCGACCGTGCGGTTCAGGTAGTCCAGTTGCTTGACCGGGTCGGCCGCCCAGGTGGCGCGATTGAAGTCGCCTTGCCAGCGGCCCAGCTTGTAGTAGATCTGGTCGTAGCCGATCGCGGCCTGCGTCGGCCGCAGTTCCTCGATGCGCACCTGGATCACGTCGCCGGCCTTGGCCGCCAGGTAGGCCTGGTTGCGCGTGTCCGCCGGCGGCGCCGGATTCTGCGCCACCGGGGGGCTGGTGTCGTCGTCATCGTCGTCGCCGCCGCCGTTGCAGGCGGCCAGCAGCAGCGGCAGCGTGGCCAGGGCCAGGATCCGCAGCGCGGGGCGCCAGCGAGCGGTGAACGGACGGGGCAGGTCGGAAGCAGGCATGCGGGACATGGATTTGGGGGGTTGATCCGAGAAGTATCCAATGATGACAGCGCCGTGTTTCGCGTTCATTGCATCGTCACGCCGCGGACATGCCGGGGAGGCGTCCAAGGAGCAGACGGGTGCAGGCGCAATGCTAAGATCGCCGCCAATGACCGCGCCTTCCGTCCAGCCCCCCCTTGCCGCCGAATTGGCCGAACTCGCCCGCACCCTGGGCAACGCCCATCGCCTGATCCTGCTGGAGCATATCGCGCAGGGCGAGCGGCCGGTCGAGCGGCTGGCCGAATTGTCGGGACTGTCGGTGGCCAATGCCTCGCAGCACCTGCAACAGTTGCGCCGCGCCGGCTTCGTCGTCACGCGGCGCGAGGGCAAGCACGTGTACTACCGGCTTGGCTCCGCGCCGATCGCCGGCCTGCTCAACGCCCTGGACGCGGTGGCGCAGCACAATCGCGGCGAGATGCGGCGCCTGGTGGCCGACAGCCAGGACCGGCGCGACGGACTCGAAGCCATATCGCGCGACGAACTGCTGAGCCGCCTGGGCGAAGGCAGCATGACGCTGCTCGACGTGCGGCCCGCCGACGAATTCGCGCAGGGGCACCTGCCCGGCGCCATCAACATTCCCGCGGACGAACTGCTCAAGCGGCTCGAAGAGCTGCCGGCCGACCATGAGATCGTGGCCTATTGCCGCGGCCCCTTCTGCGTGCTGTCGTCCGATGCCGTCACCGCGCTGCGCGCCCATGGCCTGCGCGCGCGGCGGCTGGACGCCGGTTTTCCCGACTGGCGCGCAGAGGGGCTGGCGGTCGAGGCGCCACCGGCGCGCAAGGGCCGCCAGCGCCCGCAGACGCGGTAAAGGTTGGCTGGCAAGCGGTGGCCGGCCGCCTGGCCGCGCTAATCACGTTCACGCGCCGCCAACAGCCACAATGCGACGGCCAGCCAGGCCGCGCTCAACGGCAGCGGCGTATCGAACGGCAGCCACGACGTGGCCGCCAATCCCAGTCCCAGCAGGCTGTAGTAGGCCAGGCCGAACAATGCGCCGGCGCGGCCCAGGCAATGGCCATAGCGACGCAGCGCCGGTCCCAGCAGATTGGGTATCGCCAGGCCGTAGCCGATGAACACGGGCAAGGCCGCGGCGGCCCACAGCCAGCCGGGCTGCGGCCGCCACGCCATGGCCAGCGCCTGCGCCGCCGCGCCCAGCGCGACGCAGCGCAGGCCATACCGCACCCGGATCGCGGCGCTCGCCGTCGCGGGCAGGCGGCGGTTGCAGGCCGCGCCCAGGCTGCCGGCCAGCGCCACGCCCAGGCCCACCCAGCCAAAGCCCAGGCCGGGCAGCGAACCCGTCATGAACGGTCCCGCCGCGTAGAACGAAAATACCAGCAGGTTCAGTCCCGCCACCCGCTGCACCGCCAGGCGCAACGCGCCGTCGGTCAGCATCCGGCGCGCCAGCGCGGCCAGCGGCACGGCGCCGGTCGGCGCCGGCCGGGTTTCGCGCCAGCGCCAGGCGACCGCTCCCAGCAGCAGCGCCACCACCACCGCGATCGCGGCCAGCACGCCGCCGTAGCCGTGTCCGTCGGCCAACACCTGGCCCGTCAGCGGCCCGACGGCCGGCGACCACGCCAGCACCGTGCCCAGCGTGACGAAGTAATGGGTCAGCCGTGGGCCGTCCAGGCAATCACGCAGCACGGTCTGCGTCACCACCGAACACGCCGCCAGCCCCAGCGCCTGCAGGAAACGGCCGGCCAGCAGCCAGGGATAGGCCGGCGCGGCCAGCGCGCACAAGGTGCCCGCCAGCCCCAGTGCCAGGCCGGCCAGCATCGCCGGGCGGCGCCCGCGGGTGTCGGCCAGATGGCCCCACAGCAGCACCCCGGCGGCAAAGCCGACGAAGAAGATGCCCATGACCGGCTGCGTGGCCGCGGCATCCAGGCGCCAGTGGCGCGCCAGGTCAGGCAGCGCGGGCGCGAGTATGGTCTCGGCGACCTGCGGCAGCGCCAGCAGCGCAATGACGAGCCAGGGCGGGGGCAGCGCGCGCGGGCCGGATGAGGAGGAGGGGGAAGACATGGTGTCGCCGTCAAGCAAAAAGACGCTAGCGTAGGCGCGCCACGGCGCGCAAAATCACGACATCGCGCCATAAAATATCGCCAATCGGACATGCCCATCTATACGCTTCCCGCCGTCGAGGACCCCGACCTCGTCGCCTGCCCCATCGTGGGCATGGCGATCGACACGCGCGAGCATGCCTCGGACTGGCACGCGCACCAGCGCGCCCAATTGCTTTATCAAGCGGAAGGCGGGGTGACGCTGTACCTGGCCGACCGGGTCGGGCAGCTGGCGCCGCTGCAGGCTGCCTGGCTGCCGGCCGGTTGCGTGCATCGCACGGCCATGCAGGGCACGTTCGCCTATCGCAGCCTGTATTTCGATGTGCGCGCCTACCCGGACCTGCCACGGGAGCCGGCGATCCTGGACGTCAATCCGCTCTTGCGCGAACTGATCGTGCGCGTGACGCAATGGCCGTCCGACGCGGCCCTGGATGCGCCGCGCCAGCGTCTGGTGGGCGCGTTGCTGGACGAGCTGGCGGCGGCGCCGACGGCGCCGCTGCATCTGCCGATGCCGCGCGACCGGCGGCTGGCGCCCATCGCGCGTGAATTGCTGGAGAATCCGGCCTGCCCGCTGTCGATCGACGAATGGGGCCGGCGGGTGGGGGCCAGCGGCCGCACGCTGGCGCGGGTGTTCCTGGCCGAAACCGGCCTGTCGTTCACCCGCTGGCGCGCGCAATGCCGCCTGTTGATGGCGCGGGCCCGGCTGGCCGAAGGCGCCTCGGTGACCGAGGTGGCGCATGCCGTGGGCTATGCCAGCGACAGCGCCTTCATCGCCATGTACCGGCGCGCCTACGGCGAGCCGCCGGGGCGCCGGCTGCGCCGGCGCGATCCCCCGCCTTAGAACACGTGGCGGATGCCGACGCCGGCCGCGGTGCTCTTGAGGCCATCGATGAACGCGTAGTCCTTGCCGTACGAACCATAGGCGTACAGGTTGGTGCGTTTGGACAGGTCGTAGGTGTAGCCCACGCTCCAGACGTTCATGTTGGCGTCGCCGCCGGTCAGGCGATCGTTGGACGGCGACACGTGCTGCCACGACGCGAACAGGCTGCTGGCCCCGCCCACCGGCATCGTCGCGCCCAGCATGTAGGCGTTGGCCTTGAAGCCGTCGACGTAGCGGTTGGTGCCGAACTCGTCGCTGAACGGCGTGCCGGCCGGCAGGTCCTGGCCGACGAACCAGCCGTCGGTGGTGCGGCCATAGGCGGCCGCCAGCTTCACCACTTCCAGGTCGTACGACAGGCCCACCGCGTACTGGCGCGGCGTGGCGTCATGATCGATCGACGCGCGGTTCGAGCCATTGAGCTGGTCGTAGGTCAGCGTGACGTTGACCGGCCCTTCCACGTAGCGCAGGCCGGCGGTGATGCCACGCGAATTGTCGTTGGTGCGGAAATGGGTTTCGTCGTTGTTGGTATCGTCGACGTTGAACGAATAGCCCGCGGCGAACTGGAAGCCGCTCATCGAGGGGCTGCGGTACATCACCATGTTGTCCCAGCGCATGGTGTTGGCCGCGCTGAAACCCAGGCCCAGGTTCGATTGGGTGTAGCTGGTGTAGAAGGGATCGATGTCGGCCAGGTAGTTCGAGCCGACGGTGGCCTGGCGGCCGAATTCGATCGTGCCCCAGGCGTCGCTGGCCAGTCCGATGGTGGCCTGGCGGCCGAACAGGCGGCCGCTCTGGCCGCGGGTGCCGTTGCCCGAATCGAAACCGCTTTCCAGTGTGAACACGGCGCGCAGGCCATCGCCCAGGTCTTCGGATCCGCGCAGGCCCCAGCGGGAGCCGGCCTGGATGCCGTTGATCATGCCGAGCTTGCTGCCGTCATAGCCATTGCCCTTGATCTTGTTGTAGCCAATGCCGGTGTCGATGACACCATAGAGAGTGACTGACGTTTCTGCCTGAGCGACGCCTGCAAAAGTGGTCAACATTGCGGCTGCGAGCAGCGTCTTTTTCATCCGTGGGACTCCTGTAGTGAAGGGAAAGGAAGAGACAAAAAGAAAGGGAACAGCACGCTGAGCATGACGCCCAGCGGTGTTCCCGGCCGCTATTGTAGGTCAAAAAGTCCTATTTTCTGGCAAAAATCACGAATTTCTGGTTATTTTCGGCGGCGCAAGGGGGTTAACCCCGAGTGGGGATGGAGAAAGGGCGCATCCGCATGAAGCTGCGCGGATGCGCCCCGGGCGCGGACAAGTTGCCGCGCCGGCCTGGCCGGCGCGGGAAACGGATCAGAACAGGTGACGCACGCCGACGCCGCCTGCGGTGCTCTTGAGGCCTTCAACCAGCGCATAGTTCTTGCCATACGAGCCGTAGGCGTAGACGCTGGTGCGCTTGGACAGGTCGTAGGTGTAGCCCACGCTCCAGACGTTCATCTTGGGATCGTCGCTGTCGGTGGAGGCGAGATGTTGCCACGAACCAAACAGGCTGCTTGCGCCGCCCAGCGGCAGCGTGGCGCCCAGCATATAGGAGTTGGCTTTGAAACCGTCGATGTAGCTGTAGGATCCGTAGTCTTCGTTGAGCGAGCCCACCGGCAGATCCTGCATGACGAACCAGCCGTTGGTGGTGCGTGCATAGGCCGCGGCCAGCTTCACGACTTCCAGATCGTACGAGACTGCCAAGGCGTATTGGCGCGGAGTGAGGTCGTGGTCGAATTCGACCGGATGGCCGTTGATGATGCGCTCGCGGCCGTTCGAAGCGAGGTCGCGAGCCTGGTTCGAACTGTTCAGCTGGTCGTAGGTCAGCGACACGTTCAGCGGGCCATTCACATAGCGCAGGCCGGCGGTGATGCCGCGGGCGTTGTCGGCGGTGCGGAAGCCGCTCTGGTTCTTGTCGGTGGTGTCGACATTGAAGGAATACCCCAGCGCGAACTGGAAGCCGTCGGTCCAGGGGCTGCGGTACATGATCATGTTGTCCCAGCGCATGGTGTTGGCCGCGCTGAAGGTCGTGCCGATATTGGCCTGGGTGAAGCTGGTGTAGAACGGATCGATTTCAGCCAGGAAGGTGCCGCCGACGGTGGTCTGCCGGCCGAACTCCACCGAGCCCCAGGCGTCGTTGGCCAGGCCGACGGTGGCCTGGCGATTGAACAGGCGGTTCTGCTGCTGCGTGCCGTCGCCCGAGTCGAAGCCGCTTTCGACCGTGAACATGGCGCGCAGGCCATCGCCCAGGTCTTCGGAGCCCTTCAGGCCCCAGCGCGAGCCGGCCTGAACACCGTTGATCATGCCGATCCTGCTGCCGCCAAAGTCCACATCCCTGGTTGCGCCGGTTTCGTCCATGATGGAACTCGTGCCGGAGACCTTGTTGTAGCCGATACCGGTATCGATGATGCCGTAGAGCGTGACTGACGTTTCCGCCTGGGCGGCGCCGGCGAAAGTGGCCAGCATGGCGGCTGCGAGCAATGTCTTTTTCATGTGGAAGATTCCTGAAGGGAAGAGGGAAGAAAGGGAGTCGCGCCGTGGGCACGGGACCCCGCGATGCGTCGACTCCGAAAGGGGTCGGGACTTCTATTTCCTGGGGCGAGCCTGCTAGAACCGGTGTTGGATACCGACGCCGCCCGCCGTGCTCTTGAGGCCTTCGATGAACGCATAGTTCTTGCCATACGAGCCGTAGACATACAGGTTGGTGCGGCTGGACAGGTCGTAGGTGTAGCCCAGGCTCCAGATATCCATGTTGGCGTCATCGCCGGTCAGGGCGTCGCTGGAGGCCGAGGCGTGTTGCCACGCGCCGAACACGCTGCCGCCGCCGACAAGCGGGACGGTGGCGCCCAGCATGTAGGAGTTGGCCCTGAAGCCTTCCTCGTAGCGATTGGTGCCGAACAGCTTTTCACTGCGCCGCGTGGCGCCGGCGGCCTGCTTGCCGCGCACGCCCGCCGGCAGATCCTGGCCGACGAACCAGCCATCGGTGGTACGCCCATAAGCCGCAGCCAGCTTGACCACTTCCAGGTCGTAGGACATGCCCACGGCGTACTGGCGCGGCGTGGCGTTGTGATCGATCGGATCGCCAAAGGCGTCTACGCTGGCCAGATTGGAGCCATTGAGCTGGTCGAAGGTGAGCACGATGTTCAGCGGGCCATTCGCATAGCGCAGGCCGGCGGTGATGCCGCGGGCATTGTCGGCGGTGCGGAAACCGCTTTGCTCCTTGTCGGTGCCGTCGACATTGAAGGAGTAGCCCACGGCGAACTGGAAGCCGTCCGTCCAGGGGCTGCGGTACAGGACCATGTTGTCCCAGCGCATGGTGTTGGCGGCGCTGAAGGTCGTGCCGATGCTGGCCTGCGTGAAAGTGGTGCGGAACGGGTTGATGTCTGCGAGAAGGAGGGAGCCGACGGACGTCTGGCGGCCGAAATCCACGGAACCCCAGGCGTCGTCGGCGAGGCCGATGGTGGCCTGGCGACCGAACATCCGGCCTTGTTGCAGGCGGCTGCCGTCGGCCGAGTTGAAGCCATTTTCCAGGCGGAACACGGCGCGCAGGCCGTCGCCCAGATCCTCGGTGCCGCGCAGGCCCCACCGCGAGCCCGCCTGCACGCCATTGATCATGCCGATGCGGCTGCCAGAGTAGTCAGCGCCGTTTACGTCGCCCGTGATCCTGTTGTAGCCAATGCCGGTGTCGATCAGGCCGTAGAGCGTTACGGACGTCGCCGCCTGGGCGACGCTGGCCAGGGTCGTCAACACCGCGGCCGCGAGCAGCTTTTTTTTCATTGTGAGAGTTCCTAGGGTGGGCAATGGGGAAGAACCATCGACGGGCAGGGGAGCGAACTCCCCGGGAATGCCTGTCTTGATTGCATGGGCCCATTCTCGGGTAAGTTCGGCCAAGTGCCGGCTATCCTGAGGTGTTCTAAGACCGATCTGAGACGAGTTCGCCACAACGGTTAGTGCCGGACGCGCGATGACCTGCCGGCCGGGAAAGCGCGCGGCCAGCGTGGGGCAATGCGTGGGCAATCGGCGCGGCGACTGGCCGACAGCCGACGCGCGGACGTGAGAGGTAAGTAGCGGACTGCCGAAGCGAGAGGCGCCGCGCTCGAGAAATGGGGCGGGCGGCGCTGCGCTTTAGAAACGTGGCGGGAGGCGCGCCGTTGACGGGCTGGCGGCCGCGAGACCGCGGCCGGGATACGCCCGCTCAGGCGGGTGGCGGCGGTCGGGTATTCACTGCCAGGCCCTGGTCCGATCCGGCATGCGCGCCGGATCGGGCATGGATCACTGGCGCGCGCGCAGCCGCCGTTCTTCGCGCGCCACGATGCCGGCGCCGAGGACGATCATGGCGGCCAGGGCGTACCAGGTGATGGCGTAGACCAGGTGGTTGTTGGGGAAGGTCAGCGTCGTCAGGCCGCCCACCGGCGCCTGGGTTGGATCGCGGCCCGCGCCCGGCGCGGCGTCGGCATCGATGAAGTAGGGCGCCACGTCGCCCAGGCCGCGCGCGCTGGCGATGGCCGGCAGGTCGCGCGAATACCAGAGGTTGGCGGCCGGATCGTTGTTGCGCAGGAAGCCGTTGCCCGGTTCGCCCATGCGCAGCAGGCCGTCGACCTTGACCGGGCCGGCGTCGGCCTCGGCCTGGCCGGCGGCCTGGCGCTTGCGCCACTCGGGCAGCACGAAGCCGCGGTTGACCAGCACCGTGCCGCCGCCGTCCGCCAGTTGCAGCGGCGTCATGACCCAGTAGCCGCTGCCCAGCTCGGTGGCGGCCTGGACCAGCGTCTGCTTGTCATATTGGTAGGCGCCGCTGGCGGACACGCGGCGGTATTCGGCATTGTCCGCGGTCAGCCCGGGCCAGTCGGCGCGCGCGGGAGCGGGGGTGGCGGGGGCATGGGCCCGCTGTTCCACCTGCGCGATCAGGTTCTGCTTCCAGGCCAGGCGGTGCACCTGCCAGGTACCGAGGGCGCACAGCCCCGCGAACAGCGCGACCGCAACCACGCCCAGGACGGCCAGGGTGGTTGCGCTGCGGGGATTGCGGGGGGTGTCGCCGGAATGCGTAGAGTCTTTTGTTGCCGCCATCACGTCAGGGCATATTCCGCATGTCGTGGACCGACATGGGCATCATGTTGGAGTTCAAGTGGTACATGATCCAGATGGATCCGCTGAGCGTGATCACGACCAGCACCAGCGTGAATATTAACGCCAACATGTTCCAGCCGCTTTCGGACTTGGTATCCATGTGCAGGAAATAGATGATGTGCACCACGATCTGCACCACCGCGAACGCCAGGATCACCAGCGCCGTGGTGCGCGAACTGGCGAACACCCGGTCCATCACCAGCCAGAACGGGATCGCGGTCAGGATGGCCGCCAGCACGAAGCCGGTGACGTAGCTTTTCAGGGTGCCATGGGCGGCGCCGTCGTCATCGTCGTGATGGCCGTGATCGTGGCCGTGGCCGGCGTGGTCGGCATGCGCGTTCATGGCAGCACTCCCATCAGGTAGACAAAGGTGAACACGCCGACCCAGATCAGGTCCAGGAAGTGCCAGAACATCGACAGGCACATCAGCCGGCGGCGGTTCTCGGGGATCAGGCCGTGCATGCGCACCTGCACCATCATCGTCACCAGCCAGACGATGCCGAACGTGACGTGCAGCCCGTGCGTGCCGACCAGCGTGAAGAACGACGACAGGAAGGCGCTGCGCTGCGGCCCGGCGCCCTGGTGGATCAGGTGCGCGAACTCATACAGTTCCAGCGACAGGAAGCCCAGCCCCAGCAGGCCGGTGACCGCCAGCCAGCCCTGCGTGGCGCCGACCCGGTTGCGCCGCATCTCCAGCATGGCGAAGCCATAGGTGATGGACGACAGCAGCAGCAGCGAGGTGTTGACCGCCACCAGCGGCAGGTCGAACAGGTCGGCGCCCGACGGGCCGGCGGCGTAGTTGCGCCCCAGCACGCCGTAGGTGGCGAACAGGCAGGCGAAGATGAGGCAGTCGCTCATCAGGTACACCCAGAAGCCCAGCAGCGTGCCGTTCTTCGGGTGGTGTTCGCCGGCCACGTGGAACACGGGCTCGGCGGGCGGCGCGCTGCCGCCGGGCAGGGTGGGGGCCAGGGTATCAGACATGTTTCGCCAACAGGTGGGTGCGGGCGTCCTCCGTGCGCACGACCTCGTCGGCCGGCACGTAGTACTCGCGCTTGTAGTTGAAGGTGTGGACGATGGACACGATGATCAGCGCGGCGAACGACAGCACCGCCAGCGGCCACATGTGCCAGATCAGCGCGAAGCCCATCACCACGCTGATCGCCGCCAGCACGATGCCGGCCCAGGTGTTCTTGGGCATGTGGATGGGGATGAAGCCGGCCTGCGGGCGTTGGTAGCCGTGCTGCTTCATCTGCCACCAGGCATCCTGGTCATGGATGCGCGGCGTGAAGGCGAAGTTGTAGTTGGGCGGCGGCGACGACGTCGACCATTCCAGCGTGCGGCCGTCCCATGGGTCGCCGCTGAAGTCGCGCAGCGATTCGCGGCGGCGGTAGCTCACCACCAGCTGGATCAGGAAGCAGGCGATGCCGATGGCGATCAGGAAGGCGCCGAACGCGGCCACCTGGAACCAGATCTGCAGCGACATGTCCTCGAAGTGGTTGACGCGCCGCGTCACGCCCATCAGCCCCAGCACGTACAGCGGCATGAAGGCGAAGTAGAAGCCCACCAGCCAGAACCAGAACGAACACTTGCCCCAGAACGGATCGAGCTTGTAGCCGAAGGCCTTGGGGAACCAGTAGGTGATGCCGGCCATCAGGCCGAACAGCACGCCGCCGATGATGACATTGTGGAAGTGGGCGATCAGGAACAGGCTGTTGTGCAGGGCGAAGTCGGCGGGCGGCACCGCCAGCAGCACGCCCGTCATGCCGCCGATCACGAAGGTGACCATGAAGCCCAGCGTCCACAGCATCGGCACCTCGAAGCGGATGCGGCCGCGGTACATGGTGAACAGCCAGTTGAAGATCTTGGCCCCGGTGGGGATCGAGATGATCATCGTGGTGATCCCGAAAAACGAGTTCACGCTGGCCCCGGACCCCATGGTGAAGAAGTGGTGCAGCCATACCAGGTACGACAGCACCGTGATCACCACCGTGGCGTACACCATCGATGCGTAGCCGAACAGGCGCTTGCGGCAGAAGGTGGCGACCACCTCCGAGAAGATGCCGAAGGCCGGCAGGATCAGGATGTAGACCTCGGGGTGACCCCAGATCCAGATCAGGTTCACGTACATCATGGCGTTGCCGCCGAAGTCGGCCGTGAAGAAGTTGGTGCCGACGTAGCGGTCCATCGACAGCAGCGCCAGCACCGCGGTCAGTACCGGGAACGCCGCCACGATCAGCACGTTGGTGCACAGCGCGGTCCAGGTGAAGATCGGCATGCGCATCAGGGACATGCCGGGCGCGCGCATCTTGACGATGGTGACCAGCAGGTTCACGCCTGACAGCAGTGTGCCGACCCCCGCTATCTGCAAGGCCCATATGTAGTAGTCGACCCCCACGTCCGGACTGTGCGCGATGCCCGATAACGGGGGATACGCCAGCCAGCCCGTGCGGGCGAATTCGCCCACGAACAGCGACATCATCACCAGCACCACGCCGCCGGTGGTCATCCAGAAGCTGAAGTTGTTCAGGAACGGAAAGGCCACGTCGCGCGCGCCGATCTGCAGCGGCACCACGTAGTTCATCAGCCCCGTGACCAGCGGCATGGCCACGAAGAAGATCATGATGACGCCGTGCGCGGTGAAGATCTGGTCGTAGTGGTGCGGCGGCAGGTAGCCCGTGGAATCACCGAAGGCCACGGCCTGCTGCAGGCGCATCATGATGGCGTCGGCGAAGCCGCGCAGCAGCATCACCAGCCCCAGGATCATGTACATGATGCCGATCTTCTTGTGGTCGATGCTGGTGAACCACTCGTGCCACAGGTAGCCCCACTTGCGGTAATAGGTGATGGCGCCCAGCAGCGCGATGCCGCCGATCGCCACCATGGCGAAGGTGGCCAGCAGGATGGGCTCGTGCAAGGGAATGGCGTCCCAGGTCAGGCGACCGAAGATCAGCTTGGTGAGGTCTGGTTGATCAGTCATCTCGGTTTCCAGGGCTCGGTTTCCAGGGGGAATACCTTGATTTCACGCGATGCGCCATGGCGGCGCGGCCGCTACAGCGCCAGTTCCGCCGCTGACGTGCACATGGCGCCGACATACTTGCGCACGGGCGCATCGGCCAGGCCCAGGCGTTCGCGCGTGGCCTCGTCCAGGCTGGCGATGTTGCGCGCGCCGGGAATGCCCATGCCGCCGCCGGCGTCGATCGCCATGGCGTCCTTCATGCACATGCGGTTCGGCTCGACGCAGCGGTTGACGATGGCGTCGAACAGGCCGGGCGAGACGCTGGCGTAGCGCTGCACCGGGTTGCGTTCGCTGGGTTGTTCCAGTTTCAGGTAGGTGTCGCGGCCGAGCGTGGCGCCGGAGGCGCGGGCATCGGCGATCCACTTGTCAAAGCCCTGCTGGTCCAGGCCGTGGAAGCGAAAGCGCATGCCGGAAAAGCCCGCGCCGCTGTAGTTGGCCGACAGGCCCTCGTATTCGCCTGGGTGGTTGATGACCGCGTGCAGCGTGGTCTGCATGCCCGGCATGGCATAGATCTGGCCGGCCAGCGCCGGGATGAAGAACGAGTTCATCACCGTGGACGAGGTGATCTTGAACTGGATCGGGCGGTCGACCGGCGCGGCCATTTCATTGACCGCCGCCACGCCTTGTTCGGGATAGAGGAACAGCCACTTCCAGTCCAGCGCCACCACTTCGACCACCAGCGGCTTGGTGCCGGGAGGAACCTCGCGGCCTTCGGACAGGCGCGCCAGCGGCCGGTAGGGATCGAGCTGGTGGGTGCTGACCCAGGTGAGCGCGCCCAGCGCGATGATGATCAGCAGCGGCGCCGCCCAGATCAGCAGCTCCAGCATGGTGGAGTGGTTCCAGTCGGGGTCGTAGTGCGCGTCGCGGTTGCTGGCGCGATAGCGCCACGCGAACAGGAAAGTCAGGAAGATCACCGGCACGATGATCAGCAGCATCAGGCCGGTGGAGATGATGATCAGGTTGCGCTGCTGCAGCGCGATGTCACCGGATGGCGAGAGCAATACCGCATTGCATCCGGAGAGCAACGGCAGGGCGGCGAACAGCAACAATCCGCGGAGCCTTGGGAAAGACGGCATGGCCATACCCCGAAACGTAACCGTGGGAGTTAAACGCAACACTACGCTGGAAGCCGCGAAAAATCTAGGGTAAAAAGAGCAAAAGTACGCACGCGAAGGTGTGCGGGGCAGGGCCTGCCGCCATGGCGCCGCGGCCCGCGGGTCCCGGATGCATGTGCGTACGAGTGTGTTGCAAAAAAGCGTAGACAAGGCGTTTTTCAAACCTCCTTTCAGCGAGCACTCACATGGCGACCACCACGCAGTACCCTGGCCACGCGTCTCCTTTGCCGAGCCCGGGCGCGGCAGGCGCAACGGGCAGTCACGCCAAGGTGGCGCCCGGCGAGATCGCGGTGGGCGTCGTGATCGGCCGCGCTTCCGAGTACTTCGACTTCTTCGTCTTCGGCATTGCCTGCGTGCTGGTGTTTCCGCGCGTGTTCTTTCCCTTCGAGCCGCAACTGGAAGGCACGCTGTGGGCCTTCGTGATTTTCTCGTTCGCGTTCATCGCGCGTCCCATCGGTACCGCGGTGTCGATGGCGATCCAGCGGCGCTGGGGGCGGGGCACCAAGCTCACCATTGCGCTGTTCCTGCTTGGCACCGCCACGGTGGGGATGGCGTTCCTGCCGGGCTATGACGTCATCGGCGCGCACGCCATCGTGCTGCTGGCGGTGTTCCGCTGCCTGCAGGGGCTGGCGTTTGGCGGCTCCTGGGACGGCCTGCCGTCGCTGCTGGCGCTGAATGCCCCGCCCAAGCGGCGCGGCTGGTACGCGATGCTGGGACAGCTGGGCGCGCCCATCGGCTTCATGATCGCCAGCGCCTTGTTCCTGTTCCTGCACGTGACGCTGACCGAGGCCGACTTCATCGAGTGGGGGTGGCGCTATCCGTTCTTCGTGGCCTTCGCCATCAACGTGGTGGCCCTGTTCGCGCGGCTGCGGCTGGTGGTGACGGAGGAATACACCCAGCTGATGGAAGAAGGCGAGCTGGAGCCCATCAGCACCGGGCAGATGGTGCGCGAGCAGGGCTACAACCTGTTCCTGGGCGCGTTCGCGGCGCTGGCCAGCTATGCGCTGTTCCATCTGGTGACGGTGTTTCCGCTATCGTGGATCGCGGTCAGCGCGACGCAGCAGATTCCCGACGTGCTGATCGTGCAGATCATCGGCGCGGGGCTGGGCATCCTGGGCACCATCGCCTCGGGCTGGATCGCCGATCGCATCGGCCGGCGCACCACGCTCGGCCTGCTGGCCGCGCTGATCGGCGTGTTCGCGTTGTTCACGCCGTGGCTGCTGGGCGGCAGCCCCAAGGCGCAGGACGCCTTCATCCTGATCGGCTTCGCGCTGCTGGGATTGTCGTACGGCCAGGCGTCCGGCACGGTGACGGCCAACTTCAGCAAGCGTTTCCGCTACACCGGGGCGGCGCTCACCACCGACATGGCCTGGCTGGTGGGCGCGGCCTTCGCGCCGCTGGTGGCGCTGGGGCTGTCGGCGCGCTTCGGGCTGGTGGCGGTCAGTATCTATCTGCTGTCCGGCACGGCCTGCACGCTGCTGGCGTTGCGGATCAACAAGGCGCTGGAAACGCGCGACTGAAAAAAACGCCGCGGGTCGGGGTTCGGACCCCGGCCCGCGGCGCGGCATGCGCGCGTCAGCGCACCGGCCAACCATACATCTGGCCGCCGTCGCGCCATTGCGCGTTCAGGCCGCGCGGCAGCTTCATGGCGCTGGCCATGCCCAGGTTGCGTTCATAGCTCTCGCCATAATTGCCGACCTGCTTGACGATGTTATAGGCCCACTTGTCATCCACCCCCAGGTTCTTGCCCATGCCCGGCGTCACGCCCAGGATGCGCTGCACGTTGGGATTGGTGCTCTTGAGCTGGCTGTCGACGTTGGCCGAGGTCACGCCGAATTCCTCCGCTTCCAGCATGGCGTTGAGCGTCCAGCGCACCACGTTGAACCAGTTGTCGTCGCCCTGGCGCACCATCGGCCCGAGCGGACTCTTGGCGATGTTCTCGTCCAGGATCACGTAGTTGTCAGGGTGCTCCAGCGTGGTGCGCGAGGCGGCCAGCTGCGATTTGTCGGAGGTGAAGGCGTCGCAGCGGCCGGCCGAGAAGGCGCGCACGATCTCGTCGTACTTGTCGATCACCACCGGCTTGAATTTCAGGCCGTTGGCGCGGAACCAGTCGGCCAGGTCGAGCTCGGTCACGGTGCCGGGCTGCACGCAGATGGTGGCGCCGTCCAGTTCCTTGAGTTTCCTGACGCCGAGCCTGGCGGACACCATCACGCCCTGGCTGTCGTAGTAGTTCACGCCGGTGCTGATCAGCCCCAGCGTGGTGTCGCGCGCCATCGTCGGCGTGACGTTGCGCGTCAGCACGTCGACCTCGCCCGATTGCAGCGCGGTGAAGCGCGCTTGCGTCGTCAATGGCGTCAGGCGGAACTTGCTGGCGTCGTTGAAGATGGTGGCGGCGATGGCGCGGCACATGTCCACGTCCAGTCCCTGCCAGTTGCCCTTGCTGTCCGGCGAGGAAAAGCCCTGGATGCCGGTGGACACGCCGCACTGCACGTAGCCGCGCTTCTTCACGGTATCGAGGGTGGGGCCGGCGTGGGCCAGGCCGGTGACGGTGGCCAGCGCCAGGGCGCCGGCCGCGGTTCGGAATATCGGCATTGCATTCTCCGGCCGGGCCCGGCCCGGCGCCAGGGTGGAACGGCTCAGGCGCTCAGCGCGCGGGGCTTGGCGATCTGGTCCAGGCTTTCGGTCAGGGCCTGGTCGAGGATGGCGATGGCGCGGTCGATCTCGTCGTTGCTGACGGTCAGCGGCGGCGCGATGCGCCAGACCGAGCCGCGTTCGGGGCGGCGGCGGATGTTCATCGACAGTCCCAGTTCGAAGCAGCGCTGCGTGGTCAGGGCGCCGAGCGCGTGATAGGGCTCGCGCGTGTCGCGGTCCTGCACCAGTTCCACGCCCAGCAGCAGGCCCAGGCCGCGCACGTCGCCGATGGCTTCGTGGCGCTGCTGCAGTTCCAGCAGGCCGCGGCGCAGGTAGTCGCCCTGCCGGCGGGCGCGTTCGAGCAGTTGTTCACGTTGCAAGGTTTCCAGCACGGCCAGGCCGACGGTGGCGGGCAGCGGGTCCGAGACGTGGCTGGTGTAGAAGGTGAAGCCCTTTTCGTGCACGTCCTGCTCGATGGCGGGCGTGGTGATGGTGGCCGCCAGCGGCAGGCCGCCGCCCAGGGTCTTGGAGACGCTGATGATGTCGGGCGTGACGCCGAAGTGTTCCGAGCCGGTGCGGCAGCCCAGGCGGCCGAAGGCGGTCTGCGCCTCGTCGAAGATCAGCAGCATGCCGCGCGCGTCGGCGGCACGGCGCAGCGCCTGCATGTACGACTTGGGCGGCACCAGCACGCCGCCGGCGCTGATCACCGGTTCGACGATGATGGCCGCGGGCCGGCCGGCCGAGGCCATGTCGAACATCTTCAGGCCGATCTCCAGGCAGGCCAGCGCCGATTGCTCGGCGTCCAGGCCGGCGATGTAGGGGCGGTACGAGTTCGGCTCGGGCATGACGAACACGCCGGCCGGCGGCACGCCATACCCCTTGCGGTCGCTGGCGTAAGAGACCGAGCCGGCGCCGCTGGTGACGCCATGCCACGAGCCGCCCACCGCCAGGATCTCGAAGCCGCTCTTGTGCATCTTGGCCATGCGCAGCGCGATTTCGTTGCTCTCGGAGCCGGTGTTCACGAAGATCGACTTGGTCATGCCGGCCGGCATCCAGTCGCGCGCCATCGTCGCGGCCAGTTGCGCGACGGCTTCCGGGATCATGCCGCTGAAGAAGTGGAACGCGGTTTCGCCGGCGCGGCGCACCGCGTCGACGATGGCCGGGTGGTTGTGGCCGATGGTGGCGCACATCTGGCCCGAGGTGAAGTCCAGTATCTCGCGGCCGGTGTCGTCGCGCACCACCGTGCCCTTGGCCGACTTGAACAGGTTCGGGAAGGTGTCGCCGCCGTAGCGGATGAGGTATTCGCGGGCCGCCGCACGCAGGGTTTGATCCATGTTTACACTCCGGCAAAAGGCAGGTTTCAATGCGGGCAGGTTCCAATGCGGAACCGGCGGACACAGTGTCCGGGGGCGCGGCGCGGACGTCCAATGCGAAGTACGCATGCGCCGCCATGCATGGCGCGCATGGCCCATGCGAATCGCGCAAGGAGTGGTATGGATACCCGGTGGCTGCAGGACTTCATCACCTTGTCGGAGCTGCGCAATTTCACGCGCGCGGCCGAGGCCCGCAATCTGTCGCAGGCGGCGTTCAGCCGCCGCATCCAGAGCCTGGAGAACTGGGCGGGCGCGCGGCTGATCGACCGTTCGGCGTTTCCGACCCAGCTGACCGAGGCGGGCGAGCGCTTCCGCGTCGCGGCGATCGAACTGGTCAACCAGCTGGTCGAGGCGCGCGCGGGCATCGCCGCGGTGCCCGCGCGCAACCAGCTGCGCTTGGCGACCTCCTATGCCTTGGCCACGACCCACCTGCCGGGTTGGTGGCGCGACTGGAGCGCGGGGCAGCAACTCAGCTGCAGCCTGCAGACCGGCAACGTGCACGACACGGTATCGGCCTTCACCTCGGGCGCGGCCGACCTGCTGATCTGTTTCCACCAGGTGGCGCAGCCGCTGCCGCTGGACCTGTCGCGCTACGACTGCCTGACGCTGGGGCGCGAGCTGATCCGGCCGTACGCGGCGCGCGGCCTGGTCGAGCGCGACGGACTGGACCTGCCGGGCGCCATGGACAGGCCGGTGCCGTTGTTGATGTATTCCCCCAGCGTCTATTTCGCGCGCCTGATCGATGCGGCGATCGAGAGCGGGCCGGAGCCCCTGCACGGGGTGCGCCTGTTCGAAGCCGAGATGTCGGACGTGCTGGGCGATATGGCCGCGCAGGGCCTGGGCGTGGCCTGGCTGGCGGACAGCGCGCTGCGGCGCCTGGGGGCCGCCGACCTCGCGCCGCTGGCCAACCGCGCCTGGGACATCGAGGTATCGATCCTGGCGTTCAAGGACCGCAGCGACGCGCGCGCCGCGGTCGAGGCCGTGTGGCGGCGGATGGCGGCCGGCGCTCAGCCGGCGTAGCCTTCCAGCACGTTGGCCACGTTGGTGCCGACCTCGGCCACGGCGTAGCCGCCTTCCATGGTGAACACCGCGGGCAGGCCCAGCCGCGCCAGCCGCGCGCCTACTTGCAGGTAGTCGGCGCTGCGCAGCTTGAATTTCGAGATCGGGTCGCCTTCGTAGGTATCCACGCCCAGCGCGATCACCAGCGCGTCCGGCTTGAAGCGGCCGATGGCGGCCAGGCCCTGTTCGAGCGCCTCGTTCCAGCCAGCGAAGTCGGCGCCCGCCGCCAGCGGCAGGTTCAGGTTGGCGCCCACGCCCGCGCCCCAGCCGGATTCGTCGGCGTAGCCGAGGAAGAAGGGATATTCGGTGGTCGGATCGCCATGCACCGACACGGTCAGCACGTCGCCGCGTTCGTAGAAGATGCTTTGCGTGCCGTTGCCGTGGTGGTAGTCGATGTCCAGCACCGCCACGCGTTCGGCGCCGGCCTCGCGCAGCGCCTGCGCCGCCAGGGCCGCGTTGTTCAGGAAGCAATAGCCGCCGAAGAAGTCGGCGCCGGCGTGATGGCCGGGCGGACGCGTCAGCGCCATGGCGGCGCGGGAGCCGTTGCCGCGGGAGACCGCGCGCGCCGCGTCGATGGCGCAGGCCGCGCCCGCGACGGCGGCTTCCCAGGTGCCCGCCGTCAGCGGGCTGCCGCTGTCGAACGAGAACAGGCCGACGCGCGCGGCGAAGTTGGTGGGCGAGATGTCGTGGCGGAAACCGCGCACCGGCCATACCGACGGCAGGATGTCGAGCTCGGCATTGGCCGGATCCAGCGCGATCCAGTCGGCCCACGCGCCTTGCAGGAAGTCAACGTAGCGCGGGCTGTGCACGCGCCGGATCAGGTCCAGGTCGGGCGCGGCCGGCGTCTGCAGCGTGCCGATGCCGCGCTGGCGCAGGGCGTCCAGCACGTACTCCAGACGCGCCGGGGTCTCGTGACAGGGCACGAGCCTGCCGCGGAACATTTCGTGGCGGCCATCGTGTCTGCCGTGGACGGGGTTGTGGAAGATATGCACGGTAGCGTCTGTGGAAAGAGAGGAAGGGAAACTATAGCGGCCGCAGCGCGTACCAGGCGATGGCCGGCAGTTCGCGCAGGATCGAATACAGGTCGCGCGCCTCGACGTAGCGCGGCGAGGCGCCGCCGACCTGCGGCACGCCATGGCGCCTGAGCGCCAGCATGGTGCGCGGCACGTGAAAGTACTGAGTGATGGCCGTGGCGCTGGCGTAGCCGTGCTCGCGCATGTAGGCGCTGGCGTGGCGGGCGGTGGCCCAGGAGTCGTTGCCGAGGCGGTCCGCGACCACCCGGTCGGCCGGCACGCCGCGCGCGATCAGGTAGTCGCGCATCACCGCCGCTTCGTCGCGGCCGGCCGGATCGACGCCGCCGCTGACGAACAGCACGCGGCAGCGCGCGGCGGCGTAGCAGTCGTAGGCGCGGTCGAGCCGGGCGGCCAGGCGCGGCGAGGGTTTGCCGTCGGGCGCGACCGTGTTGCCCAGCACCACGGCGACGTCGGCGGCGGGGGCTGGGGCGGCAAGGCCGGCGGCCACGAGCGTGCCGGCGGCCGCCAATGCCAGGCAGGCGAGCGCGGCAAGACTGCGCTGGAATAGTGTCTTTGGAATTGGCATAGGGGGGATGGCTGTTGCGGCAAGAGCTTAAGCCAGAATGGCCTGGGGCGCCGCGCCAGTGGGGCAGGCGCCGGCGCGGCTGTGCCGCGGACGGCTTGTCGTAATGAGAATCATGATTGATAATGCGCGGCTTCTTTCTTTCTCTGTCCATGTCGCCATGTCCCGCCGTCCGCCGTCCGAAAAGGGTTGGCTCGCGCATTACCGCGAGCTGATCGGGACGTGGACGCGCCGCAGCGGCAGCCGCCATGACGCCGAGGACGCCGCGCATGACGTGGTGGCCAACATGCTGCGCAACGGTGACGGCGCGGTGCTGGATCCCAAGGCCTACCTCTACGGCGCCAGCCAGAACCGGCTCAACGGAGAAGTGCGGCGCCAATTGCGGCGTGAGGTGATCGCGCTGGACGAGTTGCCGGATGCCGATCATCCCGCGCACGAAGATCCCGATTCGGCGTTGCGCGCGAGGCAGCTGGCCGATGCCTTGAAAGCGGCCCTGGCCGAGCTGCCTTTGAAGTGCCAGCAGGTATTCCTGTGGAACAAGCTGGAAGGCTATACGCAGGCCGAAATCGCGGGGAAACTGGGGCTGACGCAAAGTACCGTTGAAAAACACATGAAGCGCGCACTCGGCCATATACAGAAACGGTTGCAAGATCATGCCCCGCACTGAGCGCTCTCCTCGGGCCGCTGAGGCGCTTCAGGCGCAGGCCGTGCATTGGTTCACGCGCGAGCGATTGGGCACGCTGGACGACGCCGCGCGGGCGCAACGTGACGCGTGGCTGGCCGCGGACCCCGAGCACGCTCGTCTGTATCGTGCCGTCCAGGCGACGTGGTCGGTGGCTGACCTGTTGCCGCAGGACGAGATGCGGGCCATCCTGGCGCGCACCGACGATGCGCCGCGCGCCTCGTCGCGCCGGCGCCTGGCGCTGGGACTGGGCGCCGCCTGTGGGTTGGCGTTGGTGGCGGGCGTGACGGGGCCCAGGCTGTGGGCGCCGGCGGCGCAATTCAGTGCGTCGCTGTCCACCGCCCAGGGGGAGCGCGGCAGGCACACGCTGCCCGATGGCTCGTTGCTGGAATTGAATACCGGCACACGGGTCGAAGTGGCGCTCTACTCCGATCGCCGCGAGGTCGAGCTGACGGCGGGCGAGGCCTTGTTCACCGTCAGTCCGGACGCCGCGCGGCCGTTTTTCGTGGCCGCGGGCCAGGCCCGCTTGTGGGTGACAGGCACGCGCTTCAATGTCCGCCGCGAAGGCGATGGCGTGACGCTGGCGGTGGAAGAGGGCAGTGTCGAGTTTTCCGCGGGGCCGTGGTGGAGCCGACATACGCACCGGCTCACGGCAGGATATGTCGCGCACTATGCGCCTGGCGGCGGGCTGGAAGCGCCGCGCCAGGAGAACGTAGCGGCCATCACGGCATGGCAGCGCGGCCGGCTGGTGTTTCGCGACGCGCCGCTGCAGCAGGTGGTGGTCGAACTGAACCGCTATCTGCGCGAGCCGCTGCGAATCGACGATGCCGCGTTGGCACGCTTGCGCGTGGCGGGCACGCTGCCGATCGATGACCCGGAAGCCGTGCTCGACGTGCTGCCGCGGATCGCGCCGGTGATCGTGCTGTATCCGGCGGGCGGTGGCCGGGTGCTGGCGCCGCGCTGACGCGCGGGGCGATTGGCCCGCAATACCAAGCTCTCGGTGTTTGAAATTTTTTGTTTCAAATATTTTATCGAGACGCATTCCGGTTTTTTCCCGATCGTGGCGTCTATCCCTTGAAGGGGTGCGTGCTCGCCAGCTGATCTCGACCCTGGAAGCGACCTTTGGCCAAGGGTGTCGGGCGCAACATGCGCCGGTAGTTGTACTGGAATGTTCTATTCATGGTGGACAAGCAAGTGAGTCGGCGCGCGGTGCAAGCGCGCAAGAAAACCCGGCAGCAAGGGCGCGCGCAATGTGGCGCGCTGGCCGTGGCGCTGGCACTGGCCTGCGCAACGATGCCATTGGCGGCGCAGGCGCAATCGGCGCCGGTGGCGATCAGCATCCCCGCCCAGCCCTTGGGGGATGCGTTGATTGAGTTGGGCGAACAGGCATCGCTCGTGATTTTTTATCTGCCGGAAACCGTGCGGGGGCGCAACGCGCCCGCGCTGTCGGGGCGGTTGACGCCCGACGAGGCGTTGCGCGGCCTGCTGGCCGGCACGGGCATCACCTTCCACCGCGACGGCCGCAATGTATCGTTGGCGCAGCCGTCCAGCGGCACGGCGCAACTGGAGCCGGTGACGGTGCGCGGCGTCGCCGTAGGCACGGCCGACGGCTATGTCGCGCTGAACTCCGCGAGCGGCAAGCTGGACGTACCGTTGATCGAGACGCCACGCTCCGTGTCCATCGTGACGCAGGAGCAGATCAAGATGCAGGCGCCGCGCAGCCTGGAAGGGGCATTGGCCTACACCCCGGGGGTGCAGACGGAAGTGTCGGGATCGAGCGATGCGCGCATGGTCGGCGCGGTGATCCGGGGTTTCAGCGACGGCAGCGCCTACTACAAGGACGGTCTGAAGCAGTTGTCCAGCGGCACGTACGCGTCGTGGAACGACAACCTGGAAGACTTGGACAGCATCGAGGTGCTGAAAGGGCCGGCGTCCGTGCTGTACGGCCAGGGACGTCCTGGCGGCGTGATCAACGTGGTGTCCAAGCGGCCCACGCCCGGCCAGGTCAATAGCGTGGGCCTGAGCTACGGCACCTATGACCGGCGCCAGGCCACGGCCGACCTGGGCGGCGCGTTCGACCAGGACCAGAAGGTGCTGTATCGCTTGAACGTGACAGGCCGCAAGAGCGACGGGCGCACCGACGGCTCGCGCGATGACCGCCTGTCGGTGGCGCCGTCGGTGTTGTGGAACATCAGCAACCAGACACGATTGACGGTCTTGGGTACGTACTCGAAAGAACGGGCCACGCCCAAGAGCTGGTGGCCCAACCTGTTCACCTATCCCGCGATCAAGGACCTGCCCTTGAATCGCACCGCCGGTGATCCGGATTTCGATCGTTTCGACCGCACCACCAAGTCCATTGGCTATGCGTTCGAGCACGACACCGACAACGGATGGCGCTTGCGCCAGAACCTGCGCTATTCGGAAATCGACATCGACTACCGCCACATCTACGCGATGGATCTGCTGGCCGACCAGCGTACCGTCACGCGCGGCAGCCTTGCCCAGCGGACCAACGGCAAGACGCTGGCCGTGGACAGCCGCGCCACGCGCGATTTCCAATGGGGCGGCCTGACCCATACCTTCGCGGTGGGCGTGGATTATCTGCGCTACAAGGAGCATGACGGATTAGGGTTTGGCTGGGATGTGCCGAACCTGGACATCTACGCGCCGGTATATGGGCAACCGGTGGCGTATCCCGAATTGGACTACAGCCGCACCGATTTGAAGCAGACCGGCATCTACACCCTGAACCAGCTGAAGTGGAATCGCTGGATCGGCAACGTCAGCCTGCGCCGTGACATCGTGCGGACCACCCAGAGCAGCGTGACGCAACCACGGATCAACGACGAGGCCACGACTGGCAGTGTGGGCCTGCTGTACCTGTTCGACAGCGGCTTTGCGCCGTATGTCAGCTATGCCACGGCGTTCGATCCGATCACCGGGCAGCAGTTCGACGGCAGTTCGTTCAAGCCGCGCGAAGGCAAGCAGTACGAAGCCGGGCTGAAGTACCAGCCACCCGGGTCCGACGCGTTGTTGACGGCGGCGGTGTTCGACATCCGCCAGACGAACGTGGCCACGCAGGATCCCGACCATCCGCGCTTCAATGTGCAGACGGGCGAGGTTCGTTCGACGGGTCTGGAGCTCGAGGCCAAGTTGCCGCTGACACGCGAACTCAGCCTGATGGCGGGCTACACCTATCTGGATCCGCGCACCACCCGCAGCAACCGGCCGGCCGAGGTGGGCCGCCAGACGGTACAGACCGCCAGGCAGACGGCCAGCCTGTGGCTGGATTATCGGCCGCGGCAGGTACAGGGCCTGATCCTGGGGGGCGGGGTGCGCTATCGGGGCAAATCGCCGGTCAATGTGGCGGCGGACGGTTCGACCAACTACAACCCCGCCTTTACGCTGGCGGATGTCGCGGTGGCCTATGAAACGCCGCGCTATCGCATCGCGTTGAACGTCAACAACGTCTTCGACAAGCGCTACTACACCTACACGTTCCGCGGCATGGAACGCGAGACGATGCTCAGCGTGAATTACTACTGGTAGCGGCGGGTGGTTGCTTCCGGAACGGGTAGTCGACTTCGATTTCGTTCGAATAGACCGGTTGTTCCAGGCCTGGGTCGGTCAATACGACGGCCAGGCGGTAGCGGCCCGCCGCCAGGTCGGGAAAGAACGCTACGTACTGGCCGTTGCCTTCGTTGACCTGGTACTGCATCTTGCCGTCTTCGCCCGCGCGCCAGACGACCGGGTCGTCGGCCCAGTCCGCCACGTGGCGGGGCGCGGCCGCGGGCGGCGGCGCGGCGCGGTCTTCGCCTTGTGACGGATACGGATCGGCCGCTGGCGCCGGGGGCGGCGTGGGCGGACCCAGCGTGACCGCGGGGCGTTGGTACAAGGGCTGCAAGGTGCGGCGCCCCTGCGCATCCGTGAACAGCAGCCAGATGCGCGGCGACGCCAGTGTCGCGGCGTCCGGGCCAAGGTTCGTCACATGCAGCGTGAAGCGGCCGCCGGCTTCGTAGAGCTGCGTGCCCAGGTGGCCGCGCACCGACAACGACAGTCCGCGCATGGGCATGCGCTGTTGCGGCGCGTAGGCATATTTGTCGATTTTCAGGTCCGCGTAGCGCACCCACTTCAGGGGCGCGTCCGCCCCGCCCGCCGGGTAGCGCACCTGCAGCCATTGCGGGCGCAGCGCGACCACGTCGAGACGATCACCGGCCTTGGCGGTTTGGGTCGATAACGCCTTCACGTCGGGCGCGTCGTACAGGTCGATCCGGTCGAAGGGCACCCGGCTGTCTCCGTCCAGCGGCGAGCCTTCGCCATCGATCTGGATGTGCGCAACCGTACCGTCTTCGTTGAAGCCGTAGCTCAACTCGAACGGCTTGTCTTCCAGGTCGAACAGCGCCTGCGTGGTCCAGCGTTCCGGCCGTGCCGTTCCGTTGGCGCGCAACACGTATTCCTCGGTGCCCATGCTGTCGGCGCCGTAGCGGCACCCGACCGAGAACGCGGCACGCTGCGCGTCGAACACCGGGTTGACGAACCGGTGGCAGGGGCTGGCCTCGGGCGCCGGATGCTGGATTTCCTGGAAACGGCGTTCCTGGGGACGATACAGGAAGAGGCGGGCATGGACCTGGCCGCCACCGCCGCTCTGGCCGATCGCCAGGTCGCGATAGCCGTCGTGGTCGATGTCCGGGGTTTCGAAATAGTCGATCGCTTCGTCATCCAGGCGGGCGATCTCTTGCGCCGCGCCCTTGCCGACGCGCACGCTGACGCGCTGTTCGGTCGTGCCCTCGATGGTCGCCACCGCCCGCAACCCGGATTTGATGGCGTATGCATGATCGCGCGCGTGCACGTTGGCGCTGACGCCGATCAGCAAGGCCGCGAGCAGGATCGTCTTCAAGGCACCGTCTCCGAGGTTTCGTCTCGGCGCATTATGCCCGACCGCGCCGGCGATTCAATCGCGGCAGCGGCCCGTTCCTGGGTAGAATCGATGGATAGCATTGCGATGCGCGTCCCATGAATCTCCCGTTCCCCATCCGCCAGGAATGCCCGCCGGGCGCCTGTATGTGCGACCGCGATCGGCTGTTGGCCGACCCCGCGGCGGACGTGCGCATCCTGCGGCTCACCAAGGAAGAGGAAAAGCGCCTGGTGGCGCGGCTCGAGAACATCACCAGCCTGGAAGACCTGCGCGCGATGCAGGGCCGCATGCAGGCGCAACTGGGCATCGTGGTGCGCATCGTTCCCAGCGACAACGAGGTCCGTACCTCGCGCGGCATCGCCATCCAGCTCGATGAACAGCCCGGCCTGTGCCGCAAGACGCGCTCGTCGATTCCGGCCGCCATCCGCCGCGGCTTCGACAACAAACCCGAGATCGTCTATGCGCTGCTGAACGAGCGCGATCTGCTGAACGGCACCTGATGCCGGGGCGAGGCTTCTTGCTGTGTGGTTCGGCCCTGGGCGGGGGGCGCGCCTGGACGCCGGCGCGTCCCGGCCGCCGGGCCGCGGCCTTGGCCCGAGGCGCTATCGGCCGCGCGGCACCACGCAAGGCTTGAGCGGCGTGACTTCGGTCGGGCTGCGGCCCGCCTCAGGCCGGCTGTCGACCGTTTTGCCGCCGCGAGCGGGATAGGCCAGCAGCACGGCGCTGCCCGGCTCCAGCCGGGGCGCGTTGGCGCCACCGTAGGCCACCGTCCAGCCGCGCAGGGCGAGCGGCGCCAGCGTGTACTGGAGCGCCGAGCCGGGCGATACGTGAGCGACCTTGCCGGCGAACAATTCCTGTTGGCGGGTTTCGACGCCATCGACGACGCGGTAGGTGGCAATGCTGACGAGCGCGGCCGATTCCCCGTGGCGAGCCAGAATGGCGGTTTCGTATCTGCCGGGGGGGATGGCGGTCAGGCTCACCGCGATGTCGCCCTGCGCCCGGCCCGCGGCGTCCAGCCGCACGCCGGTGATGTCGGCGCGCGCCAGTGGCGCCGAGCCGGTATTGCGCACCCGCACGCTGTACTGGCCCGAGGTGCCGCTCAACGTGCAGACGTCGATGCCATATGGCGCCGTGCCCGCATGGGCGGGCGCCAGCGCCGCGAAGGCGGCGGGCAGGATGGCGGCGCGAAGGAATCGGGACGGCACGGTACGCTCCTGTAAGGAGGCAGCGCGCCGGGATGCCGCGTTGCCCGCCTTATTACACCACTTGGCGGCCGGCGCCGTCGCCCTGCGGGCGCTTGCCCGCCAGCCAGTGCAGGATCAGCGCCAGGATGAGCAGCGCGGCCATGATGAAGCCCCAGAACAGCCAGCCCAGCACCGAGATCCAGGTGCCAAGGCTGCCCGCGGCGGGCAGGATCTGGTTCAGCAGGTCCACCAGCCACACCAGGCCGGACTGCAGCGACTGGATCAGGCCGGCGTCGACCCAGGGCGCGGCCCAGGCGGGCGCTTCCCACTGCGCCGAGCCGATGGCCGTGGCGCCCGGCACCTGGGTCGAGGCGATGGTCGCCAGCACCCAGTCCGCCAGTTGCAGCGTGATGGCGACCAGCCCGGTCCATAGCGCCGCCAGCACGGCGAAAGCGATCCAGATGATTTTCTTCATTGCGGTGGTACTCCGGTGATTCAGGAAAGAAACGCCACGATAGAGCGGAAACAGCTTCTGAAAAACCAGCGTCTTTGTGACAATAATTAAGAAAAAACCGAAGTCTTGGCATGCGCCAGGATGCGTTGCACCAGGGGGTGGTGCTGCCCGCGGCGATTGCGGATGCCGTGGATTTCCTCGTGCACGCTGTCGCAGCGCGCCAGCGGCCGCAGGCCGCGCAGCAGGCCGACGTCGCCGCCGCCCAGGCGGCTGAGCGGAAAGACGCCCAACCCGCGCGCCGCGAATACCGACATGAGCGCGCTGTCCTCGAATTCCCCGACCACGTTGGGACGCACGCCCTGCTCATTGAACCAGCGGTCCAGCGTCTGGCGCAACACCGAATGACCGGTGGGCAACAGGACGGGAAGGCGCTCCAGGCAGCGCGGAAAGTCCAGCGTATCGGCCTTGCGCACCAGCCGCGCCGGGCCGTACCAGTCCACCGGCGAGGACACCAGGCGGTCGCTGGTCAGGCGCAGGTTGGGGTTGGCGGGCGCGCCCTGGCCGGCCAGCACCAGGTCCAGGTGGTGGCGCGCCAGTTCGCCCAGCAGTTCCTCGACCTCGCCCTCGTGGCAGGTCAGGCGCAGGTCCGGGGTGTCGAGCACCGGCCCCAGCAAGGCGTGGGCGGCCAGTTTGGAAATGCCGTCCGACAGGCCCACCGACAACCGTATCACCGGCTTGGTGGCGGCGGCGCGGACCTCCTGGGGCAGTTCCTGGCCGATCTGGAAGATCTCTTCGGCGCGGGCGAAGGCGGCCTGGCCGGCATCGGTCAAGGCCACGCCGCGCCCGGCCGGGCGCAGCAACTGGTGCCCCAGGTTCTTTTCCAGCTCGCGCACCTGGGCGCTGATGGTCTGGATGGCCATGTCGAGCCGCTCGGCGGCGCGCGAGAAGCCGCCTTCCTTGGCGACCATCCAGAAGTAGTACAGGTGGCGGTAATTGAGCATGATGGTTTCACTTCGGTTTTTTCGAACCATAACTCACTTTCAGGCTGATTTCTCCGTTTGCCCGGTATCCGGATCATGAGGGCCTTCACATACAAGCGGGAACATCATGGAAGCCTTGCTCTCATTTCTACAAGCCGACTTCGCCGGCACGCCGGCCTGGAGCTGGCTGCTGTTCATCGGCATCGTCATCTCCCTGCTGGTCTTCGACCTGGGCGTGCTGCACAAGGAAGACCGCGAGATCGGCGTGCGCGAAAGCCTGCTGCTGTCGGCCGGCTACATTTCCGCCGCGCTGCTGTTCGGCGGCTGGGTCTGGTGGCAGATGGGCCCGGCCAGCGGCATGGCCTACTACACGGGCTTCCTGATCGAGAAATCGCTGTCGCTGGACAACGTGTTCGTGATCGCGCTGATCTTCAGCTTCTTCGCCATCCCGCGCCAGTTCCAGCACCGCGTGCTGTTCTGGGGCATCCTGGGGGTGATCGTGCTGCGCGCCATCATGATCGGCCTGGGCGCCGCGCTGGTCAGCAACTTCGGCTGGTTGATGTATCTGTTCGGCGCTTTCCTGGTGTTCACCGGCATCAAGATGTGGATGATCGCCGACCAGGAGCCGGACATTGCCACCAACCCGATCCTGAAGTTCCTCAAGCGCCGCATGCGCGTGACCGATGGGCTGCGCGGCAATGCCTTCTGGGTGCGCGAGCCGGATGCGGCCACGGGCAAGACGGTGCGCTGGGCCACGCCGCTGTTCCTGGCCCTGGTGCTGATCGAGTTCGTGGACCTGTTGTTCGCGGTGGACTCGGTGCCGGCGATCTTCGCCATCACCACCGACCCGTTCATCGTGTACACCAGCAACATCTTCGCGATCCTGGGCCTGCGCGCGCTGTACTTCGCGCTGGCGGCGATGATCCACCGCTTCCACTACCTGAAGTACGCGCTGTCGCTGGTACTGGTGTTCATCGGCACGAAGATCTTCCTGGTCGGCTTCATCGGCAAGATTCCCGCCGTGGTGTCGCTGTCGGTGACCTTCGGCCTGATCGGCGGCGGGGTGTTGTTCTCGCTGTGGAAGACCCGCTCGGGGGCGTCGCAGCCTGAGCTGAAGACGGAGTAAGCCCGGCACGAGCAAGAGGGCCCGCCCATGGCGGGCCTTTTTTTTCGCCGCGCCGTCTCAAGATGAAACAGCCCCCTCGGGGGGGGCCGGGAAGCCGAGGGCGCGGCGTGGGGGTGCTTTCTCATGCACCGGCGGCGGGGGCCGGGTCGAGCGTGCGCAGGAAGCCGGCGATGGCCGCGGCGGCGGCCTCGGGCGCGGCCTGCAACAGGCAGTGCGGCGCGTCGATGTCGACCAGGAGGGTCTGCGGCGCCAATTGCCTGACCAGCATGGCGGCGGCGGGCGGCACCACGCGGTCGTGGCGCGCCTGCAGGTATAGCAGCGGCAGACGCACGCCGGCACATGCCGCGCGTTGGTCGGCGGCCATCACGGCCTGGAGACGGGCTCGCATGACGGCGGGCGCCACCTGCGCGACGGCCCGGTCCAGCGCGGCGCGCAGCGCCGGCGTGCCATGGGCGCCCAGCAACAGGTGATGCAGGACCGCGCGCGGCAGCAGTGTGACCGGCAGCCAGTTGGCCAGCGGCCGCGCCAGGCCCAGCCGGGGATGCGGCGCGCGCACGAACGAGGCGCACAGGATCAGGCCTCGCAGGTTTGGCGGCGGCGCGGCGGCAATGGCGGCGCCCAGCGGTCCCGAGAAGGATTCGGCCAGCAGCACGAAGGGCGCCTGCGCGGGCAGGGCCTGGCGCACGCGCTGTTCGAGCGTGGGGTAACCGAGCGGCTCGCGGGCGGGATAGCGCAGCACCACGGGCGGCGGCGCGGGGGGCAGCGCGGACAGCAGCGGATCAAACAGATCGCCGGTGCCGTCCATGCCGGGCAACAGGACCAGTTGCGGGGGCATTCATCAGGTTCCGGATGGGGGGAATAGTCGCATTCTGACAGGGTGTCGACATATCCAGTAAATATGAATGTATAGCCATATATATATTTGTCATATGGAATGACGCGGCGTAGAGTGCGGAACGTATCCAGACCCACGCAAGGAGCCGCCATGACCTGGTCCGCCAAACAGTATTCCGCCTTTGAAAACGAACGCACCCGCCCGGTGCGCGACCTGGTTGCCGCCCTGCCGAACGAACAGGTCGGCCACGCGGTGGATCTGGGCTGCGGCCCCGGTAACTCCACCGAGGTGCTGGCCGCCCGCTACCCGCAGGCCGACGTGACCGGCATGGACAGTTCCGACGACATGGTGCAGGCGGCGCGCAAGCGCCTGCCGTCGATCGCGTTCGAACTGGCCGACATCGAAACCTGGAATCCGCCGCGCCGGTACGACGTGATCCTGGCCAACGCCGCGTTGCAGTGGGTGCCCGATCACGCGACCCTCTATCCGCGCCTGGTGGGCAAGCTGGCGCCGGGCGGCAGCCTGGCGGTGCAGACGCCGGACAACCTGGAAGAGCCGGCCCACAAGCTGGCGCGCCAGGTCGCCGCCGACGGCCCCTGGGCCGGCAAGATCGGCGGCGTCAAGCATCCGCCGCGCCACAGCGCCGCCTGGTACTACGAGCTGCTCAAGCCGCATTGCGGTCGACTGGACGTCTGGCGCACGACCTACATGCATCCGCTGGCGGATGCGCAGGCGGTGGTGGAATGGTTCAAGGGCACGGCGCTGCGGCCCTATCTGAACAAGCTGGATGCCGATGAGCAGGCGGCCTTCCTGGCGCGTTACCACGACGAGATCGCGCGCGCCTATCCGGCGCTGGCCGATGGCACCGTGCTGCTGCCTTTCCCGCGCCTGTTCCTGGTGGCGGGCCCCCGGGACTGACGCGGTGCGCCGCCAGGCGCGTGCCGCGGGTTCCCGTGCAAACGGAGCCTACGCCTTGTCGGCGAAATAGCGCGCCGGCGTCTGCCCCAGCGTCTTGCGGAACATGGTGATGAAGGCGCTGACCGATTCGTAGCCCAGGTCTTCGGCGGTGCGTTGCACCGATACGCCGGACGACAGCCGCTGCAGCGCCATCACGATATGCATCTGCTGGCGCCAGCGGCCAAAGCTCATGCCGACCTCCTGCTGCACCAGGCGCGCCAGCGTGCGTTCGCTCATGGCCATGCGGCGGCCCCATTCGGCCACCGTGCTGCGGTCGGCCGGATCGGTGCGCAGCGCCGCGGCGATCTCGCGCAGGCGCGGGTGGTCGGACAGGGGCAGGTGCAGCTGTTCCGTGGGCATCAGCGCCAACTGCTCGACCAGCACCTCGGCCAGCCGGCGGTTGGCGGGCAAGGCGGTGTCGGCCGGCGCCAGGTCGGCCAGGTGCGCCACCATTTCGCGCACCAGCGGCGTGACCGCCAGCGTGCAGCATTGCGTCGGCAGGCCCGGCGTGTCCGCCGGCACGAACAGGAAGCAGACCCGGCCGTTGTCGGTGACGCGGTTGCTGTGCGGCACGCCGCCGGGGATCCAGACGCCGCAGCGCGGCGGCACCATCCACAGGCCCTGCGGCACGAAGCTCGTCACCCCGCCTTGCAGCGACAGCACCAGCTGCCCCATCCGATGGCGATGGGTGGGCGATTCGTGCTCGTTGCGGGCGGCGTCCACACGCATGGCGTACGTCCATTGCGCGGGGGTGTCGGGATCGAAGTAGGGGCTGTGGGCTTGCGGCGGATACATTGGCGCGGCGCGGGCTTGGCTGGATTTGAGGATATTTTGTCATTATCTCGAAATTCAGCAGAGCCGGCTTTCTCTAAGCTGGCGCCATGACTCCTTCCGCTTCCTCCCCCGCTTCCCAACGCCCCGTCCTGTTGATCGTGGGCATCCTCTTCATTGCCATGGCGCTGCGCGCGCCGGTCACGGGCATGCCGCCACTGGTCGGCCTGATCCGCGAGCAGCTCGGCCTGTCCAATACCGCGGCCGGCATGCTGATCACGCTGCCGCTGCTGGCCTTCGCCGTCGTCTCGCTGGTGTCGGCGGGCATGGCGCGCCGCTACGGGCTGGAGCGCACCCTGTTCGCGGCGCTGCTGCTGATCGGCGGCGGTATCGTGCTGCGCAGCCAGGGCCAGGCCTGGGCGCTGTATACGGGCACGGCAGTGATCGGCTCGGGCATCGCCATCGGCAACGTGCTGCTGCCCAGCCTGCTCAAGCGCGACTTTCCGCAGCGCGTGGCGGGGCTGACCTCGGCGTATGTCCTGACCATGAGCATCGCGGCCGGCGCCGCCTCGGCCCTGGCTGTGCCGCTGGCCAGCCTGGCGGGAGGCAGCTGGCGCTTCTCGGCGCTGTGCCTGCTGGTGATCCCCGTGGCCGGCGTGCTGCTGTGGCTGCCGCAGCTGGCCAACCATACGCCGCCGGCTTCGTCCACCGCGCACGCGCCGCACGGCGGCCGGCTGTGGCATTCGGCGCTGGCCTGGCAGGTGACGCTGTACCTGGGCATCAATTCGTTCGTGTTCTACGTCGGCGTGAGCTGGCTGCCGGCGATCCTGCGCGACGCGGGTTATACGGCCGAGCGCGCCGGCTCGCTGCACGGCCTGCTGCAGTTGATGTCGGCCGGGCCGGCGCTGTTCCTGGCGCCGGTGGTGCGACGCATGAAGGACCAGCGCGCCGCCGCGTTCTGCTCGGCGGCGTCCTCGCTGGCGGCGTTCGTCGGTTTGATCGCGGCGCCGGGCTGGGCCACGCTCTGGATCGTGTTGCTCGGATTGGGCACGGGCGGTGGCATCATTCTGGGCTTGATGTTCGTGGGCCTGCGCGCCAGTCATGCCCAGCAGGCGGCGGCGCTGTCGGGTATGGCACAGTGCGTGGGCTACCTGTTCGCCGCCAGCGGACCCGCGCTGGTCGGCGCCATGCACGACCGGCTGGGTGGCTGGTCGGCGGCGCTCGGGCTGTGCGCCGCATTGTGCCTGGCGATGGCGGGCTGCGGCCTGCTGGCGGGCCGCGCGATCCAGATCGGCCAGTTCCGGCCCCACCCGGCCAAGGCGCCGCAACGCGCGGCGGAGTGAGACCGGCGCATGCCGGGCGCGCAGGCGCGTCGTTTTAGCCGCCGGCCTGGGTGCGCCACAGGCGCACCAGGACGTCGGGCGCCTGCGCCTCGGGCACGTCGAACGTGAGGCTGGCGGTATCGCCGCTGGCCGGGTCGCGGAACACCAGTTCCACATGGAAGTAGCGCTGGTCGCCGCCCTGCGCGGGGCAGTCCGGCGTGGCCAGCGGGGCGGTGCGGCGCAAGGCTTCGCCGACCTCCTGGCGCAGCCCGGGGGGGCAGTCGGTCAGGTCGATGCTGCGCGTGCGAGCCAGGCCGGGCAGGTAGGCCAGGCCGCCTTCGCGTGTCAGGCTGACACGCAGCGCGAATTCGAGCGGGGGCAGGTCGATCATGGCTGTATGCCCACCGCCGCCCAGGCGCCGGCCACGGCCTTGTGCGCGGCGTCGCCGTGCGCGCCCCGCGCCACGTCCAGCGTCAGGCGCGCGAACGTGGCGAAGTCGGCGTCGTGGCGCAACCGCTTGTCGCGCAGGGTGTCGTACCAGATGCGGCCGGCCACTTCCCAGGCCGGTCCCTTCAGCGCGGTCGCGGCCAGGTAGAAGGCGCGGTTCGGAATGCCCGAATTGATATGCACGCCGCCATTGTCCTGCGGCGTATCGACGTAGCCGCTCATGTGCGCCGGCTGCGGGTCCTTGCCCAGCACCGGATCGTCATAGGCGCTGCCCGGCTCGGCCATCGAGCGCAGCGCGCGGGCCCGCACTTTCGGCAGGAACAGGCCCTGGCCCACCAGCCAGTCGGCGTCGCTGGCGTCCTGGCCCAGGGCGTATTGCTTGACCAGCGCGCCGAACACGTCGCACAGCGATTCGTTGAGCGCGCCGGACTGGCCCTGGTAGGCCAGCGCCGCTTCGCTGTCGATGACGCCATGGGTGAGTTCGTGGCCGATGATGTCGACCGCCACGGTGAAGCGGTTGAACACCTCGCCGTCGCCGTCGCCGAACACCATCTGCGTGCCGTTCCAGAACGCGTTGTCGTAGTCCTCGCCGTAGTGCACGGTGCCCACCAGCGGCAGGCCGGCGCCATCGATCGAGTCGCGCTGGTAGACGTCGTGGAACAGCTTGTAGGTGGCGCCCAGGTGCTCATAGGCTTCGTCCACCGCCGGGTCGCCGCTGGCCTTCGCGCCTTCGGCGCGCACCAGCTTGCCGGGCAGGGTGGTGGTGTTGGCCGCGTCGTGCACCGCGCGTCGCGGTGTGCCGGCGGCCGATGGCTGGCGCGGCGCCGCGACCTGGGCGCGGGGCGGTGGCACGGCCATTTCACGCAGCCCGCGCTGCTGCTGGTCGATGATGAGCGTCTTGACGGCCGGCATGCTTACGCGCGCATCGGCGTGCTGCGCCAGGCGGTCCAGGACATAAGGCGGGATCACGCCGATCAGGGGCGTGGACGCGGAGGGGCGCGGCATTGTCGATCTCCCTGTGAGGACATGGCGGACGCGGCGCGCGGGCCGGGCCCGGGGCAGGCTTTACGGTAGCAGATAGGCCTGGCGCGGGCGTAACAGTGTGCGGCCTGATGCTAGGAACGATAAACGAGCGCGCCGCGGCTCGACGCCCGCGGCGCGATCCGCTATCTTTCAGCGCGCCCCATCCCTTTCGCTTACGCTTCGAGACATCGCATGTCCGCCGACCACCGCATCCGCCATCTCGCGCTGACCGAGACCCACATCCTGCTGACGCTGGCCGACGGCCGCACGTTGCGCGAGCCGATCCGGCGGCATATCCGGCTGGAGAAGGCCAGCGCGGCCGAGCGCGCGCAATGGCAACTGGTGGACGACGACCACGGCGTGGTGTGGCCCGCGCTGCTGGCGCCTTCGGCCGCGGGCATGCTGAACGTGCGCGACCTGTTGTGGGACGCGCATTACGAGAGTGCGCTGGCGGCGCTGCGGGCGGTGGAGTGGAAGCTGGACAGCCTGCCGCAGCGCGAGCAGGAACTGGTTGCGCTGTGGCGCATGGAAGCCGACATCAACAACGGCGGTTTCATGCAGTTCCTGTGCAACTGGGGCGACCCGACCTGCCAACTGGCGCTGCTGGCGCTTGGCAAGATCGGCGCGGCGCGCACGCGCGCCATCCTGGCGGACATGCGCGGCCTGGTAGATCGTTTCGAGGCCGCGCCCGAGGTGATCCAGCTGAACGACATCTATGGCGCCATGACCGAGGCCGAGCAGGCGCGCCTGCATGAGCTGGACGAAGCCTATTTCGACTATCCGGACGACCTGGCGCGGCTGGGCCTGGCCTACTACGACTAGCCTGGCGTCCAGCCGGCGCGCTTCAGTCGAACACGTTCGCCAGCACGTCGGCGACGATGCCGGTGGCGATGGCGATCAGGATGAGGTCATTGCCGGCAACGCGCCATTCATAGCCGGGATGCACCGGCAGCCGGGCCAGCATCGGCCCGGGCACCATCTTCTTGGCGATTCCCGGAGGCAGCGGCTTGCCGCGCGCCAGGTTCTTGCGGATGCCGGGCGGCAGGGAGCCATAGCCGGTGGCGCCGGCCTGCACCGCATAGCCGCGCGCGGTCGAGATGCTGATGCCGGCGGTGCTCAGGGTGACGCTGACGTTGGTGTCCGAATCCTTGCCGTTGCCCTTGCCGTTGCCCTTGTTCTTGCCGCCGCTGTTGCCATTGCCCTTGTTGTTGCCATTGCCGTTGCCATTGCCGGCGTGATCGGGTTTGCCGCGGTTTTCCGGCGGCGCCGACCAGGCGGGGGCCAGGAGGGTGGTACAGGCCAAGGCGGTCACGAAGATGGCGATCGAGCGGCGCATGATGGGGACCCGAAGTTGAGGTCCAAGCAGCGTACCGCAGCGCTGGAACGCGCGCCATCTCCATTGGCAAGTGGTTTTTCTTATTGCAACAACCGTAACCTTTCACGCCGCTGACTCGGGCTAGAATCGCTCGCTTCTATTCCGGGGGGAATGCCAGGTGCGATATTTCCTGATCTTGGTGGGGGCGGCCGTGGTCGCCTATTTGCTCGCGCGCGGCATCGCCGCCGTGCTCTCGGACCGCAAACGCAATAAATCAGAAAGGGACTCCAAGTGAAGCCGACCGACCTCCAGATCGTCAAGTCCGTCAAGCCGCGCAGCCTGAAGCTGGCTATCGGCACGGGCGTGTTGTTCGTGCTCATCCTGTGCCTCGCGTTCGGTTCCTGGTTCCAGGTGGACCAGGGCGAACGCGGCGTGGTGCTGCGCAACGGCAAGCTGGTGCGCGTGTCCGAGCCCGGCCTGGACTTCAAGACGCCCTTCATCGACAACGTGATGACGGTGTCGGTGCGCGACCACACTTTCGTGTTCGAGAAGCTGGAAGCCTACAGCTATGACCAGCAACCGGCCACGCTGCGCGTGTCGGTGACCTACCGCGTGCCGCCCGAGCACGTGGCCGAGCTGTATTCCGAATACGGCACCATCAGCAACCTGCAGATGCGCGTGCTCGAACGCAAGACGCCGGACGCGGTCAAGAACGTGTTCGGACAGTACACCGCCGTGCGCGCCATCCAGGAACGCCAGAAGCTGGGCCTGGACGTGAACAACGCCGTGCTCAAGACCATGGAAGGCGCGCCGGTCCAGGTGGTGGGCGTGCAGATCGAGGAAGTCGGCTTCTCGCAGGCCTACGAACATTCGATCGAGCAGCGCATGCTGGCCCAGGTGCAGATCGAGACCACGCGCCAGCAGAAGGAAACGGCGATGATCAACGCCGAGATCCAGGTGGTCAAGGCCAAGGCCGAGGCCGACGCGCGCCGCCAGCAGTTCACCGCCGAGGCCGACGGCATCCGCATGCGCGGCGAAGCCGAGGCCGCATCGATCCGCGCCAAGGCCGAGGCCCTGGCCGCCAACACCAATCTGGTCAGCCTGAATGCGGTCGAGAAGTGGGACGGCGTGCTGCCGACGACCCAGGTGCCGGGCGCGGCGCTGCCGTTCATTGGCATCAAGTGACGGCGGCGCTGCCGCGGGACGCGGCGGCTGGAGGGCGCCGCCGCGCGAATTCCATCATGTCGTCGCCGGACAGCGCCTTGCTGTAGAACCAGCCTTGCACGATGATCTCGGCGCTCGATTCGAGCGCCGAGATCTGTTCCGGCGTTTCGACGCCCTCGACGATGATCTGCAGGTCCAGCGCTTCGCAGAAGCGCAGCAGGCCGCTCATCACTTGGGCGCCGCGTTCGCTGCCCTGCGCCAGCACGAAGCTGCGGTCGATCTTGACCGCGTCGATTTCGAACTGGTGCAGGTAGCTCAGCGCCGAATAGCCGGTGCCGAAATCGTCGATATAGATTCTGCAGCCGATGCCGTGCAGCCGGTCGAACGCCTTGTGCAGGGCCTGCGCGTCCTCGACCAGCGCGTCCTCGGTGAGTTCCACCGACACCTGCCCGCGGGCCTGTTCCAGCACTTTGACGAGCTTGTCCAGATACGATTCCGACGTCAGCGTGCCGCTCGTGACGTTGACGGTCAGCGGCAGGGCGAAATCCGCCTTGCGCCAGGCGTGGCATTGCAGCACCGCCTGCTTGGCCACCCACAGATCCACCTCGCGCATCAAGTCCGCCTGCGCCAGCCAGCGCAGGAATTCGAGCGGCGCCTGCTGCATGCCTTCCGGGCCGGTGGCGCGCAGCAACGCCTCGCAACCGGTGCAGCGGCCATCACGCAATGACACCTGCGGCTGGTATTCGAGGTAGAAGTCGTATTCGCTGATGGTGCGGATACGGGAAATCTCGGCGCTGCGGCGCGCGCGGTTGGCATAGGTGGAGACCACCGGGTCGTGCGCGAACAGCAGCGATTCCTCCTGCAGGCGCGGGAATGTGGTGTCCAGCGACTTGAAGTAGACGGTGGCGTCGGCCTTGCGCTGGCGTTCCAGCGCCACCACGAAGGGCGCGTAGATGCAGGTGCCCAGCGCGATCAGCACCACCTGCAGGATCACGCCGCCCAGGTGCCCGCCGGCGCTGAGATAGGCGTTGAGCAGCACCGGCGAAGTGAGCGGCAGCGTGACGGTGGCTGGCGGCATCCAATCGAGCTGCACCGCCGTCAACGCGATCAGGACGTTGCACACCGGCGCCAGGATGAACGGCAGCAGCAGGCGCGGGTTGAGGATCAGCGGCAAGCCGAACAGCAGGATTTCGTTGACGTTCAACAGCGATACGGGAATGCTCGCCAACGCCAGCAGCCGCAGCGATTCGCTGCGCGAGAACAGCAGGATGGCGGCCACCAGCGACAGTGTCGCGCCGGCGCCGCCGATGAAGGTGAAGGCGCCGAGCAGGCTACCGTTCAAGGCGTACATGCCCTGGTAGCCGGCCGCGGCGCTGGCGGCATTCAACGCCGTGGCCTGGTCCAGTACGTCGATGACGGGCGACATCGCATGGTAGCCATGGATGCCGAAGAACCAGAAGATCGAGTTGAGCGCGGCGGTCGCCGGCCCGATGGTGAAGGGGCTTTCGAGCGAGGCCAGGTCCACCGGAATGTCGAACCGCGCGACGCCGGGAATCCGCAGCAAGGCGCTGATCGCCAGCGCCACGGCGGCGGCGGTCAGCACGCCCGGTATCACCATGTTGAGGGTGCCGCGCACGTTTTCGCCGATCAGGCCGTCGGGCGCCAGGCGGGTCCAGTGGCGCCGGTGCAGCCACGCCAGCAGCGGCACGCAGCCCAGCGGCAGCAGGATGGCGAGGCTCAGGATCAGGGTGGCGGCGGCGTGGGGATGGGGCGCCAGCAGTGCCTCGGCGATCACCACGTACGACAGGCACAGGAACGCCGCCGGCAGGTTGGGCACGCGATGGCGGATCGACAGCATGTAGCCGACCGAGGTGCCCACCAGCAACGGCATGATCGTGTTCAGCCTGGCGTGCACGGCGGCCAGGCCTTCGACCACGCCCGCGGGCAGGCCGGCCTGCCCGGCCACCACCGACAGCACCAGGAACAGCGCGGACACCAGCAGGCAGGGCATCGTCCAGAGCAGGCCCTCGCGGATGGCGCGTAGCGCGCTGGCGCTGGCCAGGGCCGCCAACCGGTCTTTCGGATAGCGCATGAACCTTGATGTCGACATACCGGTATCGCCCAAAAAAGCCCGCTGCCGAAGGAGGGCCCGCCCCGGGGGCTGGCGCTGCGGCCGTCCCGGGTTTGTAAGAATCCTTTGCCGCATCCTAGCGCCTGAGTTCCCGGCTTAGCAATCGCGCGGGGAAAAAATCCTAGGGATTTCCCTCTGTCAAGAAATGAAAAGCCGGCGCATCGTGCGCATATCAGGAGGACGGCGGCGCGCTACGATCGGACGCAAGCCCTGGTTGGGCGGACGCCGCGGCTTCATGACAGGCTAGACCCAGAGGGAGACACGATGTCGCAGTTGGAGTGGGTGCCCGGCGACAAGACGCCGGAACGGCAGGGCTATTACGAAACGCGGTTGGACACGGGCGGCACCGCGATCACGCTGTACAGCGTCCTGGGCTGGATGCCGGTCAAGACGCCGGGCAATATGGTGAGCTGGCGGGCCTTGCCACCCGCCGCCGAAAGGCAGGAGGCCGAGCGCCACATCCAGGAATTGCGCGCGGCGCAGAGCCACGTGCCGATGGACTACTAGTGGCAATGGCTCGGCGGCAGCGCCAGGTGTTCTTGCGGGAATGAGAATTATTTGTAAAATCCGCAGCGTTGCCACACTACGCCACCGGATCGATCCATGTCCCGCCCCGCTTCGTCCCGTCCCGGATGGCTCGCCTGCTATGACGAGCTGATCGGCGCCTGGAGCCGCCGCTCGGGCAACCGGCACGACGCCGAGGACGCCGCGCACGACGCGATCGAGCACCTGCTCAACGCCGACGCCAGCGTGGCGGCCAAGGCGCGCGGCTATCTGTTCCAGGTGGCCGGACACCGCCTGATCGACCGCTGGCGCCGCCAGCATCGCGAGCAGCACGTGCCGTTGGATGAACTGGACGAGCGCGACCAGCCGGTGCACGCCGATCCCGAGTCACCGGTTCGGGCCGCGCGGCTGGCCGACGACCTGGCGCGGGTGCTGGCCGAACTGCCACCCAAGTGCCGCCAGGCCTTCGTCCTGAACCGCATCGAAGGCTGGACCCAGGCCGAGGTGGCCACCTGCATGGGGCTGTCCAAGAATATGATTGAACGCTACGTCATGCGAGCGATCCAACACGTGCAGGAACGCCTGCGCGAACACAATCCATGACGCCGTTCCTGTTTACTTCATGTCCGCGTTCCGGCGTGGACGGCCACCGACGATGACCGAGTCCTTTTCCCGCGATGCCGATGACCCGCGCCAGCCCGCCAGCGCCGCCTGGTGGTTCGCGCGCTGGCATTCGGGCGACATGACGCGGCGCGAGCGGCGCGCATTCGCGCGCTGGCGGCGCGAGCAGCCGGACGCGGCGCGCGAGTTCGACCGCATGCAGCAGTTGGGACAGGCCGCCGCGCAGTTGCCGCCCGACCGCGTGCGCGACCTGCTGGGCGGCGCGGTGCCGCCTCGCCCGGGCCGCCGGCGCATCGCCGCGCCGCTGCGCATCGCCTTAGCCTGCGCGGTGCTGGCGCTGGTGGCGCTGGTCGCCTGGTGGAGCCTGCCGGGCGAGGCGCCGACCTACACCATCGTGGTGGGCGCCGACCGCGGGGAACGCAAGCAGGTGACCCTGCCCGACGGCTCGGTGCTCGAGATCAACGGCAGCACGCTGGCCGAGGTCAAGTTCTATGCCGGCCGCCGCGAGGTCGAACTGCAAGGCGGTGAAATCCTCTTCAGCGTCAGTCCGGAAGCGGAACGGCCCTTCATCGTGCGCGCTGGCAGCGGCGACGTGCGCGTGACCGGCACGGTGTTCGACGTGCGGCGCGACGAGGACGTGGTCACCGTGCTGGTGCGCTCCGGCACGGTGGAAGTGACCGGCGGCCATTGGTGGAACCTGGGGCTGGCGGTATTGCGCGATGGCCACGGCATCCGCGTGCCGGGCAGCGGCGCCATCGGTGTTCCGGCGCCCGCCGACGTCGAGACGGCGCTGGCCTGGCAGACGGGCAGGGTGGTGTTCAGGAATGCGCCGCTGGCCGAAGTGGTGAGCGAGATGAATCGCTACCTGGCCACGCCGCTGCGGCTGGCCGACAGCAAGGCGGGACGCCTGCGGGTATCGGCCTCGTTCAGCCTGGACCGGCCCGAAGCGTTGCTTGAGGCGCTACCGGCGGTGGCGCCGGTGAAGCTGACGCCTTCGGCATCCGGCGTCATCGACGTGAACGCGCGCTAGGCGTTACAAAATAATCGTCCCCGGCATTCAGGTTTTTTCGCCTCGGCATCGTTCTAGGAATGAAGGCGCGCCGCGCCTTGCCTTTGCAAGAAGGCTTTCCTCCTGTTCCTGAACCGAAACCGCCGCTGATCGTGAATGCTTCCTCCAGGCGCCGCGCGCGCGCCACGCCCCGTATCGTTCTTTCTTCCCTGATGCTGTCGCTGGCCCTGGCGACGGGTGTCTGCGGCGCCGCCGGGCCGCGGGCGCCCGCGGTGGCGGTGGACATTGCCGCCATGCCGCTGGACGAGGCGCTGTTGCAGTGGGCCGCGCAGACGCGCCAGCGCGTGTTCTACGCGCCTGAACTGGTGGCCGGGCTGCGCACGTCGGGCCTGCGCATGACCGCCAGCCCGGAGCAATCGCTGGCGCGCCTGCTGCAGGGCACGGGCGTGGGCTATCGCTGGCAGGGCGACAGCATCGTCCTGACCCGGGAAGGCGAAGTGGCCAGCCTGGCGCCCGTGACGGTGCTGGGCGCGGGCGACCCGGCCGTGACCGAAGGCACCGGCTCGTACACCACGCCCGCCACGGCGGCGGCAACCGGATTGTCGTTGTCGCTGCGCGAAACGCCGCAGTCGCTCACCGTGGTGACGCGCCAGCGCATCGAGGACCAGAACCTGCGTTCGCTGGACGAGGTGATGGGCAACGTGGTCGGGGTGCAGGTGGTTTCCGAAGACAGCGACCGCACCGATTTCTGGTCGCGCGGCTTCTACATCGACAGCCTTCAGTACGACGGCGTGCCCACCACGATCGGCCTGTCCATGTATGGCGAGTCCAACAACGATTCCATCATCTATGACCGCATCGAGGTGGTGCGCGGCGCGACCGGCCTGATGACTGGCGCGGGCAACCCCTCGGCTTCGATCAACCTGGTGCGCAAGCACGCCAACAGCCGTGAATTCACCGGCGAGGTCAACGCCGGCATGGGGTCCTGGAACCAGTATCGCGGGTCGGCGGACCTGACCACGCCGCTGAACGCGGCGGGCACCGTGCGCGCGCGCATGGTGACGCTGTACCAGAAGTCCGATTCGTACATCGATCGCTATCGCGCCGACAAGAAGGTGTTCTACGGTGTGGTCGACGCCGATCTGACGTCCGCCACGCAACTGAGCGTGGGCATGGACTACCAGGACAAGCGGCCGCGCGGATCGACCTGGGGCGGCCTGCCGGTGGTGTTCAGCGATGGCACGCCCACCGATTGGCGCCGCTCCAAGAGCAGCGCGGCCGACTGGACCTATTGGCACACGACGCAGCGCACGGCTTTCGCGACGCTGACGCACCGTTTCGACAACGATTGGGAGGCGCGGCTCGCCTGGTCGCAGCGCAAGAGCAAGTACGACGCCAAGCTGCTGTGGTTCAGCGGCAAGCCCGATCGCGCCAGCGGCGCCGGCTGGACCGGTTTCCCGGGGTACTGGAATTCCTATGCGCAGCAGACCGCGCTGGACCTGCAGGTCAAGGGCCCGTTCCAGTTGCTGGGCCGGCGTCACGAACTGGTGCTGGGCGCCTCGCGCAGCCGCTACAGCGAGGACTTCTACAGCTACGCGCGGCCCGCATCGATGGCGGACACCGGCTCGTTCTACGATTGGGACGGTTCCTATCCCGAGCCGGCCTGGGGGGCCTCGACGCTGCGCGACACCGTCACGCACCAGCGTGGCGTGTATGGCGCGGCGCGCTGGTCGCTGACCGACGACGTGACGCTCATCACCGGCGCTCGCCACGCCTCGTGGAAGTCGCGGTCGCCCACCCGCGACCAGCGCGATGCGCGCCTGTTGCCCTATGCCGGCGTGGTGGTCGACCTGGACCGCACCTATTCCGCGTACGCCAGCTACACCGACATCTTCCAGCCGCAGGACTACCGCGACCGCAACGGCAACTACCTGGATCCGGTCGAAGGGCAGAACTACGAAATCGGCGTCAAGGGAGAATACCTGGACGGTCGGCTCAATGCGTCGCTGGCCTTGTTCAAGGTGAAGGAAACCAAGACCGCCGTGCCGGATCCCGGCTATGTGGTGCCGGGATCGACCGATGGCGCCTACCGGACCGCCGACGGCGTCACCACGCGCGGCATCGAAATGGAGCTGACCGGCCAGCTGGCGCCGGGCTGGAACACCACGCTGGGCGGCACCTACTACACCAGCCGCGACGCGCACGGCGTGTCGGTCAATACCGAGCGGCCGCGCGCCTCGGCCACGCTGTTCACCACCTATCGCCTGCCCGGGGCCTGGAACAGGCTGACTTTGGGCGGCGGCGCCAACTGGCAGATCAGCACCTACAGCAAGGTGGAGCTGGACGAGGGCAGCGTCATCGCCAAGCAGAAGGCCTACGCGATCTTCAACCTGATGGCGCGCTACGACTTCAGCGCGCACCTGTCGGCGCAGTTGAACGTGAACAACCTGTTCGACAAGAAGTACTACCTGGGCGGCGTGGCCAACCAGGTGTACTACGGCGAGCCGCGCAACGTGTTCCTGAACCTGAAGGCGACGTTCTAGCGCGGCGGCCGTGCAGGCCGCGTGACCCGGGCCAGCTTCAGGCCTGCTGGCGCGTCGCCGCCAGCACGATCTCGCGGATGCACACGCCTTGCGGCTGCGCATAGGCGTAGTAGACGGCGTTGGCCACGTCCTCGGCGGCCAGCACCTTGCCGCCCATGCCGGCCTTCCAGTCCTGGTAGCCGCTCTTGATGCCCGCGTCCGTGGTGTGGCTGAGCAGTTCGGTCTCGACCGCGCCCGGGGCGATGGTCACCACACGCACATTGTGTGGCGACAGTTCCTCGCGCAGGTTTTCCGACAGGCCATGTACCGCGAACTTGGTGCCGACGTAGGCTACGTGGTTGGGGAAGGTCTTGCGGCCGGCCACCGAACTGATGTTGATGATGGTGCCGCGACCGCGCTCGGCCATGCCGGCGGCGACGGCGTGCACGCCGTTGAGCAGCCCCTTGACGTTCACGTCCAGCATGCGGTCCCATTGCGCCGGGTCCTGGCGCGTGATGTCGCCCAGCAGCATGACGCCAGCGTTGTTGACGATGGCGTCGGCCGGACCATGCAGGGCTTCGGCCTCGCGCAGGGCGGCGGCCAGCGCGGCGCGGTCGGTCACGTCGACCTGGCGCGCCAGCGCATTCGGCAGGTTCAGCGCCTGCATCGGTTCCAGCCGCCGCGCCAGCAGCAACAGCGGGTGGCCGTGGGACGAGAACAGGCGCGCGGTGGCCAGGCCGATGCCGGAACTGGCGCCGGTGATGACGACGAGGGGGCGTTGAGGGGTAGTCATGAGGGAAACTCCAGGTATCGATTATTCATATGCCTTAGGGGCTGGAGACCATTCTAGGGCGGGCTTTTTTGCTTGAAAAATGGTTTATTCTTCTCGCATCGATCGGAAAAACTTATGGATAGCCGCCAGCTCAATGCCTTCATCGCGGTCTTCGAGGAACGCAACATCACCGCCGCCGCGCAACGCCTGCACCTGAGCCAGCCGGCGTTGTCGGGCACCATCAAGGCCCTGGAAGGCGTGCTTGGCACGCAGCTTTTCGAGCGCCAGGCGCGCGGCGTGTCGGTCACCGACGCGGCCCGCATCCTGTATCCGCAGGCGCGGCGCCTGGTGGCGCAGACCGAGTCGATGGCACGCCAGTTCCGCCAGGACGCTCGCCTGGCGCAACTGCGCATCGGGGTCGAAGGCGAGATCGCGGGCGCGCACGTGCGCGCCTTCGTGGCGCAGGCCCGCCAGGCGGTGCCCAATCTGATGCTGCTCCTGCTGGAAGGCTGCGTCGGCGACGCCCGCCTGGCGACCGAGGACGAACGCTGCGAGGACGAGCTGTTCGTGCCGCTGTGGGACGACCCCTATGCCATCGCCATGCCCTTGGATGCGGGCACGGCCGCACCGGCTTGGATCGTGTGCCCCGACCACCCCAGCCACCAGCGCCTGTTGCCGTACTACGGCGCCGCCGCCAACGCGCCGGCCGGCCAGGCTGGCTCGCTGCGCCTGGCGCTGGAACTGGTGGCCGCCGGCGTCGGCGCCTGCGTTGCGCCGCATTCCCTGATCGCGCAGCAAGCGGACGTGGCGATCCACGACCTCGACGGCCTGGCGCTGTCGCGCCGCATCGGCCTGTGCTATGCGGCGCAGGCGCTGGACAAGCCGGCGCTGGCATTGCTGACGGAACATCTGCGCGAGGCAGGCCAGGGCTGAATGGCGCGCGGCTGCCTGGTAGCGGCGCGAATGGGATAAAATAGTAACAATTCCCATTTAGATTGCTCGCGAGCTGCGCCGTGTCCTCGACCGATACCCTGCCCACCGACACCGTCACGCAGATCTACCGCGAGCACCATGGCTGGCTGTCGGCCTGGCTGCGCAAGAAGCTCGGCAATTCCTTCGATGCGGCCGACCTCGCCCACGACACGTTCCTGCGCCTGATGGCGGCGCGCGTGAGGGCAGGCGGCGGCGACGAGCCGCGCGCGCTCCTCACGCACATCGCCAAGGGGCTGGTGGTGGATCACTGGCGCCGCCGCGCGCTGGAGGACGCCTATCAAGCCGCCGCGGCGCAGCTGCCGGCGCGCGAGGTGCCGTCGCCCGAGGTGCGGGCGCTGATCCTGGAGACCCTGTACGCGATCGATGCCACCTTGCGCACCCTGCCGGCCAAGACCCGCGAGATCTTCCTGTCGTCGCAGTTCGACGGCATGGCGTATGCCGACATCGCGCGCGCGCAACGCGTATCGCTGGCCACGGTCAAGCGCCACATGCAGAAGGCGCTGACGGCCTGCCTCATCGCCTACCAGGCGGGTCCCGCATGAGCGCGACGCCGGACCCCGCCCTGCTCGAGGAGGCCGCCGGCTGGCTGGTGCGCTTCCAGTCGGAAACCCTGTCGGTCGCGGACCGCGCGGCGTTCGAGCGCTGGCGCGATCGCAGCGCGGCGCATGCCGCCGCCTGGCGCCGGGTCGAAGACATGCTGCGCAGTTTCGGCCAGGTGCCGCCGGCGTTGGGCGCGCATACGCTGCGGCGCCTTGAGCGGCCCGCGCGCCGGCAGGTCCTGCGCACCGTGACCGGCCTGCTGCTGGCGGGCCCGGCGGCCTGGCTGGCCTGGCGCGGGGTGCCCTGGCGCGAATGGAGCGCCGACGCCCGCACGGCCATCGGCGAGCGGCGGCAGATGCTGCTCGCCGACGGCACGCGCCTGTGGCTGAACACCGCCACCGCGGTGGACATCCAGTACAGCGCGCGGCAACGGCTGGTCTGGCTGCGCGCGGGCGAGATCCTGCTGACCACCGGCAGGGACCCGGCGCCGGCGCCGCGGCCGTTCCTGGTGCAGACCGGGCTCGGCAGCGTGCAAGCGCTGGGCACGCGCTTCATGGTGCGCGACGAGGGCGCCGCCATCCAGGTCGCGGTGTTCGAGGACGCCGTGGAAATCCGCGCTGCCGGCGGCGCGCGCCGGGTGCTGCGCGCGGGGCAGCGGGCCCGCTTCGACGCGGACGCCATCGGGCCGGACCAGGCCGCGGACGCCGCGCAGGTCTCGTGGGAGCACGGCATGCTGGCCGCGCGCAATTGGCGGCTGGCCGATCTGGTGGACGAACTGGCGCGCTACCGGCGCGGCTTTCTGCGTTGCGATCCCGAGGTGGCCGGGTTGCGGGTATCGGGCGCGTTTCCCCTGGCCGACACCGACGCCAGCCTGCGGCTGCTCGAGAAGACGCTGCCGGTGCGGATCCAGCGCGTCACGCCGTATTGGGTCACCGTGGCGGCGCGGCCGGCGGGCGGCGAGACCGTCGTTACAAATTAATCGCCGCCGCGCTGACACTTTTTCCGTCTTCGTCCGGTGTACCGGGTGAATCGTCGCGGCCAGGCCGCGAGGCCCGCCCACGAAGGATCTTCCATGCCCGTCCGCCATTCCCGTCATCCGTTCCGCCGCGCGCGGCCCCAATCCCGCCCGGCGCTGGCCACGGCCCGCGCGCTCGGGCTGGGCCTGGCCCTGCTGCTGTCGAGCGCGGCGCCGGCCGCGCGCGCCGCCGACGACGCCAGCGCCGCGCGCGGCAACTCCTATGCGATTGCGGCGGGGGCGCTGGGCGACGTGCTGGCGCAGTTCGCCGCCGCTTCGGGCGTGCCGCTGTCGTTCGACCCGGCCTTGCTGGCCGGGCGCCACAGCGACGGCTTGAACGGCGTCTATACCGTGCGCGATGGCTTTGCGCGGCTGCTGGCCGGTTCCGGCTTCGCCCTTGCCGAGCAGGGCGATGGCGCCTACTCGCTGCGCAGGCTGCCGGCGTCGGGCGAGACCACCACCTTGCCGAACATCGTCGTGGCCGGCGCCGGCGCACCCGCCTCGGCCCTGCCGGCCAGCTATGCCGGCGGCCAGGTCGCGCGGGGCGGCCGGCTGGGCATGCTGGGCAACCGCGACGTGATGGACGCGCCTTTCAGCGTCGCGAACTATACCGCCGACCTGCTGGCCAATCGCCAGGCGGTGACGCTGGCCGATGCGCTCAACGTCGATTCCTCGGTGCGCTTCACCGGCCAGATCGGCGGGGTGACGGATTCGTTCTACATCCGCGGCTTCCCGATAGGCGAAGGCAACCTGGGCGAGATCGCGTTCGACGGGGTCTATGGCGTGGCGCCCAACTACCACGTGTTCACCGACTACATCGAACGCGTCGAGGTGCTCAAGGGTCCGGCCGCGCTGCTGTATGGCATGTCGCCCAACAGCGGCGTGGGCGGCGTCATCAACATGGTGCCCAAGCGCGCCTTGCCGCAAGACCTGACGCGGGTGTCGGCCGACTACGCCGGCACCTCGCAGTTCGGCGGCCGCGTCGACCTGAGCCGGCGCTTCGGCGATGATGGCGCCTGGGGCGTGCGCGTCAATGGCCTGCACCGGCAGGGCGACACGCCGCTGGACAACCTGCATTCGCGCACCGACATCGGCGCGCTGTCGCTGGACTACCAGGGTGAAAAGCTGCGGGCCTCGCTGGACCTGCTGACGCAGGAGGAAAAGGTGGACGCGCCGACGCGGCCATTCCTGGTGGCCGCCGGACTGCGCACGCCGGACGCGCCCGATGGCCGGCGCAACGCGACCCAGCCTTGGGGCTGGTGGAAATCTTCCGGGCAGTCCGCGCTGCTGCGGGTGGAGTATGACGTCGGCGAGCGCCTGACCGTGTTCGCCGACGCAGGCGGTTCGGATACCTCCATCGACCGGCTGTCCGACCAGACCCCCACCATCGTCAACGCCGCTGGCGACACCGTGGTGACGCCCAACCATTTCAAGTTCCCGGTCGACCGCAGCACCTACAACGCCGGCCTGCGCGCCCGGCTGGATACCGGCCCGGTAAGCCACGCCGTCACTTTCATGGGCACGCTGTACAGCGACCGCAACGCGCAGGCCAGCGTGAATGGAACGCCGCTGTCGTCCAACATCTATCACCCGGTGACGCGGCCGCGGCAGGACATCGCCGCGCCCGCCAGCGTGCCCAAGGTGTCGTCCTCGGACCTGACCGGCTTCGCGCTGGCCGACACCATGAGCGTGCTGGACGAGCGCGTGCAGCTGACGCTGGGAGCGCGCCAGCAGCGCGTCGAGTCGCGCAATTTCAATCCCGTCAGCGGCGCGCGCACGGTCAGCTACGACGAAAGCGCCGTCACGCCGCTGGCCGGACTGGTGCTCAAGCCGTGGCACAACGTTTCGTTCTACGCCAACTACATCGAGGGCCTGAGCAAGGGCGACGTGGCGCCGGCCACCGCGTCCAACGCCGGGCAGGTGTTCAAGCCGTACAAGTCCAAGCAGAAGGAAGTGGGCGTCAAGGTCGACTTCGACAGCGCCATGCTGACCCTGAGCGCATTCGAGATCACCAAGCCCAGCGGCCAGTTGACGGGCACGGTGTATGCCGCGGACAGCGAACAGCGCAACCGCGGCCTGGAGCTGAACCTGTCGGGCGAGCCGCTGCGCGGCCTGCGCCTGCTGGGGGGCGTGACCTTCCTGGATGCCGAGCTGACGCGCACCAGCAACCCGGCCACGCGCGGCAACCGGCCGGTGGGCGTGCCGCGCTGGACGGCCAACCTGGGCGCGGAGTGGGATACGCCCTGGGTCGCCGGGCTGACCCTGACCGGCGGCGTGATCCACACGGGCACGGAATACGTCAACCAGGCCAACACCCAATCGGTGTCCTCATGGACCACCTTCGACCTGGGCGCGCGCTACGTCACGCGCATGCACGGCAACAACCTGACCTTGCGCGCCAATGTCGTCAACGTGTTCAACCGCGCCTATTGGTCGGGCGTGGCGTCCTACGGCACCATCTCGCAAGGCGTGCCGCGCACGCTGATGCTGTCGGCCTCGATGGACTTCTGACGGCGCCTGGCGCGCGCTACGGCGCCAGGATGCCGCGGATGCGGGCCAGGTTGTCGAGCGTGCTGCGCAGGTGATGCGCCAGCGCCCGGGAGGCTTCTTCGTTGCGTTCGCGTTCGAGCAGGTCGAGGATTTCCAGGTGCTGGTCGCAATGCTGGCGGTAACGGCTGCGATCCTGCATCGAGCGGTACGACAGCAGCCGGCGCACGCGGTTGACGCGCTTGATGGTCTCGATGAAGAACGGGTTGCCGGAGGCTTCGACCAGCGACTCGTGAAAGCGCACGCCGCGCTCGTGCAAGCGGTCGGGGCTGTCGCCGTCGATGCCGCCGTCGAGCAGGTGGCGTTCGGCGGCGCGGCAGCGCTGCAGCACGGCGGGGTCCAGGCGGAACGTCGGTTCCAGCAGCGCCGCCGGCTCCAGCGCCAGGCGCAGGCGGTACGACTGCAACAGGCTGTCGGGCGTGGTCATCATCGACGAGAACTCCCAACCGTAGCCGGGGCGCCGCTCGGCCCAGCCTTCCTGCGCCACGCGCGCCAGCAGGGCCTGGGCCTGGGCTTGCGTCAGGCCATAGCGGGCCCGCAGCTGGGCCTCGCTGCATTGCAGCGGCAGCGCGCCGCGCAGCAGCTCGTCGGCCAGGCGGAAATAGCTTTGCGTGACGATGTCGTCGGCGACGGGGGCCAACGCGGCCGGCGCGTGCGCCAGCGCGTCATGATCGAGTTGCAGGAAATAGCCGCGGTTGGGCTGGCGCGCCACGATGCCATGCCGTTCCAGCAGGACCAGCGCGTCGTTCACCGGCGAGCGCGACAGGCGCAGGCGGTCGGCCAGTTTCTGCGCGCTCAGGTGCGCGCCGGGGCTCAGGCGGTCTTGCTGGATCAGTGCCAGGATCTTGTTGGCGGTGTGGGTCTGCGCGCTCATGGGTGGACGGAAATCGGCGGGGGTTCGGCCCGGCGCTCCGGCGTCCGTGCGCGGTCGCCGAGCGTGTCCGCCAGGATAGCCGGAATCACGCCGCCCATCCGCAGCAAGCGCAGTTCCAGCTGGGTCTCCACGGCTGCCGTGGCGCGCAGCGATTGCGTGGCGCCGTTGGCGCGCAGCAGCCGCACGGTGATGGACTGGCGCGGCGCCAGCTCGTGCGCGGGACAATCGATCTCGATGCGGTCGCCGGGCCGCAACGCCAGGCTTTGCGGCCCGGCGTCCGCGGCCAGCCGCAGGGGCAGGATCCCCATGCCGATCAGGTTGGAACGATGGATGCGTTCGAAGCTCAGCGCCAGCACCGCGCGGATGCCGAGCAGCCGCTGGCCCTTGGCGGCCCAGTCGCGCGAGGAGCCGGTGCCGAAGCGTTCCCCGGCCACCAGCACCACCGCGTCGCCGTCGCGGCGATAGCGCTCGGCGGCCTCCCAGATCGGTGCGATGGCGCCGCTGGGCGCATGCACCGTGTGGCCGACCGGGGCGTCGGGACACAGCAGGTTGGCCAGGCTCTTGCTGTAGAACGCGGCGCGCATCATCACCTGCCAATTGCCGCGGCGCGAGGCGAATACGTTCAGGTCGTCGCGGTCATCGCCTTGGGCCACCAGGAAGTCGGCGACCAGGCTGTCGGGTGGAATGGCGCTGGCGGGCGAGAGGTGGTCGGTGGTGACGTCGTCGCCCAGCACCAGCAACGGGTGCGCGGCGTAGCGGCCCAGCTGGCTTGCCGGGCCGGCGGCGGCAAAGGGCGGCCGGCGCAGCGCGGTCGAGGCCGGGTCCCAGGGAAAACAGGGCGTGGCGGGCGACCGCAGGGCCTGCCAGCCCGGATTGGCGCTGGCCGCCTGGAACGCCCGCTGGAAATCGTCGGCGCGCACGCCGCGCGCCAGCGCCGCGTCGATCTCGTGGTCGTCGGGCCAGAGATCGCGCAGGAACACCGCGCGCCCATCGGGCGCGACCTGCACCGGCTCGCTCGCCAGGTCGCGCTCGGCGTCGCCGGCCAGCGCGAAGGCAATGACCAGAGGCGGCGACATCAGGAAGCCCAGGTCCAGGTCCGGGTGGATGCGGCCGGTGAAATTGCGGTTGCCGGACAGCACCGCCACCGGCCGGACGGCGCCGGCTGCCATGGCCTCGCGCACCACCGGCGGCAAGGGGCCGGCGTTGCCGATGCAGGTGGTGCAGCCATAGCCGACGATGCCGAAGCCGACCGCCTCCAGGTCATCGAGCAGGCCGGCGCGCGCCAGATAGTCGGCGGCGGCGGGCGAGCCCGGGCCGAGCGAGGTCTTGACCCAGGCGAGCGCCTTGAGCCCGGCGCGGCGCGCCTTGCGCGCCAGCAGGCCGGCCGCGACCAGCAGGCGCGGGTCGGAGGTGTTGGTACAGCTGGTGATGGCGGCGATGGCGATGGCGTGGCGCGGCAGCGGCGAGGCCGTCGCCGGCGAGAACGCCTGGGCGGCGAGAAGGGCGCGGGTATGTTCGTAGGGATGCAGGTCCTGCGGCCGCGTGGGGCCGGCCACCCGGGTGCCGACCTGGTCCAGCGCGATCTCGACCACGCGCGTATAGCGCGGCGTGGCCGCCGGATCCAGCGCCAGGCCCGCGCTGGCCGCGTAGGCGCCGACCCGCGCCACCTGGGCCGCGTCGCGGCCGGTCTGGCGCAGGTAGTCGAGCGTATTGCCGTCGATGGGGAAATAGCCGGTGGTGGCGCCGTACTCCGGCGCCATGTTGGCCACCACGCAGCGGCTGCCGGCCGACAGGGTGGCGACGCCGGGACCGAAGAACTCCACGAATTCGCCGGATACGCCGATGGCGCGCAGGCGCTGGGTCACGGTCAGCGCCAGGTCGGTGGCGGTGATGCCGGCCGGCAGCGCGCCGCTCAACCGCACGCCGATCACGTCGGGAATGCGCAGCATGGTCGGCATGCCGAACATCACCGTCTGCGCCTCCAGCCCGCCCACCCCCCAGCCCAGCACGCCGATGCCGTTGATCATCGGCGTGTGGCTGTCGGTGCCGATCATCATGTCCGGGTGCAGCATGCCGTCCTGCTCGCACACCACGGTCGCCAGCTGCTCCAGGTTGATGGTGTGCATGATGCCGGTGCCGGGCGGATGGATGCGCACGTTGGACAGCGCCTGCGAGGCCCAGCGCAGGAAGCGGTAGCGCTCGGCGTTGCGGCGCAGTTCCAGCGCAAGGTTGTGCGCGGCCGCATCCGCTTGCGCATAGGCCTGCACCGCCAGCGAGTGATCCACCGACACGTCCACCGGCAGCACCGGATTGAGCGCGCGCGGGTCCATGCCGGCCTCGTCCAGGGCGTCGCGCATGGCGGCGATATCCACCAGCGCGGGCGTGCTGGTGGTGTCGTGCATCAGGACGCGGCCCGGCTGGAAGGCGATCTCCGCCTCGCTGGTGCCGCGCGCCAGCCACGCGAACAGGGCCGCCACGGCCGCGTCGCGCTCGGCGCCGCGCATGTTGCGCAAGGCGTTTTCCAGCAGCAGCCGCAGCACCACGGGCAGGCGCAGGAAATCCGGACCGTACCGGCCCGCCATGTCGATGTGGGTATAGGCGACGCCGCCCAGCGTGAAGCCGGTGCGGCGGGGTGGGGTGTCGTCGGGGGTCTCCATGGCGGCTAGTTTTGCACATTGAAGTGTAAAAATGCAATGTGATTTCTAGCCAGCCCTGCCGGCGCCCCGGCGCGGCAGGATCGCCCGGGCCGGTCAGGGCGGGGCCGACAAGCCGTCCAGCGGCAGCGACAGGCCCACCCGTTCGCCGCTGCGCACCCGACTGACGGCGTGGCGCAGCGTGGCGCGGTAGTCGCCGTTAGCGCCATGGACGGGGCGGTGCGCCACCGCGATCACGGCGGCGTCGCCCCGTTGCAGCGGCAAGACCATGGGACGCGACTGCTGGCGCGGGCGTTGCTCCGTCATGACGAATTCGCCGCCGGTGAAGTCCTGGCCGGGCTCGGACAGCAGCGCAATCAGGCCGAACGGGAACGCGGCGTCATCCGCGGCGTGGCGCAGGGGCAGAAAGCCGTCCTGGCGCAATCTGTTCAGGCAGGGCGGTGCCATTGCCGTGGCGGCGGGGGCGGCGCGTCCCAAGCGCCGCGCCCAGGCATCCGCCAGCGGCGCCAGCCGGGCGCGCAGCGCGCCTTGCAGGGCGTCCAACCCCGACGGCAGCGGCGGGCGCAGCGAGCGCCATGTGTCGCCGTCCACACCGCTTGGCATGGCCTGCGCATCGTCGAAGGCGCGCGCCATGGCAACCGCCTGGGCGGCGCTGAACAGCGCGGGCAGCGGCGCCCAGCCCTCCGCGTCCAGCTGCCGCTGGATATGGTCCCAGTCGTAGCGCCGCAGCGACAGGGGCGCGCTCATGGCGCCGCCGGCGACGGGGTGGCGGGCATGCGCCACAGATACCAGGCCGCGATCGTGCGGTACGGGCTGAAGGCCTCGCCGATGGCGCGCATCTGCGCCGGCGAGGGCGCCTTGTCCAGCCGCTTCAGGCGCCGGTAGCCCTCGCGCACGCCGAAGTCGTCCACCGGCAGGATGTCCATGCGTTCCAGCGTGTAGATCAGCAGCATCTCGACGGTCCAGCGGCCCACGCCGCGCAGCGTCACCAGGCGTTCGACCAGGGCTTCGTCGCTCATCGCCAGCGCTTCGTCGCGCGCCGGGATCAGGCCGTCCAGCGCGGCCTGCGCGATGCCGCGGATGGTGGCCAGCTTGGACGCGGAGAAGCCGCAGGCGCGCTGGACCTGCGGATCGGTGTCCAGCAATGCGCGCGGCGCGGGAAAGGCCTGTCCGGGATACAGCGCCAGCAGGCGGCCGAGAATCGCGTCGCCGGCGCGGGCGTGCAGCTGCTGGTAGGCGATGGCGCGCACCAGCGCCTCGTAGGGATCGCGCGCCGGCCGCGAAGCGTGTCGACAGGGGCCGATGGCGGCGACATGGCCGGCCCAGTCGGCATCCAGCGCGGCCAGGTGCCGGGCCGCGCGCGCATAGAGGGCGGCAACGTCGTCGGCGGCGGCGGTCGCCTGGCGGGGCGCCGGCCGCGCGCGCTTCGGAGGGGAGGTCGGTGGCGTCATGAGGGGAAAGCTGCGGGTTGAATGGGGGCGCGGCCCGGGTTTGGCCGGCCGCGATACAGCATAGCGAAGCCTGCGGTGCGGCACACTCCGCTGCTTGCTGCCCCGGCCGCGGCCGGGTTGGCGCGGTGCAGTATGCTCTAGGGCTTCCCCGACCCTCCCCGTAGCCGCAATGACTGATTTTCCCTTTGACGCCGTGTTGTTCGATTGCGACGGCGTCCTGGTCGATTCCGAACCGATCACCGCCCGCGTCCTGACCGAGATGCTCAACGAGCTGGGTTGGGCCATCACCTTCGAGGAAGCCACGCGTATCTTCACCGGCAAGGCGGTGCGCGACGAACTGCCCTTGATCCAGGCCCGCACCGGCGTGGCGCTGTCGCCGGAGTGGTTCGCACAGTTTCGCGAGCGGCGCAATGCCGCGCTCGACCGTGAACTGCGCGAGATTCCGGGCGCGCCGGATGCGGTGCGCGCCCTGCACCGGACGCTGGCGGGCCGCATCGCGGTCGCCTCGGGCGCCGACCGCCGCAAGGTCGAGCTGCAGCTGGCCAAGGTCGGCATCGCGGACTGTTTCGGCGAACGGGTCTTCAGCGGCCACGAGATGCCGCGCAGCAAGCCGCACCCCGACGTCTACCTGGCCGCGGCCAGCGCGCTGGGCGTCGATCCGCGGCGTTGCGCCGTGGTCGAGGACACCGTCACCGGCGCCACCGCCGGCGTGGCGGCGGGCGCCACGGTGTTCGGCTACAGCCCCGATGCCAACGGCCACAGCAGCGCCGAAGCGCTGCGCGGCGTCGGCGTGACGCACGTATTCACCGACATGGCGCAGCTGCCGGGCCTGCTGGCGGGCTGGGCCGCGGCGCGCTGAGGCGCCGCGCGCGCCGTCAACGGCCGGCGTACTGCTCGCCGCCGTCCAGGTCGATCACCGTGCCGCTGAGATACCCGGCGCGCGGCGACGCGCCGAACACCACCATGTCCGCGACTTCCTCGGGCTCCATCAGGCGGCCGAAGGGCAGGTCGTTCAGGGTTTCCTGCCAGCGCGATTCATCGCCCCAGCGGGCCTGCGCGCGTTGCCTGGCCAGGGTCAGCACCCGGTCGGTGCGGGTGCGCGACGGATTGACGCCGAACACGCGCACGCCGTGGCGCGGCCCGTCGCCGCCCAGGGCGCGGGTGAAAGCGATCAGCGAGGCATTGGCGGCCGCGCCGCAGATGTAGTCGGCCCGCGGCGCCGAGCCTGCCATGCCGATGATGTTGGCGATGACGCCGGCGCCCGCCGCGCGCATCAGCGGATAGTAGTGACGCGCCAGGTCGATGTAGCCGTGCACTTTCAGGTCCCAGCCGGCGCGCCAGCGTTCGTCCTGCACCTGGTCCAGGGCCCCGCCGGGCACCGCGCCGGCGTTGTTGACCAGGATGTCGATCGCCCCGGTCCGCTCCAGCACCCGGGCCGCGGCGCCCGGCTGCGCCAGGTCCACCGCCACGGTGCGCGGCTGGCGGCCGGTCTGCGCCAGGATCGCCTGCGAGGCGGCCTGCAATGCGGCGTCGTCGCGCGCGGCCAGGATCGGCTCGGCGCCCTCGCGCGCGAAGGCGGTGGCGCAGGCCAGGCCGATCCCCTTGGACGCGCCCGTGATCAGGACGCGCTTGCCAACCAGTTGTAGATCCATCCAAAGCTCCTCGTCGTGCCCGTCTCGATGCGGACCTGCCTGATGTTGTAAACCAGATGGGCGCAGCCACGCCAGCGCGGCCCTGCTATGCTGGCGCAACCACCACGGGGAGACGACGATGGCGGATATCTGGCTGGAGATCTGGAGCACCTTGCGCAGCGAATTCGCCGACATCCCCGACGTCGGCGAGGCGACCCGCATCGTGCTGCGACTGGGCATGGCGGTGCTGCTGGGCGGCCTGCTCGGTTACGAGCGCGAGCGCAGCGGCAAGGCCGCCGGCCTGCGCACCCACATGCTGGTGGCGCTGGGCGCGGCGATCTTCGTGCTGGTGCCGCTGCAGAACGGCATGCAGGTCGGCGACCTGAGTCGCGTGCTGCAGGGCGTCATCGCGGGCATCGGTTTCCTGGGCGCGGGCGCCATCATCAAGCTCAGCGACGAACGCGAGATCCGTGGCCTGACCACGTCGGCCAGCATCTGGATGACGGCCGCCATCGGCGTGGCCGCCGGCATGGGCCGCGAGGCCACCGCGGTGGCCAGCACGCTGATGGCGCTGTTCGTGCTGGCGGTGCTGCGGCGGGTCGAGGCGCGCATCGCGGCCAAGGGCGACAAGCGCGTGATCGAGACCGAGCGCCCCTGAATCGACTTCAGATCCAGACGTCGTTGGGCGCGCTGCGCTCGCCTCCCTGGTCGCCGTTGTTGCGCACCCCGCGCGGCTCGATCAGCATGGCATGCACTTCTTGCGGCGCACAGGGCTTGTGTTCCACGCCCCGGGGGACCACGGCCATTTCGCCCGGGCCCAGGTCGATGTGGCCGTCGCGCAGGTCGATGCGCAGCTGGCCTGCCAGCACGATGAAGGTCTCGTCGGTGTCGGCATGGGCATGCCAGACGAACTCGCCGTGCAGCTTGACCAGCTTGAACTGGTAGTCGTTCATCTCGGCGATGACCTTGGGCATCCAGGGTTCCTGGATCAGCGACAACTTGCGGGCCAGGTTGATGGCGGTGATGGCGGGCATGGCGACGTCCTCGGTGCGGCAATGAAAACCACAGCTTAGGGAGCGGCGCGCGCGGGGTCTTGTACGTTTGTGCGAAACGCGTCAGCGGCGCAGGTTGCCGCGCCAGTGCGCGGGCGTCATGCCGAAGGCCTCGGCGTGGCGGCGCGTCATGTGGCTCTGGTCGGTGAAGCCGGCGGCCAGCGCGGCCTGCGCCAGGGGCTGGCCCGCGGCGATCAGGCGGCGCGCCAGGTCCAGGCGGCGCAGCAAGGCATAGCGATAGGGACTGGTGCCGTACAGCGCGCGGAAGTCGCGCGACAGGCTCCAGCGGTCGATTCCGGCGGCGCGTTCCAGCTCGTCCAGCGATACCGCCTGGCCGCGCGCGTCATGGATGTACTGGCGGGCGCGTTCGCAGGCGGCGTAGTCGGGGCGGGGCCGGGCGGGAACCTGGCCGGCCGCGGCGCAAAGCGCCTGCGTCAGGTCGTAGATCGCGTCGTCCTCGCGCAACGGGTCCGCCATGGCGTCGGTGTCGCCCAGCAGGGCGGCGCAGGCCGCGCGCAGCCGCGCATCGCTGGAAATGCCGTCGCGCACGAAGGGCAGCGGGCGGCCGCCCAGGATGCGCTGGATCAGCGCCGGCTGCACATACGCCATGCGGTAGTGGAAGCCGGCCTCGGTGCCGGCCTGGCCGTCGTGGGCCTCGTCGGGGTGCAGCACCAGCACGCCGCCAGGCAGGCTGTGCCGCAGGCCGCGGCGGTAGTGGAAGCTCTGCACCCCCGCCAGCGTACAGCCGATGGCGTAGGTGTCATGCCGGTGCAGCCCATAGCCGCGGCCGCCGAAATAGGCTTCGATGCGCTCGAACCGGTCGTCCGGCGCGTGGCGCACGATCCAGTCGCGCGATGCGGTGGCGGCAGCGGAGCGGGCGGCCATGGCGGGGGCGGACTACTTCAACTGCACCAGCACGAACTCGTTGCCGTACAGGTCGATGAAATGCGCATAGACGGCCGCGGTGTCATCGACGGGCTCTCGGGTGAAGCGCACGCCGCGCGCGGCGAAGCGGGCGTGGTCGCGCGCCACGTCGTCGGTGTAGAACACCCCCACCGGCTGGCCGCCGGTCTGGTCGCCGACGCGGTCGCGCTGGGCCTGGGTCTGCGCCTGCAACAGCCAGACGCCCACCGCGGGTTGCTCGGGCAGGCGCAGGTGCACATAGCGCTGCGGCCCCACCGCCATGTCGACGAACACCTCCATGCCCAGCTTGTCCTGGTAGAAGGCGATGGCGGTGTCGTAATCGTTGACCAGCAGGACGAGGCGGCCCAGCGAATGCATGTCGGACTCTTTTGAAAGTTAGGCTTGCGGCTATGCTAACCGGTCTTCATGGCGCCACTTCGCGCAGCAGCCGGAATCCGACCAGCGGATAGCGCGTTTCGGGAGTATTCCAGTTGCGGTAGGCCGAGCGCGTGTAGAGCGGCCAGGTGTGCCACGAGCCGCCGCGGCGCACCCGCACGTTGCCGCTGGCGGGGCCTTGCGGGTCGTCGCGCGGCGAGTGCGCGTAGTAGTCCTCGCCGTACCAATCGGCCACCCATTCCCAGGCGTTGCCGTGCATGTCGTACAGCCCGAAGGCGTTGGGCGCGTAGCTGGCGACCGGCGCGGTGTAGCGATGGCCGTCGCTGCGCGCCACCGCGTAGGCCTGCCACTTGGGCCAGAGCGGCGCGGCGTCGGCGTCGAAAGTGTTGGCCACTTCCGCCAGGGCGGCCGGATCGTCACCATGCTGATAGCGGCCCCGGCCGCCGGCGCGCGCCGCGTATTCCCATTCGGCCTCGGTCGGCAGGCGGTAGACGCGGCCTTCGCGCTGGCTCAGTCAGCGCGCCATGGCGACGGCGTCGTTCCAGCTGACGTTGACCACCGGATGGGCGTCGGTCTGGGGGAAGCCGGGATTGCGCCACGAATAGCGGCGATCGCGGCCTTCGAAGGCATCGCCGCGCTCGGACGCGTCGGGATCATAGGCCGCGTTGTAGCCATAACCGCCGGTGCCGTCCGCTTCGGATTCCGGCACGTAGCCGGAGGCTTCCAGGAAGCGGCGGAACTGGCCCACGGTGACCTCGGTGGCCATCAGCTGGAACGGCCGGGTGATGCGCACGGCGTGCACCGGCGCTTCGTCGAACAATTGCGTGAAACGCTCCCGAGGGTAGTGCGGATAGTCGCGCGCCAGCGTCTCGGGCGCTTCGTCGCTGCCCATCAGGAAGCGGCCCGCCGGCACCGCGACGAACGGCATGCCGAGCGAATTCTCGACGCCGGCGGCGGGTTCGGCGGCGCCGGCGGGCGGGAGGGCCGACAGGCACAGAACGGCAAGGGTAAGGCGCGGGCGCATGGGATTCCCAAGGGGCGAAAAGGGTGCTCGATAGTAGGGCCGCTCGCCGGCGGCCGCCAGTTCTGGGGAACCCGCATGCGGGCCAGGCGGCGCTAGCCGGCGGGCTGGTCGAGCCAGCCGCGCGGCGATGCGCCGAGCTTGCGGCTGAAGGCGCGCGACAGCGCCGAGGCGTTGGCGTAGCCCAGCTCGGCGGCGATGACCTTGACAGGCCGGCCCTGGCGCAGCCGGGCCTGGGCCAGGGCCAGGCGCCAGTCCGCCAGGTAGTCGGCGGGCGGTTGGCCGACCGCGTCGCGGAACGCGGCGGCGAAGGCGCTGCGCGACATGCCGGCTTCCTGCGCCAGCGCGGCCAGGGTCCAGGACGCGCCCGGCGCCTGGTGCATGGCGACCAGCGCGCGCGCCAGCCGGGGATCGGCCAAGCCCGCCATCAGGCCGGCCTGGATGCCGGCCTCGTCGGGGTGGTCGACCAGCCAGCGCAACAGTTGGATCAGCACGACTTCGAACAGCTTGTCGGCCAGCAGGCGCTGGCCGCAACGCACCGATTCGGTCTCGGCGAACAGCAACGCCAGCGACTGTTCCAGCCCGTCGATCCGCGCCAGCGGCAGCGCGATCAGGGGAGGCAGCGCGCGCACCAGCGGATTGCGCGCGCCGCCATCGAAATCCAGCGTGGCGCAGGTGAAGTCGCTGCCGTCGCGCGGCGGGTTGTGGAAGTCGTGCCGCACGGGCCGGGGGTAGAACAGCAAGGTCGGTTCATCCAACGCCAGGCGGCGCGGCAGGTCCTGACCCGCCGGATGGCGGACCTCCATCCGGCCGCGCCGCAGCACGTGCAGGAATCCGCGTCCGTCCTCGGGCGGGAAGCGGGTCAGCCCGCACATCGGGCCGCTGTGGAACAGGCGCGCGCGGGCGCGGAACTGTTCCAGGAGGGCGGACAGGCGATCGACGGGTTGCGGCATGGTGCTTGGACGAATGGGTATGTTTGATGGACGTAAAGTATCCAATGATACTGCCGCAACGGGAATACTGGATGCCAGGCGAAGGACCCTTCCGGTCAGCGCCGCGATGCCCTCCCACTTTCAAAGGAAACCATCATGTCCCGTGTACCCCTGCTCGACACCGCCACCGCTCCGGCCGCCAGCCAGGATCTGCTGCGCCAGATCCACGGGACGTTCGGCGCCACCCCCAATATGTTCCGCGCGGTGGCCAATTCGCCCGCGGCCCTGGCCAGCATGTGGGCCGCCTTCGGCGCGCTCGGCGGCGGCACGCTGTCGCCGCAGCTCGGCGAGAAGATCGCCGTGGCGGTGGCCGACAGCAACCGCTGCGAATATTGCCTGGCCGCGCACACCGCGCTCGGCCGCAAGGCCGGCGCCAGCGCCGAGCAGATGGCCGCCGCCCAGGCCGGACAGGCCGACGATCCGCGCACCGCGGCGGCGCTGGCGTTCGCGCTCAAGCTGGTGCGCGGCCGCGGCCAGGTCAATGATGCCGACGTCGTCGCTTTGCGCCAGGCGGGCTTCGACGACGGCGAGATCGTGGAACTGCTGGCGCACGTGGCGCTGAACCTGTTCACCAACTACGTCAACGTCGCCTTCGACGTGCCGGTGGATTTTCCCAAGGTGGCGCTGCGCGCCGCCTGAGGCGGGCCGCTTCAGCCGGCCTGGCGAATGGTGAAGTTGATCCGCACGCTGCCCAGCGTGGGATGGGGGCGGTCCTTGAGCGGCAGCACGCCGTGATAGCGCAGCCGGTCGACGCCGCCCCACACCACCACGTCGCCATGGAACAGCGGCACGTGCACGGCGCGATCGCCGCGCGCGTGGCCGCCGAACAGGAACACCGCCGGCATGCCGAGCGACACCGAGACGATGGGGGCGCCGTAGTCGCGCTCGTCCTTGTCCTGGTGCAGCGACAGCCGCGATCCCGGCTGATAGCGATTGACCAGGCAGGCGTCCGGCGCGAAGCCGGGAAAGCCCGCCGCCAGCGCGGCCGCGCGCGCCAGCGTGTCGAAGGCCTCGGGCATGGCGGGCCAGGGCAATCCCGACAACGGATCCTCGCGCGTATAGCGGTAACCGTGTTCGTCGCTGGTCCAGCCATGGCGGCCGCAGTTGGTCAGCGCCACCGACATGGGCAGGCCGCCGGGGGTGACCATGTGGCGAAAGGGCGCCTGGCGGCGCACCGTGTCGACGCCGGCCAGCAGCGCCTGCGCCGCCGGCAGCGCGTAGCCGCGCAGCACCATCGACTGCGCGCCGATGCGCTCGAGGCCGGTCTGCGCGATCTCTTCGTCGTCAAACAGGTTCAGGCTGGTTCCCATGTCAGGTCGCGTCGTGGAAGATCACGCCGAGCGTGTGGCGCCGGCCGCCGCGCAAGGCGCTGACGCCGTGGCGCATGGCCACGCGGCGCCAGCCGCGCGAGCCGGCCACCGGTCGCTGGTTGACGGTGAACACCAGCGCATCGCCCTGGCGCAGCGGCAATACCTCGGCGCGTTGGCCGGCGCTGTCGGTTTCGGTCATGACGAATTCGCCGCCGGTGAAGTCTTCGTCCGGCCGCGACAGCAGCACCGCGACCTGCAAGGGGAACACATGTTCGCCATACAGGTCCTGGTGCAGGCAGTTGTAGTCGCCGGCTCCGTACCGAAGAATCAGCGGCGTGGGCCGGCGCTGGCCCGCCTGGTGGCAACGCGCCAGGAAGGCGGCATGCTCGGCCGGATATTGCACCGCGATGCCCATCTGCCGGTTCCAGCGGTTGGCGATCGGCGCCAGCCGCGGATACAGCGCGGTGCGCAAGTTGTGCAGCAGGCGCGGCAAGGGATAGGCGAAGTACTTGTACTCGCCGCGGCCGAAACCGTGGCGGCTCATGACGATGCGGCTGCGGTAGCGGTGCTCGTCGTCGTAGCCGGCCGCCAGCGCCTGGCATTGCGCGGGCGTGAGCAGGCCGGCGACCACGGCGTGGCCGCGCGCGTCCAGGTCGGCGGCGATGCGGGTCCAGTCCAGGGTGTCGAGCTTGCTCATGGGAGAAGCGGGGCGGGAAGTCGGCGGATATCCAGTCTACCGCCGGCGCGGCCGGCGTGAACTCCGTAATTTGCTCCGCCGCCCGCGTCGTGGCCTGTCCGGCAACCTGCGTGTTGGCTTGGACGGCTGCTTGCGGCCGGACTACAGCAGCGACTCGATCGGCAGCAGCGACACGAACCAGACCGAGAACCGCTGCCAGGCGGTGGTGCCGGGCTCGGTGTCGTGCCGGATCGTGCGGCCTTCGCGCTGCTCCAGCCAGTAGAGCCGGTCCTGGTCGTCCAGGCGGACACGATAGGCATTGCGCGGGATGTCCTGGTCGAAGGCCGTGGCGATGTGCCGCGCCAAGGTCGGGCTGTCGATGACGAAGCCCAGTTCGGTGTTCAGGCGGGCCGAGCGCGGATCGAAATTGAACGACCCGACGAACACGCCGCGCCCGTCCACCGCGAAGGTCTTGGCGTGCAGGCTGGAACCGGAGCTGCCGAACGGTCCCAGGCTCTTGTTGCGCCCGATCTCGCCCGCCTGCCGCTTCATCTCGAACAGCTCGACCCCGGCCGCCAGCAGCTCGCGGCGGCGCGTGGCGTAGCCGGAATGCACCACCGCCACGTCGGTGGCCTCCAGCGCGTTGGTCAGGACCCGCACCTTGACCCCGCGCCGCGCCATCGCCGCGAAGGCGGCGGTGCCGCTGGCGGTGGGCACGAAGTAGGGCGATACCAATTCCACGTCGGTGGCGGGCGTGCCGATGATGTCGTGCAACTGGTGCGACAGCATGGCGTCGGCCGGCGCGGTGCCGAGGGTCTTGCGCGGATCGTCGCTCACCATGCGGGTCGGGGCCCATTCCAGGGCCAGCTCGCCGCGCAACAGCTGCTGGATGAAGGGCAGCTGGCGCATGGCTTCGGCGTAGGCCGCCGCCGCGGGCGACTGCTCGACGGCGGCCGCCCGCCGGGCCAGCGCAGCGAGCTGGTCAGGGCCGGCGGGCTTGAGCAGGCCGACCACGGGATAGGCCGACTGGCTGGCCCAATAGCGGTCGAAGTCGCTTGAGACGTCCTGCACCACGGGCCCCACGGCCAGCACGTCCAGGTCGGAGAACAGCACGCCTTCGGCCGCGCCGAAATACTCGTCGCCGATGTTGCGGCCGCCGACGATGGTGGCCTGGTTGTCGGCGGTGAAGGACTTGTTGTGCATGCGCCGGTTCAGGCGGCGGAAGTCGGTCAGGTAACCGATGGCCTTGGGCCAGCGTACCGCGAAGGGGTTGTACAGCCGCACCTCGATGTTCGGGTGCGCGTCCATGGCCGCCAGCACCGTGTCCAGTCCGGAGGTGCCGTTGTCGTCCAGCAGCAGGCGCACCCGCACGCCGCGGTCGGCCGCCGCGTGCAGGGCTTCCATCAGCATGGTGCCGGTCATGTCGTCGTGCCAGATGTAGTACTGCACATCCAGGCTGCGTTGCGCGGTGCGCGCCAGCATCATGCGCGCGGCGAACGCGTCGTGGGCGTCGGCCAGCGCGTGGATGCCGGACTTGCCGGGGTGTTCGGCCGCCAGCGGCGTAATGGCCCGGCCCAGCGGCGTGTCGCGCGCCACGTCCGGCGCCAGCGCCTGGGTCGGGTTGGTCGTCGCCCGGGGCGGCAGCCCGCAGCCGGTGAGAATGCCAAGGCACAGAGCGGTCATGGACAGGAAACGGAGGGTAGGCATGGGCCGTATTGTGCCGAATTGTCGCCATGGCCGTCGAAGGGCTCGGCTGCGTCGCAGGCAGGAACGCATTCGCGTGGCCCGCCAGCGGGCACCGTTGATGTATTTCCATATATGGGATAAATTCCCGAATATGGAAAATTCATTCGCTCCCGAAGCCGACCTGGACCAACGCCTGGCCGATCGCCTGAAAACGCTGCGTGTCGAACGCGGCTGGTCGCTGGACGAACTGGCCGGGCGCGCCGGCGTCAGCCGCGCCACGCTGTCGCGCCTGGAAAATGCCGAGGTCAGTCCCACCGCCAGCGTGCTGGGCAAGCTGTGCGGGGCCTACGGCATGACGATGTCGCGCCTGATGCGCATGGTCGAAGACGACTTCACCCCGCTCGTGCCGAGCGCGGCGCAGGCGCTGTGGGTCGATGGCGGCACGGGCTTCCGGCGCCGCTCGGTCTCGCCGCCCTCGCAGAAGCTGGCCGGCGAAGTGCTGGCCTGCGAACTCCCCGCGGCCACCCACATTGCCTACGAGCATTCGCCGCGCGCCGGACTTGAACATCACCTGGTCATGCTGGAAGGCGAACTGTCGGTCCGCGTCGACGGCCAGTCCCATACTCTGGCGCGCGGCGATTGCCTGCGATACCAGCTTTACGGCGCCAGCGCCTTCGATACCCCGCCGCACAGCGGCGCCCGCTACCTGCTGTTCATCATCTGAGTCCGCCATGTCTCCCTGCCTGCCTGCCTTGACCTCCCTGTCCGCCGACCAGGCGCGCGATCGCTTGCCCGAGCTGGGCGCGCTCTTGCATGCCTGTGTGCAGGACGGCGCCAGCATCAGTTTCGTGCTGCCGTATTCGATCGACGAGGCGCAGGCCTTCTGGCGCGACAAGGTGCTGCCGCCGCTGGCGGCCGGCCGCCTGGCCTTGCTGGTGGCGTGGCAGGACGGCCGTATCGCCGGTTCGGTGCAGCTCGATTGCGACACGCCGCCGAACCAGCCGCATCGCGCCGAGATCCGCAAGCTGATGGTGCATCCCGATTTCCGGCGCCAGGGCATTGCGCGGGCGCTGATGCGGGCGGCGGAAGCCGCGGCCGTGGCGGCCGGGCGCAGCCTGATCACGCTGGATACGCGGACCGGCGACAATGCCGAGCCGCTCTACGCCTCGCTGGGTTATCACACCGTGGGGGTGATTCCGGGATTCGCCCGCGACGCGCGCGATCCGTCCAGGCTGGACGGCACGACCATCATGTACAAGGCGCTCTAGGAGGGCCCGGAGACGGCCGGGCGGGCAAGGCCGTTCAGGCGAGCGGCTTCAGTCCCACGCTGTAGGGCGGGGCATTGCCGCGCGCGGCGGCCTTGATCTTCAGCATCGAGCCGCCCGGCGTGAATTCGAACTCCTGGAACGGCACTTCGAACCACTGGTGGAAGCTGGTGCGCGAGAATTCCGGCACCCAGACCTTGGGGCGCTTGGCATCGCAGTGGAATTCCACCAGCGTGCGATCGATGCCCAGCGGCCGGGTGTTGCCGATGCGGTAGCTGGCGCGCAGTTCGGCGCTCTCGGTGCGGCCGGGCTGCCAGGTCAGTCCGATGGACATCATGAATTGTTCGATCGCTTCAATGCCGCGATACATAGCTGACTCCGAATGCTGCCAGGCGCGGGCGCCGGCAGGAAACCGCCGCCCGTGGGCGGGAAATAGGCGGATTATCCGCCATTCCCCGTTTTCCTGCGCGGCGCCGGCTCGCCGCGTCAGCCTGGCGCCGCCGGCGCGGCGACGAAGTTCAGGATGGCGGCGGCCACCGCCTGCGGCGCCTCGCGCTGCGGGAAATGCCCCACGCCATCGAGCACCCGGCGTTCGTAGCGGCCGCTGAAGTAATGCGCCTTGCCTTCGGACGTGGCGGGTTGGTTGCAGGTGTCGGCGCCGCCATGCAGCACCAGGGTCGGCACGGCCAGCCGCGGCGCCGGCGTGAGCCGCGCGCCATCCTGCGCATAGGCTGGGTCGCCGGCTTCCAGGCCCCAGCGGTGGCGATAGGAGTGCAACACCACCGCCGCCCAGTCGGGGTTGTCGAACGCCTGCGCGGCCTCGGCGAATTCCTGCTCGGTGTACCAGCCAGGCGGCGACCAGGTGTCCCACAGGTAGCGGGTGAAGCCGCGCGCGTCGTCGCGCACGGCGGCGGCGCCGCGCGGGGTGGCCATGAACCAGTGGTACCAGTAGCTGCGCGCCTGGGGCAGCGGCAGGGCCTGCGCGGGATCGTTGGTGCCGTAGCCAACCGACAGCAGCACCAGCCGCGCGGCGACGCCCGCGTCCAGGCCGCAGGCGTTGGCGGCGGCACGCGCGCCCCAGTCGTGACCCACCAACAGCGGTTGCTCCAACCCCAGGGCGGCGATGAAGTCCAGCAGGTCGCGGCCCAGCGCCGCCAGTTCGCCGCTGCGCGGCGTGGCCGGGTCCAGGAAGCGGGTCGGGCCGAACCCGCGCAGCGCCGGGCACAGCACCCGGTAGCCTTCGGCGGCCAGGCGTTGCGCCACCGGGCCCCAGCCGGCCGGGCTGTCGGGCCAACCGTGCAGCAGCACCGCGCTGCGGCGGCCGGCGGGATTCCACTCGAGATAGGCGATTTCGAGCAGGGGGGTATGGATCGTGGAGTAAGAGGGCATGGCGCCGTGTCCGGGGATGTCGGGAGTTCCACGATAGCGGCACGGGTAATCATGATTAGTGAATAATCCGGGTTTATTATCAAAGAATCGTGTACTGATTCCGCCCCATGGACACCCTCCCGACTTCCCCCGGCGCCGTGCTGGACCTGACACTGCTGCGCACCTTTCTCGAGGTCGTGGACCACGGCGGTTTCGCGCTGGCGGCGGACGCGCTGGCGCTGACGCCATCGGCGGTCAGCGGCCACATCAAGCGCCTTGAATCGGCCGCCGGGGCCGTCCTGCTGGCACGCACCACGCGCAGTTTCGAACTGACCGCCGCCGGTGAAACGCTGTACGCCTACGCGCGCAACATCGTCGAGCTCGAGCGCGAGGCCCGCGCCCGGCTGAGCGGCGCGGGCCTGAAGGGCCGCTTGCGCATCGGTTCCTCGGAAGACTTCGCCGGCGCCTGGCTCGCCGAGGTATTGCAGGCATTCCATCGCGCGCATCCGGGGGCGTCCATCGAGCTGAAGGTGGGCGTGACGGCGGATCTGCTGCGCCAGCAGGCGCGCGGCAAGCTCGACGTGGTCTTCGGCAAGCAGTGCTCGCGCGTGCGCGACGAGGGCGAACTGCTGTGGGAAGAGGAACTGGTGTGGGCCTGGGGCGAAGACAAGGCCTGGCTGCCCGGCGAACGCGTGCCGCTGGCGGTGTTCCCCGAACCCTGCGTCTACCGCGAAGCCGCGATCGCGGCGCTGGGCAAGGCGCGGCGGGCGTGGTCGCCGGCATTCGAAAGCGGCAGCATGGCCGGTTGCCTGGCGGCCGCGCAGGCCGGTTTCGCGGTGGCCCCGGTGGCGCGCAGCCAGCTGCGGCCCGGGCTGCGGGCGCTGTCGCGCGAAGAAGGCATGCCGGCGCTGCCGAATGCGCGTTTCTATGCCTTCGCGCGTTCGGCCGAGCCGGTGGCGCGGGCGCTGGTGGCGGCGGTGCGGCAGACCGGCCAGCGGCGCCGCTTCGCAGGCTGAGCCACGGCCTTGCGTTCCCTCAATCGCCCTGATTGAGTAAACCAAATGGACGCGCGCCATCGCGCCCAGCAATATGAGCCCCATGTCTTATATAAGACCGGCGCAACCGCCGCCGGTCTGGGCATTTGACTCAAAGGAATCATCATGGCGAATCTTCTGCTTGCATTGGTCACCGCTGAACTCTCCCTTTTCGGCGTCGATGCCGCCGCTCCCGCCGTCGTGCCGGCGGCCGATGCCGCGCCGGCCGACAGCGCGCCGAGCTTTGACAGCGAACACTACCGCAGCGCGCTGGGCTGATATCCGGGCCCGGCCGCCGGGGACGGGGCGCCGCGACGGCCCCGTCCGGCAAACCCGTAGAAATAGGCAGGTTTCACGCAAGAACGAGCCTGTTCTGCCCGACGCGCGATTCCTACACTTCCTCTCACGCTTTGGGGGCGATGTATTCCGCGTGAATCCGTGGCCGCCAGCGGGCCGCCGGCGTGTTGCCGGCCGCCGCAAGCAGAGGGAGATCGCATGAGCACCGAAAAAATCTGGTTTGTGACGGGCGCCTCCGGCGGCCTGGGCCTGGCGCTGGTCCGGATGCTGCTCGACCAGGGCCACAAGGTCGCGGCCACGTCGCGCGACGTCGATGCGCTGATGGACGCGGTGGGCGCCAAGCTTGAAGGCCGCTTCCTGCCGCTGGAAGTGAACCTGGCCGACGAGGGCAATGTGCGCCGCGCGGTGGACACCACCGTGGCAGCGTTCGGCCGCATCGACGTGGTGGTCAACAACGCCGGCCATGGCCTGGCCGGCGCGCTGGAAACCCTGTCGGACGCCGAGCTGCGCGACAGCTTCGACATCAATGTCTTCGGCGTGTTGAACGTGGTGCGCGCGGTGATGCCGCGGCTGCGGGCGCAGCGCGGCGGCCATGTGTTCAACATCTCGTCGATCCTGGGGTTCGATGGCGGCAGCGCGGGCTGGGGCGCCTACAGCGCCGCCAAGTTCGCCGTCAGCGGATTGAGCGAAACGCTGGCCCTGGAAGCCGCGCCGCACGGCGTGCGCGTGTCGCTGGTCTACCCCGGCGCGATGCGGGCGCGGGCGGAGGGGGCGCATCCCGAGGCCGGCGCCGGCCTGGGGCATCCCCCCGCCGGCGACCCGTCCAAGGCGGCGCGCGCCTTGATCCAGGCGGCGCAGGCGCAGTACGCCCCGCTGCATCTGTTCCTGGGGCGCGACGCCTTCGACCAGGCGCGCGGCAAGATCCAGTCGGTGCAGCAGGAGCTGGCGCGCTGGCGCGAGATGTCCGTGTCGATCGGCTTCGTCGACGAACGGCGCCTGGCCGCCTGACGCCCGGCCAGGGCGCCTACCCGGCCAGGCCCTGCGCCACCTGGTAGGCGCCCAGCAGCGCCAGGCTGACCATGAAGCACTGCCTGAAGGCGCGCGCCGACAGACGGCCGCGCAACCACTGGCCCAGGGCCATGCCGGCCAGGGCCGGCAACAGCATCAATACCGAGGCGCCCGCGGCGCCTGGCGTATAGCTGCCGTTCAGCCACAGGCCCGCCGCCAGGGCGACGGTGGACACCGTGAACGAGATGCCCATCGCCTGGATCAGGCCGTCCTTGTCCAGGTGCAACGCTTGCAGGTAGGGCACGGCGGGAATCACGAACACGCCGGTAGCCGCGGTGATGAGGCCGGTGATCGTGCCCACCACGGCGCCCAGAGCGCCCTCGTGCCGCGCAGGCACCGCGGGCGGCGTGCCGAACAGCCCCCAGGCCGCATACGCCACCAGGGCGACGCCCAGGCACACGCTGGCCCAATGGCCGGCGGGGGCGCCGAACCATGCGGCGCCGGCCAGGGTGCCGGCGCAGACGCCCGCCTGCAGGGTGGCGATGCGGCGAAATAGCCGCATCAACGTCGGCCACGGCCGCGCCTGCCACAGGTTGGTGATGAGCGACGGCACGATCAGCAGCGCGGCGGCCTGCGCGGGCGCCATGATCAGCGCCAGCATGGCCATGGAAATGGTCGGCAGGCCCAGGCCGACCACGCCCTTGACCACGCCGGCCAGCACGAATACCGCGGCGGTCGCGGCCAGCAACGCGGGCGTGCCCGCGCCCAGCAGGTCGTTGGCGCTCATGCGGCCTCGCAGTGCGCGGTCAGCGCGTCGCGCGGCCGGCCGAACAGGGCGTAGGCGACGTCGTCGCCCGCGCCCTGGCCGGCTGCGCGCAGCAGCCATTGGCGGCCTTCGCAGAGGTCGGCGGGCTGCCCGGCGCCGTACAGGGCCGGACCGCCGATCAATGCAATGCCGAGCATGCGCTGGGCCGGTGCGTGGCCTTCGCGCGCCGCCGCCCGCAACCAGGCCAGCATGGCGGGGTAGTCGCCCTGTGTCTGGGCCTCCAGCGCCAGCGCATACTTCTGCACCGGCGTGGCATAGGCCGACAGGGCATTGTTGGCTTCGGCCCGGCCTGAGGAGTGCAGCGCCAGCGCCGCGAGCAGCGCCGCGCACCAGGCGCTGGCCGCGCGGCCGGTGATGGCATGTGTCATTGGAAAACCCCGTTTTCGATGATGGATGGCGCCATTCTGCGCCCGTGGCGCGACGTCTCCCTATCGGGATCTGGCGTAGGCAGCCTATGGAAGCGCCTGAGCCTGGCGTGCTACGCTTTTTGCCATGCGCTTCGACCTTACCGATCTGCGGCTCTTCCTCAATGTGCAGGAAACCGGTTCCATCACGGCCGGCGCGCGGCGTTCGCACATGACGCTGGCGTCGGCCAGCGAGCGTATCCGCGGCATGGAGGAAACGCTGGGCGTGCCGCTGCTGCTGCGCGAGCACCGCGGCGTGCAGGCCACGCCGGCGGGGCGCACGCTGGCGCATCACGCGCGCCTGGTGCTGGCGCAGATGGACCGGATGCGCGGCGAGCTGGATCATTACGGGCAGGGGCTCAAGGGCCATGTGCGGGTGCTGTGCAACACCACCGCCCTCAGCGAATATCTGCCGGCCGTGCTGGGCGACTTCCTCAAGGATCACCCGCGCGTGTCGGTGGATCTGCAAGAGCGCCTCAGCTACGAAATCGCCGACGCCCTGCGCGCCGGCACCTGCGACATCGGCGTGCTGGCCGATTCGACCGACCTGCAGGGCCTGCAGGTGGCGCGTTTTCGCCATGATCCGCTGGCGCTGGTGGTGCCGCCGGACCATCGCCTGGCGGGCCGCGAGACGGCGCTGCTGGCCGACGTCGCGGACGAGGAATTCGTCGGCCTGGTGGAGGGCAGCGCCTTGCAGGAACACATCGCCCACCATGCGCGCCGCGGCGGCAAGGTACTGTCGTACCGGGTGCGCCTGCGCAGCTTCGATGCGGTCTGCCGCCTGGTGGGCCAGGGCGTGGGCATCGCCATCATGCCGCGCGTCGCCGCCGTGCGCCATGGTCGCGCGGCGGGCGTGCGTCGCCTCGCGCTGGCGGACGACTGGGCCAGGCGCGACCTGGTGCTGTGCGTGCGCGGCGAACTGCCGGCCTACGCCCAGCAACTGGTCGCCTACGCGCTGCGCGACGCGCCGCGGTCGTAGCCTGCGCGGCTCAGCGTTGGGACAGCACGCCAGGCCGGCGCAGATGGCCGCGTTCGAACCACGACCCCGATGCCACGGCGGCCAGGATCACCAGCCCGTACACCGCCATGGCCAGCGCCGCGACCGCGAAGAACCCCGCGAGCGACCCTGTCAGGCGCAGCACCGCGCCGCCCAGGCCGATTGCGATGGCCAGGCGCAGCACGCCGGCCCACAGCGGCCACTTCAAGCGTCCCGCGCCCTGCGAGGCGAAATACATCGAGAAGCCCAGCGCGAAGAAGCCGTAGACCGGACCCACGATACGCAGGTACGCGGCGCCCGTGGCCAGCATGTGGTCCTGCGCGCCGAACAGGCGCAGCCACGCTTCCGGAAAGAGCGCCGCCGCCAGGCCGATGACCTCGGCCAGCGCGAACGCCATGGCGCCGCCGGTCAGCGCGATGCGCAGCGCCCGTTCCGGCTGGCCGGCGCCGATGTTGGCGCCGACCATCGCCACCATCGGCGCGCCCAGGCCGAACGCCAGCGGAATCATCAGGTATTCCAGCCGCACCGCGATGCCGTAGCCGGCCACCGCCGCGGTGCCGGCGTAGGCGCCCACCAGCGCCACCGTCAATGCCACCAGGCCGTTGGTGAGCAAGGGGTTGAGCGTGGCCAGCGCGCCCACCCGCAGAATGCTGCGCATCAGGCTCAGGTGCAGGCGGCTGCGCGTCAGCCGCGCGGCATTGCGGCCGCTCAGGCAATAGCCGCCCAGCACCAGGGTGCCCGCCGCGTAGTACGTGACCAATGCCCAGCCGCCTCCCGCCACCCCCAGCGCCGGAAACGGTCCCCAGCCGAAGATCAGGCAGGGCGACAGCGGTACCAGGAGCGCCGCGCCGCCGCAGATCACCGCGCCCGGCACCAGCATGTTGCCGGTGCCGCGGATGACGCTGGCAAAGGCGTTCATCAGCCACATCAGCACGATGCCGCCAAAGATGACGTTGGAGTAGGCCAGCGCCGCGTCCAGCGTCGCGCCTTCGGCGCCCAGGGCGCGGTACAACTGCGGCCCGAACGCCAGCAGCAGCGCGCAGAATACGATGCCGAGCGCGGCGTTCAGGACGACCGCGTGCAGCACCAACTGGTCGGCCTCCCGTTGCCGTCCCGCGCCCAGGGTACGGGCGACGGCCGCCGAAATGCCGCCGCCCATCGCGCCCTGGGACATGTTCTGCATCAGCATCAGTACCGGCACCACCAGCGCCACGCCGGCCAGCACCGGCGTTCCCAGGCGCGCCAGGAACCAGGTTTCGATCAGGCCGGTGGCGGACTGCGCCAGCATCATCAGGATATTGGGCCAGGCCAGCCGGGCCAGCGTGGGCGCGATCGGCGCGTGCAGCATCGCCTGCAGGCGCGCGTTGGCGGGGCGAGGCGTGGCGGCGGAGGTGGCGGACATGATCTGGCGGCCGGAGGGAAGGGTGCGTAAAATTTACGTGCATATGCCAATATATGTCAACATCGGGCTGGACTGGGACGGCGCGCGGCAGTAGCGTTATGGACTTGCCGCGCCCGGCTCGTCCGGTGAACCTGCCCGCTGGCGCGCGCCTTTCCTTTTGCCGTCCGTATCCGCCATGTCCGACGCCGATTCCTCCGCCATTCCCCAGGACCCGCTGGTCTGCAACGGTGCCGCCCTGCGCAAGGCCACCCGGCGCGTTTCGCAGCTGTACGACACGGTGCTGGCGCCCTGCGGCCTGAAGGTATCCCAGCATTCGATCCTGGTTCATATCGCGCGCGCCGGCACGCCCTCGATGACCGACCTGGCGCGCGCCATGGTGCTGGACCGCTCGGCGTTGGCGCACAATCTCAAGCCGCTGCAGCGCGACGGCTACGTGCGCATGGCGCGCGACGAGCGCGACGGGCGCAGCCGGCGCGTGGCATTGACCGATGCCGGGCGCGACAAACTGGCCGAGTCCAAGCGCCTGTGGAAAGACGCGCAGCGCCGCTTCGAAGCCGCCTATGGCGCGGAGCGCGCCGCCGCCTTGCGGCAATCCCTTGCCGACATCTTTTCCGACGACTTCGCGTTGGCCTTCAGCCGCGGTTGACGCGGCGCCGGCGCGGGCCGGTTCATTCCCGCCGCACCTCGAATTCCGGCGCGCGCGCATCCAGCACCGCATGGCGCAGCGGCGCCTGCCACACCTCGGCCAGCGCCGCGCGCAGTTCTCCGGTCAGCCGCGCGATGTCGCGCGCCGCGCCGTCATGCAGGGCCTCGGCCACGATCAGCACCTCGCGCGTGTCGTCATGCACCGCGGACAGGCCGCTTTGGCGATTGGTCCAGCGGCGGGCGTGCGCGCGGCCTTCGGGATCGGCATAGGTCACTTCGCCCGGTTCCGGATGCTCGGTGTCGCCGCCGAACGTGAGATACCGCTCGGTGCCGTCGGCGTAGCGCACCTCCAGCGCCGATCCCAGGCGCTGCGCATCCAGCACCGCGACCGGGATGGCGTAGGCCATGGAGACCGCGTTGCACAGTTCGATCAGCGGATGCAGCGGCGGCATCGAGCCTTCCTTGCGCAGGCGGCGCAGCAGCGCTTCCGACGCGCAGCGGTACTGGGTGGGCTTGATGCCCATGCTGGCAAAGGCGCGGCGCCAGGCCTGGATTTCCGGCAGGTCGGATTCGCTGGCGCCTGCCAGCCGCTGGCGAGCGCGCTCCAGGAACGGCGCGGCCCGGTCGCCGACCCCGGCGTGCCGATGAATGCCGCGCACGTGCAGGGCGCCGGCGGACAGTTGGGGATAATCGCGCCAGATGGCGCTCGCGTGGCGGAACAGCATGGATTACCTCGCAACGGTGGCCGGTTTGCGGGTCCGGCCCAGGATGAGTACGGCGCCCAGCACGCAGGCCATGCCCGCGAGCTGGCGCGCCGACATGGATTCGTCCAGCAGCAGCGCCGCCAGCAGGACGGCCGATACCGGCGCGATGGCGGTGAACAGGGCGGCTTCCGACCCTGCGACACGCTCGGCGCCGGCGTACCACAGCACGAAGCCGGCCACGGTCGGCACCAGCGCGTAATAGGCTACCGCCAGCAGGGCCTCGGCGGAAAGCGCCAGCGTCCACGGCGCTTCCGCCAGGCTGGCCGGCAGGCACACGGCCAGGCCGATGGCGCACATCAAGGTCGACAGCGCCAGCGGCGGCACCGGCGCGCGCAACCGCTTCTGCAGCAGGATGAAAAGGCCCTCGCACAGCACCGCGCCCAACACCAGCGCATTGCCGATCCACGAGCCGGCGCCAGATGCCGCATCGCCGTGCGTCATCAACCAGACGCCGGCCGCCGCCGTGGCGATGGCCAGCAGCGTGGCCTTGCCCGGCCGCTCGCCCAGCACCGCGATGGCGACGGCGGCCGACACCAGCGGCAGGGTGCCCAGGATGACGCCGCCGTCCACCGCCGAGGTGCGCCGCAGGCCGGCGATCAGCAGGGTGGTGTAACCGACGCTGCCGGCGACGGCCTGCGCCGCCAGCAGCAGCCAGTCGCGCCGGTCCAGGCGCGGCAGGCGCGCGCCGGCCAGCCAGCCCAGCAGCGCGAAACAGGGCAGCGCCAGCGCAAAGCGCATGGCGGTGGCGGTGAAAGGCGGCAGCCCGGCGGCGATGATCTTGCTGGCAACGACGGTGCTGCCCACCAGCGCCATGGCGGCGGCCAGGCAGGCATACCCTTGGGTTCGGTTCATGGAGAGGGCCGGAGTCGGGACAAGGCCGCAGCGTAGGCGCGGCCGGCGCTTGCGGTCTTGAACGAAATTGCAGCGCGGTCGCGCTTGCCAAGGCCCTCAGTGCGCAGCGGCCAAGGCGTAGCGTCCGGGTGACAGGCCATAGGCGCGCGAGAACAGCCGCGTCATGTGGCTCTGGTCGGAGAAGCCGGCGGCCGCGGCGGTGTCGGCCAGCGCCATCCCCTGGCGCAGCAGGTGGCGCGCCAGCAGCAGGCGGCGCTGCACCTGGTAGGCGTGCGGCGTCATGCCGGTGGCGCGGTGGAAGGCGCGCAGCACCTGGAAGCGGCTCAGGCCGCAGGCCCGGGCCAGGTCGGCCAGCGACAGCGCGGCGGCGGGCGCGTCATCGATCAGGCCTAGCGCGTGGCGGATGGCCGCGGGAGCGCCGGGCCGGGGCGCGCGGGCGCCCTGGCGGCCGGCGCGCGCCAGTACCCGCAGCAGCAGTGTGTCGCAGGCCAGCGGCTCGGCGGCGGCGGTGACCTGCGCATACAGCGCCAGCAGGTCCGCCGCCAGCGCCGGCGCGTCCAGCACCGGATGCTCGAATTCGAAGCCGGCCCCGGCGGGCAGGCCGTCCACCGCCTCGGCCACCACCGCCGGATCCAGGTACAGCATCTGCCAGGCGCGTTCGCCGCCGATGGGCGCGCCGTCGTGCACCTCGCCGGGATTCACGGTGATCACCTGGCCCGGGCCGGCCTCGACCTGGCCGCGGCCGCTGTGCGAGGCCTGGCCTCCCAGCCGCAACACGCCGATGCCGAACTGCTCGTGCGTATGCCGCGCAAACGTCCGGGCGCTGCGCGCGGCCACCGCCTGCACGCCGGCCAGGGCGCTGCGCTGCATGACGAATTGGTTGGCGTGCATGGCGGATTCCGTTGTGTGCCGGTATCTTGGCGGGCCGGCTCAAGCCCGTCCGTTGCGGCTGAAGACCTCGCGCAAGGCCGCCGCGAACAGGGCGTCGACATTGCGGCGCAAGCCGTCGGCGCGGGTGAACAGCGAAATCGGCGGCAAGGTCCAGTCGAAAGAATACGGCACGATCGCCGCGCCGGCGATACGCACCAGTTCATCGGCGATGTCGGCCGGCAGGATCGACACGGCGCGGTCGCTGGCGACGATCATTTCGCCGATCAGCTTGGACGAATCGCTTTGCACCGAGGGCGTGGGCGGCGCCAGGCCGGCGCGCAGGAAGATGTCGGCCACCTGTTCACGGATCGGGCTGTCCGGCGTGCCCAGGATCCAGTCCAGGTCGGCCAGCATGTTCCATTCCAGCCGCGTGCGTCCCAGCCGCGCGGCCAGGCGCCGGCTGGCGATCAGGCGCGGCGGCTGGTGGTACAGCACTTCGAAGTCGATCTGCCCCAGGTCCACCGACGGAGTCGCCCAGCCCACCACCACGTCCAGGGTGTGGTCGCGCAACTGGCGCAGCAAGGCCGGGCCTTGGCCTTCGTGGATGGTGGCGGTGATGCCGCGTCCTTGCGGCATGGTGCGGGCGATGGCGGCCGACAGCAATTGCCCCGACACGAACGGGATCACCCCGATGTGCAGGTGCGCGGCATGGCCGGCGGCCACGGCTTCCATTTCCTGCACCAGGTGCCCCAGGTCGTGCACCAGCGCGCGGGCGCGCGCCAGCACCACCGCGCCCAGCGGCGTGGGCGTCATGCCGCGCACCGAGCGTTCGAACAGCGGCACGTCGAACATGCTTTCCAGTTCGGCCAGTGCATTGGTCACCGCCGGCTGGCTGGTGGCCATGTGCTCGGCCACCCGGGTGAGCGAGCCGTGCTGCTCGATTTGTAACAGCAGCATGAGGTGGCGCATCTTCAGCCGCGAGGTCAGTTTCCGGATAACCTCGTCCGGGGAAAACGGCGTCATAGACAAGCCATAAGAAAAAGGTGATGTGACAATATTAAATCTGAATGATCACCTTATGCCCGCCGACCTAGAATTTTCCCTGTTCAAGACTAGGAGGCGCCGCCCCATGAATTCGCAATCCGACCGCCAGGCCGCTCTGGATTACCACGAGTTTCCCACCCCGGGAAAGATCTCCGTCGTGGCCTCCAAGCCGCTCGTCAACCAGCGTGACCTGGCCCTGGCGTACTCGCCCGGGGTGGCGGCGGCCTGCGAGGAAATCGTGGCGGACCCGGCCAATGTGTTCCGCTACACCGGCCGCGGCAACCTGGTGGGCGTGATCTCCAACGGCACCGCGGTGCTGGGCCTGGGCAATATCGGCGCGCTGGCCTCCAAGCCGGTGATGGAAGGCAAGGCGGTGCTGTTCAAGAAGTTCGCCGGGCTGGACGTGTTCGACATCGAGATCAACGAGACCGACCCGGACAAGCTGGTCGAGATCATCGCCGGCCTGGAAGCCACCTTCGGCGGCATCAATCTGGAAGACATCAAGGCGCCCGAATGCTTCACCGTCGAGCGCAAGCTGCGCGAGCGCATGAAGATTCCCGTCTTCCACGACGACCAGCACGGCACCGCCATCACCGTTTCCGCCGCCTTCATCAACGGCCTGAAGGTGGTGGGCAAGGACATCGACAAGGTCAAGGTGGTCACGTCGGGCGCCGGCGCGGCCGCGCTGGCCTGCCTGGACCTGATGGTGGACCTGGGGCTGCCGCTGGAGAACATCTGGGTCACCGACATCGAAGGCGTGGTCTACGAAGGCCGCACCGTGCTGATGGACCCGGACAAGGCGCGCTTCACCCAGAAGACCGACGCCCGCAAGCTGGCCGAGGTGATCGAGGGCGCGGACGTGTTCCTGGGCCTGTCGGCCGGCGGCGTGCTCAAGCCCGAGATGGTTGCCAAGATGGGCCCGCGCCCGCTGATCCTGGCGCTGGCCAACCCGACGCCGGAAATCCTGCCGGAAGTGGCGCACGGCGTGCGTGACGACGTGGTGATGGCAACGGGCCGTTCGGACTACCCGAACCAGGTCAACAACGTGCTGTGCTTCCCGTACATCTTCCGCGGCGCGCTGGATGTGGGCGCCACGACGATCACCCGTGAAATGGAAAAGGCGGCGGTGTACGCCATCGCCGAGCTGGCCGAGGAAGAACAGAACGAGGTGGTGGCCGCGGCTTACGGCACCTACGACATTTCGTTCGGTCCCGAGTACCTGATTCCCAAGCCGTTCGATCCGCGCCTGATCGTGCGCATCGCGCCGGCGGTGGCCAAGGCCGCCATGGAAGGCGGCGTGGCCACGCGTCCGCTGGCCGACCTGGAAGCCTACGAAGAGCAGTTGCAGCAGTTCGTGTACCACTCCGGCGCCTTCATGAAGCCGCTGTTCTCGGCCGCCAAGCGCATCGTGCGGGGCGGCGGCAAATCGCGCATCGTCTTCACCGAAGGCGAAGACGAGCGCGTGCTGCGCGCCGTGCAGGTCATCGTCGACGAAGGGCTGGCGCGCCCGATCCTGGTGGGCCGTCCCGCCGTGCTGCTGTCGCGCATCGAGAAATTCGGCCTGCGCCTGCGGCTGGGCGAGGACGTGGAAGTCACCAACCCCGAATACGACGAACGCTTCCACCAGTACTGGACCACGTATTGGGAACTGATGTGCCGCCGCGGCATCACCAAGGAGATGGCGCGCGTGGAAATGCGCCGCCGCCTGACGCTGATCGGCGCGATGATGGTGCACCTGGGCGATGCCGACGGCATGGTCTGCGGCACGGTCGGCGCCTATCACGATCACCTGCGCTTCGTCGACGAGGTGATCGGCCGCCGTCCGGGCGCCAACGTCTACGCCGCCATGAACATCCTGCTGCTCAACGAGCGCACGGTGGTGCTGGTGGACACGCACGTCAACGACGAACCCACGGCCGAGCAGATCGCCGAGTTCACCATCGCCGCGGCCAAGGAAATGCAGCGCATGTTCCTGGCGCCGAAGGTGGCGTTGCTGTCGCGCTCGAACTTCGGTTCGGGCAGTTCGGCCTCGGGCGCCAAGATGCGCCGCGCGCTGGAACTGGTGCGCCAAGCCGAGCCCGAACTGGAGATCGACGGCGAAATGCACGGCGACTGCGCGCTGGACGAAGCGCTGCGCCTGCGCATCCTGCCGTCCTCCACGCTCAAGGGCGAGGCCAACCTGCTGGTGTGCCCGAACGTGGACGCCGGCAACATCGCCTACAACCTGCTCAAGACGGCCGCGGGCGGCAACGTGGCGGTCGGCCCGATCCTGCTGGGCGCGAATGCGCCGGTGCACATCCTGACCTCCAGTTCGACCGTGCGCCGCATCATCAACATGACGGCCATGACGGTGCTGGACGCCAACCGCGTCGAAGGCTGACGCGGCTGCCGGCCCGCGCCACGGGCGCGGCCGGATGGCAAAACGCCCGCTTCATCCTGGGATGTCGCGGGCGTTCTCTTTGGCCGATGCAAGGGCCGCGATGCTCAGTTCGAGCTGGCCTTCCAGGTGCCGTCCGGTTGCTTGCAGAACCAGAACTTCCAGGTTTCGGTGGTGCTGGTGCGGGCGAAATCCCCTTCCAGCAGGCGGCAGGTGCGGTCGCCCGACAGCTTGCTGGTCTGCAGCGGGGTGATCTTGGCCGTGATCGGCGCGGCCTTGCGCTTGGGCGTGCTCGACCAGTTGACGCTCTGGCCATCGGCGGCATTGTTCAACGCATCCGCGACGGCCTGGTGGAAGGCGGGCTTGTCGGCCTTGGAAATCTGGGTGATGAGGGCATTGTTCAGCATGACGGCGGGCGCCGCCAGGGCCGGGCCGGCAGTGACGCCGGCGGCGAGCGCGAAAGCGATGAGACGGATGGTTTTCATTGCGGACTCCCTCATTGTTGTCACGGCTGCGCGGACAGCCTTTTGATGGTCAGGTCCGATGGTACGCGAAGCGCCCGTTTCTTGTCTCGATCCGCCGCGGCCGCATGCTCGCCGGCTTGTGCGGGCGCAAAAAAAGCCGCCCGGCAAGGGCGGCCAAGGTACAACAAGGGGAGGGGTAAATCGTCGGCCGATCAGTTGGCGCGATGGTAGGCGCCCGAGAACGGCAGGTCGTTCGGTTCGACGTTCGAGACCAGGCCGGCCGCCTTGGCGCTGGCCAGTTCGGCTTCGACCTGGGCGCGCGTCACGCCAGACTGGGGCGCGCCGTACACGCCCTGGAAGGGCACGTCGTTGGGTTCGACGTTCGAAACCTGGCCGGCGGCCTTGGCGGCGGCCAGTTCGGCCTGCACCTGGGCGCGGGTCGGGCCTTCATAAGGGGTGCCATAGACGCCCTGGAAGGGCACGTTGTTCGGTTCGATGTTCTGCGAGGCGTAGGCGCCGGCGCTCAGGGCGGCCAGGGACATCAGCAGGGCGGAAGCAAGGGTCTTTTTCATGGTGAATCTCCGATTTCAGAAGCCTGGGAGCGAATCCGGCGGCCTATCCGTCGTGGTTCGTTGTTGTTTCCCGATGGCTCCATAGTGCGCGCAAACGGCCTACGGATAAACCCTGATATCGGTAAAAGATTTTTCCACCAATGGAAAGAAATGGCGATTATTGGTAGTTAGTCGCCATTTATGGCGACGATAGCTGTCGCCATATTGCCAGCGCGAGAGACGCCCAGCTCAGTAATGGGGCGGCAGTTCGTCGCGCAGGCTGCGGAACGGCGCCGCGCCTTCGGGCGCCTGTTGGCGCAGCTCGGCCACCTCGCGTTGCAGGCGGTCGATCTGTTGTTGCTGGCGCACGATGATCTGGTTCAACTGTTCCAGCAGGTCGTCGGCGAAACTGGCCTTGACTTCCAGGTCCAGCAGCCGGCGTTCGATGTCTTGCGGATTTTCCATGGCGCTATTAGAACCCATTCGCCGCGGCGTCCGGGCCGTATCGACATCCGCGCAATCCTGTGCGAGGCTCGGGGGCATGGTCACTCAGCGGGGAACTCGATTGGCGCAGCAACGACGCCGGCGCGGCGCCCTGGCCCGCCCCTTTCTGCAGGGCCTGCTGGGCATGGCGCCGGCGGTGGCGGCGCTGGCCCAATCGCAGGCGCCGCAGCAGCTGGCCCCGGTGGCGGTGACCGGCACCCGGATCGGCGCGCCGCCCTGGGAAACCCCGGCCTCGGTCGACATCGTGGAAGGCGCGGCGATGCGTCGCGGCCAGCCCGGGATCAACCTGTCCGAAGGCCTGGCCGGCGTGCCGGGCCTGCAGGTCCAGAACCGCCAGAACTACGCGCAGGACCTGCAGCTATCCAGCCGCGGCTTCGGCGCGCGTTCCACGTTCGGCGTGCGCGGGGTGCGGCTGTACGTGGATGGCATCCCGGCGACCATGCCCGATGGACAGGGCCAGACCTCGAACATCGACATCGGCTCGCTCGACCGGGTGGAGGTGTTGCGCGGGCCGTTCTCGGCGCTGTACGGCAATTCCTCGGGGGGCGTGATCCTGGCCTATACCGAAGACGGCGCGGTGTCCGCCGCAATCGGGGTGTCGGGCTGGGCCGGCAGCGACGGGACCTGGCGCTACGGCGCCAAGGCGTCCGGCGCCTCGGGCGACATCGACTACGTGCTCGCTCTGTCGCGCATGACCACCGACGGCTACCGCGACCACAGCGCCGCGCGCAAGAACCTGGGCAACGCCAAGCTGGGTGTACAGCTGGACGACGCGAGCCGCTTGACGATCGTGGCCAACAGCGTCGACCTGACGGCGCAGGATCCGCTCGGCCTGACCTACGCGCAATTCCAGGACGCACCGCGCAGCGCCGCGCTGGCCACGCAATACGACACCCGCAAGACCGTGCGCCAGACCCAGGGCGGGCTGGTCTACGAGCGCCACGTCGACGGCGCCAACACCCTGCGCCTGATGCTGTACTACGGCCAGCGCGACACCACGCAATTCCAGGCCATCCCGCCCGCGGCGCAGGCGGCGCCGACCCAGGCGGGCGGCGTGATCGACCTGCGCCGCCGCTATGGCGGCGCCGACCTGCGCTGGACCTCGGAACTGGGGCCGGCGGACCGGCCCTTGACGCTGGTTGGCGGCTTCTCGTACGACACATTGCGCGAACAACGCAAGGGCTACCAGAACTACACCGGCGACGGCGCCGACCGCCAGCTCGGGGTGCAAGGCGCGCTGCGGCGCGACGAAACCAACACCGTCTATAACGCCGATCCCTACCTGCAGGCATCGTGGCGCATGGCGCCGCGCTGGACCCTGGATGCGGGCCTGCGCTACAGCACGGTGGCATTCCGCTCGCACGACCACTACATCGCGCCGGGCAACGGCGATGACAGTGGCGATGCCCGCTACCGCCGCGCATTGCCGGTGGCCGCGCTACGCTACCAGCCCGAGGCGCGCACCAGCCTGTACGTGTCCTATGGCCGCGGCTTCGAAACCCCCACGTTCAATGAGTTGTCGTACCGGCCCGGCGGCCTGCCCGGGCTGAACTTCGCGCTGGCGCCCGCGCTCGGCAACAATGCCGAAGCGGGCCTGAAGACCGACCTTGCCGGCGGGCAACTGACCGCCGCGGTGTTCCGCGTATCGACGCACGACGAGATCGTGTCGGCGGGCAGCGCGGGCGGTCGCGCCACCTTCCGCAATGCCGGACGCACGCGCCGCGATGGCGTCGAATTGGGCTGGTCGGCGGCCTTTGCCCGCCATGGGCGCGCGCAACTGGCCTACACCTGGCTGGATGCGCGCTATCGCGACGATGGCGCCGGCGGTATCCGCGCCGGCAACCGAATTCCGGGCATCGCGCGTCAATCAGCCTACGCCGCGCTGGGCTGGGCGCCACCACAGGGTTGGCAGGCGGGCATCGAGGCTCGCTACCTGAGCCGCCTGTATGCCGATGACGCCAACGACGCGGCCGCGCCGGGCTATGTGGTGGCCGCGCTGTCGGCGGGCTACGTCAAGCGTCTGGGAGACTGGGATCTGAGCGCCTACGCCCGCGTCGACAACCTGTTCGACCGGCGTTATGCCGGATCCGTCATCGTCAACGAAAGCAATGGCCGCTACTACGAGCCGGCGCCGGGGCGCAGCGTGGGCGTGGGGTTGGGCGTCATGTACCGTTATTGAGGTGGCATGCCCGGCCGGCTCAGGCGGCCCTGGCCGAGCCGTAGCAGAAGCCATGATCCTCACAGGCAGCGCAGCCCGGCGCGGCGGCGAGCGGCAGGCCGGCGTGTTCACAGGCGGAATACGCCAGGAACTTCTTCCAGCGCAGGTTGGCGGTGTTGCGCGCCACCAGGCCCGGGTAGTGGCGCGTCAGCAGCGCGGTGACGTCCTCGCGGCCGGTCAGGCCGAGGTCGCGCCACAGATGGTCCGGGCGCAGGCAGGCGTGCGCCAACACGCTGGTGACCCAGGCGGTGGTGGGCGCGGGCCCGCCGCAGGCCTGGAGCAGCATGCGCAGCAGGCGCGTGAAATCCGGTTGCGGATTGGCCAGGCCGCGCGCCGCGTAGGCGAGCAATTGTGCCCGCAGGTCGGCGAGCGCGGTGGTCGCGCCGCCCTGCGCACCCGGAAACACGCTGGCCAGCACCTCGGCCAGCTCGACGGGCGACAGGCCGGTGCGGGCCAGGTCATGGTGCGCCAGGCTCTTGCCGATCACGGTGGCGAAGAAGCGGGCGTCCGGATGGCCGGGCGACGCGTGGTCCAGCAGGGCGCGGGCCAGGGCATCGATGTCGCCGGTGGCAGGAGGGGCGGTGAGAAGGGCATCCATGGCGGTTGGCGAGGGAAGGATCGAAGAAATCGTTATAAGCCGGAATATATGACGAATGCCGGATGACCCCTCCTGCGCTGGGTCAATTCCGCCATGGATCGATCGGGGGGGGATCGTCGCGGCGAAATGCCTGCCACCCAAAAAAACAGGCGCCTCGCGGCGCCTGTCTGTCGTCATCGGATGACGGGTCTTACATGGCGTGGCCCATGTTGACGTTCATGTTGTACAGCACCCAGGCCGAACCCCCGACGATGATGGCGATGATCATCACGGTGAAGACGAACGTGGCCAGGTTGTCGCGGGCCGATTTCGATGCGCCCATGTGCAGGAAGTACACCAGCTGCACCAGCAGCTGGAGCACGCACAGCGCCACCACGCCGATGATGGTGATGGTGTGGGACAGCGCGCCGCTCATCACCAGGCCGAACGAGCCGAAGGTGAGCAGGAGCGAGAGCACGAAACCGATGATGTAGGACTTCAGGCTGCCGTGGTCGGCGGCGTGATCGTCGTGGCCGTGTGCGGCCGCAGCGGAGTGCGACATCAGAGGGCTCCCAGAAGATAGACGAAGGTGAAGACGCAGATCCAGACGATGTCCAGGAAGTGCCAGAACAGGCTCAGGCACGCCAGGCGACGCTTGTTGATCGAGTCCAGGCCATGGCGGCGGATCATGTCGATCATGACGACGATCCAGATCAGGCCGAACGTCACGTGCAGGCCGTGCGTGCCGATCAGCGTGAAGAACGCCGACAGGTAGGCGCTGCGGCCGGGGCCCGCGCCTTCGGTGATCAGGTGATGGAATTCATAGACTTCCATCGCGATGAAGCCCGCGCCGAACAGGAACGTGACCATCAACCAGCCGATTGCGCGGCTCTTGTTGTTGGCGTGGACGTTCAGGTTGGCCATGCCGAAGGTGAAGCTCGAGAACAGCAGCAACAGGGTTTCGACCAGCACGAACTTCAGGTCGAACAGTTCCTTGCCGGTGGGGCCGCCCGCGGTGGCGTTGGCCAGCACCGCGAACGTCGCGAACAGCACCGAAAAGATCAGCAAGTCGCTCATGAGGTAGACCCAGAAACCGAAAACGGTCTTGGATCCATCGTCATGGTGCGCGTGATCGTCGTGACCCGCGTGGGGGTGAGTGGCTACGGCTTGAATCATGGCTCAGGCGGCCTTCTGCATTTTTTCAAAGTGGGCGTTTTCGATGCGTTCGACTTCCGCGGCCGGGACCCAGTAGTCGACGTCGCGGTCATAGGCGCGGACGATGAACGAACCGATCATGCCGACGAAACCGACGATCGACAGCCACCAGATGTGCCAGATCAGGGCAAAGCACATGACCAGGCCGAATGCGCCGATGAAGACGCCGGCGGCGGTGTTCTTCGGCATGTGGATGTCTTCGTACTTGGCCGGGCGCTTGTAGGCCTTGCCGTTCTGCTTGTCTTCCCAGAACTGGTCCAGTTCATCGACGTGAGGAACGTGGGCGAAGTTGTAGAAAGGCGCGGGCGACGAGATCGACCATTCCAGGGTGCGGCCATCCCAGGGATCGCCGGTGATGTCCTGGTTCTGCTTGCGCTGGCGCACCGACACGAACACTTGCTGCAGCAGGAACCAGATGCCCAGCATGATCAGCGCGGCGCCGGCCAGCGCGACCAGCAGGTACGGCTGCCATTCGGGGTTGTCGTAGTGGTTCAGGCGACGCGTCATGCCCTTGAAGCCCAGGATGTACAGGGGCATGAAGGCCAGGAAGAAGCCGACGAACCAGCAGTAGAACGAGTAGCGGCCCAGGCGTTCGTTCAGCTTGAAGCCGAAAGCCTTGGGGAACCAGTAGGTCATGCCGGCGATGCAACCGAACACCACGCCACCGATGATGGTGTTGTGGAAGTGGGCGATCAGGAACAGGCTGTTGTGCAGCACGAACGACACGCCGGGGATGGCCAGCATCACGCCGGTCATGCCGCCGATGACGAACACCAGCATGAAGCCCAGCGTCCACAGCACCGGCGTGGTGATGCGCAGGCGGCCGCGGTAGATGGTGAACAGCCAGTTGAAGATCTTCGCGCCCGTCGGGATCGAGATGATCATCGTGGCGATGCCGAAGAACGCGTTGACGTTGGCCCCCGCGCCCATGGTGAAGAAGTGGTGCAGCCAGACCAGGAACGACAGCACGCCGATGGCGGCCGTGGCGTAGACCATGGACTTGTAGCCGAACAGGGTCTTGCGGGCGAACGTGGCGACCACTTCGGAGTACACGCCGAAGGCCGGCAGCACCAGGATGTAGACCTCGGGGTGGCCCCAGATCCAGATCAGGTTCACGTACATCATGACGTTGCCGCCCATGTCGTTCGTGAAGAAGTGCGTGCCCAGGTAGCGGTCCATCGTCAGCAGCGCCAGCGTGGCGGCCAGCACCGGGAAGGCGGCCACGATCAGGACGTTGGTGACCAGCGAGGTCCAGGTGAAGATCGGCATCTTCATCAGGGTCATGCCCGGCGCGCGCATGCGCAGGATGGTCACGATGAAGTTGATGCCGCTGAGTGTTGTACCCAGCCCGGAGATCTGCAGCGCCCAGATGTAGTAGTCCACCCCGACACTTGGGCTGTAGTCGAGCCCGGACAGCGGCGGATAGGCGAGCCAGCCGGTCGCGGCGAATTCACCGACGAACAGCGAGATCATCATCAGCGCGACGCCGGCGCCGAACAGCCAGAAGCTCAGCGAGTTCAGGAACGGGTAGGCCACGTCGCGGGCGCCGATCTGCAGCGGCACCACTATGTTCATCAGCCCGGTGATGAAGGGCATCGCCATGAAGAAGATCATGATGACGCCGTGGGCGGTGAAGATCTGGTCGTAGTGGTGGGGCGGCAGGAAGCCGGCGGAGTCGGCCGAGGCGACGGCCAACTGGGTACGCATCATGATGGCGTCGGCGAAGCCGCGCAGCAGCATGATCAGCGCGACGATGATGTACATCACGCCGATGCGCTTGTGGTCGACCGAGGTCAGCCATTCGGTCCAGAGGTACTTCCACTTGCGGAAGTAGGTGATGGCGCCGAAGACCGCTAGGCCTCCCAGGCACACGGCGGCCAGCGTGACCATGACGATGGGTTCATGGTACGGAATGGCCTCGAGGGTGAGTTTCCCGAGCATTATTGAGTCAATCCTGCGACAAGATTATTCGACGTGGGGGTGCACGTGGCGTCATCGACGCCGGCCATCTTGGACATGGTGCTGCCCAGGATGTAGTCGAACATGGACGGCGGCACCGAGGCGTACTTGGCGACCGGGTTGTGTTCGCTGCGCTTGGTCAGTTCCTGGTACACCGCCGGAGTCAGCGCGGTGCCGGAAGCCTTGGCTTCCTTGACCCAGTTGTCGAAGCCTTCCTGCGACGTGGCGATGGCCTTGAAGCGCATGCCGGAGAAGCCGGCGCCGCTGTAGTTGGCCGAGATGCCGGCGTAGGTGCCGGGCTCGCGCGCGTTCAGGTGCAGCTTGGTCTCCATGCCCGCCATCGAGTAGATCTGGCTGCCCAGCTGGGGGATGAAGAACGAGTTCATGACCGAGGCCGAGGTGATCCGGAAATTGACCGGGACGTCAACCGGGAAGGCGATCTCGTTGACCGTGGCGATGTCGTACTCGGGGTAGATGAACAGCCACTTCCAATCCAGCGACACCACCTCGATGGTGACCGGCTTGTGCTCGGAGACGAGCGGCTTGTAGGGATCGAGCGCGTGCGTGGAGCGCCAGGTGATCACGGCGAGGATCGCCACGATGATACATGGCACGGTCCAGACCACGACTTCGATCGCCGTGGAGTGGGCCCACTTGGGCTGGTAGTCGGCCTTGGTATTGGATGCGCGGTATTTCCAGGCAAACGTCAGGATCATGATGATGACCGGGATCACCACCAGGAGCATCAGACCGGTTGCCGTGAACAGCAGGGTCTTTTCCTGAGCGCCAATGTCTCCCTTGGGGGAGAGGATTTCCATGTTGCAGCCGCCAAGCAGCATGACCGCGCCGACGCCAAAAATGCGCGTAAGGGTCGCAAGGAGGGGGTGTTTCACGTACAGCCTTGGATGGAAGGTGGGAAATGCTGCGTAGCAGCAGACTGGAATGCTGCTAGGCAGCAACGTCCATCCTATCGGTTTGATTTGGGTCAAGGCTGCGACGAATGGTCGCATTGCCTGGCGGGCTTTTGCCCTCAAGGCTTCCCGTTAAGGGTTTTCCCAGGCGGGGGCGGGCTTTGCTGGAAGGGTGGGGGTGCGACGATATGTCGCACCTGCACAAGACGGGATTGTTGCGATGTGTGGCATCCGCGCCAATCAGTCGACCAGGACCTCGCGTTCCGGCCCCGGTTTTTTGGCCAACTTGCGCTGCAGGGAGCGCCGGTGCATCCCCAGCAGGCGGGCGGCGGCCGACACGTTGCCGCCGGTCTCGTGCAGCGCCTGGTGGATGTGTTCCCATTCTAGGCGGTGCAACGGCGTCATGGTGGTTTCGATCGTAACCGTTTCCGGCTTCACCAGGCCCAGGGTGCGCAGGATCATCGGGGCGGTGGCGGGCTTGGGCAGGTAGTCGTCGGCGCCGCGCTTGATGGCCTCGACCGCGGTGGCCACGCTGGCGTAGCCGGTGACCAGCAGGATGCGCATGTCGGCGCGCAGGGCGCGCAGGGGACGGATCAGGGTCAGGCCGGAGTCCTCGCCCAGGCGCAGGTCGACCAGCGCGAAGGCGGGGCGGATCTCTTCGGCCACGCGCAGCGCTTCGGCGATGCCGGTGGCGGTTCGGGTTTCCAGGCCGCGGCGCGACAGGCTGCGCTGCAGGGTGCGCACGTAGAGCTCGTCGTCGTCGATCAGCAGGCCGAGGTCGGTGGGATTCAACATATCAGGTCCCGGGGCTACCGAGGGGTAAATAAAAACGGATGCGGGTGCCGCCGCCATCGGCGGCCGTCATGGTCATTTCGCCGCCCATCTGCTCGACGGTGGCGTGCGACAGGGCCAGGCCGACGCCAAGCCCTCCCGGTTTGCCGCTGTTGAACAGGCTGGTGGCCGGCAGCAGCGTCTGGTCGGGGTCGAAGCCACGGCCGTAGTCGCGCACTTCGCCACGCAGGGCGCCGTAGCCGTATTCCAGGTGCAGGTCCACGCGCGGCTCGCTGGCGGCTTCGCCGGCGTCGGCCGCGTTGTTCAGCAGCGCCTGCAGCAGGTGGGCGATGGCCGGATCGACCCGCAGGCTGGCCGGCAGGGTGCCCGAGCGTTGCAGGTCGATGGTCGGCCGGATCAGGCGCCATTGCCCCACCACGCGAACCAGGTCCACCGCGGTTGGGACCGCCAGATTGCGGATGCGTTCCCGGCACAGGGCCAGCAGCTGGCTGAGGGTGGCGACATCCTGCTTGAGTTCGGGCTCCTTGACCTCGGCGGCGATCTCGTCGGCCAGCAGGGTCATGGTGGCCAGCGGGGTGTTCAGTTCGTGCGCCATGGCCGCCGCGTGGGTGGCCAGGGCGACAATGCCCTCGTTGCGCGTGAAGCGTTCGCGCAGGCGCGCCAGTTCGCGTTCGCGCGCCCGCAGGTCGGCGGCCAGGCGGGTGGTGAACACCAGCACCACCACCACGGAAATCAGGAAGTTGGCGCCCAGGCCCCACAGCAGCAGGGTGTGGGTGTTGACGTCGCCGCGCAGGGGCTGGCCGAGGATGGCCGCGGCGAAATAGCCGGAGATGCCCGCCAGCGCGGCGGCCAGCGCCCAGTTGCGCGGCAGCGCCAGCGCCGCCAGCGCCGTGAGGATCAGGAACATCATGCCGAACGGATTGCTCAGGCCGCCGCTCCAGCCCACCATCCAGGCCAGCACCGCCATGTCCACCAGCAGGTGGCCGAAGGCGGTGGCGTGCGACAGGTCGCGGCTGTGGCGCAGGCGCAGGCTGGCGTAGACGTTGAAGCCGATCAGCACGCCCACGCCGATCCACAGCGGTTCCAGCGGCAGGGCCAGGCCCAGCACGGCGCTGGCCACCAGGATGGTGGCAGCCTGGCCCGCGATGGCGAGCCAGCGCAGGCTGCAGAGGGTACGCAGGAAGGAAAAGGCGGAACTACCGGGCATATCCAGACACAGGGTTGCCGGTCCATCGCCGGCGGATCAGGCGCCCGGCTGCGCGGAACGCTGGCATCCTGGGCGGCATGGGGCGCCGCGCTGCCGCCGGGCCCCGCGGGGCCGCCGGCGGCGGATGTGTGCTGGCATTGTATGAGGAATCAGCACGGGCCGCAGATCGCGGTGTGTCCCTTATTACTGCATGTCGGACATACCGCTATGGGCCATGGGCATCGGCGGATAGCTTTCCTGGTCGGACGCCATCTGCCCTTGCATTTCGGCGGTCTGGAGTTCCTGTTCGACCTGGGCGCGGCTTTCACCGGGGCCGGTTGAGACGATGGCGGGCGGGTAGTCTTCCTGGCCGAAGGTGTACTGGCCGTCGGCCTTGGCGCGGGCCAGTTCGGAGGATACCTGGTCCGAGGTCTTGGCCGCGGGCGCCGGATAGCTGACACGCCAGTCGCCGTACAGATCGCGCTTGTACTGGGCGGCCGGGGCCTGGGCCTGCTGGGCTTGCACGGTTGCGGCGGCGGTCAGGCCGGCGCAAAGCAACAAGGTGGCTGTCAATGTCTTCATGAAACGCTCCTGGCAATCAAAGCAAACGGCCTGGGGGCAGGCCGCGCCGTCGTCCCCGCTGCGGCTTGGGGACGATTTCCTGGGATGCGGGCGATGCGCGCCGGGAGCGTGGCGCGGCCGCGCGCCCGGTTTTCTTGATTCGACCGGGCGCGGGCCGTGGCGTTGCGGGAAACGCGGGTTGTCTTGCAAACAGCTATTTCAAGCTTGAAATACAGGTGTCAATCCGCTTGCGGTGATGCGATCCCCGTATTTCGCGGCACCGCTTCAGTGCTTGTGATCCCCGGCCGGCGCGGCCGCCGCTGACAGCGGACGGGCCTCGGCCGTCACCGGCACGCGCCGTTGCTTGCCGTCGGCGTCCTGCACCAGCAGCGTCAGGGCCACCGGGTCGCCCACGGAAATCTGCCTGGCCAGGTCGATCAGCATGACGTGGTAGCCGCCCGGCTTGAGTTCCACCGGCTTGCCGGCGGGCAGGTCGATGGCGGGCACCTGGCGCATCTTCATGACGTTGTCCTGCATGGCCATTTCGTGCACTTCGGCGTGCTTGGCGGCGGCGGATTCCACGCCCACCAGGCGGGCCGCGGTCGGCGAGGTCAGGCGCATGAAGACGCCGGTGGCGTGCTGGTTGGGCACCGTGGCGCGCACCCAGGCGTCCTCGACCTTGAGCGTGGCGTCCTGCGCCAGGGCGCCAGGACTGGCCAGCACCAGGGCGCCCAGGGCGAAGGCGGCGGCCAGGGACTTGAAAGCGGTCGGTTTCATCGGGAATTCCTTTGGTTGGTGTGGTGGGTCAGAGCACGGTGCGCAGGTCGGCCGCGCATTCCTCGGCGCTCTGCTGGTGGCGCAGGGCCAGGCGCAACTTGCCCTGGGCGTCGATGATGTAGGTCAGCGCGGTGTGGTCCATGGTGTAGGACGAGCCGGTCGGCACCTTCTGGTAGAACACCTTGAACGACTGCGCGGCGGCGCGGGTCTGTTCGGCGTCGCCGCGCAGGCCGACGAACGCGGGGTCGAAGGCCCGCATGTAGGCCTGCAGGATTTCCGGCGTGTCGCGCTCCGGATCAACGGTGATGAACAGCACCTGCAGCTTGGCGGCGTCGGCGCCGAGCAGGCTCTTTATTTCCAGCGCGCGGGTCAGCGCGGTCGGGCAGATGTCCGGGCACTGGGTGAAGCCGAAGAACAGCATCACGGTCTTGCCGCGATAGTCGGCCAGTTGGCGTTGGCGGCCTTCGGTGTCCTTCAGCCGGAAATCGCCGGTGGGCATGCTGGACAGGTCCATGCCGTTGACCTTGGGGGCTTCGGGGCCGCAGCCGGCCAGGGGCAGCAGGGCCAGGGCCGACAGCAGCCGGCGCCGGTGACGGTCGGGCGCGGGCGGCGCGCCCAGGAGGGCGCGCGGGGATGGGGAGTGCATGAAAACCTCGTTGCTTGACGGTTCGCGTAGGCGCGGCTGGGCCGCGCGGAAAGGCGGAGTCAGGCCAGGCGAGGCGGGGCGCGCGAGCCCAGGGGCGGCCCTTGGGCCGGCTGCGCGGGCAGCGCGAGCGGGGCCGGCGCGGAGGGCGCGGCCCGGCCGCTGGACAACGCCAGCGGCGAGGTGTGCGAGGCGGGAGCGGGCGCAACGTGCGCCAGCAGCCCGAAGGGGCATTGCGCGCCGGTATCGGCGTTGGAGTGGGCGCCGGAACCCGCGCCGCCCTTGTCATCGGTGGACAGCGCCAGCCGCAGCGTGGAAATATCGCCTGCCGCCGAGCAGAAGGTGACCTCGAGCCGGCCGTCGTGCAGCGCGCGGGCGTCGGGCATGTAGCCCGCGGGCACCACCGCGCGCAGCAGCAAGGCCAGGAACGCCAGCCACAGCACACCGCGGACGCGCAAGGCGCCACGGCTTCGTGGAGGTCGGGTCAAGGCGGGCATGCGCCGATTGTAGGCCCTGTTGCCGGCCAGGATCAGGTATCGGGATCCAGGCGCCGGATCAGGGCGATGTAGCGGCGCCGGGCCTGGTCGGCGGGCAGGCCCGCAAGCAGGCGCCAGGTGGCCAGCTCGATCTGCTCGCGCACGGTGGCGTCGGCGGGATCCTGCGCGGGCGCGTCGCCGTGCCGGGCCTGCCGTTCATAGGCGTGCAGGCGGATGGCGACGCTGGTGGAGGGCGCTTGCGGCAGGGCGCGCAGTTCGATCACGGCGGCCTCGAACGCGTCTTCCAGGTCCTGCGCCGCGATCGCCAGCGTGGCCGGATCCATGGCGTCGCCCTCGGGCTCCAGTCCGCTGGCCACGGCCAGCCGTCGCCACAGGGCGTCGTCGGCGGCCGGGTCGGCGGCCTGCGCGCTTACCTTGACGATGCTGTTGTTGCGCAGGCGCAGGGTATGGGTGGCGGCGCCGCGGCCGGTGGTGGCGCCGTCGCGCACCTGGAAGGTCAGCGGCACCGCGATGGCGCGGCCGGCCAGGGCCGGCTGGCCCACGCTGTCGACGGTGAAGGTGTTGCGCGAATAGTCCATCACCCGCGAGAACAGGTCGATCAGGCCGCCACGGCCACGGTATTCGCCGCTCAGGGGATTGTCGCCGCCTTCCTGCCACACGACGTCGTCGGCGAACAGCGGGAACAACGTTTCGTATTCGCCCGACAGCAACGCCTCGCGGTACTGCGCGAGCAGGCGCTCGACCTCGTCGCCGGTCATCGCGGCGGCGCGGCCCGGACGCGCGGTGTCGGGGCGCTTGTCCATGAATTGCAGGATGTCGGCGGCGACGCGGTCGCGGTCGTTGTCCACGCAGATCATGTGGTAGCTGTTGTCCAGCAGCACCATCCGGCTGTCGGCAATGGCGTCATTCAGGAATCGCGCCGAGCGCACCGAGGTCAGCTCGTCCTCGTGCGCATGGATGATCAGGCTGGGGCAGGTGATGGCGTTCAGTCCGCGCTGCACGAAGCGGCGCAGGCGGTCCACCTCGCGGACACAGGCCAGCGGCACCCAGCGGTAATGGAAATTCTCGCCGCGCTCGAACTTGGCCTTGACGATGGATCGCACCAGTTCGTTCTTGATGCCGTAGGGTTCTTCTTCCTCGACGCGCATGCGCGCGGCCAGGCCAGGGATGCGGTAGACCAGCTTGCGCAGGCCGCGATACCAGGGCGTGCTCCAGCCGTCGATGAAGACCGGCGCGGCCAGGCTGACCAGCTTGCCCTTGCGGTGCCCGACGCGCTTGCACAGCTCCACCGCCAGCAGCGCACCCAGGCACATGCCGACCACGTGCAGCGTGTCGTGGCGTTCGGCCACCTCGCGGTACTTGGCGGTGACGGCGTCGATCCAGTCTTCGGCGCGCACCGGCAGCAGGTCCTCGGGAACCGTGCCGTGCCCGGGCAGCGTCAGCGAGTGGGTCTCGATGCCGGCGCGCTTGAGGATCTTGTGCAGCGATCCCAGGTCGTACTGGGTGCCGCCCAAGCCGTGGATGAGCAGGGCTCCGGTGCTAGTGGACATCTGCCTGCTCGATTTCGCCCAGGCGCCACATGCCGGCGACGACGGCCACGCTGCCGTCGAAATCCTCCAGCGGCGAACCGCGGTCGCTGATCACGCGCCAGCCGCCGCCGGCGTGCGCCATGCGGAACAGCAGCGGCGTGCGGTCGTGGGCGCCGGCGCGGCGCGCGGCCCAGTGCAGCGTCAGGCGCGCGCGGTCGTCCGGGTGGGCCAGTGCCAGCAGCGCGTCCAGGTTGGAAATGGCGGCCGCCTGCACGCCCAGGGCGCCCTGCAGGTCGCCGGCCAGTTCGAGCGAGCCGTCGAACGGGTTGTAGCGGTACATCAGCTGATGGCTGCCGGCCAGCGCCAGATCGAAGCGGCCGCGCCAGCGCTCGGCGTTCTCGAGTTCCTGCGCGCGGGCGGCGCGCAGGGTGTTGACCAGCAGGATCAGCAGCGCGGTGACCACCAGGTAGACCTGCGTGGCCAGCAGCACGTGCCAATGGTCGTTGGCTTCCACGAACGGGCCTTCGCCCTGCGCGCTCTGGTACAGCGCCATTAGGGCCAGCGTGATGACAGCCAGGGTGCCGCCCGGCGGACCCCACACCAGCGCGGTCAACACCGCGAATACCAGCGGCAGGTAGGTCAGCTCGAAGGTGACCACGTACGGCAGGTTCTGGATCATGTCGCCGTCGAAGGTCATGAAGGTCGAGGCGATCAGCGCGACGTAGGCGATGGCGCCCAGCACCAGGTCGCGCTTGCGCGGCCCCCCCGAGCGGCGCGGGCGGAAATGGGCCCACACGGTCAGGGCCGGCGCGACGATCAGGATGCCGGCCAGGTAGGCCGCGACCCAGGTGCGCAGCCGCAGCCAGCCATGCGCTTCCTGCGTCAGCCACAGCCAGCCGCCGCCCAGCAGCGCCGACAGGCCCGCGCCCGCCAGCGCGCCGGCCAGCAGCGCGGCGACCAGCCCGAGTCCGCCCTCGCGCGGGGCCAGGCGCTGCACCGTCCAGGCCGCCAGCAGGTTGGACAGGCTGGCGGCGATGGCGAACACCAGCGCGGTGGCGGGTTGGCCGCGCGTGAAGCTGGTCAAGACCAGTTGCGCGCAGAAGAAGGCGGCCAGGAGCAGCGGCCAATTGCGGCGCTGCGTCAGCAGGTAGGCGCCCACCGCCACGCCCGGCGGCAGCCAGACGAAGACCGCGTGGCTGACCGGATCGTTCAGCAGGCGCGAGAAGACCCCGCACAGCAGGTAGGGGATGGCCCACAGCAGGCAGTACAGGTTTCTTCGGGGCGCTCGTGGTGTTGCCATATCGTTCCTTGCAGACGCGGTGATCCATGGCGAGCGCGGGCTCGCGCCAATCAGCGGGGTTATACAACACGGCCCGGCACCGTCCGCGAAAGTTGCCGGGGGCATACCGCCGTTCGAAAATCTTGGTACCCTTGGACGCAGTCGTGTCCCACTCCGTTCCAGGATTCAGTGCTCTCCTTGCCCGCCCAGACCCTGCCAGCCCCCGATTCCATTGCCGTTTCCGGGTTCGCCCGGGCGCGTCCGCCCCTGCGCGATGTCATCCGCTTCGTCCGGCTGGCGCTGCTGGCCGCGTTGCTGGCATTGCTGGCCGCCTGCGGCACCACGACCAAGGTCCAGCCCGGCTATTACCGGGTGCAGTCGGGCGACACGCTGACGCAGATCGCCCGCAAGCAGGGCACCAGCGTATCCAACCTTGCACGCTGGAACAACCTGTCGAACACCAATGCAATCGAGGTGGGGCAGATGCTGCGAGTGGTGCCGCCGGCGGGGCAGGCCAGCACTTCCGCGCCGTCCAAGTCGCGGCCCAAGGCCTCGGGCGGCTCGCGCGCGGGCGCCTCCAGCATGGGCAAGCGGCGCACCGCGCCGCCGGGGGCGATCTCGCTGGTGTGGCCGGCGCAGGGCAAGGTGACCCGCGGCTACGATGGCTCGGGGTCGAACGGCATCGTCATTTCCAACACCACCGGCACGCCGGTGGTGGCCGCGGCCGCCGGCACCGTCGCCTATTCCGGCAGCGGCCTGCGTGGCTACGGGCATCTGGTGATCGTCAAGCATAGCGCCAGCTTCCTCAGCATCTACGCCCACAACAGCAAACTGCTGGTCAAGGAAGGCCAGCGGGTGAGCCAGGGGCAGAAAATCGCCGAAATGGGCAATAGCGACAGCAAGCAGGTAGGACTGTACTTCGAATTGCGCTACGACGGCCAGGCGGTCGACCCGGCCGGTTCTCTGCCTGGGAAGTAGGGCCCCCACGCGGCGCGCGCGTAGCGCGCTTGCTGCCCCCCGAGGGGGCTGCCCGGCCTTCGGGCGGCCGGGCGGCCGGGCGGCTATTTTTTTGTGGCGTTGTTGGTGGGGGGAGGGGACGCGCGCGTTCGATGGGGGGCGCCGCCTCAACCGATCTGGCCGGCTTCTTGCGTCAAGGTCGAGATGAACGTCGCGGTGCGCGGATCGCGCGGTCGGGTGAACAGGTCGCGCGAGGCGCCGGCTTCGACCACGTTGCCGTCGAGCAGGAACACCGCTTCACGCGAAACGCTGGCGGCCAGGCGCAGGTCATGGGTGGCCATCAGCATGGTCATGCCCTCGGCGGCCAGCTGGCGCAGCACGTCCACCACTTCGGCCGCCAGGCCCGGGTCGAGCGCCGAGGTCGGTTCGTCGCACAGCAATACGCGGGGGGCGGGCGCCAGGGCGCGGGCGATCGCCACGCGCTGCTGCTGGCCGCCCGACAGATTGGCGGGCCAGGCCTCGGCCTTGTCCAGCATGTTGACCTTGCGCAGCAGTTCCTCGGCTCGCGCGCGGGCGCGGTCGGCGGGCCATTTCTGCACCGTTACCAGGCCTTCCATCACGTTGCCGATCACGGTCTGGTGCGGGAACAGCTGGAAGTTCTGGAACACCATGCCGGTCTGCATGCGCACCCGCTGCACCTGGTCGCGCGCGAGCTTCAGGCCGGGTTCGAAGTGGACCTGCTCCGGGCCGATCTCGAGCGTGCCGCGATCGGGCACCTCCAGCAGGTTGACACAGCGCAGCAGGGTGCTCTTGCCGCTGCCGGACGGGCCGATCAGCGCGGTGACGCTGCCTTCGGCGATGGCCACGTCGACCTGCTTGAGCACCAGGTTGCCGCCGAAGGATTTCTCGATCTGTTCCAGGCGGATCATCGGTTCTTCTCGGAAAACACCGCGTGCTGGCCGAAGCGCCGTTCCAGGCGCACCTGGGCGGCGGACAGCACCGAGCTGAACACCAGGTAGATCAGCGCGGCCTCGGTGTACAGGATCAGCGGTTCATACGTGACGGCGGCGATGCGCTGGGCCGCCTGGAAGATCTCGGGCACGGTCAGCACGGCGGCCAGCGAGGTGTCCTTGACCAGGGCGATGAAGGAATTGGACAGCGGCGGCACCGCCACCCGCGCGGCCTGCGGCAGCACGGTGCGGCGCAGCGCCTGGCCGCGCGTCATGCTCAATGAATAGGCGGCTTCCCACTGGCCCTTGGAGATGGACTCGATGGCGCCACGGATCACTTCGGAGTTGTAGGCGCCGACGTTCAGCGTGAAGCCGATCAGCGCCGCCGGCAACGGGTCGAGCACCACGCCGACGCTGGGCAGGCCGTAGAAGATCACGAACAGCTGCACCAGCAGCGGCGTGCCGCGGATCAGCCAGACGTAGAAGCGCACCAGCGCCACCAGCGGCGCCGGCCCGAACAGCCGGATCAGCGCCACCACGAAGGCCAGCGCCAGCCCCAGCGCGAACGACATCAATGTCAGCGGGACGGTGAACACCAGCCCGGCGTGCAGCAAGGGCCAGAACGAGTCGGCCATCAACTGCACCCAGGCCGGCACCGCGAGGGTGTCGACCTGGGACAGGATCCAGTCGGGCAGGACGTTGTGCAGCCAGGCGGGGAGCGTCATCGAGGAGGCCGCTTATTGCTGCGCCGACAGGTCCGTGCCGAAGTACTTGACCGAGATGGTCTTGTAGGTGCCGTCGGCCTTGATGTCGGCCAGCGCCTTGTTGATGGCGGCCACCAGTTCGGGGTTGTTCTTGCGCAGCAGCACGCCGGAGTTGCTGAACTCGGCGGCCTTGTCGGTGGCGGCGATTTTGACCTTGGCGTTGGGCTTCTGCTTCTTGAAGTCCAGGAACGACAGGTTGTCGTTGACCGTGGCCTCGACGCGGCCCGAGGTCAGCAGGTCGATGGCTTCGTTAAAGCCCTGCACGGCAACCACTTCCGCGCCGTGGCTCTGCGCCAGCTTGCCGAAGTTGCTGGTGAGCGTGTTGGCGGACTTCCTGCCCTTCAGGTCCGCGAACGACTTGATGGTGGTGTTGTCATCGCGCACGATCAGCACCGCGGCCGACGAGATGTAGGGATCGGAGAAGTCGTACTTGGCGCGGCGTGCGTCGGTGATGCCGACCTGGTTGATGACGGCGTCGTAGCGCTTGGCGTCGAGCCCGGCGATCAGGCCGTCCCACTTGCCTTCGACGAATTCGGCTTTGACGCCCAGGCGCTGGGCGATGGCGCGCCCAATGTCGACGTCAAAACCGGTAAGCTGGCCGGAGGCGTCGTGGAAGGTGAAGGGAGCGTAGGTGCCTTCGGTGCCGATCTTGAACACGCCGGCGGACTTGATCTGGTCCAGCCCCGACTGGGCGTGGGCGGCGGACAGGGCGGCGACCTGGACCAGGCCGGCGATGAACAACGAGCGCAAGAGTTTCATGGCAATGCTCCACGGATGAGAGATCACTGCGAAAGGCCCGCGCCGATCGCGCCGCCTTCCGGTGTAGCCGCACTCTAACAACGCGCCTATTTTTCCACAAAGCATAAGGAATAGTAAAAATATAGCGACAAGTCATATGCGGCATTCGCGCCCCGGGCCGCCCGGCCCGGGGTTGATCCAGGCGGTATCCAGATGGAGACAGGCGTGCAACAACAGTGGAACAGGCGGGCTTTCATGATGGCGGCGGCGGGTGTCGCGGCGTCCGCAAGTGTCATGCCGGCGCAGGGCGCCGGCGGTTTGCGGCGGGTGCCCGGCGGCGGCAGCATCACCGACGTGGCCGGCATCAAGGTCGGGCACTACACCGACACGCGGCGGCCGACCGGCTGCACGGTCATCATCGCCGAAGCGGGCGCCACCGGCGGCGTGGACGTGCGCGGCGCGGCGCCGGGCACGCGCGAGACCGATCTGCTCAACCCCGTCAACATGATCGAAAAAGTGCATGCGGTGATGCTGGCCGGCGGCAGCGCCTTCGGCCTGGAGGCGGCCACCGGCGTCATGCGCTACCTGGAGGAACGCAAGATCGGTTTCGACGTGGGCGTGGCGCACGTGCCGATCGTGCCGGCCGCCATCCTGTTCGACCTGGGCGTGGGCGACGCCTCGGTCCGGCCCGATGCCGCGGCCGGCTACCAGGCCTGCAAGTCGGCCAGCGCCAAGCCGCCGCAGGAGGGCAACGTCGGCGCCGGCGCCGGGGCGACGGTCGGCAAGCTGTACGGCGCCAAGCGCGCCATGAAGGGCGGCCTGGGCAGCGCCTCGCTGACCGTGGCCGGCGTCACGGTGGGCGCGATCGTCGCGGTCAACGCGGTGGGCGACGTGGTCGATCCGGCCACCGGCCACGTGCTGGCCGGCGCCCGCACCGCCGACGGCAAGATGCTGCTGGACACGCGCGCGGCGATCCTGGCCGGCGACCTGCCGACCTCGATGCGCGAGGGCGCGGCCACCACCATCGGGCTGGTGGCCACCGATGCCAGGTTGACCAAGGCGCAGGCGCAGAAGATGGCGCAGACCGCGCACGACGGCCTGGCCCGCACCATCAATCCTATCCACACCATGCTCGACGGCGATACGGTGTTCGCCCTCGGCACGGGCGCGTCCGGCAAGCCCGCCAACATGATGCTGCTCGGCGTGATGGCGGCCGAGGCCATGGCGATCGCGGTGCAGCGCGCCATCCTGGCGGCGCGCGCGCTGGAAGGCTATCCGGCGGCGGTCGACTTCATCGCCTGAGCGTCACCTTCTTCCGGGTAAATGGCGCGCTTGCAAGCAGGAACGCCATTTGCTGCCACCCCATATTCGTGCTGACCCCAAGCTGTCACATGGCTTGGGCAAGATGAAAAGCGTCGGCGTCACGCCTGCGCGCGGGAGAGGGGCAGCATGTACGAAGGAGAGCGCTTGAACGGAGCCACGCACCTGGCCGGCCTGGCCTTGGCGGTGGCTGCATCCGGGGCCCTGATCGCGCGGGCCGCGGAACTGAAAGTGGAGTGGCGCCAGATCGTGGCCTGCGCGGTGTTCGCGGCATCCATGATCGCCGTCTATGCGTCATCGGTGCTGTATCACTGCTCGCGCGGACGCCGCAAGGCGCTGTGGGCCAAGGCCGACCACTGCGCCATCTACCTGCTGATCGCCGGCACCTACACGCCGCTGGCGTTCGTGCCGCCGGAACTGGGCTGGGGCGCCGCCATGGCGGTGGCGATCTGGCTGCTGGCGCTGTACGGCATCGGCCGCGAACTGTGGTGGGCGCGCGGGGCCGCGCCAGCCTTGCCGCTCTATCTGGCGATGGGCTGGCTGGGCGTGATGTGCGCGGCGCCCATCGCCGGCGCGCTGTCGGGCGCCGGGCTGGCCTGGCTGCTGGCCGGGGCCGCGCTCTACACGGTGGGCACGGTGTTCTACGCCAACGACAAGCGCTGGCGCCATGCCCACGGCATCTGGCATCTGTTCGTCATGGGCGGATCGGCCTGCCACTTCGTCACGGTGTTCGGCTTCCTGCGCCACGCCTGACGCGGGGCCGTCAGCGCCACGCCGCCAGCGGCAGCATGCCGCCGCGGTTCTTCACTTTCCGCATGACGATATGCGAACAGAGGTCGCGCACGCCCGCGATCTTGCTGAGCTTGTCTTCCACGAACTGCGAGAAGGCCGCCAGGTTGCGGGTGCGCACCGTCAGGATGTAGTTGGAGGCGCCGGTGACGATGCTGGCCTCGGTGATCTCGTCATACAGGGCGATGCCGGCCAGGAATTCCTCGTGCCAGCCGGGCCGCGACTGATCCAGGGACACGTGCACGATGGCTTCCAGCTCGAACCCCAGCCGCTCGGCGTCCAGCACGGCGCGGTAGCCGCGCACGAAGCCGCCTTCCTCCAGCGCCCGCACCCGCCGCAGGCAGGCCGAGGGCGACAGGGCCACCTGCTCGGCCAAATCCTGGTTGCTGAGCTGGCTGTTCTCCTGCAGGCGGTAGAGAATGCGGTGGTCGATGGCGTCCAATTGCATGGTGCAATCCAATTCGAAAAAATGGTCTACAGCGCAATTTAATGCGAAATCCTAGGGTAAGCCACGCCTCGTTTTGCAAGTATTCGGCTTGGTCGCGCTGATAGTATGTAGCCAGCATATTGCCCGAAGGAGCTGTGAATGAACACCCGCGAAGCCTGCGTCGCCGCCGACCGGCAGGACCCCCTTGCGCCGCTGAAGGCGCGTTTCGACCTGCCGCCCGGCGTGCTCTATATGGATGGCAACTCGCTGGGCGTGATGCCGCGCGCCGCCGCCGCGCGCGCCGCCGAGGTCATCACCCAGGAATGGGGCACTGGCCTGATCCGCAGCTGGAACACCGCCGGCTGGTTCGAACTGCCGTCGCGGCTGGGGGACAAGCTGGCCGGCCTGCTCGGCGCGAAGGCGGGCGAACTGGTCATCACCGACACCACCTCGCTGAACATCTTCAAGGCCCTGGCGGCCAGCCTGCGCATCCAGCAGAAGCGCCAGCCCAAGCGCCGCGTGATCCTGTCCGAACGCGACAACTTTCCCACCGACCTGTACATGATCCAGGGCATGATCGACCTGCTGCAGCAGGGCTACGAGATGCGCCTGATCGACGACGAGCTGCCGCTGGACCGGGCGCTGGACGAGGACGTGGCGGTGGTGCTGCTGTCGCACGTCAACTACCGCAGCGGGCAGATGCACGACATGGCTGCGGTCACGCGCCAGGCGCACGAGCGCGGCGCGCTGGTCATCTGGGACCTGGCGCACGCCGCCGGCGCGGTGCCGGTGGACCTGAACGGCGCCGACGCCGACTACGCCGTGGGCTGCACCTATAAGTACCTGAACGGCGGCCCGGGCTCGCCGGCCTTCATCTGGGTGGCGCCGCGCCACATTCCCGATTTCTGGCAGCCGCTGTCGGGCTGGTGGGGTCACCAGCGTCCGTTCGACATGACGGTCGCCTACGAGCCGGCCGGCGGCATCCGCCGCTACCTGTGCGGCACCCAGCCGATCGTGTCGCTGGCCATGGTCGAATGCGGCCTGGACGTGGCGCGCGAGACCGACATGGCCGAGGTGCGCAGGAAGTCGCTGGCGCTGGGCGACCTGTTCATCGCCCTGGTCGAGGAACGCTGCGCCGGCCATCCGCTGACGCTGGTGACGCCGCGCGACCATGCCCAGCGCGGCAGCCACGTGAGCCTGCGCCACCCGAACGGCTACGAGGTCATGCAGGCGCTGATCGCGCGCGGCCTGATCGGCGACTACCGCGAGCCCGAGGTGCTGCGCTTCGGCCTGACGCCGCTGTACTTCGGCTACGCCGACGTCTGGGACGCGGTCGAGATCCTGAAAGACGTGCTCGACAGCAAGGCCTGGGACAAGCCCGAGTTCAAGCAGCGTTCGGCCGTGACCTGACCTGCCGCGCACCGGCCCAAGCGACATCCAGCAAGAGAGCGCAGTACCGGAGGAGACAATGACACAACAACAAGGATTCGGCAGGATCGCCGAACGCGAGCAGGGGCTCAAGCGCCGCCTGACGTCCGGCCAGATGAGCATGATCGCGATCGGCGGGGCCATCGGCACCGGCCTGTTCCTGGGCAGCAAGTTCGCGATCGGTTTCGCCGGCCCCAGCGTCATCATCAGCTACGCCATCGGCGGGCTGATCACGCTGCTGCTGATGGGCTGCCTGGCCGAGATGACGGTGGCGCATTCCACCTCGGGCTCGTTCGGCGCCTACGCCGAGCACTACATCGGCCCGCTGGCCGGCTTCCTGGTGCGCTATGCGTACTGGTCGTGCGTGGTGCTGGCGGTGGGCACCGAGGTCACCGCGGTGGCCGAGTACATGAAGTTCTGGTTCCCGTCGGTGCCCGGCTGGCAATGGGTCTGCCTGTTCTCGGCGGCGCTGATCTTCATCAACGCCATGAGCGTGAAGGCGTTCGGCACCATCGAGTACTGGTTCTCGACCATCAAGATCAGCGCCATCGTGGCGTTCATCATCCTGGGCGCCTACGTGGTCTGGGGCAGTCCGCAATACGGCGCGGCGCAGTACACGGCGCACGGCGGCTTCTTCCCCAACGGCGTGTGGGGCATGTGGATCGCGGTGGTCATCTCGATCTTCAGCTACCTGAGCGTGGAGATGATCGCGGTGGCGGCGGGCGAGGCCGAGGACCCCGAGCGCGCGGTGAAGAAGGCGTTCCGCGCCACCATCGTGCGGCTGGTGGTGTTCTACCTGCTGACGCTGGCGCTGATCCTGGCCATCGTGCCGTGGGACCAGGCCGGCAAGGGCGGCAGCCCGTTCGTGACGGTGATGGAGGCGGTGCAGGTGCCGTACGCGGCCGGCGTCATCAATTTCATCGTGCTGGTGGCGGCGTTGTCGGCCATGAACAGCCAGCTGTACATCACCACCCGCATGATGTTCAGCCTGTCGCGCGCCGGCCACGCGCCGGCGGCGCTGGGCAAGCTGACGCGCAGCGGCACGCCGCTGAACGCGCTGCTGCTGTCGACCAGCGGCATCGCCATCGCCACCGTGCTGAACGTGCTGTATCCGGAGACCTCGTTCACGCTGATGATGGCGATCTCGATGTTCGGCGCGCTGTTCACGTGGATGATGATCTTCGTCACGCACTACTTCTTCCGCCGCCGCTGGGCGCGCGAGGGTGGCGCGGCGCTGTCGTTCCGCATGCCGGGTTTCCCGCTGCTGACGCTGCTGGGCGCCGGCGCCATGCTGGCGATCCTGGTCACGACCTACTTCACCGGCGTGTTCAAGATGACGCTGGTGTTCGGCGTGCCGTTCCTGTTGGTGCTGGCGGCCCTGTACCTGCTGCTGTTCCGCAAGACCGCGGCGGCGGTGGTGCTGCAAGCGCGCCAGCAGCGCTCCTAGCGATTGCGCCGGCGGACTCGCCCGGTGTTGCCGGCGGCGCGTTTCAAACTGCGCCCGCGTCCGCGCACTGGCGGATCGCCGCCAGCATGGCGCGGGCCCGCGCCGGCAGCGAGCGCGAGGCGTACACGGCGTGCATCTGCGGCGCCACGCCCTGCGCCGAGGTGGCGGTGTAGCCGGGGCATACCCGCAGCAACGTGCCGCGGGCGATCTCCGGCGCCGCCGCCCAGTCCGCCAATCTGGCGATGCCCACACCCTGCAGCGCCAGCGCCATCAGGCCGCTGCCGGTGCTGACCCGCACCGCCGGCTCGGCATGCATGCGCACGATGCGCTTGTCGCGCCGCAGGTGCCAGTCCTTCAGCACGCGCGGCCCGGTGTGCATGATGAGCCGGTGCCGCGCCAGTTCTTCGGGCTCGCGCGGCAGCCCCATGCGCGCCACATAGTCAGGGCTGGCGCACAGCAGCCGAGCATACGGCCACAGGCGCGCGCCCAGCAGCTCGCTCGATGCCGGAAAGCCGCCGCGGATGGCGAAGTCCAGGCCCTCCGCGATGGGGTCGACCCACTTGTCGGTGTAGTTGATGTCCACCGTGACGCCGGGATAGTCCGCCGCGTAGCGCCGCAGCACCGCCGGCAGCAGGGTCACGCCCAGCAGGTCGGGCGCCGAGAAGCGCAGACGGCCCTGATCGCCCGACTGGGTGTCGCGCAGCGCCTCGCGCGCTTCGCTTTCCAGCCGCAGGAGGCCGCGCGCCGACTGGAAGTAGCTTTCGCCCTGCGGCGTCAGCACCACGCTGTTCTTGCTGCGCAGCAGGAGCTGCGCGCCGACCTGGCGTTCCAGCGCCTGCACCGCGCGGGTGACCGCGCTGGGCGAGGCGCCCAGGGCGCGGGCCGCCAGCACGAAGCTCTGGCGTTCCGCGACGGCGCAGAACACCTGGTATTCCCATAGCGCGCCACGTTCCATGGCGGTTCTCCATTGCATTTATCGCAACATGATATTGCAACGCGGAGCGCTCGGGCGGACCTAGACTGCGCCCATCCTCGACTTTCTCCAGGTTGATCGCCATGTCAGATCCCCACTATTTCGATCCCGTCACCGGCGCGCGCCATGCGCTGGATGAGGCCCGCTGGTGTTCCGATGCGCGCGCGCCCTTGATGATCTCGCCGCTGCCGGGCATCTCGCGGGACGACATCGACCGGGGCGAGCGTTCGCTGTGGCGCTACCGCGCCGCGCTGCCGGGCGCCGTGGCGCGGCCGGTGTCGATGGGCGAGGGCGGCACGCCGATGGTCGAGCGCGCCTGGGGCGGCCTGCGGCCGCATTTCAAGCTGGAATGGTTCAACCCGACCTGCAGCTTCAAGGACCGTGGCGCGGCGGTGATGCTGTCGTGGCTGCGCCAGATCGGCATCCGCGCCATCGCCGAGGACAGCTCGGGTAACGGCGGCGCCGCCATCGCCGCCTTTGGCGCGGCGGCGGGCATGGACGTCACCATCTTCGCGCCCGCCTATACCTCGACCGCCAAGGTGGCGCAGATCCGCGCATTCGGCGCCGACGTGCAACTGGTGCAAGGGCCGCGCGAAAACGCCGAGACCGCGGCGATCGAGGCGTCCGCGCGCATCTTCTACGCCAGCCACAACTGGCAGCCGTTCTTCCTGCAGGGCACCAAGTCCATCGCCTATGAGATGTGGGAGGACTTCGGCTTCGAGGCGCCGGACAATGTGGTGATTCCGGCGGGCGCGGGCAGCAATGTGCTGGGCTGCGCCATCGGCTTTGCCGAGCTGCTTGCGGCCGGACAGATCCAACGCCTGCCGCGCCTGTTCGTGGCCCAGCCCCTGAACTGCTCGCCGGTGGACGCCAGCTTCCATGCCGGGGTCGACACGCCGGTGCCGCGCGAGGTGCTGCCGACGGTGGCCGAAGGCACCGCGATCAAGCGGCCGGTGCGGCTGCGCGAGGTGTTGCAGGCGATCCGCGCCAGCGGCGGCCAGACCGTCGCGGTGCCGGAGGCGGACATCGTTGCCGCCGTGCGCAGGCTGGCGGCAATGGGGCTCTACGCCGAGCCCACCAGCGCCACCGCGGCGGCGGCGCTGGATATGCTGCGCGCGCGCGGCGCGATCCGCGAGACCGAGCGCACCGTGGTGCTGCTGACCGGCACCGGCATCAAGGCCACGCAGTTCATGACGGATCTGTATTCGGCGGCGTGATCCGGGCGGCGTCGGCCAGCAGGTGGTCGAGCAGGCGGCGGGCGCGGGCGCTGAGCGTTTCGCGCGCTTGCACGCACAGCAGCAGTTGGCGCGAAGCCCAGGCGTCGGTCAGTGCCACCGACACCACGTCGAGCAGCCGGCACATGCTGTTGGCCGTGGTCTCGGGCACGATGCCGACACCGACGCCGGCCTCGACCAGCCGGCACATGGCGTCGAAGCTGCGCAGCTGCACGCGCAGCTTGATCGGCCCGCCCGCCACCAGCGCCTGGCGCGCCAGGAAGCGTTGCAGCGCGCTGCTGCGGTCGAGGCCGACAAAATCCTCGTCCAGCACGTCGCGGAAGGCGGTTTCGGCGGCGCCCGCCAGCGCATGGCCGGCGGGCACGATCAGCACGAAGCGATCGCAATGGTACGGGTAGGTCTGCAGCGCGCCGGTATCGACGGTGCCGGCAACGATGCCGATGTCGGCCGAGCCATCGGCGATGCACTCGACGATCTCGTCGCTCAGCATCTCCTGCAATTCGACGTTGATGCGCGGGTGCGCCGCCAGGAAACCGCCGAGCGCTTCGGGCAGGAAGGCGGTCAGGGCGTTGGTGTTGGACAGCAGGCGCACCGAGCCGCCGAATTCGCCGGAGAAATCGGCCAGGTCGTCGCGCAGGCGGTCGGCCTGGGCCAGCATCACGCGGGCGTGCGCGGCCAGTTTCAGGCCCGCCGGAGTGGGAATGACGCCCTGGCGGCGGCGTTCCAGCAGCGGCGTGCCGAGAGAGGCTTCGAGGTTGCGGATGCGGGCGCTGGCGGCGGCCAGCGCCAGGTTGGCGCGGGCGGCGCCGTGGGTGATGCTGCCTGCCTGCACCACGTGCAGGAAAAGCGCCAGATCGGTCAGGTCGAAACGCATGGCGGCGAGCCTACGCGAGGCGCGCAGGCTGCCTCTGCGAATGGCGCATTTTCAGCGGCGGACAGGGTCCGTACACTGCGCCGATTCGTGTTTTTTTTGGTGGTTTCTTCATGCATCTGGTCGCCTCCGGTTTTCCGATTCTACCCGCGCTGATCACCGCGATCACGATCGCGTTGTGGGCCTTTTCGCGGCTGCCTGAGTACCTGACGGCGCTGCTGTTCTTCAGCGCCGCGATGATCCTGGCGGTCGCCTCGCGCGATGTGGTGTTTTCGGGGTTCTCGTCGGCGGCGTTCTGGCTGGTGCTGAGCGGCTACGTATTGGGGCTGGCGCTGAAGTACACGGGCCTGGCCGACCGCATGGCGGGCGCGTTGTCGCGGCGCCTGTCGGGTTCATATCCGAAGGTGGTGGCCGGCGTGGTCGCGCTGACGTACCTGCTGGCTTTCGTGATGCCGTCGAACATGGGCCGCATCGCGCTGCTGATGCCGATCGTGCTGGCGTACGCCGACCGGATCGGGCTGGCGGCGGGACGGCGCGGGCGAATCGGGCTGGCGCTGGCGGTGGGCTTCGGCACTTTCCAGCTGTCCACCTCCATCCTGCCGGCCAACGTGCCCAACCTGGTGATGGCCGGCAGCATCGAATCCAGCTACGGCCTGCAGCTGGGCTATCTGCCATACCTGTGGCTGCATGCGCCGGTGCTGGGCATCCTGAAAGGCGCGGTGCTGGTGGCCTGTATTGCGTGGCTGTTCCGCGACACGCCGGAAGCGGCGCCGCCCGCCGCGCCGGCCCTGCCGCTGACGACGGCTGAAAAGCGCCTGGTGGTGTTGTTGGGGTTGACGCTGCTGGGCTGGGTGACCGACGGATGGCATGGCGTGTCGCCGGCCTGGGTCGGGCTGGCTGCGGCCTGCGTGTGCCTGTTGCCCAGGGTGGGGTTCGTCAGCGGCGAGCAGTTCGGCAAGGAAGTGAACTTTCGCACCGCGATCTATGTGGCGGGCATCCTGGGGCTGGCCGCGATGGTGGCGGACAGCGGCCTGGGCGGCATCATCGGCCGCGCCCTGCAGGCCTGGCTGCCGCTGTCGCCCGACGCGCCGATGCAAAGCTTCTTTTCGCTGGTGGGGCTGTCGGCCGCGCTGAACTTCGTGGTCACGGCCAACGGCGTGCCGGCCTTGTACACGCCGCTGGCCGAGACGCTGGCGCAGGCATCGGGCTTTTCGTTGATGACGGTGCTGATGGCGCAGGTGGCCGGCTACGCCACCGTCATCATGCCGTACCAGGCTTCGCCCATCGTGGTGGCGATGGGCATGGGCCAGGTGCCGGCGCGCAGCGGCCTGGCGCTGAGCCTGCTGACCGCGCTGGTGTCGTTCGTGGCGCTGGTGCCGCTGGACTACCTGTGGTTCAGGCTCCTGGGAATGCTGGGATCGTGACCAGTTCCTCCTCGGCGGGCGTGGTGTCGGGCGCCGGGGCGAACACGCGCAGGCGGTGGCCGTCGGGGTCGAGCGCCACGAAGGTGCGGCCGAAGTCCATGTTGGTGGGCGCCTGCAGGATGGGCAGGCCGCGCAGGCTCCAGTCGAGGTGGCGCTGGTCGAGCGCGTCGGCGTCGGGCACGGTGAAGGCCAGTTCGGTGCAGCCGCCGCGGCCGGCCGCGGCCGGTTCGACGGTGTGGCGCGACCACAGGCCCAGCATCAGGCCGGAGTCGAGCGCGAACAGGGCGAAGGTGGGCGAGCTTTCGACGGGCGGGCGGTTCAGCAGCGCGCTGTAGAACGCCGCGCTGGCCTCGGGCTTGTCGACGTAGAAAATGACGAAGTTCTTGGCGGACATGATGCGCTCCTGGTTGGATGAGCGCTCATCTTAGAAAGACATGCTGTCAGATTTTGTCAGCAGTCTTTGGCCGGATGTCGCACCGGCCGCCCCGCGTCAGCAGCCGTTGCACTCGGCCGCATTGATGGCGCGCCACTCCTTGAGCAAGGCATGGCGGCGGCGCGGGTAGCGCTGCCCGGGTTCGAGCGTGGCGATGCGGTCGGTGCGGAAATGGCGGAAGTCCTGGCGCAGTTCGCACCAGGCCATCACGATGCGCACGCTGTCGAAAAAACCCAGGGCGAACGGCCAGATGACGCGCTCGGAGTCGGCGCCCTTGTCGTCGCGGTAGGTGATGGCGATCTTCTGTTCGCAGCGGATCGCCTGGCGGATCTGGGACAGGTCGACCCGGTCGACCACCGCCCAGCTGCTGGGGCCGACCAGCAGCGGAATGGCGTCGAGTTCGTCGCGCAGTTCCCGCGGCAGCACCGCGCTGATCTTGGCCAGCGCGTTGGCGGCGGCCTGGCCCAGGCGCGGGTCGGAACGGCCGGCCACCCAGCGGGTGCCCAGCACCAGGGCCTCGATCTCCTCGGTGCTGAACATCAGCGGCGGCAGCATGAAACCGGGCCGCAGCACGTAGCCGATGCCCGGCTCGCCCTCGATCTCGGCGCCCTGCGCCTGCAACGTCGCGATGTCGCGATACAGGGTGCGCAGGCTCACGCCCAGGTCGGCCGCCAGGCGGTGGCCGCTGACGGGCAGGCGATGGCGCCGCAGGGTCTGCAGCAGGTCCAGGAGTCGTTCGGCGCGGGACATGTAGGCGGGCAAGGGCGGGACGCCGTAATGCTGCCACGGAATGGCAGCAGCCGGAAGCCGCGGCCCTCAATCATCAAGTGGTTTGCGTTCGAGCCGATGCACGGGCGCGAGACCACCTTCGACCGCCTGCTCAGGCCTTGCGCCACCGCCATACCGGTCAGCATGCCGCGCCGTTGCAGGCGTGGCTGCGCGGCCAGGTGCGCGACGTGCTGCGCGAGCGCCTGGCCGCGGATGCTTCCAGCTAGCGGCTGACCGGCTTGCCGCTGGCCACGTCGATGGCCGAGCCGTCTTCCAGGCTGACGCGGTAGATCTCGCGCAGCACGTTGCCGGCAAAGCCGATCTCGACGATGGACACGTCCTTGAAGGTGGTGGCGATGCCGTCGGGCAGCGCGGCGTTGAACTTGTCGGATTCCTGCTTCATGGCGTCGGCCAGGCGGGCGTCGTACGGCGCCATGCTGTAGACCAGCGTGGTGTGCGGATTGTGGGCGCGCACTTCCTTGCCGTCCTTCATCACGTTGACGCCGCTCACGCCCATGGTCTTGACCAGGTCGCGGCCGGCCTCGCCCATCTTGGCGTACACCGGGCCGGTCACGCGCGGCAGCGGGCCATCGCGCAGCGGCGCCAGCGCGGCCGTGGCTACCGTGTTGTAGGCCATCATGGCCTCGAAGCCCGCGCCGCTCTTGACCACGCCCAGGTCCAGCCACCACGGATGGCCCGCGCCCTTGGCGGCCTCGGTGGGGTAGAAGCCCTTGAGCGTGACGGCCAGCGGCGCCGGCGGCTTGGGCAGCGCCCGCAGCATGCGCTGAGGCGTGGCGGGGTCGGCGCTGTGGATGTGGACCACCGTGACGTGGGGGATATTGGGCGTTTCCGCCTCGGTCTTCAGGCCCAGCGCGAGCAGGTCCTGCTTGAGCGTGCCGTTGACCTTCGCGTCGAGCACTGCGTTGACTTCCTTGGGCAGGCGGTACACCACGCCATAGGTGGCCTTGTGGTCGCGGAACGCGGGCTGTTCCAGCGCGCTGTTGTCGATGGGGGCGGCGGCCAGGGCGACCGAGAGGGTGGCGAAGGACAGGCCGAGGGCGGCCAGGGGCAGGATGCGCTTGATCATGGATTTTCCTTTTATGTGGGACCCGCGAGAGTCCGAGCCAGTGTGGCCACGCCGGATGTACGGCGTATTGCACCAGTCCAAAGAAATCCGATAGCCGCCGTGGTCTGGCCGATAGCTGCGCGCCACCGAAGCGGCCGGACCGGACCGCGGGGTGTCAGAGCAGGAAAACGGCCGCGATGATCGCCAGTCCCAGCGCCAGGTTGACGCCGACCCAGCGGCGGATGCCGGCCATCGCCTGGCCGCCGCGCGGCCAGTCGGAGGCGGCCACCGCCGCCCGCAGCCGGGGATAGAGCGCGGCGCGGATGTAGGCGTAGATCACGGCCATGATCAATCCGCCGGCGGCCATCACCGTCCAGCCGCGCGGCATGAAGAAGGCGCCGCCCGTCTGCGCGGCCTGGGACGCCTCCTGGCCGATCATCGCCGCGCCGGTGGCCAGGATCAGCACGATCGCGGCCAGCACGGCATTCAGGAACGGGCCGAGCACCGCATGCATCAGTCGCAGCCGTTGTGGCGGCTCCAGCTGCGCGGCCGCCGGCCGCAGGAAACAGTGGGCGAACAGCATGCCGCCCACCCAGAGAATGACGGCCAGCAGGTGGATCAGTTTGAACGCGCTGTAGAGCATCGGGTCGGCCTTGGGCAAGAGGGGGAAGGGACGTCGCGCCAGCGGCGGGGCGGCCGGTCGGGCAAGTCCGTCCCCATCATATCGCCACCCTTGCGCGGGCGGGGTTCTTGACCTGGGTCAGGGTTTTCCATTTAGAATGAGATTGATTTTTATTTGTGATCAAGTGTGTTCGGGAGCCTACCGTGTCCAACCTTGCGCTTGCCTGCGGCGACGCCGTCCACCTGCTTTACCGCGCGCACCACGGATGGCTGCACAACTGGCTGCGGGCCAAGCTGGGCGATTCGTTCGACGCCGCAGACCTGGCGCAGGACACCTTCGTGCGCGTGCTGCGCCACCGGCACGAGCTGGACGCGCTGCGCGAACCCCGCGCCTACCTGACCACCATCGCCAAGCGCCTGGTGCTGAACCTGCACCGGCGCCGCTCGCTCGAACGGGCCTACCTGGACGCGCTGGCCACGCTGCCCGAGGCCCGGGCGCCGTCGCCCGAGCAGCGCCTGCTGGTCCTCGAGACGCTGCAGGAAATCGACGAGATGCTGGCGGGCCTGCCGCTTCCGGCGCGGCAGGTTTTCCTGATGGCGCAGCTCGAAGGCCTCGGCCACGCCGAGATCGCCGCGCGGCTGAACGTGTCGCTGCGCTCGGTGCACCGCTACATCGCCAAGGGGTACGAACAATGCATCATGGCGGTGATGTAAGCGCGCCGTGGGGCGCCGCGGGCGAGCTGCCCGCCGTCGACCGCAAGGTGGCGCGCGAGGCGGCGCGCTGGCTGTTGCGCCTGAGTTCCGAGCGCGCCACCGAGGCCGACGTGCGCGCCTGCGCGCAGTGGCGCGCCAGCAGGGCCGAACACGAACATGCCTGGCAACGGGCGCAGCGCGTCAACCAGCGTCTCGGCCTGGTGCCGTCCTCGTTGGGCATGGCGGCGCTGAACCGGCCCGACCTGGCCGGCCGCCGCGCGGCCCTCAAGACCCTGGCCGCGCTGATCGTGGCCGGCCCCGCCGGCTGGGCCGCGTGGCGCGCCAGCCCGTTCGAGTGGAGCGCCGACTACCGCAGCGCCACGGGCGAGCAGCGCCGGGTCGCGCTGAGCGACGGCTCTTCCATGCACCTGAACACCGCCAGCGCGGTCGACGTGCTGTACGACGCCGACCTGCGGTTGCTGCGTCTGCGCGCCGGCGAGATCGCGGTCCACGCCGTGGAAGAGTCGGGCGCCCATCCGCGCCCGTTCGTGGTGCGCGCCCGGCAGGGCGAGGTGCAGGCGCGGGCGGCGCGCTTCTGCATGCGCCAGGACGGCGCCGCCTGCCGCGTGAGCGTGCAGGAAGGGCGCGTCAACCTGCGGGGCGGCGGCGTGGTCGTGCCGTTGGCGGCCGGCGAGCAGGCATGGCTGCGCGATGACGCGCCCGCGCGCCCCGAGCCGGCCGATCCGCATGCGGCCGACTGGACCCGTGGCGTGCTGCACGTCAACGCCTGGCGCCTGGATGCGTTCGCCGCTGAACTGGGCCGCTACCGGCCGGGCCTGCTGCGGTGCGACCCCGAAGTGGCGGGCCTGCGGCTTTCGGGCGCGTTCCAGTTGCATGACACCGACGCGGTGCTGGCGGCCTTGCCGTCGACGCTGCCGGTGCGGGTGCGCTATCGCAGCGCGTATTGGGTGACGATCGCGCCGCGCGCCGGACAGGCGTGAATCGTCGTTGTTACAAAAAAACCGAGGACACGCTGTCCGGTCCGCGAATGTCGAGGGTCATGGTCAGTAGAGGCACACGAATGCCGATACCCGTTGGATCGAAAGGACGACCATGGCTCATTTCCCCGCCAGCCGCGTGCGCGGCTATCCCATCAACCGAGAGGCCCCATGCCGACTGACCCGCCTGACCCTGGCGTTGCGCCTTGCCACCGCGTTGGCCGCGCCGGCCGCCATGCTGTGGCCGGCCGCCGCCGCGCAGGCGCAGGCCGCGCCGGCGCAGCAGGCGCGCAGCTACCGCATCCCGGCCGGCCCGCTGGCCGAGAACCTGGCGCGCTTTGCCGACCATGCCGGCGTCACGGTGCTGTTCGACGCGACGCTGGTGGGCCAGCGCCGTGGCGCGGGCTTGAATGGGGAATACACCGTGGCTGACGGCTTTGCCCGCCTGCTGGCTGGCAGCGGCCTGGCCGCGCGCGAGCGCAGCCCCGGCGTATTCGTGTTGCAGGCCTTGCCGCAGCCGGGTGTCGCGCAACTCGCGCCGGTCACGGTCCAGGGCGAAGGCGCGGTGGCGGCGCCGGCATGGGAAACGCGCACCGACCGCAAGCGCATGGACGACCTGCAGATCAAGAACTGGAGCGACCTGGGCAAGCGCGCCGAACCCGGCGTGAGCTTCAACCGCCAGAACAACAGCATCAACATCCGCGGGCTCGACCAGGACCGCGTGCTGACGCGGGTCGATGGCATCCGGCTGCCCTGGCTCGACGACGGCGCCCGGGGCGTCAAGGGCGGCCTGGAGGCGGTGGACTTCAATACGCTGTCGCGCCTGGACGTCGTGCGTGGCGCCGACGCCGGCTCGGGCGGTTCGGGGGCCATTTCCGGACTGGCCGACCTGTACACGCTCAGCCCGGCCGACCTGCTGACCGACGGCAAGACCTTCGGCGCGCTGGCCAAGACCGACTACGACACCGCCGACAGCAGTTGGGGCGCCAACGCCGCGCTGGCCGGGCAGATCCATGACAACACCTTCTGGCTGGTGCAGGCGGGCGTGCGCAACGGCCACGCGCTCGACAACCGTGGCGACGTAGGCGGCTACGGCCCGCGCCGCAGCGAGCCGACGCCCGAAGACTACGACCAGCGCAGTTTCCTGCTCAAGCTGCAACAGCGCGTGGATGGCGGACATCGTTTCGGCCTGACCGGCGAGTACTTCAAGCGCAACGCCACCCAGGACAGCATGTTCGAGCAGGGCCCGGGCACCAGCTACCAGATCGGCGAGAACACCACCAAAAAGGAAACCGAGCGCGAGCGCGTGTCGTTCGACTATGCCTACAAGGCGCCGGGCGAGGGCGGCTGGATCGACAGCGCCACGGCGGTGGTGTACTGGCAACGCATGCAGCTCGACAGCGCGCTGGATGCGCAGCGGGTTGCCAGCCGTCCCAATAGCTTTCCAAGCGGCGCTTATGGCCGCAACAATTCCATCCGCCAGACCATGTTCGGCGCCAATGCAGAACTGTCCAAGCGTTTCGCCGGCGCCTCGGTGTCGCAAATATGGACGCTGGGAGCCGAGTGGTACGGCAACAAGACAGAGCAGAACTCCAGCGGTTACGACAATTGCCCGGCGATCCCTCCGGGCACGCCCAGGCCGCCGTTCCCCAGCACCTGCGACATGCTGCACACCAACCAGGCCGACGTGCCGCTGTCCAAGGGCAGCCAGTGGGCCTTGTGGGCCTCCGACGAATTCAGCTTCGCCGACGGCCGCTACACGGTCATGCCGGCGCTGCGCTACGACCATTACGAGCAGAAGCCCAAGTCCACCGAAAGCTACGCCAGCAACCGCAACGGCGGCGCGCTGCCGCCCGACAATGGCGGCGGGCGCTTCTCGCCCAAGCTGCTGGCCACCTGGAAGGCCGCGGACGAACTGAACCTGTACGCGCAGTACGCCTACGGCTTCAAGGCGCCCAGCGCGACGCAGCTCTACACCAACTACGGCGGCCCGGGCACCTACCTGCGGGTCGGCAACCCCTACCTGAAGCCGGAAACCAGCAAGGGCTGGGAACTGGGCGCCAAGCTGGGTTCCGATTCGCTGGGGGGCGCGTTATCGTTCTTCGATAACCGCTACCGGAACTTCATCGACAGCAACGTGCCGCTGGACGCCGGTTCGCCGCAATGGCAGGCGGGTTGGGCCGGGCAGTATCCGCTGGGCATCACCGGCAACGTCAACCGCGCCAAGGTGCGCATCTATGGCGCCGAGGCCAGCGCGCACTGGAAATTCTCGCCGGGCTGGCGCACCTGGGGCTCGCTGGCATGGGCCGTGGGCAAGGACGAGGGCACCGGCCAGTACCTGAATTCGGTGGCGCCGCTCAAGGCCGTGCTGGGCGTCGGCTATGGCCGCGACGCATGGGGCGTGGACGCGATGCTGACCACGGCCCTGCGTCGCAACAAGGCCGAGTATCCGGACGCTTCCGCCAAGGCGCCCAACCGTGATTTCCAGGCGCCTGGCTATGGCGTAGTGGACCTGATGGGCTACTGGCGCCCGGCCTCGGTGAAGGGCCTGCAGGTGCAGGCCGGCGTGTTCAACCTGTTCGACAAGAAGTACTGGGAAGCCATCAACGTGCCGACCGCAGGCGCCACGGCGCTGCCGCGGCCGGTGGACTGGTACACCGAACCGGGACGCAGCCTGCGCGTCTCACTGACGTATCAATACTGACCCGCGCTGCCGCCGCGCGTCAGCGGCGGCAGTCCCGATTTTCCATTCCGGCCGGAGGGCCCGCAATGAGCAACGAAGTGAAGCACCCCGATTTCGACACCCGCGCCGCCGAGCTGCGCGCCCGCAACGAAGCGCTGGCGGCGTCCAAGCCCGGCCTGCGCGCCCGCAACCTGGCCCAGGAACTCGGCGTGTCCGAGGCCGAATGGGTCGCCGCCGGCTGTGGCGGTGTCAAGGCAGTCGAACTGCATGGCCAGCCGCAGGAGATCTTCCGCGAACTGGGCACGCTGGGGCCGGTGATGGCCCTGACGCGCAACGACTGGTGCGTGCACGAACGCCATGGCGCCTACCTCGACATCCAGGCCGACGGCCCGGTCGGCCTGGTGCTGGGGCCGGACATCGACCTGCGGGTGTTCTTCTCGTGCTGGGCCTCCGCCTGGGCGGTCGAGCAGGACGGCCGCCACAGCCTGCAGTTCTTCGACGGCGCGGGCGTGGCGGTGCACAAGGTCTACCGCACCGAGGCCACCGATGCCGCCGCGTACGACGCGCTGGTGGCGAAGTTCGCGGGCGCCTCGCGCTGGCCCGACACCGCGCCTTATGCCGCCGCCACCGACGCGCCGAGCGTCGAGGACAGCGCCCAGTGGCGGCAGGCCTGGCTCGGCATGCAGGACACGCACGAGTTCTTCCCGCTGTTGCGCAAGTTCAAGGTGTCGCGCCTGGCGGCGCTGGCCGCGGCCGGCGAGGACCTGGCGCAGACGGTGCCGATGGAGTCGGTCGAACGCATGCTGGAGTCGGCGGCGGCCAGCGGCCTGTCGATCATGTGCTTCGTGGGCAACCGCGGCATGATCCAGATCCACACCGGCCCGGTGCACCAGTTGCGCCGCACCGGCCCCTGGTTCAACGTGCTGGATCCGACCTTCAACCTGCACCTGGACACCAGCGCCATCGCGTCGGCCTGGGTGGTGAACAAACCCACCAGCGATGGCTGGGTGACGTCGCTGGAGCTGTATTCGTCCAGCGGCGACCTGATCGCGCAGTTCTTTGGCGAGCGCAAGCCGGGCAAGCCGGAACTGACGGGTTGGCGTGAATTGATGTCGGGCCTGTGCCGCGTGCCGCTGGCCGCATGAGGATGATGCAATGAAGAAATGGCTGGCGGTGGCGGCGGGATGGATGCTGGTGGCGGCCGCGCAGGCGGCGCCGCCCGCGCGCGTGGTGACCCTGGGCGGAACCGTGACGGAAATCGTTTACGGCCTGGGGCAGGGCGAGCGGCTGGTCGGCGACGATCAGTCCAGCCTGTATCCGGAGGCAGCGACCCGTCTGCCGCGGGTCGGCTATTACCGCGCCGTGCCGGTCGAAGGCGTGCTGGCGCTCCAGCCCGACCTGGTGCTGGCGTCGGAGCAGGCCGGTCCGCCCGACGCGCTCAAGCGCCTGGGCGAAGTCGGCGTGCGGGTGGTGAGCGTGCCGGACGCGCCGTCGGTCGATTCGCTCAAGGCGCGCATCCGCGCCGTGGCGGCCGCGCTCGACGTGGCGCCGGCCGGCGAACAGATGGTGCGGGACGTGACAGGCGAACTGGCCAAGGCCGAAGCCATGCCGGCAACGCGCGCGCGGGCATTGCTGCTGATCAACCGCAGCGGCGCGCCGCAGGGCGCGGGGCGCGGCACCGCGGCGGCCGAGATCATGCGCCTGGCCGGCCTGGACAACGTGCTGGCGGGACAGCAGGGCTACAAGCCGCTGTCGCCCGAGGCCATCGGCGCGCTGGCGCCCGACCTGATCATCGTCACGCGTGAATCGCTGCAGGCCAGCGGCGGCCTGGAGGGCTTTGCGCGCCTGCCCGGCATCGCGGCGACGCAAGCCGCGGCGAAACAGCGCATCATCGTCATGGACGATCTGCTGATCCTGGGTCTGGGGCCGCGGCTGCCGCAGGCGCTGATCCAGCTCAAGCAGGAGGCGGCGCATGCCATGGCGCGCTAGGGCGCCGCTGGCATTGGCGCTGCTGGCCGCGGCGCTGGTGCTGGCGGTGCTGGCGGCCAGCGCCAGCGGCGCGGTGCCGATCCCGCTGCGTGAACTGCCGTCGTTGTTGTGGGGCGCGCCCACGCCTGAACAGGCGCTGTGGCGCAACGTGCTGATCGACATCCGCCTGCCGCGGGTATTGCTGGCGGTGGTGATGGGCGCGGGCCTGGCGATCTCCGGCGCGGCGTTGCAGGCGCTGTTCCGCAATCCGCTGGCCGAGCCGGGGCTGATCGGCATTTCCGCCGGCGCTTCGCTGGGCGCGGTCATCGCCATCGTCATGACGCACGGCGGCTTCTGGTACACCGCGCCGGGCGCCTTCATCGGCAGCCTGGTCGCGACGCTGTCGGCCTATGTGGTGGGACGGCGCGTGCCGGGCGTGGCCGGGCTGCTGCTGGCGGGGGTGGCCATCACGGCCATCGCCTTCAGCCTGATCGGGCTGTTCACGTTCATGGCGTCCGATGCGCAGCTGCGCGACCTGACCTTCTGGAACATGGGCAGCCTGGCCGGCGCCAGCTGGAAGCTGCTGGCGTTCCTGGGGCCATGGGTGCTGCTGCTGTCGTGCTGGCTGCTGCGCCAATGGCGCGTGATGAACGCGCTGCTGCTGGGCGAGCGCGAGGCCCAGCACCTGGGCTATTCGCTCAAGCAGGCGCGCGCCCGGCTGGTGCTGGCCTGCACCCTCATCGTCGGGCCGCTGGTGGCCGCCAGCGGCACCATCGTGTTCGTCGGCCTGGTGGTGCCGCACCTGGCGCGCATGACGCTGGGCGCCAACCACCGCCTGCTGCTGCCGGCCTGCCTGCTGGGCGGCGGGCTGGTGATGACGCTGGCGGACTGGCTGGCGCGGATCGTGGTGGTGCCGGCCGAACTGCCGATCGGCCTGGTGACCGGGCTGGTGGGCGGTCCCTTCTTCCTGTGGCTGCTGGCGCGCGGCCGGAGGCACGGTTGATGCTGGCCGCCGAGAACCTGACGCTGGCGCGCGACGGCAAGCGCATCCTGGACCGCGTCTCGCTGGCGATCCGGCCGGGCGAGGTGGTGGGCCTGCTGGGCAGCAACGGCGCCGGCAAATCGACCCTGCTGGGCGCATTGGCGGCCGAGCTGGAGGCCGATGGCGGCAGCCTGGCGCTGGACGGCCGCCCGCTGCGCGCGCTGCCGCCGCGCGCGCAGGCGCGCAAGCGCGCGGTGCTGCCGCAGAAGCCCGGGCTGACCTTCGACCTGGGCGTGCGCGAGGTGGTGGCGATGGGCGCGTATCCGTTTCCGGAGCTGTCGCCGGCCGAGGTCGATGACCTGGCGCGCCAGGCTCTGGAATGGGCCGACGTCAGCCACCTGGACGGCCGGCGCTATCCGCAGCTGTCGGGCGGCGAGCAGCAGCGGGTGCAATTCGCCCGGGTGCTGGTGCAATGCCGCGCGGCGCGCGTCCCGGGCGAGGCCCGCTACCTGCTGCTGGACGAACCGACCGCCAGCCTCGATCCCAGGCACCAGGCCGACCTGATGCGACGGGCAGCGCAACTGGCGCACGAAGGCAATACCGGCGTGCTGGTGATCCTGCACGACATGAACCTGGCGGCGCGCTGGTGCGACCGGCTACTGTTGCTGAGCGGCGGCCAGGCGATCGCGCAGGGCACGCCGGCGCAGGTGCTGACGCCGGCCAACCTGTATCTGGCGTACGGCATCCAGGCGCAGGTGATGCCGCATCCGTTGCAGCCGGACCGGTTGCTGGTGCTGATGGCTTGAGGGGGGCGAGCCCCGGTAAAATGGGGCAATCGCGGCGGCCGCGGCCGCCTTTTCTTCATCTACCGACAGGACCCAGTGTCATGCCTACTTTCGACGTCGTCTCCGAAGTCGACAAACACGAACTCACCAACGCCATCGACCAGGCCAACCGCGAGCTCGCCACCCGTTTCGATTTCAAGGGCACGGATGCCAAGTTCGAACTGGAAGGCTTCGTGGTGACGCAGGTGGCGTCGAGCGCGTTCCAGCTCAAGCAGATGCTGGACATCCTGCGCGGCCGGCTGTCGGCGCGCGGGATCGACGTGCGCTGCCTGGACGTGGCGGATCCGCTGGAGAACCTGGGCGGGGCGCGGCAGAAGATCACGGTGAAGCAGGGGATCGAGCAGCCGGTGGCCAAGAAGCTGATCGCGGCGATCAAGAACGCCAAGCTCAAGGTCGAAAGCCAGATCAACGGCGACAAGCTGCGGATCAGCGGCAAGAAGCGGGATGATCTGCAGACGGCGATTGCGTTGTTGAAGAAGACGGACGTGGATTTGCCGTTGCAGTTCGAGAATTTTCGGGACTGATCTTTTTTTGCGGCCGGAGGGGCGTAGGCCGCCCGTTGCGCGGGGCGCCTGGGGGGAGGGCGCCCACGATTGCGGTCCGGAGCGTTCGCTCCGGACTGCCCCGTTGTCATCTTCGTCACAGCCTGCGGCTGCTCCTTCAGATTCCCTCGGGCGCATCGAGGTTGCCCACCCCCCAGGCACCCCGCGCAACGGGCTACCGGCGTCTGGGTTTGCGGCGCTGTCAGGTCAGTGGGGGTGCGCAGGGGCTTGCGTCGCCCGCAAAGACCGGCCGCCCTGCGCGGCCGGTCTTTGCATACGTGGGGTGTTGCGTCGAGGCGGTGTGCGCTGCGCGCTTGCGTAGCAGGATCGTGCTGAACGGATTTTCTTGAGGTTGGGGGCTTGGCCTTGTTTCCGGGGGCCGTGAAACGCCGTCGTTGGGTGCGTCGCGCTGGCGATGGCGCGGCTGCTCCAGTCGCCTTGCTGAGTCTGCATTTGATGCGCTTCGCGTCATTGCTTCGCGGTTCGGTGTTTCCCTTTCCTTTCGATTTCATCTCTTGGCGTTGTCTGCGGACCCCTACGGGCTGCGGGCTGGCTTCTTCCCACATTGCGTAACGCCATCCGACTTCCTCAATATTCCGCCCACAAGTGCTGGGCCGCATAGGCGCGCCAGGGGCGCCAGGCTTCGGCGCGGGCCAGGAGCTGGGCGGGGGTGTATTGGCGGTTTTCCAGTTTTTCCAGGGCGCGGATCAGGCCGATGTCGGAGGCGGGGAAGGCGTCGGGTTCGCGTAGCTGGCGCAGGGCGATGTATTGGGCGGTCCATTCGCCGACGCCGCGCAGGGTGCGAAGGCGGGTGACGGCGTTGTCGAGGCAGTCGGCGGTGTCGAACAGGCGGGGGTCGGCCAGGGCCGCGGCGGCGACGGCGGAGAGGGTGGCGGCGCGCGTGCGGGGCATGCCGAGCGGGGCGAGGTCGGCGGGGGCGACGGCGGCCGGCGTCGGGAACAGGTGGGTCAGGTCGCCGTCGGGCTGGTCCAGGGGCTGGCCGTAAGCGGCGACGAGTTTGCCGGCGAGCTTGATGGCGGCGCCGACGGTGATCTGCTGGCCGAGGACGGCGCGCAGGGCGAGTTCGAAGCCATCCCAGGCGCCGGGCACGCGCAGGCCGGGACGGGCGGCGGTGAGGGCGGCCATGACGGGGTCGTGGGCCAGTTGCGCGGCGAGCGCGGCGGGGTCGCTGGCCAGGTCGAAGACGCGGCGCAGGCGCGCGATGATGGTGGGCAGGGCATGCAGCTGGGGGAAGCGGACGGTGGCTCGCAGCGCGTTGCCCGGGCCGGGTTCGACCCGCACGGTGCCCTGGCCGCCGTCCAGGCCGATGGTGCGCGTGTAGCTGTCGTCCGTGACCCGTTCGATGCCGGGGATGGCGCGCACGCGCAGGAAGTCCAGCATGGCGGGCCAGTCGTAGGGCGGGCGGTAGCGCAGCAGCAGCTTGATTTCGCCCTGCGGGCCGGCCGGGACATCGGGCTTGCCGGAGCGCCGCAGTTCGCCCGGGGCGCGGCCGAACAGGGCCAGGAAGATCTCGTTGAAGCGGCGGATGCTGCCGAAGCCGGCGGCAAACGCGATCTCGGCCATGGGCAGGCGGGTTTCGTGGATCAGCTGCTTGGCCAGCAACACGCGCCGGGTCTGCGCCACGGCCACGGGCGAAGCCCCCAGGTGCTGGCGGAACTGGCGCCGCAACTGGCGTTCGCCGACGCCCAGGCGCGCGGCCAGGGCGTCGACGCCGGCGTCGTCGAGCGCGCCGAGTTCGATCAGGCCGAGGGCGCGCGCGACGCCGTCGGGCAGGTCGCGGCCGCGGCCGGCGGCGGGCGCGGTTTCGGGCCGGCAGCGCAGGCAGGGATGGAAACCCGCTTCCTGGGCGGCGGCCGCCGTCGGGTAGAAGACAACATTGCGCGACAGCGGCGTGCGCGCCGGGCAGACCGGGCGGCAATAGATGCGCGTGGTCTTGACGGCGGTGAAGAAGCGGCCGTCGTAACGGGCGTCGCGCACGCGGATGGCGCTGTAGCAGGCGTCGTGGTCGAGGTTCATGCGATCCATGCTAGCGCTGGAAGCGGCCTGGATCTAGCGGTTTTCGGACACTGTTGTCCGGCTTGCTGTGATGTCCGGAATCCGCCAGCGCCGGCGCCGCGTCCGGCCTATATTGGACGCGTCAATACCGAAGCCGGAGCCCGCCATGCCTGTCCAGATTTTCCAATTCGAACGCGTCGCCACGCCCCTCGGGCAGATGCTGGTCCTGACCGACGCGCAGGAATGCCTGCGCGCGGTCGACTGGCACGACTACGAACCCCGCATGCATGCCTTGCTGCGGCGCCAGTATGGCAAGGGCGCGGTGCAGTTGCGCGATGCCGCGCGCGCCTCGGTCGCGAGCCGCCAGCTGCAGGCCTATTTCGAGGGCGAGGTGGATGCGATCGACCGGTTGAAGGTGGCGTCCGGCGGCACCGATTTCCAGCGCAGTGTGTGGCGGGCGTTGCGCGAGATCGCGGCGGGCGAGACCGTCAGCTATGGCGCCCTGGCCACGCGCATCGGCCGGGCTTCGGCGGTGCGCGCGGTGGGCATGGCCAACGGCGCCAACCCCATCGGCATCGTGGTGCCCTGCCACCGGGTGATCGGCGCCAATGCGTCGCTGACCGGCTACGGCGGCGGGCTGCATCGCAAGCGCTGGCTGCTGGAACACGAAGGCCACTGGCGCGCCACCCGGGGCGCGCCGGTGGCGCGGGCCGCCTGAGGCGGCCGCACCGGCAAGGAATGCCCGCGTCGCGTCGACGCGCGCGGCGCGCGGTGTGGCCGTCAGGCGCGGATCCAGCCGCGCGCGATGGGCAGCGCCAGCAGCTTGCGGTAGATGGCCTGCAGCACGGCCGTCAGCGGCTCGCCGACGCGGCGCCAGACCGGCACGGCCAGCCCGGCGGCCACGGGCGCCAGCAGCAGGCCGCCGGCGATGTCCAGCGGAAAGTGCACGCCCAGGTAGACGCGCGACAGGCCGACCACGGCCGCCAGCAACAGTAAAGCATAACCCCAGCCGGCCCAGCGCCGGTCGAAGATCAGCGTGAACGCCAGCGTGGCGATGATGATGGTGTGGTTGCTGGGAAAGGACGCGGTGGCCTTGTGCGCGAAGAACGCGTGGCCCAGCCCCAGCACGAACGGCCGCGCATGCGGCCACAGCGCGCCGCACAGGTAGCTGATGCAGAGCGCGGCGCCGATGCCGGCCAGCGCCTTGAGCGCGACGTCACGCTGGGCCTGGCCGCCCCACAGCCACAGCCCCGCGAGCGCGGCCGGCACCAGCAGGATCAGCCGGTTGGCGACGAACAGGGCCGCCTGGATGTGCCAGGCCGGGCTGGCCGGGTCGGCGTTGATCAAGAGAAACAGGGACTGATTGATAGGTTCCAGGAAATCCATGACGCGTCATTTTGATGAAATATTCTCGACTGGCGCGATGGTAGTCGGGTTTGCCGTCAATTCCCTTGCAAAATGCGCCTGGATCCGCGGATTTACTTCTGGATGCGAATGTCGTTTTCCTTGGCATTCACCGGCTTGCACAGAAAGAGCATGCAGTCCGGCGCATCCAGTCCGGACCGTGCCAGCCGCAGCAGCGGTCGCGCCAACTTCACTGGCACGGCGCGCTCCGTGGCACGCCGGGCAACCCCGCATTAGATCGGCCCCGGGCGGCCTTGGGTATCCCTGAAATCAGGTAATCGCGGTCGCTGGCGGCAGCGCCAGGCGGGCGAGCAGCCGCGTGCGGCCAGGCGCCGAGGCGATGTCCAGCGTGCCGCCGACCCGGGCGATGCGGGTGGCCATGCTGCGCACGCCGACGCTCAGATTGGCGGCGCGCACGGCGTCCACGTCGAAGCCGACACCGTCGTCCTCGATCTCCAGCAGCAGTTCGCCGGGCGCGGGCTGGCGCAGCGCCACGCCGACGCGCCGGGCGCGGCTGTGCTTGACCACATTGGTCAGCGCCTCTTCGATCAGCCGCGTCAGCGCCAGGCACTGCAGCGCGGAGGGCGCGCCGTTCCAGGCTTGCGGAACCTCCCAGCGCACCGCCAGGTCCAGTTCGTCGAACAGCTGGGTGTAGCGGTGGCGCAGCGGCGCGATCCAGGCGCGCGGCGTGGCGGGCGGCGTCATGTCGGCGCTGGCGCCGTTGTCGATGGTCTGCCGCAGGTCATTGCGCAGCAGGTTCAGCATGGACAGCACCTGCCGGTTCCGCAGCGGCTCGCCGGCCTGTTCGACCGCCGCCGTCATGCGCACCAGCGAGCCGCCCAGGCCGTCGTGCAGGTCGCGGGCGATTTCCAGGCGGTCCTGCAGCCGGCTGTTGGCCAGCGCCAGTTCATGTTCGCGCGCCAGCGTGGTGGCCAGTTCGGCGCGCGCGCGTTCGACCGAGATTTCCAGTTCCTGGTTGAAGCGCTCGATGCGCCGCACGCCGCGCGCGTGGCGCAGGCCCAGCACGGCCGACATGCCGACCAGCACCGCCATGCTGGTGTAGGGAATGTAGGAACGGCCGCCGTCGATGAGCTTGAGGATCAGCAGCAGGTCGTGCAGGGCGGCGCCCAGGAAGATCACCAGGCAGGCGGCAAGCAGCATCTGCTCGCGATCGCGGCTGCGCACGGCGTGGATGGTGCATTGCAGGCAGTTCAGAAAGAACAGCGCCGCCACCGTCAGCACGATGGTGCGCTGCATGGCCGCCACGGCCGTATCGGGCACGCCGATGGCGGCGGCCAGCATCGCGGCGACCGCGACCCATAGCGCTTTCTCCAGGCGCGGCCAGGACTGCCCGCCGAAGCGCCAGGTGAACAGGCAAAAGCAGGCGATGTGCAGGGTCAGCGCGACCGTATTGGCGCGCGCCGCCATCAGCGTGGTGCCGAACGGCCAGGGGCTGAGCGCCAGCACGTTGGCGCAGAACAGCACCCAGAACAGCGCGGTCAGGGCGTACCAGCCGTGGCTCGACTGCCGCGGCTGCATGACCCACAGGAGGAAGAACAGCGCGCCCAGGGTGGCCGAGATCACCAGGTTGACCAGGAACAGCGTGCGGTTGCGCCACCAGCGCAAGTCGTGTTCGCGCGCCAGCGCTTGCGGCTCGCCCAGGTAGACCGGGCCGAGGCCAGGGGTCTGGCCGGCCACGCCGGCCACGCGTATCCAGACGGTGTTGGCGCCGTCGCGCAGCGACGATTCGGGCAGGCGCCAGTAGCGCGGCATGTTCCAGCTGCGCGACAGGGGTTCGACCTGGCTGGCGTCGCGCCACAGCAGGTCGTCGTTCAGGTAGATCTCGCCGGCCATGACGATGGATTCGACCGCCAGCGCGGCCTGGCCGGCCGGCTTGCCGCCGCAGCCATGGCGCCAGTCGATGCGGTACCAGACGAAACCGGTATGGCCGGGCCAGCGGCTTTCCCAGTTGTCCGGCAGCGCGACCGACCGCCAGGCGGCGCCGTCCGCGGGGCGTTCGCCGCCGGGGCCGGCCAGGGCCGCGCGCACCCCGGTCACCTGCGCCACGCAGTCCGCGGGAAAACTCTGGGCCAGGGCCGGCGCGGCCAGCAGCGCCAGCCAGGCCAGCAGCGCCAGCCACGTCAGTCGAGCAAGCCGCGCGAGCGCGCCGTGTGGATCGCGCGGGTGCGCGAGGAGACGGCGAGCTTGCGGTAGATGTGCTTGATGTGGCATTCGACGGTGTAGCGCGACAGGTGCAGTTGCTCGGCGATCTCGCGGTTGCCCAGGCCCTCGGCCACCAGGCGCAGGATCTGGCCTTCGCGCGGGCTGAGCGTTTCGCCCGCGTCGGCCGTGGCGGGCAGGGAGGGCGCGGGACGCATTTCCTCGATGATGCGGCGGGCGACGAACGGATCGATGGGCGCGCCGCCGCGCAGCACGCTGCGCAGCGACAGCAGCACTTCCAGGTCGTCGCGTTCCTTGAGCACGTAGCCGGTGGCGCCGGCGCGCAGCGCGGCCAGGATGGCGTCTTCGGTGCTCCAGGCCGAGATGACCAGGATCGCCAGCGCCGGATCGGCGGCGCGCAGTTCAGCGATCAGGTCGATGCCATTGCCGTCGGGCAGGCCCAGGTCGACCAGCGCCAGCGCGACCGATTCGTCGGCGGCGCGGCGCCGCGCCTCGGCCAGCGAGGCCGCGAACAGCAGCGCATCGGCCGGGTAGCCCAATTGCCCCAGCAGCCGTTCCAGCCGGCGGCAGACCAGCGGTTCGTCTTCCACCACCAGGACCGGGGCGGGCAGGACAAGCGCGGGGGCGGGGGGCAGGTCGGTCATGGCGGCGGGCAGGGAAGCCGCGGGCAAATTCGCCCGCATGCCATTTTGCTGGCCGGCTGCCGGCTTGGCTATCCCTGAAACTGGGGATGGGGCCTGCGGCGGCGCGCTCACTTGGCGATGCGCTTGCCCTGCGCGTCGATCACCGCTTCGCCGTCTTCCTTGGTGAAGGCGCCTTGCTGCGGCGCGGGCAGGATGTCCAGCACCAGTTCGGACGGGCGGCACAGGCGCGCGCCCAGTGGCGTGCTGACGAAGGGGCGGTTCAGCAGGATGGGGTGGGCCTCGATGGCGTCCAGCAGGGCCTCGTCGCTCAGCGTGGTGTCATCCAGGCCGAGTTCGGCGTAGGGCGTGCCCTTCTCGCGCAGCGCGTCGCGCACGGTGATGCCGGCGCGCTTGAACAGCGCCTTGAGCTGTGCGCGCGAAGGCGGCGTCTCCAGGTACAGGACGACCTGCGGTTCGATGCCGGCGTTGCGGATCATGGCCAGCGTGTTGCGCGAAGTGCCGCACTTGGGGTTGTGGTAGATGGTGACGTCGGACATGGGCTTTCCTTGCGGTATTGCGGGGACAAGGAGGGAGCATAGTGCATTCCAGCCCCATCCCCGCGGCCATGGCGGCGTCAGGCGCGCAGCTTGCGGCCCAGCCGGCGCCAGCCGATCACAACGCCGGTCAGGCTCAGCGCCGCGCCGCCCAGGCTGAGGAACACCAGCAGGATGTCCCACAGCGGCCGGCGCGCCAGCAGGCCGGTCCAGTCCCAGCTGTGCAGGAAGGCGAACAACCAGCGGCTGGCGCGGTTGCGGCGGTCCTGCCGGCCCAGCACCTGGCCGGTGCGCGGATCCAGGTAGACCCAGCTGGCCTGCGGGTCGTCAAACACCAGGCGCCACGCCGGCAACGGCTTCTCGATGTGGCCGAGCATGGCGTGTTCGTCGCGGCCGTAGTAATAAAAATCGTAGCGGTCCAGCACCTGCACGTCGGCCAGGGCCGCGCCGGGCACCAGGCGGGCGGCGGCGGCGCGCAGGGCGGCGGGGTCGAGCGTGACGGGGCGGGCGTCGGCGGCCGCCAGCAGCCGCGGCGCGCCCGGGCCGCTGCGGGCCAGCACCAGGTCCTGGCCGTCCACGCGTTGCCAGCGCAGTTCGCGCGGCGCCGCCGGCAGGGCGCGGATCAGCGCGGCGGGCGGCGCCTGCGGCGCGTCGGCGGCATAGGGGCCGCCGGCGTAGGCCTGTTGCGCCAAGGGCGGCGCGCCGCTGCTGAACAGCTTCCACGGATTCATCGACATCAATCCGCTGAAGATCCAGGTGATGGTGATGCCGGCGAACAGCAGGCCCGCCAGGTGATGCCAGCGCATCATGTTCTCGCGGTAGGGCGAACGGCTGCCGCTGGCGTACGGGCGCGAGAAGCGCCAGCGCAGGATGCCGACCACCGTGCCGGTCAGCGCCAGGGCCACGCCGGCCACCGACAGCCAGACGACGATGTCGTGCCACCACGGATCGAAGGCGTTGCCGCGAAACGGATACAGCCAGTGGATCCAGGCGCCCGCGTAGTTCCACAGCCGTTCGCGGCGGGTGGCGTCCAGCACCACCTCGCCGGTGGCGGACGAGACGTACAGCCGCGTGCGCGCCGGATCGTCCATGTCGATGCGGTGCAGGGGCCGGTGCGGGTCGAGCGCGCCGGAATGGGTGTAGACGTCCTCGTCCACCTCGCCCTGGTAGTGCGCGGCGTAGCGGCCGTCGAACCAGGCCGCGGCGCTGGCGCCGGCGACGGCGGCATCGGCGCGCGGCAGCAATGCGCCGCTGGCGGCATCCACCACCTTGGGCGCGCGGCCGCGGCCGGCCGGCACCAGGTAGACCGGCGCGCCGCCGCGCAGCGCGGCCAGGCCCAGGCCCGTCATGTCGCTGGCGCCGGCGGCGGCCAAGGCCTGCGCCGGCGTGGCGGCAACGCGCGCCGGATCGAGCGGCGCGACGTGCGTCATGCGTTCGAGCGGGGTGAGCTTGGGATAGCCCACGTACATCATCACCACGCCCGAAATGAACCACATGGCGAAGAACAGGCACAGCACGATGCCGGCCCAGCGGTGCGTGAGGTACAGCCAGCGCTTGGCGCGGGTGGACCACGGCACGGGCGCGGGCCGGCGGCGGGGGGAGGGGATTGCGCTCATGATCGTTCTCAGTATCGCGCCTGCAGCGTCAGTTCGAACGAGCGCGGCGCGCCCAGGTAGAACATCGGCGTGCCGGTGACGTTGGCCGCGTACACCTTGTCGGTCAGGTTGCGGACCCGGCCGGTGAGGGTGAAATGGCGGTCGATGCGATGCGACAGCGCCGCGTCGAACACGGTGTACGACGGCGCCCAGACGGTGTTGGCGGCATCGGCATAGGCGCGGCCGACGTAGCGCGCGGCGACGCTGGCGTTCCAGTCCGGCAGGAAGGCGTAGTCGATCCAGGCGTTGGCCACGCGCCGCGGCGTGTTGGTCGGCACGTTGCCATTGCGCGATACGCGTACGCCGCCGACGGTTTCCGAGAAGTCGTCGTACTGCGGGTCGACGAAGGCCACGTTGGCCTGCAGCGACAGGGTGCGCGTCAGCCGCAGGCCGCCGGCCAGTTCCAGCCCGCGCGCCGACTGCTGCCCCACCGGGATGCTGACCGCCGGATTGTTGGCGTCGGGGGCCGAGATGTTCTTGCGCTTGATCTCGTAGGCGGCGATGGTGGCCGAGCCGCGGCCGTCCCAGAACTCGAACTTGCCGCCGACCTCCTTCTGCGTGCCGGTGGTCAGCTTGTCGTTGTTGAGCACGTCGGCGAACGACGCGGTGGCCATGATGCCGGACGGCGGATCGGCGGCCGTGGCGTATTGCGCGTACAGCGACGCCTGCGGCGTGATGGCCCAGTTCAGCGCCAGCCGGCCGGTGGTGGGCGAATAGCTGCGCGAGGCCGACGCCGGCGCGGCGGCCGTGACCGCGCGGCGGTTGGTCAGGTCCAGGTCGATGAAGTCCTTGCGCAGGGCCGACACGATGGCCACGCCGGGCAGCACCTCGGTGCGGTTTTCCAGCGTGAACGCGAGGGTGCGGACGCGGTTGTCGCGATCCGGATTGTGGCCGCGCGTCATGCCGGGAATGTCGTAGAAATAGCCCGGCTGGAAATCATACGGATCGACCGCGTCCACCGTGGCCGGCAGGCTGGTCGGATAGCGGGTCTGCCTGTTCACGCTCAGGTCGGCGCCGAATGACCAACTGGTGGGCAGGCCGGCCAGCGTCGATTCGACCAGTCCCTCGACGCGGTTGCCGACCAGGCTCTGCTCATGGCGCTGCAGCAGCGCGGCCGAGCGCAGCACGCGGCTGTTGCCGGCGTTGTAGCGGTAGGTTTCCAGGTTGCGGAAATCGCGCTCGGCGCGGTAGTAGTAGAGCGTGTTCTTGAACGTCACGCCCGGCGCGGCGCGCCATTCCGTCAGCGAACGGGCCCACAGCACCGACTGCTCGTACAGGCCGTCGTCGACGTTGTAGTTCTTGAAACGCGTGCCGCCGCGGATGTGGCCCTCGCCGCTCACCTTGCCGTTCGCGCCGACCGTCAACGGCGTGCCCCAGTAGGGGCGGTCGACGCGCTCGCGCTGGTACTCGAAGGCCCAGGTCTGGGTGAGGTCGTCGCCCAGGTCGGACAGCAGCGACGCCGCCACCTGGGTGGCGTTCGACCGTTCACCGTCGACCCAGCCGTTGCTGGCGGTGGTGTTGGCGTCGATGCGCAGGTAATGGCCGCGGCCGCCGGGCGACCCGGCCAGTTGCTGGTTGATGCCGGCCGATGCCTGGCGCGTGTCGAACGAACCCAGGCGCAACTGGCCTTCGTAGAAGGTGTCGCGTTCGGGCAGCTTGGTGACGTAGTTGATGGCGCCGCCGACGGCGCCGGCGCCGAACAGGAAGGTCGAGGGGCCGCCGATGGCCTCGACCCGGTCGTAGATCCAGCTGTCGATCGGCCGCGCCGCCGCCGAGTCGTACTGCACCGAGATGCCGTTGAACAACTGCGACACCTGCCCGCCGCTGAAGCCGCGGTAGCTGACGGCGCCGGCCATGCCGGGGGGCGAGGCGTTGTTCACGCCCGGGATGCCGCGGGCGATGTCCTGGGTGTTGAGGGCGCCGCGCGCCTCGATCTGCTGGCGCGAGATGACGGTGACGGAGGCCGGCGTGTCCTTGATCCGCAGGCCAAGGCGGCTGCCGGTGCCGTCGATGCGTTCCAGGTTGATCGGGCCGTTGGGGCGGTCCTCGGCGTTGTCGCCTTCGACCACGGTGGGCGCCAGCGTCTCGATGGCGGGCTCGGTCGTCAGCGCGAGCGCCGGATTGGCGGCGCAGGCGCCGGCCAGCAGGGATACTGCGTAGGTTCTTTTCATGGTCCACGCCGGCGGGGCCGGCCTGCGCGCCCGCGATGGCGCCGCGCTAGCAGGCGGCACCGGGATGCGGACGAGGGTTCTGCGGGAATCGCCGCCGGTCGGCGGCGACGAATGCTCGGGCGGAAGCGGCGCGTGCGCCGATCAGGCCGCGGGCGGGGCGCGCGGCTGGGCCGCGCGCCAGGCGTGGAGGGGGTGCGAGGCGCGGTAGAACAGCGCCGGGTAGGTGACGCCGCCGCTGGCGGGCGCCGGCAGCACGGTCAGGGGAGCGGGAGGGAGGCCGAGGTCGGCCTGGGGGTTGCGGCAGAACGGGCAGTGGTTGCTGTCGCCGTGGTGGGCGGCGTGGTCGCCGGCCCCGTCATCGCTTTGCACCTCGATGGTCAGGGACGATTGGCCCTCGGGGGCGCAGTAGTCCACGCTGACCTGGCGGCTGGCATTGGGCAGGTGATTGCCATGCGCCAGCGACGGAACCAGCGACGCCCACAGGATCGCGATCAGCGCGATCCAGGCGTAGCCGCGGTTCAGGAAGTGGGCGAGGTGCATGACGGCGCATTATATCCAAGCCTTTTCAGACGGAAAGATGGCGCCGCACGTCCTCGCCGTCGATGGCGGCGCGGTCGCCGCTGGCCACCACCTCGCCGCGCGACAGCACCACGAAGCGGTCGGCCAGCTCGCGGGCGAAATCGAAGTACTGTTCGCACAGCAGGATGGCGATGTCGCCGCGCTGGCGCAGCATGTGGATGACGCGGCCGATGTCCTTGATGATGGACGGCTGGATGCCCTCGGTGGGTTCGTCCAGGATGATCAGCTTGGGCTCGGCCACCAGCGCGCGGGCGATCGCCAGCTGTTGCTGCTGGCCGCCGGACAGGTCGCCGCCGCGCCGCGCCAGCATGCTCTTGAGCACCGGGAACAGCTCGAACACTTCCTCCTTGATGCGGCGCGCGCGCGCCGCCGGCTTGGTGGCCATGCCCATCAGGATGTTTTCCTCGACCGTGAGCCGGGCGAAGATGTCGCGGCCCTGCGGCACGTAGGCCATGCCGCGCGCGGCGCGCTGGTGCGGCGCCAGGCGGGTGACGTCGGCGCCGTCGAAATCGATGGCGCCGCGCGCCACCGGCAGCACGCCCATCACGCACTTGAGCAGGGTGGTCTTGCCGACGCCATTGCGGCCCAGCAGCGCCAGGCATTCGCCTTGGTTCACGGCCAGCGACACGCCGCGCAGGGTATGGCTGCCGCCGTAGTACTGGTCGATGGTGTTCACGTTCAGCATGTCAGCGCCCCAGGTAGACTTCGATCACGCGCGGGTCGGCCTGCACCTTGGCCATCGGCCCCTCGGCCAGCACCGAGCCTTCGTGCAGCACGGTCACCTTGCCGTCGCCGGCGATCTGGTTGACGAAATCCATGTCGTGCTCGACCACCATCAGCGAATGGCGGCCGCGCAGCTCGTTGAGCAGTTCGCCGGTGCGCTCGGTCTCGGCGTCGGTCATGCCGGCCACCGGCTCGTCCAGCAGCAGCAATTGCGGCTCCTGCATCAGCAGCATGCCGATCTCCAGCCATTGCTTCTGGCCATGCGACAGCAGGCCGGCGGGGCGGAAGGCCTCGGGCCGCAGCCGGATCAGGTCGAGCGTCTCGCCGATGCGGTCGGCCTGCTCGCCGGTCAGGCGCGCGAACAGCGTGGGCCGCACGCGCTTGTCGGTCTTCATCGCCAATTCCAGGTTCTCGAACACCGTGTGCTGTTCGAACACGGTGGGGCGCTGGAACTTGCGGCCGATGCCGGCGTGCGCGATCTGCGCCTCGCTCAGCGTGGTCAGGTCGATGCTCTGGCCGAAGAACGCGGTGCCGGCGGTGGGGCGCGTCTTGCCGGTGATGACGTCCATCATGGTGGTCTTGCCGGCGCCGTTGGGGCCGATGATGCAGCGCAGTTCGCCGACGCCGATGTCCAGCGTCAGGTCATTGAGGGCCTTGAAGCCGTCGAAGCTGACGGTGATGCCCTCCAGGTACAGGATGGCGCCGTGGCTGGTGTCCAGGCCCTTGGGGCTGACGCGGCCGTAGCCGGCGTCGCCGCTGGGGCCGCCATCGAGCATGGCGCTTTCGGTATGGGTGCTGGTCATGCGCGTCGCTCCTGGTAGCGGGCGGCCAGGCGCCGGGCCAGGCCGACGATGCCGGTGGGCAGGAAAAGGGTAACCAGCACGAAGATCAGGCCCAGCGCGTACAGCCAGAATTCGGGCAGCACGCTGGTGAACCAGGTCTTCAGGCCGTTCACGGCGCCGGCGCCGATGATGGGGCCGATCAGCGTGCCGCGCCCGCCGGTGGCGACCCAGATCACCATCTCGATGGAGTTCTCGGTGGACATTTCGCTGGGGTTGATGATGCCGACCTGCGGCACGTATAGCGCCCCGGCGATGCCGCACAGTACCGCCGACAGCGTCCACACGAACAGCTTGAAGCCGAGCGGGTCGTAGCCGATGAAGCGCAGCCGGCTCTCGGCGTCGCGCACCGCCGTCAGCACCCGGCCCAGCTTGGACTGCGTGACGGCGCGCGCCAGCACCAGCGCGCCGGCCAGCGCCGCCAGCGTGATCCAGTACAGCGCGGCGCGGGTGCCGGGCGCGGTGATGTCGAAGCCCAGGATGCGCTTGAAGTCAGTGAAGCCGTTGTTACCGCCAAAGCCGGTGTCGTTGCGGAAGAACAACAGCATGGCGGCGAAGGTCAGCGCCTGCGTGATGATGGAGAAGTACACGCCCTTGATGCGCGACCGGAAGGCGAAGTAGCCGAACACGAACGCCAGCACGCCCGGCACCAGCACCACCAGCAGCATGGCGTAGGCGAAGTGGTCGGTGAAGGCCCAGTACCAGGGGTAATCCTTCCAGTCCAGGAACACCATGAAGTCCGGCAGCCGGCTCTGGTAGACCCCGTCCTGGCCGATGGCGCGCATCAGGTACATGCCGTGGGCGTAGCCGCCCAGCGCGAAGAACAGGCCGTGGCCCAGCGACAGGATGCCGGCGTAGCCCCACACCAGGTCCAGCGCCAGCGCCGCCAGGGCGTAGCACATGAACTTGCCCAGCAGCGCCACCGCGTAGGCCGAGACATGCAGCGGATGGCCGGCGGGAAACGCCAGGTTCAGCAGCGGCACCAGCGCCAGCAGCAGCACGCCCGCGCCCAGCGCGGCCCAGGCGCGGCCATTGAACAGGGGCCGGCGCGCCAGCAGGTTGAAATCGGTCAGCGCGGTCTGCTTCATTCGACGCTCCGGCCGCGCGGGGCGAACAGGCCTTGCGGCCGCTTCTGCACGAAAAGCACGATGAGCACCAGGATGGTGATCTTGGCCATGACCGCTCCCGCGTAAGGCTCCAGGAATTTGTTGACGCCGCCCAGGCCGAGCGCGGCGATGACGGTGCCGGCCAGCTGGCCGACGCCGCCCAGCACCACCACCATGAAGGAATCGACGATGTAGCCGCGGCCCAGGTCCGGGCCGACGTTGCCCAACTGCGACAGCGCCACGCCGGCCAGGCCGGCGATGCCCGAGCCCAGGCCGAACGCCAGCATGTCGACGCGGCCGGTGGGCACGCCGACGCAATCGGCCATACGCCGGTTCTGGGTGATGGCGCGCACGAACAGGCCCAGCCGCGTGTGGTTCAGCAGCGCCCACACCAGGAACACCACGAACAGCGCGAAGCCGATGATGACCAGCCGGTTGTAGGTCAGCACCAGGCCGCCCAGCACGGTGAAGCCGCCGGACATCCAGCTGGGGTTGCCCACTTCCACGTTCTGCGCCCCGAAAAGGGTGCGCACGCCCTGCATCAGCATCAGGCTGATGCCCCACGTGGCCAGCAGCGTTTCCAGCGGCCGGCCGTAGAGCCAGCGGATCACGGTGCGTTCCAGCGCCATGCCGACCAGCGCGGTGACCACGAAGGCCAGCGGCAGCGCCGCCGCCACGTACCAGTCGAGCCAGCCTGGCAGCCAGGCGCGGAACGCCGTCTGCACCAGGTAGGTGACGTAGGCGCCGATCATCAGCAGCTCGCCGTGCGCCATGTTGATGACGCCCATCAGGCCGAAGGTGATGGCCAGCCCCAGTGCCGCCAGCAGCAGCACGCTGCCCAGGCTGAGGCCGTAGAACAGGTTGCCGGCCCACTCGATGGTGGCCAGGTGGCGGTCGATGCGCTTGAGCGCGTTGGCGGCCGCCTCGCGCACGCCGGCGTCGGGTTCGGCGTAGACGCCGTCCTGTTGCTGCGTCAGCGCCGCCAGCGTCGGCCGGAAGGCGGCGTTGTCGGTGCGGCCGAGCAGCTCGACCGCGTGGCGCCGCACGGCGGGGTCGGCGCTCTTGAGTTCCAGGCTGGCCTGCGCGATCTCCAGCGCGGCGCGCACGGCCGGGTCTTTTTCGGCGGCCAGCGCCTTTTCCAGCAGCGGCAGGCGCGCCGGATCGCCGGTCTGTTGCAGGCGTCGGGCCGCGGCCAGCCGTTCCTGCGGGTTGTCGGAGAACAGGCGCGAGCCGGCCAGCGCCGCCTCGATCGCGCGCCGCAAGCGGTTGTTGATGCCGATGGAGGAGGCCTCGGGCGGCAGCGCCAGGGCCGTGCCGGTGGCCGGATCGGTGGCCTGGCCCTTGCCGTCGCCGATCAGCACGCGGCCGTCCGGCAGCGCATACAGCTGGTCATTGCCCAGCGCCTGCAACACGGCGGCCGCGCCCGGGCCGGGCTGCTGGCCCAGGGCGGCAATGGCCTGCAGGCGGGCGTCGGTGTCGTCGCCGGCCAGCGGCGCCAGCAGCGCCGGGTCCACGCCGGATGCGGCCGCGTGGGCGGCCAGCGCCGGCGTGGCCAGCAGCCATGCAAGCAGGAGATGACGCAGGAATTTCGCGATGACCGCATTCAGCATGGCTGCGCTTCCGGTTCCGGTTAGAGGCCTTGCTTGCTTTCGTTGCCCGCGATGTACGGGCTCCACGGTTGCGCGCGGATCGGGCCCTTGCTTTTCCAGACCACGTTGAACTGGCCGTCCGCCTTGATCTCGCCGATGTAGACCGGCTTGTGCAGGTGGTGGTTGGTCTTGTCCATTTCGATGGCGAAGCCGCTCGGCGAATTGAACTTCTGGCCGCCCATGGCCGCGATCACCTTGTCGACGTCCGTGGTCTTGGCCTGTTCGACCGCCTGCTTCCACATGTGGATGCCGATGTAGGTGGCCTCCATCGGGTCGTTGGTGACCACGGTGTTGGCGTTGGGCAGGTTCTTGGCCTTGGCGTAGGCCTTCCACTTCTTGATGAACTCCTCGTTGACCGGGTTCTTGATCGACTCGAAGTAGTTCCAGGCGGCCAGGTGGCCCACCAGCGGCTTGGTGTCGACGCCGCGCAGTTCTTCCTCGCCCACCGAGAACGCCACCACCGGCACGTCGGTGGCCTTCAGGCCGGCGTTGCCCAGTTCCTTGTAGAACGGCACGTTGGAGTCGCCGTTGATGGTGGAGATGACGGCGGTCTTGCCGCCGGCGGCGAACTTCTTGATGTTGGCGACGATAGTCTGGTAGTCGGAATGGCCGAACGGGGTGTAGACCTCGTCGATGTCGCTGTCCTTGACGCCCTTGGAGTGCAGGAAGGCGCGCAGGATCTTGTTGGTGGTGCGCGGGTACACATAGTCGGTGCCCAGCAGCACGAAGCGCTTGGCGCCGCCGCCGTCTTCGCTCATCAGGTATTCCACGGCGGGAATGGCCTGCTGGTTGGGCGCGGCGCCGGTGTAGAACACGTTCTTCTCCAGTTCCTCGCCCTCGTATTGCACCGGGTAGAACAGCAGGCCGTTCAGTTCCTTGAACACCGGCAGCACCGACTTGCGCGACACCGAGGTCCAGCAGCCGAACACCACCGCCACCTTGTCCTGCGACAGCAGCTGGCGCGATTTCTCGGCGAACAGCGGCCAGTTCGAGGCCGGGTCGACCACCACCGCTTCGAGCTTTTTGCCCATGACGCCGCCGTTGGCGTTGACCTCGTCGATGGTCATCAGGGCCACGTCCTTGAGCGACGTTTCCGAGATGGCCATGGTGCCCGACAGCGAATGCAGGATGCCGACCTTGATGGTGTCTTCGGCGGCGAACAGCTGCGGCATCCAGCCGGACATGGCCAATAGGCTCGCGGCGGTCAATTGCTTGAGGGCTAGTCTGCGTTTCATGGTGACTCCTGGATGGGAAGAGGCCGGCGGCGCCGGTGATGAAAGGACGTGACCAGGACGTCAAAGCAAAAGCCGTGCCAGCCGCGATGCGATGGCGGCGCGCTGTATTGAGCAATGGGTGTGCGCGAGGAGGCGGGGGGGCGGACGGGCGACGCGCCGCGGTTCAATCTGGTGCCGCGTGCACAAAACCGGTGCGGCCGCTGCCCGCTGGGAGTGCGCGCGCGGACTTGTCCGCGAAGGCGGCCAGGCCGTGGCGCGCGGCGTCCAGGGCGAAAACGCCGGGCGCGGCGCACATGGCACGCGTATTGCTTGGGAATCCGTACTTGTATACCAGAAAGGATTCCAGCATGAATGCCGTAGCAACGCAGCAGGGCCCGCTCGGTTGGACGATCGCGCAATGGCTGTCGGCCTATCAGGAAGGGGCCACGCCCGAAGCGCTGTTGATGCCCCTGGCCGCCGCGCCGGACGACCCGGCCGACAACGCCTGGATCACGCGCGCCAGCGCGCCGGTGCTGGCGCGCCAGCTCGACGACCTGCGCCTGCTGCTGGCCGCGGCCGGCGGCGATCGTTCCCGCCTGCCGCTCTACGGCGTGCCGTTCGCCATCAAGGACAACATCGACGCGGCCGGCTGGCCCACCACCGCTGCCTGCCCCGCGTTCGCCTACACGCCGGACGAGGACGCCACCGTGGTGCGGCGCCTGCGCGCGGCCGGCGCCATCCTGATCGGCAAGACCAATCTCGACCAGTTCGCCACGGGCCTGGTCGGCACCCGCTCGCCGCACGGCGCGGTGGCCAACAGCTTCAATCCCGACTACATCAGCGGCGGCTCCAGCTCGGGGTCCGCCTCGGTGGTGGCGCGCGGGCTGGCGGCGTTTTCGCTGGGCACGGACACCGCGGGCTCGGGCCGGGTGCCGGCGGGGTTCAACAATATCGTCGGCCTCAAGCCGACCAAGGGCTGGCTCAGCACCGCCGGCGTGGTGCCGGCCTGCCGCACGCAGGACTGCGTGTCGATCTTCGCGCTGACGGTGGACGATGCCGAGCGCGTGGCCGGCATCGCCGGCGGCTATGACGAACACGATCCCTATTCGCGCGCGCAGCCGGCCGGCGCCGCCGCGCCCTGGCCCGCCGCGCCGCGGCTGGCCGTGCCCGACCGGCTGGAGTTCTTCGGCGACGCCCAGGCCGCCGCCGCGTTCGAGGCCGCGGTGCAGGCGCTCAAGGCCGGCGGCGCCGAGGTCCAGGCCATCGACTTCGCGCCTTATGCCGAACTGGCGGCGCTGCTGTACCAGGGGCCGTGGGTGGCCGAGCGCTTCGCCGCGGTCGAGCCGCTGTGGCGCGACAATCCCGAAGCCATCCATCCGGTGGTGCGCGGCATCGTCGAAGGCGCGGTCCACTACGACGCGCTCGACGCCTTCAAGGCCGAGTACCGCCGCGCCGAGCTGACGCGCAGTATCCACCAGTCGCTGCAAGGCTTCGACGCGCTGGTGGTGCCGACCTCGCCGTCGATCTACACCATCGCCCAGTTGCAGGCCGATCCGGTGCGGCTCAATTCACAACTGGGCATCTATACCAACTTCGCCAACCTCGCCGACCTGTCGGCGCTGGCGCTGCCCGCGGGCATGCGCGATGACGGGCTGCCGGCCGGCATCACGCTGATCGGCATGGCGTGGCAGGACCGCGCGCTGGCGCATTTCGGCCGCCAATGGCAGGCGCAGCGCGGACTGCCGCTGGGCGCCACGGGCCGGCCGCTGCCGCCCATGGGGCCGACCGCCGCCGACCCCGGGCTGTTGCGCGTGGCCGTGGTGGGCGCGCACCTGACCGGCATGCCGCTGAACCATCAGCTGACCTCGCGCCGCGCGGTGCTGGTCGAAAAGACACGCACCGCCGCCGACTACCGGCTCTACGCGCTGGCCAACACCACGCCGCCCAAGCCGGGGCTGGTGAAGTCCGACAGCGGCGCGCCGATCGAGGTGGAGCTGTGGGACATCCCGCTGGCGGCGTTCGGCGCCTTCGTGGCCGAGATCCCCGCGCCGCTGGGCATCGGCACCTTGACGCTGCATGACGGCCGCCAGGTCAAGGGCTTCATCTGCGAGCCGCGAGGCCTGGAGGGCGCGCGCGACATCACCGCCTTCGGCGGCTGGCGCGCCTATCTCGCCAGCCTGAACGCCACCCCCCGCTAAATCCAATCGCCCCTGGGAGCCGAACCGTGTTCGATACCGTCCTCATCGCCAACCGTGGCGAAATCGCCGTCCGCGCCATCCGTACCCTCAAACGCCTGGGCATCCGCAGCGTTGCCGTGTATTCCGATCCCGACCGCAATGCCGCCCATGTGCGCGAGGCCGACGTGGCCGTGGCGCTGGGCGGCGAGAAGGCCGTCGACAGCTATCTGCGCACCGACCTGTTGCTGGCGGCCGCGCGCGAGCACGGCGCGCAGGCCATCTACCCCGGCTACGGCTTCCTGTCGGAGAGCGCCGAGTTCGCCGAAGCCTGCGAGGCCGCGGGCATCGCCTTCGTCGGTCCCACGCCGCTGCAGATCCGCGAGTTCGGCCTGAAGCACCGCTCGCGTGAACTGGCGGCCGAAGCCGGCGTGCCGATGACCCCCGGCACGGGCCTGCTGGCCAGCCTGGGCGAGGCGCTGACACAGGCCGAGCGCATCGGCTATCCGGTGATGCTCAAGAGCACGGCGGGCGGCGGCGGCATCGGTCTGTCGCGGTGCGACAACGAGGCCGAACTGACGGTGGCGTTCGACAGTGTGCAGCGCATGGGCGAGCATTTCTTCCGCGACGGCGGCGCCTTCATCGAGCGTTACGTGGACAACGCCCGCCACGTCGAGGTGCAGATCTTCGGCGACGGCGCCGGCCGCGTGCTGGCGCTGGGCGAACGCGATTGCTCGGTGCAGCGGCGCAACCAGAAGGTGATCGAGGAAACCCCCGCGCCGCACCTGCCGGCCGCGACCCGCGCGGCGCTGCTGGCGGCGGCCGTCAAGCTGGGCGAGTCGGTGGCCTACCGCTCGGCCGGCACGGTCGAATTCATCTACGATCCGGCGCGCGACAGCTTCTATTTCCTGGAGGTCAACACCCGCCTGCAGGTGGAGCATCCGGTGACCGAGGCGGTGACCGGGCTGGACCTGATCGAATGCATGCTGCGCGTGGCGGCGGGCGAGCCGCTCGACCTGGCCGCGATGTCGCGCGCGCCGCAAGGCGCGTCGATCGAGGTGCGGCTGTACGCCGAAGACCCGCTGCGCCAGTTCCAGCCGTCGCCCGGCGTGCTGACGGAAGTGCATTTTCCCGAAGGCGTGCGCCTGGACGGCTGGGTCGAGACGGGTACCGAGGTGCCGGCGTTCTACGATCCGATGCTGGCCAAGCTGATCGTGCACGCCGACACCCGCGAGGCCGCGCTCGACAAGCTGGCCGATGCGCTGGCGCACACCCGCCTGCACGGCATCGCCACCAACCTGGACTACCTGCGCCAGATCGTGGCCGACGCGCGCTTCCGCGCCGGGCAGCTGTCGACGCGCTTCCTGGAGGGCTTCATCTACCGCCCCGCGGCCATCGAGGTGCTGGAAGCCGGCACCTACACCAGCGTGCAGGATTACCCGGGCCGCACCGGCTATTGGGATATCGGCGTGCCGCCGTCGGGCCCGATGGACGACTACGCCTTCCGCCTGGCCAATCGCATCGTCGGCAACGCGCCCGACGCAGCCGGCATCGAGGCCACGCTGGTCGGGCCGACGCTGCGCTTTCATGGCGATGCCATCGTCGCGCTCACCGGCGCCGAATGCGCCGCCACGCTCGATGGCGAGCCGGTGCCGATGTGGCAGCCGGTCACGGTGCGCTCGGGCCAGGTGCTGGCCACGGGCCGCGCGCTGTCCGGCTGCCGCACGTACCTGGCGGTGCGCAACGGGCTGGACGTGCCGGTCTACCTGGGCAGCCGCTCGACCTTCGCGCTGGGCCAGTTCGGCGGCCACGCCGGCCGCACGCTGCGCGTCGGCGACATGCTGCCGCTGGTGCGCCCCGAGCTGCCGGCCGCGAACGCCCAGGCGCCCGTGAGCGCGCCGCAGGTCGCGCCCGCAGAACTGATTCCCGCCTATGGCAACACCTGGGAGATCGGCGTGCTGTACGGCCCGCATGGCGCGCCGGACTTCTTCCGCCCCGAGGCCATCGAGGCCTTCTTCGCCGCCGATTGGGAGGTGCACTACAACTCCAATCGCCTCGGCGTGCGGCTGACCGGCCCCAAGCCGACCTGGGCGCGCGAGAACGGCGGCGAGGCCGGCCTGCATCCGTCCAACATCCATGATTGTGAGTACGCCATCGGCAGCATCAACTTCACCGGCGACAGCCCGGTGATCCTGACGCGCGACGGCCCCAGCCTGGGCGGTTTCGTCTGCCCGGTGACGATCGCGCGCGCCGAGCTGTGGAAGGTGGGGCAAGTCAAGCCGGGCGACCGCATCCGCTTCGTGCGCATCGATTACGCCGAGGCGGTGGCGCGCGAGGCCGCGCAGGACCGCAGCGTGGAGCAGCTACGGGCGGTGGCGCCGCAGGCCACCACGCCCGCCGCGCCGCCCGCCACGGCCTCGGAGACCATCATCGCGGCGCTGCCGGCGACGGGCAGCCGGCCGTCGGTGTCGTACCGCCAGGCGGGCGACGGCTACCTGCTGCTGGAGTATGGCGACAACGTGCTCGACCTGGCGCTGCGCATGCGCATCCACCTGCTGATGGAGGCGCTGGCGGCGCGGCCGATCGAGGGCGTGCGCGAGCTGTCGCCGGGCGTGCGCTCGCTGCAGATCCGCTACGACAGCCGCGTGATCCTGCAGCAGGCGCTGATCGCGCGGCTGCTGGAGATCGAAACGCAGCTGGCCGACGTGGCGACGCTGAAGGTGCCGACCCGCGTGGTCCATCTGCCGATGGCGTTCGAGGATTCGGCCACGCTGGGCGCGGTGCAGCGCTACCAGGAAACGGTGCGCGCCAGCGCGCCGTGGCTGCCGAACAATGTCGACTTCATCCAGCGCATCAACGGCCTGGCCAGCCGCGAGGACGTGCGCCGCATCGTGTTCGACGCGAGTTATCTCATCATGGGCCTGGGCGACGTCTACCTGGGCGCGCCGTGCGCGGTGCCGATCGATCCGCGCCACCGCCTGCTGACGTCCAAGTACAACCCGGCGCGCACCTTCACGGCCGAAGGCACGGTGGGCATCGGCGGCGTCTACATGTGCATCTACGGCATGGATTCGCCCGGCGGCTATCAACTGGTGGGCCGCACGCTGCCGATCTGGAACAAGTTCCTGAAGAACCCGGCGTTCCAGGACGGCAAGCCCTGGCTGCTGCGCTTCTTCGACCAGGTGCGCTTCTATCCGGTGAGCGAGGCCGAGCTGGATGTGCTGCGCGAGGATTTCCGCGAGGGCCGCGCCACGGTGCGCATCGAGGAAGAACTATTCGATTTCGCCGCGCACCAGCGTTTCCTGGCCGACCAGGCGGACAGCATCGGCGCCTTCCAGGCGCGGCAGAAGTCGGCGTTCGATGCCGAAGTCGCGCTGTGGAAACACGAGGACGTGGCGGCGCCGCCGGCCGAGGCGGCGCCGGAACTGGAGATCGCGCTGCGCGACGGCGAACGGCTGGTCAGCGCCGATATGTGCGGCAACGTCTGGAAGATCCCCGTGCAGGTGGGCCAGAGCGTGGCGGCTGGCGACACGCTGGTGGTGGTCGAGGCGATGAAGATGGAGCTGTCGGTGATCGCGCCGGTGTCGGGCACGGTGGCCGCGATTCGCTGCGTGCCGGGCAAGCCGGTCAACGCGGGCGATGCGCTGGTCGTGCTGGCCGAGGACGCGACTTGCCCGGTGGCCTGACCATGCGCGATTCGGTGCGTGTCGGGCCGGCGTTGCGGCAGGCGCCGGCGCTGGCGGGGTCGTTGGCCGAGCAGGTCTACCAGCGCATCAAGGATGAGCTGTTCGACTTCCGCCTGCTGCCGGGCGACCGCTTTACCGAGGCGGAGCTGGCGTTGCGGCTGGGGGTGAGCCGCACGCCGGTGCGGCTGGGGCTGGCGCGGCTGGAGCGCGAGGGCTTCGTGCTGCCCAGTCCGCGCAGCGGCTGGCAGGTGCGGCCGTTCGATTTCGAGCGCTTCGAGGCGCTGTACGACGTGCGCGTGGTGCTGGAACTGGCGGCGGTCGAACGGCTGTGCGCGCGCGAGCGCATGGACGATGGCGGGATGCTGGCGGCGCTGGTGGATGTGTGGCTGGTGCCGCCGGATCAACGCATTCTGGATGGGCGGATGGTGGCGCAGCTGGACGAGGCGTTTCACTGCTCACTGGTGGCGGCTGCCGGGAATGCGGAGATGGCGCTGATCCATCGGGAGGTGACGGAGAAGATCCGGATCGTGCGTCGGCTGGATTTCACCAAGGAGTTCCGGGTGGATGCGACGTATGAGGAGCATGGGGCGATTTTGCGGGCGGTGCTGGCTCGGCGGGGTGAGGCGGCGGGGAGGATGTTGCGGGGGCATGTTGAGATGAGCAAGGCTGAGGTGAGGAAGATTACGCTGCATATGTTGCATGTGGCTCGGGAGGGTTCTTAAGGCGCGGCGGGCTGCGGCGGCCGGGTGGGTGCGGGGCTACGATTGCGGTCCGGAGCCTTCGCTCCGGACTGCCCCGTCGTCATCTTCGTCCGCCTGCGGCTCCCTTCAGATTCCCTCGGGCGCATCTACACGCCCCGCACCCACCCGGCCGCCGCAGCCCGCCGCTCGTGCGTCTCCATGCGGAGGATGGCGGGGAGAATGGCTTGCTTGGTGTTCTGCTCAGCGTCGTTTGGGGGGCGGAGGAGTTTGCGGGGCCCGCCAAAAACGGCTGCGCGGGCAGCCGTGTTTGGCATACATCGGGTGGGGCGTCGGGGGTGTGGTCGCTGCGCGAAGTGGCGGCGATGGGGGGCGCGCTTGTGGGAGGGCAACCGATTCTCGAACGAGGGTGTCTGAGCAGGGGCTTTGTTGAAGCCCGCGGGCGGATTGGCGCTCGCCGGGCGCGCCCGCGCCCGGCTCAGCCTTGTAGCTGTTTGTAGACTTCTTCGGAGACGCGCTGCAGTTCGTCGCGGCTGATGGCGCCGGAGAGGGCGTAGCCGAATTGGCCTTCGACCCAGTAGAAGACGCGGACGGGGCCTTCCTGGGTGAATTGGAAGGCGGTCTGGCCGCCGGCGGCTTCGCGGGTGACGTAGAGGGTCAGGCGTTGGCCGTCGGGGGCGCCGTACATGAAGAGGGCGACGGGGCCGCTGCCGCCGGGCAGCAGGCGGCCGCCGACGAGGTCGTAGCCGGCGTCGGTCAGGGACGGGGCGCGCACGGGGGCGCCCAGGCGCTTGGTGAGCCAGGTGACCAGGGCTTTTTCGTTGTCGCCGCTGACTTCGACGGGGCGGCCCATGTCGGGGGCGTAGACGGCGTGGGCGATGGCGGCGCGCTGGGCGTAGCCGCCGGCGGCGCGGTCGGGTGTGGCGGTAGCCAATACGGTTTGCAGGTGGCGGGCGTCCATGGCGCCGCGCGCCATCCAGGCGCTGCTGGCGCTGATGACGGCGATGGCGGCACAGGCAGCGACGGCGCGCCAGGGCAGGCGGCGCGCGGGGGGGGAGAGCGGCAGGCGCAGGGGCAGGGGTTCGTCCAGCACCGGGTCAAGCAGGGCGTGCAGGGCGCGGCGCTGGGCCTGCCAGGCGTGCACGCGCGCCAGGTCCTGCGGATGGGCCGCTAGGAAGGCGTCGACCTCGGCGTGGCGGCCGGGCGGCAACTGGCCGTCGGCGTAGGCGTGCAGGTCGGCTTCGGTGATGGGGTTGCCGGCGGTGGGAATGGCGTGGAGGCGTTTGTCGTTCATGTCATTTCACGCGATGGAGCCGGCTGGCGGGTTCCTGGCCCTGCATCAGGGCGCCCAGGCGTTCGCGGGCGCGCGACAGGCGCGACATGACCGTGCCGATCGGCACGCCCAGCACCTGCGCGGTTTCCTGGTACGACAGGTCTTCCACGCACACCAGCAGCAATACTTCGCGCTGCTCGGCCGGCAGGCCTTGCAGGCAGCGGTCCAGGTCGCGCACCTCCAGGTGGTCGGTCTGCGTGGCGCGCACCGGCACGTCGGGCAGGTCGCCCGCGCCGGCCTGTTCGGCCTGCCGGTGGCTGGCGCGCACGCCGTCGATGAAATGGTTATGCATGATGCCGAACATCCAGGCCCGCAGCTCGCCGCGGCGCTGCCAGCGCGAGTAGCGGCTCCAGGCCCGTTCGAGCGTGTCCTGCACCAGGTCGTCGGCCCGGTGCGGGTCGCCCGTCAGCCCGCGGGCGTAGCGCCGCAGGCTGGGGATGCAGGCCAGGATCGCGGCTTCGTCGTCGGCGCGCATGGTCGGGCGTGGAGGGACGACTCAGGCCGGATCAGGGCTTGATGACGTGCCAGACGTCCTTGAAGTTGTCGCCGGTCTTGTCGCCCGGCTTGGCGTCCTTGGCATACAGGTAGACCGGCTTGCCCTTGTAGGCCCACTGCTTGGAGCCGTCGTCGCGGGTGATGATGCTCAGGTCGCCCGAGGCCTTGGCGTCGGCGGCGGCGGTGACGGGCGGCCAGATCTTGGCGCACTGGTCGTTGCAGGCGCTCTTGCCGCCGGCATCCTTGTCGAAGGTGTAGAGGGTCATGCCGGCGCTGTTGACCAGGATGCCGTCCTGGGTCTTGACGGCCTGGGCATGGGCGCCGGCCGAGAACAGGGCGGCGCAGGAGAGGGCCAGGGTTGCGGCGAGTTGAGTGCGCATGTCGTGCCTCGTAGATGGAAGAGTTTGGGGGACTGCCCTCTACAGACGCGGGGCGGAACGGGAATATTCCGCCACCGGACAAAAAAATCGGGAGGGCTGGGGATGAAGATCCAACCGAGCCTCGCGCGGGCCCTTCGCGACGGCCGCCGTCAGGCGTGGCCGCCGGCGGGCGGGGCGGGTTCGTAGCGCATTTCTATTTCCAGGGCGGTCTCCTCGACAGGGGTGAAGCCCAGCGACTCGTAGAGCCGGCGGGCGGGGTTGCCCTTCAGGACGGACAGGGTGACCGGGGCGCCTTCGTCGTCCGCCTGCCGCAGCAGGCCGGCCAGCAGGCGCCGGCCCAGTCCCTGGCCCTGGAAGGCCGGGTCGATCTGGATCTGCACCACGCGCCAGCCGGCCGGATCGCGGAAGGTCTTGAACAGGCCCGCCGGGCGGCCGTGCAGCCAGACGATCTGGGCGTCGTCGAAGTGATAGCGGATGCGCGCCAGGTGATGCGCATCGTCCCGCGGCGCGTCAACGCGCGCCAGGTGTTCGGTCATGGTTGCCTTGCGCAGCGCCAGCAGGAACGGCAGGTCGTCTTCGGTGGCGGCTTGCAACGCCAGGGAATGGGGGCTCATGGTGCGGCTTCAGGGTTGCTTGGGGGGACCACGCTTGGCGCTTTTGCCGGCCTGGTGGATAAGGTTATAGAGCTGTTGCGCCGCCGGCGCCAGGGGGCGGCCCCTGCGCGAGATCAAACCCAGGCTGCGGGTGACGCGCGGATGCTCCAGCTTGACGCCCGCCAGCGTGGCGTGGCCGGCCGGCGGCATCGCCAGCTGCGGCACGGCCGCCACGCCCAGCCCGGCTTCCACCAGCCCCAGCAGCGTCATGACGTGGCTGACCTCGAAGGCGCTGACGGTGCGCTTGCCGCTCTTGGCCAGCGCGTCGTCGATCAGCAGGCGGTTGCCGCTTTCCTTGGCCACGGTCATGAAGCGTTCCTGCGACAGCTCCTCCCACGACACGCTGCGGCGCGCGGCCAGCGGATGGTCGCGCCGCACCGCCAGCACGAAGTCCTCGCGCAGCACCGCCTTGAAATCCACGTCCGGCTCCTGGGTGCCGAAAAAACTGATGCCGAAGTCGGCGCGGCCGGTCACCACGCTGTTGAGCACGGTGTGGGCGGTCTCGTCGATGATGCGCACGCGGATGCGCGGAAAGCGCGCGGCGTAGTCGTGGATGATGGCGGGCAGGAAGTAGTAGGCCACCGACGGCACGCAAGCCACCGTCACCAGCCCGCCGCGCTGCGCCGCCAGGTCGCCGATGCTGAGCACCGCGCGTTCCAGTTCGTCGATGGCGCCGCGCGCCCGTTCCAGGAAGATGCGGCCGACGTGCGTCAGCGCCACGCGGCGCGTGGTGCGTTCCAGCAGGCGCGCGCCCAGCAGGTCCTCCAGCTTGTCGATGCGCCGGCTCAGCGCCGGCTGCGACAGGTTCAGGTCTTCGGCGGCGGCGCGGAAACTGGCGCGTTCGGCCACGGCCACGAAGGCCTGCAATTCCTGTAAATCGAAATTGATGCGTGCCATGCATTAATCCATCCGTAAGTTGCAATTCAAATAATAGCCGCGCCGTCGCAGAATGCACCGCATGGAAACGATCATCCCTTGCGTACTGATGCGCGGCGGCACCTCCCGCGGCCCCTTTTTTCTTGGCGACTGGCTGCCGGCCGATCCCGCCGAGCGTGACCGGCTGCTGTTGCAGGCCATGGGTTCGCCCCACGCGCTGCAGGTCGATGGCCTGGGCGGCGGCAACTCGCTGACCAGCAAGGTCGCGATCGTGTCGCGCTCGACCCGGCCCGACTGCGATATCGACTATCTGTTCGCGCAGGTCTCGGTGGACCGCGCCAGCGTCGACACCCGTCCCAACTGCGGCAACATGCTGTCGGGCGCAGCGCCCTTCGCCATCGACGAGGGCCTGATCGCCGCGGCCGACGGCGAAACCTCGGTGCGGGTGCACAACGTCAACACCGGCGCCGTGATCGAGGCGGTGGTGCAGACGCCGGGCGGCCGCCTGACCTATGAAGGCGAGGCGCGCATCGACGGCGTGCCTGGCGCCGCCGCGCCGGTGCGGTTGAATTTCCTGGATGCATGGGGGGCGGTCACCGGCCGCCTGTTCCCGACCGGCCTGCGGCAGGAAGTGGTTGACGGCGTGGCCGCCACGCTGATCGACGCCGCCATGCCGATGGTGCTGCTGCGCGCCGCCGACTTCGGCCTGCGCGGCGACGAGTCGCCGGCCGAACTGGACGCCAACCCTGCCCTGCTGGCGCGCCTGGAGCGCATCCGCCGCGAGGCCGGCAGCCGCATGGGACTGGGGGACGTCTCGAACAGCGTCATTCCCAAGCCGGTGCTGCTGGCGCCCGGGAGCGATCCCGCCGCGCTGTCGCTGCGTTCGCGCTACTTCACGCCGCACGCCTGCCATCGCGCCCATGCCGCCACCGGCGCGGTGGGCGTGGCCGCCGCCTTCCTGATGGCGGGCACCGTGGCGCACGACTGTGGCGGGCCGGCGCCGCGCCCGGGCTACCGTGGCGTGCGCATCGAGCACCCGTCGGGCGGCATGGACATTGACGTCAGGCTGGACGCCGCCAGCGGCGAGGTGCGGGCCGCCGGCCTGGTACGCACCGCGCGCAAGATCATGAAGGGCCTGCTGTACGTGCCGGGGCGCTATGTGCCGGCGCGCGAGGAACGCGCCAGCCGACCGGAGTCGGCGCCTGCCGCCATGGCGGCATAGGCTGCGATCAAGAATGCCGTACCCGGAAGCCGCCCTCGGCCGCCGGCACCGAAACATGAAGGTGGCGGCCCGAGCCGCCTCCGACCCGAGACACAGCGGTCCGCAGAGACCGCCCATAGAACCATCAGGAGACATGACATGGCTTTTCCCTCCCGCAGCACCCTGTGCGCCGCCGCGCTTTGCCTGGTCCTGGGCAGCCCGGCCGCGCAGGCCGAATTCCCCGAACGCGCCATCACCATGGTGGTGCCCACCGCCGCCGGCGGCGGCAATGACACCCTGGCCCGCGTGATCGGGCAGAAGATGGGCGAACTGCTGGGCCAGACCGTCATCGTGGTCAACAAGCCCGGCGCGCAGGGCGCCATCGCCGCCGACTACGTGGCGCGCCAGCCGGCCGACGGCTACACGCTGATGCTTGGCTACATCGGCACGCACGGCATCAATCCGGCGCTGCAGAAGCTCAACTACGATCCGGTGCGCGACTTCACCGCGATCGGCATGGTGGCCGACTCGCCCACGCTGATGGTGGTGTCCAGCAGCATCGGCGTGCAGGACGTGCCGGGCCTGCTCAAGTACGGCCAGGCCCATCCCGACGGCCTGAGCTACGCCTCCGCCGGCCCGGGCACGGCGCCGGCGGTGGCGGGCGAGCTGTTCAACCGCGCCACTGGCGCGGCCATGCTGGAGATTCCCTACAAGGGCTCGGCCCCCGCCATGACGGACACGCTGGCCGGCGTCACCCAGGTCATGTTTCCCAGCCTGTTCAGCGCCTATCCGCACCTGAAGTCGGGCAAGATCCGCGCGCTGGGCGTGGCCGGCGCGCGCCGCGCCAAGGTGCTGCCCGACATGCCGACCCTGGCCGAACTGGGCGTGCAGGGCGTGGACGTGGCGCAGTGGTACGCGGTGTTTGCGCCGGCCAACGCCGATCCGCAGGTGGTTGCCAAGTTGAACACCGCGCTCAATGGCGCGCTCAACGATCCGGCCGTGGCCGCCAAGATCGACGACCAGGGCGCCGAGGTGCGCACCAGCACGCCGGCGGAGCTCGCCGCGTTCGTGCGCGAAGAGGCCGTCAAGTGGAAGCGGCTGGCATCGACGATTCACGCGGCGCTGTAAACAGCGCCAAAGGCGCGGCGTCGAAGTGGCGCAGGTTCGGAAACACCAGCCGCAGGTCGTCGGCGCTGGCGCCGAACCAGCCGCCCAGCGCCGCGCCCAACTGCTCCACCGCCAGCGTCGGCAGCAGCCGGCCGTTGTCGACGAAACCCGGGCCATCGGGCGCGATTTGCGGATGCGTGCCGTAGTAGCGGCCGCCGTCGACGGCGCCGCCCAGCACGAAATGGTGCGCGCCCCAGCCATGGTCCGAACCGTTGCCGTTCGATCCCAGCGTGCGGCCGAATTCCGAAGCGGTGAAGGTGGTGACCTGGCGCGCCACGCCCAGCTCCGCCAATGCCTGCTGGAACACGGCCAGCGCCTGGCCCAGTTCCTTGAGCAGGGCGGGGTGGGTGTCGTTCAGGCCGGTGTGGTTGTCGTAGCCGTTCTGCGACACGAAGAACACCTGGCGGCGCGCGCCCAGCGCCTGGCGCGCGGCGATGATGCGCGCCACGATCTTAAACTGCTGCGCCAGCGGCGAGGCGAAGTCGCCCGGCACCGCCACGCCCGACAGCGCCGCCCGCAGCCGTGCATCGGCGTCGATGGACTGCGCCGCGATGCGCGACATTTCGCGTTCCATCAGGTGCTCGCGCGGCTGTGTGATCAGCTGGCGCAGCAACGCGGTGCAGGCGTTGGAGCCGTACAGGTCGCGCGTCAGCAGTTCGATGCGGGTCGAGCCGTTCACGCCGACCCGGTAGCCCGCGACGTGGCGGCCGGCCAGCAGCACGGTGTTGCCGCCGGCGGTGATGCCGGTGAAGCTGCGCCGCGCGTTGATGCCGGCGTACAGGTCCGTCAGGCGTCCGGCCCAGCCGGACGAGGCGCCTTCCGGCGCCAGCGCCTGCCAGTACGACTGCTGGTCGTTGTGCGAAAACAGCTTGGGCGGCAGCGGCACCCGCGCGCCGATGTAGTCCGCCTTGCTGGTGGGCACCACCAGCGGGCCGACGTTAAGCACCGCCGCCATCTCGCCGCGCGCGAACAGCGGCGCCAGCGGCGCCAGGGACGGGGCCAGCGCGAATTGCGCGCCATCGGCGGTGGATGCCTTGTCGCGCAGCGCCGTGGATTGGAGGGCGTCACGCGGCAGCGCGATGTCGCTGCGGGCCGCGGCATAGGCGCGGTAGGCGGGCGCGTCGAACGGCACCAGCGTATTGAACGGATCGTTGCCGCCGTACAAAAACACGCACACCAGCGCTTTGTAATCGCCGTTGGCCGCCGATTGCGCCGCCGCCGCGCCCAGCGCCGCCAGGTTCAGCGCCAGCGGCGCGGCCGCGTGCGTGGCGCCCAGGGCGCAGGCGCGCAGCAGGAATTCGCGGCGGTCGGCCTTCATTTCTGCACCAGGTATTCGGGGCTGGCCGCCACCAGCGTGATGGCGGCGCGCACGCGGTCGCGCGGCCGCTCGCGCGGCAGCGTGTCGACCGCCTGCGCGATGGCCTGCGCCGTCGCCGCGCTGAAGGCGTCGCCCGCCAGCAGCAGCACGATGCGCGCCACCAGCGCGTCGGCGTCGGCGGCCAGGGCGATCTCGGCGGTGTAAGGGGTCTGCAGGTCTTCCCAGCCGCGATCGACGTAGATGGCCACGAAGTTCAGGTAGCCGGCGATGCTGGTTTCATCGGTGATCTGCAGTTCCGGCGCCACCAGGCCGCGCCGCGCCAGCTCGGTGACGGGAGGGGCATAGCGCGGCCGGAAGAAGTTGAACACGCTGGCCGAGCGCATCGGGCTCTGCGCCAGCCGGATGGTGTTGTCGGTGGTGTCGGGCATGGCCCAGGCGCCGTTGGTGGAGGTGGCGCCGAACGCCCGAGCCCAGCCGGAAAAGCGCAGGATGGGTTCGCGCACCTTGCCCCAGCCGGGCGCGGCCAGATCGGGGTGGCGCGCCTCGTCGTCCAGCAGGATGGCGCGCACCACCGCCTTGAGGTTGCCGCGCGCGCCCCGGCCATCGTCGTCGAACACGGTCGCCACCCGCCCGACATAGGCCGGACTCGGATTGCTGGTGACCAGCCGCTGGATCAGCTGCGTGCCGATGAACGGCCCGACGTTGGGATGCGCGCTGATCACTTCCATCGCGCGCTCGAGCGACAGGTGTCCATCGGTGCCGGGCGGGATGACCGCGCCCAGGAAGCGCTTTTCGGCCAGCGAATGCAGCGCCGGGTTGAGCGCCATCGGCCGGCGGTGGAACTGCACGTCGGTCTCGGGCCCGTCCAGGTCCCAGCCGGTGAAGACCTTGGCCAGGCCCTGCACGTCGGCGTTGTCGTAGGTCTCCACGGGCGCGCCCTTGACCAGCCGGGGCGTGCCGTCGCGGTTCAGTTCGACCAGGCCGATGCTGAACAGCTGCATCACTTCGCGCGCATAGTTCTCGTCGGGATGGCGGCCGGTGCGCGGGTCTTCCTTGCGGTTGCCGCGATAGGTCAGCATGCAGCCCATCGACAGATTGCGGGTGACGGCGGTGAGCAGATCCTGGTAGCTGCCAAAGGCATGCTCGGCCAGCAGGTCCATGAAGCCGGCGGCGCCGAACAGCGGCCAGTTGGCGGTGATCGACGCCACCCCGACCACGAAGATCTCCGACAGCGCGAACGCCACGCGGGTGCGCACCTGGTCCTCGGCGCTGATGAACTTGCGCCACAGCGTCGATTCGAGCGGCGCGTTGATACCGTTGCCCTTGTAGGCCTCGGTGTCCTTGCCTTGCTGCAGCAGCCAGTCGAAATGGCTTTGCGACGGCGGCAGCGCCAGTTGCGCGTCGAGCCAGGCGGCGTAGCCGTCGCGCACCACCGCGTCGATCTGCGCCGGCGTCGGGCCGAAGGTGGCCTGGGCCAGGAAGCGCGAGGCCTGGCCAGGCGTGGGCGGGCGGGTTTCAGTGGAAGCGGGCGGCGCCGCTCCGGACGGCGACGCGGACATGCAGGCAGCCCCGGGGTCGAATGCGAAAGCCTACGGTAGCGAAGCGCCAGGGGGGCTTCAAGACCGCCATTCGGACGAGGGACTAATCCTTTTGCACGAGGCGCGCAAGCGCGGCGCGCCGGCCCACGCGGGGGCCGGCGCGCCGCGCGGATCAGACCGAGCGTGTGATGCCGCCGTCGATGCGGATGTTCTGTCCGGTGATGTACGAGGAAGCGTCGGAGGCCAGGAAGGCGATCAGGTCGGCCACTTCCTCGGCGGTGCCGTAGCGGCCCATCGGGATGCGCGCGCGCCGGTCTTCCTTTTCCGGCAGGCTGTCGATGAAGCCGGGCAGCACGTTGTTCATGCGCACGTTGTGCTCCGCGTATTCGTCCGCGAACACCTTGGTGAACGCGGCCAACCCGGCGCGGAACACGCCGGACGTGGGGAACAGCGCTTCCGGTTCGAAGGTGGCGTAGGTCGAGATGTTGACGATGGCGCCGGATTTCTGGCGCTTCATGACCGGCGCCACCAGGCGCGCGATGCGCACCACGTTGAGCAGGTAGAACTCCATGCCCAGGTGCCAGTCGTCGTCGCTGATCTCCAGCAGCGGACCCTTGGGACCGTGGCCGGCGCTGTTGACCACGGCGTCGACGCGGCCCCACTGCTGCAGGGTCGCGTCCACCAGCCGCGCCAGGTCCTCGGGCGAGCGGTTCGAACCGGTCACGCCCAGGCCGCCGAGTTCGGCGGCCAGCGCCTCGCCCTTGCCGGACGAGGACAGGATCGCCACGCGGTAGCCGTCGGCGGCCAGTTTGCGCGCCGCGGCCGCGCCCATGCCGCTGCCGCCGGCGGTGATGATTGCCACTTTATCCGTGCTCATGCGTCGTTCCCCAAGAGTATTGGCAAACGGTCATTGTAGGGGCGGGCACGGCGGCCCCGCGCAGATCCCGCGAGGCCGGCAGGGGCGATCAGTCGACCAGCTTGAGCACGCCCTTCATCAGCGCGAAGTGGCCGGGGAACGAGCAGAAGTAGGCGTAGTCCTGGCCGGCGGCCAGCTTGCTGACGTCGAAGGTGACCGAATCGGTTTCGCCGCCGCCGATCACCTTGGTGTGGGCGATGACGCGGGCATCGTCCTTCTTGACGTAGTTGTTGTCCAGGCCGGCGGCCATGCCGTCGTTGACGGCGCCCTGCATGTCGGCCTGCTTGGTCAGCACCCAGTTGTGGCCCATGACGTTCTTGGCCAGCTTGCCGGGGTGCTTGAGGTTGACGGTGAACTGCTTGCAGCTCTTGCTGACCGTGATTTCCTTCTTGTCGAACTGCATCTGGTCATTGCCGGCGATGTCGACCGAGCATTCGGCCGCCAGCACGGGCGCCGAGGCCAGGGCCAGGATGGTTGCGGCGCAGAGATTCTTCAACAGCATGTTCATGCCTCCAGGTGTCGAGGGGAAAAGGGCCGCGGAGCCGTTGCACGGGATCCCGCGGGCGACAAAGTGATCCGATCTCAGTCTACGCCTCTTGGGCCGGCCTTGCCCGCCGGCGGTTTGACGCAGCGCAATCGGACGCCAGCGAATTGCGCGGGCGCCGCATCAACGCGCCGCTGGCTGCGCCGTTACGCGCCAGATCACGTTGCCGACGTCGTCGGCCACCAACAGGCCGCCGCGCCCATCCACGGCCACGCCCACCGGCCGGCCGCGGGCCTGGCCGTCCGCGTCCAGGAATCCCGTCAGCACGTCGCGCGCCTGGCCGTCGGCGCGGTTGCCGGTGAATGGCACGAAGATGACCTTGTAGCCGCTGCGCGGGTCGCGGTTCCAGGAACCATGCTGGCCGACGAACATGCCGTGGGTGAACGGCGCCGGCAGCGTGGCGCCGCCGGACCAGGCCAGCCCCAGCGAGGCGGTGTGCGGCCCCAGCGCGTAATCCGGCACGATCGCCTGCGCCACCAGGTCCGGGCGCGGCGGCTTCACCCGGGTGTCGACGTGCTGGCCGAAGTAGCTGTATGGCCAGCCATAGAAACCGCCGTCGCGCACCGAGGTCATGTAGTCGGGCACCAGGTCGCTGCCCAGCTCGTCGCGTTCGTTCACCGCCGTCCACAGCGTCTTGCCGTCGGGGCCCCAGGCCATGCCCACCGGGTTGCGCAGGCCGCTGGCATACAGGCGCTTGGCGCCGCTGGCGACGTCGATTTCCCAGATGGCGGCGCGGCCTTCCTCTTCCGCCATGCCGTTCTCGGCGACGTTGCTGTTCGAGCCGACCGTCGCATACAGTTTGGCGCCGTCGGCGCTGGCGATGAGGTTCTTGGTCCAATGATGGTTGCGCCCCGCGGGCAGGTCGGTCACCTTGACGCCGGGCGCGTCGATGCGGGTCTGGCCGGCCTGGTACGGAAACCGCAGCACCGCGTCGGCGTTGGCGACATACAGCTGGTCGCCCACCAGCGCCATGCCGAAGGGCGAATTCAGGCCTTCCAGGAACACGCTGCGCGTCTGCGCCGCGCCATCGGGCGTCAGGCCGCGCAGCAGGGTGATGCGGTTGGCGCTGGGCGTGCGCGCGCCGGCGCGCTTCATGACGATGCCGGCGGCCCAGTCCTTGAGGCCGCCGGACATCTCGGGCGGCTTGGGCGGCGCGTTGGTCTCGGCCACCAGCACGTCGCCATTGGGCAGCACGTAGAGCCAGCGCGGATGATCCAGGCCGCGGGCGTAGGCGGTGACCGCCAGGCCGCTGGCCGGCGTCGGCAGGCCGGTCTCGCTCCAGCCCACCGCCCTGGCCGTGTTGACCGTGGGAATGAGGGTGGTATTGGGGGCGGGCAACTCGGGCCGCGGCCCCATGCCGGCCTCGACCGGCAGGCGGGCGACTTCGCCGCAAGCGGCCACCAGGCTGGCGGCCGCGACGAGCGCCGGCAACAGGTATCGAATTCGCATGGCGCGGCTCCAGGCGCGGATGGGCGAACTTCCATCATACGACGGGGCGGCGTGGGCTAGCGCATGTCGAAGGCTTCCTGATGCCAGTGGACGTTGCCGCGCCCCAGGCGCCGCAGGCCCTTGCGCAATGCGTTCGCCAGCCCGGCGGGGCCGCAGTACCAGACATCGGCGACGCGGCCGGCGGCCACTTCGCCCTGCGCCAGCGCGGCGGCGTCCAGGCGCTGGCCGGCGGCGGCGCTGTGTACCTGGAGCGTGACGTTGTCCAGCGCGGCGCAGCGTTGCCGCAGCACGTCCACGAACGGGTCGGTTGCGCCGTCGCGCACGCAATAGTGCAGCCAGACGGGCGGCGTGTGGCCGGACGCGTCGCGCGCGGCCTCCAGCCAGGCCAGGAAAGGCGTGACGCCGATGCCGCCCGCCACCCACACCTGCGGGCCGGCGGCGGGACGCTCGAAGCGGCCATAGGGGCCTTCCACCATCACGGGCGCGCCCTCGCGCAACGTGGCGGCCAGCCGCTGGGTGTAGTCGCCCAGCGCCTTGATCTGGAACGTCACGTCGCGGCGTCCGCGATGCGGCGCGCTGGCGATGGTGAACGGGTGCGCGCCTTCGCGCCGGTCGAAGGTGACGAAGGCGAACTGGCCGGCGGCGTGGCCGGGCCAGCGCGCACCGAGTTCACAGGTGACTTCGAGGATGTCGCCAGGCCGCTGCGTCAGCGCCGTCACCCGGCCCGCCACGCGCCGGGCCCCGCCGATGCGGCCGGCCAGCGACAGCAGCGCGGCCCAGGCGCCGCCCGCCATCAACGGCAGCAGCAGCGCGCCGGTCGGCCCGGTCCAGTAATAGGCCGGCGCCAGCGCCAGGGTATGGAACACCAGTATCAGGTAGGCCAGCGGCATGGCGCGGTGGACGATGCGCCAGGCATGGTACGGAAAGCGGCGCCACAGCGTGATGACCAGCATGGCCAGCAGCGCGTAGATCGTCCATTCGCCCAGGTCCTTGGCCAATCCGCGCGAATCCGCCAGCATGGCCAGCACCGCGTCGCGCGCCGGTCGGCCCTCGGCGCCGACCAGCGCCTTCAGCGGCGTGCTGGCCAGCTTGACCAGCCAATGCGCGGCGCCGGCGCCGATGGCCAGGATGCCGGCCCATTTGTGCAGCCGGTAGATCTTGTCCATGCCGCCCAGCGGACCTTCCAGCCAGGCAGGGCGCAAGGCCAGCAGCATGATCAGCGACATCAGGCCGATGGACCAGACGCCTGTCAGGTACAGCGCCTGCTGGCGCAGCACCCAGGGCCAGGCGGCCGTGGCCGCCGGTTGCAGCACCAGGGCGTCGATGGCCCAGGCGCCGGTCAGCGCCAGCAGGAACAGTCCCAGGACGGTACGGGTTTTCATGGCGTCGGCCTCAATCCTTGATACGGCTGCGCAGCACCGCGCCGGTCTGCGCGTCCACCCGCAGCTTCACGCGCTGGCCTTGCGGGTTGTCGGCCTTGACGTCGTAGCCGCGGTGATGCTCCAGTTCGATCTCGGTGATGTTGCGATAGCCCGCGGCGGTCAGCGTGTCATAGACCTGGCGCACGGTCAGGATCTGCGCGGCGGGGGCGGCCTGGACCGGCGCGGTTGCGGCGGGCGCCGGGGTCGCCGGAGCGGGCTGGGGCGCGGTCTGCGCCAGCGCGGCGGTGCCCGCGAGGGCGGCGGCGCCGATGGCCAGGGCGGACAGGGTCTTGCGGATCGGGTTCATGCGGTTTTCTCCTGAAGGTCGAGGTAGGGCCGTGGATCGGCCATGACGTCATTATTCGGCGGGGCGCATGAACCCGTTCTGAAGCCGCCGTTCACCCGCCGTTCATGTTCCGCCCGCTATAAATGAGGCGCTTGTGCTCCCTGTTTTTCCCCCGCGCGCCGGGTTACCCTGGAACGCGACCGCCCGACGGAATTCCCATGACCGCACGCCTACGTATCGCAATCTGGCTGACCGGCCTCGCGCTGGCCCTGGCGCTGGCCATCGGGCCGGGCGCGGGCCGCGCCGACGAAAGCGACCATGAACAGGCGCGCCAGGCCCTGCAGGCCGGCAAGGTGTTGCCGTTGCGGTCGGTGCTGGATATCGTCGAGCGTGATTTCCCTGGCCAGGTGGTCAAGGTGGAATTCGAGGAGGATGACGGCATCTTCCTCTACGAAATCCGCCTGCTGCAGCCCGGCGGCAGCCTGGTCAAGCTGAAGATCGATGCGCGCGACGGCACCGTGCTGGGCATGAAGGGGCGCGACATCCAATTCCGGAACCGACACTGATGCGCATACTTGTCGTCGAAGACGAACCGACCCTGGCCGCGCAGCTGGCCGAGGCCCTGCGACTTGCGGGTTATACCGTCGACGCCGCCGCGGACGGCGCCGACGCGCACTACATGGGCGAGGTCGAGACCTACGACGTGGTGGTGCTGGACCTGGGCTTGCCGGTGATGGACGGCCTGACGGTGCTCAAGCAATGGCGCGCGGCCGGCCGCGGCATGCCGGTCCTGATCCTGACCGCGCGCTCCAACTGGCACGAGAAGGTCGCCGGCATCGACGCCGGCGCCGACGACTACCTCACCAAGCCCTTCCACATGGAAGAACTGCTGGCGCGCGTGCGCGCCTTGCTGCGGCGGCACAGCAACCACGCCAGCGCGCAATGGCGCTGCGGTCCGCTGATGCTCGACACGCGGCTGGCCCGCGCCACTGTCGACGGCCAGCCGCTGAACCTCACCAGCCACGAATTCAAGGTGCTGGCGGTGCTGATGCAGCACGCCGGCGAGGTGGTCTCGCGCGGTGACCTGATCGAACACATCTACGCCCAGGACCACGACCGCGACTCCAACACCATCGACGTGTTCATTGGCCGCCTGCGCAAGAAGCTGCCGGCCGACACCATCGAGACCGTGCGCGGGCTGGGTTACCGGCTCGCCTGTCCGTCATGACCGCGTCGCGCGCGCCGGGGTCGCTGCGCTGGCGCATGCTGGCCGGCACGCTCGCCTGGATCGCGGCGATCATCGTGCTGGCCGGATGGGGACTGGGCAGCCTGTTTCGCCAGCACATTTCCGAACAGTTGCGGGCCGAGCTGGCGCTGCACATGAACCAGTTGACGGCGGCGGTCAGCGTGGCGCCGGACGGGCGGCCGACCGTGGCCTCTCCCTTGAGCGATCCCCGCCTGGAGCAGCCGCTGTCCGGCCTGTACTGGCAGATCGACCGTCTCGACGACGCCGGCCGCGTGGTGGCCGCGGGCGTGGCGCGTTCGCGCTCGTTGTGGGACCAGGTGCTGGCCCTGCCCGCCACTGACCGCACCGATGGTTTCCATGACATCGCCGGACCCGAGAACCACGACCTGAGCGCGCTGACGCGCCTGCTCAAGCCCGAAGACAGCGACGCCGGCGCGCTGCGCCTGGTGGTGGCCGCCGATCGCGCGGTGCTGGCCGAGCCCATCGAACGCTTCGACCACATGCTGTCGCTGTCGCTGGGCGCGCTGGCCGCCGGATTGGTGGCGGCAGCGGTGGTGCAGGTGATGGTTGGGTTGCGGCCGCTGGGGCGGCTGCGGCGCCAGCTGGCCGCGCAGCAGGGCCGCAACAGCGTGCGCATCGAGGGCCGTTTTCCCAGCGAGATCCAGCCGCTGGTCGATGATTTCAACCGCGTCCTGGCGGTCAACGCCGACATCGTGCAACGGGCGCGGACCCAGGCCGGCAACCTGGCGCATGCGGTCAAGACGCCGTTGACCATCCTGGGCAACGCGGCGATGCGCGAAGAGGGCGCCTTCGCCCGCCTGGTGCGTGAACAGGTTGCGATGGCGCAGCGCCAGATCGACCACCACCTGGCGCGCGCGCGCGCCGCGGCGGCCTCCGGCACGGCGGGCGGACGCACGCCGCTGCGGGCGCCGCTACAGGCGCTGTTGCGCGTCATGCAGCGCTTGTATGCGGCACGGGAACTGCAACTGGAGATGGACGAATTCGCCGACCGGCTCGAGTTTCGCGGCGAGGAGCAGGACCTGCAGGAAATGGTCGGCAACCTGCTCGACAACGCCTGCAAATGGGCCGCGCGGCGCGTCCGCATCGGCGCCCAGGCGACCGCGCCAGACCGCCTGAGCATCGTGATCGACGACGACGGCCCGGGCATCTCCGAAGACGAGCGCGAACGCATCTTCGAGCGTGGCGTGCGCATGGACGAGCAGCGGCCTGGTTCCGGCCTGGGCCTGGACATCGTGCGGGACCTGGCCGGCACCTATGGTGGCGAGGTCAGCGCGGGGCCATCGCCGCTGGGCGGGCTGCGCGTGACGCTGACCTTGCCGGCGTTGCCGACCGGCCTCTAGCGGACCTGCCGCGCCGGCCGCCTCGCGCCGTCGCCGGGGTTCAGCGCACCAGCGTCACCGGCACCTCGGCCAGTTGCACCACCTGGTTGGCGACCGAGCCGATCAGCACGCCGGCCAGCGCGCCATGGCCACGCGTGCCCATGACGATGCGCGCGCACTGGTGTTCCTGCGCATAGGCGTGGATCTCGATCGCGGGTTTGCCGAATTCGACATGGCTGGTGTAGTCGGTGCCGGTGACGTCGAGCAGCTTGCGCGCTTCATCGGCGGCTTCCTGGCCCTCGCGCACGTAGTACTCGTCGATCATGTCCTGCGTGACCAGCCGCGACAGGCCGGCGCGGCCCTGCGGCGGCGACTGGATGTTGAGCAGGTGGATGCGCGCGTCGGGCGCGCCCTGGGCCAGCTGGCGCGCGTGCAGCACGGCGCGGTTGGCATTGTCGGAACCGTCCACGGGGACGAGGATGTTCAGCATGGCGGCTCCTTACTTGACCAGGGTGACGGGCAATTCCGTCAGGTGCAGGACCTTGGTGGCGACCGAGCCCATGAACAGCGCGGCCACCGAGCCCATGCCGCGCGTGCCCATGTAGATTTCGTCGGCGTCGATCTCGGCGGCGACGCGGGCGATGGTCTCGGCCGCCGCGCCGGTCTCGATGCGCGGGGTGAACGGCACGCCGGCTTGCGCCAGCAAGGCGCTGGCGTCGCGCAGCGCGGCCTCGCCTTCTTCCTGGTGATAGGCGTCGATATCGGCCTGCGACAGGCCGCGGCCGATCTTGCCGGCCTGCAGCGGGATCTGCACGGTCAGCAGCTCCACGCGTTCGACGGGGTCATAGCTGCGCGCATCGAGCATGGCGCGCACGGCGTGGACGGCATGCTGCGAGCCGTCCACCGGGATCAGAATGCGTTTCATCGACGTCTCCTTGTTGTCCGCGAGCCCGCGGCCGCCCCGTCATGGCGGCGCCGCGGCAACTCCACTTTACGCAATTATTCCGCCGGACGGGGGCCGGCGGGATGCGCGCAATCAAAGGAAACGGAATCGGCCCGTCAGCACCAGCCGGGCGGCACCCGCGTGGCGGTCGCCGGCAGGCCGAGCAGTTGCGCGGCCAGGCCGGCCAGCGCGGCGGCGTCGCCGGTGGTCACCAGTTCCACCGCGCTGGCGCCCGCGCCCGCCAGCAGTCCGCGTTCCTGCAACTGGTGCCGCAGGCGCCGCGCCACCGGCCCGCCGGTTTCCAGCAATGGCACGGCGGGGCCCGCCGCGGCCTGGATCGCGTCATGCAGGAACGGGAAATGGGTGCAGCCCAGCACCAGCGCGTCGGCGCCCTGGGTCAGCAGTTCATGCACCGGCGCGGCCACGACGCGGGCGGCGGCCTCGCCTTGGATTTCACCGCGTTCCACCTGCAGCACCCATTCGGGGCAGGGGCGGAACTGGATGCGGATCTCCGGCGCCTCGCGCTGCACCAGGGCGGCGAACTTGGGGCTGGCCAGCGTGCCCGTGGTGGCGAAGACGCCCACCACGCCGCTGCGCGTCAGGTGCGCGGCCGGCTTGATGGCTGGTTCCACGCCGATGATCGCCAGGTCCGGATGGCGGGCGCGGAGGGCGGCGATGGCGGCGGCCGTGGCGGTGTTGCAGGCCACCACCATGGCCTTGGCCCGGCGCGACACCAGGTAGTCGGCGATGGCCAGCGCCCTTTGCTGGACGTATTGCTGCGTCTTCTCGCCGTAGGGCACGTGGGCGGAGTCGGCCACGTACAGCAGGTGCTCGTGCGGCAGGGCCTCGCGGATGGCGCGCAGCACGCTCAATCCGCCGACGCCGGAGTCGTATACGCCGATGGGATGGGGGGCGGGCATGGGGATGCGGCTGGGACAGGGGGTGGCCAGTGTAGCGCTATCGCGCCGGGTCCTCGGCTGCGCGGTGCGCCCGCACTTCCTCGATCAGGCGGCGGATGGCGCCGGTCAGCGGCGCGTCGCGCCAGATCAGCGTGAGCGGCGCGCGCATCGCCACCGGGCCGCTGACGTTGACGTACACCACGCCCTCGATATTGACCCGGCGCAGCGAGGCCGGCACCAGCGACACGCCCAGGCCGGCCGCCACCAGGCTGAGGGTGGACAGCATGCGCGGCGCTTCCTGGGCCACCCGGGGGCTGAAGCCCGCGGCGCGGCACGCCGAAATGATGGCGTCGTACAGTCCCGGGCCGTTGTGGCGGCGATACAGGATCAGCGATTCGTCGGCCAGTTCCGACAGGGCGATGCGCTTGCGCGCGCGGCCCTTGACCATGGGGTGGTCGGCCGGAAAGGCGGCCAGCATGCTTTCCTCCAGCACGGTCTCGACCGCCACGCCGCGGTCGACGCCATGGGCGCCGCGGATGAAGGCCACGTCGACGCGGCCGTCGCGCACGTCTTCCATCAGTTCGCCGGTGCTGCTTTCCTCCAGCACCAGGCGCACCTGCGGCGCGTTCTCGCGAAAGCGGCGGATCAGCGACGGCACGAAGGGATGGAAGGCCGCCGAACCGGTGAAACCCACCGTCAGCCTGCCGCTTTCGCCCAGCGACACGCGCCGCACGCCATCGACCGCCTGGTCGACCAGGGCCAGGATGCTGCGCGCGTCGGCCAGCAGGGCGCGGCCGCTTTCGGTCAGCTCCATGCCGCGCGGCAGCCGGTGGAACAGCGTGACGCCCAGCTCCTGTTCCAGCACGCGGATCTGCTGGCTCAGTGGGGGCTGGCGGATACCGAGCCGGGCGGCGGCCTTGGTCAGGTGGGATTCCTCGGCCACCGCCAGGAAATAGCGCAACAGACGCAGGTCGACGGATGCCATATGAATAGAATATGAGTGTTTAACCAGTCATATATTAGACATTATCCTGGCGCGGGAGTAGGCTGCGTGCTGTCTCTCCACTCCCGGCGCCGCGGCGCCGGCGCCTTGCGGACCCGCCGCGACCTCCACGACAATGAACGCAGCAGCACCTGATTCCCCCGACGCCGCCACGCGGCCGCCGCCCACTTGCGGGCAACTGTTCTACGGATTCCTCATGCTCGGCCTGACCGCCTTCGGCGGCGCGCTGCCCCTGGCGCGCCGCATGGTGGTCGAAAAGCACCGCTGGCTGTCCGGCGCCGAGTTCACCGACCTGCTGGGGCTGTGCCAGTTCCTGCCGGGCGGCAACATCATCAACCTGTCGGTGGCGCTGGGCATGAAGTTCCGCGGCCCGCGCGGCGCCTTCGCGGCGCTGATGGGCCTGATCCTGGCGCCTTCGGCCATCGTGGTGCTGCTGGGCATGGTCTACGACCGCTTCCAGAACGACCCGCACATCCAGCACCTGTTCGCCGGGCTGGCCGCGGCTGCCGCGGGGCTGCTGATTTCGATGGCGGTCAAGATCGGCATGCCGGTCCTGAAGCGCCGCGATTGGCTGGCCGGCCTGGTGGCCACGGCCTGTTTCATCGCCATCGCGGTGCTGCGCATCCCGCTGCTGCCGACCATGGCGGTGCTGACGCCGCTGAGCATCCTGCTGGTCTGGAGGCAACGTCGATGATGCAGACCCTGATCGCCCTGGCCATCATCTTTTCGCAGCTGTCGGTGCTGGCCTTCGGCGGCGGCAACACCATCCTGCCCGAAATGCAGCGCCAGGTGGTGGAGGTGCACGGCTGGATGACGGCCGCCGACTTCTCCGCGCTGTTCGCCCTGGGCCAGGCGGCGCCCGGCCCCAACCTGATGGTGGTCACGCTGGTCGGCTGGCACGTGGCCGGCTGGGCCGGCATGCTGGTCACCACGCTGGCCAAGTTCGGGCCGTCGTCCCTCATCACCATCATCGCCCTGGGCCTGTGGGAGCGCTTCAAGGACCGGCCCTGGCGCGGCGTGATCCAGGCCGGCATCTTCCCCATGACGGTGGGGCTGGTGGCCGCCAGCGCCGCCCTGATCACCGAGGCCTCGGTGCATTCCTGGCTGCTGGGCGCCATCACCGCCGTGGTCGCGTTGCTGGGCAGCGCCTCGCGCATCCACCCGTTATGGCTGCTGTTCGGCGGGGCGCTGGTCGGATTGCTCGCTATCGGTTAGCGTTTAGGCTCCTGCCACGCTGGGAGTCCGCCATGACGCTGCCGGTCAAGGATCCGGATATCGAATCACCGCCCGCCGGGATCGCGCCGCTGCCGTTCTTCCATGCGCACCGGCGGCTGGTGCTGTGCGGCGCGCTGTTCGCCATCCTGGCGGGCGCGCTGTGGCGCGTCGGCCTCACGCCCAGCCGCGCCGGGCTGCTGGCGTTCGACGTGGCGGCGCTGGTGTTCCTGCTGCTGACCGGCGCCGCGTTCGGCAGGGCCACGCCGGACATGATGCGGGTACGCGCGCAGCAGGTCGACGTCGGCCGCAGCGCCGTGCTCTGGAGCAGCGTGGCGCTGTCCTGCCTGGTGATGGCGGCGCTGTGGACCGAAATGCGCGCGGCAGGCGGCGCCGAGGGCGTGGCCGACCTGGTGGCGGCCGCCGTCAGCATCGTGCTGTCGTGGCTCTACCTGAACATGATCTTCGCGCTGCATTACGCGCATGGCTACTACAGCTATCGCAATGCCCTGCACAAGGGCCTGGATTTTCCGGGCAAGGAAGACCCCGACTACTGGGACTTCGCCTATTTCGCCCTGGTGCTGGGCATGACGTTCCAGGTTTCCGACGTGCAGATCGTCAGCCGGCGGATGCGGCGCACGGCGCTGGTGCACAGCGTCATCGCCTTCTTCTTCAACGTCTTCATCATCGCCATCAGCGTCAACGTCGCGGCGGGGCGGGCATGAAAAAACGGCCGTGAAGCCGTTTTTTTACCGTGAGGCCGGTTGACCGCTCTCAGGCCGCCGCCAGCCGCCATAGCGACGTGACTTCCTTCGAGCGCGCCGCGTACAAGGGATCGTCGGGATCCTTGGCGCGGCCATGCGTGGGCCGCGTATCGATGCGTTCCAGCACGCGCAGGCCGGCCTGCTCGATCATCTCCAGCAATTGCTCGCGGGTGCGCAGCCCCAGGTGCTCGGCCAGGTCCGACAGGATCAGCCAGCCCTCGCCGCTGGGCGTCAGGTGCGCCGCCAGCCCGTTCAGGAAGCCCCGCAGCATGCGGCTGTCGGGGTCGTAGACGGCGTGCTCGACGGGCGAACTGGGCCGGGCCGGCAGCCACGGCGGGTTGCAGACGGCCAGCGACACCCGGCCTTCGGGAAAGAGGTCGGCCTGCGCCACCTCGACCTGTTTCGACAGGCCCAGCCGTTCGAGGTTTTCGCGGGCGCAGGCCAGCGCCCGCGGGTCCATGTCGGTGGCGATGACGCGCTTGCCGCCGCGCCGCGCCAGCACCGCCGCCAGCACGCCGGTGCCGGTGCCGATATCGAAGGCCACGCTGCCGCGCGGCATCGGCGTGCGCGCCACCAGGTCGATGTACTCGCCGCGCAACGGCGAAAACACGCCGTAGTGGGGGTGGATGCGGTTGTCCAGCGCGGGGATCTCCACGCCTTTCTTGCGCCATTCGAAGGCGCCGATCAGGCCCAGCAGTTCGCGCAGCGACGCCACGTAGGGCTCGTTGGCGGGGCCGTGGGCCTCTTCGCAGGCCTGCCGCGCATCCGGCGCGCGGCGCAGCGAAATGCCGTGGCCGGCGTCGAACGGAATCAGCAGCATGCCCAGGACGCGGGCGCGCTGCGACTGGATCTGGCGATGCTGGTTGAAGGCCTCCAGCATGGTGTCCACCGGCTTGCGCGGACGCTTGTCGACCCGCCGGGTCATGGCCTGCAGCAACTGGCGCGCATTCTGGAAGTCGCCACGCCACAGCAGGCCGACCCCTTCGCAGGCCAGGCGATAGGCCGCGTCCGCCGTGGTGCGGTCGTCGGCCAGCACCACGCGCTTGGGGGGCGCGGCGCCCGATTCCGAGCGCCAGCGGGCGCTATGGTGGGTCAGGTCCGGGGCCTCGCCCTCCGTCCAATGCAGTTCAGGCTGGGTCAACGGGACGCTCCGGGCAGGGAAGGCTTGGGGGACAGGGCGGTCATGAAACGGGGAAATCCGGGGAACGGAAAAAGAAAAGGCGCGGGCTGCCAATGTAGCAGCTTCGCGCCCCGTGGGCGGCGGACGAGGCGTGGCGCCGCCCGCCGGGTCCGTCTCAGTGGAACAGCACCACCGTCTTTTGCAGCGTGATCCAGATGCCCCAGGCCAGCGGGATGCCGACGCAGGCCCAGGCGAACAGCACCAGGGCCAGCGGCGTGCGGAAGGTCGAGGCGCCCACGCCATGGGTCTCGGCGGCCACGGCGCGCTCGTGCGCCAGGGCCTTTTCGCGCGCCAGTTCCTCGTCGTTCATGAAGTACTTGGGATTCACCGGGCGGATCGCCAGGTTGCACAGGAAGCCCAGCACCAGCATGCCCGCCAGGATGTACATGGTGATGTCGTAGACCTGCGCCCGCGGCACGCCGATGGACAGCTGGTATTCGCGGATGTAGTTCACCAGCACCGGCCCGAAGATGCCCGCCGCCGACCACGCCGTGAGCAGGCGGCCGTGGATGGCGCCCACCATCTGCGTGCCGAACAGGTCCGCCAGGTAGGCCGGCACGGTGGAAAAGCCGCCGCCGTACATCGACAGGATGACGCAGAAGGCCCCCACGAACAACGCCAGCGCGCCCATGTGCGCGGTCCACGGAATGGCCGCGTACAGCGCGAAGCCCAGCACGAAGAACACCAGGTAGGTCATCTTGCGGCCCAGCTTGTCCGACAGGCTGGCCCAGAAGAAGCGGCCGCCGATATTGAACAGGCTGAGCAGGCCGGTAAAGCCCGCGGCGATGGCGGCGATCGCGGCCAGCTGGCTCTTGTCGAGCTGGCCGTAGCCCAGCTCGGGCTTGTTGATCAGGCCGCCGCCGAACACTTCCTGCAGCAGCGGCGAGGCCATGCCCAGGATGCCGATGCCGGCGGTCACGTTCAGGCACAGCACCAACCACACCAGCCAGAACTGCGGCACGCCCCAGACCCGCTTCACGTGCACGTGGCCCTTGGTGATCATGACGTTGTTGGCGTGCTTGGCGGGCGCGGTCCAGCCTTGCGGCTTCCAGCCGGTGGGCGGCACGCGGTAGCCGAGCGCGCCCGACATCATGAAGACGAAGTACACCAGCGCCATGGTCAGGAAGGTCTGCCACACGCCCGGCGAGGTGGGCGTGGCGAAGTGGCGCATCAGCACGTCGGCCAGCGGCGCGCCGATCATGGCGCCGCCGCCGAAGCCCATGATGGCCATGCCCGTCGCCATGCCGCGACGGTCCGGGAACCACTTGATCAGCGTGCTGACCGGCGAGATATAGCCCAGCCCCAGCCCGATGCCGCCGATGACGCCCGAGCCCAGCCACAGCATCCACATCTGGTGCAGGTAGACGCCGGCCGCCGAGATCACCAGGCCGCCGCACCAGCACAGCGCCGACACCACGCCGGCCTTGCGCGGTCCGGCGCGTTCCAGCCAGCCGCCCCACAGGGCCGCCGAGCAGCCCAGCAGCACGAAGAACAGCGTGTACATCCACCCCATGGTGGAGATGCGCCAGTCGCAACTGGTGGTGAACAGTTCGGCGACCAGGCTCATGTCGGCCGGGCATTGCAGCGGCTGGGCGCCGCCGATGGCCTTGGACAGGGGCAGCCAGAACACCGAAAAGCCATAGGCCATGCCGATGCAAAGGTGGATGGCCAGCGCGGCCGGGGGTACCAGCCAGCGCGAGAAGCCCGGCCCGGCGATGGTGCGTTCTTTGTCCAGGAAGCCCGGCTTGGCGCCGGGCAGGTCGAGTGTTGCAGTGCTTTCCATGAGGTCTCCTCGGGGTGCGGCTTTATAGCGGCGTTGGCTGGAGAAATCCAGTCCCGCCGTCTCTTGTTGAACCCTTTGCTGCGGTAAAGCTTGCTGCGCCCGCGCGCCGTCGTGGGCACGCGGATCGGTGTGGACGCGTCGGTCGGTCAGGACAAGCGCGCCAGCGGTGTCAGGCGTTCGCGGTTCTGCGCCACCGCCTCCAGCACCAGCGGATGCAATTGGTGTTCGCCGGCATCGCCGTCGGGCTGCCGCGCCAGGAAGTCCAGCAGCTCGTTGCGCATGCGGGGCTCCCAGAATTTGTGGATGTGGTTGGCCACGCCTTCCACCGCTTCCGGCCGCAGCGGCATGGCTTCGAAGAATTGGCCGATGCGGTTGGCCATGCGGATCAGGTTGCCGATTTCCATGCGTGTCAGGTCTGCGAAGTGATGCGTTCAGGGTGGGAATACAGGGTCGCGTCGTCGTCGCGCAAAAAGCCCAGCAGCGCGATGCCGGCGCTGTCGGCCAGGCGCACGGCCAACGCGGTCGGGGCCGATACCGCCGCCAGGATGCCGACGCCGGCCGCTGCGGTCTTCTGCACCATCTCGAAGCTGGCGCGGCTGGACACCAGCACCACGCCGTGCGCGGCGGACAGGGCCTGGCGCGCCAGCGCGCCGACCAGCTTGTCGAGCGCGTTGTGGCGGCCCACGTCCTCGCGCACCAGGGCCACGGCGCCGCTGGCGTCGGCCCAGCCGGCGGCGTGGGTGGCGCCGGTCAGGTCATGCAGCGCCTGGCGCGCGCGCATGTCGCGCATCGCCCGCAGCACCGCGCCCACCGGCAGCGGCGCGCCGGCAGGCACCGGCGCGACCGGCCGCAGCACCTCGGGCAGCGTCTCGACGCCGCACAGCCCGCAGCCGGTGCGTCCGGCCATGGCGCGGCGGCGCGATTTCAAGCGCGCCTCGCAGGCGCTGGAAATCTCGATCTGCACCACGATGCCGTCGCATTGCGGCAGCACGTCGATGCCGCGCACGTCGGCCACGCTGTCGATGATGCCTTCCGACAGCGAAAAGCCGACGGCGAAGTCCTCCAGGTCGGCGGGCGTGGCCAGCATGGTGGCGTGGCTGATGCCGTTGAACTCCAGCGCCACTGGCGTTTCCTCGGCCAGCCGGTCGCCCTCGGCGTGCGGCGCGATGGCGCCGGAGCGCACGCGGGTCACCTGGGCCGCCACGGAATCGGGGCGGTCTGCGGGGGAGGAAGGGCTGTGGTCCATGGCGGCTCCGGCCGGCTGTCGGGGTTATTTCCCCGCCAGCGTGGCTTCGCTTTCGCGTGAGCGCTCGCGCAGCAGCTTCTGCTGGATGTCCGCGAAGCGCGACCATTGCCGCTGCCATTCCGATGGCTGGGACACGCGCGTGACCTGCACGGCCGTGACCTTGTACTCGGGGCAGTTGGTGGCCCAGTCGGAACTGTCGGTGGTGACGACGTTGGCGCCGGACTCGGGGAAGTGGAAGGTGGTGTATACCACGCCCGGCTGCACCCGGTCGGTCAGGGTCGCGCGCAGCACCGTCTCGCCCGAGCGGCTCTGGATGCCGACCCAGTCGCCTTCGTTGACGCCACGGTCCTCGGCGTCCTGCGGATGGATCTCCAGCACGTCCTCGCTGTGCCACATGACATTGGGCGTGCGGCGCGTCTGCGCGCCCACGTTGTATTGCGACAGGATGCGGCCGGTGGTCAACAGCAGCGGGAAGCGGCGCGTGCTGCGTTCGTCGGTCGGCACGTACTTGGTGATCATGAACTTGCCCTTGCCGCGCACGAAGCTGTCGATGTGCATGATCGGCGTGCCCTCGGGCGCGTCGTCGTTGCATGGCCATTGCAGGCTGCCCAGCTTGTCCAGCTTCTCGTAGCTGACGCCGCTGAAGGTCGGCGTCAGGCGCGCGATCTCCTCCATGATCTCGCGCGGGTGGCGGTAGTTCATGGGATAGCCCAGCGCGTTCGACAGCGCCACGGTCACTTCCCAGTCGGCCTTGCCGTTCTTCGGTTCCATCACCTTGCGCACGCGCGAGATGCGGCGCTCGGCGTTGGTGAAGGTGCCGTCCTTTTCCAGGAACGACGAACCCGGCAGGAACACGTGCGCGTACTTGGCGGTCTCGTTCAGGAACAGGTCCTGCACCACGATGCACTCCATCGCCGCCAGCGACGCCGCCACGTGCTGCGTGTTGGGGTCGGACTGCACGATGTCCTCGCCCTGGCAGTACAGGCCCTTGAAGGTGCCGCCCAGCGCGGCCTCGAACATGTTGGGAATGCGCAGGCCGGGCTCGGGCTGCAGCGTCACGCCCCAGTCCTGCTCGAACTGCGCCCGCGCCACGTTGTCGGAAATGTGGCGGTAGCCCGGCAGCTCGTGCGGGAACGAACCCATGTCGCAGGAGCCCTGCACGTTGTTCTGGCCGCGCAGCGGGTTCACGCCCACGCCCTCGCGGCCGACATTGCCGGTGGCCATGGCCAGGTTGGCGATGGCCATGACGGTGGTCGATCCCTGGCTGTGCTCGGTCACGCCCAGGCCGTAGTAGATCGAGCCGTTGCCGCCGGTGGCGAACAGGCGCGCCGCGCCGCGCACGGCCTGCGCCGGCACGCCGGTGATCTCGGCCATGGCTTCGGGCGAGTTCTCGGGCAGCGACACGAAGTCGCGCCATTCCTGGAACGCCTTGGCCTCGCAGCGCTCGGCCACGTAGGCCTCGTCGATCAGCCCTTCGGTGGCGATCACGTGCGCCATCGATGACAGCAGCGCGGTGTTGGTGCCGGGCCGCACCTGCAGGTGGAAGTCGGCCTTGATGTGCGGCGAACTCACCAGCTCGATGCGGCGCGGGTCGATCACGATCAGCCGCGCGCCCTGGCGCAGGCGGCGCTTCAGGCGCGAGGCGAACACCGGATGGCCGCTGGAGGGGTTGGCGCCCATGACGATGACCACGTCGGTGTGCATCACCGAGTCGAAGGTCTGGGTGCCGGCGGATTCGCCCAGCGTCTGCTTCAGCCCGTAGCCCGTGGGCGAATGGCACACGCGGGCGCAGGTGTCGACGTTGTTGGTGCCGAAGGCGGCGCGCACCAGCTTCTGCACCAGCCAGGTTTCCTCGTTGGTGCAGCGCGACGAGGTGATGCCGCCGACCGCGTCGCGGCCGTACTGGCCCTGGATGCGGCGGAATTCGGAAGCCGCGTACTCGATCGCCTCTTCCCACGACACTTCGCGCCAGGAATCGGTGATGCGCTTGCGGATCATCGGCTTGAGCACGCGTTCCTTGTGGGTGGCGTAGCCCCAGGCGAAGCGGCCCTTGACGCACGAGTGGCCGCGATTGGCCTGGCCGTCCTTCCACGGCACCATGCGCACCACTTCCTGGCCCTTCATCTCGGCCTTGAAGCCGCAGCCCACGCCGCAATAGGCGCAGGTGGTGACCACCGAGTGCTCGGCCTGGCCCATCATGATGACGGTCTTTTCCTGCAGGGTCGCGGTCGGACAGGCTTGCACGCAGGCGCCGCAGGACACGCATTCGCTGTCCAGGAACGGCTGGTCCTGCCCCGGCGACACGCGCGACTCGAAGCCCTTGCCGGAGATGGTCAGCGCGAAGGTGCCCTGGGTTTCCTCGCAGGCGCGCACGCAGCGGTTGCAGACGATGCACTTGGAGGCGTCATAGGTGAAGTACGGATTGGACTCGTCCTTCTCGCTTTTCAAGTGATTGGCGCCGTCATAGCCGTAGCGCACGTTGCGCAGCCCCACCACGCCGGCCATGTCCTGCAGCTCGCAGTCGCCGTTGGCCGGACAGGTCAGGCAGTCCAGCGGATGGTCGGAGATGTACAGCTCCATCACCCCGCGCCGCAGGTCGTGCAGCTTGGGCGTTTCGGTGAACACCACCATGCCGTTCTCGGCCGGCGTGGTGCACGAGGCGGGATAGCCGCGCCGGCCCTCGATCTGCACCAGGCACAGGCGGCACGAGCCGAACGGCTCCAGGCTGTCGGTGGCGCAGAGCTTGGGGATGTTGATGCCGGCCTCGGCGGCCGCGCGCATCAGCGAGGTGCCTTCGGCCACGGTGATTTCCTGGCCGTCGATGGTCAGGGTGACGGTCTTTTCGGACACCCGCGCCGGGGTGCCCAGATCGCGGTCGCGCTTGATGACGGTTTCTAGCATGGCGGTCTCGGATTCAGGCGGGGTGGGCGGCGGACTGCGCGGACTCGATGCCGAAGTCCTGCGGGAAGTGGTTCAGCGCGGACAGCACCGGGTAGGGCGCCATGCCCCCCAGGGCGCACAGCGATCCGCCCAGCATGGTGTCGCACAGGTCGCGCAGCAGGTGCACCTGCTGTTCGCGCCCCGGGCCGCCGGCGGTGATCTTGTCGATGGTCTCCACGCCACGGGTCGAGCCGATGCGACAGGGCGTGCACTTGCCACAGGACTCGATGGCGCAGAACTCCATCGCATAGCGCGCCATGCGCGCCATGTCGACGCTGTCGTCGAACGCCACCAGGCCGCCGTGGCCGATCATGGCCGAGATCTGGACATAGGCTTCGTAGTCCAGCGGCACGTCCCACTGCGATTCCGGCAGGTAGGCGCCCAGCGGGCCGCCGACCTGCACCGCGCGCAGTGGCCGGCCCGAGGCGCTGCCGCCGCCGAAGGTGTAGAGCAGGTCGCGCAGGCTCAGGCCGAAGGCCTTTTCCACCAGCCCGCCCTGCTTGAGGTTGCCGGCCAGCTGGAACGGCAGCGTGCCGTGCGAGCGGCCCACGCCGTAGTCGCGGTAATAGGCCGCGCCCTTGGCCAGGATGATCGGCACGGTGGCCAGCGAGATCACGTTGTTGATCACGGTGGGCTTGCCGAACAGGCCCGCGATCGCCGGCAGCGGCGGCTTGGCGCGCACCACGCCGCGCTTGCCCTCGATGCTCTCCAGCAGCGAGGTTTCCTCGCCGCAGATATAGGCGCCGGCGCCCTTGCGCACTTCCAGGTCGAAGCGGCGGCCGCTGCCGTGCACGTCGTCGCCCAGCCAGCCGACGTCGCGCGCCCGTTCGATGGCGGCCTCCAGCGTGGCGATGGCGTGCGGGTATTCGGAACGCACGTAGATGTAGCCGTAGGTCGCGTCCACCGCCAGGCCGGCGATGGTCATGCCCTCGATCAGCACGTAGGGGTCGCCTTCCATCAGCAGGCGATCGGCGAAGGTGCCCGAATCGCCCTCGTCGGCATTGCAGACGATGTACTTGCGGTCGGCCGGCGACCCCAGCACGGTCTTCCACTTGATGCCGGTGGGAAAGGCCGCGCCGCCGCGTCCGCGCAGGCCCGACGTGACCATCTCTTCGACGATGGCGGCGGGCTCCATGGCCAGCGCGCGCTTCAGGCCCTGCAGGCCGCCGTGCGCGGCGTAGTCCTGCAGCGACAGCGGATCGATCACGCCGACGCGGGCGAAGGTCAGGCGTTCCTGCTGCTTGAGATAAGGAATCTCCTCGGTCAGGCCCAGGCCCAGCGGATGCGCGCCGCCCGTCAGCCAGCCGGCGTCGAACAGCGCCGGCACGTCCTCGGGCTGCACCGGCCCGTAGGCCAGGCGGCCCTGGGGCGTGGCGATCTCGACCAGCGGTTCCAGCCACAGCAGGCCGCGCGAGCCGTTGCGCACCACTTGCACGGCCAGGCCGCGTTCGTCGGCGGCCAGTTCGATGGCGGCGGCCACGGCGTCGGCGTCCATGGCCAGCGCCGCGGCGTCGCGCGGCACGTAGATCAGGGTGGGGGCGCTCATTGGCCGGCCTCCCGCGCGCGATGCAGCAGGCGGTCGAGCTTGGTCGGCGTGACGCGTGCGTGCGGCTGGCCGTCCAGCATCACCGCCGGCGACTGGGCGCACAGGCCCAGGCAGTACACCGGCTCCAGCGTGAAGTCGCCGTCGCGCGTGCTGGCATGGAAATCACAGCCCAACGCCTGGCGCGCATGGGCGGCCAGTTGTTCGCCGCCCATCGCCTGGCAGGACTCGGCGCGGCACACTTCCAGCGTGTGGCGCCCGGCGGGTTCGCTGCGGAAATGGGGGTAGAAGGTGATGACGCCGTGGACTTCGGCGCGCGACAGGTTCAGGGCCTCGGCGATGGTCTGCACCGCCTCGGCCGGAATACAGCCCAGTTCGTGCTGCACCGCGTGCAGCACCGGCAACAGGGGGCCGGGCTGGTCCTTCAGGCGCGCCAGGATGCGGGCGGTGGCCGCCACCGCCGGGCTGGCGGACGCCTGGGCGGCGTCCAACGCCAACGCGCCGCCACGGGCGCCGCCGGTGGAAGCCAGATCGGATTTTGCCTCGCGCTGGCGCATGGCGGTCTCCTCCAGTAGTGCTGGGCCCCGTAGGGTGGGGGGCTGTTGTGATGGGAGGTCAGGGTGATTTATATGCAAAGAAAAACATATAAAATTCCCGTGCCTCGCGTTATTTGTGTACTCTAAACAGGTAATTAATCGCCTTCAATAAGAAATAAATGACATATAAGTTCCGAATCGGCCTGCGGCCGCAATGGACCTTGGGTGGAGACGACGGCGCCCCCGTGCCGCTGCAGGACATGCTGGCGCTGCTGGCCGCCATCGACGCCACCGGCAACATCGCCGGCGCCTGTCGCGCCTGTGATCTGTCATACCGGCACGCCTGGGGCGTGCTGCGCCGCTTCGAAGGCATCTTCGGCACCCAGCTGCTGATCACCAACCGTCGCCAGGGCACCCAGCTGTCGCCGTTCGCGCAGCGCCTGCTGTGGGCCAACCGCCGCATCGAGGCGCGGTTGATGCCCACGCTCGACAGCCTGGCCTCGGAACTGCAGGAGGAACTGGCGCGGCTCTTGCCGGAAAACGATCCGCACCTGCGGCTGCACGCCAGCCACGGCTTCGCGGTGGAATCGCTGATGGAACACATGGGCGGGCGCAAGCCGGGGCTGGAACTGCGTTACCGCACCGCGATCGAGGCGCTGGCCTCGCTCGAGCGCGGCGAATGCGACCTGGCGGGCTTCCAGGTGCCGCTGGGCGACTTCGAGGCGCCCATCATGGATCGCTACGCACAGTGGCTGCACGCCGACGATTACGTGCTGATCCACCTGGCGGTGCGCAATACCGGGCTGTTCGTGATGGCCGGCAATCCCAAGCGCATCAGCGGCATGGCCGACCTGGCGCGCCAGGACGTGCGTTTCGTCAACCGCCAGATCGGCTCCAGCACGCGCTATCTGGTCAGCCTGATGCTGCAGCGCGCGGGGGTCTCGATCAGCGAGGTTCAGGGCTACGAGACCAACGAATTCACCCACATGGCGATCGCCGCCCACATTGCCAGCGGCATGGCCGATACCGGTGTGGGCGTGGAGACCGCCGCCTGCCGCTTCGGCCTGGACTTCATCCCGCTGGTGCGCGAGCGTTATTTCTTCGCCATCCGCAAGAGCGCGCTCGAAACGCCCGCCATGCGCGACCTGCTGTCCATCATGCGCAGCCCCGACTACGTCGGCTACGTCGGCCAGCTGGTGGGCTACGACGCCCGCGACACCGGCCGCCTGCAGACCCTTGAAGAGGCATTTTCCTAGGCGCGCCGCCGCGTGCGCCGGGCTATGATGTTCCCATGAGCAAAGTGATCCTCCTGGCTGACCGCCGCACCGAGCGTCCGGCGCCCCTGGCGCCGCCGCCCGCGGGCCGGCCCGCGCTCGACCGGCGCGCGCGGCCGCTGCGCGACCTGCGCATCTCGGTCACGGACCGCTGCAATTTCCGCTGCACCTACTGCATGCCGCGCGAGGTATTCGATACCAACTACGTCTTCATGCGCCATTCCGACCTGCTGTCGTTCGAGGAAATCGCGCGGCTGGCCGGCGTCTTCACCCGCCTGGGGGTCGAGAAGATCCGCCTGACCGGCGGCGAGCCGCTGCTGCGCAAGCATGTGGAAAACCTGGTCGGCCTGCTGTCCGGGCTGCGCACGCCCGCCGGCCGGCCGCTGGAACTGACGCTCACCACCAACGGCAGCCTGCTCGAACGCAAGGCCGCCGTGCTCAAGCAGGCGGGGCTTAACCGCGTCACGGTCAGCCTGGACGCGCTGGACGCGTCCATGTTCCAGGACATGAGCGACAGCGGCTTCACCCCCGACGACGTGCTGCGCGGCATCGACGCCGCCGCCGCGGCCGGGCTGGCGCCCGTCAAGGTCAACATGGTGGTGCGGCGCGGCCTGAACGATGCGCAGATCCTGCCGATGGCCGAGCGCTTTCGCGGCAGCGGCCACATCCTGCGCTTCATCGAATACATGGACGTGGGCAACACCAACGGCTGGAACCTGACCGAAGTGGTGCCCAGCGAGGAAGTGCTGGCGCGCATCGGCGCGGCCCATCCGCTCGAACCGATCTCCACCGACGGCATGGGCCGCGTCGCCGAACGCTGGCGCTATCGCGACGGCGGCGGCGAGATCGGCGTCATCTCCAGCGTCACCCACGCCTTCTGCGGCGGCTGTACGCGCGCGCGCCTGTCGCCGGAAGGCAAGCTGTTCCTGTGCCTGTTCGGACACGAGGGCCACGACCTGCGCGCGCCCCTGCGCGACGGCGCCAGCGACGATGAACTGGCCGCCATCCTCACGGGTATCTGGGCCGCCCGGGGCGACAACTACTCCGAACAGCGCGGCCGCAACATGGCCGACCCGGCCCGCAAAGTCGAGATGAGCTACATCGGTGGTTGACCCCGCGCCCGTTTTCGACCGGCAACAGGTGGCCGGCCTGATCCTGGCCGGCGGCCAGGGCTCGCGCATGCAGGGCAGCGACAAGGGATTGGTCCTGCTGGGTGGCGAGCCGCTGGTGGCGCACGTGGCGCGGCGCCTGGCCCCGCAGGTCGGGCCGCTGATTCTCAGCGCCAACCGCAATGCCGACATCTACGCCCGCTATGGCCGGGTGGTGGCCGACGATACCGATGCGCTGGGCGCCTGGCAGGGGCCGCTGGCGGGCCTTGCCGCCGGCCTGGCGGCCGCCGCGCCGTGCGAATGGCTGGTGGTGGCGCCGTGCGACACGCCGTTCCTGCCGGCGGATCTGGCCCACCGCCTGATCGCCGCGGCGCGGGCGGCGGGCGCGCCCCTGGCCTATGCGGTGGCCGGCGGCCAGCGCCATCCGGCCTGCATGGCGCTGCGCACATCCATGCTGCCGGTGCTGCGCGACTACCTCGCGGCCGGCGAACGCAAGGTCGGCCTGTGGCAGTCGCGCGTGGGAGGCGTGGGCGCGCCGTTCGATGACGTGCCCGGCGCGTTCATGAACCTGAACACGCCCGAGGAACTGGCGGCGGCCGAGCGCTACGCCAGCCAGTGACGCAGGTCGTAGTAGGGCACGCGGTCGCGGTCCTGCACCCGCACGTCGGCGGGCAGGCGCGCCAGCCCGGTCGACCACGGCAATGAACTGATCACCCCCGAACCCTGGTGGCCGTAAGGCACCAGTTCGGCGCCGCCGTCGTCGGCCGTGCGGCGCTGCACCCGCAGGAATTCCTCACGGCTGTCCTGGCGCGGATGCTCGGTGCGCAGCGGCAGCCGGCTGACCGGCGGGAACAACTCTTCGCGGCCCTGCATGCGGCGCACCAGCGGCGTCACCAGCATGGCGAACACCGCGTAGGCCGACACCGGATTGCCCGGCAGGCTGACCACCGGCTTGTCGCCGATCATGGCCAGCGCCACCGGCTTGCCCGGCTTCATGCGCACCTTCCACAGAGACAGTTCGCCGCCCAGCGCGGCCAGCGCCGGCTTGACCAGGTCGCGCTCGCCCACCGACACGCCGCCCACGCTCAGCACCAGGTCGCAATCGGCCAGCAGCGTCTTGAACGCGGCCAGCAGGTCGGCTTCGGTGTCGCGCGCATGCAGCACGTGGGTCGGTTCGGCCGCCAGCCCGCGCACCAGCGCGGCCAGCATCGGGCCGTTGGAGTTGTAGATCTGCGCCGGTTCGCGCGCCTCGCCGGGGGCCACCAGTTCGTCGCCGGTGGTCAGGATGCCGACCCGCAGGCGGCCGAACACCGGCACGCTGGCCAGGCCCTGCGAGGCCAGCAGCGCCACGTGGGCGGCCTGCAGCTGCGTGCCGGCGGCCAGCAGCGGGGCGCCGGCCAGGGTGTCCTCGCCGCGCAGGCGGATGTGCTGGCCGGGGCGCGGCTCGCGCGTGATCTCGACCTGCTCGTCGGCCTCGTGCGTATCTTCCTGCATCACCACCACGTCGGCGCCAGCGGGGATCAGGCTGCCGGTGAACAGGCGGATGGCATGGCCGGGCTTGAGCGGCTCGGGCGTGTCGCCGGCATAGCAGCGCTGCTGGATCGGCAGGCGCGCGCCCGGCCGCCAGTCGGCCAGGCGCAGCGCGTAGCCGTCCATGGCGCTGTTGTCGGCCGGCGGGATGTCCACGGTGGCGTCGAGGTCGGCCGCCAGCACGCGTCCGGGCGCCTGGTCCAGGCCGACGTCTTCGCGGCGCGCGATGGGGGCGGCCGCGTTGGCCAGCAGGGTCTGGGCTTGGTCGAAATCCAGCATGGGTATCAGTGGTCTTCTTGGTCGCGGGGTTGGAAGTGCGTGGCGAAATTGCAGGGGCGGTGGCCGCTGTCGAGCTGCTCGCGGATGATGCGGTTCCAGGCGGTCTCGCAGGCGTTGTTCGAACCGGGCAGGCAGAACAGCAGGGTCTGGTTGGCCGCGCCGGCAAAGGCGCGCGACTGGATGGTGGAGCTGCCGATTTCCTCGTAGGAGATCTGGCGGAACAGCTCGCCGAAGCCGGGAATCTCGCGGTCCAGCAGCGGCAGGATCGCCTGCGGCACGTGGTCGCCGTGCGAGAAGCCGGTGCCGCCGGTGGTCAGGATGACCTGCACCTCGGGGTCGGCGATCCAGTCGCTGATGACGCGCCGGATCTGGTAGATGTTGTCCTTGGCGATGTCGCGCCGCACGCATTGGTGGCCGGCCTGGGCCAGGCTGTTGGCCAGCAGGTTGCCGGAGGTGTCGTCACCGGCGCTGCGGGTGTCGCTGACCGTCAGCACGGCGCAGGCCAGCGAGACGGGGGAGGCGTCGTTCATGGAGTCTCCTTGGGGGGCGGGGGTTCGGCGTCCCAGGACTGCGTGCGGTCCTGGTCGGATTGGCGCTGTTCCACCCAGAAGCTGTCGCCACCCGCCAGGGTTTCGCGCTTCCAGAAGGGCGCGCGGGTCTTGAGCGCGTCGATGATGAATTCGCAGCCGCGGAAGGCGTCGCCGCGATGCGCGCTGGCCGCGGCCACGAACACGATCTGGGCATTGCGGGCGAGGGCGCCGACCCGGTGCACGATCACGGTGCCGTCCAGGTTCCAGCGCGCGCGGGCGGTGGCGGCGATGTCTTCGAGCTCGCGCTCGCACATGCCGGGGTAGTGTTCCAGGTAGAGCGTGTCGGTGGGCGTGTCCGGCGCGTAGTCGCGCACGTAGCCCACGAAGGTGACGATGCCGCCCACGCCCGGCCCGGCGCTGGCGCGCAGGGCGGCGGTGAGCGCGGCGCCGTCGAAGTCGGCTTCCTGCACGATGACCATGGCGTTCAGCCTCCGGTGACGGGTTCGAACACCGCGACCTCGTCGCCCGCGCGGATCGGCGCCGACGGCTTGGCGTGGGTCTGGTTGATGGCCAGCTTCAGGCGACCGGCCGGGGCCAGCTGCGGATAGCGCTCGCCGAGCGCGGCCAGCAACTGCGCGCCGGTGGACTCGCCGTCGACCGGCCAGGCTTCGGAGCGCTTGCCGACCAGTTCGGCCACGCGGGCGAAGTACAGAAGATTAATCGTTGCGCCATTCACCGCTTTTACCTCCCGCCTTGTACTTCAGGCGAACTTGTTCGATGACGATACCTTTGTCGGCCGCCTTGCACATGTCGTAGATGGTCAGCGCGGCGACGCTGCACGCCGTCATGGCTTCCATTTCGACGCCGGTCTTGTAGCTGGTGCGGCAGGTGGCCAGGATGTCGATGCGGTGCGCCGCGTCGTCCAGCGCGAATTCGACGCCGACGAACGACAGCGGCAGGCTGTGGCACAGGGGGATGAGCTCGGCGCAGCGCTTGGCCGCCAGGATGGCGGCGACGCGCGCGGTGTTGAGCACTTCGCCCTTGCCCTGGCCGGGCTGCGTCAGCAGGCCGTAGGCCACCGCGTTCATGCGGATGCTGGCGGTGGCGATGGCCACGCGTTCGGTGTCGGTCTTGCCGATGACGTCGACCATGCGGACCTGGCCGGCTTCATCCAGGTGGCTCAAGGTGGGGGCGGGCGTGGACATGGGAATCGGGATCGAGAATTGTTAATGATTGAAAAGAGCGGTCCCGGCAGGCCGTGGCGGGCCGCTGATGCGCCTATGATAGACGAGCCGCCGCCCGCCGCGCTTTGAGGAAAGATAAGCGCGGCCGCCGTCGCCGTGGCGCCGCGCCTGCCCGCTTCATCCCGGGGTGTGCGCCGGTCGTGGCTTGCGCGCTTTCGTGCCCCTGCGGGGGCATTTGCGCTTTTGGCGGCGCGGCCGCGATGGCGCGGCGCAAAAAGCCCCCCAATTTGCTCGAAGGACGCGATAATGGCCTTCGATTCGTACCAGGAGACGCACAATGCCCTTGCGGATGCCCAAGTTCCGGTTTACCCGCCGCTTAGGCAAGATCCTCTTGGGCGTCGTGGCCACGGCGTTGATCCTCTGTGGCATCGCCGCCTGGCAGGTGCCCAAGGTGCTGCACAATGTGCTGACCCAGGACGTCGCAAAGATGCTGGGCCGCGACGTCGCCGTCGGCAAGATCACCTTCAATCCCTTCACGCTGACCGTGCGCGCGCGCGATCTCGCGGTGGCGCAGCCCGGCTCGCAGACGCCGCTGCTCACCGCCGCCGAGGTCGACGTCAGCGCCGCCTGGACCTCGCTGTTCTGGTTCGCGCCGGTGGTCGACCGCTTCACCTTGCGTTCGCCCACCCTGTCGATCGTGCGCGAGGACGTCACCCGCTTCAACTTCTCCGACGTGCAGCAGCGCGTGGCCGAGATGACGGCCGCCAACCCCGACGAGCCGCCCAAGCCCGATGAGGGCCTGCCGCGCTTTTCCCTGAACAACATGGTGATCGAGGGCGGCGTCGTCACCCTGGACGACAAGGTCACCGGCCGCAAGCAGGTGATCGACGAACTGGCCGTGGGCGTGCCGTTCATCTCCACCTTCGGCTACGCCACCGACATCGACGTGCAGCCGCGCCTGCACCTGCGCATCAATGGCAGCCCGTTCGACCTGACCGGCGTGGCGCGGCCCTTCGACAAGGTGCCGTCGTCGACGCTGCGGGTCGCCTTCACCGGGCTGCAACTGGAAAAATGGGCCGACGTCTGGCCCATGCCGCTGCCGTTCAAGCTCGAGCGCGCGCTGCTCGACTCGAACCTGCAGATCGTGTTCGAGCAACCCAAGGACGCGCCGCCCAAGATCCGCGTGGTCGGCGACCTGGGCCTGCGCCAGTTCGACCTGCGCGATAACGCCGGTGAAAGCCTGGCGGCCTGGAGCGCGCTGACCATCAACCGCCTTGAAATCGAACCGATCGCGCGCCAGGTCTACGTGGGCGACGTCGGCCTGTGGGCGCCGCAGGTCTACGCGCGGCGCTACAGCAACCAGCGCCTGAACTGGCAGGACGTGGCCGACAAGCTCAAGCAGCTGGGCGGCCCGGCGCCGGCGACCAGGCCCGCCGCGACGCCTGGCGCGAAGCCGGGCAGCGGCGCCAAGCCGCCCGCCGCCACGGCAAGCGTGGACGCCGGTGCTCCCGCCAAGCCCGGCGCCGCCAAGCCGGCCGCCCCGGATTCCGCCGCCAAGCCCGCGGCGGAGAAGGGCGCGCCCGCCGCGAGTCCCGCCGCCGTGGCAACGGCCAGTCCCGCACAAGCCGCCAAGCCCGCGACCGCCCCGGCCGCCGGCCAGGCATCCGCGCCCGCCGTCAGCAACCCGGCATCCACGCCCCAGCCCGCCTCGCCCGCCGCCTCCGCGCCCAACGGCGCCCCGGCCGCCGCCGGCACGCCCCCCGCCGCCGACGCCCCGCCCAAGCCCGCCGCGCCCGCCGAATGGAAGGTGACGCTGGACGCCTTCAATATTCACGAAGGCGAGCTCTACGTCACCGACGCCGTCAGCAAGCTCGACTACACCCTGACCGGCCTGGGCGTCACCGTCGAAGGCGTGGCGCTGCCGCAGGTCAAGGGCGAACCCATCAATCTCTGGCTGACCGTGGACAACAGCACCGACGGCGGCTGGATCCGCGCCAAGGGCCCGCTGGTGCTGCAGCCGCTGTCGCTGGAACTGGCGCTGCGCATGGGCAACGTCGCGCTGGCGCCGTTCGCGCCGGCCGTGCGCAGCCTGTCGCCGATCCAGCTGCTGGACGGCCGCCTCGGGCTGACGGCGCAGGTGCACGTGCTGGACAACAACGGCGCCATCGACGCATCCGCCACCGGCGTGCGCGCCGAGCTGGCCCAGTTCAAGGCGCGCGACGAAACGCTGAAGCCGGCGCTCGACATCGCGCTGCAGCAGCTGGTCGTCACCGCCGATCGCCTCGCCATGGGCCCGGGCGCCAGCAATTTCACGCTGGCCGCGGCCGGCATCCAGGGCGGGGGCAAGCTCGACCTGAAGGGCGCCTTCACGCCGCAGCCGCTGACCGTCAAGACGTCGGTCGACCTGTCCGGCCTGAACGTCGCCTCGTTCGCGCCGTATTTCGCCTCCAGCCTGAACGCCACCGTGCGCGCCATCACGCTGGGCGCCAAGGGCGACGCCGACTTCGCCGCGGCCAACGGCAACGCGCCGATGAAGGCTGGCTGGAAGGGCGGCGTCGAGATCACCGACGTCGACCTGCAGGACCGCGTCAACAAGGACGACTTCCTCAACTGGAAGCGCCTGGCGTTCTCCGGCATGAACGTCGCCGTGGCGGGCGAGAAGATCGCCGCCGGCCTGGGCGACATCGCGCTCGACGACTTCTACGGCCGCATCCTGCTGAACGCCCAGGGCCGCCTGAACGTCATGGACCTGGTGGCGGCGCCAGGCCAGGCCGGCGGCTCCATCACCCAGGATACGCAGACCCCCGGCCGGCGCGCCGAACCGCCGGCGCCGGCGGCCAAGGGCGGCGGCATGCCCGACATCTCGCTCAACAGCGTCACCCTGACGCGCGGCCGCATGACCTTCACCGACCGCTTCGTCAAGCCCAACTACGTGGCCGAGCTGTCCAATATCGACGGCTCCATCACGGCGGTCTCGTCCACCAACCCGCAGCCCGCCAAGGTCAAGGTCACCGGCCGCGTCTACACCACCGCGCCCCTGTCGATCAGCGGCGTGGTGCAGCCGTTCGCCAAGTACCTGTCGCTCGACCTGAAGGCGTCGGCCAAGGGCGTGGACCTGCCGCGCTTCAACACCTACTCGGCCAAGTACGTCGGCTACCCGATCAAGCGCGGCAAGCTATCGGTCGACCTGGAATACAAGATCAAGGACCGCGCGTTGCTGGCCACCAACCACGTGGTGCTGAACCAGCTCACCTTCGGCGACAAGACCAACAGCCCTGACGCCACCAAGCTGCCGGTGCTGCTGGCCGTGGCCCTGCTTAAGGACTCGCGCGGCAACATCGACATCAACCTGCCGATCTCCGGGTCGCTCGACGACCCCGAGTTCTCGGTCGGCGGCATCGTCGTGCGGGTGCTGCTGAACCTGGTGGTCAAGGCCGTCACCTCGCCGTTCAGCCTGCTGGCGTCCGCCTTCGGCGGCGGCGAGGAACTGTCGTACGTGGAATTCGCGCCCGGCAGCGCCGCGCTCACCGAAGACACGCTGCAGCGCATCGAAACCCTGACCAAGGCCCTGGCCGACCGCCCCGCGCTCAAGATGGACCTGAGCGGCCGCGCCGATCCCAAGACCGACCTGGACGGCCTGCGCCAGGCCTGGGTCGACGCCCAGATCCGCCTGGCCAAGGCCCGCGACGTCGCGCCGCGCGGCAAGAAGCCGAACCCGGCGGGCGTCGAGGTCTCGGGCGCCGAACGCGCCAAGTACCTGGAAGAGGTCTACGACGACACCGACATCAAGGACAAGCCGCGCAATTTCATCGGCATGGCCAAGTCCGTGCCGCCGGAGCAGATGGAGGAGATGCTGCGCAGCGTGGCGCCGGTCGGCGAGGAACAGTTGCGCCAACTGGCCGACGCGCGCGCGCAGGCGGTATACGAAAAGCTGCAAGCCCAGGAAGGACTCGCGGATCGCGTGTTCATCGTTGCCCCGCAACTGGACGCCGATGGCATCAAGGACGAGGGCCTGCCCTCGCGCGTGGACTTCTCCCTGAAGTGAACCCCGGCGGTTCGCCAGGACGCGCCCGCGTCCGGCGGCCGTCCCTTGCCCGGAGATGCATGATGAAAGACCAGGACGCGCATTTCGACAGCCTGCTGCCGCCCCTCAAGCTCGACCGCCGCGGCTTCATCGCCACCACCGTCGCCGCCGGCTTCTCGCTGGCCGCCGGCCCCGCCGTCGCGCAGACCGCCATCAAGACCGACGCCAACGGCCTGACCGCCGGCAAGGTCGACATTCCCGTCGCCGACGACAAGATGCCCGCCTACCGCGCCGCGCCGGCCGGCAAGAAGAACCTGCCCACGCTGCTGGTGGTGTCCGAGATCTTCGGCGTGCACGAATACATCCAGGACGTCTGCCGCCGCCTGGCCCATCTGGGCTACCTGGCCATCGCGCCCGAACTGTTCGCGCGCCAGGGCGACCCGTCCAAGTACACCGAGATCCCCAAGCTGCAGGCCGAGATCATCGGCAAAGTGCCCGACAAGCAGGTGCAGGCCGATCTCGACGCCACCGTCGCCTGGGCCGCCGCCAACGGCGGCAGCGACGACAAGCTCGGCATCCTCGGCTTCTGCTGGGGCGGCCGCCAGGTCTGGCTCTACGCCGCCCACAACCCCAAGCTCAAGGCCGGCGCCGCCTGGTACGGCCAACTGGCCGGCGACCCCACCGAACTCAAGCCCCGATCCGTCCTCAGCCTGGTCAACGACCTCAAGGCCCCGGTCCTCGGCGCCTACGGCGGCAAGGACGCCGGCATCCCCCAGACCGACGTCGACAAGATGCGCATCGAACTCGCCAAAGGCCCCGCCGCCGCCAAGGCCTCCCGCATCGACGTCTACCCCGAAGCCCCCCACGCCTTCCACGCCGACTACCGGCCGAGTTACCGCAAGGCCGAGGCGGAGCAGGCTTGGCAGAGGATGCTTGACTGGTTCAAGCAGAATGGGCTCGGGGCTTGAGGCGAGAAGCTCGTTCTTCGTAGGCCGCTCGGGCGGAGTGAGGGGAGAGATCTTGCGTTGCCCGCCGGGACCGGCTGCGCGGGCAGCCGGTCCCGGCATACGCTTTGGCGGTGCGTCGTGAGAGCGGCGCTGCGCGCGGGTGGAGAGGAGGGAAGGTGGCTGCAACGTCGTTGACGGGCGGCCTGCGGCTATCCGTTGGACGCCAATCCCGACACTCCAGATTCCGTTTCCAAACGCTCATGTCGCACGCACACGCGCAGCGTTCATCCTGAACTGCAAGACCCCGCGTAAGCCAAAAAAGGCCGCCCGCGCGGCCGGCTTTGGCGGGCCCCGCAAATTCCTCCGCCCCCCGTAGATGCGGCCAAGCATGCCAAGCACCCACCTCGCCCCAACAATGCGGAAACCAAGACATCCTGAGCCCGGCGGGACGGCGGCAGGCGGGGGCGGGGCGTGTAGATGCGCCCGACGGAATCCGAAGGAGTCGCCGAAGGCGAGGACGAGGATGAGGATGGGGCAGTCCGGAGCGAACGCTCCGGACCGCAATCGTAGCCCCGCCCCCGCCTGCCGCCGTCCCGCCGGGCGGCTCAAGAACTCAATCCCCCGCCAGCAAAAAAAAACCGCAGAGAATTCACTTCTCCGCACTCTCCCCCGGCAACCCATCACTAACCTCAGCCAACGCCGCCTTCATATCCTCATAAGAAATCACCCGCTCATTCTGAAAACTCCCCAGCACCCCCCGGCACCCGTCGACGCCCGACCGCTTCATCTCCTCCATCATCCGCGTCCCATCCGCCAGCCCCTTCTGATAGAGCCCGTCATACCCCGCCGCGGAAAATCCGTATTCCTTGGCATACCGCTCCAGGTTCTTGCGCGAGGTCGCCTGGTGCTGCGCCAGGTCGGGTTCGGACGCCCCGCAGGAACGGGCCGCGCCGTTGGAGGCGCCCGCCGCCACCACGAACGATTCGAACTGGGCCTGCTCTGCCGCGTCGGGCGCGGCCCAGGCCGGGGCGGCCGCGGCCATCGTAAAGGCCAGGCCGATCAACATCTTGCGCATCGGTTCATCTCCGCAAAGCGCCCGCGCGCGGCCATCGCGCCCGGGCATTGATCACGCCCACATTATGGCAATGATCCCCGCGCCGCCCCGCGTGTGGAGTCGTTTCAGACTGTGCGGGTTTCTTTCCCGATCTGTCCGCCGGGCCAGCAAGCGCAACAGACACGAACTATGATGAGGGCTGTGGGGCACGTCCGCCCCAATGCAACGCCCCAACACTGGAGATCCTCCCATGAGCATCAAAGTCGGCGATCGCGTGCCCGATGGCACCCTGACCGAATTCATCGAAACCGAAAGCGAAGGCTGCTCGCTCGGCCCCAACGCCTTCCAGGTCGCCGACCTGACCCGCGGCAAGACCATCGCCCTGTTCGCGCTGCCCGGCGCCTTCACGCCGACCTGCTCGGCCAAGCACCTGCCGGGCTACGTCGAGCAGGCCGCGGCCCTCAAGGCCAAGGGCGTGGATGAAATCTGGTGCGTGTCGGTCAACGACGCCTTCGTCATGGGCGCCTGGGGCCGCGAACAGAAGACCGGCGGCAAGGTCCGCATGCTGGCCGACGGTTCCGCCCTGTGGACCAAGGCCCTGGGCCTGGAGCTGGACCTGATCCAGCGCGGCATGGGCGTGCGCTCGCAGCGCTACTCGGCCTTGATCGTCGACGGCGTGGTCAAGCAGCTGAATGTCGAAGGCCCCGGCAAATTCGAAGTCAGCGACGCCGCGACCCTGCTGTCGCAAGTCTGATTCCCCGCGCAGTTACTGTTTCATCGCTCAATGCGCGGGCCGCCCAGGCGGCCCGCGTCGCTCCCCCCGGCAGGGGCAGCCAGACGCCATGCTTGCAACCCTCTCTTCTTTCTCGTCGCTGTATGTCGCGACCCTGCTGATGCTCATCGGCACCGGCCTGTTCAACACCTACATGGGGTTGAGGCTGACCGCGCAGTCCGTCAGCGAGATCTGGATCGGCGCGTTGATCGCCGGTTACTACCTGGGCCTGGTGTGCGGCGCGCGGCTGGGCCACAAACTCATCATCCGCGTCGGCCACATCCGCGCCTTCGTCGCCTGTGCCGCCGTCGCCACCAGCATGATCCTGGCGCAGACGCTGGTCGATTCCATGCCGCTGTGGCTGGTGTTCCGTGTCATCTCGGGCATCGTCATGGTGACCGAATTCATGGTCATCGAGAGCTGGCTCAATGAACAAACCGAAAACCATCAGCGCGGGCGCGTGTTCTCCGTCTACATGGTGGTGTCCGGCCTGGGAACCGTGCTGGGGCAACTGGCCCTGACGGCCTACGCCACGCTCGACCTGCGGCCGCTGACCCTGGTGGCCATGTGCCTGGTGCTGTGCCTGGTGCCGATCGCCGTCACCGCGCGTTCGCACCCGCCCACGCCGCTGCCCGCCGCGCTCGACATCCGCTTCTTCATGCGGCGCGTGCCGCTGTCCATGACGGTGCTGTTCGTCGCCGGCAACCTGTCGGGCGCCTTCTACGGCCTGGCCGCCGTCTACGGCGCCAAGCACGGCATGACCACCTCGCAGGCCGCCATCTTCGTGGCCGCCGCCGTCACCGCCGGGCTGTTGTCGCAATGGCCCATGGGCTGGCTGTCCGATCGCATCAACCGCGCCGGCCTGATCCGCTTCAACGCATTGCTGCTGGTATTGCTGCCGGTCGTCATGTGGGGCTGGCTGACGCTGCCGTTCTGGGCGCTGGTGCTGCTGTCGTGCGCCTTCGGCATCCTGCAGTTCACCCTGTATCCCCTGGGCGCCGCCTTCGCCAACGACCACGTCGAATCCGAGCGCCGCGTCAGCCTGTCGGCCGTGCTGCTCATGACCTACGGCGTGGGCGCCTGTGTCGGCCCGATGATCGCCGGCGTGCTGATGTCGCTGGCCGGCCACAGCATGTATTACGTCTTCATCTCGGCCTGCGCCCTGATCCTGGTCTGGCAGGTGCGGCCCACGCGCGTCACCGGCGCGCACCAGGTCGACGAGGCGCCGGTCCACTTCGTGCCGATGCCGGACACCCTGCAGAGCTCGCCGGCCGCGGCCGTGCTCGATCCGCGGGTCGACGTCGAAAACGATATCAGCATCGAAATGGTGCAGCCCGATCCGGCCGCCGCGCCCGCCACGCCGCCGGTGGAAGGCGCGGGCGCCGTGGACCCGCCTGGCGGGGCGACCGAGGCGGCCGAGGCGCCGCGGGATGAACCCGCCGAGCCCGAGCGCCAGGCCCGCACCGGCACCTGACAGCCGCCGCGATTCACCAGGGCGCCATCAGCACGATGGCCGCCAGCGCCAGGGCCAGGCCGAGGCCATTCAGGCGCGTCAGCGGCTCGCGGAACACCAGCGTTCCGACCAGCGTGCCCAGCGTGATCACGCCCATGTTCATGGACGCGAACACCAGCGCGGGGTGCTCCGGCAGCGCCTGGTGCGCGCGGATGTAGGTGATGATGTTGCCGAAATTCACCGCGCCCAGCGCCACGCCGGCCGCCAGGTGGCGCGGCGCCCAGCGCGCGCGGCGCCACAGCAGGTAGGCCAGCATCAGCGCGCTGGACAGCGCGAACGCCAGCAACAGGCCGCCGGCGAACGCGGTGCCGGCGCGCGCCATCTGCTTGAACAGGATATCCACCACGCCGTAGGCCACCCACACCGCCAGCGGCCACAGCCACAGCGCGCGGCGTTGCGCGGCGTCCATCGCGCCCGGGGCCGCCGCGCCCGTGGCGGCGGGCCGGCGCAGCAGGCAGAACAGCGCGGCGAAGGCCAGCGCGATGGCGCCCAGCTTGCGGCCGCTGACCGGCTCGCCGAACAGCAGGAACGCCGCCAGCAGGGGAATGAACAAGGACAGCCGCTGGGCCGCGTCGCTGCGCACCACGCCGGCATGGCGCACCGCCAGCGCCATCGCCATGAAGCCGCTCGGCAGCAACAGGCCCAGCGCCAGCAGCACGGCCCACGGCGTCTGCGGCGTCAGCAACGCGGCCGGATCCGGCCGCAGCACGACCCAGCAGAGCAGGGCGGCGACCGCGTGGTTCACCATGATGGCCTGGCGCACGTCCAGCTGCCAGCGCCGCGCCAGCTTCAGCATCGCCGCCACGGCGACGCTGCAGGCGACGCTGGCCAGCAGGTAGGACAGGCCGGGCGCCAGCGTCACGCCGAGATGTCCTGGCGCGCGTGGTGGTGCGCGTGCTGGCCGGCGTCGATGCGCATGCCCAGGCGTTGCAGCAGGCGCTGGTCCGCCTCCATGCGCGGGTTGCCGGTGGTCAGCAGCACGTCGCCGTAGAACATCGAATTGGCGCCGGCCATGAAGCACAGCGCCTGCATGGCGTCGTCCATGGCTTCGCGCCCGGCCGACAGGCGCACCATGGCGCGCGGCATGGTGATGCGGGCCACCGCGATGGTGCGCACGAACTCGAACGGGTCGAGCGGCTCGGCGTCGGCCAGTGGCGTGCCTTCCACCCGCATCAGGTTGTTGATCGGCACCGATTCGGGGTAGGGCTCCATGTTGGCCAGTTGCGCGATCAGGCCGGCGCGCTCCTGGCGCGATTCGCCCATGCCGACGATGCCGCCGCAGCAGACGTTGATGCCGGCGCCGCGCACCCGTTCCAGGGTGTCCAGGCGGTCCTGGTAGGTGCGGGTGGTGACGACCTTGCCGTAGAACTCGGGCGCGGTGTCCAGGTTGTGGTTGTAGTAGTCCAGGCCGGCGTCCTTGAGCTGTTCGGCCTGGCCCTCGCGCAGCATGCCCAGCGTGACGCAGGTCTCCAGGCCCAGCGCCTTGACCGCGCTGACCATCTCGGCCACGGCCTCCAGGTGATGCGGCTTGGGGCTGCGCCAGGCCGCGCCCATGCAGAAGCGCTGCGCGCCGCCGGCCTGCGCGGCGCGCGCCGCCGCCAGCACCTCGTCCAGCGGCATCAGCTTTTCGGCTTCCAGGCCGGTGTCGTAGCGCGACGACTGCGAGCAGTAGCCGCAGTCCTCGGGACAGCCGCCGGTCTTGATCGACAGCAGGCTCGACAGCTGGATGCCGTTGGGATCGAAATGGGCGCGGTGCGTCTGCTGGGCGCGATACACCAGGTCCATGAACGGCAAGTCGTAGAGCTCCATCACGGCGGCGCTGCTCCACGCGGACGCGGGTTGCGGCCGGGACGGCTTGGGAACGGGAATGTAGGCGGTCTGCATCAACGGACTCCAGGAAGGCTTGCGGGGATCGCGCCGCGCGCCTTGGCGGGGCGGCTTGATCGGCGGATCGTAAGAAGCTGCGCAGGGTTTGCGCAATCTCGGGCCTGTCCGTGTTTTTGCGGGTGCGTTGAGGGCGATTTCGGTGGATATGGCGTTTTTTAGCGGGGATGCGGATCTAACGCGGCGCCATCTTCGCGCAGCCGTAACCCCGGATTATTTTGATTCAATTTGTAAATCCACGCGCCCGGCATCAGCCTTGGCCGGCTTTGCCTCGGGTCCGCGGCTTTTCGTGGCCGGTGATGCCGCGGTCGCGGGCCCACACGATCGCCGCGCTGCGGCGGTGCACCCCGATCTTGCTGTAGATGGTGGCCACGTGGTTGCGCACGGTATTGCGCGACAGGCGCAGTTGGCGCGCGATACCGTCGTCGTCGTGCCCCTGGCACAGCAGGCCCAGCACCTCGCGTTCGCGCGCCGTCAGTTGCGCCAGGTCGGCCACGTCGCGTGACGCCGGTGCCGGCGCGCGCAGTTGCGCCAGCTTTTCGATGATGCCGCGGCTGAACCATGACGTGTCCTGCATCACCGCCTCGATCGCGGCCAGCAGTTCGGTCTCGCTGCGCTTGCGTTCGCTGATGTCCTGCATCACCAGCAGCACGCGGCGCTCGCCGCCGATCATGACCGGTTCGGCGGACGCCAGGCAGTCGAGCTGGCCGCCATCGGCCGCGACCAGCATGGCCTCGCGGTTGCGCACGCTCTCGCCGCGCGCCAGGCTCTCGGCCATGCCTTCGGACGGACGCAGGCCCAGCGCGGTCAGTTCGCGGCCGACGGCGTCCTCGGGCGAGACGCCCACCGCCCGGGCAAAGGCGTCGTTCAGGTCCAGCGCGCGCAGCGACTCGCCTTCGCACAGCGCCATGGGCACCGGCGCCAGCCGGAAGGCCTTGGAAAAGCGCTCCTCGCTGTGTTGCAGGGCCTCTTCCGCGCGCTTGCGCTTTTCCAGATCGATGAAGGTGAACAGCATGCAGGGCTCGCCCTGCATGTCGATCGGCTGGCCGGCGACGATGACGAACCTGGCGCCACCGTCGCCCAGCCGCAGCACGCCTTCGCGCTGGCTGATGGTCAGGCCGGCATTCAGTTTGGCCACCGCGTCGTCCTTGTCCTCGCCGCCGTCCAGCACGTCGAGTTCGTAGGCCGACTTGCCCAGCACGGCCTCGCGCGGCAGGCCGGTCATGTCCAGGAAGCCCTGGTTCACTTTCACGTAGCGCAGATCGGACAGCCGGCAGATCAACGCCGGCGCGGGATTGGCGGCAAAGGTGCGTTCGAAGCGCTGTTCGGCGTTGAACGCCTCGGTCTGGTCGTCCAGGATCAGCACGCGGTAGTCGGCGTCGTCGTCTTCGAGCAGCAGGCCGCGCGCGCGGATGTTGCGCAGGAAGTCGGGGTCGTCCTTGCGGGTCAGGTCCAGCAGCAGGTCGTCGAAGGCGGCGCCCGCGGCCAGCAGATCCAGCGGATACTGCCGGGCCGGCACGCGGTGGTGGTTGCGGTAGGTCAGCGCGTAGCGCTTGCGGTAGCCGGCGGGGGTGTTGCCCAACGCCTCCAGTGTGTCGATGCCATGCAGCGCCAGCGCGCTGGCGTTGGCCCAGGCGATGGCGCCATTGGCTTCGAGCAGGATGATGCCTTCGTTCAAGCCTGCGATGATGCGTTGCAGGTGCTGGCGATGCGCGTGCGGGGCGGCGTTGCTGGGGGTCACGTGGGCCTCTTGGCTTGGCTGGCACAAGCGCACAGGATGCGTTGCGAGACGCGCCATGTCCAGAGGATAAACGGACGAGACGGGGGAAGGGGGCGGCACGGCGCTTGCTGCCGCGCAAAGCAAAAAAGCCCCGGAATCCGGAGCTTTTGGCGGGCGCCTTCTGGCGCAGTGCAGGAAGACTCCTGCGGAACAACTGGATCTTGCGGCTTGCTGGGATGCACGCAAGTGCTTGGCGGAGCGGACGGGGCTCGAACCCGCGACCCCCGGCGTGACAGGCCGGTATTCTAACCAACTGAACTACCGCTCCGCAGCGGCTTACTTCACTTCTGGCATGTCGTCTTGTCAGGACGATCCTGCAGGTCCGGTCGGCGAGCCAGCGAACTGGCGTCCCCTAGGGGATTCGAACCCCTGTACTCACCGTGAAAGGGTGATGTCCTAGGCCTCTAGACGAAGGGGACCGGAAACTGCAACTGCTCGAACTACTGTACTACTTACTGCTTTACTGGTGGAGGTAAGCGGGATCGAACCGCTGACCTCTTGCATGCCATGCAAGCGCTCTCCCAGCTGAGCTATACCCCCCAGAATCCCTGCCGTTCCAACCTGCAAACAACAAGGCTTACACCCTATAAATGCAAAAAGCCCCGAGGACGGAGCTCTTGAAAGGCACTGCGTAGAGCGCTTTTGGCGGAGCGGACGGGGCTCGAACCCGCGACCCCCGGCGTGACAGGCCGGTATTCTAACCAACTGAACTACCGCTCCGCAGCGGCATACTCAACTACTGTGTCACTTCAACTGCATCTTGTACTGCTGCCAGTAAGACTGGCGTCCCCTAGGGGATTCGAACCCCTGTACTCACCGTGAAAGGGTGATGTCCTAGGCCTCTAGACGAAGGGGACTTGGACTTGCGTCGTGCTTTACTACTCTTCGCTTTGGACTGGTGGAGGTAAGCGGGATCGAACCGCTGACCTCTTGCATGCCATGCAAGCGCTCTCCCAGCTGAGCTATACCCCCGTTTTTCTAATCAACTCCAGCCACGTTTTACGTTTCTCCGAACGCTTTCACGCTCGTTTTTCGTATCTCGTTGCCGGTTTTGTTTAGTGCCGTTGGCGAAGAAACGAGATTATGCACGAACTAAATTCGGCGTGCAAGTCGGTTCGATGCAAAAAATGAAAAAGTTGCGTGGAAGTCGCTTTCAAGGGGACGCATGCGCGGGAAGCCGGAGATAAATCAAGGGTTTGCGCGAATGCTATCGTGGGGAAGGTCGCGGGCGCGCACAATGTGTATCCCGCCATGATGTCTTGCCGGCAGGAGAATTCTTTCGCATGAGCACCCGGACTTCCTTTCCGACGCGCCAGTTGGGGCGCAGCGACATGTTCATCACGCGGATTGGCGTGGGCGCCTGGGCCATGGGCGGCAACGCCTGGGCCATCGGCTGGGGCCCGCAGGACGATGGCGATTCGATCGCCGCGATCCGCCTGGCGGTGGACCGCGGCATCAACTGGATCGACACCGCCGCCGTCTACGGGCTGGGCCATGCCGAGGAAGTGGTGGGACGGGCGCTGGCGCAGATGAGCCCCGGCGACCGGCCCTACGTCTTCACCAAGTGCGGCCTGACCTGGTCCCCCGACCAGCCGCGGGCCACGCCGCGACGCAATGGCGCGCCGGCCAGCATCCGCCGTGAAATCGAAGGCTCCTTGCAGCGCCTGGGCGTGGAACGGATCGACCTCTACCAGATGCACTGGCCGGCCGGCGACGGCACGCCGCTCGAAGCCTATTGGCAGGAACTGCTCGACCTGAAGCAGGAAGGCAAGGTGCGCGCGGTGGGCCTGTCCAACCACAACCTGGCGCAGTTGCAGGACGCCGAGACGCTCGGCCACGTCGACTCGCTGCAGCCGCCGTTCTCGGCGATCCAGCGCGGGGCGGCTAACGACCTGATTCCGTGGTGCGCGCGGAACGGCACCGGTGTCATCGTCTACAGCCCGATGCAGTCGGGCCTGCTCAGCGGCGCCTTTTCCGCCGCGCGGGCGCAGGCCCTGGGCGCGGATGACTGGCGTTCCCGCAACGCCGAATTCCAGGTGCCCAACCTGGCGCGCAACCTGGCCCTGGCCGAAGCGCTCAAGCCCATCGCCGAACGCCACGGCACCACCCAGGCGGCGGTGGCCATTGCCTGGACGCTGGCGTGGCCGGGCGTCACCGGCGCCATCGTCGGCATGCGCAACGCGGCCCAGGTCGATGGCGTGCTGGGCGCGGCCGAACTGGAGCTGGATAGCGACGACATGGCGCGCATCGCCGACGCGATCGAGCTGACGGGCGCGGGCGCGGGGCCGCTGCGGCCGGTCAACGATAGCGGCGCGTTGCCGGTCAATTTGTTGCGCTAGGGGCGCGCCAGGACAAGCGCTGGCAGTAAAGGCACGGCACGGCCGGTAAAGGCGTGGCCGGCAAGGGGGCGGCCTGCAAAGGCCTGTGAAGTGGAACCGGGCCAGGCAGAACCCGGCCCGTTCCTGGTTCAGGGGCGACGCGCGCGGCGGCTGCCGAAGGCGGCGATGAGGGCCAGGCCGATCAGCGCCAGCGCCGACTTGTCGCCGAAGCGGGCGTAGGGCGTCAGGCCCGTCATACCCTGCACCGAGACCGGCAGCACGCCCGGCTGCAGCGGCGCCAGTTGCGCCGCCACGCGGCCCTTGGCGTCGATGGCCGCGGTGATGCCGGTGTTGGTCGAGGTCAGCATGGGGCGCGCGGTTTCGATCGTGCGCAGGCGCCCGATCTGCAGATGCTGGCGCAGGGCCCACGTATCGCCGAACCAGCCCAGGTTGCTGACGTTGACCAGGATGGTCGCGCCCGGTTCGCCATTGGCGCCCGGCTGCAGCGCCGGCAGCAGGTCGGGACCGAACAGGTCTTCGTAGCAGATGTTGAAGGCGATGTGCTGGCCGCCCACCGCGAACGGCGTCTGGCGCTCGGGGCCGCGGTCGAAATCGCCCAGCGGGATGTTCAGCATGTCGACGAACCAGTGAAAGCCCGGCGGCACGTATTCGCCCCAAGGCACCAGGTGGCGCTTGTCGTAGCGCATGGCGGTGCTGCCGCCGGTCAGTTGTTCCAGCGGCGTCTGGCCGTCGAAACCCATGACGCTATTGGTGTAGCGGTCGCGGCCATTGCGCACGTCGTGGATCGGCGCGCCCATGGCGATCACGGCGTTCTGCCGCGCCGCCACCTGGCGCCAGACGTCCCAGACGCGGGGATCGAGCTGGTCCTGGAAGATCGGCAGCACGGTTTCCGGCAGGATGATCATCTGTGGCGGCGGCACGCCCGCGGCCGGCGGCAGGGCCGCCAGTTCGAGGTGGCGACGCAGGCTCTGGTCCAGCAGCGCCGGGTCGAACTTCTGCGATTGTTCGATGTTGCCCTGGACCAGCCGCACGTTCAGCGCATCGCCGCTGGGCGTGGACCAGTCGATGCGCGACAGCGGCCAGCCGGCGGCGGCCAGCGCCAGCGCCACGCCGGCGGCCAGCGCCCGGCGGCCGTCGCGCGCTTGTTTCCGGTCGCCCGCCGGGCGCCACAGGCTGGCGATGGCGGCGGCGGCGAAGGCCGCCACCAGCGCCATGCCATGCACGCCCAGCAGCGGCGCCCAGCCGGCGATGGGGCTGTCGACCTGCGCGTAGCCGATGTTGAGCCAGGGAAAGCCGGTCAGCAGCACCGCGCGGACCCATTCGAAGCCGGCCCACAGCGCGCCCCAGGCCAGCGTGCCGGACAGCACGCGACCCGGCGCCGAGTCGGCCGTCAGCGGCACGTAGCGCCGCGCCAGCGCGCCGGCCGTGGCTGGGAACAGTGCCAGGAAGGCGGATAGCGCCAGCACCGCGGCCACCGCCAGCGGCGCGGCCAGGTCGCCGTAGCGGTGCAGGCTGATGAAGATCCAGTACAGCCCCAGCGCGTAGGTGGCGAAGCTGAACAGCCAGCCGCGCAGCCAGGCCTGGCGGGCCGAGGGCGCGTACAGGGTGACGCGGGCGGCCACCGCCAGCGCCAGCACCTGGGTGATGGCCAGCGCCCAGCCCGGCAGCGGACCGGGGGCGAAGGTGAGGGCCTGGACGGCGCCGGCCAGCGTCAGGCCGGCCGCGCCCAGCAGGAACGGACCGCGGGAGGCGCGGCTCATGCGTCGGTATCGGGCGGAACGCCGCGGGACGGCGCGACGCGCTTGACGCGCAGCCAGATGGCGCGACGGGCGTCGCCGCGCGCCACTTCCAGTTTCAGGCCGTCGAATTCGGCGCTGTCGCCGCGGCGCGGGATGCGGCCCAACTGGCCGCCCATCCAGCCGCCGACGCTGTCGTATTCGTCGTCGGGCAACTGGCAGCCGAACACGTCGTTGAAGTGCGAGATGTCGGTGGCGGCCAGGACGCGCCACTGGTTCTCGCCTTCGGGGAAGATCGAGTCTTCCTCGGTTTCGTCGAATTCGTCTTCGATATCGCCGACGATCTGTTCCAGCACGTCTTCCATCGTGACCAGGCCGGAGATGCCGCCATGCTCGTCGATGACGATGGCCTGATGGTTGCGGCTGGCGCGGAACTCGTGCAGCAGCACGTTCAGGCGCTTGGATTCGGGGATGAACACCGCCGGGCGCACCAGCGTGCGAACCTCGATGTCGGGTTCCAGCATGCAGCGCAGCAAGTCCTTGGCCAGCAGGATGCCGATGATGTTGTCGCGGTCGCCCTCGTACACCGGGAACCGCGAGTGGGCGGTTTCGATCACGGTGGCCACCAGGTAGGGAATGGGCTGCGTGACGTCGAGCAGGTCCATGCGCGAGCGCGGCACCATGATGTCGCCGACAGTGCCTTCGGACACGGCCAGCGCGCCCTTGATCATCTTGTAGGACTCCGCGTCCAGCAGGTCGCGGTCATGCGCGGCTTCCAGGACGGCCTTGATGCCTTCACGGTCCTCGGGCTCGCGGCGCACGAGGGAAAGCAGACGGTCTAGAAGGGATTTGGTGGCGGGTTTGGATGAGCGAGAGGGAGTCGCTTCGGGAGCAGGATAAGGGTCAGACATCGTCCGGGAGGACAAGTTATGGAGGGGCCAGCATAACCGAATCTGGCGCGCAATTTGTAACGCGACCCCGGAAAATGGGTCCAACCGACGCGATCTGCGCCTTGCTGGCCGCCATTTCGCGTCGATTGCTCAGGGTTGACCCCAGGCCCGTGAATCAGGCGGCAAGATAGGGATCGGCGATGCCCATGCGCGCCAGCGTGGCGGTTTCCAGCGCTTCCATGCGGCGGGCGTCGCGCGCCTTGATGTGGTCGTAGCCGAGCGAATGCAGCACGCCGTGCAGCGTCAGGTGGGCGGCGTGGTCCAGCAGCGCCTTGCGCTGCTCGCGGGCCTCGCGCACCAGCACCGGCACGCACATCACGATGTCGCCGCGCGCCACGCCCAGCGGATCGACGCCGTACTCGAAGGTCAGCACGTTGGTGGCGTAGTCGCGCTGGCGGAAGTCGCGGTTCAGGCGGCGTCCCTCGGCCGCGCCCACCAGGCGCAGGCTGAGCTCGGCGGCGCTGAATTCCACCAGGCCATCCTCGGCCGCGGCGGCCAGCGCGCGCTCGGCCCAGCGGCGCAGGCGCCAGCGCGGCAGGCGGGGTTCCTCGACCCCGTACTGGACGGACAGGGACAGTTCAGGCGTCATTTTCCGCGGCCCGGTCATAGGCATCGACGATGCGCGCCACCAGCGGATGGCGCACCACGTCGCGGCTGGTGAAGCGGGTGGTGGCGATGCCCTGCACGTCGTGCAGCACCTTGACCGCGTGCGCCAGGCCGCTTTCCTGGCCGCGCGGCAGGTCCACCTGCGACGGGTCGCCGGTGATGACGGCCTTGCTGCCGAAGCCGATGCGCGTCAGGAACATCTTCATCTGTTCCGGCGTGGTGTTCTGCGCCTCGTCCAGGATGACGAAGGCGTGGTTCAGCGTGCGGCCGCGCATGTAGGCCAGCGGGGCGATCTCGATGGTCTGCTTCTCGAACAGCCGCTGCACCTTCTCGAAGCCCATCAGGTCGTACAGGGCGTCGTACAGCGGGCGCAGGTAAGGGTCGACCTTCTGCGCCAGGTCGCCGGGCAGGAAGCCCAGGCGCTCGCCGGCCTCGACCGCCGGGCGCGTCAGCACCAGGCGTTGCACCGTGTCGCGCTCCATCGCATCGATGGCGCAGGCCACCGCCAGCCAGGTCTTGCCGGTGCCGGCCGGACCCACGCCGAAGGTGATGTCGTGCTTGAGGATGTTGTTCAGGTAGTCGCGCTGGCGCGGCGTGCGCGGCCGCAGGTCGCTGCGCTTGGTGCGCAGGGCGATGGCGTCGCTGTCGTCGTCCAGCGACGGCAGCGGATCGGCCTCGCGAACCGGCGCATCCTGCAGCTTTTCTTCCTGGCGGCCGACGCCGATCTCGACCAGCCCCAGCTGGATGTCGTCGACCGACAGGGCGCGGTGCACCGCCTGCTCGTGGAAACGGCGCAGCACGCGGCCGGCCAGTTCGGCCTTGTCGCCTTCGATGGTGACGCGGCTGCCGCGGCGCGAGAGCTTCACGCCCATGCCGTCGGCGAGCTGGCGCAGGTTCTCGTCCAGCGGGCCGCACAGGTTGGCCAGGTGGGTGTTGTCGCCGTCCAGGGTGACGACGACGGGCATGCTGCGGCGGGCGCGGGGGCGGGAAGTGGTCATTCGGCCTCTTGGGGATCGCGGTCGACGTCGGCCACGCGGGCGCGCAACGAGTTGGTGTGCGCCTCGGTGATGATGACGTCGACCATCTGTCCGATGAGCCGCGCGGGCGCGGCGAAATTGACGATGCGGTTGTTTTCGGTGCGGCCCATCAGCTCGTTCGGATCGCGCCGCGACGGGCCTTCGACCAGCAGGCGCTGGCGCGTGCCGATCATGTTGCGGGCGATGGCGGCGGCCTGCTCGTTGATCAGCGCCTGCAGGCGCTGCAGGCGGCGCAGCTTGACGTCCTGCGGGGTGTCGTCGTGCAGGTCGGCGGCCGGCGTGCCGGGGCGGCGCGAGTAGACGAACGAGAACGAGGTGTCGAAACCGACATCCTCGATCAGCTTCATGGTCTTTTCGAAGTCTTCCTCGGTTTCGCCGGGGAAGCCGACGATGAAGTCCGACGACAGCGTCAGGTCGGGACGCGCGGCGCGCAGGCGGCGCACCACCGACTTGAATTCCAGCGTGGTGTAGCCGCGCTTCATGGCCGCCAGCACGCGGTCGCTGCCGGCCTGCACCGGCAGGTGCAGGAACGACACCAGCTTGGGCAGGCGGGCGTAGGCGTCCACCATGCGCTGGGTCATTTCCTTGGGGTGCGAGGTGGTGTAGCGGATGCGTTCGATGCCGGGGATCTCGTGCACGTATTCCAGCAGCATGGCGAAATCGGCGATTTCGCCGCTGTCGCTCATGCGGCCGCGGTAGGCGTTGACGTTCTGGCCCAGCAGGGTGACTTCCTTGACGCCCTGGTCGGCCAGGTCGGCCACTTCGACCAGCACGTCGTCGAACGGACGCGAGACTTCCTCGCCGCGCGTGTACGGCACGACGCAGAAGCTGCAGTACTTGCTACAGCCTTCCATGATCGAGACGAAGGCGGTGGCGCCCTCGACCCGCGGCGGCGGCATGTTGTCGAACTTCTCGATCTCCGGGAAGCTGATGTCGACCTGCGAGCGGCCCTCGGCGCGGCGGCGCTGGATCAGGTCGGGCAGGCGGTGCAGGGTCTGCGGGCCGAACACCACGTCCACGTAGGGCGCGCGCTTGACGATGGCCTCGCCTTCCTGGCTGGCGACACAGCCGCCCACGCCGATCACCAGGTTCGGGTTGGTCTTTTTCAGGTGCTGCACGCGGCCCAGGTCGGAAAAGACCTTTTCCTGGGCCTTTTCGCGCACCGAACAGGTGTTGAACAGGATGACGTCGGCGTCTTCCGGGTTATCGGTCAGCTCCAGCCCCTGGTCGCCGCGCAGTACGTCGGCCATCTTGTCCGAGTCGTACTCGTTCATCTGGCAACCAAAGGTGCGGATGTACAGCTTGCGGGGGGCGCCGGTGGCGGGGGCGGGCGGGACGGCGGCGGCGCCGTCTTGCGCGTGGGGCACGCGCTTGAGGGAAGTTTCTTGCATGTCGGTCGCCGTGACGGGTGTAGATCCCGGGGGCAGTGGAGAGGGGAAAAGCGGAATTTTACCCCTTGCTGCAAATTTCCTTCATGCGGACGCAATGCAGGGTTACGATAGCTGGCCCTCGCCGATTCCCTTTCCGAGAACAATTATCTTTACGCGACCGGTCCGATGACGACGAATCCCTCCCTTCCGCCGGCCGCCACGCTCGCGCCCGGCGCCGCGACCGCCACGACGGACGAGTTCCGCAATCCGCTGTCGACCTCCGCCTGGCTGCTGGCCGGTCTCGGGGGGGCGCTGGTGGCCGCGGTCTGCGCCCTGTGGGTCGACCTGCCGCTGGCGATCTGGATCCGGCAATCGGTCAGCGACGGGGTCAACACCTCGTTCGAGTGGATCGGTGAAATGGGCGAAAGCGGCCGCTACATCGGCGTGGCGCTGGCGTTCTACATCGTCGGCCTGGTCGGCCTGGCGCGCGGCTGGCGCAATCCGGTGCGCATGAGCTACGCCAGCATGGCGCGCGGCAGCCTGCTGATGCTGTCGACCATGGCGGTCGGCGGGCTGGTGGTGCTGGTGCTCAAGCGCTCCGTGGCGCGGGCCCGTCCCGAGCTGTTCTTCGAGAAGGGCATCTACGGGCTGGGCGAGTCGTTCTCGCGCGCCAACCAGTTCAATTCCTTTCCGTCCAGCCACACCTATGCCGCCTTCGCCGTGGCGGTGGTGCTGGGCATCCTGGCGCCGCGCTGGCGCTGGGCCTTCCTGTCGCTGGCCGCGCTGGTGGCGACCAGCCGCCTGGTCAACCTGGACCACTACCTGTCCGACGTGTTGACCGCCGCCGCGATCGCCATCGCCGTGGGTCACCTGCTGGCGCCCCGGGTGCTCTGTAGCAAGTACCAGTGGCCGCTGCGCGCGCCGTGGCGCTGGTGGAAGAAGGGCTGAGCGCGCCGCGAGGCGCCGCCGACGGACTTCAATGAAAATGGCCGCCATGCAGGCGGCCATTTTCATTGGCGGCAAGGTTCAGGCGAACGCCACCACCACGCGGCGGTTGGTGCGGCTTTTCTTTTCGATCTTGGTGACGGTCACCGCGCCGATTTCGCCCGTGTTGGCCACGTGCGTGCCGCCACAGGGCTGGCGATCCACGCCTGGAATCTCGATGATGCGGATGCGTTCCGTGCCGGCCGGAGGCGCCGCGCCGATGGTGCGCACCAGGTCCGGCTGGGCCGCCAGCTCCTCGGGCGTGATGGCGTTGACCGTGACGTCGGTGGCGGCCGTGATCAGCGCGTTCAGGCGCTCGGTCAGGTCGGCCTTGTCCAGCGTCGACTCGGGCAGGTCGAAGTCGATGCGCGCCGAGTCGGGCGAGATGCTGCACCCCGTGACCGGCGCGGGCACCAGCGCGCCGAGCAGGTGCAGGCAGGTGTGCAGCCGCATCAGCCGGTGGCGCCGGGGCCAGTCGATGGCCACGGTGACGCGTTCGCCCACTGGTGGCGGCGCCACGCCTTCGGCCAGCACGTGCACGATGCGGCGACGCTCGTCGGCGTAGACCGTGTCGGTCAGCGCCAGCACCCGGCCGTCGGCCAGGGTCAGCGTGCCGCTGTCGCCCGCCTGGCCGCCGCTGCGGGCGTAGCAGACGGTCTGGTCCAGTTCGACGCCGTCGGCGCCGACGGCGATGACGATGGCCTCGCACTGCCGTTCATAGGGCGCGTCGTCGAAGCGCTTGCGGGTCACGCTCATGGGGAAGTCTCCGTGTCCATTGTCCGTATCAGGCCAGGGTCTTGATGCCCTGCGGGGTTTCGATGGTGGCGCGCAGGCACGGCGCGCCGTCGGCCTGTTCGACCGTGATGAGATGCTCGGCGCCCAGCCAGGCCAGCCCCTGGCGCAGCAGCGCCGCGCGCGGGTGGGTGCCGGCCAGCGCCACCAGGGTCAGCGGCTGGCGCGGCAGGCTGACGCCGGGATAGGCGTCCACATCCCACTGGATCAGCGTCGGCAGCAGGCCGTCGCCGGCCGTTGCGCCCGCTTCGCGCCAGGCCGGCAGGCTGCCGTCGTCGGGCACGGTAAGGCGCCAGCGCAGGTCGCCGCGGGTCATGGGGATGGCGGGCGCGATGCGATCGGGGTGCCGCGCCTGCCATGCGCTCAGGTCAGCGGGCGCCTCGACTCGCGCCGCCCAATGCGCCAGGAACGGCCCTTCGGCCAGGCGCGCCCGCATGGCCGGCTGGTCCAGCCCGAACCAGCGCGGCCGCTGCGGCGCGGGCGCGTCCGGGTCGATGGCGATCACTTCCAGGTACACGCCGCCCGCCATGCCCAGCACGCGGTTGTGGGTGCCCATGCGGGGATGCGCGCCGCCACCCGTCGGCGCGATGCCCAGCAGGTCGGCCACGTGGCGAGTGCCGCTGTCCAGGTCGGCGGCAGCGACGACGAGATGATCGAGAGCGAGTTTCATGAGGCCTATGGTAGCGAATACGGCGGCAGCCGTACCCGTACACCCAGTGGGCGGAGCGTCTGTACAGTGCGGGGCTGCCTCCCGCTCGTGCTAGGCCGCGACGCTGATCCCGGCAGTGTCGGATTGCCTTGCCTTGCGTACCCGTATCTCCACGTGCTGGTCCAGCGCGACCAGGGCGCGCAGCAGCCGCTCCAGCGAGATGTTCTGCAATTGGTAGCGGCGGATCTGGGAGACCTTGGGCTGGGTCATGCCGGTCAGGGCGGCAACCTGGGCCTGGGTGAGCTGGCGCTGGTCGATCAGATCGTTGAGCTTGATGGCGAGCTGCGCCTGGGTGGTCAGATCGGCGGCGTCGTCAAAGCCGAGGTCATGCAGAACATTCAGGGTGCCGGTAGTACGCGTCATGGTTGTCTCTTGTGGGGCCCATAGCGGGCCTGAACCTGTTTGAGCCGCCGGGTGATCAGGGCAATGTCGGGCCGCGGCGTGGAAACGCCCGATTTGGACTTCTTCTGGAATGCATGCAGTACATGCACGCCGTTGCCGATGCGTATCAGGTAGACGGCGCGGAACGTATCGCCCCGATGATCGTCGACCAGTTCAAACACGCCCGGCCCCAGTCCGTGCCATGGTTTGGACGCGGCCGGTCGCCGGCCCGACTGCACGATGAACAGACTCATCCCCAAGTGTTTCTGAACGGCCAGCGGGAAGGTCTGGAAGTCTTTTTTCGAGGAACCTTCCCAATACAGGGGACGAGGGAGTTCGATAAACATGAATATACCTGTTCGGATATAACTGTCAACCTCCGTGGCGACGGCTTTGGCAAAGGTATCCGCATGTAGGACGGGCGGCTATTCGTAGTGACCGAGGGCCCTGCGCCAGGCTCGTCCGCCCATAAAAAAACCCGCCACAGCGGGCGGGTCTTGCGGGGCGGGAAGCAACTCAGGCGACTTCGCCTTCCTCGCCTTCCTTCTTGACCGGCTTGACCAGGTCTTCGCGCTTGACGCCCATCCACATGGCCAGCGCGGCGGCGACGAACACCGACGAGTAGATGCCGAACCAGATGCCGATGGTCAGGGCCATGGCGAAGTAGTGCAGGGTGGGGCCGCCGAAGAACAGCATCGCCAGCACCATCATCTGGGTCGAGCCGTGGGTGATGATGGTGCGCGAGATGGTCTGCGTGATGGCGCTGTTGATGACTTCCTGCACGTCCGCCTTGCGGTACTTGCGGAAGTTCTCGCGGATCCGGTCCATGATGACCACGGATTCGTTCACCGAGTAGCCCAGCACCGCCAGCACGCCCGCCAGCACCGACAGCGAGAATTCCCACTGGAAGAAGGCGAAGAAGCCCAGGATGATGACCACGTCGTGCAGGTTGGCGATCACGCCGGCCACGGCGAACTTCCATTCGAAGCGGAAGCCCAGGTAGACCATGATGCCGATGACCACCACCAGCAGCGCCATCAGGCCGTTGTGCAGCAGTTCCTGGCCCACCTGCGGACCGACGAACTCGACGCGGCGCAGTTCCACGCCCTGGTCGGCGGCCTTGAGCGCGGCCATGACGGTTTCGCTCTGGGTGGCGGAAGTTTGGCCTTCCTGCAGGGGCAGGCGGATCATGACGTCGTGCGAGGTGCCGAAGTTCTGCACCTGGAAGTCGGTGTAGCCCAGCTTCGAGACCACGCCGCGCACGTTTTCAAGCTGCGCCGTCTGGGCGTAGTTGACTTCCATGACCGTGCCGCCGGTGAATTCGATCGACAGGTGAAAGCCGCGCGTGAGGATGAAGAAGACCGCCGCCACGAAGGTGACGAGGCTGATGATGTTCAGCACCAGCGCGTGGCGCATGAACGGGATGGTGCGGTGAATCCGGAAAAATTCCATGTTTTGCCCTGGCTATTCGGTGGCGGGCGGCATGGCCGCCCGCAAGCATGTTCAGTTGGTCTTCGGCTTCCAGACTTCGCCGATGGAGATCGACGTGAGCTTCTTCTTGCGGCCGTACCAGAGGTTGGCCAGCGCGCGCACGCCCACGACGGACGAGAACATCGAGGTCAGGATGCCCAGGCAATGGACCACCGCGAAACCGCGGATCGGGCCGGAACCGAATGCCAGCAGGGCCAGGCCGACAATCAGCGTAGTGAGGTTGGAGTCGAGAATCGTGCCCCAGGCGCGCTCGAAGCCATGGTGGATGGCCTGTTGCGGCGACGCCCCGTTGCGCAGTTCTTCGCGTATCCGCTCGTTGATCAGCACGTTCGAGTCGATCGCCATGCCCAGTGTCAGCGCGATGGCCGCGATGCCCGGCAGCGTCAGCGTGGCCTGCAGCATCGACAGCAGGGCCAGCAACAGCAGCACGTTCAGGGTCAGGCCGACGGTCGAGAACACGCCGAACAGGTGGTAGTAGATGATGATGAAGACGGCGATGGCCAGGAAGCCGTACAGCGTCGAATGGAAGCCCTTCGAGATGTTGTCGGCGCCCAGGCTCGGGCCGATGGTGCGTTCCTCGATGATCGACATCGGCGCGGCCAGCGCGCCGGCGCGCAGCAGCAGGGCGGTGTCGGCGGCTTCCTCGGAGCTCATGCTGCCCGAGATCTGCACCTGGCCGCCGGCGATTTCGCTGCGGATGACCGGGGCCGTGACCACTTCGCCCTTGCCGTTCTCGAACAGCAGGATGGCCATGCGCTTGCCGATGTTGTCGCGGGTGACGTCGCGGAAGATGCGCGCGCCCTTGGAGTCCAGCGTCAGGTGGACGGCGGCCTGCTGGGTCTGCGAATCGCGGCCGGGCTGGGCGTCCTGCAGGTTCTCACCGGTCAGGACCACCTGGCGGCGCACCAGGATCGGGCGACCGTCGCGGTCGGAGTAGCGCTCCAGGCCGAACGGCACCGAGCCGCCCAGCAGCGCGGCCTGCGCGGCGGGCGAATCGTCGACCATGCGGATTTCGAGGGTGGCGGTGCGGCCCAGCAGTTCCTTGGCCTTGGCCACGTCCTGCACGCCGGGCAGCTGCACCACGATGCGGTCCGAACCCTGCTGCTGGATGACCGGCTCGGCCACGCCCAGTTCGTTGATCCGGTTGTGCAGCGTGTTGATGTTCTGCTTGAGCGCCGAGTCCTGCACGCGGGTGACCGCGGCCGGGTTCAGCGCGCCCAGCAGCAGCAGCTTGCCGTTTTCTTCGCTTTCGGTGAATTCCAGGTCGGGCAGGCGGCTGCGCAGCGTCGAGATGGCGCGGTCGCGGTCCTGCGCGTTGGCGAAGCTGGCGGCCACGCTCATGCCCGAGCGCTCGACGCCGGCCACGTTGACCTTCTGGTCGCGCAGCACCGAGCGCACGTCGGCGGCCAGCGAATCGTAGCGGGCGGTCAGGGCGCCCTGCATGTCCACTTGCAGCAGGAAGTGCACGCCGCCGCGCAGGTCCAGGCCCAGGTACATGGGCTTGGGGGCGAACCAGCCCAGTGCGCGCATCCAGGTGGGCGAGGCCGGCAGCAGGTTCAGCGCCACGGTGTAGTGCGGGTCGCCCTGGACGGTATTGAGGGATTTGTCGATCAGGTCGCGCGCCTGCAGTTGCAGGTCGGTCGAGGTGAAGCGGGCGCGCACGGTGCCGAGCGTGCCGTTCTGTTCGTAGTAGACCCCTTCATTGGGGATCTTGGCGTCGGTCAGGATCTGCTCGACCCGGCTCAGCATGGCCGGATCCACCTTGATGGTGGCCTTGGCGCTGGAAACCTGGACGGCGGGCGACTCGCCGTAGAAATTGGGAAGCGTATACAGCAGGCCGATAAGGACCGCAATCAGGACCGTAATGTACTTCCAGAGGGGATAGCGGTTCATTGCCGGCTACGTCATGTAAGAGTGGAGAAAAGGCCGCCCGGGCGGCTGGCGCGACGGGCGGCGGGGCGGCTGCCGTCGGACCCCGGGGCCCGGCGGCGGAGCTCCTATGGGACGCTTACAGGGCCTTGATGGTTCCCTTGGGCAGAACGGTCGACACCGACGACTTCTGCATGATGATCTCGACCGGCTTGTCGGCCAGTTCCGAGACTTCGACGGTGACGTAGCTGTCGTTCACCTTGGTGACCTTGCCCAGCATGCCGCCGGCGGTGACGACTTCGTCGCCCTTGGCCAGGGCGGCGATCAGGTTGCGGTGTTCCTTCTGGCGCTTCATCTGGGGACGGATCATCAGGAAATAGAGGATCACGAACATCAGGATGATGGGCAGCATGCCCATCAGCGCATTGCCTTCGGGGGCGGCGGCCTGGGCCACGACGAGGCTGGCGGTATCGATAGCGGACATGTAATTCTCCTGCGTTTGGTCTGTTTGGGTTTGTTTATATCGTGCTGTCGACGATCTTGTTCTGCGCCCATCCCCGCGCGAGCCATGGATAGGGCAAGCCGACTATTGTAGCGAGGTTTAGGGGCCCCCACGCCGCGCGCGCGTGGTGCGCTGGCTGCCCCCGAGGGGGCTGCCCCGCCTTGGGGCGGCCCGGCGGCGGGGCGGCCGTTCTGGCGTAGGGGGTCGTCCTGTGCGCAGTGATGAGGGCGGAAACGCGAAACAAAAGTCCTTATTCGGGTTCTCCCGGTATGGGTGGACGCAAAATGCGCGGTTGGTGGCAGGAAAGTATCTCAATTGAGATACACTGGCCCGACACTATTGCAGGAATCGCCATGCCCCAGACCTCGATGCTCCACGTCCGCGTGGACGACAAGCTCAAAGCCGACGCCACCGAAAAGCTGGCCGAATTCGGCCTGACGATTTCCGACGCCGTGCGCATCCTGCTCACGCGGGTGGCCAAGGAGGGCGGCCTGCCCGCCGGGTTGACCACCGATGCCCAGGCGCACGACGCGTGGTTCCGCGCCAAAGTCCAGGAAGCCCTGGCCGATACGGGGCCGGCGGTGCCGCACCAGCAGGTCATGGATGAAGCCCAGGCGCTGATCGACAGGAAGCGCCGTGCCCGCAGTTGAATGGTCGTCCGCCGCCCGGGCCGACCTGTTGGCCATAGTCGACTACATATCAGATGACAATCCAGACGCTGCCCAGCGTCTGAAAGACGATATTGAAACGAAGGCGGCGCAACTGCCCGCCCGTCCCGCGCTGTACCGCCCCGGAAGGATCGCCGGTACCCGCGAAATGGTCGTTCGCGCGAATTACATCATCGTGTATGCGGCGGATGCGCTGGCCGTGCGGATCCTGCGCATCTTGCATGCCGCGCAGCAATGGCCGCCGCAGTGATTCTCTCGTTGCGCCGCTGAGCGCGAACCGCGAGCGGCACAGCGCCCCGCTACTCCACCCCGCGCGCCCGGTCGGCCGCGAACTGCGCGCGCCAGGCGTCGAAGCGGCCCTCGGCGATGGCCTCGCGCATTTCCTTCATGATGGTCAGGTAGAAATGCAGGTTGTGCAGCGTGTTCAGGCGCGCGCCGGTGATCTCGTTGGCGCGCTGCAGGTGATGCAGGTAGGCGCGCGAGAAGTTGGCGCAGGTGTGGCAGGCGCAGCTCGGGTCCAGCGGGCGGGTGTCGTCGCGGTACTTGGCGTTGCGGATCTTGACGTCGCCGAAGCGGGTGAACAGCCAGCCGTTGCGGGCGTTGCGGGTCGGCATGACGCAGTCGAACATGTCGACGCCGCGGCTCACGCCCTCGACCAGGTCTTCCGGCGTGCCCACGCCCATCAGGTAGCGCGGCGCCTGGGCCGGCAGCTTGGGCGTCACGTGCGCCAGGATGCGCATCATGTCTTCCTTGGGCTCGCCCACCGACAGGCCGCCGATGGCGTAGCCGTGGAAACCGATGTCCTGCAGGCCGGCCAGGGACTCGTCGCGCAGCGATTCGTACATGCCGCCCTGCACGATGCCGAACAGCGCGTTGGGGTTCTGCAGCCGGTCGAATTCCTCGCGCGAGCGGCGCGCCCAGCGCAGCGACATGCGCATCGAGCGGGCCGCTTCCTCGATGGTCGCGGGGCGGCCGTCTATCTCGTAGGGCGTGCACTCGTCGAACACCATGACGATGTCCGAGTTCAGCGAGCGCTGGATGCGCATCGATTCCTCGGGCGTCAGGAACAGGCGGGCGCCGTCGATGGGCGAGGCGAACTTCACGCCTTCCTCGGTGATCTTGCGCATGCCCTGCAGGCTGAACACCTGGAAGCCGCCCGAGTCGGTCAGGATCGGCTTGTCCCACTGCATGAAGCCGTGCAGGCCGCCATGCTTTTCCATGATGTCCGTGCCCGGGCGCAGCCACAGGTGGAAGGTGTTGCCCAGCACGATCTGCGCGCCGATGTCCTTCAGTTCGTGCGGCATCATGGCCTTGACGCTGCCATAGGTGCCCACGGGCATGAAGATGGGTGTTTCCACCACGCCATGGTTGAGCGTGATGCGGCCGCGGCGGGCGCCGCCGTCGGTGGCAAGCAGTTCGAAATTCAGTCCGGTCATGGGGCGGGGGATTCGATGAACATGGCGTCGCCGTAGCTGAAGAAGCGGTAGCGCTGGGCCACGGCGTGGGCGTAGGCGCGGCGGATCGGCTCGACGCCGGCCAGCGCCGACACCAGCATCAGCAGGGTCGACTGGGGCAGGTGGAAGTTGGTGACCAGGGCGTCGATGACGCGGTACTGGTAGCCGGGGGTGATGAACAGGCGCGTGTCGCCTTGGGCGGCGGCCAGCGGCAGGCCGGGGGCGGTGCGGCCCTCGGTCTGGGCGGCGGCCGATTCCAGGGCGCGCACGCTGGTGGTGCCGACCGCGATCACGCGGCCGCCGCGGGCGCGCGTTGCGGCGATGGCGTCCACCGTGGCCTGCGGCACGGTGAACCATTCGGCGTGCATGACGTGGTCGGCCAGGTTGTCCACGCGCACCGGCTGGAAGGTGCCGGCGCCCACGTGCAGCGTGACGAAGGCGCGCTCCACGCCCTGCGCCGCCAGGCGGTCCAGGGTGGGCTGGTCGAAGTGCAGGCCGGCGGTCGGCGCCGCCACGGCGCCCGGTTCGCGGGCGTAGACGGTCTGGTAGCGGTCGTCGTCGCCGGCGTCGGCGGCGTGCGTGATGTAGGGCGGCAGCGGCGTCGCGCCGTGCGCGTCCAGCAATTCCAGCACCGGCCCGGGGAAGCGGATGTCGAACAGCTCGCCCTCGCGGCCCAGCACCGTGGCGTCGAAGGCGTCGGCCAGCCGCAGCACCATGCCGGCGCCGGGCGACTTGCTGGCGCGCACGTGCGCCAGCGCGCGGTCGGTGTCGGTGATGCGCTCGACCAGCACCTCGACCTTGCCGCCGGTGATCTTGTGGCCGGCCAGGCGCGCCTTGATGACGCGGGTGTCGTTGAACACCAGCAGGTCGCCGGGGCGCAACAGCCCCTCCAGGTCGGCGAACTGGCGGTCATGCAGCTGGCTGGCGCCGTCCAGGTGCAGCAGGCGGCTGCCCGTGCGCTGGGCGGCGGGTGTCTGCGCGATGAGCTCGGGAGGCAGCTCGTAGTCGAAATCGGAAACGGTAAGGGCTTGCACGCGGGTATCGGTATCAGGGGCGGGCGCGGCCTGGGCCGGCCGCCGGGCCGCCGGATGGGGCGGCGGCAAAAAAGCGAGCCGGACCTGTCGGCACGGCTCTGGGCAACTGTCTATTGTAAAGGGGCTGGCGAAAAGGGCGGGGCGGCCGGCGACGGCGGCGCCCGCGCAAGCGAGGACGGCAGGACGGGAGCGAGCGATTTTCAGGGGAAGGTGCGCCGGGGGCTGGCGCGGCGACTTAGCGCCCGCCGCGCCAGCCGAGCCGGCGCGAGCAGTCGGCCGCGGCCGCCATCAGCGCCCGCAGCGGCGCGCCGTCCGGCGCCAGGTCGAAGCCGCCGTGCAGTCCCAACCCGGTGATGGCGCCGGCCAGCTGGCCTTGCGCGTCCAGCACCGGCAGGGCGGCCGAGTCGATGCCGTGCAGCAGGTGGCCGCTGACGCTGGCGTAGCCGCGCTGGCGCGTGGCCTGCCAGCGCGCCCGCAGCGCGGCGGCGGGGTCGGCAGGATCCAGCGGCAGCCCGCCAGCGGCCGGATCGTCCAGCAGTTGCGCGGTGTCGGCGCCCTGGCGCCGCGCCGCGTCCCATTCGGCCAGTGCGCGCGGCAGCGCCAGCGGCTCCGGCAGCCAGGCCGCGAAGACGCGCCCGGTGGCGCTGTTGAGCAGCGGCAGCACCGAACCCACGCGCACGTTGACCGTGACCGGCAGCCGCGCGTCGCGCCACTGGACGATGGTGGGACCGTGCTGGCCCCAGACCGAGAGGAAGACGGTCTGGCCGATGGCGGCGCTCAGGTCTTCCAGGCAGCCGGCCGCCACTTTGACGAAATCCACCTCGGCCAGCGCCGCCAGCCCGGTGTGCAGCGCCTGCGGCCCGAGCCGGTAGCGGGCGCTGGCCGGATCCTGCTCGACGTAGCCGCGCCGCTCCAGCGACACCAGGTAGCGGTGCGCCTTGGCGCGCGGCATGTCCAGGCTGCGGCCCAGTTCCGACACCGACACGGCGCCGCCCAGCTCGGCCAGCCGGGTCAGGACGTCCAGGGCGATTTCGGCGGACTGGATCCCGGTGCTGCTATCTGTTGACATCAGTTCGTCTCTTATTAGAATACGTGTATCACTAAAAAATACATCAGCGTGCCGTGGCGGACAACCATCCGGGCCGGAAGACCGATTCGGGGGCGCGAGCGGACAAAGACGGAGACAAGCAATGAAGATGTCCATCTTCTCGGTGCAGGACCACTACCCCGACCAGCCCCGCAGCCTGGGCCAGCTCTACAGCCAGGTGCTGGAGCAGGCGCGCCGCGCCGAACAGCTGGGCTACGACACCTTCTGGGTGGCCGAGCACCACTTCCATGAATACGGCGCGGTGCCGAACCCGGCGGTGTTCCTGGCGGCGCTGTCGCAGCAGACGACGCGGCTGCGGCTGGGCACCGCGATCTCCATCCTCACCTTCCACAACCCGCTGACGGTGGCGGAAAACTATGCCCTGGTGGACCAGCTTTCGCAAGGCAGGCTGTCGCTGGGCGTGGGCTCGGGCTACCTGAAGCACGAGTTCGAGGGCTACGCCGTCGATCCGGCCACCAAGCGCGAGCGCTTCGACGAGAACCTGATGCTGGTCGAGCGCCTGCTGGCCGGCGAGCGCGTCAGCCACGAAGGCAAGTTCAACCGCATCCACGAGGTGCGCCTGAACGTGCAGCCGGTGCAGCAGCCGGTGCCCGTCTACGTGGCGATCCTGCGCCGCGAGGCCGCCTACCACGTCGGCCGCCAGGGCCGCCGCATGCTGTTCGTGCCGTACGCGGCGGTGGACAACTTCGAAGAGATCGGCCTGATGATGCAGGACTACCGCCGCGGCCTGGCCGAGGCCGGCATCGAGGATGCCACGGGCATGGCGGCGGTGGCGCTGCACACCCACGTGGCCGAGACCGACGACGAGGCCCGCGAACGCGCCGCCCGCGCCTTCGACCTGTACGTGGACACCCGGCTGTACGCGCGCAAGCAGGTCTACGACGACATCATCGCCAGCGGCCTGTCGCTGTTCGGCTCGCCCCGCACCGTGGCCGACAAGCTGGCGCGGCTGGCCGACATGGGCCTGGACCACGTGATGAGCCTGCACAACTTCGGCCTGATGCCGCAGGACCTCGTGCTGGACTCGATGCAGCGGTTGATGGCCGAGGCCATGCCGCTGTCGGGCGTGCGCCCGGCCAGCACGGTGCCGGCCTGAGCGGCGGCCGCGGGGAAGCCGCATGCCTGCCAGCGACGATCTCAGCCCGCTTCGTCTGCGCCGGGCGCTGGGGCGCTACGCCACCGGCGTCACGGTGGTGACCGCCGCGGGCGCCGACGGGCCGATCGGCCTCACGGTCAACTCCTTCGCGCCCGTCTCGCTGGAGCCGCCGCTGGTGCTGTGGAGCCTGCGCCGCGCCAGCATCCACTACGCCGACTTCACCACCCGGGGCGGCTTCGCCATCCATGTGCTGGGGGCGCCGCAGCGCGACCTGGCGCGGGTGTTCTCGCAACCCGTGGCGGACCGCTATGCCGGGCTGGACTGGTATGCCACCGAGGACGGCATCCCCGTGTTCGACGCCTGCGCCGCCCGCTTCGAGTGCGCCACCCGCCAGGTGCTGGAAGTGGGCGACCACGCCGTGCTGATCGGCGAGGTGCGGCGCCTGCACGCGCCGGACGACCACGGCGGCGCCCTGGTTTTCCATGACGGCGCTTTCCTGTCGCACCGGGGGGATCCCGTCGTATAACGCTTTCTACGCCGTAGCGGATCGGCAAGACGCATAACGATATCCGCGCCCCAAAGGAGATACCGCATGACCCCTCGTAGCACTCTGACGGCCGCGTTGGCGGCCCTGCTGGTCGCGGGCGCCGCGCCCGCGCTGGCGCAGGTGAAGATCGGCGCCACCCTGTCCACCACCGGCCCCCAGGCGTCCCTGGGCATTCCCGAACGCAACACCATCGGCCTGCTGCCCACCGAGATCGGCGGCGTCAAGGTCGAATACGTGGTGCTGGACGACGCCTCCGACACGACCCGCGCGGTCAGCAATTCGCACAAGCTGATCTCCGAGAACAAGGTCGACCTGATCGTCGGCTCGACCACCACCCCCAACACCATGGCCATGCTGGACACGGTGGCCAGCGGCGCAACGCCGGTGATCACGCTGGCCTCGTCGGCGCGCCTGATCGATCCGGTGGACGACAAGCGCCGCTGGGTCTTCAAGACGCCGCATTCCGATTCCCTGATGGCCGAGGGCATCGCCCGCCACGCCGCCGCCAATGGCGTCAAGAAGCTGGCCTTCATCGGCTTCAACAACGCCCTGGGCGAGACTTTCTGGGTGGAAGTGGAAAAGGCCGCCAAGCAGCACGGCATCGAGATCGTCGGCAAGGAAAGCTTCGCGCCCACCGACACCTCGGCGGTGGCGCAGACGCTGAAGCTGGTCGGCGCCGCCCCGGACGCGGTGGTGGTGGGCGCCTCCGGCACGCCGGCGGCGATGCCGGCGCGCTCGCTGCGCGAACGCGGCTTCAAGGGCAAGATCTACTTCAACCACGGCGTGGCCAACAACGACTTCCTGCGCGTCTGCGGCGCGGCCTGCGACGGCGCCTGGGTGCCGGTGGGGCCGGTGATGGTGGCCGACCTGCTGCCGGACACCCATCCGGTCAAGGCCACGGCCCAGGCCTTCGCCAAAAAGTACGAGGCCGCCAACGGCGCGGGCAGCGTGTCGCTGTTCGCCGCCTACACCTGGGACGTCGGCCTGCTGCTGCAGCAGGCCGTGCCGGTGGCGCTGAAAAAGGCCAAGCCCGGCACCGCGGAATTCCGCGCGGCGCTGCGCGACGCCCTGGAGAACGTCAAGAACCTGCCGACCGCCACCGGCGTGGTCAACATGGGCGCCACCGACCACAACGGCCTGGACGAGCGCGCCCTGGTCATGGCGACCGTGGCCGGCGGCAAGTGGAAATTGCAGCAGTAGTGCCACGGCGAAGGCGGCCGGCGCCGGCGTCCGGCCCGTGTCGCCGCCCGTAACCGTCCCAGGTTTTGTATGCTCACGGTTTTGCAGGACGAGCAACCGGGTGGACAGGGCATGACGGGACTAGGGAAAAAGCGTGTGGGCGGGCCGCGGCAATGGCTGGCCGGTGGACTGCTGGCCCTGGCCGCCGGCGCCGCCTGCGCCCAGGTGCCAGGCCTGCCGCCCAGCGTGGTCAACGCCTGGAAGGCCAGCAAGCTGCCGGACAGTTCGCTGTCGCTGGTGGTGCAGGAAGTCGGCGGCCCGCGCCTGGCGGCCCTGAACGCCAAGGAAGCGCGCAATCCGGCCTCGGTGATGAAGCTGGTCACGACCTGGGCGGCGCTGTCCGAACTGGGCCCCAACTACGTCTGGCGCACCGCCTTCATGACCGAGCCGGGCGCCCGGCCCGACGCCAAGGGCGTGCTGCCGGGGCCGCTCTACCTGCGCGCCGGCGGCGATCCGCAATTCCTGATGCAGGACCTGTGGGTGTTGCTGCGTGAACTGCGCCTGCGCGGCGTCAAGCAGATCAACGACCTGGTGATCGACCGCAGCATCTTCGGCCAGGTCGCCACCGACCCCGGCGCCTTCGACGGCGCGCCCGACCGCGCCTACAACGCCAGCCCCGACGCCCTGATGGTGGGCTTTGGCGCCGTGCGCATCCTGTTCACCCCCGATCCCGCCGCCAACAAGTGGGTGCCGCTGATCGACCCGCCGCTGCCCGGTTTGAAGATCGAGGGCCGGGTCGAATGGAGCGATGCCCGTTGCCCGGGCGCGCCGGTGGTCACCACCGATCCGGTCATCACCCAGCAGGGCGTGACCCTGCGCGTGGGCGGCAAGGTGGCCGGCTCCTGCGGTGAATTCGACCTGTACCGGCTGGCGCTGTCGCAGACCGACTACGCCACCGAGCTGTTCCGCCTGCTGTGGAAGGAACTGGGCGGCACCTTCAAGGGCCAGGTGCGCGCCGGCATGGTGCCTGGCGATGCCGTGGTGCTGGCCTCGCACGATTCGCCGACGCTGGCCGAGGTGATCCGCCAGATCAACAAGCGCAGCAACAACGTCATGGCGCGCACGCTGCTGCTGACCCTGGGCGCGGAAAAGGGCCGCCGGCCGGCCACCGTGGCCAGCAGCGGCGCCGTGGCCAAGGACCTGCTGGCGCGGCAAGGCCTGGACATGCCCGAACTGGTGATCGACAACGGCGCGGGCCTGTCGCGCGACGCGCGGGTCTCGGCCGACAGCCTGGCCTCGATGCTGACCCTGGCCTGGAATTCCCCCGTCATGCCGGAGTACATTTCATCCCTCGCGATCGCGGGCGTCGACGGCACGGTGCGGCGCCGCATGAAAGGCGATGGCACCCTGGGCATGGCCCACCTGAAAACCGGCTCGCTGCGCGACGTGCGCTCGATCGCCGGCTACGTGCTGGGCGCCAGCGGCAAGCGCTACGTGGTGGTCAGCATCGTCAACCACGAGCAGGCCGGCGCCGTGCGGGCCTTCGACGACGCCCTGATCGCCTGGCTGGCCGAACAATAAAGGTTGACGCGGCCCCCTGCATCCTCCTGCCAAACCGATTACGATTCTCGGGCGTGCGCCATGTTGTGGCGGCGCCTGAGGCGAACCAACCCTGCTTATCAATATTCTGGAGATTTACGCACATGCCCGTGCACGAAATCCGCCATCCGCTGATCCGCCACAAGCTCGGGATCATGCGCCGCGCCGACCTCAGTACCAAGAGCTTCCGTGAACTGTCGCAGGAAGTGGGCGCGCTGCTCACTTACGAAGCGTCCAAGGACCTGCCGCTGGCGCCCGCCACCGTCGAAGGCTGGTGTGGCGCCGTGCAGGTCGAGAAGATCGCCGGCAAGAAAGTCACCGTGGTGCCCATCCTGCGCGCCGGCATCGGCATGCTGGACGGCGTGCTCAGCCTGATCCCCGGCGCCAAGGTCAGCGTGGTGGGCGTGGCCCGCAACGAAGAGACGCTCGAAGCGCACACCTACCTGGAACGCCTGGTGGGCGAACTGGACCAGCGCCTGGCGCTGATCGTCGATCCGATGCTGGCCACCGGCGGCTCCATGGTCGCCGCCATCGACCTGCTCAAGCGCGCCGGCTGCAAGGAAATCCGCGCGCTGGTGCTGGTGGCCGCGCCGGTCGGCATCGACGCGGTGCTGTCCAAGCACCCGGACGTGCATATCTACACCGCGTCCATCGACGACGGCCTGAACGAGCACGGCTACATCATGCCGGGCCTGGGCGACGCCGGCGACCGCATCTTCGGCACCACCCAGAAGACCGACTGAGTCCTGCCGGGCGGCGTGGCCGGGGCCTTGCGGCAGCCGTCGCCGGCCGCTACGCCGCCAGCCTTTGCGGCGCGCCTTCCAGGTGCTCGCCGAACCAATGCAGTGATTGCGCCAGTCCCGCCACCTCGCCCACGATCAGCAGGGCGGGGGAACGGATGGCGTGCGCCCGCGCCAGTTGCGGCAGGTCGCGCAGCGCGCCCGACAGCACCCGCTGCTCGGGCCGGCTGCCGTTTTCGATCAGCGCGAACGGCGTCTCCGGCGCGCGGCCGTGGCGGATCAAGCGCTGCGTCAGCAATTCCAGCTGGCCCACGCCCATGTAGAACGCCAGCGTCTGCCGCTCGCGCGCCAACGCCGGCCAGTCCAGATTGTCCTCGTCCTCGCGGCAGTGCGCCGTCACCAGGCGCACCGATTGCGCGTGCTCGCGGTGCGTCAGCGGAATGCCGGCATAGGCCGCACAGGCCAGCGCCGCGGTGATGCCGGGCACGACCTCGTAGCGCACGCCATGCGCGCGCAGGTGTTCCAGTTCCTCGCCGCCACGGCCGAAGATGAAGGCGTCGCCGCCCTTCAGGCGCACCACGCGGCGGCCGGCGCGGGCGTGCTCGACCAGCAGGGCGTGGATGCGCGCCTGCGTGGCGTGGTGGTCCTCGCCCGGCAGCTTGCCTACCGCAACGCGCTCGGCGTCGCGGCGCGCCAGCGACATGACCTCGTCGCTGACCAGCCGGTCGTACAGGATCACGTCGGCTTCGTTCAGCGCGCGCAGCGCCTTCAGCGTCAGCAGGCCGGGGTCGCCGGGGCCGGCGCCCACCAGCACCACGCTGCCCTCGGCCGGCCTGAGCGGCTGGGCCAGCGCCGCGTCCAGCGCGGCCGCGGCGGCCTCGGGCCGCTGCTGGCGCAGCAGGCCGGCCACCGGGCCGTCCAGCAGCCAGTCGTAGAAGCGGCGCCGCGCGCCCAGGTCGGGATGGCCGGCGCGGATGCGCGCGCGGTAGCGTTCGGCCAGCGCCGCCAGGCGGCCCAGGCTGTGGTCGAACAGCGATTCGATGCGTTCGCGCAGGCGCCGCGCCAGCACCGGCGCCACCCCTGACGACGAGATGGCGACGATCACGGGCGAACGGTCGACGATGGACGGCACCTGGAACGAGGACAGCTCGGGGTCATCCACCACATTGCTGAAAATGCGGCGGGCCTGGGCGGCGGCGGAGACCGTGGCGTTGACGTCGCGGTCGTCGGTGGCGGCCACCACCAGCCAGGCGCCCTCGAGCCACGCGGGGTCGAAACGGCCGGGCAGGTGGCGGATGCGGCCGTCGGCCAGCAAGGCCTCCAGGGCCGGCGTCAATTCGGGGGCGCCGACGGCGACCGCGGCATGGGCTTCGAGCAGGGCCAGCGTCTTGCGCTCGGCCACCGCGCCACCGCCCACGACCAGCACGGGCCGGTCTTTCAGATCGGCAAAAATCGGGAAAAGCTTCATCACGCAGCCTCGGGCGCACCCGGCAGAAGGTCAAACGATCATAGGGACCGGGTTTCATCCCCACAACTTCTGATTTCTTGAATCCATATAGCCATAACTTATTTGGCGCGGCGCGCATGCGCGTTGCGCCGCCTCAAGCCATGCAAGTTCCATGCCCGCGGCGGTGGGCGGCGCGACGCAACGCCGGTGTCCGCGGGCGCGCTGCCCGGAAATGCGGAAAAAGGCGGCGGCCGGCAGGGCGCGGGGCAGCCGGGCCATCGAACACAGGAACTGCCGTGGCGCGCACATCGATGGTGCGCCGCCGCATTCGTTTACGCACCAAGTTGGATCGCGGGTCCCGCCGTCGCCATCGGGCCTGGCCCGCGACCTGCGCCCGCGCCACTGCCGTGGACGCCCGCAAAGCCAGTGGGCACGCGGGCGCAGGGCCGCCGCGCCGGCTATGCGAGGCGCCTTGGCACGCGGATTGCTTAACGGTTCATGGGCGGGCCGCGAGCGGCTCGACCACGCCAAGCGCCGCGACAGCGGCAGGGAACAACGACGTTCCGCGGCGCCAGCGGGTTGTTCCCGCGCGGCGCGCGGGACGTTTTTTTTTGCCAGGAGCCCCGTATGACGCCAGTGAAACCCCGCCTTCCCGCCGCCGCCGCGGACCCGGATTCGACCACCGACGCCAGCCGCCGCAAGTGGCTGGCCGGCACCGCGCGCGCCGTGGCGGGCGCCGGCCTGCTGTCGCTGGTCGACCCGCTGGTGCGCGCCGGCGCCTGGGCCGCCGGCAGCGACGCGCCCGAACAGGCCGAGGTGAAGATCGGCTTCATTCCGCTGACCGACTGCGCCTCGGTCGTCATGGCCTCGGTGCTGGGCATCGACAAGAAATATGGCGTGACCATCACGCCGTCCAAGGAAGCCTCGTGGGCGGCCGTGCGCGACAAGCTGCTGAACGGCGAACTGGCGATGGCGCACGTGCTCTATGGCCTGATCTACGGCGTGCAGATGGGCATCGGCGGGCCCAGGAAGGACATGGCCGTACTGATGAACCTGAACCAGAATGGTCAGGCCATCACCCTGTCGAGCAAGCTGTCGCAGGCCGGCGCCCGCGACGGTGAATCGCTCGCCAGGCTGATGGCGTCCGAGAAGCGCGAATACACCTTCGCCCAGACCTTTCCCACCGGCACCCACGCCATGTGGCTGTACTACTGGCTGGCCGCCTATGGCATCCACCCGATGAAGGACGCCAAGGTCATCACCGTGCCGCCGCCGCAGATGGTGGCCAACATGCGCGTGGGCAACATGGACGGTTTCTGCGTTGGCGAACCATGGGGCGCGCGCGCCATCCTCGACAAGATCGGCTTCACCGCGGTGACGACCCAGGCGATCTGGACCGACCATCCCGAGAAAGTGCTGGGCACCAGCGCAGACTTCGTGGCGCGCAACCCCAACACCGCGCGCGCCGTCACCGCCGCGATCCTGGAAGCCGGCAAGTGGATCGACGCCTCGCCCGAGAACCGCCGCAAGACGGCCGAGACCATCGCCGCCAAGTCATACGTCAACACCGACGCCAGCGGCATCGTCGACCGCATGCTGGGCCAGTACGACGACGGCCTGGGCAAGCGCTGGAGCGACGCGCATCCGATGCGCTTTTCGGGCGACGGCGCGGCCAACTTCCCCTACCTGAGCGATGGCATGTGGTTCCTGACCCAGCACAAGCGCTGGGGCCTGCTCAAGGAACATCCCGACTATCTGGCCACCGCGCGCCAGGTCAACCGCATCGACGTCTACAGACAGGCCGCGCAGGCCGCCGGCATCGCCGTGCCCGCCGGCGAGATGCGCAGTTCCAAGCTGATCGACGGCGTGGTCTGGGACGGCAGCAATCCGGCGGCCTATGCCGACGCTTTCAAGGTCAAGGCCTGAGCGCCGCCACGCAGAGGAGAGACTCGCCATGTCTACCGTAACGAGTATGGAACGGGCCGCCGCCGCGCCGGCGCCGCAGCCTGCCGCGCCCGCCACGCCCCCCCCGCAATGGGCCGATGCCTGGCGCGAACGGCTGGAAGCGGCGCTGCGCGCCGTGGTCGGCCCGGTGGCCGGTTTCGCGCTGTTCGTGCTGGTCTGGCAGGTGGTCGCCATGCGCATCCCGGAGATCCCCACGCCGGGCGTGACCTGGCAGGCGGCGGTGGCATTGTTCTCGGATCCGTTCTACGACAACGGTCCCAACGACAAGGGCATCGGCTGGAACCTGCTGGCCTCGCTGCAGCGGGTCGGCATCGGCTTCGGCCTGGCCGCGCTGGTGGGCATCCCGGTGGGCTTTGCCATTGGCCGCTACGCGCCGGTGCGGGCGATGTTCTCGCCCATTGTCAGCCTGTTGCGGCCGGTGTCGCCGCTGGCGTGGCTGCCGCTCGGCCTGCTGCTGTTCAAGGCCGCCAACCCGGCCGCGATCTGGGCGATCTTCATCTGTTCGATCTGGCCCATGATCATCAACACGGCGGTCGGCGTGTCGCGCGTGCCGCAGGACTACCTGAACGTGGCGCGCGTGCTCAACCTGTCGGAATGGAAGGTCACCACCAACGTGCTGCTGCCGGCCGTGCTGCCGTACATGCTGACCGGCGTGCGGCTGTCCATCGGCACCGCCTGGCTGGTGATCGTCGCGGCCGAGATGCTGACCGGCGGCACCGGCATCGGCTTCTGGCTGTGGGACGAGTGGAACAACCTGAAGGTCGAGCACATCGTCATCGCCATTTTCGTGATCGGCATCGTCGGGTTGATCCTGGAAACGCTGCTGGTCGCGCTGGCCCGCCGCTTCACCTACACCGAGGAGTAGCGCCATGAAGAAATTCGTACGCATCGAGCGCGTGGGCCAGACCTTCGCCACCCGCAAGGGCGCCTTCGTCGCGCTGCGCGACATCGACCTGACGGTGGAGCAGGGCGAGTTCATCACCCTCATCGGCCATTCCGGTTGCGGCAAGTCCACCTTGCTGAACCTGATCGCCGGCCTGACCCGTCCGACCAGCGGCGTGCTGCTGTGCGCCGAGCGCGAAATCACCGGCCCCGGCCCGGACCGCGCCGTGGTGTTCCAGAACCATTCGCTGCTGCCCTGGCTGACCTGCTTCCAGAACGTGCACCTGGCGGTGGAACGGGTCTTCGGCGCCTCGGAAAAGCGCGCCCAGCTGGCCGAGCGCACCCGCGCCGCGCTGGACCTGGTGGGCCTGCTGCCGGCGCAGAACAAGCTGCCGCGCGAGATCTCGGGCGGCATGAAGCAGCGCGTCGGCATCGCCCGCGCGCTCGCCATCGAGCCGGGCGTGCTGCTGATGGACGAGCCGTTCGGCGCGCTCGACGCGCTGACCCGCGCGCACCTGCAGGACGAACTGCTCAAGATCGTCGCCAAGACCCGCACCACCACCATCATGGTGACCCACGACGTGGACGAGGCGGTGCTGCTGTCCGACCGCATCGTCATGCTGACCAACGGGCCGGCCGCGACCATCGGCGAAATCCTGCCGGTGCCGCTGCCGCGCCCGCGCGACCGGGTGCGCCTGGCCAACGATCCTGTCTATCTGTCGTGCCGCGCGGCGGTGGTCGATTTCCTGCACCGGCGCCATGGCAACCCGGAACGCGCCCAGGCTGCCGTGGCGCTGGCCGCCGTGCCCGATGGGGATATCGACGCCGAGGCCACCGGCTCGCGGGCCGTGGCCTAGCGAGGGGATCGATGGGCAAGGGCGCCGCGCCTACGCCGGCGGGTCGCCCGGTCGCCCGATCGTGGCGAGCCGTTGCGGTCCATTGGGGCGGTCGGGGGGCGTCGCGGCGCGTCGTCCGGCTGACACGTTCCGTCATGCGCCGGTTTCGCCAACCGGTGTAGTATCAAGCCAGCCGCGCGCGGACCGGCGCGCGGTGCGTTTCCTGGATTTCTGGAGTGGCTTGTGGCGTTGCGAAAATTGGCATCCCTGGTATTTGTGGCCGGCGCGCTGGGCGCGGCCGGCGCGGCGCAGGCCGGCGTCTGCGATGCGCAGTTCATGCATGACGGCGGCGCGGTGCAACTGACCGGCTCCGGCAATATCGCGCTGGGCGCCGACCTGACCTTCGCCGAGGTTACAAAAAGCAATGGCGACAACTGCCGCGCCCGCGTGCAGGGCGTGGCGCGCTTCAGCTACGCGGGCCTGCCGCCTGGCAAGTCCAAGCTCGATTACCTGATGACCGTCAAGGGCGGCCAGGCCACCTTCCTGAAGTACGCCAGCGCGGGCGAAGCGCCCAAGCCGTCCGAAGGCCAGTTCGACCTGCGCATGCTGGGCCTGTTCGCCTACGACGGCAAGCTGAGCGCCGGCCAGAAGCTGCCGGGCAATTCGTTCCGTCTGAAAATCGGCAAGGAAGCGCCGGTCGGCGGCCAGCCCAGCACCACGGTCCGCATCGGCGACAAGACGGTCGGCCGCGCCGCGGCGATCAACACGGCGTTGGGGCAGCAGTCGTGCCACCCCATCACCTACACCCGCAATTCCGATCCCACCATGGCCACGTTCCAGGGGCTGACGATTCCCATCCCCGGCATGAACACCACGGTCACCGACTGGTACTGCCCGGCGGTCAACCTGGTCATGAAGCAGGATATCGACCAGGGCGGCGTCAAGTCCGCCGTTGAGATTACGCAAATCAAGTAGCACACGGTAGCAAGCCGGCCGGGCCCATCGCGGAGCGGCTGGTATGATGGTTTCGTCATAGACACAAACAGGAGCTCAAAACATGGCCACGAGAAAATCCGAAGACGTCGCAAAAGAAAAACTCATCGACAGTGTCAAGACCAGCCTGAACGACGCCGAAAGCCTGCTGCGCGAAGCCGCCAGCAGCACCGGCGACAAGGCCGCTGAATTGCGCGAACGCGCCCTGACCTCGCTCAAGCGCACCCGCGAAGCCCTGTACGAAGCGCAGGACGCGGTGCTCGAACGCGGTCGCAAGGCGGCGCGCGCCACCGACGACTACGTGCACGACAATCCCTGGCAAGCCATCGGCATCGCGGGCGTGACCGGCCTGCTGCTCGGCTTGCTGATCAGCCGCCGCTGACAAGGCAGGACCTCCGGGCGGGCGGCGCCGGCCTTTGGCCGGCTCGCCCGCCCGGTGTCCTTTTGGCCATGGGTCTACGCAAATCTGTGTTTGGCGTGGCGTCCAGCCTGGTCGGGCTGATGCGCACGCGCCTGGAACTGCTGGCGCTGGAGGCGGCGGGCGAGAAGGCGCGCCTGCTCAAGCTGCTGGGCATGGCGTTCGCCGCCTTGCTGTTCCTCACGCTGGCGGTGCTGGTGTTCACCATCACGATCGCGGTGGCGTTCTGGCCCACCGAAGACCGCTACCTGGCCCTGGGCCTGCTGGCGGCCTTGTACCTGGTGGTCGGCGTGGTGCTGCTGCTGGTGGTGCGCCACGGCCTGGTCTACGGCCCGCCGCCGTTCTCGGCCACGCTGGAAGAACTGGGCCGCGACGCCGAATTGCTCGAACGCGTGCGCGACGCGCAGGACGATGACCGCGCGCAGCGGCGCCAGGAGGACTGAATCATGACGAAAAGGTCTCCCGCCGTCGACCGCGCCGTGCGCATCGAACTGTTGCGCGCCCGCGCCGCCATCGAGCGCGAATCGCTGGCGCAGGGCATCGTGTCCGCCGGACGCAGGCTCGAACCGGCCGCGCTGTTCAAGAGCTTGCTGCCCGGGCTGGCCTCGGGCGGGGCATCGCGCTGGGCCATGCAGGCCATCGGCCTGGCGCGGCGCTATCCGCTCATCAGCTCGTCGCTGTCGGCCATGTTCATGCGCGGCGGCGGCAAGTCCAAGCTGCTCAAGCTGGCCGGCGGCGCGCTGGTGGGCTGGCAGGTGTTCAAGCTCTGGCGCGATTCGCGCGACGAACGCAACGACGCGCGCTGATTCTGGTCTCTGCGTCCCCCAAAAGAAAACCCGCCGGATACGGCGGGTTTTCTTTTGGGGCGGGGGATGCGGCCAGGGCGGCAGGCCCGGCCATCGGGCTACAGCCCCAGCTGCCCCCACATGTCGTCCACCCGCTTCTTGACGTCGGCGTCCATGGTGATGGGCGTGCCCCATTCGCGCTGGGTTTCGCCGGGCCATTTGTTGGTGGCGTCCAGGCCCATCTTGCCGCCCAGGCCGGACACCGGCGAGGCGAAGTCCAGGTAGTCGATGGGCGTGTTCTCGACCAGCAGCGTATCGCGCACCGGGTCCATGCGCGTGGTCATGGCCCACACCACTTCCTTCCAGTCGCGCGGATTGATGTCCTCGTCCACCACCACGATGAACTTGGTGTACATGAACTGGCGCAGGATGCTCCACAGCCCGAACATGACGCGCTTGGCGTGGCCGGCGTACTGCTTGCGGATCGACACCACCGCCAGGCGGTAGCTGCAGCCCTCGGGCGGCAGGTAGAAGTCGACGATTTCCGGCAGCTGGCGCCGCAGCAGCGGCACGAATACCTCATTGAGCGCCACGCCCAGCACCGCGGGTTCATCGGGCGGTTTGCCGGTGTAGGTGGAGTGGTAGATGGGGTTGCGGCGCAAGGTGATGCGCTCGACCGTGAACACCGGGAACCAGTCCTGCTCGTTGTAGTAACCGGTATGGTCGCCGTAGGGGCCTTCCAGCGCCATCTCGTAGTCGCTGTGGGGCGGCGGATTGACGCCGTCCGGTACCACCGGCGCGATGGCGCGCGGATCCGACGACGGCAGCAGGTGGCCTTCCAGCACGATCTCGGCCCAGGCCGGCACCGACAGGTTGCTGCCCAGCGCCTGCGCCACCTCGGTGCGCGAGCCGCGCAGCAGGCCGGCGAACTGGTATTCGGACAGGCTGTCCGGCACCGGGGTGACCGCGCCCAGCGTGGTGGCCGGGTCGGCGCCCAGCGCCACGGCGATGGGGAAGGGGGTGCCCGGATGGGCCAGCGCGTGGTCGCGGAAATCGAGCGCGCCGCCGCGGTGCGACAGCCAGCGCATGATGAGCTTGTTCGGGCCCAGCAGTTGCTGGCGGTAGATGCCCAGGTTCTGGCGGCGGGCGTTGGGGCCGCGCGTGATCACCAGGCCCCAGGTCAAGAGCGGCGCCACGTCGCCGGGCCAGCAGGTCTGGATCGGCAGGCGCGTCAGGTCCACGTCCTTGCCTTCCCAGACGATCTCCTGGCAGGCCGGGCTCTTGACGTTCTTCGGGCTCATGTCCCACAGCGCCGACTTCAGCATCGACACCTTGGCCAGCGCATCGCGCAGGCCCTTGGGCGCCTCGGGCTCGCGCAGCGAGGCCAGCAGTTCGCCGATGTCGCGCAGCGCGCTGACGTCGTCGGCGCCCATGCCGCGCGCCACCCGCGAGGGCGTGCCGAACAGGTTGGCCAGCACCGGCATCCCGGCCGGCTTGCCGTCGTGCAGGGCCTTTTCGAACAGCAGGGCCGGGCCCTCGGCGCGCAGCACGCGGTCGGAAATCTCGGTCATTTCCAGGCGCGTCGAGACCGGCGCGGCGATGCGTTTGAGCTCGCCCATGCGTTCAAGTTGGGCGAGGAAGTCTCTAAGGTCGCGGTATTTCACTACAGATCCCGGCTATTTGGTTACATCTTGGGTAGAAAGAGAGGTTAACATTGACTCCCTCTTTTTTAACGCAGGAGGTTTTCATGCCCGATGCGTCAGTGGCCAGCCTGTTCAGGAGCATGGCCCAAGGAGTGCACCAATATCTTGCCGAATCACTGCGCATCTGCGCCCTCTACCTGGGCATTGCGGTGATCGTGACGGTAAGCATGGGATTCGCCTTGCCCGGTTTGCGCGACCAGGCATTGCAAGTGCACAAAGCCTTGTTGACCGCCCTCGCGCCTTCATCCATG